>CAWFGZ010000001.1:0-419416 GCA_963815435.1 uncultured Alphaproteobacteria bacterium
ACTCATTGAGGTGGGCGTCTTGTCCGCATCGAGGAAGAGATCGACCAGACAAGCCTTCATCGCAGCCGGATCGTGGCTCGATCTTGCGATAGCGGTCCGCGCCAGAGGCGCCTCAGCGGTTGAGCGTGCTCTTGCCGGCGAGCGGCGACAAGCCCCTCGCCGGGCCTCGAGCTTGCCGGCCAGCACCGCCAGCACGGGGTCGTGCGCGCAGCCGATCGTGGTCGACCAGGTCCTCGTATCCCGAGGCGAACCCGACCACCCGCTGGCCGACCATGGTCGCGACGGCGTGTCCACCCGCGCCCCGCGCCCGGCCGTCCACGAAGCAGGCGGCGAACCGCTCGACCAGGCGGATGGCGCGATCGGTCGCGCCCGGTAGCAGCGCACCCGCGTCCGATCGTGATCGCGCCACCGTCGAAACGCAGCCACACCGCGCGGCCCTCGACCATTCCAAAGCTGAACAGATCCGGGCTACAGTCTGTCGGCATCGGGGAGCTCCTCCAGATCGGCTTAAGTCTTTGTCCCAGAAGAATTATCGCCGATCCAGTGGGGGTGTGGGTCAAGTCTGGGGGGTGTGGGGTCAAGTTCGGGGTGTGGGGTCGAGTCTCGGGGTGTGGGGACAAGTTGCATTCGAGCATTGCCCGCCGCGCCGGCTACCGGACCTTCCGCTGGTGCGCTTCCATGTAGGCGCGCAGGACCGCGTTCATCGGGTGAGGTGGCCGCGGCCCTGGGCCTTGAACCGGGCCAGCACGTCGGCGTCGAGCCGCAGATGCACCGAGACCTTGCCGGGCGGGACCACGACCGGGCGCGGCGCCAGAAGGCCGCGTCCAGCTCGATCTCCGGCGCTCGGCGCGGGTCGCAGTAGTCACCGCGGGCCGCCATCCGCTCGAGGTCCGCGGCCGAGTAGCGCTTCAAATCTCCTTCGGCCATCCGGTCCCGTCGACTCAATCCATCGCCTTCGCGCCGAATATCAGAGAAATGTCGGTGCCGCGGATTCGCCGGGCTTTTGGGTGGCAACATTCCCGCGAGATTCGACTTCCGCCTCGCGGCGCGCATTTCCGTGACACCGTGATCGAAGCCAGGGACGAGCGAGGCGGCTACGAACGAGCCGAGATATCGCGTGGAAGGTGGAGACGCCATTCTGCATTTGCTGGGTTTCGCGCGACCTTTAGTGCATTTTCAACGGTCTTGCGGCAGAGACGGGATCGGTATTTCTGCTGTTTCTTGAGCACGATTGCCGGTCTCGGTCGGATGCTGGAGCGTCGGCGCGCATCCGCGGGCCCGGCCGGCGGCCGACGTTGACAGGCCGCGGCGCCGCTGGCACGGTTTCGAGCAATGCAGCGCCGGTTTGTCCGGGCACGCTGCGCGGCGGCGCCAGATCGCGTCGTGGGCGAGCGCCCGAGCGCGCCAGAGAGGGAGCCAGGGATGAACCCCGAGGATGCCAGATATCCGAGCCTCGAGGGGCGGGTCGTCTTCGTGACCGGCGGCGGGTCCGGCATCGGGGCGGGCGTGGTCGAGCATTTCTCTGCCCAGGGCTCGAGGGTCACCTTCGTCGACATCGCCGAAGAGGCCTCGGAGGCGCTGCTCGAGACCATCGGGGCGCGCGGGCAGCCGCGGCCCCGCTTCATCGCCTGTGATCTGCGCGACATCGAGGCGCTGCGGGCTGCGGTCGCTGAGACCTGTGCCGCCGACGGGCCGATCCGCGTGCTGGTCAACAACGCCGCCAACGACGATCACCACCGGCTCGAGGAGGTCACGGTCGACTATTGGGACGATCGGATGGCGGTCAATCTGCGCCATCAGTTCTTCGCCGCGCAGGCGGTGCGGCCACAGATGCGCGATGCCGGCGGCGGCTCGATCATCAACTTCGGCTCGGTCACCTGGATGATCGGCGACCGCGACTGCGCCGCCTACGTCACCGCGAAATCGGCGATCAACGGCCTGACCCGGGGGCTCGCGCGCGAGCTCGGCCCCGAGAACATCCGGGTCAACTGCGTCGTGCCCGGCTGGGTCATGACCCGGCGCCAGCTCGATCTCTGGGTGACGCCCGAGGTCGAGCAGCTGATCGACGCGAGCCAGTGCCTGAAGGGGCGCCTCTACCCGCCCGATCTCGCCCGCATGGTGCTGTTTCTGGCGGCCGACGACAGCCGGATGTGCACCTCGCAGAACTTCATCGTGGACGCGGGCTGGGTTTAGCGCCCATCCTGGCGTCGGCCGGCGCGCGCCTGGCCGGGGGTGATTCCCGGCGCGGGCGAGACCGGCATCCGTGTCCCGCCCGATGGTCGGGCGTGGACATGCAACAAGGGAGGCAGTGATCATGAAGAAGACCAGAGGGCTCCTGTTGGCGGTGGCGGGCTTTGCGGCCGCCCTGGCTTTGGGCCAGCCGGCCTTTGCGGCCAAGCAGCTCCGGGTGCTGGCCTGGGAGGGCTATGCCGATCCCGACTGGGTCAAGGCGTTCGAGAAGCAGTACGACGCCGACGTCAGCGTGGTCTTCGTCGGCACCGACGACGAGATCTGGGCCAAGATCAAGGGCAGCGAGGGCGAGGATTTCGACGTCTTCGCGATCAACACGGCGCAGCTGCAGCGCTACATCGACGCCGGGCTGGTGACGCCGCACGATCTCGGCATGATTCCCAATCAGCAGAAGACCCTGCCCCGCTTTCAGGACCTCAGCAAGGTCACCGGCGTGATGCGCGACGGCAAGGTCTATGCGATCCCTTATGCCTTCGATTCGATCGGCCTGATCTACGACACCGACAAGGTCAAGTCGGCGCCCACCTCGATGGAGGTCCTCTGGGACCCGCAGTATAAGGGGCGCGTGCTCGCCTACGACAACGGCGAGCACAATTTCTCGTTCACCGCGCTGACCATGGGCATCGACAATCCGTTCCACCTCAGCGATGAGCAGATGCAGGCGATAAAGGCCAAGCTGATCGACCTGAAGCACAACGTCCTCACCTTCTACACGACGCCCGACGAAGTGCTGCAACTCTATGAGAATAATGACGTCGCTCTGATCTGGGCCAATTACGGTCAGCAGCAGGTCAAGGCGATGCAGGATGCCGGCGCGCATATCAAGTACATCAATCCGAAGGAGGGCGCTCTCGCCTGGCTCGACACCTGGGCGCTGACCAAGGGCGTGCGCGACAAGGAGCTGGCCGAGGCCTGGGTCAACTTCACCCTGCAGCCCGAGATCAGCGGCGCGCTGTCCGAGCGGACCGGCTTTGGCAACACCGCGACGCCGTTCGCGAGCGCCGGCGCCGACGACAAGCTGGTCTGGCTCGAGGCGGTCGAGAATCCGACCCGGCGGGCCGATCTCTGGAACGAGGTCAAGGCGACACCATAGGCCGGCAGCGTACCGCATCCTGCGAGCGGGGACGACCGGGCGCCTTCGGAGCGACCCCCGATGACGGCGGCCGGTCTCCCCGGCTCGGGCGTCACAGCGTCGGAAAGCATTGCGCCGCGGTGCCGATCCTCGCCGACAGCGACCCGGCGGTCGGTGAGGACGATCATCAGTGGGGTCTTGCCCGGCTTGCTCCGGCAACACCGTGCGGTGCCTTACACCGATCCGCGGCTTCGCGACGCGGCGCGCCAGAGCGCTCCTGCGCGATGACGAGGACGGCCCGGACCCGCCGATCAACCGCCGAACCTGAACCCGGGTTCCTTCAGGGCCTTCGCGGGACCGGTATGAGGATCAGGTGACATTCGCTATGAGCCTGAATGGACGGCAGATTTGCCGAGGGGGCCGGCCCGGCGTCGGAGCCGGCTCCCGATGACGCGCGAACGACGACCCGTTCCTCGGCCGCGCCTGCATCTCTGGCGCGCAGCGCTGACCCTGCTCGCCTACGGCCTGCCGATCCTGTTCATCGTTCTGCCGGTCGTCTCGTTCCTGTCCTACAGCTTCTTCCGGGTCGAGGGCGTCACGATCATCTACGAGCCGACCTTTGCCAACTACATCCGCTTTTTCGAGGACGAGATCTACCTGCCAATGTTCTTCCGCACCGCGCTCCTCGCGCTCGAGGTCGCCCTGCTCGCGGTTCTGTTCGGCTACCCGGTCGCCTTCCTGCTGGCGAGCCTCGAGGGCCGGTTCAAATACATCGCGACGCTGCTGTTCGTGGTCCCCCTCCTGATGAGCTACATCATCAAGATCTACGCGATCCGCAGCATTCTCGGCAGCCGCGGGTTTCTCAATCGCATCCTGCTCTATCTCGGCCTGATCGACCAGCCGCTCACCATCCTGGTCTTCAATCTCAACGCGGTCCTGATCACACTCGCGGTAATTCTGCTGCCGTTTGCAATCCTGCCGATCTTCATCGCGCTCGAGAAGATCCCCAGCAACCTGTTCGAGGCCTCGGCCGACCTCGGCGCCACCTCGGCGCAGACCTTCCGCCGGGTCGTCCTGCCGCTCAGCCTCCAGGGCACGCTGGTCGGCGCGTCCTTCACCTTCGTGCTCGCGATCGGCGACTTCGTGACCCCGCAGATGGTCGGCGGCCCGCAGGGGTTCACCTTCGGGCAAATCATCTACAGCCAGTTCGGAATGGCCTTCAACTGGCCGTTCGGGGCCGCGCTTTCGGTCTTTCTCCTGCTCGCGGTGCTCACCGCCATGGCGCTCGCCGCCCGCATCGGTCGCCCGCCCGCGCCGGCCCGATGACGCTTCGCTGGCCGACGCGTCTCATCCTGATCGGGGTCGCCCTGATCGTGCTGCTCGCGCTCTACGGGCCGCTCTTCGTTGCGATCCTGTTCTCCTTCATCAAGATGCGCGGGGGCGAAATCCTGTGGCACAGCTTCTCCTTCGAGGCCTATGGGCTCCTGCTGCACAATCAGAGCATCATCGAGGCGCTCGGCAACACGCTTCTCGTGGGCACCGCCGCGGTCGCGCTCGCGCTGGTCTTCGGGACCCTGTTCGCGTTCCACTACCATGGCGCTCGCGGCCGCGCGCGCGAGTTCCTCCAGCTGATGATCTTCCTCCCCTTCCTCATGCCGCCGATCCTGACCGGTCTCTCGCTCCTGATCTTCTTTCGCCAGGCGCACATCGAGCGCTCGCTGCTGACCGTGATCATCGGCCACACGCTGTTCGTCCTCGCCCTGGTCTACCGCACCATCCTCGCGCGCCTGCAGGCGCTCGCACCTTCTATGGTCGAGGCCTCGCTCGATCTCGGCGCGAGCCGTCTCCAGACCTTCCGCTACGTCGTTCTGCCCAACCTCGCGACCGCCGTGATCTCGGCCGCGATCCTGGCATTCGCGCTCTCGTTCGACGAGACCCTGATCACGCTCCTGGTGACCGGCACGCAGAACACGCTGCCGATCCGCCTCTGGGCGATGATGCGCCTCGGCTTCACCCCCGACATCAATGCGCTGGTGACCCTGATCCTCGCTGGCACGACGCTCCTTTGCCTGCTCGTCGCCAGCTACTTCACCGTCGATCGCCCGGATTGACCGCTGCTGCGCCAAGGCGCAACTTGCGGCCCGCACGACCCTGGCATGCAGGGATGCGAAACTACCCAAACTTCGCCTGGCGGACGACATGAGAGCGGCGGTCTGTCGCGAGTTCAAGAAGCCCCTGGCGATCGAGCAGGTCGATCTCGCCGAGCCGCACGAGGGCGAGGTCAAGGTGCGGGTGTCGGCCTGCGCGATCTGCCACAGCGACCTCCTCTACATGGACGGAGCCTGGGGCGGCGACCTGCCGGCCGTGTTCGGGCACGAGGCGGCGGGCGTGGTCGAGGCGCTCGGCGCCGGCGTCGCCCGCCTGGCGCCGGGGGACCACGTCGTTGTCACGCTGCTCCGCTCCTGCGGCTACTGCTACTTCTGCGCCAAGGGCGAGCCGCAGCTCTGCGAGACCAGGCTGGCACTCGATCTGCGCTCCCCGCTCAGCGCGCCCGACGGATCGACGATCCGCCAGGGCCTACGCACCGGCGCGTTCGCCGAGCAGGTGGTCGTGCACGCCTCGCAGATCGTGCCGATTCCCGCTGCGCTGCCGCTCGATCGCGCCGCGCTGCTCGCCTGCGGCGTGATCACCGGCGTAGGCGCGGCCCTGAACACCGCGGCCGTGCGCCCCGGCAGCCACGTGGCCACGATCGGCGCAGGCGGGGTCGGCCTCAACTGCGTGCAGGGCGCCGCCCTCTGCAGCGCCCGGGTCAATCTCGCCATCGACGTCGCGGACCAGAAGCTTGCCGCCGCGCGCACCTTTGGCGCGACGCATACGATCAACCCGCGCGAGGGCGATGTCCGCGACGCGGTCCGAGCCCTGACCGGCGGGCGCGGTGCGGATTACGTGTTCGTGGCCGCGGGCAGCGCCGCGGCGATCGAGCAGGGGGCCGGGCTCCTGCGCCGCGGCGGCACGCTGGTGGTCGTCGGGATGACCGCCGAGGGCGTCAAGGTTCGCCTCGAGGCTCTCGACATCGCCGACCGCGCGCTACGCATCCTCGGCAGCAAGATGGGCGCCGTGCGGCTGCAGGTCGATGTACCGATGCTTGCCGACTGGTACCTGCAAGGCCGGCTGAAGCTCGACGAGCTGATCTCCGGCCGCTATTCGCTCGAGCAGATCAACGAGGCGATCGCCTCGGCCAGGAGCGGCGCCGCTCTGCGCAACGTGATCGTGTTCTGAGCGGGCGTTGCCGCGCAGTGTGGATGGAAGGTGCGGAGCGCATGCGCATCACGAGCATCGAGACGTTCAGCGCCCGGGAGGTGGGGTTCGTTCGCGTTCGCACCGACGCCGGTGCCGAGGGCTGGGGCCAGCTCTCACCCTATAATGCCGGCAAAGCGCGCTCGACACCGAGGCGTTGGTCGACGTCGTTCAGCCCGACGTCTGCTATCTCGGCGGCCTGACCCAGACGCTTCGCGTCGTGACGATGGCAGAGGCAGCCGGCCTGCCGGTCACCCCGCACTCGGCCAATCTCTCGATGGTGACGGTCTTCACCCTGCACCTGATGGGCGCGATCGCGGGTGCGGGGCCCTACGTCGAGTTCTCGATCGAGGGCGCCGACTACTATCCCTGGCAGGAGAGGCTGTTCACGCCGGCGCTGGTGGCGCGCGACGGCAAGGTTCGGATTCCCGACGGGCCGGCTGGGGGGTCGAGGTCAGCCCCGCCTGGCTCGCGCGCGCCACGCACCAGAGCAGCGATCTCGGCTGACGATGCGTCCGCGGGGGCGCCCCCGTTACAAAAGTGTCACATTGTGGTGGCGGCGATGGCAAATTCGCCCTAACGTGCAGCCGAAGAGCCGTGCGACCGGGGTGAAATGCCCGTGAAGGAGGGTGGTGGGGCAACGGCGACATGTCACGGAACCGACACGGAACCGTTAAGCGACCGCGCTGGGGGATGAGCCCGACGCGTGGCAGGGGCCGTCGGCTCTAGAGGACGTTCTTGCGAACGGGAACAGGGAGAAGGATATGATATCCAAAATCATCGGCTTGGCGTCGGTTTCCGCAATCGCGGTGTATGCCTCGACCGGTCTCGCTCTGGCGCAGAGCCAGGAGCTTGTCGACTCGGCCAAGGCCGAAGGCATGCTGACGACGATCGCGCTGCCGCATTCCTGGTGCAATTACGGCGAAGCGATCGAGGCCTTTAAGGCGAAGTATCCCGGGATTTCGGTGAATGAGCTGAACCCCGACGCCGGCTCCGGCGACGAGGTCGAGGCCATCCGGGCGAACAAGGACAACACTGGCCCGCAGGCCCCCGACGTGATCGACGTCGGCCTCTCCTTCGGTCCCTCCGCCAAGGCGGAAGGTCTGATCCAGCCCTACAAGGTGTCCACCTGGGACACGATTCCGGACAGCGCCAAGGATGCCGAAGGCTATTGGTACGGCGATTATTACGGTGTGCTCTCCTTCGTCGTGAACCGGGACCTCGTCCCCGAATCGCCGCAGGACTGGCCCGACCTCCTCGGCCAGAAATATGCCAATGCCGTCGCGCTCGCCGGAGACCCGCGCTCGTCGAACCAGGCGATCCAGGGCGTCTATGCGGCCGGGCTTTCGCAGGCCGGCGGCGCCGCGGCCAAGGCGCCGGAGGCGGGCCTCGATTTCTTCGCCAAGCTCAACAAGTCCGGCAATTTCGTCCCGGTCATCGGCAAGTCCGCCTCGCTTGCGCAGGGCTCCACGCCGGTCATCGTGGCCTGGGACTACAACGGACTCTCCTGGGCGAAGGACCTCGCCGGCAACCCGCCGGTCGACGTGGTGGTCCCGAAGACCGGCGTTGTGGCCGGCGTCTACGTGCAGGCGATCAGCGCCTACGCGCCGCATCCGAACGCTGCGAAGCTCTGGATGGAGTGGCTCTATTCTGACGAAGGTCAGCTTCTCTGGCTGAAGGGCTTCTGCCACCCGATACGCTTCAACGACCTCGCCAAGAACGGCAAGATCCCGCAGGAGCTGCTCGACGCGCTGCCCCCGGCGGCGGCCTACAAGGCAGCGGTCTTCCCGACGCTCGAGGAGCAGAACGCGGCGAAGCCGGTGATCACCGAGAACTGGGACAAGGTGGTCGGCGCCAACGTCCAATAAGCAGAGCATGCTGAGCATGGGTAGCGCCACGCGGCCGGGCCCCGCGTGGCGCGCCCGCTTTGCCTGGACCGGCACGACCCTTGCGAGGGGTGACGCAAGCCCAGTAGGAGCGAATGGCTCAAGTCGCTGATGCACAGACAGCCCCTCTTCTTGCGTCGAGGCCACGGCGTGAGCGTGTGTCCCTGGCGTGGCTCGGGGTCGTTCCGTTCCTCCTCTTCACGCTGCTGTTTCTGATCCTTCCGACGCTCGACCTGATTGTCGGCGCGTTCCGGACTCCGAGCGGCGACTTCACGCTCGACAACATATTCCGGCTGAACCAGCCTACGATCCTCGCCGCCTACTTGATCAGCATCGAGGTGAGCCTCGCCTCGTCGCTGCTCGGTGCGCTGGTTGGCTTCCTACTCGCCTGGGCGGTGGTGATGGGCCGCCTGCCGCGATTTATCCGCCCGATGGTCACGACATTCTCGGGCGTTGCGTCGAACTTCGCCGGCATTCCGCTCGCCTTTGCGTTCCTTGCCACGCTCGGTCCGACCGGCCTGGTAACCGCCCTCCTGATGGACATCGGCGTCAATCTCCGGGCGCTCGGCTTCACCGTTCTGAGCTTCTGGGGCCTCACCATCACCTATCTCTACTTCCAGATACCTTTGATGGTGCTGATCCTCATGCCCGCGCTCGACGGCATGAAGCGGGAATGGCGGGAGGCGGCCGCGATCCTGGGCGCGAGCCCCCTCCAGTATTGGCGATATGTCGCACTGCCGGTGCTCTGGCCGAGCCTGCTCGGCACCACGATCCTGCTCTTCGCCAACGCCTTCGGCGCCGTCGCCACGGCCTATGCCCTGACCGGTTCGTCGCTGAACATCGTACCGATCCTGCTCTATGCGCAGATACGCGGCGACGTGCTGCATGACCCGCATCTAGGCTATGCACTGGCGCTTGGCATGATCCTCATCACCGGCGGCGCCAACATCGTCTACATCTGGCTCCGCTCGCGCGGTGAACGGTGGATCCGATGAAGTCGTCGCGCGCCATTCCTTGGATCATCCTGGTCCTTTGCAGCCTCTATTTCGTGGTGCCGCTCATCGCCACGTTCGAGTTCTCGCTGCGTAAGCGCCGCGGCGTCTACTCGTTTGACGCCTACAGCTCGGTGTTCCGGGACAACCGCTTCCTGGAGAGCTTCGGCTATTCGATCACGGTCGCCGTAGCCGCCATTGTCGTCGGCATGCTGCTTGTCGTGCCGACGGTTTACTGGATCAGACTTAAGCTGCCGCGCGTCCGCCCGATCGTCGAATTCATCACCCTGCTGCCGCTGGTGATCCCGGCCATCGTCGTCGTATTCGGCTATTTGCGCCTCTACAACAGCTCCTCCTGGCTGCCTTTCACGTCGAACGCGCGCGCCACCGACCTTCTGCTGATCTTCAGCTACGTGACGCTGGCGCTGCCCTACACCTACCGTGCGGTCGATACCGGGCTCCGCGCCATCGACGTGCGCACGCTGACGGAAGCCGCGCAGAGCCTCGGTGCCGGCTGGCCGACCATCCTCTTCCGCGTGATCCTTCCAAACGTCCGCTCCGGCGTCATGGCCGGCGCCTTCCTGACGCTTGCGATCGTGATCGGCGAGTTCACCATCGCGAGCCTGCTCGATCGCCCCGCCTTCGGTCCGTACCTGCAGAACATCGGCGCCAACAAGGCCTACGAGCCTTCGGCGCTCGCCATCATCGCTTTCGCAGTCACCTGGCTCTGCATGGGGCTCATCAACGTCTTCGGCCGCAGCGCGAAGGACGCTGCGCCCGCCAAGTAGCCGCGGAAGGAATGCGCCGATGGCCTTTCTGGAGATCGACAAGCTCACCAAGAGCTACGGAATCGCACCAGGTGGTGCAGACCATCGACCTCACCATCCAGCGCGGCGAGTTCATCTCCTTTCTCGGGCCTTCCGGCTGCGGCAAGACAACGACGCTGCGCATGGTCGCCGGCTTCGAGGAGCCGAGCTCCGGCGCCATTCGCATCGGCGACAGGGATGTCACCAGCACTCAAGCCGAACCAGCGCAATATCGGCATGGTGTTCCAGTCCTACGCGCTCTTCCCCAACTTGACGGTGGCGCAGAACGTCGGCTTCGGCCTGAAGGTGCAGAAGAAGCCGGCCGCCGAGACCGCCTCGCGGGTGGAAGAGATGCTGAAGCTCATCAAGCTGCCGCATCTCGCCGACCGCTATCCCTACCAGCTTTCCGGCGGCCAGCAGCAGCGCGTCGCGCTGGCCCGCGCCATCGCCACCCGGCCGCAGGTGCTGCTGCTCGACGAGCCGCTCTCCGCGCTTGACGCCAAGATCCGCTTGTCGCTGCGCGAGGAGATCAAGGGGCTGCAGCGCGAGCTCGGCATCACCACGATCTATGTGACGCACGACCAGGAAGAAGCGCTTTCCATGTCCGACCGGATCGTAGTCATGAGCGAGGGGCGGGTGGAGCAGGTCGGGACACCGTTCGAGATCTACAACCATCCGCGCACGCGCTTTGTCGCTTCTTTCGTCGGGACCCTCAATCTCTTGAAGGCCAAGGTGCTTGACGCCCCCAACGGCCGGATCGCGATCGACGGCCAGGAAGTGACGGCGACCGGCATCTCGCCCGAGGTCGGGAGCGGCGACATGCGCACGGTGGCTCTCCGGCCGGAGGCCGTCTCGCTGAACGGCGTCGGCGGCCAGCGCAACAAGCTGGACGGCACGATCGAGGAGGTGGATTTCCTCGGCTCGGTGGTGCGCATCCGCGTCCGCTTCCAGGAGAACGCGGTATCGCTCGACACCTTCAACAACCCGAATGTCCCGCCGCCGAAGCATGGCGACAAGGTGACCGTCACTTTCGCGCCGGAGGATATCGTGGTGCTGGAGGGGCCGGCGGACTAGCAGCCCCCTCGTAGATGAGCGAGTTGCTGCGGCTTTCTCGGGGCAATCTCGGATTAGTAGGTCCTGAGCCTAGTTGCGCACGAACTGGCGGACGCCGGTCTCGAATTCCTCCAGCGTGATCTCCTGATCGTGGTTGGTGTCGTAGATCTCGAACTGTGCGAAGCTGGCCTGAATGAACTCGGAACCCGAGAGCTTGCCGTCGCCGTTGATGTCGGCTTCGCGAAACGCCTCCGCGGTGAGCTGCGTATCAGCCAGCTCGACGCTCGTATCCTCCGAGTGCGCGGGTAGTCGGAGGAAAAAGACCTCGGTCTTCCGGCGCTGAAATTCCTGCCGGTCGATGACCCCGTCGTGGTTCTCATCGAGCAGGTCGAAGGTCGCCTGGAGATCGGCCGCGCCCGCTGGCCGTGGCGCCAGCAGGAGCAGCGCGAGCGCAGCTGCGCCGGCCGTCATGCTCGCGCCGTGGACCACCGCGCCCAAGCTCCTCGCACGGCGTTTCGATCCGCCATCGTCTGAGGTCATCCCATCCTCTCCTCCGGTCGATCCGGCTTTCGAGGCTTATCCCGGTCGCTCGCAACGCGCAACCAGTCGCCGCCCCGAGAGGTCCCGCTCGAGCCTGATCCAAGCGCTCGAGTTGGTTTTCGAGGCCGTCTTCCCCGCCCTTGACGCCGGCCATCGGCGGGCGCTTGATAATGCGCCGAACCCCACGTTCCGGGTAGCCCGAAATTGTTCAGCTACCGCCATCACCGCTCGATCGCCGGGGCGCGCGCCGCCAGGTCCCTCGAGGTGCCCGCCGGTGCCGCCAATGGCTGAGGCGGGCTCGATCGTCCGCTGCGACGCCTGCCCGGTGCTCTGCCGGATCCGCGAGGGCAAGGCCGGCGCCTGCGATCGCTACGCCAATCTGGACGGCAAGCTGGTGCGGGTCGACCCGCTCGTCGTGACCGAGCGGGCCGACGACAAGGTGCCGTTCCTCGAGGGCGCGGGCGATTGGGACGGCGCCCTGGTCAGGAGCGGCGAGAGCTTCGTCACCGGGATTGGCGCCGGCACCACTTACCCCGACTACAAGCCGGCGCCGTTCATCGTCGGCGCCGAGGTCGAAGGCGTCGACATGGTGACCGTGGTCTCCGAGGGCATCTTCAGCTACTGCGGCCTGAAGGTGAAGATCGACACCGATCGCTATCTCGGACCCGAGCAGGCCGCGGTGCGCGCCGAGGGCGAGCCGATCGGCCACGTCACCACGGCCGAGTACGGCTCGCAGATGCTGGCGCTCGGCGGGGTCCGCCACCTGACCGGCGGCAGCAAGCGCGAGGGCACCGTCACCTGCCGCTCGCTGCTCGACCTCTGCTCGCGCAGGCCGGTCGAGGTCGAGATCGAGGGCGGCGCCAAGGTGATCCTGCAGGCGGGCGCGGCGCCGCTCGTCAACGGCGTGCGCGAGGAGCGGATGCGGGTCGGCTGCGGCTCGGCGACGATCGGTATCTTCGCTCAGCAGTGGCACGGCCACGCCGATGAGGTGATCGTGGTCGACGATCATATCACGGGCGTCCTGACCGAGCACCAGGCCGGCCGCTTCCTCGACATGCCGCCGGCCGGGCTCCGCGTGCGTGGCCGCAAGTCGACGCCGGGGCGCTATTTCCAGGTCGCCGAGCCGGGCGCCGGCTGGGGTGGCACTGACATCCGTGACCCGCTCGAGATCATCGAGCGGATCGACGCCAAGGTGGCCTGGCCCGGCCTGAGGCTCCTGATGGTCTCGACCACCGGCGAGGACGCTGCCTGGTTCGTGCTCGACGACCAGCTCCGGCCCGCGCCCGCGCCGATGCCGGCCGAGATCGCCAAGGTGGTCGAGCGGATCGCCGAGAACTGCGAGCCGGCGCTGACCAGCGTGCTGTTCATGGCGGGGGCCGGCGGCTCGCTGCGCGCCGGCGTCACCGAGAACCCGGTGCGCCTCACCCGCTCGGTCAAGCAGGCCCTGACCCGGGTCACCTGCGGCGGTGCCCCGGTCTACGTCTGGCCGGGCGGCGGCATCACGCTCATGGTCGACGTCACCCGCATGCCGGAAAACTCGTTCGGCTACGTGCCGACGCCGGCGCTGGTCGCGCCGATCGAGTTCACCCTGAGGCGGCAGGACTACGCCGCCCTCGGCGGTCATCTCGAGCGCATCGTGCCGCTCGCCGACGTGCTGGCCGAGCGGCGTCTCTCCAGGCGTCCCTGGGACGAGAGCAATCCCTGGCCGGTCCAGCCCAAGGGCCGGGTGCTCGACGAGGCATGAGCGGCGAAGCGCAGGCCGCGTTGCTGCCCGATGGCCGCCGCCTGCACCTGCACCACGGCCCGATCGACATCATCGCCGAGGCGTTCGGCAGCAGAGCCGAGCGGCACCAGGCGTATCGGCAGGCCGCGGCCCGCTTCCGGACGGTTCTGGTCGAGCTGGTGGCGGAGCTTCCCCTGCTGCGCCGGCCAATCACCGACGCGGGCCTGAGCGTCGAGGGCGCGGTCGCGCGACGCATGGTCCGGGCCGTCTGGCCACATCGCCAGCGCTACATCACGCCGATGGCGGCGGTCGCCGGCGCGGTCGCCGACGAGGTGCTGGAGGCCATGCTCGCCGGCCGCGACCTCGCCCGGGCCTACGTCAACGACGGCGGCGACATCGCCATTCACCTGGCGCCGGGCGAGCGCCTGCGGGCGGGGCTGGTCGCCAATCCCGACGCGCTGCACCTCGATGGCACGGTCGAGCTCGACCACGCCATGCCGGTGCGCGGGCTCGCGACCTCCGGCTGGCGCGGCCGCTCCTTCTCGCTCGGCATTGCCGATGCGGTCACGGCGCTGGCGGCGAGCGCGGCCGCAGCCGACGCCGCCGCGACCATGATCGCAAACGCGGTCGACTGCGATCATCCCGCGATCGAGCGATCGCCCGCGAACCTCTTGCGCGAGGACACCGATCTCGGCGATCTTCCGGTCACGGTCGCCGTCGGCGCGCTGCCAAGGGCGGCGATCGAGCAGGCGCTCGATCGGGGCGCCGGGCACGCCGAGGCGCTCCGCCAGGCGGGGCTGATCTTCGCCGCGAGCCTCGTGCTCCAGGGCCGCGTCCGGATCGTCGGCGCTCTTCGAGCGAACCATGAATTGAGGGCGGCGGGATGAACGATCTGGTCCAGTTGCGCAAGATCACCATGCATTTCGAGGAGATCTATCACGAGGGCGGGCCGCCGCCCGGCACGCCTCTGGTCCGGGCCGCGATCCTCGCCGTGGCGCGCAATCCCTACGCCGGGCGCTACGTCGAGGACCTGATGCCGTACATGGAGGCGCTCAAACCGCTCGGCCTCGACCTTGCGCGCCGCCTGATCGACGCGCTCGGCGGCCACCCCGAGGCGATCCAGGGCTTCGGCAAGGGCGCGCTGGTCGGCACCGCGGGCGAGCTCGAGCACGGCGCGCTCTGGCACGCGCCCGGCGGTTACGCCATGCGCCAGGCGCTCGGCGACGCCAAGGCGATCGTGCCCTCGACCAAGAAGGTCGCGGTCGCCGGCACGCGCCTCGACGTGCCGATCACCCACATCAACGCATCCTACGTGCGCAGCCACTTCGATGCGATCGAGGTCGGCGTCGCGGACGCGCCGCGCCCGGACGAGATCGTGTTCATCCTGGCGATGACCACCGGTGCCCGGATCCATGCCCGCGCGGGCGGCCTCAAGGCATCCGAGATCAAGGGCGAGGACGGCCTGCGCTGAGCCTGTCCGGGGCGGCAGGGTGGTGACCCGACCGGGTCGGCGGTCACTCACGCGACCAGCGGGCCGCCGCCTTTCAGCTTTTCGATCACGACCTTGAGATCTGCCTCGCGCTCGCGGATGAGGTCCTCGGCCGCCTTCTGGAGGGCGGCCAGGTTGTCGGCCGAGCAGTCGTCCATCGCGGGAGTCGGCGGCGAAGCCGGAACCCGAGAGCGGCGCCTGGAAGCGCCAGAAGCTGCCGTCCGGCAGAATGATCTCGGCCAGCCGGTTGGCGGCGACATTCGGCCCGTCGATCAGCACGTCCATGAGCCCGTTCATGAACCAGCCGAGAATTCCCGCGTCCTTGACCTTGTCGTAGCGGATCGCCTGCTCGGGCGGCTGACCCGTGCCGACCGAGACCACCAGGATCGGCGCGCGCGCCGCGCTGCCGGCGAGCGTGCCCTGCAGGTGACGGGCCTCGGCGTAGCCGACCAGCACCGGGTCGTTGACGGCGACCGCCCCATCGATGCAGTGCAAGGTCGTCGCGCCGTCGATGCTGGTGATCGCTGCCGGCGGGAAATAGGTCGGTGCCGCCGAGGTGGCCCGGCCGACCGCCCACATCGGAAAGTCATACGCCGACGAGCGCTGCGCCTCCCAGCTCCGAAACATCTGCAGGCAGTAACGGGCGAGGTCGAAGCTGTTGGCGGCGACATGGGTGCCCGCGAGCGGGACGCTGAGCCGGGCATTCTCACCGAGTTGCTGCTGCAGGAACGTCTCCAGCCCGGCCGCGCTGTACTTGGGATGAAAGGCGCCTTTCCACCAAGGGACCGGTTTGCCTTCGACATCGTCATGCAGAGCCGCCGGGTCGGCGACCTCCAGGTGGGCGAGGTGCTCGGCAACGAAATCTTCGACCTTCGCCTCCAGCCCCGCCGATCCCCACGGCTGAAAGATCTGGCGGCCATGGTCGACGTAGAGTGCCGCCAGGGCGTGCGCGCTGAACTTCGGCCTGCCGGCGGCGTCGGGCACGGTGAGGCCGAGGCTGAGAATGCCCCCGGTCGAGGTCCCGACGACGAGATCGAACAGATCCGCTGCCGCGCACTGCGCCTGGTCCTCGAGCCAGGCGACGATGGTGGCCGTGATCACGCCGCGAATGCCACCGCCATCGAGTGCCAGAACTCTGAGCGGCTTCGCCTCGTCGGCCATCGACACCACCAGGCCGCTTAGCCCGAGCGCCAGCTGAACGGGGCGAAGTGGCCGTTGTTGCGTCCGCTCTGGTCGTCCCAGTCGATGCCGAAGGCATGCAGATGGCTGTGGGTGGCCTTGGCCAGCGCCAGTCGGGCGTTGGCCGGGTGCGCGGTCTGATCGATCACGATCGGCTGCGCCGGGTCCGCCAGCGAGGGCAAGCCGGCCACGCCTTCCTCCAGCATGCCGGGAATCGAGACCTTGCGGCTGAGGCCAGCCCTTCTCGATCCGGATCGGGCGGCTCTCGACGCCGGCGAAGGTGCCGACCAGGGAGGCCAGCACGGCCATGGGGCCGCCCGCCTGGCCGGATCCGATCGCAACGATCGCGTCGCGCTGGGCGTCACTGGCGCGGTCATCGACGATGATCCCGACCGTCCAGTTGCCCTCGATCATCGGCCCCGGGGCCCACCCGACCAGGGCGAACGCCAGGTCGTCGAGGGGCGTTGCGCCGTAATGGCCCTTGGTGATGTGATACACCATCGCCACCTTGCACTCTCCGTTGGTCGGCGGTGCGACCATGTTGCTATGGATGCAGGGGCAGAGGAAATCGCAATTGCAGGTCTCGAAATAATCGCCTGCCACGCGCCAGTCGTTCTCAGCCATCGGGCTTCTCCTTTCAAACGCCACTGCCACCGACAGCACCTGCCGCTTCGGCCGCAGAGGTCAGGCCGAAGAATTCGCGCGGCGAGTGGTCATGCTGGTCCACCTCGCACAGGTGTCAAGCCCGCATCTGCAGAAAAAGGCCCCCGGTGTCGAACTGCGCTCAGAGCGGGCCATCATCCCGGCGCCCGTGAATTGTGGGGGCTTCCTCATGTCCAATTCCAAGCGGATGAACGTGTTGAGGCGCGCATGGGACGCGCTCGCGGCAGGCGACCCGGACCTGCTCGCGAGCTTCTATGCCGATCGGATGATCTTCGCGCTGCCGGGCCAGAATGACGCTGCGCGCCGGGCGGCGTTTCGGGCGGCGCTCGACCGCATCGGACAGGCTTTGCCACCCGGCTTCAAGGTCACCGATCTGCGATATTGCGTCGGCGAGAACGAGATCATGAACGTCGTGGAATGGTCTGCGGACAAAGTGCCGGCGGTTCGCAGTCGGCGATCCTTTGGAAATTCGATGACGGCGACCGCATCCTCGAGGAGCGGTGGTATGTCGACACCGAGCAGTGGAAGGCCGCGTCCTGAACGCGCTCTTAAGGCGTCGCAGTCGAGGCGCGCGCCGAGCCGAGCCGACGGATCTCGGCGTTGATCTGTTGCTCCAGTGACAGCCAGCCGAGCGGCCGAGCGAGTGCCCGCGCCTCGTCGAGATGCGCGCGGGCGGCCGCGACGCCCTCCTCGCGCTCGGCCAGCCCGGCCAGCAACAGATACGCCTCCGCCCGAGCGCCACACATATCCAGCGGCTCGCCGCGAACAAGGACGTACTCCAGCCATTTGCGCATCTCCGGGCGGATGTCGCGCCTGGGTTTGAACAGCGATCGGAACCCGCGACTGAACCGACCGCCGCGCGCCGGCTCGGTCCCTTGTCTGGCCTCGATCCGCGCCATTTCCAGCGCTGCCATGCATGCGGCGCGCTGATTGCCGATCTGTTCGAAATGGTCGACCCCGTCGCGCAGCCAGCCGAGGCCGCGCTCCAGCTGTCCCGCCTCGCACAACGCACGGCCATAGGCGACGTCGCCGGCATAGGCGAAGTAAAGCGCGCCGATGCGGTCGGTCCGCCAGGGGGCACGGGCGAGCAGTTCCAGGCCGGCTTCGGTCCGTCCAACTGCAGCCAGAGTTATCCCGAGCGCGAGGTCGGCCATCAGCCGGTCGAACTCGCAGGCGGCGGCTTCCCGGCCGACGCGCGCCGCCTCTTCGGCCTCGGCCGCGTTGCCCGCTCGCGCCTCGGCGTCGGCGCGCATGCAGGCACCCCAGCAGAGCGCAGGGGGGTAGCCCGTCTGCTCGCCGAAGGCGCTCAGCCCGCGCGCGGTCTCCAGCGCTGCGGCGACCTCGCCACGCTGAGTCGCGCTCACCCAACGTACATAGCGCGCCAGCAGTGCCAGATAGTTGTCACTCAGGCGGGTAGCGATCAGCTCCAGCGCGGCGCATCGTTCGGGCAAAGCATCGAGCCGCTCGCGCCCGCCGGTGATCGTGTCGAGCCACAGCAACTCGCCGGAGGCATAGCCGATGCTGGTCTCATCGCCGATGGCGCGGCCCAGCTCGAGGGCACGCTCCAGCTCCGATCGACCCTCCGCGAGGCGGCCGACATGCATGTAGCCCTCGCCGATCCAGGTCAGCGCCCGCGACGCCTCCGCCATCTCGCCAAGAGCCCGCAGACGCGGCAGGTGACGCTGCGCGAGGCTGGTCATGCCTGGAAAGTCGCCATTCCAGCAAAGCACCTGGGTCTGGTTGACGATGGTCCGCGCCATGAGGAGATCGGCCTCGGGCCCGGCATCGTCCGGCGTCAGTGCGAGGCACATGCCGAACCAGGTGCTGGCGTCGCGGAGCGCGAACAGGTCGAGCGCCTTCGCACCGGCCATGAAGGCGTATCTCGCGGCGGTCCCCGTCTCGCCTGCAGCCTCGAAATGCCGGGCGAGATCCTCCGCCACCTCCGTTTCCCTGCCCGCGCGCCGAGCGCGCAGACGCTCGCCGACCTGGAGGTGAAGACGGCGCCGGTCGCTCTCCAGCAGGCTGCTGTAGATGACCTCCTGCACCAGCGCGTGCCGAAACCGATAGACGCCCGCCCGCCCCGCGTCGGCGATGATCAGCCCCCCAGTCTCCAGCTCGGCCAGAGCGGCCTCCACAGCCGATTCTGGCCCCTCGCCAAGCAGCGCGGCCTCGAACACCCGACCAGCCACTGAGGCGGTCTCCGCGTGACGGCGCGCGCGCGTAGAGACCGAGTTCCACTCGCTGCATCAGCAGACCGGCCAATGTTTCGGGGATCGCCTGGCCCCAACCCGCTGCCCCACCCTCGGCGGCCTCGGCGACATGGCGCGCCAGCTCCTCGAGAAACAGTGGATTGCCGCCGGCCCGCTCGACGATGTCCGCGAGCGCGGGATCGTCGCCGGAGACCCCACGACTGCGGAACAGCTCGACGCTTTCATCCGTCGAGAGCGGCTCGAGGCGGATAACCACGACGCCCGGATGATCCTGCCAAGGCGGGTTGAAGCGCCGTCGAAAGGTGCACAGCACGAGAAGGCCCTGGCGCGCGGGATCGCGGATCAGCGACTCCAGGACCGATGCGGAGCGCTCATCGATCCAGTGAAGATCGTTGATGAACAGGATGGTCGGCCTGACCCGGCCGTGCCCGATCACCAGCCCCATCAGCGCTTCCTGGGTGCGCACGCCGATCAGATCGTGATCGATCGGCGCCTTCTCCGGATCGTCGACATCAAGGAGCTTCAGAAGATACGGCACATGCCGTTCGGGGTGGAGACCATCGGCGACCAGCCGCGCGCGAAGCGCTGCACCGTCGGCCACACCCGCCACCGCCTCGCCGTAGGAGCGGCGCAGGAGGTCGATGAAGGGAAAGAACGCCGTCGACCCCCCATGCGCCGCGCAGTGACCGGCCAGGAGCGTCGCGGCGTGGTCTGTCTGGCGCAGGAATTCGTGCACCAGGCGTGATTTGCCGATACCCGGCTCACCGATGACGTGGGCGCACAGGATCTCGCCGGCGCGCATCCTGGCAAACGCCGAGGCCAGGACACCCAGCTCGGCGCGTCGGCCGATCAGAGGGCTGAGCGCCGCCCCGCGCCTCCGTTCCAGACGATCGGTCGCGTCCTCGACGGCGTCGACCCGCCAGACCGGGACGGGGGCACCGAATTCCCTTGAGCTCATGATCGCCGAGGGGGTGAAAGGATGCGGCGCCATCGGCCAGTCGTCGCGTGGCCGGTCCCACGACGACCGTGGCGGGCGCTGCAATCCCCTGCAGACGCGCTGCGAGGTTCGGGGTCTCACCCACCACCGCATGCTCTTGTGAAGCGGCCTCGCCGATAATGTCGCCGACCACGACCGGGCCGGTCTCCACGCCAATCCGGACCTTGAGCGCCGGTCCCCCACCGCCCGGCGCATGTCTCGAGAGCGCAGCGATCAAGGCCCGTCCGGCGCGGATCGCACGCTCGGCGTCGTCCTCGTGGGACCGCGGGTAGCCGAAATAGGCGAGCACCCCATCGCCCAGATACTTCGCGACATACCCGCCCTCTCGTTCGATGGTCTGCTTGGCCGTGTCCTGATAGGCGCGAATGAGGTCGCGATAGGCCTCCAGATCCATGCTCCGGGACAGCCGGGTCGAAATCCGCCAGATCGGCGAACATCAGAGTCAGCTGGCGCCGCTGGGCCCGGACGTTGAGGTCGCGTCCTTCCGCTGATCCGGCCCGCTGTTTGAGACCGGCGACGGCCTTCAGGATCTTCTTTCGGTGGCCGAGCGCGTGCACGCCGAGATCTTTGAGGTCGGCGTCGGTGAGGTCGGCCAGGACGTCGCCGTCGATGGCGTTCTCGGCGAACGCCCCCGCGTATTCTGATAACCCGAGCGAAGTGAGAAGCTCTTCAACGTCAATCACTTGCCGCCCCTCGCGCGGCAAGCCTAGCACATCATTTCATTGCCTGCGCGAGAAACTGGCTCCGCGATCAGATCGCCCGCCATGCGGCACCGGTGCCCCAAAGCTTCACGCTGTTGCCGCACGCCCGCTTTTTTGCCGCTCAGCGACCGACCAGCCGCTGCAGATGTTCCGGGTAGCGGGCGCCCTGCACCGTGATCCTGGAGACGGCGCGCTCAATGTCGCGGAGATCGTCGGCCGTCAGTTCGACGCCAGCCGCTCCGATGTTCTCCTCCAGCCGGTGCAGCTTGGTGGTGCCGGGGATCGGCACGATCCACGGCTTCTGGGCCAGCAGCCAGGCGAGCGCGATCTGAGCAGGCGTCGCTCGTTTCCGGGCTGCGATCTGGCCGAGCAGATCGACCAGGGCCTGGTTCGCCTTGCGCGCCTCCGGCGTGAAGCGGGGAACGATGTTGCGGAAGTCGGAGCTGTCGAACGTCGTGCTTCTCGTTGATGGCGCCGGTGAGAAAGCCCTTGCCCAGAGGGCTGAAGGGGACGAAGCCGATCCCGAGTTCCTCGAGCGCCGGCAGGACCTCCTCCTCGGGTTCTCGCCACCACAACGAATATTCGCTCTGGAGGGCGCGTCACCGGCTGGACCGCATGAGCGCGGCGGATCGTCTGCACGCCGGCTTCCGACAACCCGAAGTGCTTGACCTTGCCTTTCTGGATGAGCTCGTTGACCGCGCCGGCGACGTCTTCGATCGGCACGTCCGGGTCGACGCGGTGCTGATAGAACAAATCGATGACGTCAGTCTTCAGCCGCCTGAGCGAGGCCTCGGCGACCTGCCTGATGTGCTCCGGGCGGCTGTTCAGGCCCCGCTGCTCGCCCGTATTCGGATCGAGATCGAAGCCGAACTTGGTGGCGATCACGACTTGCTCGCGAACGGGCGCAAGGGCTTCGCCCACGAGCTCTTCGTTCGTGAACGGGCCGTAGACTTCGGCGGTGTCGAAGAAGGTGACGCCGCGCTCGACGGCCGCTCGGATCAGCGAGATTCCCTTCCGCTTGTCGACTGCCGGTCCGTAGCCGAAGCTCAGTCCCATGCAGCCGAGGCCGATGGCCGAGACTTCCAGGTTGCTCTTTCCAAGTTTGCGCTTCTGCATGTCTCTACTCCTTCAAGGTACAATCAGCCGGCAATCACGACCGGGTGACCTCTGGGTCCTGGGCAATCACCGGGTTCTCTGCGGCGATGCAGCGGTGCTGACCGACGTCGAGCATGTGCTCGGCGGTCAGCTCGCGGACATGACTTTTTGCGACCCGCCCTACGATGTCGATTACGCCAATTCGCCCAAGGACAAGCTGCGCGGCAAGCACCGCCCGATCCTGAACGACAATCTGGGGTCCGACTTCGAGGCTTTCCTGCACGATGCCTGCGTCAACATCCTCTCGGTCACCAAGGGCGCCTGCTACGTCTGCATGAGCAGCTCGGAGCTGCACACGTTGCAGCGTGCCTTCACCGCCGCCGGCGGGAAGTGGTGGACGTTCGTGATCTGGGTGAAGAACACCTTCACCCTGGGCCGTGCTGACTATCAGAGGCAGTATGAGCCGATCCTGTACGGCTGGCCTGCGGGCCACGATCGGTACCGGTGCGGTGCTCCCGATCAGGGCGCTGTCTGGTTCTTCGACAAGCCGGTGAAGAAACGATCTACACCCGACCATGAAGCCCGTGGCCCTTGTCGAGCGGGCGATCCGCAACTCGAGCTGATCGGTATCCATGGCGGTCACCTCCTTCAGCTGGCGAGTTTCTCCCGTCGTTGTCGATGGGATGTCGCTTCGTTGCGCTGACCTGATCGATTTTGCGCCTCAGCGCGCCGGCGTCACCGTTCGGCGCCTGTCTAGATACCAGCGCTCCGTTCTCGCTGTCAGTTCCTCGGCGTTACGGACCTCTCCCAAGAGCGAGTGGCGTCAGCCACCCATCCTTCGGCACTTGTGCCGGTGCCGAGCCCGAAGCCGTGACCGACATCTTGATACTTATGATACTCGACGTCGGTGCCAGCTTTGCGCAGCGCCGCGATCCGTCTTTCCATAGCCGACGGCGGGGCGATGCGATCTTGCTCGCCGACGACAACAAAAGTGGGAGGCTCATTGGACGAATAGTCAGAATGGCCGGTGTAAGCCATTACGACGGTGGAAGGCTTCGGAAGGTCGTCGCCTCCGAAACTCGCGACCCCATGCGAACCGATCGCCGCCGCCATCCTTGCGCCGGCCGAGCTGCCCCACAGGGAATAATCCTGGGGACTGACACCAAGCGTTTCGGCATTCCGGAAAACGTAGGAGATGGCGGCCGCCATATCCTGAGTAGCAACCGCACCGCCATAGCCCACCCGGTATCTCAGGACGAAGGCGTTATATCCCAGCTTGCTGATCTCCAGGGCATAGGGAAAGCCTTCGTGGACGGAGCCGACATAGGAAAACCCGCCACCGGGAGCGATAATCGCAAAGGGCGCTCCGGGCCTCCCACGGAAGAAGAACAACCCCGTATGCTCTCGCGTCGGTTCCGCCCGCTTCTGCGCCTCGGTGTAGAAGTCGTAGAATACGGTTTTCCCGCTGTTCACATCGTCAATCATGTGATTCAGAGCGCTCACCACGACCTTCGGATCCACATGGCTGTGATACGGCAGCAGTGAGCCGATATCGCTCAGCAGCATGCTTTCGTCGTAGTTGCGGTTGTCCCGCGGCAATATCAACGAACCGAAACCTGCGAACGCCGGATTGTTCAGGATATCGCTTATCCGGCTACCGGTGCTCAGATGGCCGCCTTTGTTTCCGCTCATCTGTTCTGTCATCGCTTGCTCTGCATTGCCGACGGATGGGACGACAGCATTCCCTTCGGCCTGTGCGAAAGACGTCATCATCAATACCGATAGCGCCATGCAGGCTGGTCCCGGTGCTTTCATCTGCATCTTTCCTCTTGTTTTGGCGAGCAATGGACCGCCGGTAGCCGGCGCGCGTTACTGCCCTCGGCTGAAATGCACCGCGATAACCTTCCACGCGCCAGCTGCCCGCACATAGACTTCGGTGAACACCAGGTCGTCTAATGTGAGGGGCGCATCGCCGACGATCTTGGTGAAACCGCCTTCGCCGTTGGCGGTGCGCCTCCACATCGAAGAACACAAAGGTGGACGTTCTCGGGGCGTCCTTCCGGACGAGGCCGGGAGGTTGGGGGGATGCAACGCCCCATGGCCGATCAGTGCCCGGTCATTTTCAGGACGGATTCGGGCAGGCGTTCGCCCTGCAGCGGAATTCTCGACGCGACATTGTCGATCTCGCGAAGGTCCTCGAGGGTCAGTTCGACGGCCGTCGCGCCCAGGTTTTCCTCCAGCCGGTGCAGCTTGGTCGTGCCGGGGATGGGCACGATCCAGGGCTTCTGAGCTAGCAGCCAGGCGAGAGCGACTTGCGCGGGCCTGGCGCCTTTTCGTGCGGCCACATCGCGAATCAGATCGACCAAAGCCAGATTTGCCCTCAGCGCGTCGGGCGCAAAACGCGGGACGTTGCTGCGGAAGTCCGAGCTGTCGAACTTGGTAGACGCATCGATCTTGCCGGTGAGGAAACCGGCACCCAGAGGGCTGAATGAGACAAAGCCGATGCCAAGCTCTTCGAGCGTCGGGAGGATCTCCCTTTCCGGCCCTCGATACCAGAGGGAATACTCGCTCTGGACTGCCGTGACGGGCTGGACGGCATGAGCGCGGCGGATCGTCTGGGCGGCGGCCTCGGACAGGCCGAAGTGCTTGACTTTGCCCTCGGCTATCAACTCCTTGACAGCCTCAGCCACATCCTCGATCGGCACGTCCGGATCGACGCGGTGCTGATAGAAGATATCGATATGATCGGTTCTTAAGCGCTTCAGGGCAGCTTCAGCGACCGCCTTGATGTGCTCAGGCTGGCTGTTCAGACCGGGACCTCGGGCGCCACTCTCCAGGTCGATGTCGAAGCCGAACTTTGTCGCGACGACGACCTTGTCCCTGACCGGGGTGAGGGCCTCGCCGACCAGTTCCTCGTTGGCGAGGGGACCATAGGCCTCGGCCGTATCGAACAGCGTCACACCGCGCTCGACCGCCGCGTGGATCAGGCGAATCATCTCCTGTCTGTTGGCCGGTTGTCCGTAGACGCCGGTCATGCCCATGCAGCCGAGGCCGATGGCCGAGACTTCCAGGTTGCTATTTCCAAGTTTGCGCTTCTGCATGTCTCTCCTCCTTCGACGTACGATCAGCAGCTCGTCAGGCCCGGTATTGCTCGTCGCTGACGTGCTCCATCCAGTCGACGGCTTTGCCGTCGAGCTTCTCCTGAATGGCGATGTGGGTCATGGCCGTGGTGGCCGCGGCCCCATGCCAGTGCTTCTCGCCCGGCGCGAACCAGACCACATCACCCGGCCGGATTTCCTCGACCCGCCCGCCCGCGCGCTGCACCCGGCCGCAGCCGAACGTGACGATCAGCGTCTGGCCCAGCGGATGCGTGTGCCATGCCGTGCGCGCGCCGGGCTCGAAGGTGACGCTGGCGCCGGCGGCGCGCGCCGGATCGGGCGAGCTGAACAGCGGATCGATGCGGACCGTGCCGGTGAACCACTCTGCAGGTCCTTTGCCGGAAGGCTGCGAACCGCCCCGTTTGATGTCCATGTTCGTCCTCTTCGCTCGATGATGCTCTGATGGTGATCTAGGTCGTGCATGGGCATGCGATTAGACGCTATAATGCGCATGAGCTTATAAGCAGGCCTTCTGAATGGCGCGGGAGAACATCAACGATCTCATCGCCTTCCTCGCGGTCGCGCGGGAGCGCAGCTTCACCAGGGCCGCCGCTAAGCTCGGCGTGTCGCAGTCGGCGCTCAGTCAGACCATTCGTGGACTTGAGGAACGGCTCGGCCTTCGGCTGCTGACCCGCACCACGCGCAGCGTCGCGCCGACCGAGGCAGGGGAACGCCTGCTTCACACCGTCGGCCCGCGGTTCGAGGAGATCGAGGCCGAGCTCGAGGCCTTGAGCGAACTGCGGGAGAAGCCCGCCGGCACCATCCGGATCAATGCTATCGACTATGTGGCCGATACCATCCTCTGGCCGAAACTTGCGAAATTTCTGGGGCAGTATCCGGACATCAAGGTCGAGATCACCATCGACTATGGCCTGACCGACATCGTTGCGCAGGGCTATGACGCCGGCGTGCGACACGGCGAGCAGGTGGCGAAGGACATGATCGCCGTGCGGATCGGGCCGGACATGCGCATGGCGGTCGTCGGAGCCCCGTCGTATTTCGCGAAGCGCTCACTGCCGAAGACGCCGCAGGACCTGATCGGGCAGAACTGCATCAATCTGCGCCTCGCCACCCATGGCGGGCTGTACGCCTGGGAGTTCGAAAAGGCCGGCCGCGAACTGAAGGTGCGCGTCGAAGGTCAGCTCGTCTTCAACGGCAGCTACCAGATGCTCAATGCGGCGCTGGCCGGATTCGGCCTGGCCTATGTGCCGGAGGACCTGGCAGAGCCCCACCTCGCCAAGGGTCGTCTCAGGCGGGTGCTCGAGGACTGGTGCCCTCCGTTTTCGGGATATCATCTCTACTACCCGAGCCGACGTCAGTCCTCACCGGCCTTTGCCCTGCTGCTCGATGCGCTGCGCTACCGGGGTTGAAACGCAGACGTCTGTGATCGCTTGCAGTCAGACGACGTCGGGGCGACGTCGCGCGTGGGCGTCAACGCCTGTCCGGCACGGACCAACGCGATGCCGAGCGCGCGCAGCAACCACGCCGTCGCGCGCCGCACCTGGAAAGGTGGCGAGGATGGCCGCCATCCTTTCCGCGCCTGATCGGCAAGTGGCTGAAGGCAGGTGCGCTCGCAGAAGGGATGGGATGGCGGCAGCCAGGGTTGCGCCGGACCGTCGATCCGGCCGGCCCGAGCCATGCTGTCGAGGAAGACGTCGAGCATCGGCTGGCTCCTCGCGCGAAGCGGTGGACCAGCAAATGATCGTGGAGCCGAATCTGGTTGTCACGCCGGAACGCTTCGATTACGATCGAACTATGGAAGTGCCACCGTCCTTCGTCTCGCTCGCAGCCCTGCTCGGTGATCCGGCCCGGGCCAACATGCTGAGCGCGCTGAAGGACGGCAGGGCGTTGACGGCCCTGGAACTCGCCTGCTGCGCCCGGGTCACGCCGCAGACGGCGAGCAGCCATCTCGCGAAGCTCTGCGAGGGCGGTCTCATCTCGGTCGAGAAGAGCGGCCGTTACCGCTACTTCAGGCTGGCCAGTCCGGCGCTTGCCGACATGTTGGAAGAGCTCTCCATGATGGCGCCGCTAAGGCCTCTGCCGGAGCGGCGGCGCTCCGAGGCGCTGATGCGGCTTCGCGATGCCAGGATGTGCTACGACCATGTCGCGGGCTGGCTCGGCGTCGCTCTGACCGAGTGCCTCGTCCGCCAGGGCTGTCTCGAACCGGTTGCTCAGGACTTTCGCCTCACCGCGGCCGGGGCGAGTTTCGTCCGGCGGCTTGGCGTCGATCTCGATCCCCTCAGGCGCCAGCGGCGAGCGTTTGCCCGAGGTTGCCTCGACTGGAGCGAGCAGCGTCACCACCTCGGCGGCGCGCTCGGCGCGGCGCTGGCCACCGTCTATCTGAAGCGGGGCTGGCTGGTTCGGGCGCCCCGGGATCGTCGGCTCGAGTTGACCCCGGCCGGACGGGCCGCCTTGCCCGAGCTGTTCCCCGCCATTGCCCTCGACCGCCCTGGAGTCCAGCCGGCGCACGACGGTGCGTAACGGCCGAGCGGGCCCGGACGCCGTGCCCGGCTCCGGCGAGCCAGACGCGCCATCCGGCCGATCGCGATACGCTGCTCGCCCTGGACAGGTCAAACCGGGACGCCGGCCGCTTCCCGCCGCGCTCAGGGCCGATAGCATCGTGGCGCTCAACTCCCCGCCCGGCCGCTCTGCGATCAGATCGCCCGCCTCGCCGGCGGGCAGTGATCGGGTCGCGGTCCGTGCCCTTGGCTCCGTCGCCCCACGGAGCTCCGCGACCTGACCCCAGCACCCCCGAAGCCCGCGAAGCGGGCGCTGCGCTGGCGGTTTGCATTATCCTCACCATCCTGTCTGTCGATCATCCGGCGGCGATCGTGAGCCGTTGTTCTGAACTGGCTGACACGTGCTCGAATACGGGCATTGACAGAAAGGAGGTATTCTCGCGATACTTGATGCCTTATGAGCAGGTGTGCAGGTCGCCACGATCGGGCGCAACGCCGATCCAAAGTTCATTCAAGGGCTTCCCGTTAAGCGGGGCGCGGCCATGTACGGGTGCGGGGCTGGCGGGATAGGCGTCGGCGTAGCGAAGCAGCGCATCTGGCCGCTCCGAGGGAGCGAAGACTGCTCGAGCGCGGCGCAACGGGTGGAGGCCTGTTTTTGATGGTTTCGTCTCTCAATTCCATGAGATCTTGGTAGTTTATTTTAATACCTCCCCTCCGCTCGGCGCGTCTGGCTGAACTAGATGACGCTGGCCCTGCGTCACTCTCCTTCGACAGTGTCAAAAAGCGCTTTGCGCAGAAATTTCCACAGGAGGCGTGGGAGAGATTCGAGCGTGAGCTTGATGAAAGCTTTTTCGAAGGTTCACGTTTCTGGTTGATGAATCAAGTGACCGTCCTCTTCGAGGGACGCGCGGAAAATATTCTCAAAACGGAGATCGACGACGCGCGAATGTAAAAGTGAAATATTTTCTCCAGCGAGAGGCACGCTGAGGTCGATCACATGGCCTCTTATGTGGATAAATTGGATCGAATAAGAACTCCTGGACAAGGGGAAGCTTGACCCGCGAAGGAAGAGTAAGTATATTTACAATGAAGCAACCATGAATTTCAATCCACCGTGGACAAAGACGCAAGTAAACGACTATCTGAGGAATAATGACTTGCCGGAAATTCGCTGAACATTACGTTAGTTACATGAGAGCGGGGGAACTTTCTGGGATTTCGTAGCTGGGCATGGTCCTCAGAGTGGGGTGTGGGGCCGTCCTCGATGAACGCCAGCATCGAGGGGTGCGCGTTGGCACAATCGTGCGCTGCGTGCTTTGTATCTGCACTTACAATAGCTTCGCGACACAGTATGGTGGGTCTGCCGACGCCGTTGTAAAGGTAGAGTTTGTTGAGCCGCCGCCTAACGCAAGCGAACGTAGCAAGTATTCTCGAGGCTTGGCCGCAGGCTATCAGTGCCGATGAGGGCGACCTGCGCGTCCTCCATGATTGGCGAATGCTGGCGCAAGGGAGTGGGGCGAAGCGCTTTTCTGGCCTGACTACCTCTGGCTGGGGCTCGACCGTCCTGCATCGCCGGCCGGCCCGGATGAAGTCCAACAGATGCGCGTTGACGTTCGATCCCCCGTCCGCTCCCAGCCTGACGCGAAGTTCCGCGAGGTAAAACGAAGCCTCATCCAGCCGATAACCGGTCGATTTCGACTCTCAGAGCGGATCGAATGTTTGATCGAGTTGAAAGCGGTCATAGCCGACCACGTACCGAAGCTCCGGCGCTTCCAGCCCGATGTTCCATGGCCCGCATTCCTCGAAACCAAGCTTCGCCACATTTTTTCGAAGCGATTGACGCACGCCGACCAGCAGATCCGAGACGGGCGTCGATTGCTTGGTCTTGGCGAGGCTCGCGGCATCTCAATCATTGTCAACGAAGGGTCGCCATCCCTCACGCCGGAGATGGTCACAGCGTTTCTCGCGACCGAGATCCAACGATTTCCTCGCACGGATGCGGTCGTCTATTTATCCGATCGCGGTTCACGTCATGGGTTCACCGTGGTCCTAAGGGACAACCGGGATGCTGTCGTGCAACGCTTCGCCGATGAGTTCTCCATGATGCTCAGTAATGTTGTGTGGGATCTGAGCCCCCGACGATCAAAGGTGGACCATACCCGCGATTGGCCATTCGAATCGAGATGGATGAACGCAGCCGGGCGATGTGCCGAACCTGGTCAGCGGGATGGCGCGCCATGGACGATCCGAGCCCCATCCCGGCCCCTACGCTCACATGCAGATTGTCTACGCCGACGGATTCCGATCGGGATTAACGTGACCCCGCCCGAACCCTCGTTAGGGGGAGATCGCAGGCATAAGGAGAGGTCTCACTTGGCGTCAGCGGCGCACACGGCCAGCTATGCTATCATCGGGGTCCTTGAACACGGGCGGGAGAGGGCGATGGCGACGCGGGTGCGGCCCAAGGCCAAGAAGCTCTACGAGCAGGACTTCTACGTCTGGACCGAGGTCCAGGCCGGGCTGCTGCGCGAGCGGCGCTTCGAGGCGCTGGATCTCGCCAACCTGATCGAGGAGGTCGAAGGCTTGGGCGATGCCAAGAAGAGCGCCGTGCTCAACAACGCCAGCGTGATCATCGAGCATCTGCTCAAGCTGCAGCACAGCCCCGCCTCCGACCCTCGCGCCGGCTGGGGTCGATTCGGTCCTGGAGCACCGCAACCGGCTCGAGTTCGACCTCACGCCGCGCCTTCGCCAGATCCTCCGGAGGACGAGCTGGCGCGGGTCTACGAGTCTGCCCGCCGGACCACCGAGCGAAAGCTTCGCCTCCATGGCGAGGAGACTGCGGCCGCAGCCCTGCCCGCGGCCTGCCCCTACAGCCTCGATCAGGTCACCGGCGACTGGTGGCCGTGAGGTCTGGGCCCCGGGGCCGACGTCAGGGCTTTCGGCCGGCGGCCGAAGCCGGTGCGGGGGCGCGAGAGCTGGATCGCCTGGCCCTTCTTCGATGAGATGACCCGGCGGTTGACGCCGGCCCAGCCGATCTCGCCGAAGAGCCGGCCGTACTCGATCTTCGGGCAGCGATCTGGACGACGTCGAGGCCGGCGGCCGCGGCCCTGCGCCGCCGCCTGGTCGTGGCGGATGCCGAGCTGCAGCCAGAGCACCTTGGCGCCGATCCGGATCGCGTCCTCGACGATCGGCGGCACGTCGGCCGGGCGGCGGAAGATCTGCACCATGTCGGGCGGCGCGGGCAGATCGTCGAGCGTGGCGAGGACGGTCTCGCCCAGGATCTGTCTGGCCGGCATAGCGCGGGTTGATCGGGATCACCCGATAGCCCTTGGTCTGCAGATACAGCATGGCGAAATAGGACGGGCGCATGTCGTTGGCGCTCATGCCGACCGCGGCGATCGTCCTGACCGTCCGCAGAATGCGCCGGATGTCGGCATCACCGGAGCACAACTGTCCGCAAGTGTCGCATCGCTGACGCATTTCTGCGTCGGATGTGCGCCAGAACTGTCCATTAAGTCAGCCCGGCCAGGCCGGCCGGCGCTTCTCGATGAAGGCGGCGAGGCCCTCCTCGAAGTCCTTGCCGAGCGCGTTGTCGACGATCACCTCGGTGGTGAAGCGGTAGGCCTCCTCGAGGCCCATCTCGAGCTGGCGGTAGAAGGCGCGCTTGCCGAGCGCCAGGACCTCGCGCGGCTTGTCCAGCAGGCGGGCGAGGAGGCCATCGAAGGCCTCCTCGAGCTTCTCGGGCGCCACGACCTGGTTGACCAGGCCGAGCCGTAGCGCCTCCTCGGCCTCGATGAAGTCGCCGGTCAGCAGCATCTCCAAGCGCCGGTTTGCGCGCCACGTTGCGGCGACAGCGGCGACCATCGGCGTCGAGCAGAACAGGCCGTATTTGACGCCAGAGGTGGCAAAGCGCGCGTTGGTCGTGGCCAGCGCCAGATCGCAGGCCGCGACCAGCTGGCAGCCCGCCGCGGTCGCGATGCCGTCGACCAGCGCGATCACCGGCTGCGGCAGGCGGGTCAGCGAAAGCATCATCCGGCTGCACGCGCCGAACAGCTCGAGCAGCCGCTCGCGCTCGCGCTCGCCCGCCATCTCCTTGAGGTCGTGGCCGGCGCAGAAAGCCCGGCCCTTGCCCGTGATCACCACGATCCGGACCGCCGGATCGTCCTTGATCCGATCGAGCTCGACCTGCAAGGCCGCGAGCAGCTCGCGCGAGAGGGCGTTGTAGGCGCCCGGCCGGTTCAGGGTCAGCCCGACCACCCCTTCGGCGTCGCTGCGCAGCAGCACGGGCTCGGCGGCCTCTGCCTCCGCGGCGGTTGCCGGGCGCTCCGCTTCGGCGACATCGACCATCGTATCCTCCCCCAAGGGCTCGGCCAGCGCGTCCGCCAACTCCAGGCGTCTCGCCCGACACTATATGCGTCGGCCTGCCGCGGCTGCCAAGGCGAGGCCGGGGGACTCGGGTCAGCCGTGCGGCAGCGTCGCGCCCCTTTTCGGAATCCGCCAGGAAGGGCCGGTCGAGGTCTATTTTTGACCGTTCGCCATCTGCAGGCGATGCCATTCCTCGACGATCCGATTGGGTCTCGGGCCGGCGCCATCTGCAATGGTCGTTGCGGGCGAGGCGCTCGGCGCGGGGTCCGGCTGGTCGGCCGGCGCGCCGCCTTGCCCTGCTGTCTGCTGATGCTGGTCGAGCTCGCGCTCGGCCCGCCGGATGGCGAGGATCTCCTGCGCCACCTGGAGTGCCCCGCCCTTGACCACCATGTCGTCCCGCTTCAGTTGCATGCGGCCGCCGAAATAGAAGGCGATGATGACGCCGAGGAGCGCCCAGAAGCCATCCGGCATCATCTGATATGCGCGGGCGATCTCGAGAAAGCGCACCGGCTGCAGCGGCGCGATGACGAAAAAGGCGAGGATGCCGAGCGTGATCAGGGGGCGCGGCAGGCGGTTCAGGCCATCGACGAAGGAGTCCCACCAGGTGGCGCCTGTGCGGGAGTGGAACTCGGCGGCGAACTGCGCCAGCGAGGCCATGTCCTGCTCGCTCAGCGCCATGCGCTCGACGTGGCCGCGCTCGGCCTCCTTCTCGGCGTTCGGCTTGAACACCTCGACCAGCTCCTTGGCCGGCCGGAACAGACCGGTGATCAGGCTGAGCCAGCTCATGCGACCAACCTTTCTCTTGGCACCTCGAACTCGGCCAGACGGTTCAGCCAGCCCTCGAGAAACACCCGCTGGCTCGGATCGCGCTCGACGAGCGCGTAGTAGAAGTTGCGCCGCTCCTCGACCAGGGCCGCAAGCAGCCAGTCGCGCATTGCGCCCTCCGCCTCGGCCGCCGCGCGCGCCGTTCGCGGCCCGCACAGACCGTCCACCTCCAGCACGCCGAAGCCCGCCGAGTTGCAGACCTGCTGCAGGAAGCGGATCGCGCGCGCGGGCCCGTGGTTGACCGCGCTGTCGAAGGTGAACGACTGGATGCGCGCCGGCAGGGTGTCGATGCGGGGCGCCACGAAATAGTCGCGCCGGTAGATCTCGACGGCGACCTCGCGGCTCAGCGCCTGGACCTCGGCGACCGTCGCCGGCCGGCCGAGATGGCGCGACAGCGTCGCCTGGGTGATCCCGAACCTAGTCGGCCCGCCCCGATCCGCCGGCTGATCGACGAAATCGCCCTCGCGGCGGATCACGTCGTCGATCATTTGATCCACGGCTGGCGCCACGGTCATAGATTGTCTTCCCGTTTGTAGGCTTATGTTCCTATATCACGGCCAACACCAAAATGGAAGAGCCCGAAATGGCTTCCGCCCGGCGATGCGGCGCCACGTTAGGACCGGCGGCCGCGGCGCGCGTGCTTCCCGCGCTAGTCGACGGAGGCGGCGAGGATCATGCTGAGTTGACAGAGCGGCCGCGAGGTCTGGCGGTGCCAGTCGTTGAACACCTCCTGGACCCTCAGCCGATCGGCCTTGGATTTGGGGATTCCGGCAAAGGCGTCCCAGTGATTGAGCGCCTTGACCACCGCGTCGGTGAGGATGAAGGTATCCCTTCCGCCCATGCGCAGGAAATAGGCGCCGGAATTGCCGCCGAGCTGGGAAAACCGCTTGGCGAGGTCGCTCCAGAGGCCGACCACGTCCTCGCGCGGCCATGCGGCGAGATAGGCGCCCATGCCGTTCGCCCCCCGCGCCAGCTTGATGATCGCGGCGGCGTTCGCGTGCACCGACTTCAGCTTGCCCCAGTGGCGGATCAGGCGCGCATCGTTGAGCAGAGCCTCGAGCTGCTCGTCCGCCATGGCCACCACGCGCGCCGGATCAAAGTTGAAGAAGGCCGCCTCGAATGCCGGCCATTTGGCATCGACCAGATCGTGCTTGAGGCCGGCGCGGAAGATTCGCTGCGACATCAGTGATAGGTAGCGATCGTCGGGCAGAGCGCGCAGCTCATCGGCCGATTTCGGGATCGGCAGGCGTCCGGTCAGGGCCTGCATGCCCCCGACGCGCTCGCGCGCGCGCTCCTCGATCGCTTCGAACGGAATCACCAGGCTCACGCTACGTCCTCCCTCCAGTCCCAGCGCCGGCCCCGCCGATCGTAGTGCCGCCGTCCGATCGCGGCAACCGCGCAAGCGTCCTCGCCGGCCAATGCGTGGCATGTTGCTGCATCAGGACGGCTCGAAGCACGCCTGGCTCACCGACCAGCCGGCGCTCGACCTGATCATCACGATGGACGACGCCACCAGCGAGCTCTATTCGGCGCTCCTGGTCGACGAAGAAGGCACGATGAGCAGCTTCCGCGGGCTGCTCGAGGTGGTCGAGCGGCACGGCCTGTTCATGGAGCTCTACACCGACCGTGGCAGCCACTACTTCTTCACGCCGGAAGGGGGCGGCAAGGTCTCCAAGACCCAGCTGACCCAGGTCGGGCGAGCCCTGAAGCAGCTCGGCATCGGTCACATCCCGGCCTACTCGCCCGAGGCCAGAGGCCGATGCGAGCGCGCCTTTCGAACCCTGCAAGATCGCCTGCCCAAAGAGCTGGCGCTGGCCGGGATCACCACTGTCGAGGCCGCCAACCGCTTCCTGCGCGAGGGCTACCTGCCCGAGCACAATGCCCGTTTTGCCGAGCCCGCCGAAGAGCCGGCCGCGGTCTTCGTCAAGGTGCCCGAGGCGCTCTGGCGCGACGCCCTCTGTGTCCAGGAAGAACGTCGGGTCGGCAACGACAACTGCGTGCGCTGGCATGGCCGCAGTCTGCAGATCCCGCCGACGCCGCTGCGTCCCCACCTGGTGCGGGCGACCGTCCGGGTGCACGACTATCCCGACGGCACGCTTGCCATCTTCAAGGGGCCGCAGCGCCTGGCCAGCTTCCCGCCGGCGGCGCCTGCGCGCGCCGAGGACCTGGCCGCGTGACCACCGCCACGCGGCCAGCCCTGTGGACTTGCTGGACGACGCTGCGCGTCGCCCACAACCCCACAGGGCCCACAACAGCGGTCAACTCATGCGCTACCTATTGCGGACAAAACAACGCGCTCGCTACACCGCGGCGCTCGGCGCGTCACTCGGCCGGGGTCAGCCGCGGCCCGATCAGACCGTAGTCGCCCTCGACGTAGACCAGCGGCTCGAGGTCCGGCTCGAGCCGGACAGCTTCGACCTGGCCGATGAAGATCGTATGGGTCGAAGCGGGCACGCACTGGACGAGGCGGCAGTCGAAGCTCGCGACGCAGGTGCCGAGCACCGGCGCGCCGGTGGCGAGTGTGGTCCAGTGCGTCTGATCGAAGCGCTGATCACCATAGACTCCGCCGGCGCCAGCGAAGATCTCGGCCAGGCGCTGCTGGTCGCTGGCCAGCAGGTTGACGGCGAAAGCGCCGCTTCGCTGCACCGTGACGTAGGTCTCCGCCCGTTGGTTGATACAGACGAGCAATTGCGGAGGCTCGGCCGAGACCGAGCAGACGGCCGTGGCGGTGAGCCCGGAGCGGCGGCCCCCGTGGGCGCTCGTGATCAGGGTGACGCCGGCGGCGAGCTGGCGCATGCCCTGAATGAACCCTTGTGGCGTCACGGTCATGAAGGTCGCTCGCCCCGCGGCGCTAGGCACAACGACGCGAAAGCTCAGCCGCCTGCGGCCGGCGGTGACGCTAGCACGAAAGCCGGGGCGGCGTCTTCTCGAAGCGAGCGGTCTCCTGCAAGTTTGCGAGCGGTTGCGTGCCTTTGGCGCTTAATACGCGTTCGGGTGACTGAAGCCGACGAACAGCGTACGCAGGATGATCCGGATATCGAACGCGAGCGACCAGTGCTCGATGTAGTAGAGGTCGTAGCGGACCCGCTGCTCCATCTTCGCGAGCGTCTCGGTTTCGCCGCGCAGGCCGTTGACCTGGGCCCAGCCGGTAATCCCGGGCTTGACCCGATGGCGGGCGAGATACTCGTCGATCAGGCGCGCGTACTGCTCATTATGGGCGACTGCGTGCGGCCGCGGACCGACGATTGACATGGTGCCCGTCAGAACATTGATGAACTGCGGCAGCTCGTCGAGCGAGGTCCGGCGCAGAATCCGGCCGACCCGCGTGACCCGCGGATCGTCCCGGGTCGCCTGCACCACCTTCTGCTCGGCGCAGCGATCGACGTACATCGTGCGAAACTTGAAGACCTCGATCACCTCGTTGTTGAAGCCGTAGCGCTTCTGCCGGAAGAGCACCGGCCCGCGGCTGTCCAGCTTGATCAGGGCGCAGATGAGCAATACCAGCGGTAGGATGACCACCAGGATCGCCGCGGCCAGCATCCGGTCTTCCATGCTCTTGACGATGTAGTTCCAGCCGGCGAGCGGCTTCTCGAACACGTTCAGCATCGGCACGCCACCAATGTGCGTGACCTGGCGATGCGGCAGGTGGAAGCCGATCATGTCGGGGCACAGGCGAACGTCGATCGGCAGGCTGCGGAGCTTTTTCATCCACGCGAGCAGCCGGCTCTCAGCATCCCACGGCAGCGCAACGATGACCTGATCGATCGGATTTCGCCGCGCGAATCGGAGCAGATCGTCGACGCTGCCGAGCACCGGCAGCCCGAAAATCGAATCGGGCACCCGGCCGCGCCGGTCGTCGAAGATGCCGACGATCCGCTCGGCGCTGTCGCCGTGGCGCATCAAATGTTCGACCAGCCGCTGGCCGTGCTCACCGGCGCCCACGATCGCCAGGTTCCGCGTCAGGCGACCGCCCCGTTGCCAGCGCTGGATCTGATGTTTCAGAGCCAGACGGGCGGCGAACAGGCCGAAGAGCCCGTAAACGAACCACAGGCCGACCCAGAGGCGCGAGGTGGCCTGGAACTCCTCGGTCATTTTGGTCATGAAGCCGAGCGCCAGCAGGCTCAGCATCACCGCTGCCCAGGCGAGCACGAGCCGACTGAACTGATGGAACAGACCGCTCAGCCGATCGAACTTGTACAGGCCGGCCGCGTGAAAGATCTGAACCGTGAGCGCGACGGCCAGAACGGCCACGTAGGGCTCGATCAGCGAGTCCTTGGGCTCGCTGTAGAACCGGGTGATCCAGGCGGCCAGCGCAGCGAGTAACACGACGGCCGCATCGGCTACCCGCAGCAACCCGACCACGACGGTCGGCGATAGCCAGTCGGAGCCCTGATGACGGCCGGGCAGATCGCGCTGCGGGCCGCCGACCACGGGCATGCCACGTGGCGCCGGCGCGACCTGATCCATAGCTTCGTTCGAGGACACGGACTGGTTCATCGGTCTGGCTTGAGACTCACGCCGCGTCTCGGCGACGATGCGCGTTCCCCCAACGTCCTTGATTCGGGATAGTTCCGGCGCTCATCGACCGTTGCTTGCTCACTATTAGTGATGCAGCCATGCAATGTCTAAGGAAAATCGCGTCGGGTCCGGCGGCAAAATGTAGCGTCGCTCTTCGTCGCTTCGGCCTTACCGTCGCCGCCCGCTACTGTTGCGCAAGTGCAACAGTTGGGCGCTCGCCGGCTCCGCGAAGGTCGGGAAATCGATGATCGCGCCGCCCGCCGCCTCGGCGTCAGTGCGATCGTGGGTCACCAGGAGGGTCGGCAAGCGCGCCTCGCGAGTATGCTCGAAAACAAAACGCCGGACCCGCTGGCGAAGGTCGCGATCCAGCTTGCCGAAGGGTTCGTCCAGCAACAGCGCCTTTGGCTCGGCGAGCAGGGTGCGCATCAACGTGACCCGGGCGCGCTGGCCGCCGGAGAGCGTGTCCGGATCGCGGCGGACGAACCCGGTCAGATCGGCCTCGCCGAGCGCAGCCTCGACCCGCGCCCGCCGCTCGCGCGCGCCGCGCACGGTGGGCGGCAGCGCAAAGGCCAGATTCTCGCCGACCGAGAGGTGAGGGAACAGCAGATCGTCCTGAAACAGGATGCCGATGCGGCGCCGCTCAGGGGGCAGCGAGTGGACCGCGACGCCGTCCAGCCACACGCGGCCGAAGGCCCGGAAAGCCGGCTCAAGCGTGCCGCAGATATAGCTCAGGAGGCTCGATTTGCCACAGCCGCTCGGTCCCATCACCGTGGTGACCTCGCCCGGGCCGACCGTGAGATCGAAGCCGCTAAGAAGCGTCCGCTCGCCGACGGCGAGATGGACATCTTCAATCTCGAGCCCGCGCATGGTCACGCCGCCAGGCGCATGCCGCACCGCTCGCGAAAGCGCCAGGCGGGCACCGCCAGCGCCAGCGGTGAAGCCGAGCAACGGCATGATCGCCAGAGCGAAGCCGAACAGACAGATCAGCCTTCGGTTGCCGCCGGCGCTCAGGCTGAGCGCCTCGGTCGTCAGCGTGCTGAACCGGCCACCGCCCGCGAACAGGGTCGGCAGGTATTGCGCCACGCTGACTGCGAAGCCGACCGCCAGCGCGACCAGGAGCGGGCGAAGCAGCATCATCAGCTTGATCCGCGTCCACACGGTCCAGGGCGATTTGCCAAGCGCGAGCGCGCTGCGGGCATAGCGGGGGTCGAGACTCCGATAGGGATCGGCGAGTGCCAGAAACACATAGGGTAGTACGAACAGGAGATGAGCCCAGATCAGCGCCAACCAGCTGCCGTCCAGATCGAGCCACACCAGCAGGACCTGGACGCCGAACAGAAAGCCGATCTGCGGCGCGAGCAGGGGCACGTAGATCAGGGTCAGCGCGCCGGCGCCCGGGCGGCGCTGCCGCCGGCTTTCGTTCTCGAGGCAGCCGGCGACCAGGAGCAGAGCGAAGAACGCCGCGGCGAGCGCGACCACGAGCGTCGTCCGGGCCGGCGCCAGGAGAGCGTCGAGGTGGCGCGACCCGGCCTCGATCGCCAGCCGTTGCGGCCAGGCATCGGGGAAACGCCACGGGCCGGCCACCGACCAGATCGCCATCACGAACAGACTGCCGAGCGAGAGCCCGAAGAGCGCGGCCAGGCTGCCCCAGGCGACGCCACGCGCCACCCTGCCCGAGCTGCCCCGGCTACCACCGAGCAACCATGGCCGGGCGAGCCAGCCGACCGCCGTCTCGGCGACCCGCCACAGCCCGATCGCCAGGACGACCAGGGCGAACTGCAGGGTCGCTCCGGCCGCAGCCTGCAGGCGCATGGTCAGATCGGGATCGTTGAACCAGCGGAGCACCAGGGGCGCCAGCGGCGGCGGCGTGGTCGGGCCGAGAACGAGCGCCATGTCGACGACCGAGAGCGCATAGGCGAGGACCGCGTAGACCGGCAGGCGGATCTGCGGATAGACCTGTGGCAGGACGACCTTCAGCCAAGCCTGCATCGGGCCGTAGCCGAGAGAGCGCGCCATGCGCAGCTGCCCGTCGGTCGGCACCTGGCCGAGCGCCGCGAAGGTCATCAGGGCCAGGAACGGCGTCTCCTTGAGAACCAGCCCGAGCGTCAGGGCGAACCCCAGAGGGTCCTGCACGAGGGCCACATCGGGCGGCGTCTGCCAGCCGCTCGGCCAAGGCGAAATCAGCCGCGCGAGCCAACCCGAAGGGGCGATCAGAAAGGCGAGACCGACCGCCACCGCCAGATGCGGCACGGCAAGCAGCGAGGTCATGCCCCGCCTGACCAGACCGAGCGCGCGCGCGCCGTGGCCGGCGGCGAACACGAACATGGTCAGGCCAAGTGCGAGCAGGGTGGACAGAAAACCGCTTACGAGGGTCAGGCGGATCGCCGTACCGAGCCCGGGCACTCGGATCAGCTGGCGCCAGGGCTCGAGACTGAGCTGGTCTTCGCCGAGCACCGGCAGGTAGCCGAAGGCCGGCAGGAAGGTTCCAAGCATTCCGGCCACGACCGGGCCCAGGAAGACGAGGAGCGTGAGTGCCGGCAGACAGGCCAGCAAGGAGCGTCTAGCTGCTGAAGCGCCGCAGCCACTCCGCCTCGATCTTGACCATCCAGGAGGGGTGCGGCTCCGGCCTCACCGGGACCAGCTGTTCCGGCGAAAGCGTGGCGACGCCTTGGGGCAGGGCGGCAAAGCGCGCTTGGTCCGCGGGTCCTAGCGCGGCCAGATCGAGCACCGTACCGTCGCCCCAGACGCGGGGATCCTGTTTGTGCGCCTGCGCCTCGGGCGACATCAGGAAGTCGGCAACCACCATCGCCGCGGCCTTGTGGGCGGCATTGAAGGGGATCGCGACGAAGTGCGTGTTGCCGATCGTCCCGCCCTCGAGGATGAAGCTGCGCACCGTGTCCGGCAGCTGGCCGGCGCTGATCGCGTTCGATGCCTCGGCCGGATTGAAGGCCATCGAGAAGTCGACCTCGCCGTCGTCGAGCAGCTGATGGAGCGCCGGCCCGGACGCCGGAAAGCTCTGGCCTTGGCGCCAGAGATACGGCCGGATCTCCTCGAGCCAGCGCCAGAGCGGCTCGGTGGCGGTGGCGAAATCGGCCTCGGCCACCGGGCGTTGCAGGACGGCCTGATCTGGCGTCAGCTCGAGCAGCACCTGCTTCAGGAAGGTCGAGCCGAGGAAGTTCGGCGGCGCCGGGTAGGTGAAGCGACCGGGATGGCGCTTCGCCCAGTCGAGCAGCGCCGGAATCGACCGCGGCGGCTCGGCGACCGTGGCGGTGTCGTAGAAAAACACGAACTGCGCCATGCCCCAGGGTGCTTCGAAGCCATCCGTCGGGACCGTGAAATCGACCAGAGTGGTGGGCTTGCCCTTGGTATCGACGTAGCGGAAGTTGGGCAGCTCCTGGACGAACGGACCAAACAGCAGCTTGTTGGCCTTCATGGCCGCAAAATTCTCGCCGTTGATCCAGATCAGGTCGACAGAGCCTCCATCCTCGCGGCCGGCCGCCTTCTCGGCCACGACCCGGGCGACGGCCTCGGCGGTATCGGTGAGCTTGACGTGATTCAACTCGATCCCGTAGCGCGCGCGCACCTGATCGCCAACCCAGGCAATGTAGTCGTTGATGTGCTCGTCGCCGCCCCAGGCGTTCCAGTAGACGGCCTGGCCGCGGGCCTCGGCGAGAGTGTCGTCCCAGGCCTCGCCCCGTGCCGCGGTCGCGGCCATGAGGGTGAGTGCCAATGTCGCCAGGAATCGCAGCGTCATGGTCCCCCCGGATACGCCCGGCTTCGTATAGCACCGCCGGGCCGAGCCATCGATGGCACGCTGGTGGTCAAGGTTATAGGCGCCGCCCGCGCCGATTCCTCTGTCAATCCGTCTGCTCACGGAGCTGCGTTCAGCCGTGAGCCTCTGCCGCCCATCGACCATCAGGGCGCGTCACGCGCGCGCCTGCCGTCCGCTCCGTAGATCGACCTTGCGCCAGGGTAATGCTACAGAGCAGGCTCGTGGCCAGGCAGGCGAGGAGTGATCGGATGCCGACTGTTGCGATGGTCGAGTACGAGCAGGCGTCACCCGCGGTACGCGCGGTCTATGACGAGATCATGGCCGTCAAGGGCATCGATTTCGTGCCCAATTTCTGGAAGACGCTGGGCTCGCATCCGCCTCTTCTGGAGGAGGTCTGGCACGGCTTGAATCGCGCGATGACGCCGGGCCGGCTGAACGCGCTGACCAAAGAAATGATCGCTCTCGCGGTGAGCGCCACCAACGGTTGTACCTACTGTATTCGCTCGCATACCGCGGCGGCGCGCAAGCTCGGCATGGACGAGACGATGCTCGGCGAGCTCATGGCGGTGGTCGGCACCTTCAATCAGACCAATCGCCTGGCGGACGGCTACCAGGTGGAGGTCGACGAGCAGCTGTTGGCGGGCTCCGAAGGGGGCTCGCCAAGTGCCACACTCGCGCGGGTGAGTCGGGTGCTCCGCCGGAGCCGGGCTGCCAGCCGCAAGGCCCAGCGGTCGCCCAAAGCCCACTCGCGCGCGCCGCGCCTCGGGCAATGATCCTGCCCACTGCTAGAGGCAAGATCCCGTCCGCCCGGACCTCGCCGGTCTGATGCTCGGCAACCTGACCGTCTGGCTGCTCGCGCTCGCGCTGCCCGCGTGGCTCGCCAAGCTCGGCGCGACCGTGTGACCTTCGCCTGGAACTACTGGTCGAGCGACAGATTGGTGTTCGTTCGGGCGTGACCGCCCGGGTCTTCGCTAAAGCGGTTGCCCGGCGCCCCTCCATGCTCTACAGCTTGTCAGTTCGACTCAGGGATCGAGCGTAACGAACGCGAGCGCCGACATCGATGCTGTACTTCATCCAACAGCTGATCAATGGCGTCACTCTCGGCGCCATGTATGGCCTGATCGCAATCGGCTACAGCATGGTCTACGGCATCATCGGGATGATCAACTTCGCCCACGGCGAGATCTACATGATCGGCGCCTTCCTCTCGGTCATCTCGTTCACGCTGCTCGGCATTCTCGGCATCACCTGGGTGCCGCTGGCGCTCATGATCGTGCTGCTGATCGCCATGGCGTTCACCGCGGCTTATGGTTGGACAGTTGAGCGGATCGCGTATCGACCGCTGCGCGGCTCGTTCCGCCTCGCGCCGCTGATCTCGGCGATCGGCATGTCGATCTTCCTGCAGAACTACGTCCAGCTCACTCAGGGCGCCAACGTCAAGCCGCTGGCACCGGTGATCACCGGCGGGTTCGTGTTTGGCGACGCCAGTGGCTTCACCGTCACCATCGGCTATGTTCAGATCATCATGATCCTCCTGACCGTCGTGCTGATGATCGCCTTCTCCTATCTGATCGCGCGCACCCCACTCGGCCGTGCCCAGCGCGCCTGCCAGCAGGATCTGCTGATGGCGGGCCTCTGCGGGGTCAACGTCGACCGCACGATCTCGCTCACCTTCGTCATGGGTGCGGCGCTGGCGGCGGTCGCCGGCCTGATGGCCACCCTCTACTACGGGGTGATCGACTTCTTCATCGGCTTCCTCGCCGGGGTCAAGGCCTTTACCGCCGCCGTGCTGGGCGGCATCGGCTCGATCCCGGGCGCCATGCTGGGCGGCCTGACGCTCGGCCTGGTCGAGGCCTTCTGGTCCGGCTACTTCAGCATCGCGTACAAGGACGTCGCGGCGTTTGCGATCCTGGTCCTGGTGCTGATCTTCCTGCCCTCCGGCCTGCTCGGCCGGCCCGAGATCGAGAAGGTGTGAGGCCCGTGGCCGGCCGCGTCCTCACCGAGACCGCCGGCGCGCCGAGCCGGATCGACTGGCCGGTAGCGCTCAAGGAATGCGGCCTCGCCGCCCTCGTCGCCTTCATCCTGTTCCTGCCGCTGGTCGGGATGGAAACCGTGTCCGCCGAGGGCGGGCTCGGGCTCAACTTTCGCCTGAACTGGGTGTTGATCGGCACCGCCGTGGTGTTCCTCGGTCGCCTGCTCCTGGTCGGCGCGCGTACCGTGCCTTCGTCGACCATCGCTGCCGCCACAGCGCCGCTGCGCCAGGTTCCCGCGGTGGTCGCGCCCTATGGCCGCTGGATCGCCTTCGCGGGGGTCCTGTTTGCCTTCCTCATGCCGTTCATGCCGTTCGCCAATCGCTACGTCGTCGACATTGGCACGACCGTGCTTATCTACGTGATGCTCGGCTGGGGCCTGAACATCGTGGTCGGCCTGGCGGGGCTCCTGGACCTCGGCTACGTCGCCTTTTATGCGGTTGGCGCCTATTCCTTCGCCCTGTTCGCCCAATGGTTCGATCTCGGCTTTTGGGAATGCCTGCCGCTGGCCGGCGCGCTCGCCGCCTCGTTCGGCATTCTGCTCGGCTTTCCAGTGCTGCGCCTGCGCGGCGACTACCTGGCGATCGTGACGCTCGGTTTCGGCGAGATCATCCGGATTATCCTGCTCAATTGGTGGAAGGTGACCCGTGGGCCCGACGGGCTCTCCAACATTCCGCGCCCGACCTTGTTCGGGATGGTGTTCGAACGTTCGCCGCCTGAGGGGGTGACCGCCTTCCACGAGTTCTTCGGCGTGTCCTACTCCAGCCTGCAGCGGGTGACCTTCCTCTATTTCCTGATCCTTATCCTGGCCCTCATCACCAACCTGTTCGTCACCCGCATCCGCAAGTTGCCGATCGGCCGCGCCTGGGAGGCGCTGCGCGAAGACGAGATCGCCTGTCGCGCGCTCGGCATCAATCCCACCAACACCAAGCTCACCGCCTTTTCGCTCGGCGCCATGTTCGGCGGCTTTGCGGGCTCCTTCTTCGCCACCCGGCAGGGCTTCATCAGCCCGGAGAGCTTCACCTTCATCGAGTCGGCGACCGTGCTCGCGATCGTCGTGCTGGGTGGCATGGGCAGCCAGGTCGGCGTCGTGTTGGCGGCCATGGTGCTGGTCCTGCTACCCGAGTTCGGCCGCGAGTTCGCGCAGTACCGGATGCTGCTGTTCGGCGCCGCCATGGTGGCGATCATGGTCTGGCGGCCGCGCGGCCTGCTCGCCCATCGCGAGCCGACCATCCGCCTGCATGCTGGCGCGCCGGCCGACGCCGGCAACGCGGCCCGACCATGACCGACGCGCGGGCGCCCCTGCTCGAGGTCGACCACCTGACCATGCGCTTTGGCGGTCTGGTGGCGATCGACGATCTCTCGTTCACCGCGCATCAGCGCGAGATCACCGCGATCATCGGCCCGAACGGCGCCGGCAAGACCACCGTGTTCAACTGCCTGACCGGCTTCTACAAGCCGACCGTCGGCCAGTTGACCTTGCATGGCGACGGCGAGCAGCTCCTGCTCGAGCAGCTGGAGGGCTTTCGGATCGCCCGGCACGGCGTCGCCCGGACCTTCCAAAACATTCGTCTGTTCGGCCAGATGAGCGTGCTCGAGAATCTGATCGTCGCGCAACACAACCCGCTGATGCGGGCTTCGGGCTACACCGTGCTCGGCGTGCTCGGCTTCCCCAGTTATCGCCGCGCCGAGCAGCGGGCGCTCGAGCGTGCGCGCTTCTGGCTGGACAAGCTCGACCTGACCGGACGGGCCGACTGGAACGCCGCCAATCTGCCCTATGGCCAGCAGCGCAGGCTCGAGATTGCGCGCGCCATGTGCACCGAGCCCAAGCTACTCTGCCTGGACGAGCCGGCGGCCGGGCTGAACCCGCGCGAGACCGCCGACCTCGGCCAGATGTTGGTCGGTATCCGCGACGAATTCGGCATCGGCGTGCTCCTGATCGAGCACGACATGGGCGTGGTTATGGGCATCTCCGACCACATCGTGGTGCTCGACTACGGAAGCAAGATCGCCGACGGTTCGCCGGCCGAGGTGCGGACCAACGCCGACGTCATCAAGGCCTATCTCGGCGAGACCGAGGAGGAGGCCGTGCCGCCCGAGGTCGCGGCCGATCTCGACGGCGGCGCCACCGCCCGCCCGATCTGATGCTCAAGCTCGACGGCGTTCACGCTCATTACGGCAACATCGAGGCGCTGCACGGCGTCAGCATTTCGGTCGAGAGCGGCGAGATCGTGACCATCATCGGCGCCAACGGCGCCGGCAAGTCGACCCTCCTGATGACGATCTGCGGCCGGCCCAAGCCGTCGGCTGGCGACGTTGTGTTCGAGGGGGAACGTCTGAACGGACTCGAGCCCTACGACATCGTCAACCGTGGCATCGCCCAGGCGCCCGAGGGCCGGCGGATCTTCCCCTCGATGAGCGTGCTCGAGAATTTGCAGATGGGCGCCGTGCCGACCGGAGGGGCGTACTTCGAGGCCGACGTGGCCAGGGTGTTCACGCTGTTCCCGCGCCTCGAGGAGCGCCAGCACCAGCGGGGCGGCACGCTCTCGGGCGGCGAGCAGCAGATGCTCTGCATCGGCCGCGCGCTGATGGCGCGCCCGCGGCTCCTGTTGCTCGACGAGCCCTCGCTCGGCATCGCGCCGATACTGGTCAAGCAGATCTTCCAGGCGATCGTCGAGATCAACCGTGAGCAGGGCCTGACGATCCTCCTGGTCGAGCAAAACGCCTTTCAGGCGCTCAAGATCGCACATCGCGGCTACGTTCTTGCGACCGGCCGCGTGGTTCTCGAGGGTGGCGGCGCCGAGCTCTTGGCCAATCCCGAGGTCCGCAGCGCCTATCTCGAAGGCGGCCATTAGGGGCGGGCGGATGCAGTCGCTGCTCGGAACCTCCCTCGGCGTGTTCATCGGCCTGACGGTGATCATCACCGGCGGTGCTGCTATCATGACCGGCCGGGCGCTGGCCGATGGCTGGAAGTCGCCGGTCCAGGTGGTGTTCGCCTGCTTCGGCCTCGGCCTTGCCAATCGCTTCCTGGTCTACGCCCTGTTCGACGGCCCGCTTCTGCATCTTTCCGGCTTCGTGATCGCTTTCCTCGTCATCACCGCCCTGGGCCTGGTCGCCCATCGGATCACGGCGGTGCGCAAGATGGTCAACCAATACCCCTGGCGCTACGAGCGGGCCTCGCTTTGGGCCTATCGCGAGAAATCTGGCCAAGCCTAGTTGGGACCGCGCTTGACGTGGGCCCTTCCGCATCGATCGCCCGAACCGCCCTCGGCATCAAGCTTCTTGCCCGCTCGACCCGGTCGAGCACTCGGGGGTGGCAACGTGTACGGCAAGGCACTTGCCAAACTCATCTGTTTCCTGAACAAATGTGGCAGCTTCGCGCCAGCCTCGGGTTGGCGCGCGTAACGTGCGTGGCCATGCGCCACGTCGAGGATCAAGCAACCAGGGAGAAGGTCAGCATGCCTGGCTTCACCAAGTCTCTGCTCGCGGCCGCAGCGGTCATCACACTGAGTGCCGGCGCTGCGCGGGCAGACATTGTCATCGCCACCGCCGGGCCGATCACGGGCCAGTACGCCGTGTTCGGCGACCAGATGAAGCGGGGCGCCGAGATGGCCGTCAAGGACCTCAACGCCAAGGGCGGCGTGCTCGGCCAGCAGCTCAAGCTCGAGGTCGGCGACGACGCCTGCGATCCCAAGCAGGCGGTCGCGGTCGCGAACCAGTTCGTCAACCAGGGCGTGGTGTTCGTCGCCGGGCACTTCTGCTCCGGCTCGTCGATCCCGGCCTCGCAGGTCTACAACGAGGAGGGGATCCTGCAGATCTCACCCGCCTCGACCAACCCCAAGCTGACCGAGCAGGGCTTCGACAACGTCTTCCGCACCTGCGGTCGTGACGACCAGCAGGGCACGTTTGCCGGCAACTACGTGGTCGATCACCACGTCGGCAGCAAGGTCGCCATACTCCAGGACAAGACCGCCTACGGCAAGGGCCTCGCCGACGAGTTCAAGAAGCAGCTGAACGCGCGCGGCGTCAAGGAGACCATGTACGAGGCGATCACCGCGGGCGACAAGGACTTCACCGCGCTGATCACCAAGATGAAGCAGGCCGGCATCGACCTGATCTATCTCGGCGGCTATCACACCGAGGCCGGCCTGATCACCCGTCAGGCGCACGAGCAGGGCCTGAAAGCCCAGATGATGTCGGGCGACGCTCTGGTGACCGACGAGTACTGGGCGATCACCGGTGACACCGGGCAGGGGACGCTCATGACCTTCAGCCCCGATCCGCGCAAGAACGCGGTCGCGCAACCGGTCGTGGCAGAGTTTAAGGCCCAGGGCTTCGACCCCGAGGGCTACACGCTTTACACCTACGCCGCGATCCAGGCTTGGGCCGAGGCGGTCGCGAAGGCCGGATCGACCGATCTCACGAAGGTCGAGAAGGCGCTGCATGACAACCAGTTCGAGACGGTGCTTGGCCCGATCGGCTTCGACGAGAAGGGCGACGTCAAGGGCGATGCTTACGTGATGTACGAGTGGAAGGACGGCAAGTACGCCGAGGTAAGCGGCTGAGCCGCTTCGGCCGATCGCTTCGCCTCCCGAACCGGGCCGCAAGGCCCGGTTCTTTTTTCTGGGCAATCGCTGGCCCTGCCCGCCGCGAGATCCGTGATGAACTTGCGCAAGTGGCTGATGCCAAGCCCTCTTAATTCTTGCTTGTAGTTGATCAGGCTGCAATTCGGCATAACCCAGGCGGCCGCAGCTGCTGACCCAGGGCGGGCGGTCATGCACTAGCCAAGCGGCGCACCCCGATGCGTGCACCGCGGGCTGCGCCACCGGCGTTCGGAGAAGGAGCATCGACGTGGCACGCCGGCCACGAAAACCATCGGCCAAAGCCGTGGCGGCGACCGCGGCTCGGCCTCAGGCGAGGCGCCGCAGTGGCGAGGGGCGAGCAACCGGCCTGCGCGCACGGTTGCGTGAGCTCTACTACGGCCGCAGCCGCTCGGCCGTGCGCTTCCGCTATGGCCTACTCGCGTTCGACCTGGTGATCATCATTTTCGTCATCGTCTCGTCGTTCTCCTACGGCCATCCGGTGACCGAGGCCTTGGACCTCGTCTTCGGCGTATTGATCCTGGTCGAGTTCTGCGCCCGCATGTGGGCCAGCCGCGCGCCGCTGAACGAGCTGATCCATCCGCTTGGCCTCGTCGACATCATCGTGATCGTCTCATTCCTGGCGCCGCTCGCCGGTGAGAACTTCGCCTTCCTGCGCATCGTGCGCGCGCTGCGGCTGTTTCGCTCCTACCAGCTGGTCAGCCGGTTACGGCGCGATTTCCCGTACTTCAAGCGCAACGAGGACGCCATCTTCAGCGTCGTTCACCTCTGCGTGTTTCTGCTGATCGCGACCGCCCTGGTGTTCGCGACGCAGCATGGGCGCAACCCCGAGATCAGCAACTACGCCGACGCGCTCTACTTTACCGTCACAGCGCTGACCACGACCGGATTTGGCGACATCACGCTGCAGGGCACGAGCGGACGGCTGCTGTCGGTGTTGATCATGATCTTCGGCGTGTCACTGTTCATCCGCCTGATTCAGACCGTATTCCGCCCCTCGAAGCTGCATTACGAGTGCCCGCACTGCGGGCTCAGCCGGCACGACGCCGATGCGGTCCACTGCAAGCATTGCGGTGCGGTGATCAACCTTCCGAGCGAGGGCTTGACCTAGAAACTTGTCCCGCTCGCGAGCTCAAGAAGCCGGCATGCTGTGGTCGCGGGTTGCTCCGGACCCGGCTTTCGCGCGCGGCGGTCCTAGGGCTCGGCGCCATCCGCTGCTAGTCTCCCGAGCGCTGCCGAACCATCGACGGCTGGAGATGAGGTGAGAGCCAGGACGGAGCGGCGAGACGGCGCCGGCGGACCGACCGGCGCGGGGACGCCGATGATCGCCCAGTACCGGGCGCTCAAGGCCGAGCACCCCGAATGCCTTCTGTTCTTTCGGCTTGGCGATTTCTACGAGCTGTTCTTCGAGGATGCCGTGGCCGCGGCGCCGGCGCTCGACATCGCGCTGACGAAGCGCGGCCGCCAGGGCGATCAGGACATCCCGATGTGCGGCGTGCCGGTCCATGCCGCCGAGAGCTATCTGGAACGCCTGATCAAGAAGGGCTTCAAGGTCGCGATCTGCGAGCAGACCGAGGACCCGGCGCTGGCCCGCAAACGTGGCGCCAAGTCGATCGTGCGCCGCGACGTCATTCGGGTGGTTACGCCGGGCACACTGACCGAGGACAGCCTGCTCGAGGCGAGGCGACACAACTTTCTGGCCGCGCTCGGGCGCAGCCAGCAGGCCCTGGCGCTGGCCTGGCTCGACATCTCGACCGGCGAGTTCCTGACTGGCCCGGTTGCCGACGGCACGCTGCCCGCGGAGCTCGCGCGGATCGAACCGGGTGAGCTGCTCCTGCCGGAGGGGCTGCTCGAGGCCGAGCCGCTGCGCGCGCTGTGGCGCGACTTTCAGGACCGCCTGACGCCCCTGCCGGACCGCGAGTTCAATTCGCTGGCCGGCGAGCGCCGCCTCAAGGCGAGCTTCGGCGTCGCCTCGCTGGACGGCTTCGGCGCCTTTTCGCGCGCCGAGCTCGGCGCGAGCGGCGCCCTCATCGGCTATGTCGAGCTGACTCAGAAAGGCCGCCTGCCGCACCTCGCGCCGCCCCGGCGCGTGGCGCCCGGCACGCATCTCCTGATCGATGCCGCGACCAGGCGCAATCTGGAGCTGCTCGCCAGCCTCTCGGGCGAGCGCCAGGGCAGCCTGCTGGCGGCGGTCGACCGCACCGTGACCGGCGCAGGCGGCCGATTGCTGGCCACCCGGCTCGCCGCACCGCTGGCGCGCGCAGAGCCGATCCGCCGCCGCCTGGATGCGGTCCAGGCGCTGGTCGAGGATGGCAGCCTGCGCGCCGATCTGCGCGTCCTGCTCAAGGGCTGTCCCGATCTCGAGCGCGCGCTCTCGCGCCTGTCGCTCGGTCGCGGCGGCCCGCGCGATCTGGTGGCGATCCGCACAGGGTTGTCCGCTGCCGGCGCGATAAGGCAGCGCCTCGCGAACAGCGGCTCGCCGCTCGATCGCAGCGCTCAGGCGATCGCCGATCATGGCCAGCTCCTGGCCACGCTCGGAGCGGCGTTGATCGACGATCCGCCGTTCCTCACCCGCGACGGCGGCTTCATCGCTGCCGGCTGGCAGGCCGAGCTCGACCGGCTGCGCGGCCTGCGCGATCAGGGCCGGCGGCACATCGCCGAGCTGGAGGCGCGCACCCAGCGCGAGACCGGCATCGGCTCGCTCAAGATCCGGCACAACAATCTGCTCGGCTACTACATCGAGGTGACCGCGACGCATCGGGCCAAGGTGCCGGCGACCTTCGTCCAGCGCCAGAGCATGGCTGGTGCTACCCGCTACAGCACCGAAGAGCTCGCCGGCCTCGAGAGCCAGATCGCCAGCGCCGCCGAGCGGGCGCTCACGCTCGAGCTCGAGCTGTTCGACGAGCTCTGCCACGCAATCCTCGCGGACGCCGACCGGGTCGCCGGGAGCGCGCAGACGATCGCTCGCCTCGACGTCGCCGCGGGCCTTGCCGAGGTAGCGGTCGAGCAGCGTTACTGCCGCCCCGAGGTCGAGGACGGCGACGCGTTCTCGATCCGGACCGGGCGTCATCCGGTGGTCGAGCAGGCCCTGGCGCGAGAGGCGAAACCCTTCATTGCCAACGATGCCGAACTCTCGGGCGGGGAGCGCCTCTGGCTGCTGACCGGCCCCAACATGGCGGGCAAGAGCACGTTTCTACGCCAGAACGCGCTGATCGCGGTGCTCGCCCAGGCCGGCAGCTTCGTGCCCGCCGAGCGCGCCCGGATCGGCGTCGTCGACCGCCTGTTCTCGCGGGTCGGCGCCGCCGACGATCTGGCGCGTGGCCGCTCGACCTTCATGGTCGAGATGGTCGAGACCGCAGCGATCCTCAATCAGGCGACCGAGAGGAGCCTGGTGATCCTCGATGAGATCGGCCGCGGCACGGCGACCTTCGATGGCCTTTCGATCGCCTGGGCGGTGGTTGAGCATCTGCACGAGGTCAACCGCTGCCGCGGCCTGTTCGCGACCCACTATCACGAGCTGACCGCGCTCGCCGCCAAGCTCGAGCGTCTGGTCTGCCGGACCATGCGGGTCAAGGAGTGGCGGGGCGAGGTGGTGTTCCTGCACGAGGTCGCCGACGGCGCGGCCGACCGCTCCTACGGCATCCACGTCGCCAAGCTCGCCGGCCTGCCCGCGCCGGTGCTGGCACGCGCCGAGCAGGTCCTGCATCACCTCGAGCAGGGCGAGGCGAAAGCCGGGCCCGCCCGTCTCGCCGAGGACCTGCCTCTGTTCGCCGCCGCGGCACGGCCGAAGGCATCCTGGCCGACCTCGACACCACCGGAGCCATCCCCGCTCGAAACCGCGCTGCGCGAGATCAGTCCCGACGAGCTCACGCCGCGCGAAGCGCTCGAGCTGATCTACTTCCTGAAAGCGACTCTCGCGGAGGAAACGTGATCGCGACGCCGACCTCTGAGATGTCTGCCGCGGAAGCTATGGATCGACGCCGCCTGCGCCTGGGCCGGCTCGCGCGCCTGCGCGAACAACTGAAGCGGCGGGATCTCGCCGGCTGCGTGCTGGTCGACCCGGTCAATGTCCGCTACGCCACGGGCGCGCGCAACATGCAGGTGTTCCATTCCCGCAATCCGGCGCGCTATCTGTTCATCGCGACTGAGGGCCAGGTCGTGCTGTTCGAGTTCCCGGGCTGCCATCATCTCGCCCTGGGGCTCGAGACGATCGACGAGATCCGGCCGGCGACGACCGTGTCGTTCGTCGCTGCGGGTCCGCGGGTCGAGGCGAAGGCGAGGCTCTGGGCGGCCGAGATCGGCGATCTGGCCCGCCGGCACGGCGGCGGCAACCGGCGCCTCGCGATCGAGCGGATCAACCACGCCGCCGCCGCGGCGCTCGCCGCACAAGGTTTCGAGCTGTCGGATGCCCAGGAGCCGATCGAGCGCGCCCGCGCGATCAAACTGCCCGAGGAACTCGCGTGCATTCGGGCTTCGCTCGCGGCGGCCGAGCGCGGCGTGGCCGAGATGCAGGACGCGCTGCGGGCCGGGATGAGCGAGAACCAGCTCTGGGCGCTTCTGCACCGGAGCGTGATCGAGCAGGACGGCGACTACATCGAGACCCGCCTGCTCAGCTCCGGCCCGCGCACCAATCCCTGGTTCCAGGAGACCGGCCCCCGCCATCTCCGAAACGGCGATCTGGTCGCCCTCGATACCGACGTGGTCGGCCGCTTCGGCTACTACGCCGACTTCTCGCGCACCTTTTTCTGCGGCCGCGGCCGACCCACGGGCGAGCAGCGAAAGCTCTATCGCCTCGCCTACGAGCAGGTGCAGACCAACCTCGCGCTGATCCGCCCGGGCATGACCTGCCGCGAGCTCTCCGAGCAGGCCTGGCCGATCCCGGAGCCCTATGTCGGGAACCGCTATTTCGTCCTCGCCCACGGCGTCGGCATGACGGGCGAATACCCCTACATCATGCACGCCTGCGATTTCAACGCACACGGCTACGACGGCCTGATCGAGCCGGGCATGACGCTCTGCGTCGAGAGCTACATCGGCGCCGAGAATGGCACCGAAGGCGTCAAGCTCGAGGAGCAGGTCCTGGTCACCGAGACCGGTGTCGAGCTTCTCTCCCGCTTCCCCTTCGACGAGACGCTGCTTGGGCGCGAAGTCTGACTCCTGATCCGCACCCCGGATCGAGATCAAAGCAGGCCGGCGCGGTTTCGGATCGCGGCTTCGGCCTCCTGGACGATCCGGGTCAGGATCTCCCCCGCCGGCTCGATTGCATGGATCAGACCAACGGCCTCGCCGACAACTGTGTTGGCAATGCTGACGTCACCCTTGGCCCAGGCCCTCCGCCAGTGCTCGCCCTCCACAGCGACTCCCGCGCGGAGCTCCCCCTCATGGCCATGCCACCGGTCGATGAACGGGTTCCTCAGCACCCGCACCGTGAACCGCTCGGGCCAGTCGAGTTCGCGAACGATGTCCATGACGCTCGAGCGAACCGTGGCATCACCATCGGCGGCAATGGCGCTCTGATGCATGTTGGGGTGTACCAGGGCCTCGGATGAGGCCCAGAAGCGCGAGCCGATCACCGCGCCGTCCGCACCCAGCATCAGCACCGCGGCAAGTCCCCGGCCATCGGCGATGCCGCCCGCGCCGCAAAGCAGCGTCGCGGGCGATCTGGCCGCAATCAGGTCGGCAACCTCGGGCACGAGCGTCAACGTGCTCCGCCTCTCGCCGTGCCCGCCGGCCTCGGCGCCCTGCGCGACTACCACATCGGCGCCGACGTCAAGGGCGCGCGCGGCATCCTTGATCGTCTGCACTTGGCAGATCAGGGGAATACCCTCGGCGCGAATGCGCGAGGCGAACGGCTCCGGATCGTCGAACGAGAGGAAAACCGCCCGGGGCTTGCGCTCGAGCACCGCTTCGAGCAGGTGCGGCGCCTTTCTCAGCGACCAGGTGATGAAGCCGCAGCCGACCGCCTGGTTGCCGGCGGCGCTGAACTGCTCGTCGAGCCAGCCGGCGTCGCCATAGGCGCCGCCGATCAGGCCAAGCCCGCCCGCGGCGCTCACGGCGCCGGCCAGCGCGCCGCCGGAGGCAAGGGCCATGGGCGCCGAGATGACCGGATGTTTGAGGTCGAAACGTTCGGTGAGACGGGTCGAGAGAGCCATCAAGAGCTATCCAGTTTCGGTCGCAAGAAATCGGGCCGGCGGCAGACCGGACTTGGTGGATAGGTCGCGGAGCCTCGTCCGAGCGCAGCCGAGAGCAACGTTTGGATCATGCCGCTCCGAACCCGACCATCGCACGCGAGACGTAACGGCCCCGGTTCTGCTCGTAGACCTGCTCGGCCTCGGGCATCAGCTCCTGGAGGCGCTGGATGCGCGTGCCCTCCGAGGGGTGGGTCGAGAGGAACTCGGGCGGGCGCGAGCCGCCGAGATTCTGGAAGTTCTCCCAGAGCTGGATCGCTTCGTGCGGATCGTAGCCCGCCTTGGCCATCAGGATCAGGCCGATGTGGTCGGCCTCGCTCTCCTGGGTACGCGAATAGGGCAGGACGATCGCGAGCGTCGCCGCCTGCGCCGCGAGCTGAGCGTAGGCCGGGCCCGTTGCAACGCCGAGGACGGCGAGCCCGGCCTGCTCGAGCATGCCCTGCGACATCCGCTCGGCGCCGTGGCGGGCGATCGCGTGGCCGACTTCGTGGCCGAGCACGGTGGCCAGCTGGGCGTCGTCCTTGGCAACCTTGAACAGGCCCGTGTACACGCCGACCTTGCCACCCGGCAGCGCGAATGCGTTCGGGCTCGTCGTTCTGGAACACCGTGAACTGCCAGTCCCATTCGGGATGGCCGCTCACCGCGGCGATGCGCCGGCCGACCTCCTGGACCCGACGGTTGAGCTCCGGGTCAGTCGAGACCTTTTCCTCTTTCTTGATCTGCTGATACGCTTGCAGGCCGAGCTGGGCATCCTGCAACTCGGGCACGAGGATCAGCTGATTGCGCCCGGTCACGGGCGCACTCTCGCAGCCGCCGAGCGTGGCCCCCAGAGCCAGCAGCAGCCCGCAGGCTGCGGCGCATCTTAGCGCTCGCCGCAACTGTGTTGGTACCCTCATCCCACGTTCCCCGCCTCAGACCGCCTCGGTGATTTCGGGGGCGGTGCTCAGCTCTCCAAAGGTAGGTGCAACCGGCCGGCGCGTACAGGCCAGCCAGCGGCCTGGCTCAACGGCGTCGCCAGGCTCCACGTGATCTGCCCCGCATCCGGCAGTGTCACTTTGTCCACCCTAGAGGAGCCGGCTGGCGGAGCGTCGAGCGATCTGCCATGCTAAGCTTGTTTAACCAGCGATGGAGCGGGGTTGTGATCGGGCGGCTTGGTTGGCTCGCGATCGGCGCGATTGCTCTGACACAGACGGCACAGGCCCAAGGCGATCCGGAACGGGGCCGGGCGCTGGCCGAGACCTGGTGCACCAGCTGCCATGTCGTCGATCTCCAGGGCCACGGCGCCGATGCCGGCCCGGCGCTGCCCGCGCTGCTCGCCCACGGCCAGCGCACCGAGGACGAACTCCGCGGCTGGCTCGCCGCGCCACACCCGCCGATGCCGAACTTCAACCTGTCGCGCCAGGAGATCGAGGACATCGTCGCCTACCTCAAGAGCCTGGCCAGCAAATAGACCGGCTTCCGGCCCGGTCACCCCGCCCTCTGCAAATCCTGCGCTCGGCGCGGTCAGCACGGTGACAGTGGTCCGGCGCCCGAACGGGTCAAGACTGGTGAATTTCGATAAAATGCGCTGGAGCGTACGCGAGTACCAAATATTAACTTTATTCGCTTAACCGCATTCTAATATCAGTTTCCTGCCGATTAACGGAAGGAGACGGCAATGCTGCGGCTGGTCGTTCTGATGCTTGCCCTTGGTGTGGTCGGCGCCGCCGGAATGGCCTCGGCCACGGTCTACGTGCCGGGATACATCCGGGACGGCGTCTATGTTCGACCGCATTTCGTGTCCGCGCCCGAGCAGACCTACCGGCCAAAGCTGCCGGTTGTGACCGAGCCGAACGCTGATGATGATGCGCTCCTGTCGGATCCGCTCTTGTCCGATCCGCTCATGATGGACGAACCGCTGCCTGCCGATAAGCTGCTGCCCGACAAGGCATCGTAGGGAGCGCGCTCGCTCGGCATGGACCCATAAGAGCACGCCGGTCGGCAGACCTCAGGACCTTGGCTCAGACCTCACGGCGGTAGTTGGGCGCTTCGCGGGTGATCGCGACGTCGTGCACGTGGCCCTCGCGGACGCCCGCCTGGGTCACCCGCAGGAAGGTGCAGCCCTGCTGCATCGCCGCGATCGTGGCGTTGCCGGTGTAACCCATGGCCGCGCGCAGGCCACCGACCAGCTGCTGGATGATGTTGGCGAGCGGGCCGCGGTAGGGCACCTGGCCCTCAATTCCTTCGGGCACCAGCTTCAGCGAATCCCGGATCTCCTCCTGAAAGTAGCGATCGGCCGAGCCGCGCGCCATGGCGCCCAGCGAGCCCATGCCGCGATAGGCCTTATAGGAGCGGCCCTGGTAGAGATAGACCTCGCCCGGGCTTTCGTCGCAGCCGGCGAACAGCGAGCCGATCATGGCGCAGTCGGCACCGGCCGCGATCGCCTTGGCGAGATCGCCCGAGGCGCGGATGCCGCCGTCGGCAATCACCGGCACGTCGCGGTGATGGCAGTGCTCAGTGAGGTCGATCAGCGCCGCCAGCTGCGGCACGCCGACCCCCGCGACGACCCGCGTCGTGCAGATCGAGCCCGGGCCGATGCCGATCTTGACCGCATCGGCGCCCGCGTCGATGAGGGCCTTCGCGCCGGCCAGCGTGGCGACATTGCCGGCGATCACCTGGGTGTCGTTGCTGAGGCGCCGGATCCGATCGACCGCATCGAGGACGCGCATCGAGTGGCCGTGTGCGGTGTCGACCACGAGGACGTCCACGCGCGCCTCGATCAGGGCTGCGGCGCGCTCCAGTCCGGCCGGACCGACCCCGGTTGCGGCGCCGACCCTGAGCCGCCCCTCAGCGTCCTTGCAGGCCATGGGGAAGGTCTGCGCCTTCTCGATGTCCTTGACCGTCATCAGACCGATCAGGCGGAAGTCGTCGTCGACCACGAGCAGCTTCTCGATCCGATGGCGATGAAGCAGCTGCTTGGCCTCCTCGCGACCGACGCCTTCAGGCACTGTGACCAGATTCTGCGCAGTCATCAGCTCGCGCACGGGTACGTCGGGATCGGTTGCGAAGCGGACGTCGCGGTTGGTCAGGATGCCCACCAGCCGGCGCGCCTCGCCTTCGACCACGGGGATGCCGGAGATCTGGTGTGCGGCCATCAGGTCGAGCGCCTGCGCGAGCGCCGCTTCGGGGCCGAGCGTGATCGGATTGACCACCATGCCGGCCTCGAACTTCTTGACCTTGCGCACCTCGTCGGCCTGCGCGGTGGGGGTGAGGTTGCGGTGAATCACGCCGAGGCCGCCATGCTGGGCCATGGCGATTGCGAGGCCGCTTTCGGTGACCGTGTCCATGGCCGCCGAGATCAGCGGGATACCCAGCTCGATCTGGCGGGTGAGGCGGGTCGTGACGTCGACTTCCGCGGGCAGGACTTCGGACAGCGCGGGCTCGAGGAGAACGTCGTCAAACGTCAGCGCCTCTCGGATCGCGATCCCGGCCCGCTGCATCGCTCGCCTCGCCCACATCCCGGAAAAGATGCGTCCTTATAGTCGCAGCCGGGCGAGAGGCCAAGCCAAAGCCGCCCGCCTGCGGCGGAGCGCGGTTCAGCCCGACAGCGCGCTCTGCGGCAAGGCGAGGATCATGGCGCCGACCGCCGCGAGCCAGCTGCCCAGGACGCGCACGCCGATCCGCTGCCAGCCGGCGGTGAGCGAGGCCACCACCGCGCTCGGCAATAGGATCGCGGCAAACCCGGCGAGCGCGCTGCCGAGCAGGAACAGGACGGGGTCCGAGCCGCCCGCCATGCCCGAGCCGTTGGCGAGGCCGTTGCAGAGGCCGAGCGCTGCCCCGAGCCCGAGCAGGAGCGCAGACGACAAGACCGCGTCGAGGGCCAGGAGGAGACCCAGGACGACGAAGGAGCCGGCGTTGACCGTCGCCAGATGGGCGGGCGGCGGCAGCGCGCCGCCAAGGCCCGTGCCGAGAACAAAGGCGGCCGGCAGAACCAGCAACATGCGGCGCGCTGCGGGCTTGCCGTTCTGGCCGGCGAGCAGGCCGAGTGCCACGAGCGGCGGCGCCAGATCGAGCGCGGTCGTCGGATGCAGCAGGCCACCATAGAAGTCGCCGAAGCTGGCGCTCAGGCTGTGCGCCAGACCCTGCCCCGGCCAGGCGAGCGCGAGCAGGAGGGCGGTCGCGGCCGACGCCCGTGCCGCCGGCAGGCGCCATTCGTCCATCACGTGCCGAGCAGGAAGTAGAAGCCGGCGCAGGCGATCAGACCGCCGGTCGCGCGCACCACCCGCTCGCCGAGCGGCCAGCGGACCAGGAGGCCGAAGGTGATGCCGCAGAGGTGGAGCAGCCCGGTCGCAACCACGAAGCCGATGCCGTAGGCGAGCGGATTGGTCGCTCCCGGCAGCTCGGCGCCGTGCGCGTAGCCGTGAAAGATCGCGAAGCTGCCGACCAGGACGGCCGCCACCCAGAGCGGCGGCCGGGCGGCGAAGGCGACCATCGCACCGAGCCCGATCGCGGACAGCGCGATGCCGATCTCGACCCCTGGGATCGGCACGCCGAGGACGCCGAGCACGCCGCCGAAGGACATGACCAGTGGAAACACGATCGGCAGCAGCCAGATCGCGGGCGCGCCGAGGAAGGCGCCCCACATCCCGACGGCCACCATGGCGACGATGTGGTCCGGGCCGGTCAGCGGGTGCAGGAAGCCGGTCGCGAAGCCGCCCGCGACCCCTTGGCCGGTGTGCGCCAACGCCGGCGTGGCGAGCAGCATCGTTGCCGCGCCGAGCAATGCCGCGCCCGACCGCTCGCACCGGCGTCGGACAACAGGGTCTCTGGTGGAGCAGTGGCGCATCGTAGTCACCTTCGATCAGCGCAACTCTAGGATGCCAAAGCGATGGCACTGATCCGCTCTATGAACCAGAAGCTGGCGACGGTGCCAATCGCGTAGGCGGGCAGCGGCTCGAGGCTTGCCGGCCAGGCAATCTCGAGGCGGCGAAACGCCCAGCCGAAGCTCAGGAACAGCCCGACGAACAGGAGCTGGCCGATCTCGACGCCAAGGTTGAAGAACAGAAGCGCGAGCGGGATTTCGGCCTGCGGCAGGCCGACCGACGTGAGGGCGTTGGCGAAGCCGAGACCGTGCAGCAGGCCGAAGGCGAAGGCGATCAGCCATGGCCAGTGGTAGGTCAGGCCCGCGCGGCCCTGGCGGGCGTGGAGGATCTCGGCCGCGAGGAACACGATACTTAGCGCGATGGCAGCATCGACCGGGCGGGCGGGCACGTCGACCAGCCCGAGCGTGGCGAGGGCGAGCGTGAGGCTGTGCGCGAGGGTGAACGCGGTGATCGTCTTGATCAGCATCCAGGGCCCGCGGACGATCAGGAGGAGGCCGAGCACGAACAGCAGGTGATCGACCCCGAGCAGGATGTGCTCGATGCCAAGATCGAGGTAGCGCGAGGCGGCGTCGGCGAGCGAGCCGGAGCCGGCGCGAAGGGCGTCGAGCGGCACCTCGATGCCGCTCGCGCTGCGGCCGAAGAACTGACGCGCCGTCGAGCCGTCGAGCCAGCGCACCGCCATCATCACGCCTTGCCGCTGCCAGGGCAGCTGCAGGACGTCGCCGGCGCTGAGCGGCCGATCCGGGCAGCGGAAGGCGTAGCGGATAGCCACCGCGCCCCCCTCCGCGAGACCCGGCGCCGGCTCGAGGGTGCAGCGCTCCGGCAGACCGGGGGGCGCGAAGGCGTCAGCGGGACCGGAAGTGAGATCGACTTCCAGGACGTAGCGGCCTTGCGCTTCCTCGGTGAGGGTGGCGCGGGCGACGCCGATGTCATGCGCCGCCGCCGGCGCGAGCCAGAGGCCGAGCAGACCCACGAGCGCCCACCACCAGGCTCGCGCGGCCGTCACGGCGCCACCGCGTTCGGTTCGACGACGATCCGATACTTCTGGCGCAGCTCTTCGACCCGCGCGGCGACGACCTCGTTCTGCTTGACGAGGCGCCAGTCCTCGCGCACCGAGTTGGCGACCTCCTCGAAAGCGGGAAGACGCGCGGGCTGCTTCGCAACGACATGAACGAAATGCACCCCCTCGAGCGAGCGCAGCGGGCCCTGCCATTCGCCTGGCGGCAGCTCGAAGATCCGTTGAGCGTTGTCGGCACCGAATAGACCGGCCAGGTCGTCCGCGGTATAGCCCGTGAGCGTGTTGTCGAGCATGTAGAGCCGATCGCCAAGGCCGTGGAAATCTGCACCCGCGCGCAGTCGCTCGAGCAGGTGATCGGGCACGTCCTTCGGGTTGGCGAAGTAGACCTGATCGATGGTGACCGTGGGCGGGCTTTGAAAGCGCTCGCGATTGGCGGCCAGATAGGCTCTAAGCTCTGCCTCGCTCGGCTCGGGCAGATCCTCGCTCAGCATGAAGCGCATCTTCTGGACGAGGTGCTGCTCGACCAGGGGGTCCTGCTGGAGACCCCTCTTGTAGGCCTCGCGCAGCAGTACGGCATCGTCGATCATGCCCTGTACGACGCGCGCGCGCTCCTCTCCGGAGAGCGAGCGGCCGAGGAACTGGGCCTGCTGCGCCGCCATCGTCTCCAGTGTCGGCCGATCGATCAGGATCGTCTCGCGCTCCGCGGACTGGCGAAGCGCGTTGGCTCCGAACAGAAGTGCCCCGAGGATGAGGAAGTGAACCAGCGGCTCCCGCCGAAGGAATGCCCACAGTCGCTGGCCGGTCGCCGCGGCCTGGCGCCCGGGCACGGCGATCCCGGTCATCATCGGACCATCCGGACTCCCGCCAGGTCCGCGCAGGCCCCGCGGTCAGGCCAGCACCGCAGGTTTTCGCATAAGTCAAACATCCGCACACCCGCGATGCCAGCGCCGATCAGGCCGGACATCATACCCGCTCTCCACCGGTCGCCATCAGAACCCCTTTGGGCCCGATGCCGTAGCGGATCGCCCAGCCCAGCCCGTCCTCGGTGCGGCCGGCCGGGAAGTATTCGCAGCCGACCCAACCCTGATAGCCCAGGCGGTCAAGCAGATCGAACAGGAAGGAGTAGTTCACCTCGCCCATATCGGGCTCATGGCGTTCCGGTACGCCGGCGATCTGAACATGTGCTGTGAGCGGCAGATGACGCTCGAAGCTCCGGGCGAGATCGCCGGTCATGATCTGGGCGTGGTAGAAATCGAACTGCAGCTTGAGGTTCGCCGCGCCCACCTCCGCGATGACGTCCGCCGCATCGGCCGGCGTGTTCAGCAGGTAGCCGGGGATGTCGCGGGTGTTGATCGGCTCAATCAGCGCGAGCCTGCCGGCGCTGGCGCAGAGATCGGCCGCGATCCGGAGATTTGCCTTGTAGACCTCCAGGCAGTGTTCTCTCGGGATGCCGCGCGGCTGCACGCCCGCCATGACGTGGATCTGTGGGCAACCGAGCCGCGAGGCATAGTCGAGCGCCCGGTCCAAACCCGCCCTGAAGTCCGCCTCGCGTCCCGGCAGCCCGGCGAGACCACGCTCGCCCGCAGCGAAGTCGCCGGGCGGCGTGTTGAAGAGCACCAGGTCGAGACCGAACCGGTCCAACCGCGCCTCGAGCTCGCTCGCCGCGACCTCGTACGGGAACTGGCACTCGAGCGCCTTGAAGCCGAAGTCCGCAGCGGCGTCGATGCGCTCGGCGAACGGCCGATCGGTGAACATCGTGCTGATGTTGGCTGCGAAGCGCGGCATCAACGTCCCTCCAGGATCTTCGCGCCAGTCTTACACCCGCAGGCGAGCGCCGCCGAGCCCTTCCTTTCGAAGCCGCCGCGCCCCAGTCGCCTTCGCGGCTTCGGAAATCGCAGCATTAAGCCAGAGTTAGTCCGGGCGACGCCATCATCGGCCCATTCCGCCGCGGCATCATGCGGGAGCCGGGTCATCGCCACGTCCGTCAGAGCCCGAGCCGGGCGTAAATCGATTCCGCTGCTCGATCGCACCGACCTCGGGCTGGTGGGGCTGCTGCCGCTCCTGGCGCTGCTCGCCTGGGCAACCCCCGAGAGCGCCTGGCCCACACTCGCTGACCGGCTCGCGGGCCTGCAAATCGGGCTCCGCGACGCGCGCGCGTCGGATGAGATCGGCCGGCTCGAGGCCGTTGTCGGCGACCGCGCGCTCGGCCTGAGCGCGCCGGAGTGCTGGCGGCGCCAGCTGACTAACAAGTACCATGCCTGGCTGCTGCTGCTGCGCTGCTACTGGCGGCGCGGCTGGTGGCCGTGCGTCCGCCTCGAGGGTGGCGAGGAGATCGCGGCGGCCCTCGACGCCGGCAAGGGCGCCATCCTCTGGGTCGCGCCGTTCGTCTTCAGCGATCTGATCACCAAGCTCGCTCTCGCCGAGGCGGGTCATAGGGTGAGCCATCTCAGCCGTGACAGCCACGGCTTCTCGACCACGCGCCTCGCCCGGCGACTGCTCAATCCGATCCAGACGCGCATCGAAGGCCGCTACCTCGCGGAGCGCCTGGTCATGACGGACGAGAACACGATCGGGGCACTGCGCGAGCTCGTCGCGCGGCTCGAAGCCAACCGGCCGGTCTCGATCACGCTCGCCGCGACCGGCCGGCAGAGCAGGGCGGTCCGCTTCCTCGGGGGGCAGATTCAAATCGCCACCGGAGCGCCCGTCCTGTCCTGGCAGACCGGCGCGCGGCTCCTGCCGACCTTCACGCTGCGCGAGGCGGACGGTTCTTTCGTCACCAGGATCGAGCCGGCACTCCGGCTGCCCTCCGAACTGCCCCGGGACCTCGCCATAGACGCCATCCTGGGAGAATACGTCGCCATCCTCGAGGCCTACGTCCTGCGCAGCCCGGATCAGTTCCCATTGCCTTACGTCATGATCGGCTAGCGCGCCATCGGGTCCGGGTCGGCGCGCCTCCGCCTCAGTAGGCGAATTCGGTGAACATCGGATCGACGCTGCCGCGCCAGCGACCGTGATAGAGGGCGAGCAACCCCTCCGCCCGCGTCTGGCCGGTGTCGGCGATCCCGGCGAGCGCGGTCAGAAACTGGCGCTCATCCTGGCCGCTCCAGTCCTCCTCGGCGCGCCGCTGCAGGCCGATCTCGGCCAGCGCCAGCATCTCCCGGGCCAGATCCTGGACCGTGCCGCCGCGGAACGGCGTCTTGAGGCCCGAGCGCGGCACTTCCGCGCGCAAGTGGGCGTGCTCCTCGAGGGTCCAGTCCCTGACCCAGTCCCAGGCTGCATCGAGCGTCGACTGGTGGTAGAGCACGCCGACCCAGAGCGCCGGCAGCGCGCAGAGCGAACGCCACGGGCCGCCGTCGGCGCCGCGCATCTCGAGAAAGCGCTTGAGGCGGACCTCGGGAAACAGCGTGGTCAGATGATCGTTCCAGTCGGTGATCGTAGGGATCTCGCCCGGCAACGCGGGCAGTCTGCCGGCCAGGAAATCGCGAAAGCTCTGCCCGGCCGCGTCGATGTACCCGCCATCGCGGTAGACGAAGTACATCGGAACATCGAGGGCATACTCGACATAGCGCTCGAAGCCCATCCCGGCCTCGAACACGGACGGCAGGATGCCCGAGCGGTCCGGATCGGTATCGGTCCAGATGTGGCTGCGGTAGCTCAGGAAGCCGTTGGGCCGGCCGTCGGTGAACGGCGAATTCGCGAACAGCGCCGTCGCCACCGGCTGCAGCGCGAGGCCAACTCGGAACTTCTGGACCATGTCGGCTTCGGAGGCGAAATCCAGATTGACCTGAATGGTGCAAGTGCGCAGCATCATGTCGAGGCCGAGCCGGCCCTTCTTGGGCATGTACTCCCGCATGATCCGATAGCGCCCCTTGGGCATCCAGGGGATGTCCTCGCGCCGCCACTTGGGCTGAAAGCCGAGCCCGAGCATGCCGATGCCGAGCGGCTCGGCGACCGTGCGTACCTGGTCGAGGTGCTCGTGGACCTCACAGCAGGTCTCGTGCAGCGACTTGACCGGCGCGCCCGAGAGCTCGAACTGACCGCCCGGCTCTAGCGTAATGTTGGCGCTGCCCCGCTGCAGCGCGATCGGCCGGCCGCCCTCGAGCAGCGGTTGCCAGCCGAAGCGGTCGGCGAGCCCCTCGAGCAGCGCCCGCACGCCGCGCTCGCCCTCGTAGGGCAGGGGGCGCAGATCGTCGTGGGTGTAGCCGAACTTCTCGTGCTCAGTGCCGATCCGCCAGTCGATCTTCGGCTTGCAGCCGGCCTCAAGGTATTCGATCAGCTGGCGGCGGTCGGTGATCGGCTCGCCCTTGGCTTGCGGCGGAGCGGACATGGCGGGTTCCAAACGCGAAAGGAGCTGACCTGAGCTCGTGTTCCTCGCCGGCAAGCCTCGCGGCTGTCGGTCGCGGCCATACAGGTCACCGGCGGGTCCTTGTCAAGTGATGATACCATCACGATACCCGGGGACAGTTGACGGCCGCTCGTCCGGTTCGCACTGTGCAGCGAAGCGACGATGAGCGAGGAGGCACGCTTGGCCAGGCATCGGATCGCGGTGATCCCGGGCGATGGCATCGGCCGGGAGGTGATCGCGGCGGGGCTTGAGGTGCTGGGGGCATTGCAGGCGCAGGCGCCGCACCTCGGGCTCGATATCGAGACTTTCGCCTGGGGCTCGGACTACTACCGTCGGCACGGCCGCATGATGCCCGAGGACGGGCTCGAGCGCTTGCGCGCCTTCGATGCAATCTATTTCGGCGCGGTCGGCGCTCCGGACATTCCGGACGACATCACGCTCTGGGGCCTGCGGCTCGCGATCTGTCAGGGCTTCGATCAATACGCCAACGTGCGCCCAGCGCGACTCCTGCCCGGGGTGAGCAGTCCGCTGCGGGACGCCCGGCCGGGGGATCTCGACTGGATCGTCGTGCGCGAGAATACTGAGGGCGAGTACGCCGGCGCCGGCGGGCGGGTGCACCGCGGTCTGCCCGAGGAGGTCGGCATCGAGGCGGCGGTGTTCACCCGCTCGGGCTGTCGCCGGATCATGCGCTTTGCGTTCGAGCTGGCTCGCTCCCGCCCGAGGAGACGCCTCACCCTGGTCACCAAGTCCAACGCACAGCGCCACGGCATGGTGCTCTGGGACGAGGTCTTTGCCGAACTCAAAAAGGACTACCCGGACGTCTCGACCGACAAGGAGCTGGTCGACGCCATGACCACGCGCATGGTGTTGAAGCCGAAAACCATCGACGTCGTAATTGCGACCAACCTGCACGCCGATATCCTTTCGGATCTGGCGTCCGCGCTGTCAGGCTCGCTCGGCCTCGGCCCGACCGCGAACCTCAACCCCGAGCGGCGCTTTCCTTCGATGTTCGAGCCGATCCACGGCTCCGCTTTCGATATTACAGGCCAAGGCATCGCCAACCCGATCGCGGCCTTCTGGAGCGCCGCCTTGATGCTCGAGCATCTCGGTGAAGCCGACGCCGCCGCGCGCCTGATGCACGCGATCGAGCGCACCCTTGCGGCGGGCGACGTTCGCACGCCCGATCTCGGCGGCGGCGCCACGACCGGCGCTGTCACCACCCGCGTCTGCGATCTGCTGCGCGGCGCGAACCTCTGAGACGGCTGGGCTCGGGAACCGTTACAGGTCCGCGGCCAGCTCCTTGTAGCGCGGCTTGATCTTGGCGTCGGTGCCGAAGAAGGAATGGCGCGACATGTCGGGTGAGTAGCGGCTGGCGGGCGGCGTGCGCCCGAGCGCTTCGGCGATCGCCCGGATGTGATGCGGCCCCGCCCCGCAGCATACGCCGAGATAGCGCACGTCCATGGCGTAGGCCTTCTTCGCGAAGTCGGCCATCTCGTAGCGGTTGCAGGTGAAGGGATCGAGTGCCGTCGGGAACACGCGTTCATCCGGGATGCAATGGCCCGGATCCGAGAAATGATGGAAGCCCGGGTGCTCAGGCGTGGTCCGATAGGGCACCGGCAGCGCCGCAACATGGCAGGAGACCGCGGCGCGGACCTCCTGGAGAACGGGCAGCATCGACGCCGGGCCGCGGATGCAGTTCAGGCCGACCACCGCCGCCCCCTCCTGCTCCAGCTTCCGGCCGGCCTCGGGGATGGTGGCGCCATCGCGCATCGTGGGGTCGCGGTGCACCGCGATCGTGATCACCGCCGGTATTCCGGTCGCCTTGATCGTCTCGAGCGCGATCAGTGCCTCACCGAGCCAGCTCAGCGTCTCACCGATGATGAAGTCGACGCCGGCCTCGGCGGCCCAGCCCACCTGCTCCTCGAACGCACGCCGGACTAGGCGGTGCAACTCTGCGTCTTCGGGCTCGTAGATGTTGGTGTTGGAAATGTTGCCGGCGAACAGGCCGCCGCTTTCCGCAGCGACCTCCTTGGCAATCGCCAAGGCCTGACGGTTGAGGGGCTCGAGAATCTCCTCCTTGCCGATGACCTTAAGCTTCTCGCGGTGGCCGTAGTAGGTGAACGCCTCGACCACGTCCGAGCCGGCGTGGACGAAATCCCAGTGCAGCTGGCGCACCACGTCAGGATGATCGAGCACCACCTCGGGCACGTAGGGCCCGGCCTGGACGTAGCCGCGTCGCTCGAGCTCGAACAGATAGCCCTCGGCGCAGATCACGGGGCCGGCCTCGAGCCGCTCGAGCAGCCCCGACCCCCTCGACGCACCTTTCTTGCTCGCCATCCCGCTGCCCTCGCGCCGCCTGCTCATACGCCCGATCGGATCAGACTGTGAGCGGCGCCTGTGCGGGCTGTCAATGCGCGGATGCGACGCCCGTTTGCTGAAAAGAAGCGGAAGGGTCGCCCCCGGGCAAAGTCGAGGCTCGCCCGGCGACGCCCTCGGTGACGGCGCGATTTGTCGCACCCAGAGGTCAGGGCCTCAGATTGCAGTACATTCGATTCTTCGTATATTCATCATCATGAATATACGGTTCGTGACGTCGACCAGCGTTGCGGGCCGCGCAACTGACCAGAGGAGGCTGGAGGGCATCGATCATGAAGCCTGACGTGACCGCATTTTTCGATGAGGCGACCAAACACCATCAGCTACGTCGTCGTCGATCCGACCACCAGGAAGTGTGCCGTGGTCGATTCCGTGCTCGACTACGACCCGAATGCCGGACACACCGACAAACACTCGGCCAATCAGATCATCGACTTCGTGCGGGAAAGCGGGCTCGAGGTCGAGTGGATCCTCGAGACCCACGTCCACGCCGATCACCTGTCGGCGGCCCCCTACATCAAGCAGCAGCTCGGCGGCAGGCTCGCGATCGGTGCCGAGATCAGGACCGTGCAGAACGTGTTCGGTAAGATCTTCAATGCCGGGACCGAATTCCAGCGCGACGGCAGTCAGTTCGACATCCGGTTCAAGGAGGACGACCGCTTCAGGCTCGGCGAGATTCCGGCCCGGGTGATGCACACGCCCGGGCACACCCCGGCAGACATGACCTACGTGATCGGCGACGCCGCCTTCGTGGGTGACACTCTCTTCATGCCGGACGCCGGCACGGCCCGGGCCGACTTCCCGGGCGGCGACGCGCACGCCCTGTTCCGCTCGACCCGCCGCATCCTGCACGAGCTCCCGGACGAGACGCGCCTGTTCATGTGCCACGACTACAAGGCGCCGGGCCGGGACGAGTACATGTGGGAAACCACTGTCGGCGAGGAAAAGCGGCATAACATTCACGTCCGCGAGGGCATGTCCGAAGATGAATTCGTGCGTATGCGCACGGCGCGCGACAAGACGCTCGGCATGCCGCGGCTGATCCTGCCTTCGGTCCAGGTCAACATGCGCGCGGGCCAGATGCCCCCGGCCGAGGACAATGGCGTCCGCTATCTCAAAATTCCGGTCGACGTGCTCTGAGCCGGCCGCGACAGCAACGTGAAAGCCGCGGCCCCATTGCATCCCCGAGATGCTTGAAGCCACGCATGAGGGAGCCTTTACGTCATGAAAATCGCCAGACTGACGCCGTTTCTCTCTGTGTCGCCGCAGATCGCCCCGACCGACCTCGGCACCCTTGCCGCCCTGGGCTTCAAGGCGGTGATCAGCAACCGTCCGGATCGGGAGGCGGACGACCAGCCGGCTAGCGCCGACGTCGCAGCGGCTGCCGAGCGGGTTGGCCTCGCCTATCGGCACATTCCGGTGGTCTCGGGCAAAGTTGGCGACGATGACGTCGCGGGTTTCGCCGCCGCCCTCGCCGAGCTCAAGGGGCCAGTGCTCGCTTTCTGCCGCACGGGCACACGCTCGAGCACACTCTGGGCGCTTTCGGAGGCCGGTCATCTCGATCCGCAGGCGATCCTCGCCACCACGGCCGAGGCCGGCTACGACCTTTCGGCGCTGCGGCCGCGGCTCGAGGTTCGCTGGCGCACGGCCGAGCTGATGACCCGGCCCGAGCCTGCCACGGACTTCGCCCCCGCCGAGGTCCACGACGTGGTCATCGTCGGCGGCGGATCGGCGGGGCTCGCGACTGCGGCGAGCCTGCTCCGGCGGCGCCCTTCGCTCGACATCGCCGTCATCGAGCCGCGCGAGCGCCACTACTACCAGCCCGGCTGGACGCTGGTCGGCGGCGGCGTGTTTGACCGCGCCAGCACCGAGCGGCCGATGGCCGTGGTGATGCCCGCGGAGGTCAAGTGGATTCGCGCGGCGGTCAGCGCGTTCGAGCCCGAGCGCAACCGCGTGGTCCTCGAGGACGGCGAGCGGGTCGCCTACCGGACTCTGGTTGTGGCACCCGGCATCGAGCTCAGCTGGGGCGGGGTCGAGGGCCTACAGGAGACCCTCGGCAAGAACGGCGTCACCTCCAACTACCGCTTCGAGATGGCGCCCTACACGTGGGAGCTGGCGCGCGCGCTCAAGGGCGGCCGCGCGCTGTTCACCCAGCCGCCGATGCCGATCAAGTGCGCCGGCGCGCCGCAAAAGGCGATGTATCTGGCCTGTGACCACTGGCTTCGGCGCGGCGTGCTCGGCGAGATCGAGGTCGAGTTCCATACCGCGACGCCCGTGCTGTTCGGCGTCAAGGAGTTTGTGCCGCCCCTGATGGAGTACGTGACGAAATACGGCGCGGCGCTCAACTTTAGCTCCAATCTCAAGGCGATCGACGGTCCGGGCAAGAAAGCCTGGTTCGAGGTCAAGCGCGCCGACGGTGAGAGCGAGACCGTGGGGCGCGAGTTCGAGATGATCCACGTCTGCCCGCCCCAGCGCGCTCCGGCGCTCATTCGCAACAGCCCCCTCGCCGATCCGGCCGGCTGGGTCGAGGTCAGCCCCGAGACGCTGCAGCATCCCCGCTACGGCAACGTCTTCGGCCTGGGCGACGCCTGCTCGGCGCCAAACGCCAAGACCGCCGCGGCGGCGCGCAAGCAGGCCCCGGTCGTGGCCGAGAATCTGCTCGCCATCCTCGACGGCCGGGGGCCGCGGGCCCTCTACGACGGCTACGGCTCCTGCCCGCTCACGGTCGAGCGCGGCAAGATCGTGCTCGCCGAATTCGGCTACGGTGGCAAGCTCCTGCCGACCTTTCCGTTCCTCGAGCCCACCAGGCCCAGCCGCTTCGCCTGGTTTCTCAAGGAGAAGATGCTGCCGGCCATCTACTGGGAGCTGATGCTGAAGGGTCGCGAGTGGCTGGCGCAGCCGCAGCTGCTGCCGCACCGACCGGGGGCGCACGAAGCGCAGGCGGCCTGCGACTACGCCGAGCCCGCGCGCAAGGTCGCGGCGCCGCGCTGAACGCGCGGCGCGGCCGCCGCGCCAGCCTGCCCGCTCGCACGATAGAAACTCGGGTACCGATCACCATGCCGCTCGCCTCAGCTCAAGATCTGCTCTCTCTGCTTTGCGGCGGCTTCGTCGGGTTCGCGCTCGCGCTGATCGGCGGCGGCGGATCGATCCTTGCCGTGCCGTTGCTGCTCTACGTAGTCGGCGTCAGCAACCCGCACCTCGCGATCGGCACGAGCGCACTTTCAGTCGCGGTCAACGCCTTTGCCAATCTGATTCCGCACAGCCGGGCCGGCCACGTGCGCTGGCAGGCGGCGGCGGTGTTCGCCACGGCCGGGGTGATCGGCGCCTTTTTCGGCTCATCGATCGGCAAGCTGGTCGATGGCCAGCGCCTGCTGCTGCTTTTCGCGGTGCTGATGCTGGTCGTCGCCTTTCTCATGGTGCGACCGCGGCGGCCGGCGGCCGGGCCGGTCTGTGAAGGCCGCGCCTGCATCATCCGGCTCGGCGTGATCGGCCTCGCCGCCGGCTCACTCGCCGGATTCTTCGGCATCGGCGGCGGCTTCCTGATCGTTCCCGGTCTGATCCTCGCCACCGGAATGAGCATCATCAATGCGATCGGCACCTCGCTGTTCTCGGTCGGCGCCTTCGGCCTCACCACCGCGCTCAACTATTCGATCTCGGGGTTGGTCGACTGGCGGATCGCGCTGCTGTTCATCGGCGGCGGCATCGGCGGCGGCTGGCTCGGCGCCGCCCTCGCCCAGCGGCTCGCGCGCTATCGCAATGCGCTGAACTACGTGTTCGCCGCCGCGATCGTCGCGGTCGCCATGTTCATGCTGATCCAGACGGGCATGGGACCGTTCGGGCAGTCCCTGGCCCAGGGTAGCGAGACCGCTGCGGCCCCGGTCAAGTGACCGGCCGACTTCCGGAATCGCCGCTATGCGGGTCGCCGTGGCCAGCGGCGGCGCGGACTGCGCTGCGAACGTCGGCCGGGATGAACGGTTTTTCGATCACCGGGCGCGCGACCCGGTCGAGGAATTGCCGGACCATGGGGCTCAGCGTGTCTCCGGTGATGAAGAGCAGGCGCTCCACGGTCTTCGGCTCCCGGCGGCGCAGTTCCTCATAGAAACCGGGGCCGTCCAGGACCGGCATGATCAGATCGCTGATCACCAGGTCGAAGCGGCCTTCTTCGAGGCGCGCGAGCGCCTCGCGGCCATTGGCGACCTCCTCGACGCCATGGCCGTCGACGCTCAGGATCTCGCCAAGCATCTTACGGATGTCGGGCTCGTCATCGACGATCAGGATCCTCATGCGGTCTACGGCTGCCGGCTTCTCTTCCCTGTCAGCGCGCGCTCCGGGGACAGAAGTCCCAACGACGGGAATGGTCACGACGAACGATGCGCCGGCTTCGACCTCATCGACCGCGATCGTCCCGCCATGGGCCTCGACGATCCCCCGGCAAACGGCGAGCCCGATCCCGGTTCCCGCGCCCTCGGGTTTGGTGGTGAAGAAGGGATCGAAAATCCGACCGCGGACCCGCTTGGGAATGCCGGGCCCGCTGTCGCGTATGCTGGCCCGGATCACGTTCACGCTCCGATCCCAGGCCGCCACGATCCTAAGCTCGCGCGGGCCGTGCCAGCCAATCATCGCCTGCTTGGCATTGGTGATCAGGTTGGTAAAGACCTGCGCCAGCTGATCCGGATCGGCCATGGTTTCCGGCAAGTCCGGCGGTAATCGCCTGATGACGCGGATTCCGGCGCTGTCGAGGCCGTAGACGAGCAGGTCGAGTGCCGATTCGATCAGCCGGTCAATGCGGACCGGGATGCGCGCCGGCGCCTGCTGACGGGCCATGGCGAGGAAGGTCTTGACGATCCGGGCGCATCGCTCGGCCGCAGCCCTGATCTTGGCGACGCCATCGGCAACCTCTGGCTCGAGATCGGCCTCCGCCAGCAGGGTTGCGCGACCGACCACCACCGAGAGCGGATTGTTCAGCTCGTGCGCGACCCCGGCCAGGAGAGAACCGAGCGCGCTGATCTTCTCCACCTGGTGCAAGGTTTCCCGCTGGCGCGCGATCTCTTCCTGCGCCTGCTTCATCTCGGTGATGTCGACGAAGATGACCAGCGCCAGACGCTGATCGCCCCGGCTGAAAGGCACGCCGGAAATAGCGACGACGATCTCACGGCCATCGAGCGTGATCAGGCGCCGCTCGGCCTGGCCAATGCTCTCACCGTGCAGAATCCGCTTCAGGCGCTCCTCACCGCGGTCATGGTCGTCGTCGGGGGCGACCAGGTCCAGATAGTGTCGGCCGACGATCGCCTCCGGCGCGGTCGCGCCCAGCGTCCGGCAGCCGGCCGGGTTCACGAACAGGATGGCGTCTTCGTCGTGCAGAAGAATGCCGTGCGGCGAAAGATCGACCAGCAGGCGGTACAGCTGCTCGCTCTCGCTCAGCGCCTGCTCGCGCAGGCGGAGCTCGGTGTTGCGCTGCTCGAGATCCCGAAACAGCGCCTGCAGGGAGCGACGTGTCTCCTCGAAGCTGCGACCGAGGGTACCGAGCTCGTCGCCGCGGCTCCAATCGAACGGCTGGTCCAGCTTGCCGGCGGCGAGCTGGCGCGACTGATCGACCAACTGCCCGAGCGGTGCCAGGACCTTGAAGCGCACGAGCGGGAAGATCAACAACAGACCGAAGGCCATCTGAAACATGGTGGTGAGCAATGCCTGCCAACCCTGATGAGCGGCTTCGGCCTTGAGCGGTGCGGTCGTCATCTCGACCCGCACCCTGCCGATCTGCCGGCCGTCGCGGATCACGTCCCGCTCGAGAGCGACCGTATCGTCGCCCTCGGCCTCGGGCTTGCTTGCTGTCAGAGGCTCCGGCAGGACCGGCGCGGTGACGCTGACCGCGGTCACCCGGCCGTCGCCCATGATCACATCGATCAGCGGCCGCGCGGTATCCGGGCGGACGTCCCAGATCGGCGTCTGCATTCCGTTGGCGAGAGTCTCGACGATGCGCAGGTGATCACTTGCGAGGCCGTCGAACAGGGTCTGCCGGCGGTCGTTGACCTCATGCCAGGCGACCAGCGAGGCGGGCAGCACCAGGCCCAGGATCACGGCGGCGGCGATGGTCGGCCGGAGCGGCAGATCGCCGAGGATCGCTCGCGTGCTCGTGGTGTTCACGCCCATGGCTTGTCATCTCGCTGACTTCCGCCGGCCGGCGAAGAAGCGGATTCACCCCCCAACCGGCCGGCCTAACTAGGGAACATACTGCCTCATGATTGCCGCTAACCGTCCATCCGTCCGCATCTGGGCAACGGCCGCATTTACGGCCGCGACGATGCTTGGGTCAACGGTCCGTCGGCTGAACATGAAGCGCAGCTTTTCGCCCGTCATTCGCAGGGGATACCGTTCGACCTGATCCGCCGCGCCGAGGTGCGCCAGCTCGGCCGTCATGACCCCGACGTCCTCGACCAGATAACCGTCGATGCGACCGTTGATCAGCTTCCGAATATTGGTCGCGTAGTCGGTGGCACCGTCGACCCAGGGGATGAAATCGGGATCGCTCATGAGATCCGCGAACTCCTTGCCATAGTAGTAGCCGGTGATCACGCCCAGGCGAAAGCGTTATCCGGCACATCGGCGAGATCCTTGAGCTCGAAGTGCTGCGCTTCGCCGCGGCGCACATAGATCGCCATCTCCGCCTCGCGGTAGGGTTCGGAGAACATGGCCCACTCGGTGCGCTCCTGGGTCCAGCTGGTGCTCGTCGAGACGTCGAGCGTGCCGTTCTGGATTTCACGCACGATGCGCGCCCAGGGCATCTCGGCGAAATCGAGCGTGCACCCGATCTCGGCCGCAATCGCCCGGATCAGATCGATGTCGGCGCCGCTGACCTTGCCGTCCTGATCGGCGAACGTGTAAGGCGCGTAAGGCTCCCAGCCGGCCAGGAGTGCACACGGCTTGGCCGCATCTGCCCTGGCCGTCGAAGCGGCCAGCAACGCCAGGGCAAAGACCGCCAGGGTCATCGCTCTCATCGGGCAAGCCAATCGATAGCGTTCATGGCCGTTCAGGATCGCCGCACTCTGCGCGCGGAAAACCATTCCGTCCAATTCAAACATGGTGGCGCGTAGTTCGCAAAGGCTCAAGAGCGCCGTTCGAAAAGTCAGGTGATGATCATACGGTCGGTCGAACGCGTCGCCTTGGGGCGGCTCATCAGGGCGGACTGGATTGCTGCGCGGCGCGCGTGCTAAGTGGATGCAGGCAAGCATCCGCGTAAGGGGTGGCGAGGTGCGACTGGAGGGTGGCTGTCATTCAAGTGCCGAGGGCCGGCGGCGGATTAGTTGATCAATGCTCCGCTTCGTCATCGCCCGACTCGGCGTCCTGATCCCGACCTTCATCGGGGTGACCATCGTCGCCTTCTCGCTGATCCGCCTGATCCCGGGCGATCCGATCGAGCTCCTGGTCGGCGAGCGCAGCCTCTCGCCCGAGCGGCACGCCCAGCTCCTGGCGCAGCTCGGCTTCGACAAGCCGCTCTGGCAGCAGTACCTCCTCTATCTCGACGACCTCGCCCATGGCGATCTCGGCAAGTCGATCGTCACCCGCCAGCCGGTGCTCGTCAGAGTTCCTGACCCTGTTCCCGGCGACCGTGGAGCTGTCGCTCTGCGCCTTGCTGATCGCGCTCGCGATCGGGCTGCCGGCCGGGATCGTCGCCGGCGTCCGGCGCGGCTCGGTCTTTCGACCACGTCCTGATGGGCGCCTCGCTCACCGGCTTCTCGATGCCGATCTTCTGGTGGGCGCTGCTGCTGATCATCTACTTCTCCGGCACTCTGCACTGGACGCCGGTGTCGGGGCGGATCGAGGTGATCTACTTCTTCCCGCCGGTGACCGGCTTCATGCTGATCGACAGCCTGCTCTCGGGCCAGGAAGGGGCGTTCACCTCGGCCGCGCGCCACCTGATTCTGCCGGCGATCGTGCTCGGCACCGTCCCGATGGCGGTGATCGCGCGCCAGACCCGCTCGGCGATGCTCGAAGTGCTGGACGAGGACTACGTGCGCACGGCGCGCGCCAAGGGCCTGCCGCCCTGGCGGGTCATCGGCCTGCACGCGCTCCGCAACGCCCTGATCCCGGTCGTGACCGTGATCGGCCTGCAGGTCGGGCTGTTGTTCTCGGGCGCGATCCTGACCGAGACCATCTTCGCCTGGCCCGGGGTCGGCAAGTGGCTGGTCGATTCGATCGCCCGGCGCGACTATCCCTCGGTCCAGGGCGGCGTGCTGCTGATCGCGACCATGGTGATGGTCGTCAACCTGATCGTCGATCTGCTCTACGGTCTGATCAATCCCCGCATCCGCTACGCGAGGTGAGCCCGGGAACCGGACCATGGCAATCCGCTTCGATCTCCTCGCCGAGCCTGTCGCCGCGGAAGCGCCGCCCGGGCCGCTGCGCGAGTTCTGGCACTATTTCAGCGAGAACAACGGCGCGGTCGGCGGGCTGGTCGTCATCGTCGCCGTCGTCCTCGGGGCGGTGTTCGCCAATTGGATCGCGCCGCATCTGCCGGCCGAGCAGTTCCGCGACCACTTCCTCGCGCCGCCGTTCTGGGTGGCCGGCGGCTCGACCGAGTTTCTGCTCGGCACCGACGCGGTCGGGCGCGACATCCTCTCGCGCATCATCTACGGCTCGCGCTACTCGCTGATCATCGGCCTGATCGTGGTCACGCTCTCGCTCTCGGTCGGGATCGGCCTCGGCCTGGTCGCCGGGTTCTTCCGCGGCGTCATCGAGACCCTGATCATGCGCCTGATGGACATCCTGCTGGCGCTGCCGAGCCTGCTGCTGGCGATCGTGATCGTCGCCATCCTCGGGCCCGGCCTGATCAACGCCATGATCGCGGTCGCGATCGTCTATCTGCCGCACTACACGCGCCTGACCCGCGCCTCGGTGATCAGCGAGCAGTCCAAGGACTACGTCACCGCCAGCCGGGTGAGCGGCGCCGGCCTGCCGCGGCTGATGTTCGCGACCGTGCTGCCGAACTGCATGGCGCCCCTGATCGTGCAGGCGACGCTCGGCTTCTCGGACGCGATCCTCGACGCCGCCGCGCTCGGTTTCCTCGGCCTCGGCGCCCAGCCGCCGACGCCGGAATGGGGCACCATGCTGGCCGATGCCCGGGAGTTCGTGCTGCGCGCCTGGTGGGTCGTGACCTTCCCCGGTCTCGCGATCCTGATCACGGTGCTCGCCTTCAATCTGATGGGTGACGGTCTGCGCGACGCCCTCGACCCCAAGCTCAAGCGGAGCTGAGGTCATGGCGCTGCTCGAGATGAAGAACCTCACGGTCGAGTTCCCGACCCTCTCGGGGCCGTTCAAGGCGGTCGACGGGGTCGACCTCGAGGTCGACGCGGGCGAGGTGGTGGCGATCGTCGGCGAGTTCCGGCTCGGGCAAGAGCGTGCTCATGCTCGCGGTCATGGGGCTGCTGCCCTGGACCGCCCGGGTCACGCGCCGACCGCCTGGCCTTCGCCGGGCAGAACCTGCTGGGGCTGTCGGCCAGCGACCGGCGCCGGATCATCGGCAAGGACATGGCGATGATCTTCCAGGAGCCGATGACCTCGCTCAACCCCTGCTTCACGGTCGGCTTCCAGCTGACCGAGGGCATCCGGGTGCACGAGGGCGGCAGCCGGGCCGAGCGGCGCCGCGCGCGCGATCGAGCTGCTCGACCTGGTCGGCATCCCGTCGCCCGAGCAGCGGCTGCGCGCCGTTCCCGCACCAGCTCTCGGGCGGCATGAGCCAGCGGGTCATGATCGCCATGGCGATCGCCTGCAATCCGCGCCTCCTGATCGCCGACGAGCCGACCACCGCGCTCGACGTCACGATCCAGGCGCAGATCCTGGACCTGCTGCTCGACCTGCAGGGCGACCGCGGCATGGCGCTGATGCTGATCACCCACGACATGGGCGTGGTCGCCGAGACGGCGCAGCGCGTGGTCGTGCAGTATGCCGGCCAGCAGGCCGAAGCGCAGGGCGTCGCTGGGCCTGTTCGCCGATCCGCAGCACCCCTACACGGCGGCGCTGCTCCACGCGCTGCCCGAGCGCTGTCGAGGAGCGCATCCTGCCGACCATCCCCGGCATCGTGCCGGGCGCGGGCGATCGCCCTCCGGCTGCCTGTTCCATCCGCGCTGCGCGTTCGCGACCGAGCGCTGCACCGACGAAGCGCCGCCGGTTCGTCCGGGGCCCGCGTGGCCTGGTCCGCTGCCACTATCCGCTGACCCGCGAGCGCCCCGCCGGCCATCCCCGTTACGCGGACGCCACGGCATGACCGAGCCGAGAACCGCCAACGGTGCTCTGGTCCTCGAGGCCGAAGATCTCGAGCGTCATATGCCGTGCGCCGCGGCATGTTCCGGGGCACGGCCATGCTTCAGGCGCTGCGCGGCGCGAGCTTCGAGCTGGTCGAAGGCCGGACCGCTGGCCGTGGTCGGCGAGTCCGGCTGCGGCAAGAGCACGCTTGCCCGCCTGGTCACGCTGATCGAGCCGCCGACCGCCGGTGAGCTGACGATCGACGGCATCGACGCTCGCCGGCGCTTCGGCCGAGCAGCGCCGCCAGCTGCGCCACACCGTGCAGATCGTGTTCCAGGACCCGTACGGCTCGCTCAACCCGCGGAAGAAGGTCGGCACCATCGTCGAGGAGCCGCTCAAGGTCAACACCGCCATGAGTGCCGCCGAGCGGCGCAGCGCGGTCCAGGACATGATGGCCCGGGTCGGCCTTCGGCCCGAGCACTATGGCCGCTATCCGCACATGTTCTCAGGCGGCCAGCGCCAGCGCATCGCGGTCGCGCGCGCGCTGATGCTCAGACCCAAGATCGTCGTGCTCGACGAGCCGGTCTCGGCGCTGGACGTCTCGATCCAGGCGCAGGTCCTGAACCTCCTGCTGCGAGCTGCAGGGCCAGTTCAAGCTCGCCTATCTGTTCATCTCGCACGATCTCTCGGTGGTCCGGCACGTCGCCGACGAGGTGATCGTGATGTATCTCGGCCGGCCGATCGAGCAGGGCCGCGCGATGCGGTCTTCGGGCCGGCCGCTGCATCCCTACACCCGCGCGCTGCAGGCGAGCAGCCCGTCGACCGATCCGAAGCAGCGCTCGAAGCGCCTCGCGATCCGCGGCGAGCTGCCCTCGCCGCTCGACCCGCCGTCGGGCTGCGCCTTCCACCCGCGCTGCCCGTTCGCCGATCAGCGCTGCCGGGCCGAGGTGCCGAACTCCAGCCCTATCCTGGCACGGCGCACCTGCACGCCTGCCACGCGGTCGAGGAGCGCCGCCTGCCAGATCTGCCGTCCAGGTCGCGGGCCGCTGCCGGCTGAGGTCAGGCCTTGAACTGGCCGGTCTCGATCCACTCGCCCTTGATCAGGCACCACCAGTCGGCCGCCAGTCCCTGCAGCACGTACTCGTAGGGCAGCCAGCCGTAGCCGGCATCGCCCCACCCGGTGCCCCAGGAGTTGCGTATCAGAAGAGCGCCGGTGGTCTGGGTCGCGCCCGGTCCGGTATTCTTGATCTTCATCCCGTCGTCATAACCTACGGCATCGATCGCATGGCCGCCGGCAACCCGGTCGGTCTTCAACGGGAAGGGTATCTTGCCGGTCGAGCCGGCCTGCTCGATCGAATTGAAGACGGTGAAGCCGAACATCGCGGGCAGGCCGGCCGCCAGATGAGTTTTGATCTGTCCGAGCAGATAGTCGGCGGCGGTGCCGGGCGGGTCGAGGCGGTAGTACGAGATTGCCTGGTAGCTCTGGGCGAAAGCGTAACAGAAGGCGGGCGGCTCCTTGTCGAAATCGGCAATGACATATGGGTAGTACTCCTCAGGCGGCACGCCGAACAAGGTCATGGCGCCCATCGTGGTGCGAAGGAAGGCGCCGGTGTCGCCCGTCTGCCGCATCAGATTGCGCGTCACCTTGTAAAGAAACAGCCGTGAGGCGTCAGTGTGCTTGCCGAACGCCCGCCGCTCGAAGTATTCCACAAGTCCAACGCCGGCGTGGGCGGTACAGGCGCCTAAGTTCGACTGATCCTCAATCGGCGAGCACCATTCCCTCAGATCGACAGAAGCGGGTGGAGATTTCAGGGGCTTGGTCACTCCAGCCTTTTTCAGCGGGGCTTTAACCTCGTCCCGCTCGACCGTATAGTCACGGAAGTCGGGAAAATCGGGCAACCAACCCATTGCCTTAGTTGATTGGCCTCGGCCATGACGGTTTCCTCCGATGGTCGCACCTGCGACGACAAAGTTTGCCGCCTGCTGCATCCGGCAACACTACGGGCACCCGCGGCCTGGGTAGTGAGATAAACCTCCTCGCCCGCAACAAACGGTTGTCTTACGCCCGGTCGGCTATTCCTTCTAGTTTAAGGCAGTATCCCATCCCAGCCCGAAGGACAAGAGTTTTACTCACGCACTGGAATGGTGATGACAAATTTGCCCCCGATAGATTTGTCATCTTTCCGCTCGCGCCAAAGGTTTAGTTGGACGACCGCGCCGCCAAGCCCCGGCCGAGGCGAGAGATCCCGCGCTCAACCCTTCTGTTGAGCAAAGCTTTCGGCGATCGCGGCGATCTGCCGGTGCGCCTGCGCGACCGCCTCGGCCGGATCGACGCCGCCGATCAGCACCGCCTGCAGGGCCTCGGGGATGACTTGGTTCGCCAGAAGCTCGCCCGAGGCGGCCGAGGGCGGCGCCGCGAAGCTGATCGGCGCGCCGGTCCTGACGACCTCGAGGAATTCTTTGAACTCGGGGCGCCCGGTCCACCAGGGGCCGTTGAGCAGATCCGGATAGACCGGCACGAGGCGGCCATTGTTCTTGACGATCACCTCGTTGTAGCGGCTCGGCTCCATGAAGTACTCGGCGAGACCCTTGGCGAGCTCCGGATAGGGCGCCTGTTTGAACAGGCCGAGCGAGAAGGTGTCGATCCGATTGACCGCGCCGGCGGGGCCGGCCGGGACGCCGAACAGGCCGGTCTTCTTCATCAGCTCCGGGTCCTCGCTCGATAGATAGGCGTAGACGCCGGTCGGATTGGTGATGAACGCCACCTGACCCGACTGATAGGCCTTGTTGTTCCACGCCGGATCGCGGTTGCCGACCACGCCCTTGGGGATGATCTCGTACTTGTTGTACATCTCGTTGATGAAGGCGAAGCCCTTGACGTTGCCCTCGTTGTCAAAGGCCGGGTTGCCGTCGGCGTCATAGGTCCGGCCGCCGAAGCACCAGCAGACCTGCAGGATGTTGTCGGTGGCATCCACGGTCAGGCCGAGGTCCATGCCAAAACCATGGAAGTGCGGCTTCTGGATCTTGAGGCAGGCCTCAACAAAGGCGTCCCAGGTCCGCGGATAGTCGAGGCCATGTTCCTTCAGCAGGTCGATGCGGGCGTACATCAACCAAGGATTGATTGCGAACGGCACGCCCCAGCACTTACCCGCATGACCGACCGCGCGCAGACAGGGATCGAAGATACCGCCCTGGTGGCCCTTCATCCGCTCGACCACGTCGGTCACGTCCATCATGTGCCCCTGGGCGCGGTACAGCCGGACGTAGGAGTCGGACAGACGGACCACGTCGGGCGGGGTCCCGGCCTCGAGCGCTGCCGACAGGCGTGCGATCAGCTCGCTGTCCGCGGTCGGCACGAAGGCGGCCTCGATCTCCCGGAGGCCGGCCATCTTGCGGAATTCTTCGAACTGCTCGCGCGCGAGGTCGTCCGCGGCCGGCGTGAAGGTCGGCACGTGCCAGTAGATCAGCTTCTGGTCGCGCACGGCGAGGGCCCTGCGGGGCGCGCAGATCGTCGCGCCAGCCAAGGCGCTGACGAGCGCGCTCGTCAAGACATCGCGTCGCTGGATCTTCGCCATCCTCCTCGCCCAGGCTCAGAGCATTCTGGCTGATCCGATGCCATGAGTCAGCCCATTCCTCCACCACTAATTGCCGCAAACGTGAACTGCGCGGCGGATCCGGTCCGCTCGCGCGGCGGCGTCGCGGGGACGGTTGCAGGCGACGCTTGTGCGATATTACCCTCGGGCGGCACGGCCTAGGTCCCGCGTGAAGCGCGGGAGGAGAGGCGACATGTACGCGGTACGTCTTTGGTCGGTTCGCCATGCCGGGTTGCTCGGGGGCGTTTACGCGGCGTTCGAGCGGCTGCTGGTCGCCAGCGATCCGCTGCTGCGCCGGATCGGTTACGAGCGGCTCGAGCGGCCGGTCGCGGCGGTCGAGCGCGGCGTCAAGGGCCTGCTGTTCGACTGCCAGATGTGTGGCCAGTGTTCGCTCAGCTCGACCGGCGCGTCATGCCCCATGAACTGCCCGAAGAATTTGCGCAACGGCCCTTGTGGCGGCGTCCGGCCGGACGGCATGTGCGAGGTCCGGCCGTCGATGCGCTGCGTCTGGGTCGAAGCCTGGCAGGGCAGCCGGCGGATGGCGGGGGACGACAACATCCTCGCGGTCCAGAAGCCGATCGATCATCGCCTCTGGGGACGCTCGGCGTGGCTCGGCGTACTGCGCCGGCGCCGCGCCGGCGCCGCCGAGGTCGTCTCGAAAGGCGACCGCTCGAGGAGCGCCGAGGCGGCCATCGACAAGCAGAAGGCAGCCTGAGCCATGAACGAGCATGGCGCTGGTCGGCACCACGGCCCTCTAAACCTTGGTGCGGCCCATCCGGAGATGATGAGCCCGGGGCCGCTCGACCCCGGCGCGCCGCTTGAGCCGCTGCCAGGGCATTCCTCGCGCGGTCGTCTGGAGCGGGTGTTGCGCGCCGGCCAGTTCGCGGTCACCGCCGAGCTGTCGCCACCCGACTCCGCCGACCCGCTCGAGGTGTACCATCGCGCCTCGATCTTCGACGGCTGGGTCGACGCGATCAACGCGACCGATGGCTCGGGCGCCAACTGCCATATGTCGAGCGTCGGGGTGTGCTCACTTCTGACCCGCGTCGGCTATGCGCCGGTGATGCAGGTCTCGTGTCGCGACAAGAACCGCATCGCCATCCAGGGTGACGTGCTCGGTGGTGCCGCGATGGGCGTGGGCAACGTGCTCTGCCTGACCGGCGATGGCGTCCAGTGCGGCGACCAGCCCGAGGCCAAGCCGGTGTTCGATCTCGACAGCCTGTCTCTGATCGAGACCATCCGGATCATGCGCGACGAGGGCCGCCTGTTGTCCGGCCGGTCCCTCACCAAGCCGCCCGAGCTGTTCATCGGAGCGGCCGAGAACCCGTTCGCGCCACCCTACGACTTCCGCCCGCTGCGGCTCGCCAAGAAGATCGCGGCCGGCGCCCAGTTCATCCAGACCCAGTACTGCTACGACATCCCCATGTTGGAGCGGTTCATGGCCCCGGCGCGTGATCTCGGGCTGCACGAGAAATGCTTCATCCTGGTCGGCGTCGGGCCGCTTGCCTCGGCCCGTGCCGCGCGCTGGATCCGCGAGCACGTCCCGGGCGTCCACATCCCCGATGCGGTCATCGAGCGGATCGAGCGAGCACTTAAGCAGCGTGAGGAGGGCAAGCGCCTCTGCATCGAGCTGATCCAGCAGATCCGCGAGCTTGAGGGCGTCGCCGGCATCCACCTGATGGCCTACCGGCAGGAGGAGTCCGTGGCCGAGATCATCGAGCGCTCGAACGTGCTGCGCGGGCGCAGGCCGCACAACGTGATCGCCCGCTGGGCCGCGTTCCAGAAATGGCGGGCCGCGGCGCACGCCGTGCAGGCCTAGATCGCGGGCCGCGTCAGGCGGGCGGCAGAATCGTGATGCCGTAGCGGGCCGCGATCTCGACCAGCACCTCGGGCCCTTTGCCGTTCGCTTCGACGAAGAAGTTCTCGATGCCCGCCGGGGGCGCAGATGATCAGCATGCGCGCGGACCGATTTGTGTTGTTTCTGAATGTGTGCGGCACGGCTTTGGGCATGTTGAGATAGCTCCCAGGGCCAGCCCGCAGCGTGTGGCCTTCCGCCTCGAAGTCGATCTCGCCGTCCAGGACGTAGAAGCTCTCCTCTTCGCGCGTGTGCAGGTGTGGTGGCGGCCCGCCGCCCGGCGGCACCGTTGCCTCCATGATTAAATACTGGCTGTCTGTGCCCGCGCCGACACCGAGAAAGCGATAGGTGTCGCCCACGATATGCACGGTCGTTCCCTCGTCGGGACGCTTTACCGTGACCCGCCGTCTTGCCTCGCTCATCCCTTGCCCTCCTCACCGGTCAGCCAGCCATGACAAGTTCGCCGACTTCGCCCGTAGAGACTGGAAGGAGGCGTCCGCGCGGCAAACAGGCGGGCGCCGCACTCGTGCTCCCTAGGTCGCTCGGCCCGGCCGGGCTATATGTCGAGCTGGATCCGACCCGCCGCGCCAGGTACCGCCTGAGCCGAGGAGCTGCCGTGAGCGCCGAGCTGACCATTGCCATTGCCCAGACCAATCCGACGGTCGGCGACTCTCGACGGCAACCTCGCGCTGATCCGCCGCTGGCGCGCGGAGGCGGCCGCCGCCGGCGCCGATCTGGTGGTGTTCTCCGAGCTGGTCGTGGTCGGCTATCCGCCGGAGGACCTGGTGCTGAAGCCGGCGCTCCAGGACGCGGTGCGGCGCGCCGTCGAGGCGCTGGCCGCGGACACCGCCGACGGCGGCCCGGCGCTGATCGTCGGCGCGCCCTGGCGGATGGCGGCAAGCTCTACAACGCCATGCTGCTGCTGCACGCCGGCCGGATCGTGACCGCGCGCTACAAGCACGATCTGCCGAACTACGGCGTGTTCGACGAGAAGCGCGTGTTCGCCGCCGGGCCGATGCCCGGGCCCGATGGCGTTCCCGCTGCCGCGGTCGGGCCGGCGATCGGATCCGGATCGGCGGCATGGTCTGCGAGGACATGTGGACCGAGGACGTCGCCGAGGGCCTCGGCGAATCGGGCGCCGAGATCCTGATCGTACCGAACGGCTCGCCCTTCGAGCACGACAAGCAGGACGTGCGGCTCAATCTCGCGGTCGCGCGGGTGACCGAGACCGGTCTGCCGCTGATCTACTGCAACCAGGTCGGCGGCCAGGACGAGCTGGTGTTCGACGGCGCCTCCTTCGTGCTCAACGCCGATCGCCGCCTGCGCTGCGCAGGCCGGAGCCTTCGAGGAAGCAACTGCTGCTCACCCGCTGGCAACGCGGCGAGGACGAGCTCTGGCGCTGCGCCGGCGGCAGCCTGCGCCGCGCCGGTGATCGGGCTCGAGGCGATCTATCGCGCGATGTGCCTGGGCCTTCGCGACTACGTCGACAAGAACCGCTTCCCGGGCGTGGTGCTCGGCCTCTCGGGCGGCATCGATTTCGGCGCTCTCCGCCGCCGTCGCGGTCGATGCGCTCGGGCCCGAGCGGGTGCACGCTGTGATGATGCCGTCGCGCTACACCTCGGAGCGCCAGCACCGAGGATGCCGAGGCGGGCGCCGCGCGCGCTCGGCATCCGCCTCGACCGGATCGCCGATCGAGCCGGCGGTGGACGCATTCGCCACGATGCTCGAGCCGGTGTTCGCGGGCCGTGAGCCGGACATCACGGAGGAGAACATCCAGGCGCGCATTCGCGGCGTCATCCTGATGGCGATCTCCAACAAGCTCGGCTCGATGGTGCTGACCACCGGCAACAAGTCCGAGATGTCGGTCGGCTATGCCACGCTCTACGGCGACATGTGCGGCGGCTATTCGGTCCTGAAGGACGTCTACAAGACCAAGGTGTTCGCGCTCGCCGACTGGCGCAACCAGCACCTGCCGGCAGGCGGGCAGGGGCCGGCCGGCAAGGTGATTCCCGAGCGGATCATCACCAAGCCGCCCTCGGCCGAGCTGCGCGCCAATCAGACCGACCAGGACAGCCTGCCGCCCTACGACGTGCTCGACGCGATCCTGCAGGGGCTGGTCGAGCGGGATCTGTCCGCGCGCGAGCTGGTCGCGCAGGGCCACGATCCGGACGTGGTGCGCAAGGTCTCGAACCTGCTCGACATCGCCGAGTACAAGCGCCGCCAGGCGCCGCCCGGGGTCAAGATCACCCACAAGGCCTTCGGCCGCGACCGCCGCTACCCGATCACCAACGCCTTTCGGAAGGTTGGGCTACGCTAGGTCGCATCCGGGCGTTCGCGAGCGGCCCACCGTCTCAGCCCGATTTCGGGCAGCGGCCGAGGTTGGCGCCGCGCAGCGCGTTGTTCATGCTGGCGACCATGCGAAAGGCGTTGTCCTCGACGTCGAAGAGCATCGCCTTGGCGTAGTAGTAGTTGTACTGGCCGGCGAATGCCGACAGCGCATCGTCGGCCGTGGTCGTCGGGTCGTCGAAGAAGGCTGGCGAGCTCACCATGTGCAAATCCAGGATGTTCTCGACCAGATGCCAGAAACCGGTCGCGGTGGCCTGGCCGCCGCGGCTGGCCTCGAACGTGCCGTCCGAACGGAAGGTGATGTTCTCGTTCGTGGCACCGCCGCAGGCGTCGGCGCCGCCAACGCCCCAGATGCCCGCGAGGTAGTCTTTCGTCAGCTCGGCCGACCAGGCCGCCGACGCCATCGTGAACGCGCAGACCTGCAGTCCCAGCACCGTGATCAACCGACACAGCATTTCCTTTGGTCCTTGGCCAAGTTCGTGATGCCTCTACCCTTGGGCGGGCCGGCGGCAGCATAGAACAAGCACCGGCTGGCATGAACTGCAAAGTGTGCTAGCTATGACGTGCTGCCCGACCGGCGGGGTGCGGGCTCGGCGTCTTGTGAAGAGGGAAACGACATGACCACGGCACTCGCACCGGGCATCGCGCTGGCGGCGCTGGCATCGCTTCTCACCGTGGGCTTCGGCAGCCAACCGGCCGTGGCAGGCCACAACGACTGGGGCCTGCCGCTGGTCGGTGGTCTGGTCGGTGGTGCCGGTCTGTCCGCCCTCTACTTCCACTCGCGCGAGCAGAGCCAGACCCCGAGGCAGGAATCCTACATCGCGCCGCCGCCCACAACCTATGTGACGCCGGTCGTGCCGGTTGCGCCGGCAGCACCGGCCGCGCCAACCGCAGCGACCATCGAGCATGAGCTCAATGTCCTCGATGATCTGGCCGCCAAAGGTTACATTACGAAGCAGGAGTACCAGGACCGGCGCCAGGCCTTGCTCAACCAGCTGTAGGCCTGTTGCCGCGGCGTCTGGCACAATCGCCGAGGCTGTTCAAAGGCCGGCTCGGCGGGCCGCTTCGCGAGCCCGCATGATCAACCTTGGCCGGCCAGCTCCTTGACCTTCCGCTCGAGCGTCGCCACCAGATCGGGCACGCCGCCATCGCGCAGCACGGCGGCAAATTCCGAGCGCTGCTTGGCCAGCTCGCTGAATTTGGCGTCGAGCAGCACGTCGATGATGCGCCACCCGTCCTCGGATTGCTTCAGGACATAGTCCAGCCCGACCGGCTTGTCGGACGGCCGAATCAGCTTGCTCTCGACCACGACGGCATCGCGCGGACCGGGCCTCTCGCCGGTGACCTCGAAGCTCTCGCCGGAATAGCCGTCGAAGTTCGCCGCGTAGTTGGCGACGCTCATTTGCGGTGAACAGATCGAGCAGGTGGGCGCGGTCGCTCTCGCTCAGCTGCTCCCAGGTTCGGCCAACCGCGATCCTGACCATGAAGGGGAAGTCGTAGCTCTGCCGGAGCACCGGCTCGAGCCGCTGATAGCGGCCGGCGTAGCCGAGTTCGTCGGCCGCGCGCATGACCTCGAGCAGGGTCGCGTGCAGGCGCTCGACCACCGCGCGCGGGCTAGCTTGGCCTGCGGCCGCCGGTCCGCAGGCGAGCAGAGCGACCATGATCGCGACAGAGAGAAGCTTGCTGAGCCGCAACCAGATGTGCTGTCTACCCGCCACCGCAATGACCTCTGAGAGCGTCTGACGTTGATCACGTTTCGCAAGCGCCTGCAAGCCATTGCGGCGGGGCCAGATGAACCAGCCATGAGCAGCGCCGTGCGGCAGGCACTGGTCTGGTGGGTCGATGTGCTCGCCGCTCGCGCACTGACCGTGGTTCTGGGCGCCGCCCTGCTGACCGCGCTCGGTCTCACCTATGCCCTGCCGCATCTGCGGGTCGACACCAGCACTGAGGAGATGATCTCGGCCGACGTACCGTTCCGGCAGAACCGCATTGCCTTCACCAGGGCCTTTCCCGACTTGCTCGACCCGATCGTCGCGGTGATCGAGGGCGCCACACCGGAGCAGGTCGACCAGGCGGCGGGCGCCCTCGCTGACGCGCTGCGCGCCGATAGCAAGCGCTTTACCGCGGTCGACTATTCCGCGAACGACCCGTTCTTCGCGACCCACGGCCTGCTCTATCTCGGGCTCGATCAGCTTACCGCTCTCACCGATCGTCTGGCCGGCGCACAGCCGTTGCTCGCAGCGTTGGCCGAGGATCCGAGCCTGCGCGGGCTGGCGGCATTCGTCGAGCTGGCCCTCCAGCAGCAGGGCCCGGGCGAAGCCCTGCCGGCGGAGCTCGACCGGCTGCTCGCCGACATGGCCACCGCCGTGGAGGCGCAGCTTACAGGCGCGCCCGGCATGCTGTCCTGGCGTCAGGTTATGCAGGATGGCATCAGCACGGCGCCGAGCCGCGCGCTCGTGGTCGCGGAGCCCCGCCTCGATCATGCCTCGTTTGCGCCCGCGGCCGCGGCGATCGACGCGCTGCGTGCCCATGCCAGCGCCGTCGGCATCGACGCGGGGCGAGGCCTGCGGCTTGGCATCACCGGCAAGGCTGCGCTCGATGACGAGGAACTGCAGAGCGTGACCTCCGGCGCGCTGCTCGCCGGCATTTTGTCGACCTTTGCCGTCACGGCGCTGCTGGTCTGGGGTCTGCGCTCGCTCCGCCTGATCGCGGCAACTCTGATCACGCTCACCGTCGGTCTGATCCTCGACCGCGGCGGTGGCAGCGCTGACCATCGGCCGGCTCAATCTGATTTCGGTGACCTTCGCGGTGCTGTTCGTCGGTCTCGGGGTCGATTTCGGCATCCATCTGGTCCTTCGCTACCGGGAGGCGCTCGATCGCGAGGGATCGCATCGTTTCGCGCTCCGATCTGCCGTGGTCGGGGTCGCCGGCGCCCTCTCGCTGAGCGCGCTCTGCGCCGCGCTGGGCTTTCTCGGTTTCGTGCCGACGGACTATCGGGGGCTCGCCGAACTCGGGCTGATCTCGGCGAGCGGGATGGCGATTGCCTGTCTGACCAGCCTCAGCCTGCTGCCGGCGCTGCTCCAGTTGATGCCGTTGCGGCCACAGCGGCGACCTCTGACGGCAAGTCGCGTACTCGCGCAGCATGCTGCACCATCCCAGAAGCGTGGTCGCGGTCGCTGCGCTGGGGGCGCTCGCCTCGCTCTTCGCCCTGCCTTACCTGTCATTCGATTTCAACCCGCTGAACCTGAAGGACCCGAACAGCAAATCGATGCGCACACTCCGTGAGCTGGCCGCCGACCCGGCGACCTCGCCCGAGGTGATCGACATCCTTGCCGACAACCTCGATCAGGCGAACGCCATCGCCGCCCGGCTTGAACGCCGTGAAGCTCGTCGATCACGCGATCACCCTCTCGGACTTCGTGCCGAAGGCGCAGGACCCGAAGCTCGAGCTGATCGATTTGCTGGCCTTTCTATCTCGGTCCGGTGCTGCAGCCGGGCCAGCCCGCGGCACCGCTCGACGCCGCCGCCGCCGGCAAGCGTTCGAGCAGCTGCGGACGAGTTTCGATAGCGCCGTCAAGCGACGTCCCCTCGCCGCGCGGGCATCGATCCCGGGCGCGGCTCGACTGGCCGAAGCGCTCGATCGCTTCGATCGATCGGCGGCGGGTCCGACCCGTGCGCTGGCCGAGCTGGAGACCCGTCTCACGGGCACCCTGCCCGATCTTCTCCATCGCCTGCGCCAGTCACTCGAGGCGGCTCCGGTCACATTGGCCGACCTGCCGCGAGAGCTGCGCGATCGCTGGCTAAACGCGCACGGTCAGGCCCGCGTGCTGGTCCGGCCGGCGGCGCAGATCAACGACAACGCCGCGCTCGAAGCTTTCGCCAAGGCCGTCCTTGGCGTCGCGCCCCATGCGACCGGGACGCCGGTCATCGCGTTCGAGGCCGGTGACGCTGTGGTCGGCGCCTTCAAGGAGGCCTCCTGGCTGGCCCTCGGCCTGATCACCCTGCTGCTGGCGCTGGTGATGCGCAGGCCGCGCGACATTCTGCTCGTGCTCGCCCCGCTCGGCCTCGCGGCGTTGCTGACCGCGCGCGAGCGCCGTTCTCCTTGGGCTCAGCCTGAATTTCGCCAATGTGATCGTCCTTCCCTTGCTGCTCGGGCTCGGTGTCAGCGGGGCAATTCACGTGGTGATGCGCTGGCACGAAGAGGCCGAGTCCGAGGCGGTCGCCGCCACCAGCACGCCGCGTGCTGTCATGTTCAGCGCGCTGACCACGATCGCCTCGTTCGGGTCGCTCGCGCTGTCGAGCCACCGCGGGCTCGCCAGCATGGGCCTGCTGCTGACGATCGCCATCCTCTGGAGCCTGGTCTGCACGCTCGTCGTCCTGCCGGGCATGCTGACCCTCGCGCACCCACGGAAGGCGGGAAGCGACGCGGCATGAGGGTCGCCATGATGGCGGCGGGGGTCGGAACACGGCTCGACCCGGCTGGCAACGCGCCGCCCAAGGCACTGTTGCGCTTCGGTGGCGAGACCTTGCTCAAACGCCATCTCGACCTTCTGGTCCGCTGGGGCCTGTTCGACGTCACGATCGTGGTCGGTCATCGCGCCTACGAAATCGAGCGCGAGCTGGACGCGATCGGCGCGACCGGCACGGTGCGTACCCGGTTCAATCCGGACTATCGTGACAGCGCCCTGCTCTCGTTGTGGACGTTGCGCGAGGTCTTCGCCGCCGGCGAGCCGGTCCTCTGCATGGACGCCGACGTCCTCTACGACTGGCGCATGCCCGCGCGACTGATCGAAGCGCCGGACGCCGATTGCCTGTTGATCGATCGCGCCACAGAGCTTCGCGAGGAATCTCTCAAAGTCGTGTCGGCGCCGCACGGGTGGTCGAGTTTTACAAACGCGTCCAGGCAATAGTCTACGACTATGCTGCCGAGTGGGTCGGCTTCGCCCGCTTCTGGCCCGACAGCGCGGCGCGCCTGGCCGATACTCTGCAGAGCTACGTCGCCGCCGGCCGCACCGACGTAATCTATGAGGGGCCGATGCGCGACGTCATCCTCGAGACGCCTGCCTTCGGCCTCGCGGACGCGACCGGGCTGCCGTGGATCGAGATCGACTTTCCAGCCGATCTGCACCGCGCCCAGAGCGAGATCCTGCCGCAGCTGGTAAGCCTAGCGCCCGCGCCGCGGTGAGGTCGGCCCGCCACGTCACCGGGACTTGCCTCACAACCGAGCTTGGCAAGTTCTGGACTGTCACTACCTTTAACATGAGGGGATCGCAAAGCCGAGCATTGCTTGGCTCGCAGATCGAAGGCTTGGTGCGGCGCCGAGCTGGCGAGGGGCGAAGTCACGTACCGGTTCTCACCGGCCGCGCAAGAAGAGATCGTCGCTTACCTCAGCCGCAGCGGGCAGGCGCTCCCGGGAGCTTTTGGCGTCGACCTGACGTCCCTTGCCGCCATCCGTCCCGAGATCGAGGAGCTGCGCCGTCGCGTCGAACAGGTGCATGGCTTCGCCATGGTCGAGCCGCCCGCGGCCCTCGAGGCGCAGCGTCGGGCTCTCGCGTCGCTGATCGGCCGCCTGCTCGGCGAGTCGATCGAGCAGAACCGCGAGGGGATCAAGGTCATCCAGGTCAACGACCGTGACCGCACACGCCGGATCGAGGACGGCGCGCGCTACCACCAGACGCGCCAGGGCGGTTCCAGCCACACCGACAACGTCAATCGACCGAAGACATGGGACTATCTGATGATGGCGTGTCTGTCGCCGGCCATGCTCGGCGGCGAGAGCATCGTCGTCAGCGGGCTCACGGTCCACAACTTCCTGCGGGGGCGCGCGCCGCGGGTGCTCGACGTGCTGCCGGAGGACTTCTGGTGGGAATGCCGCAGCTTCTCCGACGATTTCTTCCGGGCACCGGTCCTGTTCTTCAATCACCTGGGCGAGCCGCAGTTCCGCTATCTGCGCGAGTACCTGGAAAGCGTCCATCAGCGTCAGGGTGCGCCGTTGCGAGGTGAGCAGCTTTGGGCGCTCGATTCGCTCGATTCCGTGCTCGAACTGTCCGAACTGCAGTTCCGCTGCAGGCTGGCGCCGGGCGAAATTCTCATAATCGACGATCTGCAGATGTTTCACGGCCACACCAGGTCAGCGACTTTTTCGATGCTGTGCCGTACGAAGATGTTGCCGCGTCGGAGCGCTGGCTGCGGCGTTGTTTCGATCGACTGTGGATCAGCAAGGGTGCCGCTTGAGATCCGATTGGCACCGCGTCTGGTCCCGATCACCCGCCATGGGACCAGCGTGTGGCGCGCGTGGCGATGCGGCCACTGGTCGGAACGAGAGTCACCCCTAACCAGGTCACGACACTCAGCCTGGCGGTCGGCGGGCTCGCGGCTTGGCTGTACGCCACGGGCGGCGCTGCCGTCCATGTCGGAGCAGCCTGCTTCATGTTCGCTTTCTGGCTGGATCATGCCGACGGTGAGCTGGCCCGGATGGACCGGGCTGACCAGCCCCTTTGGTCACTACTACGACCTCGCGGTGGGAGGTGTGGTACTGATCGCGCTCTTCATCGGGATCGGCATTGGCCTGCGCAACGATGGGCTGGGAGAGCGGTCGGTTGCGCTTGGCGTCAGCGCTGGACTGGCCATTGCGGTGATCTTCCTGCTGCGCATCGAGCTCGAGCGCCGCGCTGGCAAGGACGCGACCCAACTGTCCAATCTGCTCGGTTTTGAGATAGAGGACGTGATGTATCTGGTCGGCCCGATCACCTGGTTGGGCCTTGTCCGGCCGCTCCTGGTCCTGGCCGGCATCGGGGCGCCGGTGTTCGCGCTGTTCGTGAGCCTGCTCCTCGAGCAGCGCTCGTGACCACGCTGGTCACGGGCGCGAGCGGCTTCGTCGGCTCGGCCGTAGTCCGCGCGCCGCTGGCCGAGGGCGAAGGGGTTCGCGTCCTGATCCGCGCCAGCAGCAGCCGCCGTCTGCTCGCCGATCTGCCCTCGAGATAGCCGTCGGCGACCTCGACGACCCGGCGAGCCTCGCCAGCGCCGTCGCTGACTGCGCCGGCCTGTTCCACGTCGCCGCCGACTACCGCGTCTGGGTGCCTGAGCCCGATGCCATCTATCGCACCAATGTCGAAGGCACGCGCGCACTGCTGATCGCGGTGGCGGAAGCCGGCGTGGCGAGGATCGTCTACACCAGCAGCGTCGCGACGCTCGGTCTGGCGCGTGACGGCCAGCCGGCGGACGAAACCACGCCCTCGACCCTCGGCGACATGATCGGCCACTACAAGCGCTTGAAATGTCTGGCCGAGCTGCCGGTCCGCGAACTGATCGAGCGGCAGGGCCTGCCCGCCGTGGTCGTCAATCCCGCCGCGCCGATCGGGCCGCGCGATGTCGAGCCGACGCCGACTGGGCGGATCGTTCTCGAGGTGGCCAAAGGGCGCGTGCCGGCCTATGTCGACAGCGGCCTGAACGTGGTTCACGTCGACGATGTTGCAGCCGGACATCTCCAAGCGTACGAGCGCGGGCGGATCGGTCAAGGTACATCCTCGGTGGCGACGAATCTGTCGCTGGGCGAGATCTTCGCGATGATCGCGCGCCTGGTCGGGCGCAGGCCACCGCGCGTCCGCCTGCCTGCCGGCTTGATCCTCCCGCTCGCGTATCTCGCCGAAGCGGCCGCCCGGCTTGGCCACTCGGGCGAGCCCTTCGTGACCCGCGACAACGTGCGGATGGCGCAAGAGCACATGTATTTCTCATCGGCCTTGGCCGAGCGCGAGCTCGGCTTCCGCAGCGCGGCCGGCCGAGGAGGCCGTGCGCGACGCGCTCGACTGGTACCGGCAGCATGGCTACGTCAGCTAGGTCGGTCCACTTGGCGCTCTTGGGTTCGCTCGGTTGGCTGCTCGGGCTCGGCGTGGTCGCCCTGCTGATCGGCTATCAAGGCCTCGACCAGATCACCGGCGCGTTCAGCTTCGCCGGCGCGGGGCTGCTCCTGGTGATGCTGGCTTACTTCGGCACGCTGCTGGCCGACAGCCTCGGGTGGCGCACTCTGCTGGTCGGACCGCTCAGGCGCTCGCTTGCGGCGCTGCTGGTCAAGCGCTGGATCGGGATATCGATCAACGGATTGCTTCCGGTCGGTCAGGTGGGCGGGGATCTGGTTCGCGCCCGGCTCTTGGCCCGGAGCGGGGTCGAGCCTGCCGCGGCCGGTGCCAGCGTCGTGGTCGACATCACCGCGGGCCTAGTCACGCTGGTCGCGTTCGCGCTGATCGGCACCGGCCTGCTGGTGGACCGGCTGGGCGGAGCCCACCACGCGGGTCGGCTCGTGCTCGGGCTGGCCCTGATCGGTCTGGTGCTGCTCGGCTTTACGCTGATGCAGCGGCGCGGGCTGTTCCTGCCGCTCGCCGCGGCGCTGCGGCAAATCGGCCGGGGTACGGTCTGGCTCGACTGGACCGGCGGCGCCGCCGCCATGGACCACGAGATCCGAGAGCACTACCGGCATCGGCGCCGACTCCTTCTATGCGCGACCTGGCGCCTCGCGGCGTGGTTCTGCGGCAGTCTCGAGGTCTGGGTCGGGTTCTACGTCCTGGGCCATCCGATCAGCCTGAGCGAGGCGATCATCCTGGAGAGCCTCGGCCAGGTCGGCCGCGTTGCCGGCTTCTTCATCCCGGGCGGCCTGGGCGCGCAGGAAGGGGGCATCATCCTCGCCGCGGCCTGGATCGGCATCCCGACCGACGTCGCGCTCGCCGTGGCGCTGCTCAAGCGGGCCCGCGAGTTGCTGTACGGCATACCGGGCCTGGTCGCCTGGGCATACTTCGAGCGTCCCGGCCGCGCCCTCGTCAGAGCCGGGTGAGTCTTGCGGGCGCTTGAACTTGCGCCGTCAGGCAACCAATATCTCCTTCGATGACTTGATACCGGAGACCGGTCACACAGAATAGATATGATCTATGCCATAAATCTCCCGTTGTTATTTGACATAGTCGATTTATTGACTGAGTAGTGACTTGCTTGGCAAGCCTTGTGTGGCGCCGGCGCAACAGTTCGCGAGGCTCACCGCCACGAAACTGTAAATTACCCTTCCGCTCGCCGTTGATCCGCATAGAGTCTACGAGACGAGTTTACGCGACGGGCAAACATCGGGGCCGACCGCGGCCCCGGGAGGAGACGTTCGATGTCGGGGCGTTCACTTCGTGTCGTTCTTGCGCAGCCTCGGGGCTTTTGCGCGGGCGTCGAGCGGGCGATCGAGATCGTCGAGCGGGCGCTGCGCCGCTTCGGCCCGCCGGTCTATGTCCGGCACGAGATCGTCCACAACAAGCACGTCGTCGAGGCGCTGAAGAGCAAAGGCGCGCGGTTCGTCGACGATGTCGACGAAATTCCGGAGGGCGCTGTCACCGTGTTCAGCGCGCATGGGGTCGCCGAGGCAGTCGAGCTGGCAGCGCATGGCAGGCGTCTCGAGGTGATCGATGCCGCCTGCCCCCTCGTGACCAAGGTCCACAAAGAGGGCCAGCGGTATGCCGCCAAGGGCTACGAAGTAATCCTGATCGGTCACGCCGGCCACCCCGAGGTCGAGGGCACGATGGGGCGGATCAAAGGCCGCGTGCATCTGATCTCCGAGGCCGACGAGGTTGCCCGTCTCGAACCCGCCGACCCCGAGAAGCTCGCCTTCGTCACCCAGACCACACTCAGCGTCGACGACACCCGCGACGTGATCAGCGCGCTGCGCGTGCGCTTTCCATCGATCGTCGGGCCGGACACGCGTGACATCTGCTACGCGACCCAGAACCGGCAGACGGCGGTGCGCGCCCTCGCGCGCGAGGTCGATCTGATTCTCGTGGTCGGGGCGCAGAACAGCTCGAATTCCAATCGATTGCGCGAGATCGGGGTAGCCTCCGGGCGGCCCTCCTACCTGATTGACAGCGCCGAGAGCCTGGACCTCGGCTGGCTCAACGGTGCGCGCGCGGTCGGAATCACTGCCGGTGCCTCGGCACCTGAGCTTTTGGTGCAACAGTTGGTCGACCGACTCGCCGAACACTACAAGGTGAGCGTCGAAACCCTTGCCGGAATCGAAGAGAACGTCCATTTCCGGTTGCCGTCGGCGCTCGCCGAGCCGGCGGCCCGGGCGCCTGCCCAATGACCACTCGGAGCGATCATGGGAATTCCCTTACGCCAGCAGATCCGGGTCGGAGCCTACGTCCTCAGGCAACGCCTGCTCAGGCGCGACAAATACCCTCTGGTGCTGATGCTCGAGCCTCTGTTCCGGTGCAACCTGGCCTGCGCCGGCTGTGGCAAGATCGACTACCCGGCGCCGATCCTGAACCGGCGCCTGTCCATCCAGGAATGCCTGGACGCGGTCGATGAATGCGGCGCGCCGGTCGTCTCGATCCCGGGCGGCGAGCCCCTGATCCACAAGGACATCGGCGAGATCGTGAAGGCGCTCGTCGCGCGCCGGAAGTTCGTCTACCTCTGCACCAACGCCCTTCTGGTCGAGAAGAAGGTCGATCTGTTCACGCCGAGCCCTTATCTCACCTTCTCGATTCACCTCGACGGCCTGCGCGCGCACCACGACCGCTCGGTTTGCCAGGACGGCGTGTTCGACCGGGCGGTTGCGGCAATCCGGTTGCTGCGTGCGCGCGGCTTTCGGGTCAACGTCAATGCCACCCTGTTCGATGGCGTGGCGCCCGATGAGGCCGCGGCCTTCCTCGACCACGTGTCGGAGGAGCTGGACGTCGAGGGTATCACCGTCTCGCCCGGTTACGCCTACGAGCGGGCACCGGATCAGCAGCACTTCCTCAACCGACAGAAGACCAAGCAGTTGTTCCGCGACATCTTCCGGCGCGGACAAGGCAAGCGATGGCGCTTGAACCATTCCTCCCTCTATCTCGACTTCCTGGCCGGCAATCAGGACTATCGGTGCACCCCCTGGGGCAATCCCACCCGCAACATCTTCGGGTGGCAGCGACCCTGCTATCTGCTCGGCGAAGGCTATGCCGCCTCCTTCAAGGAGCTGATGGAGATCGACCGACTGGGACCGCTACGGCACCGGCAACTACGAGAAATGCGCCAACTGTATGGCGCATTGCGGCTATGAGGCGACTGCCGTGACTGATGCCGTCCGTCATCCGATCAAGGCGTTTCGGGTGGCCTCGCGGCCGATCCGGACCGACGGACCAATGGCGCCGGAGATCCCGCTCGAGCGCCAGCGCCCGGCGGAGTTCGTGTTCGAGCGTCTGGTGCAGGCGGCCTCGACCAAATCATCCGAGATCGAGCGCCGGCCCCACCAGAAGAGCCACGCGGCGTAGCGCGGCGAGCGCCCGCCCGCTCTGGCCGGCAAGTCGCAAGAGTGCGGCAAGCTCGCCCGGCTGCTCGAGCAGCGCGCGCGCGACCGCGCGCAGCCTGACCTCACCATCCGAACCGACCGCGTTGCTGGCGGCGCGCGGCAGGGTTTGATCGAACGGGTCGGCGACCGCGCGGATCACCACGAAGGGCAGACCGGCATGCGCCGCGGTCTCCGCCACGGCGTGGCTTTCCATGTCGACAGCAAGCGCGCCGGTGGCTGCATGCAGTTCCCGCTTGGCGGCGATCGTTGCGAGCAGACGGTCGCTGCCGGCGAGCGCGCCCCGATGTACGTGCGGTGCCAGCGTGGACAGCCGGGCTGCAAGGCGCCCGCACCACTCTCGATCCGTCGGCAGGCGCGCACCCCCGGCAGGACAACCGCCTCGGGCAACAGAAGGTCACCCGGTCGGACCACTGGGTTCAGCCCACCCGCCAGACCGAAGCTCAAGAGCCCGCGCGCACCCTCGTCGATGAGCTCGACTGCGAGCCGCTTCGCCTGTTGCGGATTGCTACCGCTGCAGACAATCCGGAGGCCAGCCAGGGCGGAGAGGCTGCGCGCCTCCGCCCGCAGACCGGTGATCACCCCGATCACGCCTCGTTCCGGTTGCGCTTAGGGCTGTCGCCGACTCCGGCGCGCTTCGCCCCGCCCCGACGACGCGATCACATGCCCCAGGCGACGCGGCGCTCGTTCTGGCGCATCAGGTTTCGATAGCGGGCGAGCGCCCAGAGCGGAAAATACGCGCTATAGCCGTGATAGTGGAGATAGAACACGCGCGGAAAGCCGACCGCGTTGTACAGGTCTTCGTCCCACTTGCCGTTGTGGCGAGGAGCGCGTGTGAGATGGTCGATGCCGCGCGCCACCGCGTCGCTCCCGGCCTCGCCGGCTGCCATCAGGCCTAGCAACGCCCAGGCGGTCTGCGAGGGCGTGCTCGCAACCTGCTCGTCTCTGCGGTCCTCCCAGTAGCTGGCGCAGCTCTCGCCCCAACCGCCGTCGGCGTGCTGGTGGGCGAGCAGCCACGCGACCGCCTTGCGCACGTAGGGCGTCCGCATGTCCTCGCCGGCAGCGTTGAGGGCGCACAGCACCGACCAGGTGCCGTAAATGTAGTTGGTCCCCCAACGGCCGAACCAGGAGCCGTCCGGTTCCTGCTCGCGCCTCAGATACTCGAGCGCGCGCGCCATCGCCGGATGCGTCGGCGCGTAGCCCTGCTGGGCGAGCATGCTGACGCAGCGGGCGGTCAGGTCCGCGGTCGGCGGATCGAGCAGCGCGCCGTGATCGGCGAACGGGATGTTGTTGAGGTACCCGTAGTCGTTGTCGGCATCAAACGAGCCCCAGCCACCGTTCCGGCTCTGCATGCCGAGCACCCACTCGGTGCCGCGCGCGATCGCTGCTCGATAGCGCTCCGGATCGGCGCGGTGCAGGGCGCAGACGATCGCCGCCGTGTCGTCGACGTCCGGGTAATAGTCGTTGCGGTACTCGAACGGCCAGCCGCCGGGCCGCAGGCCCGGCCGGGCCTTGGCCCAGTCGCCGACCACGTCCAGGATCTGCTGCGCGGCCACCCAATCGAGCGCCTGGCGCACCCGGCTCATCGAGGTCCGGCCCGCCCGCTTCCATCAGGGCGTGGCAGGCGAGCACCGTGTCCCAAAGCGGCGACAGGCAAGGCTGGCAGTAGGCGAACTCATGCCGTCCACGACGCAGCTTGCGCACCGCCCGCTTGGCGATCAGCAGGTCGCGGATGGTCCTTCGGGTAGCCAAGTGTCTCGAAGGCCATCACGGTGTTGGCCATGGGGGGGAAGATGCCGCCGAGCCCGTCTTCGCCATTCAGCCGCTCGGTGACGAAATCGACCGCGCGCCGGATCGCGCGCGCCCGCGGCCGCCTCGGCAAACGCGGCTCGAGCAGGCGGAGGACACGGTCGACCGCCAGGAAGAACCGCCCCCAGTCGGAGCCGGTCGGGTTGGTGATGTAGCGCCGCTCGGCCTCGGGCGGGGTCAGGAACAGCTCGGCGATGCCGATCCCGCGCGGGTTTCTCGCCTGCGGCCGCTCGGCCATCAGGATCAGGAGCGGCACGATCGTGCGTGCGCGACCAGTAGGACACCTTGTCGAGATGGAACGGGAACCAGCGCGGCAAGAGCATGATCTCGACCGGCATCACCGGGACCGCCCGCCAGGGCACCTGACCGAACAGGGCAAGCGTGATCCGCGTGAACACGTTGCTGCAGGCGGCACCGCCATGCGCCAGGATCGCCTCGCGCGCCCGCACCATGTGCGGCGCATCCGGATCGTCGCCGATCAGCTTGAGGGCGAAGTAGGCCTTGACGCTCGCGCTGATGTTGAAGTCGCCGCCGGCATAGAGCGGCCAGCCGCCGTGGTCGGCCTGTCCGGCCCGAAGATAGACCGCGATCCGGCGCTCAAGCTCGGCATCGATCTCGTCGAGGAAATGCTCGAGCAGCACGTACTCCGCGGGGATGGTCGCATCGGCCTCGAGCTCGAAGACCCAGTGCCCGTCGGCTTGCTGGCGCTGCTCGAGCCCGCGGCGGGCTTCCTCGACCACCTCGGCGAGCTTCTGGCCCGGCGGAGCGAAGAGATCGAGGCTCCTCGAGAGATCGGCCGATCGCCAGGGATCGGCGACGGCTTCCCTGAGACCGGTTTCCTGAGGCATCTCCACCATTTTACACCCGCATTGCGCGTGTTCGTAGCGAGTGTGCAATCACGCACAAAAGCGCGTGCAAGACAAGGCAACCGGATGTCACAGTGTGTCGAGCGGCGCGCCGACTGTTGCCCTCAAGCCTCAGGGCGCCATCAGCGCGGCGCGATTGCCTGTGCCAGGCTGTGCGGCTAACACGGGTCGACAGCGGCGGAGTCGAGCATGTCGAGCCTAGTGCCGGCAACCACGGTTGACGATCTCGGCAGACGCATTCCGGACGGCGCGAGCCTGGCTCTGGCGCCCGACTACTCGGGCTGCGCGATGGCGGTGATCCGCGCCCTGATCCGGCGCGGCGTCAAGGACCTGCGGCTCGTCGGCGTACCGCAACTCGGCCTGCAGGCGGATCTTCTCATCGGGGCGGGCTGCGTAAGGAGCCTCGAAGCGGCCGCCGTGACGCTCGGCGAGGCGGGCAGCGCGCCACGCTTCGTCGCCGCGCTCAGGGATGGCATGATCACGATCCGGGATTCGACCTGTCCCGCGATCCACGCCGGGCTGCAGGCGGCCGAGAAGGGCGTGCCGTTCCTGCCGCTGCGCGGCATCCTCGGCTCGGATCTCGTGCACCACCGGCCCGACTGGCGGGTGATCGACAACCCCTTCGCGGAGAACGACCCGATCCTTCTGGTGCCGGCGATCCGTCCGGAGGTCGCCCTGTTCCACGCCGCGCGCGCCGATCGCGCGGGCAACGTCTGGATCGGTGTGCGCCGCGAGCTGATGCTGATGGCGCACGCCGCTCGTGCGACCTTGGTCACGGTCGAAGAGATCACCGAGGACGATCTGCTGGCCGACGACGTAAACGCCGCGGGCACGATCCCTGCTCTCTACATCACGGCGATCGCCGAGGCGCGCGGGGGCGCCTGGCCGGTCGGCCTGCGTGGTCACTACCCGCCCGATATCGACCATCTCCGCCGCTACGCCGAGCTGGCCGCGACCGACGGCGGGTTCGCAACGCTATCTCGATGAGTTCGTGCTCGAGCCCGTGAGCGCCCGATGAGCGGCTGTCGGCCCGAGGAGCTGCTGATCGACGTTCTGGCCGGCATGCTTGCGGGGCTCGGCCACGTCGCGGTCGGCGCCGCCTCGCCGATCCCGGGGGCGGCGGCGCTGCTGGCGCGCGAGCGCTCGGGCGGCCGGCTGCGCGTCTCGGTCCTGGGCAGCGAGCGCCACAACCCGTTCACCGATGGCGGCCGCGAGCTGTTCGACTGCGCCGCAGAGGGCCGGATCGACGCCTTCTTCCTGGGCGGCGGCCAGATCGACGGCGGGGCCAACATCAACCTGGTCGGCATCGGCCGCTATCCGCAGAGCAGCGTGCGCTGGCCGGGCTCCTTCGGCTCGGCCTATCTCTATTTCCTCGTTCCGCGGGTGATCCTGTTTCGCGCGGAGCACACGCGAAGGGTGCTGGTGCCGAAGGTGGATTTCGTCAGCGCGCCCGGCACCAGTCCGGCCAACGTCTATCGTCCGGGCGGGCCTTTCGCGCTGGTCACCGGGCGCTGCGTCTTCGACTTCGATCGCGCAGCCGCACGCTTTCGTCTGCGGAGCGTCCATCCCGGACATAGCGTCGACGAGGTGATCGTGGAGACCGGCTTTCCCTTCGACGGCCCGCCGAGGTGCCGGAGACGCCACCGCCTTCCCTCGAGACCCTGGCGCTGATCCGCGGGCCGGTCGGCCATGCGATCGCCGAGACCTACCCCCGCTTCGCAGAACGCCTGCTCGGCGTCGGCGCGGAGGCTTCCTGCCCGGCGCGACCGGCGGACTGATGCCGCTGACCGCGCTCGCGGCGTGCTCGAGAGCGCGAGAGCGGTCGTACCGAGCATGGACCGCCCGCTCTCCGGTGCTACTATGACGGACGCCGATCAGGCGGCTGGAGGCGAGCATGCGAGCCGGGGTCAAGACCAGAGTTGGCTACGAGGAAGACCTCTACGGCTGGACCCAGGAGCAGGCAGCGCTGCTGCGAGCACACCGGCCCGAAGGGCTGGACTGGGATCATCTGGCGGAGGAGCTCGAGTCGATGGTCGGCCGCGACCGGCGAGAGCTGAAGAACCGCCTCCGGGTCATTCTGTTGCATCTCCTGAAGTGGCAGGCGCAACCGGCCAGGCGGGGCGCGAGTTGGCGAAAGAGCCTCCGCACCCAGCGCCGCCACATCCGGGACCTGCTGCAACAGAGCCCGAGCCTGCGCCAGCACGTGTCCGGGCTAGCGCGAGAGGCCTATGCTGACGCGGTCAAGGACGCCATCGACGAGACCGGCCTGCCGGCTGACCGGTTTCCAGCCGATTGTCCCTACGCACCGGCCGATGCCTTGGCCGAGGACTATCTGCCGGATGCCAGCTTCTGACCCGTTGCGGCGAGGCGCCCTTGGCTTCGAGTGACCCGCCCGTCGCGCCTTCCGATGTCATGAACCAAGGCGCCCTCGACGGCATTCTCGTGCTCGACCTGACGCGCGTCCTCGGGGGGCCCTACTGCACCCAGATCCTGGGCGACCACGGCGCCGAGGTGATCAAGGTCGAACCGCCGCAGGGCGACGAGGTGCGCGACTGGGGGCCGCCGTTCGACGAGGCGGGCGACGCTTCGTATTTCATCGGCATCAATCGCAACAAGCGCTCGCTGGGCCTCGACCTCGGCCGGCCCGAGGGGCGCGAGGTGCTGCTCCGTCTCCTGGAGCGCGCCGACGTTCTGATCGAGAACTTCAAGCCGGGCGCCATGGAGCAATGGCGCCTCGGCTACGAGGACGTGCTGAAGGCCCGCTTTCCGCGCCTGATCCACTGCCGGATCAGCGGCTTCGGCGCCGACGGGCCGATGGGCGGCATGCCCGGCTACGACGCCGTGATCCAGGCGATGGTCGGCATGTTCTCGATCAATGGCATGGTCGATCCGACCCGGATCGGCATCCCGCTGGTCGACATCGGCACCGGCCTCTATGCGGCGATCGCGGTCCTGATGGCGCTGGTCGAGCGGCAGCGCTCCGGGCTTGGCCAGTTCATCGACATGACGCTCTACGATGCCGGCATCGCGCTCATGCACCCGCACATTCCAAACTACGTGCTCTCGGGGCGGGTGCCGGGCCTCACCGGCAATGCGCACCCCAACATCTCGCCCTACGACAAGTTCCCGACCCGCACGGTCGACGTCTTCCTCGCGGTCGGCAACGACCGGGCGTTCGGGCGCCTTTGCGCCGAGCTCGGCGCACCCGAGCTGGCCGACGACCCGCGCTTTCGCACCAATGGCGATCGGCTCACCAACCGTCCCGCCCTGACCGAGCGGCTCACGGCCTTGCTCGCCGGGCGGGATGGCGAGACGCTCTGCCAGCGGCTGCTGGCCGCCGGCGTACCGGCCGGCGCGGTACGCGACGTCGCTCACGTCTGGTCCGACGCCCATACCCGGCACCGCGCGATGGCGGCCGAAGTGGCCGGCTACAAGGGTTGGGGCGTGCCGATCAAGATGTCACGCACGCCCGGCGCGATCCGCCGCACCCCGCCGCGCTATGGCGAGCACGGCCGGGAGATCCTCAAGGAATTCGGCTTTTCCGAGCCCGAGATCGAGGCCCTTGTCGCCTCCGCCGTCCTCATCGGGCAGCGCCGGCGGTGATCTGATCACTGCAGGCTCTTGCTGGCGATCTCATACAGGTCCCGCGACAGGCCGGAAGCGGCGAGGATGCGCTCGAGCTGCGCGCGCATCTTGTCCTGGCGGGAAGCATCGTAGCGCCGCCAGCGTCCGAAGGCCTGGGCGAGACGCGCGGCGACCTGCGGGTTGCGGCGATCGAGCTCGAGGACATGATCGGCGAGGAAGTCGTAGCCGGCGCCATCGGCCCGGTGAAAGCCGGTCGGATTGCCTTGGACGAAGGCGCCGATCAGGGCGCGCACCCGGTTCGGATTCCTGAGCGTGAACGCCTCGTGGCTCGTGAGGCGGGTGACGACGTCGATCGAGTTCGGCCGCTGCGCGAGCGCCTGCAGCGCGAACCACTTGTCGACGACCAGCGCGTCGTCGCGCCACTTCTGGTAGAAGCCCTCGAGCGCCGCCTCGCGTTCGGGCAGCTCGCTTTCGGCCAGCAGGTCGAGGGCGGCGATCGTATCGGTCATGTTGCCGGCGGCCTCGAACTGGGCGAGGCAAAGCGCGCGACCCGCCTCGCTGCCCGCCGCCATCAGGTAGCCGAGCGCCAGATTCTTGAGCGCGCGCCGGCCGATCTGGGCGGCGTCGAAACGGTAGGGCTCCTCGCTCTGGAGCGAGCGGTAGGTCTCGACCCAGCGTGCACCGAGGCGCCGGCCGATAGCGGCGCGCAGGAACTCGCGCACAACGTGGATGCCGTCGACGTCGATCTCGTCCATATGCTGACCGACGTAGGTCTCCGACGGAAAAGTCAGCGCCTCGGCGACGAAGGCGTGGTCGAGCTCGCCGGCGCCGAGGGTCGCGGCGAACGCTTCGGCCAGTCCCTCATCGAGCGCTAAGCTCGCGGCCGCGCCGCCGCTCCTCGATCAGGCGGAGCATCAATCTGAGCGCGCAGGTCTGACCGGCCTCCCAGCGCACGAACGGGTCGCTGATCGTGCGCCATCAGGAAGCGCAGACGCGCGTCATCCGCATCGCTCTCGAGGATCACCGGCGCCGAAAAGCCGCGCAGGAGCGACGGCGTCGGAGCCTCGGGCAGGTTCACGAAGGTGAAGCGCTGCTCGGCGCGCTGCAGCTCCAGGACGCGCGATGTGCCCGCGGGCTCGCTCTCGCCTTCGAGCTGCAGCGGCAGCTCGCGCCCGGCGCCGTCCAGGAGCCCGATCGCGAGCGGGATGTGCAGCGGCCGCTTCTCCGCCTGACCGGGCGTCGGCGGCGTCGCCTGCGCTACGGTCAAGGTGTAGGTCCGCCTCGCGGCGTCGTAGGCGCCTCGGACCTCGAGCCGCGGCGTGCCCGCCTGGCTGTACCAGAGGCGGAACTGCTCGAGGTCGCGCCCCGAGGCGGCCGCCATCGCGGCGACGAAGTCCTCGCAGGTGACCGCCTGGCCGTCATGGCGCTGGAAATAGATCCGCATGCCGCGCTGAAAGGCGTCCTCGCCGATCAGGGTGTGCAGCATCCGGATCACTTCGGCGCCCTTCTCGTACACCGTGGCCGTGTAAAAGTTGTTGATCTCCACGTAGCTTTCCGGTCGGACCGGATGCGCGAGCGGTCCCGCATCTTCGAGAAACTGCGTCGCCCGCAGACGCCGGACGTCGGCAATCCGCTTGACCGCGCGCGAATGTCGATCGGAGGTGAATTCCTGGTCGCGAAAGACCGTGAGCCCTTCCTTCAACGACAGCTGGAACCAGTCTCGGCAGGTCACCCGGTCTCCGGTCCAGTTATGAAAGTACTCATGGGCGATGACACTCTCGATTCCCAGGTAATCGGTGTCGGTCGCGGTCTCCGGCCGGGCGAGGACGTACTTGGTGTTGAAGATGTTCAAGCCTTTGTTTTCCATGGCGCCGAAATTGAAGTCGGAAACCGCGACGATCATGAACTGATCGAGGTCGTATTCGAGGCCGAACCGCTGCTCGTCCCAGCGCATCGCCTTCTCGAGCGAGGCCATGGCGTGGGCGCATTTGTCGACTTCCCGGGGCTCGGTGTAGATCTGGAGGGCAACCGGCCGGCCCGAGCGGGTGATGAAGGTCCGCTCGAGCTTGGCGAGCCGGCCGGCGACCAGGGCGAACAGATAGGTCGGCTTGGGAAAGGGGTCCTCCCAGAGGGCGAAATGCCGGCCGCCGCCGAGCTCGCCCCCGTCGATCCGATTGCCGTTCGCCAGCAGCACCGGATAGCGCGCCCGCTCGGCCTCGATCCGCACCCGGTAACGCGCCATGACGTCCGGCCGGTCGAGAAAGTAGGTGATCTTGCGAAAGCCCTCCGGCTCGCACTGGGTGCAGAAGGTGCCGCCGGAGACGTAGAGCCCCTCGAGCGCGGTGTTGCGGTCCGGATGGATGCGGGTGCGTACCTCGAGCGCGCAGCGCGCGGGCGGATCCTCCAGGGTCAGGTGATCGGCGTCGACCGTGTAGCGATTGGCGCCGACCGGCTCGCCGTCCAGCTGCAAGCCGAGCAGCTCCAGCTCCTGCCCGTCCAGCACCAGCGGCCGCGCCGCCTCGCCCGCCGCCGGATTGCGCCGTAGCTGAAGGCGCGCCGTCACTTCGGTCGCCGCCTCGTCGAGTCGGAAGTCCAGCTCGACCTCGTCGATCAGCCAGTCGGGCGGCCGGTAGTCCCTGAGGTACACGGGCTCCGGGTGAGCGGCGGGCGCCGGCTCAGGGGCGGGCTTCGATCGAGCGCTAGGCTTTGCGGTCTCGACGGGCCTTGGAGTCTGGGCCTCGGCCATGCTGGCATCCTCGGGGCTGTTCGAAGCGCCCGGAACATTGCCGATTTCGGCCCCGCCGCACAAGCTGCTCGGCCGGCTGGTTCATGCAGCACCGACGCTTGGCGCTGCGGGTCCGCCCGGACCGGTCGATTCGGGTTGCCTTGTCGGACCGTTGCGAGCAAATGAGCCCGGGCGCGGTCCGCTGGCGGCCTGGACCGAGGCTTTCAGGGAGGTCGGTCATGGCCCAACGAATGATCCTTGCCCTCGCCCTTCTCACCATGCTCGGTGGGGCGTCGTCGGCCGAGGAGCAGGAAATGCGGTTCTTTCGTATCGGCACCGGCGGCGTCTCCGGCACCTACTATCCGATCGGCGGTCTGATCGCGGACATCATCAGCAATCCGCCGGGCGCCAGGCCCTGTGACGAAGGCGGCAGCTGCGGCGTCCCGGGGCTGGTGGCGATCGCGCAGAGCTCGAACGGTTCGGTCGCCAACGTCGACGCGATCAAGTCCGGCGAGCTGGAGAGCGGCCTGGTCCAGTCCGACGTCGCCTATTGGGCCTATACCGGCACCGGCATCTTCAAGAATCAGGGCAAGGTCGAGAATCTGCGCGCGATCGCGAGCCTGTACCCGGAGAGCGTCCATCTGGTCGCGCGCAAGGATGCCGGCATCAGGACCGTGCGCGACCTCAGGGGCAAGCGGGTCTCGCTCGACGAGCCTGGCTCCGGCACCCTGGTCGACGCCCGCATCATTCTCAAGGCGTTCGGCCTTTCGGAGGCGAATATCCGGGCCGAGCACGTCCAGTCGAGCCAGGCGGTCAGCGAGATTCGCGACAACCAGTTGGACGCCTTCATCATCGTCGCCGGCTATCCGACCGGGTCGGTGGCCGAGCTCTGCTCGAGCGTCGGCTGCGAGCTGGTGCCGATCGCCGGGCCCGAGGTCGACCGGCTGCTCGAGAACTACCGGTTCTTCACCAGGGAGGTGATTCCGGCCGGGACGTACGAGGGGATCGGCGCGACCCCGACGATCAGCGTCGGCGCCCAGTGGCTGGTCGGCGCCGAGGTCGACGAGGAGCTGGTCTACGGCATCACCAAGGCGCTCTGGAACCCGACCGCACGCCAGCTGCTCGACAGCGGCCACGCCAGGGGCAGGTCGATCACGCTCGCGAGCGCCCTCGACGGCATCGCCATACCCCTGCACCCCGGCGCCGAGCGCTACTACCGGGAGATCGGTCTGCTGCGCTAGTCTCGGGCTGACGCAGAGCAGGAGGACCCGTTGACTGGCCCGGGGGCGACGTCATGGGCTCCGGACGAGTGCCCTTGACAAACCCGCCCGTCATGGCCTTTCAGACGGGCCACCGACGACTGCCCAGCAGGGAGGCTTCACCCCGATGCGCTTCTCGGAGAACGGCTATTACGTCGAGAAATACGTCAAGTGCGCCAATTGCGGCCTGCTGATCTACGATCGCGGCATCCCGGTCGAACGGGATGGAAAACAAGAGGTCTTCTGCTCCGACTGGTGCATCGAATGGTCGAGACTGCGCGCTTCCGGCCAGGAATACTTCCAGCTGCCGATCGTGCAGCCGAGGATCAAGACCTCGCGCTGAGGGCCGGCAGTCTGAGGGACCGTCGTCCGGCCGCTCGGCCGCTCGCCGTTGCGCCGCCAGCCGCCACGATCGCCGGGAGGCGGCTCGTGAACTGGCACTCGCCCTGACGATCAAGCCGGCTTTCCAAGACGTCGACCGTAGTGTGTTCGAGCGACACACTGGCACGGCCAAATGCTGAGCGCATCGGGGCCGCTTGACATCCGCGCCACTGTTCTCTGTTGCTTCGATCTTGAGGTCGTGCTAACGCCGCAATTGAGGCTCAATAAGTAGGGAGGGCGTCATGCTTCTCGGAGATTTGATTGAAGGCGTCGCGACCGACACCGGGCAGCCGAAGACGGTGGTCGAGGCAGTTGTGCGCAGCGCGCTCGAGCAGATTGAAGGCACCGTGAGCAAAGGCGAGACGGTCAACCTCGTGGGTTTCGGCCGGTTCGAGGTTTATCACCGTAGCGCCCGCCGTGGCCGCAATCTGCGGACCGGCGAAAGCCTGAGAATCCCGGCCACCAAGGCGGTGCGTTTCAAGGTCGGCAAAAGACTCCGGGATGCCGCCGCGGGCTCGAAGCGCAAGCGCGCTGCAAAAGGCAAGAAGTAGCCGGCCGTCAGGCCGCGAGCCGTTCCGGCGCGCCCGACAGCAGCCCCAAGGTCTGATCGTAGTTGGCGCCGATCGGAATTCAGGAGCCGCCCTGCGCCAGCGGGCGGCCGAGGGTGTTGCTGAGCCGTTGCATCGCCTCGCCGAATGCCGCCCAGTCGCCGTCCTTCAGAGCTTGCTCGGCGGCGTTCAGCGCATCGCGCGCTTTGTCGAGCTCGGCAGGCTTGGCCGCTGAGGCGGCGGTGGCGGCGACCTCAGGTGCAGGCGCGCCGCCGAACACGACCTGGAGCGACTGGGCGAGCGTCGGCTCCATGGCGACGCGTTGGCCATCGCTCACGATGATCCGCTTGAGCTGCGGGATGTCGTTTTCCTCGGCCCGCAGATAGACCGGCTCGACGTAGACGAAGGCGTCGTCGATCGGGATGACCAGAAGATTGCCGCGCAGCACCTGCGAGCCGCGCTGGTCCCAGAGCGAGAGCTGCTGCGAGATCGTGGTGTCCTGGTCGATCGTCGCCTCGATCTGGGTCGGGCCGAAGATCAGCCGCTCCTTGGGCAGCTTGAAGACGATCAGCTGGCCGTAGTGCGGCGGGTCCGAGCGCGCCGCGAGCCAGGCGATCATGTTGTCGCGGTGCGCAGGCGTCAGCGGGGTCAGCAGCAAAAACTCGAGCCGCGGCTCGCCCGGCATCCGGATCAGCACGTAGTAGGGCTCGACCGGGACCGAGCGATTGCCGTACTTCTCCTGCGGGATCTGCCAGAGATCCTCGCTGTTGTAGAATACGTGGGGCACGGTCATGTGGTAGACGGCGTATTTCTGTGCCTGAATGGCGTACAGGTCCTCGGGATAGCGGAGATGCGCCTTCAGGCCGGCCGGCATTGCGTCGAACGGCTGGAACAGACCGGGGAAGGCGGCGGCATAGACGCGCAACACCGGGTCCTTCGGGTCGATCGCATAGAAGGTGACGTCGCCCTGGTAGGCGTCGACCACGATCTTGACCGAGTTGCGGATGTAGCTGATGCCGCTGTCGGTCGGCTCGGCATAGGGAAAGCGCTCGCCGGTCGTGTAGGCGTCCTGGATCCAGACCAGACGGCCGTCGTCGACCACCAGATAGGGGTCGCGATCGAGGGTCAGGAACGGGGCGATCTTGCCGATCCGGTCCTGGATCTGACGCCAGAGCTGGATGCGGCTGTCGTCATGAATGTAGTCGGAGATCAGGAGATTGACGTCGAACTGCTGCCAGGCATAGACGAGCCGCTTGAGCGGACTGTCGAGTAGCACGCCGCCATGGCCGTCATAGCTCGTGTAGACGTTGTCATCGCCCTTGGGATAGTCGAACTCGCGCACCCCGGTGTTGACCAGGCGGTAGCCTGAAGCCTCCTCGCCATAGTACATCGCGGGCTGGGTGACCGGGAGCGAGGGCGGGGTCACCGGCGGGATGTCCTTGATCACGAGGACCGGCCGGCCATCGGGCGTCTTGTCGGCGCCGGGCGCCATCACCAGGCCGTAGCCGTGGGTGTACTGCAGCCGCCGGTTGACCCAGGTAACGGTGTTGCCCGGCAGATCGGGCGACAGCTCGCGAGCCGAGACCAGTACCTGGCGCAGGTCGCCGTGCAGCGGGTAGCGGTCAACGTCGACGTCGACGAAAGTGTAGTAGGTGCGGATCTGCTGGAGCTGCTGGAAGGTCTGCTTGAGCGGCTGCCAGTCCCAGAGGCGGATGTTGTTGACGGTGTCCTGGTTGGCCTCGATCTCGGCCATCGTCAGCGCCGGCTTCGGATCGTACGCCCGGACCTCGACCGCATCGAGCCCAAAGGCCGTGCGGGTGAGGTCGATGTTGCGCTTGAGGTAGGGCTGCTCGAGCGCCAGCTCGTTGGGCTCGACCACAAAGCGCTGCACCGAGAGCGGCAGGATGACGCGGATCACCAGCATGAGGGCAAGAAAGCCGCCGGCAAGCCCGATGACGAGCCGGGCACGGCCGGTGGCGACCGCGGCATAGGCGGCGAGCGCGAACAGCACCGTAAGCAGGGCCGCGGCCCAGAGCGCCCAGCGCGTGACGTGGATCGCCGTGTAGCCGGCGCCGAACACGGCACCCGTCGACTCGCTCAAAAGACCGTAGCGGTCCAGGACGTACCCCGATGCCCAGGCGAACAGGAAGAGCAGGGCGTTGGCGAGCAGGTGATTGAGCACCGAGCGTGGCGCCACGATCCCGACGCCCAGGCGATAGCCGATCAGTCCGGCGCGGCGGTAGGCAAAGAACAGAAGCGCCGTCGCCGCCAGGGCGAGCATCGTCACCGACTCCTGGATCCGCTCGAGCGCCGGAAGGTCGAACAGATAGAACGCGATGTCGCGACCGTAGAGGGGCTCGGTATGGCCGAACGGCTGTGCCCAGATGAAGCGGACGAACTCGTCCCAGCTCTCCGCGAAACCGAGGCCGATGACGATCGCCGCGACGAGCGGTGCCAGCAGCTCGAAGGCCCGGATCAGGCCGTGCGGCGCCATGCCGGCGACCTGACCCATCGGACTTGTCGTCGGGAGCGTGCCGATCAGATCGACGCGGCGCACGAGCAGCCGGAGATTGCCCCAGGCGTAGAGGAACACGATCAGGGTGGCTGCGGCGAAGAGTGCGAGCCTGATGAAGAGCAGGCGCCAGAACACCTGGGAATAGCCGACGGCCTGGAACCAGAAAAAGTCGGCGAGCCAGCTGAGCACGACGAGCAGCGCGAGCAGCAAAGGAACCACGAGCCAGAGGACCCGGGCGGAGGTAAGGAAGCGAAGAAGGGAAATCATGGCCTTCGGCCTGCTCCAAAGTGACCGGCCTGGCGCGGGCATAGCCGCCGGAAGATCGGACCACCATGGCAAGAGCTGCGCCCGGTCCAGCCTTCAGCCGCGGCACGCCCGCGAGGCGTAGTAAGCACTTAGGGCGCGCGGGGGCGCAAAGCGAGCGGCGATTGCGTAGGCGTCTTCGGGACCGCCGCCCACGGCCTCGCCGAACTGCGCCCCGCTCTCAGATCTCGTCCGGCACGAGCAGACGATAACCGACGCCCGGCTCGTTGCTGATGTAGCGCGGGTCGGCCGGGTCGTCACCGAGCTTCTGGCGCAGGTGGCCGATATAGATGCGCAGATAGTGGGTCTCGTGCTCGTGCGCCGGCCCCCAGATCTCCCGCAGCAGGTGCTGGTGGGTGACGATCCGGCCGGCATGTTGCGCGAGCAGGCGCAGGAGCGCGAACTCCTTACGCGATAGCTTGATCTCCTGGTCAGTCAGCCGGACCCGGCGGCGTGCGATGTCGATCGAGAGGTCGCCCGAGCGGATCACCGCGGGTTGCTCGCCTTCCGGGCGCCGGCTGCGCAGTGCCGCCCGCACGCGCGCGAGCAGTTCGGCTACGCCGAACGGCTTGGTCACGTAGTCGTCGGCCCCGCGGTCGAGCGCCGCCACCTTCTCCGCTTCGGCGGCGCGCACCGAAAGCACGATGATTGGCACCTTGGACCACTCGCGCAGGCGGGCGATCACCTGCTGCCCGTCGACATCGGGCAGGCCGAGGTCGAGGATCACCAGGTCCGGCCGGGTGAGCGCGCACTGCTGGATGCCATCTTCGCCGCGCGCCGCCTCGACCACCTCATAACCGTGCGCCTGGAGGCTGATCCTCAGGAACTTGCGGATCTGCGGCTCGTCGTCGATGACCAGCACGCGCGCCATGCCGGCTCCGATGGTGGCACTGGCGGCCATCAACCGGGCTCGTCGTCGCCGGCGTCGGCAATCGCCGGCATGGGTCGGCCAGGCAGCCAGAACTCGATCGTCGTGCCGCGACCGCCCGGTCCGGCAAGCGCGGCGATCTTGCCGCCATGCGCCTCGATCAGACCGCGACAGATCGACAGCCCGAGCCCGGTCCCCGCCGCCTGCTTGTCGCCGGCCTGGACGCGGTAGAAGACGTCGAACACCGTATCCCGCACTTCGGGCGCAATGCCGGGCCCCTGGTCGCTGATCCCGACGGTGATCCGCTCGTCCTGATATGAGGCGACGATCTCGATTCGGCCGCCAGGCGGCGAGTGCTTGGCCGCATTGTCTAGGATGTTGACAATCACCTGCTCGATCAACACCGGGTCGACATCGAGAATCGGCAGATCGGCCGGGATCCGAACCTCGACCCCGAGCGGCGCCAGCGGCTTGGCCAGCTGCCGAAGCGCCCGGCCGACGATCTCGCGCAGATCGACCCAGTCGCGATTGGGCTGCAACGCGCCGTAGCCGAGCCGGGTCATGTCGAGCAGGTTCTGGACGAAGCGATTGAGGCGCTCGCCCTCCTCGAGGATGGTCTGGACCAGCTGCGCGCGGTCCTCCGCGGCCAGCGCGCCATCGCAGCTGGCGAGGCTGGTCGCCGAGCCGATGATCGAAACCAGGGGCGTGCGCAGGTCATGCGACACCGAGGACAGGAGCGCCGCGCGCAGCCGCTCGGTCTCGGTCAGGAGGCGGGCCTCCTCGATGTCGGCGACCAGATTGGTGCGCTCGATCGCGACCGTCACCTGGTCGACCAGCGCGTCGAGCAACCGGCGCTGCTCGGGCGCGAGCAGGCGCTGCGGGTTCTCGAACGAGACGCCGAGAAGCCCCACCGGTCCCCGCTTGGTCTTGAGCGGCAGGAACAGCCACTCCGAGGTGGGTAAGGTATCGGAGCCCCAGCCTGCCGGCTGACCGTGCGCCCAGGCCCACTGCGCCGCGCCCCAGGCCTTCGCCGACATCTGGTCCTCGGGCGGGTAGCCGGCGCTGATCTCGAGCCGGCCGCCCTCGCGCGGCAACAGCACCAGCGACTGGCATTGCAGGGTCGATGCGACGTGATGCACCACCGCCCAAAGGACATCGTCGAGCGCCGCGGCCCCTGCGATCTTGCGGCTGAAATCGTAGAGATTCTCGGTCCGTCGGGCGGTGATGCGCATCGCCTCGACCTGCGCCTTGAGGCGCGCAGCGAGATTGCCGACGATCGTCGCAACGAAGAGGAAGAAGACGATGGTCAGTACGTCCTCGCGATGCCGGACCATGAAGGTGTGGTAAGGGTCGGTGAAGAAGAAGTTGTAGGCGACGAAGCTCAGCAGGCTGGCGTAGACGGACGGCCAGAGTCCGAACCGGATCGCGACCAGCAGCACCGCCATCAGGAGGATGAGGGAGAGATTGGCGAGCGGCAGAAACCGATGCGCTACGTGGGAGACCGCGGTCGCGATCGCGACTGCGAGGGTCGCCCAGCCGAACGCGCGAAAGTCGGGCCTGAATGCGCGTGCACCCGCGTCAATCACTTGCCCGGGGGCCGCCGCCCCCTCCTCGGGCGTCACGATCGTGATCTCGAATTGGCCGGCGGTGTCGAGGAGACGCTTGGTGACCCGCTCGCGCAGCCAGCCGGACCAATGGCGCCGGCGCTGGCGGCCGATCAGGATGCGGTTGACGTTGCGGGAGCGGGCAAACCCCAGGATCTCCCGGGCGACGTCGGATTCGACATGCAGGGTCGCCGTCTCGCCGCCCAGGCTCTCGGCCAGCCGGACCGCTTCCGCGATCCGATCCCGGGCATCGTCGGGCAGGCTCTCGTGTCTCGGCGTATGTACGTTCAGTGCGATCCAGGGTATGCGCGCCCGGTCCGCGAGGCGTTTGGCGGTGCGGACGAGCTTCTTCGCCACCGGGGACTCGTTGACGCACACCAGCAGGCGGTCCTGGGTGGGCCACGGCCCGGCGATCGCGTGCGCGCGCATGTAGTTGACCATCTGCGCATCGACCCGTTCGGCGGCGATCCGCATCGCGAGCTCGCGAAAGGCGGTGAGATTGCCCTTGCTGAAGAAGTGCTGCAGGGCCCGACCGATCTGGTCCTGCACGTAGACCTTGCCCTCGCGCAGGCGCTGAATCAGATCCTCGGGCGGCAGGTCGACCAGCTCGATCTCGTCGGCCAGCTCCAGCACCTTGTCGGGCAGGGTTTCCCGGACGCGCACCCGCGAGATGCGCGCGACCACGTCGTTCAGGCTCTCCAGATGCTGGATGTTCAAGGTGGTGTAGACGTCGATGCCGGCGGCGAGCAGCTCCTCGACGTCCTGATGACGCTTGACGTGGCGGCTGCCCGGTACGTTGCTGTGCGCCAGCTCGTCGACGATGGCGAGCTTGGGCTTGCGCCAGAGCAGCGCGTCGAGGTCCATCTCGCCGAATACGCGACCACGATAAGCGAGCTTGCGGCGCGGCAGGTCCTCGAGCCCGCGCAGCAGGGCCTCGGTCTCGGCCCGGCCGTGGGTCTCGACGACGCCGACCACGATGTCGACGCCCTCCTTGCGCCGCTCCTGGGCGGCCTGCGAGCATGGCGTAGGTCTTGCCCGCGCCGGGGTAGGCGCCGAGGAAGATCTTGAGCCGGCCGCGGCCTTCCTTCTTCGCCTCGTCGAGCAGCGCCTCGGGCGCCGGCCGCCCCTCGTCGTCAGCCATTCCCTCGCATGCTCACATCCCGCCCCGGCCCGCGCAAGCCATCGAGCGCCAGGTTGAGGCGCAGCACGTTGACCCGCGGCTCGCCGAACAGACCGAGCCATCTGCCCTCAATATGGTCCCGCACGAGCTTGCGCACCGTCCCGGCGTTGAGCCCGCGGGCCTTCGCCACCCGGGCCACCTGAAACAGCGCCGCGGCCGGTGAGATGTCCGGGTCGAGGCCGCTGCCGGACGCGGTGACCAGGTCGATCGGCACGCGCGCTCCCCCGGCCTCGGCGCTCGCCGCGGCAGCGCGCTCGCGGACCGCCTCGACCAGCGCGCGGCCGGTGGGCGCGAGGTTCGAGCCGCCCGAGTTGGCCGTGTCGTAGCCGCTGCCAGCATAGGACGGGCGAGGATGGAAGTAGTCGGACCTGGCGAAAGGCTGGCCGATCAGCGTCGATCCGATGATCCTGCCGTTGTCCAGGAGCAGGCTGCCGCCCGCCTGCTGGGGGAACAGGGCCCGGGCGAGCGTCGTGATGACCAGGGGATAGGCAAAGCCGGTGAGCACGGTCATCAGGATCATGATGACGACGGCGGGGCGCAGCTCCTGCAGCATGGGGTCCTCTCGCTTCAGGCCAGGCCGAGATGGGTGATCGCGAGGTCGATCGCCTTGATACCGATGAACGGCGCGATCAGGCCGCCGAGGCCGTAGATGAGGAGATTGCGGCGCAGCAGCTCGGCTGCGCTCGCCGGCCTGTACTGCACGCCACGCAGTGCCAGCGGGATCAGGGCGATGATGATCAGCGCGTTGAAGATTACCGCCGAGAGCATGGCGCTTTGCGGACTTGCGAGGCGCATCACGTTCAAGGCCCCGAGCTCCGGATAGGCGGCCACGAACAGCGCCGGCAGGATGGCGAAATATTTCGCCACGTCGTTGGCGATCGAGAACGTCGTCAGCGCGCCGCGGCTGATCAGGAGCTGCTTGCCGACGCAGCACGACCTCGATGAGCTTGGTCGGGTCGCTGTCGAGGTCGATCAGGTTGCCCGCCTCCTTGCGCCGCCGGGGTGCCCGCGTTCATCGCCACGCCGACATCGGCCTGGGCCAGCGCCGGCGCATCGTTGGAGCCGTCGCCGCACATCGCGACCAGGCTGCCCCTCGGCCTGCTCCTTGCGAATGAACTCGAGCTTCGTCTCCGGCGTCGCTTCGGCGAGGAAGTCGTCGACCCCGGCCTCGGCCGCGATGGCCGCGGCGGTCAGCGGGTTGTCGCCGGTGATCATCACCGTGCGGATGCCCATGCGGCGCAGCTCGGCGAAGCGCTCGCGGATGCCCGGCTTGATGACGTCCTTGAGGTGAACCACGCCGCAGGACCGGCTTGTCGCGGGCGACCAGAAGCGGCGTGCCGCCCGACTCGGCGATGCGCTCGACGATCCGCCGTCAGGTCGCGCGGTCGTCCGCGGCGCCGGCGAAGCGAGGATCGCGTCCACCGCGCCCTTGCGCACCCGCTGCCGTCGGCGAGGTCGGCGCCGCGAGAGCCGGGTCTGCGCCGAGAACGGCACGAACGCGGCGACCTCGGCGACGTCGGGCTGCGATGCCGACAATTTGCGTCGGCGCCAGCTCGACGATCGATTTGCCCTCCGGGCGTCTCGTCGGCCGAGCGAGGCCAGCACCGCCGCCTCGGCCAGCTCAGCCTCGGTCGACCGCCGGCAGCCGGCTCGAACGCGTCGGCCATGCGGTTGCCGAAGGTGATCGTGCCGGTCTTGTCGAGCAGGAGCGTGTCGACGTCGCCCGCCGCCTCGACCGCGCGGCCCGACTTGGCGATCACGTTGGCTCTGCATCAGCCGGTCCATGCCGGCGATGCCGATCGCCGAGAGCAGCCCGCCGATCGTGGTCGGGATCAGGGTCACGAGCAGCGCGATCAGGAAGCGACCGGCAACGTCGCGCCCGGCATAGATGGCGAAGGGTTCGAGCGTGACGACGACGATCAGGAAGATGATCGTCATGCCCGACGAGCAGGATGTCGAGCGCGATCTCGTTCGGGGTCTTCTGCCGCTCGGCGCCCTCGACCAGCGCGATCATGCGGTCGAGGAAGCTCTCGCCCGGGCTTGGCGGTGATCGCGCACCATCAGCCAGTCGGAGACGACGCGGGTGCCGCCGGTGACGGCCGACCGGTCGCCGCCGGACTCGCGGATCACCGGCGCCGATCTCGCCGGTGATCGCGCACTCGTCGACCGAGGCGATGCCTTCGATCACCTCGCCGTCGGCCGGGATCAGGTCGCCCGCCTCGACCAGCACGACGTCGCCCGGCCTTCAGCGGCAGACGCTCGACACGCAGTCGCGACGTCGGTGCGCCGTCGGCTCGAGACCAGCAGCTTGGCCCGGCGTCTCGGCCTGGGTGGCGCGCAGGCGTGTCGGCGCGCGCCTTGCCGCGGCCCTCGGCGAGCGCCTCGGCGAAGGTGGCGAAGAGCACCGTGAACCAGAGCCAGGCGGCGATCTGCCCGACAGGCGAGCGCCCGCGCGGCGCCGAGCGCGAGGTCGCGGAGGAAGATCACCGTGGTCAGCGCCGCGACCACCTCGGTGACGAAGATCACCGGATTTGCGCAAGAGCTGCGCGGGTCGAGCTTGGCGACAGCGACGCGCGCCGCCTGCGCGCGATGCGCGGTCGAGCAGTACGATGCGATCGGCGGCGTATCGGTCGCAGCCTGGCGATCGCGCAGCATGGACTGCTCCCTCAGAAGCTCTGGCCGGCGAGCATCGCGAGACTGCTTCGGCGATCGGCCCGAGCGCCAGCGCCGGGAAGAAGGTCAGCCCGCCGAGGATCAGGATCACCCCGACCAGCAGCGCCACGAACAGCGGCCCGTGGGTCGGGAAGGTGCCGGCGGTCGCGGGCACGTCGTCTTGCCCGCGAGGCGAGCCGGCGATGGCCAGCATCGGCACGATGAACGCATAGCGGCCGAGCAGCATGGCGATGCCCGAGCATGGTGTTCTGGTAGGGCGTGTTGGCGCCGAAGCCGGCGAAGGCCGAGCCGTTGTTGCCGGTGGCCGAGGTGTAGGCATAGAGGATCTCGGAGAGCCCATGCGGCCCGGGGTCCTGGACCGAGGCGAGCCGGCCACCGGCAGCAGGGCGGCCGAGCGCCGCGAACAGAAGGATCGCCGACCGGCATGGACGAGCAGCGCCAGGACCGCGAGCTTGACCTCCCTCGCCTCGATCTTCTTGCCGAGGTACTCGGGCGTGCGGCCGACCATCAGTCCGGCCAGGAACACGGTGAGCACGACGAAGAGCAGCATGCCGTAGAAACCCGGCGCCGACGCCGCCGAAGATCACCTCGCCGAGCTGGATGTTGAGCAGCAGGACCAGCCCGCCGAGCGGCGTGAAGCTGTCGTGCATCGAGTTGACCGAGCCGTTCGAGGCGGCGGTCGTCGCGGTCGCCCAGAGCGCCGAGTTGGCGATCGCCGAAGCGGACCTCCTTGCCTTCCATGTTGCCGGCGGACGGATCGACCGGAGCTCGGCGAGGAGCGGGTTGCCCGGCACCTCCGCGCCATAGATCACGGCCAGCCCGCGCGACGAACATGGCCGCCATCGCGGCGAAGATGGCCCCGCCCTGGCGCCGGTCGCCGACCATCCGGCCGAAGGTGAAGCAGAACGCCGCCGGGATCAGCAGGATCGACACCAGTCTCGAGCAGGTTCGAGAGCGGCGTCGGGTTCTCGTAGGGATGCGCCGAGTTGGCATTGAAGAAGCCGCCGCCGTTGGTGCCGAGCTGCTTGATCGCGATCTGGGACGCGACCGGACCCTGCGCCAGCGATGCCTGCTGCCGCGCCCTCGAGTCGTGGTCGCCGTGACGTAGGCGGCGAGGTTCTGCGGCACGCCCTGCCAGGCCAGGATCAGGCGCCGCTGAGATCGAGAGCGGCAAGCAGGACGTAGAGGACCGAGCGGGTGAGATCGACCAGAAGTTGCCGACGTGCCGCGCTCGGCCGGCGAAGCCGCGGATCACGGCGATCGCGACCGCCATGCCGGTGGCGGCGGAGACGAAATTCTCCACCGTCAGGCCGGCCATCTGGCTGAAGTAACTGAGCGTGCGTCTCGCCGCCGTAGGCCTGCCAGTTGGTGTTGGTGACGAAGCTGACCGCGGTGTTGAACGCGAGATCCGGCGCCATCGGAGGCAGGTGTTGCGGGTTCCAGGGCAAGAGGTGCTGCAGACGCAGCAGCGCGTAGAGCAGCAGCCAGCCAACCGCGTTGAACGCCAGCACCGCGATCGCGTAGCCGGTCCAGTGCTGCTCGCGCTCGCGATCGATGCCGCAGAGCCGATAGATGCTCGCCTCGATCGGGCGGAGCAGCGGAGCGAGCAGCGTACGCTCGGCCGCGAACACCCGCGCCATGTAGCCGCCCAGCAGCGGCGTGGCGGCGAAGATGATCGCGCCGTAGATCAGCAGCTGGAGAATGTCCATCGCTACGGTCGCAGGCTCAGAACCGCTCGGGGTGGATCAGCGCGTAGACGAGATAACCGAGTAGAGCGACCGCGACGACGATGCCGATCGCGTAGTCGATGACCATGGCCTCGCGCCTCAGATGCGCTCGCAGCCTTCGATCGCGAGCGCGAACGCCGCGAAGGCGCCGAGCCCCAGAATCAGATAGAGCAGATCCTGCACGACCAGTCCCCCGTCCGATGAAGGAAGATGGCAGGCCGGGGCGTAAATTGACCATGCCGATTCCGCTATCGACACGCAGAAAGTGCGCATAAGTTTGACGGGAATTTACGCCCGCGCCACCGATCAACTGAGCCTGCCGCCATCTGGAATAGATCGGGGTCGAAGCGCGTCACGCCTTGGAGGACAGGCGCACAATCGAAGGGAGGACGACATGAGCAAGGTGAGGCGATGGTCGATGCTGGCCCCGGCGCTGCTGTGCTCGCTGGGCTTCGGCTCAGGCGCCATGGCGCAACAGAGCGCCGGGCCGGATGACATGACCTTCTTCGTGACGAGCGTCGGCGCCGGCAATGGCGCGGACCTAGGTGGCTTGGCCGGCGCGGATCAGCACTGCCAGCAGCTGGCGGAGGCGGTCGGTGCCGGCAACCACACCTGGCGCGCCTACCTCAGCACCCAGGCAGCCGACGGTCAGCCAGCGATCAACGCGCGCGATCGGATCGGCCAGGGGCCATGGCAGAATGCTAAGGGTGTGGTCATCGCACGCGATCTGGCGGAGCTGCACGGCGACAACAACCTGAACAAGCAGACTGCGCTGACCGAGCGGGGCGAGGTGGTCAACGGCCGCGGCGACACCCCCAACCGGCATGACATGCTGACCGGCTCGCAGCCGGACGGCACGGCGTTTACCGGCGCAGAGGATCGGACCTGCAGCAATTGGACGGCGAGCGGCACCGAGGGCGCGGCCATGGTCGGCCATCACGACCGCAAGGGGCTGCGCGACGATGCGCCATCGCACTCCTGGAACTCGTCGCATCCCTCGCGCGGCGGCTGCAGCCAGGAGGCCTTGCGCGGCACCGGGGGCGACGGCCTGTTCTACTGCTTCGCCGCGGATTAGCTGGCGCCACCCGACGGCTGGTCCAGTTGATCGCCCGGTATCCACGACGAGGTTTCACGTCCGGCCATCACTGACCTTCCGCGCTCGTCGCCCGGAAATGGCGCTCTTTGCTGAAAGGGTGCGGAGGCCTCTCTGCGCGGCCCCCGCACACCCAGAGTGCCGCGTCAGCCCGGCGGCATCATCACCGTGTCGATGACGTGAATCACCCCGTTGTCGGCCTTCACGTCCGCCTGGACGACTTTCGCGTTGTCGACCATCACGGCGCCATCGCTCGCATCGATGCTGACCTTCTCGCCCTCCACGGTCGCCACCTCGAGCTTCTTGCCCGCGATGTCGGACGACATCGTCTCACCTGGCACCACGTGGTAGGTGAGAATCGCCACGAGCTGCGCTTTGTTCTCCGGCTGCAACAGCTTCTCGACAGTACTCGCCGGCAGTTTCGCGAAGGCCTCGTCGGTCGGCGCAAACACAGTGAACGGACCCGGGCCCTTGAGGGTCTCGGTGAGGCCCGCGACCTTGACCGCGGCGACCAGGGTGTTGAACGAGCCGGCGCCGGCGGCAGTGTCCACGATGTCGGCGGCATTGGCCACCCCCACTACAGACAGCACCGGCAGGGCGATGGCCGCGGCCTTGAGCCGCGATGAAATGTGCATCGGATGGTCCTCCATTCGGTCTGGTTGCGTTGTGGTCAGCACGGACTGGCATGTCCGGCTGAGTGGATCGTCGGGCTCTCTACGCGGCTGATCTTGGTTCGGATCATGGCCCCGTCGCGGCAGCCGCGGCGACGGCGCGCCACCCTGCCCGAATCCCGGCGTGTGCCGGGAAGCCACGCGAGCTTTGATGGCGGTCCCGCGCACCAGGAAGCTCGCTCAGCACCGCTGCACTCCCCCAGCTCCCCTCCTCACGGCTGCGGTCTCTTCGCCGAACGATCAACCCACCTCCGAGAAATTTTTCTGTCCATATCTTGTCCAACTAATATTCTGGACATAAGTTTGACGGACGGCAGCGGAGAGATCCAGCGTGCATTCGATGAAGGCGGCTTGCCAGCTGACCGGGCTCTCGCCCGATATCCTGCGAGCGTGGGAGCGTCGCTACGGCGCTGTGCAGCCGATGCGCGACGACAACGGGCGACGCGTCTACGCGGGCGCAGATGTCGTGAAGCTGCGGCTGCTGCGCCAGGCAACGAATCTTGGCCAGCCCATCCACCGCGTCGCCCGACTCAGCACGGCGGACCTGGAAGACCTGCTTCGCGACGCCCGCGCTCGGGAACCGGCCCAGGGCCTGACTGATCTCGTTGCGCGCCTGCTCGACGCAGTCGCCAACTACCGCCCGGACCTCTGCGACGAGATCCTGGGCCTTGCCATCGCCGGGTTGTCGCCGCGCGAGGCGGTGGACTTCGTGCTCGCACCGGCGCTGGTCGAAGCTGGAGCACGCTGGCATGCCGGGCGGTTCAGCGCTGCCCAGGAGCACCTGCTGACGGCCAGCGTCGAACGCCTCGTGATGACCACTTTGCATACCTTTCAAAAATCGGCGCGCGGCTCCCGCATGGTGTTCGGGACGCTTGCCGGTGAGCGGCACGTGATGGGGAGCCTGCTCGCCGCCTTCCTGGCTGCGAGCCAGGGGGTGCGCTGCATTTATCTCGGGGCCGAGCTGCCGCCCGTCGAGCTGGCTCAGGCTGCAGTCCGCAGCGGTGCCGCGGTGATCGTGCTCAGTCTCGCCATCACCGGCGCTTTTCTCGATCGGCAACTCCAGCAGCTATGTCGCGATGTCCCCCCCGAAGTCGAAGTCTGGCTCGGCGGTGCCGCTACTCAAGATCTGAACCAAGCCAGCCTTCCCGATCAGTGTATCCAACTCAACAGTTTCGACGACTTCCTCGAGCGCGCAGAGGTCTTGCGCGCAACGAGAACGTAGGAGGGAGGCTCCCCATGATCACTTGTCACAGACATGCGAAGCGCCGGGCAACGCTACGCAACGACGCAGCAAGCGCGCGGGCGAACGGCATCGCGGACGACTGCAAAGCCCTCCTCGCGGCGGTAGCCGAGCGCGGAGATCACTCCGCCTTCGCCCGGTTGTTCGACCGATTTGCGTCGCGCATCGAGACGTACCTTCGCCGCCTCGGAGCGGAAAGAGCGCTCGCTGAAGACCTGACTCAGGATGTGATGCTGGTGATCTGGCAACGGGCCGGACGCTACGACCCGACGCGGGCCGCTGCCTCGACCTGGATCTTCACGATCGCTCGCAATCGCCTGATCGATGCACTCCGCCGCCAGCGGGGCGAGCAAAGAACGGATGGCGACGCCATCGAGGTGCTGGCAGGCGATGATACCGAGCAGAGCTTCTATCTGACCCAGCTGCAGCGGTACCTGCGTCATGCCGTGACGTTGCTGCCCAGCGAGCAGAACCAGCTGATCGAGCAGGGGTACTTCCGCGATAAGACGCAGGCCGCGCTCGCCGATGAGTTGGACCTGCCGCTCGGGACAGTGAAGTCCCGCCAGCGCCTCGCGCTCGGCAGGCTGCGCCGGCATCTGGAGCCCCTGCGCTGAGGCGTGAACACAGGGTGGTGCCGGGCCGACGGCTTCGCCGGTGCCTCAGCACATTCGCGACCGGTCGCCCTGATGCGCTCGCGAGCGCGATCTGATTTTCGAAACGGCGGCCTGAACGGACGGAGCGGGATCGCAGGAGAATGTGGCCGGCGCAGTCGACGTCGCTACGCCCTTATTCCGCGGCTTCCTTGCCGTTGTCGGCAAGCACGATGACCGGCTCCATCTTCATGAGCTCCTCGGGCGCGATGTGGCAGGCGATCTTGTGGCCTTTGCCGAACACCCGGATCGGCGGCTCCTGCTCCTCGCAGATCCGGCCCAGCTTGCGCGGACAGCGGGTCTGGAAGGGACAGCCGGGCGGCGGATTGACCGCCGAGGGGATGTCGCCCTCGAGCACGATGTGCTTCTTCTTCACCGAGGTGTCGGCAATCGGGATCGCCGAGAGCAGCGCCTCGGTATAGGGATGGTAGGGCGGCGCGAACACCTCGTCGGTCGTGCCCTGCTCGGCGATCGTGCCGAGATACATCACGACGACACGGTCTGAGAGATAGCGGACCAGCGAGAGGTCGTGGCTGATGAACAGGAGCGTGGTGCGGTTCTTGCGCTGAATCTCCATCAGCAGCTCGGTGACCGCCGCCTGCACCGAGACGTCGAGCGCCGAGACCGGCTCGTCGGCGACGACCATGCGCGGGTTGCCGGCGAAGGCGCGCGCGATGCCGACCCGCTGCTTCTGGCCACCCGAGAGCTGACGCGGCCGCCGCACGTAGAAATCACGCGGCAGCTTGACGATGTCGAGGAGCTGCATCACCCGCTCGCGCACTTTGTCGGGATCGCGCTCGACGCCGAATTTGCGGATGACGCGGCCGATCTGACCGCCCACCGAGTGGCTCGGGTTAAGGGTGTCGAACGGGTTCTGGAAGACCATCTGCAGGTGGCTCACCGTCTGCGGGCGCCGCTTCTGGACCGGCACCTGACTCAGGTCATGATTGTCGAGCACGGCCTTGCCTTCGGTCGCCGTCTCGAGGCCGAGCAGCACCTTGGCGAAGGTCGACTTACCGCAGCCGAACTCACCGACGATCGCCACCGTCTCGGCCTCGCGCGCAGTGAAGTCGAGCTTTTCGTTGGCCTTGACGGTGCGCACGCGCTGCCCCTTGATCAGGGCCCTCAGAGAGTTGTCGTAGATGTCGTAGTACTTCTTGAAGTTCTCGACCCTCAGCACGATCGGGCCGACCTCCGCAGCCTCGCCGCCTTCGACCGGTTTGGGCCGAATGCTCCAGTCGATCTCCTTGAAACGGCGGCAGCGGGTCACGTGTCCGGGGTGTTCCGGAACCTTGTCCATATCGATGGAGCCGTGATCGCACACGCCTTTGCGGAAGAAATCGCAGCGCGGGCCGAAGTTGCAGCCTTCCGGCCGCTCGTGCGGCAGCGGCAGCTGACCGGGGATCGCCACCAGCGGCCGGGCGTGCTTGTCGGCGCCGGGCAGTGGTATCGAGTTGAACAGCCCCTTAGTGTAAGGATGGCGCATCTTGTCGAAGACATCTTCGACCGTGCCGACCTCGACCGCCTCGCCGGAGTACATGACCGTGATGCGGTCGCAAGTCTCGAGGATCAGGCCGAGATTGTGGGAGATGTAGATCATCGAGGTGCCGAAGCGCTCGCTGATCTCCCGGATCAGCTCGACGATGCCGGCTTCGACCGTGACGTCGAGTGCCGTGGTCGGCTCGTCGAGGAGCAGCAACGCCGGGTTCGAGAGCAGCGCCATGGCGATCACCACCCGCTGCTGCTGACCACCCGAGATCTGGTGCGGGTAGCTTTCCATGATCCGCTTCGGATCGGGCAGACGGACGTTGCCGAGCATCTCGAGCGCCCGCGCGTACGCGTCCTTCTCGGTGCAGCCCTCCTCGTGGAACAGCGGCACTTCCATGAGCTGTTGGGCAATCTTCATCGCCGGATTGAGCGAAGCCATGGGCTCCTGGTAGACCATCGAGATCTGCGAGCCACGCAGCTGACGCAACTCATGCTCGCTCATGGTGGTCATGTCGCGGCCCTTGAACCTGATCTCGCCGGACATGATACGGCCGTTCTTGCCCATGTACTGCATGATCGCGAGCGCCACGGTCGACTTGCCGCAACCGAACTCGCCGACGATCCCGACCGCCTCGCCGGGCATGACCGTCAGATTGAAATCGACCACCGCCGGGATCTCGCCCGCACGCGTGAAATAGGAGATGCACAGATCCTTGCATTCCAGAACCGGGGTCTGATCGGGCATGGGAGGGCCTCCCTCAGTCGCGCAGGCTCATCTCGCGCAGACCGTCGGCGAGCATATTGAAGCCGAGGATCAGGGTCGACACCGACAGCGCCGGGACGATCAGCATGTATGAGAACTTGAACAGCATGGCGGTCTTGGCCAACTCCTTGATCATCAGGCCCCAGTCCGGATCAGGCGGCTGGAGGCCGAGACCGAGGAAGGTGAGCGTGGTGATCGCCACCGTCGTATAGCCGAGGCGCAGGCAGGCATCGACGATGATTGGCCCGCGCGCGTTCGGCAGCAACTCGACGACCATGATGTAGAACGGGTGCTCGCCGCGGGTCTGGGCCGCAAACACGTAGTCCCGCGTCTTGATGTCGAGGGTGAGGCCACGCACGATGCGCATGATCGCCGGCGCCGAGGCGAAGGTCACCGCGATCACGATGTTGAAGCCGGAGGGGCCTAGATAGTTCAGGATCACGATGAACAGGACCATGACCGGAAACGACAGCAGCACGTTGGCGAAGAACGAGATGATCTCGTCCCACCAGCCGCTGACGTAGCCGGCGAGCAGCCCGAACAGGGTGCCGACCACATAGGCGACCAGCGTCGCCGTCACGCCCCAGACGATGACCCGCTGGCAGCCCCAGAGGTCGCGGGAGAGCATGTCGCGCCCCTTGAAGTCGGCGCCGAGCCAGAAGAAGACGTCCTTCTTCTCGGTCAGCGGCAGGGCGAAGGGCGCGATCGGCTTGTTGGGGTCGATCAACGGCAGAAATGGCACGGTCACCGCGATGAACAGCCAGAAGAACACAAGGGTCAAGCCGATCACGGCCACCCAGGATTCGCGCCAGGCCGTGAGCGCGACGGCGTAGAGCAGAAGGGTGGCCGGAATCGCCGGCAGCAGCACGACGTTCCTCGCAGCACCCAGATAGGCGCCGAACATCACGTGGAGGGTGAGCGGCACCCACATCAGCACGAGCAACGTCAGCAGCGCGCGCGGCGTGGACAGCCGCGCCATCAGGGAGAGGGAGGGCCGTTCCGCGGTCGCAATTGCCGTAGCCATGGCGCGTCACCCCCCTCAGGCGAACCGGATGCGCGGGTTCAGGAACGTGTAGCCGACGTCGGAGATGATCTGCGACAGCACGGCCACGATCACCGCGACCAGGGTGCAGGCCTGGACCACGTAGACGTCGCCGAACAGCGCCGCCTGCAGGAGCAGTTTGCCGAAGCCGTCGTACTCGAAGAACACCTCGACCACGACCACGCCCGAGAGTATCCAGTTCAGCTGGAGGACGATCACCGTGAACGGCGCGATCAGCGCGTTGCGCAAGGCATGTCTCATGATCACGCGCTGGTAGGGGATACCCTTGAGGACGGCGGTTCGGATGTACTGCGAGGTCATGACCTCGGCCATGGACGCCCGGGTCATGCGCGCGACGTAGCCGAAATCGAACAGCACCAGGGTGAGCACCGGCAGCACCAGCTCCTTCCAGTTGAAGCCCTGGATCATCGCCGATTTCGCCGGCAGCCAGCCGAGCCCGAGGGCGAATATGACGGTCAGAATGATCGCCGTTGCGATCTCGGGAATCGAGGTCGTGAATACCGAAATGAACGAGATGACGCGGTCCTGCGCCGAGCCTTCCTTCATGCCCGCGAGCACGCCGGTAATCAGCGAAAGCGGGATCATCAGCGCGAATACCCAGAACGCCAGGATCCCGGTATTGATCAGGCGGTCGGCCAGAAGCGGCCCGACCGCCGTGTCCTTTTCGAACGATTTGCCGAGCTTGCCGGTAATGACGTCGCCAACCCAGTGGATGTAGCGCTCGTAGAAGGGCACATCGAGCCCCTTCTGGGCCAGCCAGTTGTGATAGGATTCCTCGCTCAGCGCCGACACCGCAAAGCCGCCGAGCTCGGCGACCGCAATCTTCTTCTTGAACTGATCGGTGTCGAAGATCATGAACAGGATGAACGACGCGACCGCCATGATCAGAACCATCTGAACCAGGCGGCGGAGGATCAGCGGCAGCATCGCGAGCCTCGGCGCTCTCTATGTTCCCCAGCACGACGAGCCCGCCGATGCGCCGCCACAGCCAGGTCGACCGATCGGGGCTCGATGCGGCGGCGCGCCCCGGGCCGAGGCCCGGAGCGCGCGGGTCCGTGCACTAAGTCTCCAGCCAGACCTGATTGAACTGGTGGTACTGGGTCGGATGGCCGGTATAGCCCTTCACCTGGTGCGTGATGATCGTGAATACCGGGCGCCACACCGGCTGTAGCATCACTGCCGAAATCCTGGAGGATTTTCTCGACCTTCTCCATCTTGGCCCGGCGGGCTTCGACGTCGAGCGTCGCTTCGGCATCGTTCAAGGCGGCGTCGAACTCGGGGTTGGCGTAGCCGGTCTCGTTCCACGGCACGCCGCTGCGATAGCCGAGCGAGAGCACCATCGTGCCGAGCGGCCGGTGCGTCCAGGAGGTGGCGCCAAAGAGCGTCTTGTCCCAGATCTCCCAGTACTTGGACGCCGGCATCACATTGATGTTGAGGGTGACACCGATGTCCTTCAGCTGGTCGCGCCAGATCTCCAAGACGGTCTGATGCCAGGGGCCATCGGTGTTGCCGCAGTCGATGGGGGGGAGATCGAGGCCATTGGGATGGCCGGCCTCGGCCAGCAGCTTCTTGGCGCCCTCGACGTCCCGTTCGATCATCGGCAGCTTGAAATACTCGGGATGGATCGGGCTGACGTGATGGTTCTCGCCGATGTCGCCACCCCCCTGAAACACCAGTTCACGGTACACCGTGTTGTCGGCCGCCTTGACCAGGGCCTGGCGCAACTTCAGATTGTCGAAAGGCGGCTTATTGACCTTGAAGCGGCAGCAGAGCGTCTGGGCGGTCCGCGCCGTCACGATCTCGCCATCGAGCGCCTGGGCCAGCTCGTACTGCTCGATGCCGAACGAGTAAATGGTGTCGACGTCGCCCGAGGCGAACGCGGTCAGCTGATTGTCCGCCTCGTAGTTGTAGTAGTCGATTTCATCGAGATAGACGTCGCCGCCCCAATACTTGAAGTCCTTGCCATTGGTGGTCTTGTTGATCCGCTTCAGAATGCATCGGTCGTTCACCGCCAGCTGGGCCAGGGTGTACGGTCCGGTGCCGATCGGATTGTCCGAGAACGGCGGCTTGAAGGACGGGTGCAGGATCGCGGTCGGATAGTTGTAGCAATCCTCCGGCGCCGAGAGCACGGGCTTGTTCAGATTGAAGCGGACGGTGTGGTCGTCGACCGCCTCGACCGCGCCCGCGATCATCGTCTTCTTGCCGCCTTTGTCCTCGAGCATGCTGGCGAAGGTCGACAGGCCGCTGTTGGACGAGCCGAGATCCGGATCGAGCCAGCGCTTCACGTTCCAGACCACGTCCTCGGCGACGAACGGGTCGCCGTTGTGCCAGACTACGTCTTTGCGCAGGTGGAAGGTCCAGGTCTTGAGGTCGTCGGAGGCCTCCCAGCTCTCGGCCAGCATCGGCCGCGTGATGTTGTCCGGGCCGGTGATCGCTAGGTACTCGGCGATATGCCGGGTCTGGTTCGACATCTGGACCCAGGAATAGGTCGCCGGGTCGTCCATCTTCTGGACTTCCATGCCGACCCGGAGGATGCCGCCCATTTTCGGCGTGCCCTGGGCGCGCGCGCTGGGGATCGCGCTCTCGCCGAGCACCTTGCCGGCGATGCCATAGGCGGTGGTCGCCGACAGGCCGAGCAGGGTCGAGGTGCGCAGGAAGTCGCGTCGGTCGATCTTGCGCTGCTCGAGCTGCTCGACGAGCTTGGGGATGTAGGGGTGCACTTTGCGGTGGTCGGACTTGGCCACGGTCGTTCTCCGTCGCTGTCGCATTACGTCTCCCCGGATTCCGACGCCGCCGGTGCCCGGCCCTCACTTGGACGAGGGCGCGAGCGGGCGCCGAAATCCGCCTCTGCTCCGAGAGTAGACCATCATCCAAATGTGTCAACCGTGGCCAATTCCTGCCCGCCGGGCTGGCTTCGGCGAGATCCCCGCGGCGGCTCTGTCCGCCGCGATGATCAAGTTCCCGCGATGTATCGGAGAGCTCAACTGGTGGTGACACGCCGACGGCTATGGATACCTCAACTTTCCGATGGCGGAACCGCCGCCCATGAGTTAGAATGCCTGTCAAAGAAGGCACTGAAGAGGGCAAGTTTCCGGAGCGCGGCTGTCCAGTAAGCGGGAACAAGCTTTCGCCTTACTTTCCTTCGCGTAGTCGCGAGCGTTCGAAGGATGGCGTTTCGGCGTTGTCTTGGAGGGTTCGTGGCGTGTCCACATACCGATATGTCAGGTCGCTCGACCTGGCTCGACCGTGCCGGCCCGTCGTGGCTGGTGGCGGCTCTGATCTATACCGGCTTCGGCCTGGTCACCTGGTATTATGCGGCCTTGCCGTGGTGGCTGGCGGCGGCCTCGGTTCGATCCTGATCGCCTGGCACGGCTCGCTGCAGCACGAGGCGGTGCACGGGCAGCTGGCGCCCTGGCGCTGGCTGAACGATCTGCCGGCATTGCCGCCGCTCGGCCTGTGGCTGCCGTTTCCGATCTACCGCGCGACCCATCGGGCGCACCACGATTTCGAGATCCTGACCGAGCCCTGGCGCGATCCCGGAATCGTTCTACGTCGACCGGGCGACCTGGCGCGCCTGTCGGCCTGCTAGGTGGCTGCTGCGGGCGCACAACACCCTGCTCGGGCGGCTCCTGCTCGGCCCCTTCCTGGTCATCGGCCAGTTCTTCTGGGCCGAGGCCCGGGCGCTCGCTCGCGGTGACCGCCGCAACCTCGTCACCTGGCTCTGCCATCTGCCGGCGGTAGCCCTGGTTCTGTTCTGGGTCGTGGGCGTCTGCGGCATCCCGCTCTGGCAGTATCTCCTGTTGTTCGTCCTGCCGGGCGTGAGCCTGACGCTGGTGCGCTCGTTCGCCGAGCACAAGGCGGCCTGGACGCCCTACGAGCGGACCGCGGTGGTCGAGAGCGGGCGGTTCTTCTCGCTGCTCTTCCTCAACAACAACCTGCACTTCGCCCACCACAAGCGCCCCGATCTGCCCTGGCACGCCCTGCCGGACTACTATCGGGCGAGCCGCCAGGAGCTGCTCGAGGAGAACGGCGGTCTGCTCTACCGAGGCTATCGGGAGATCCTCCGGCGCTTTTTCCTGCGCCCGGTCGACGCGCCGGCTCACCCTTACCACTGAGCGCCGACGCCCGTTCCTTGCTGGGTCTGACCGGCGGTGACGTCGCGCGGTCAGGTACCCGAGCCTTGCTTCCCGTGCACAGGTCCTGCACCGCGCTGGCCGCGGCCGGATGGGGATTACCAATGACGACGGTCCACCCCATGTAAGCTGCTACGGCTCGGCTGGCGGAGGCGGGGGAGTGACGGGGAGTGACGGGATGCATCGAGCTCGGGTGCCGAAGCGGCCGCGCCGCTGATACGGCCGTCCCTGGTCCTGGCGCTGCTCGGCGCGCTGGCGCTCGCCGGCTGCGATGGCGGCGGCGATGGCAAAGCCGGGGCCGCGGCGGCAGCGCCGCCGCCCGAGGTCACCGTGGCCCATCCGCGGGTCGAGAAACTGGTCGAGTGGACCGAGTTCACCGGGCGTTTTGAGGCCGAGCAGGAGGTTGAGGTCCGGGCACGCGTGACGGGCTATCTCGCCACCATCGATTTTCGGGACGGCCAGATCGTCGAGAAGGGCCAGAGCCTGTTCCTGATCGACCCGCGGCCGTTCGAGGTCGCCCTGGAGCGCGCCCGCGCCGATCTCACGAGCGCCGAAGCGCAGCTTGAGCTCGCCAAGCTACAGTTCGACCGGGTCGCCAAGCTGCTCCACAGCCCCGCCTTCGCCCAGACCAACTACGATCAGCGACTGCAGGAGCGCCAAGTCGCCGAGGCGAGCGTGGGGGCTGCCCGGGCCGCCGTCGAGCAGGCCAACCTCAACCTCGAATACACGCACATTACGGCGCCGATTGCCGGGCGCATCTCCGACCGCCGGGTCGACATCGGCAACCTGGTCACCGAATTCGACGCTCCTCACTACGATCGTCTCGCAGAGCCCGATCTACTTCGACTTCGACATGAGCGAGGCCGACTTCCTGGCCTATCAGCGGGCGGTGCTGGCGGGCAAGCTGCCCTCGACCCGCGCACGCTCGACCCTGGTCAACGTCAAGCTGGTCGACGAGGACGACTGGCATCGCGAGGGTGAGATGAATTTCGTCGACAACGTGGTCGACCAGGGCTCGGGCACCGTGCGCGCGCGCGCTGAGTTTCTCAACCCGGAGGGCCTGATCCAGCCCGGCCAGTTCGGCACGATCCGGATTCCCGGCTCACCGGAATACCCGGCGATCCTGATCCCCGAGGAGGCGATCGTCACCGATCAGTCCCAGAAGCTGGTCATGACCGTGACCGCGGACAACAAGATCGCGCCCAAGGTGATTCGCCCGGGCCCGCACGAGCTTGGCCTGCGCATCGTCCGCGCGGGGCCTCGAGGCCGACGACCGGATCGTGATCAACGGCCTGATGCGGGTCCGCCCCGGCATGCAGGTGACGCCCAAGGAGGGCCAGATCGACCTGCCGGCTCCCGTCACCGCGTCTCAGGACTGAGTGGCCGGAGCCGCCGGCATGCGCTTCGGCCATTTCTTCGTCGACCGGCCGATCTTCGCGTCGGTGGTCGCGATCCTGATCACCCTGGTCGGCGCCGCCGCCTATTTCGGCCTGCCGGTTGCCCAGTATCCGGAGATCGCGCCGCCGACCATAGCGGTGACCGCGAGCTATCCCGGCGCCTCGGCCGAGGTGGTGAGCGAGACTGTGTCGACCCCCCTCGAGCAGGAGATCAACGGCGTCGAGGGCATGCTCTACATGGTCAGTCAGGCGACCGCCGACGGTCAGCTGTCGCTCTCGGTGACCTTCGCGCTCGGCACCGATCTCGACATCGCCCAGGTGCTGGTCCAGAACCGGGTCGCGATCGCCTTGCCGAGGCTGCCCGACCAGGCCCGCCAGATCGGCGTCACGGTGCGCAAGAACTCGCCCGACCTGCTGATGGTGATCCACCTCAGCTCGCCCGACGGCTCGCGCGACCAGCTCTACATCTCGAACTACGCGACCCTGCAGATCCGGGACGTGCTGGCCCGGCTCGACGGCGTCGGCGACGTGCGCGTATTCGGCGCGCGCAATTATTCGATGCGGATCTGGCTCGACCCGAACAAGGTCGCGTCGCGCGACCTGACCGCGGGCGACGTGGTCCAGGCGCTGCGCGGTCAGAACGTCCAGGTCGCCTCGGGCGTGCTCGACCAGCCGCCGATTCCGGACCAGGGCGCCTTCCAGCTCAACGTCGAGACCCTCGGCCGCTTGAAGGACCCCAAGGAATTCGAGAACATCGTGGTCAAGACCGAGCCGGGCGGCCGGGTCACCCGTCTGCGCGACATCGCGCGGGTCGAACTCGGCGCCCAGGACTACACCGCCAACGGCTATCTCGACCGGCGGTCGGCGGTGCCGCTCTTGATCTTCCAGCAGCCGGGCTCGAACGCGCTCGCGACCGCTGATCGCCTGTTAGCGACCATGGCCGAGCTGGCCAAGAGCTTTCCGTCGGGCCTGCGCTACGACGTCGTCTACAACCCGACCGAGTTCATCGCCCAGTCGGTCGAGGCGGTGATCCACACGATCTACGAGGCGGCGATCCTGGTCGTGCTGGTGGTGATCCTGTTCCTGCAGACCTGGCGTGCCTCGATCATCCCGATCGTCGCCATCCCGATCTCGCTGATCGGCACCTTCGCGGTCATGGCGGCGTTCGGTTTCTCGCTCAACAACCTGTCGCTGTTCGGCCTGGTGCTGGCGATCGGCATCGTGGTCGACGATGCGATCGTTGTGGTCGAAAACGTCGAGCGCAACCTCGAGCGGGGCATGGCCCCGAAGGAAGCAGCGCATCGCACGATCGACGAGGTCGGCAACGCCCTGGTCGCGATCGCGCTCGTGCTCGGCGCGGTGTTCATCCCGGCCGCCTTCATCAGCGGCATCTCGGGCCAGTTCTTCCGCCAGTTCGCGGTCACCATCGCCGCCGCGACCGCGATCTCCTGCCTGGTCTCGCTTAGCCTGAGCCCGGCGCTCTGCGCGCTGCTGCTCAAGCCGCATCGGGCCGAGGCCGGCCCGCCGCCGCTGCTTCTGCGCCCGGTGCACGGCTTCTTCGCCGGCTTCAACTGGCTGTTCGAACGGCTGTCACTCGGCTACGGCGGCCTGACCGGACGGCTGGTCCGGCGCACCGCGATCGCGCTCGTGATCTACGCCGGCCTGATCGCGCTCACCGGCTGGCAGTTTCAGCGCGCGCCGACCGGCTTCATCCCGCAGGTGGATCAGGGCTATCTGATCACCGTGGTCCAGTTGCCGCCCGGCGCCTCGCTCGCCCGGACCGATGCGGTCGTGCGCCATGCGACCGAGATCGCGCTCGGCACGCCGGGCGTGGTCCACGCCGTGCCGTTCGCGGGCTTCGATGGAGCGACCTTCACCAATGCGCCGAATGCCGGCGCGATCTTCACGCCGCTGGCACCGTTCGCCGAGCGCGCCGCCCAGGGGCTCTCGGCGGAGCACATCCTCGCCGATCTGTCGCAGCGCTACGCGGCGATCCAGGAGGCCTTCATCATCGTCATTCAGCCGCCTCCGGTGCGCGGCATCGGCACCGGAGGCGGCTTCAAGATGATGGTTCAGGACCGGCGCGGCCGCGGCCTCGATGCGCTCCAGGCGGCAACCGGCGAGCTGGTCGCCGCGGCGAACCAGACGCCCGGCCTCAGCCGCGTGTTCTCCCTGTTCAACACCAGTACGCCCAAGATTTTCGCCGACATCGACCGGGTCAAGGCCGAGATGTTGGGCGTGACGCCCGAGCAGGTGTTCGAGGCGCTCGAGGTCTACATCGGCTCGACCTACGTCAACGACTTCAACCTCCTCGGCCGGACCTTCCGGGTCGACGGCCCAGGCCGATGGTCCGTTCCGCAAGGAGCTGCGCGACGTCGCCCTGCTGAAGACGCGCAGCAATCAGGGCGAGATGGTGCCGCTCGGCTCGGTCGCGACCTTCCGCGACATCAGCGGGCCCTATCGGGTGCCGCGCTACAATCTCTATCCCGCCGCCGAGGTCCAGGGCAGCACGCAGCCCGGCACCTCGACCGGAGATGCGCTCGCCAAGATGGAGCATCTGGCGGCCCAGATCCTGCCTGACGGGTTCGGCTACGAGTGGACCGAGCTCGCGCTGCAGGAGAAGCTGGCCGGCGGTGGCACGCTGCTGATCTTCGTCGCCTCGGTGGTGTTCGTGTTCCTGCTGCTCTCGGCGCAGTACGAGAGCTGGCTTCTGCCGCTCGCCGTGATCCTGATCGTGCCGATGTGCCTTCTGGCCGCGGTCAGCGGGCTGCTCGCGCGCGGCATGGACGTCAACATCCTGGCCCAGATCGGCTTCGTCGTCCTGGTCGGTCTGGCTGCCAAGAACGCGATCCTGATCGTCGAGTTCGCGCGCCAGGGCGAGGAGCAGGGGCTGGACCGGTGGGCGGCGGCGACCTCGGCAGCACGCACGCGGCTTCGGCCGATCCTGATGACTTCCTTCGCCTTCATCTTCGGCGTCATCCCGCTCGCCATCGCCACCGGCGCCGGGGCCGAGATGCGCCAGTCGCTCGGCACGGCGGTGGTCTTCGGCATGCTCGGCGTGACCCTCTTCGGGCTGATCTTCACGCCGGTCTTCTATGTCGCCTGCCGGCGCCTTGCTCAGCTCCGCGGCGAGGCCCGGCCCGCGCCGCGGCCGGCACCCTCGGAGCACGGCGCGGGAACTGCTTGACCGCCCGCCAGGAACCGCCGGTTTTGGCCGCCAAAGTCTCTACATTCATTCCAAGAGGTTGGCGCTCGTCGACGGACACGAGCTAGATTCGGTTACAGCGAAGCCCGAATGCGGAGGACGGCTACCATGGCTCTCCTGCAGTACGCGGTCGGCATCAGGATCAAGGGCAAGACGGATCAGGTCGCCATCGAAGCGGAGGATGCCCTGATCGCTGCGCTCAAGGCGAAGATGGCCCATCCTGAAGCGGCGATCACCTATGTCCGCAAGCGGAACGCGCGCGGCGACCAGCGTCATCCCCACCCGGACCTTGCCGAAGCGGGCTCGTCCGGCGTCCTCTGACGGCGGCCGGCCGACGCCCTTCGCGGGTCCAGAGGCCGTCCTGTCTTTACCGGATGATGAGGAGCTGATGGGCCCGGCAGGATTCGAACCTGCGACAACACCGTTATGAGCGGCGCGTTCTGACCACTGAACTACGGGCCCGGCATCAACAAGCTTCCGCGCGGCGGGCGTGCAGTCAAGCCGTTCAGCTGCTGTTCGACCGGCGACCTAGGCTTCGGGGACACGGCATCGGGCAGAGGAGGACCGCCCCGGCAAAATCTGCGGGCGGGATGTCGGCGATATGCCTGAAGGCGGCCGCTTTCCGGGCGATACCGGCGGCAGCTCGCGCGAGGGCCCGCGGCCCTAGCTGTCGAGGAAGCTTCTCAACTTGCGCGAGCGCGAAGGATGCTTGAGCTTCCTCAGCGCCTTCGCCTCGATCTGGCGGATGCGCTCGCGGGTCACCGAGAACTGCTGGCCGACCTCTTCGAGCGTGTGGTCGGTGTTCATGCCGATGCCAAAGCGCATGCGCAGGACGCGCTCCTCGCGCGGGGTCAGCGTCGCGAGCACGCGGGTCGTGGCCTCGCGCAGGTTGGAAAGGGTGGCCGCCTCGACCGGCTGGACCGCGTTCTTGTCCTCGATGAAATCGCCGAGGTGACTGTCCTCCTCGTCGCCGATCGGGGTCTCGAGCGAGATCGGCTCCTTGGCGATCTTGAGGACCTTGCGCACCTTGTCGAGCGGCATGTTGAGCTTGTGGGCGAGCTCCTCCGGGGTCGGCTCGCGGCCGTACTCGTGCAGCATCTGGCGCGACGCGCGGACCAGCTTGTTGATGGTCTCGATCATGTGCACGGGGATGCGGATCGTGCGCGCCTGATCGGCGATCGAGCGGGTGATCGCCTGGCGGATCCACCAGGTGGCGTAGGTCGAGAACTTGTAGCCGCGCCGATATTCGAACTTGTCGACCGCCTTCATCAGGCCGATGTTGCCCTCCTGGATCAGGTCCAGGAACTGCAGGCCGCGGTTGGTGTACTTCTTGGCGATCGAGATCACCAGGCGGAGGTTCGCCTCGACCATCTCCTTCTTGGCCCGGGACGCCTCGCGCTCGCCCTTCTGCACCAGACCGACGATGCGGCGCAGCTCACCGATGTGCAGGCCGGTGTTGCTGGCGATCTCGGCAATTTCACGGCGAATCGCGAAGACCTCGTCGCCATGGCGCTCGCCGAAGGTCTGCCAGCTGGCCGCGCCCTGCTCAGCCATCCGCTCGGGCCACTCGGGATCGAGCTCGTTGCCGCGATAGTGGCGAAGGAACAGCTCGCGTTCGATCGCGCAGCTCTCGGCCCGGCGCAGCAGCTTGCCCTCGAGACCGTTCAGCCGGCGGTTGACCTGGTAGAGCTGCTCGACCAGGCTCTCGACCCGGTTGGGGTTGAGGTGAATCTGGTTGACCAGCTCGACCACCTCGCTGCGCGCCTGCTCGTACCGGGCGTCGAGCTCGGCATCGGTCGGCTCGTTCTGCTGGATCGCCGCGAGCCGCTGCTCCTGGAGGGTGCGCACCAGATCGTAAGTCTCGGCGATCTGGTCGAAGGTGGCGACCACGCCGTCCTTGACCGTCGCCTCCATCGCCGCGAGCGAGAGCGCGCCCTCGAAGTCGTCGTCGTCCTCGTCGTCGGACTCCTCGGGCTCCGCGGCGCCGTCGCCGGCCTCCTCCGACGCGGCCTCCTCCGACCCGGCGTCCTCGGATGACTTGGCCTCGGCGGTCTCCTCGCCCTGCGGTTCGGCGCCGTAGGTCGCCTCGAGGTCGATCACGTCACGCAGCAGCACCTTGCCCTGCCCGATCGCATCGCGCCAGCTGATGATCGCGCGCATGGTCAGCGGGCTTTCGCACAGCGCCTCGAGCACGGTGTTGCGCCCCGCCTCGATCCGCTTGGCGATCTCGATCTCGCCCTCGCGGGAGAGCAGCTCGATCGAGCCCATCTCGCGCAGATACATGCGCACCGGATCGTCGGTCCGGCCGAGATCCTCCTCGAGGCTCGCACCGCCCTCGGCGTCCTCCTCGCCGCCTTCGAGCTCGGACTTGGCCTCGCCGCTACCGTTGCCGTCGTCGCGGCCGACGCTGACGCCCATGTCCTCGAACATCGCGATCAGCTCGTCGAGCTGGTCGGGCGAGATCTCCTCTTCCGGCAGTGCCGCGTTGATCTCGTCGACCGTCACCACGCCGCGCTCGCGCGCCTGGACCAGCAGCTTCTTGAGGTTCGCCGCACTGCCGATCAGGTCCTGGATCGTGCTGTCCGGGACACCCTTGCCAGGCAACGATTTGACGGCGGCGACGCCGCCCGCGACCGCGCTCTTCGCCATGCGGTTATCCCTTCTCAGCCCTTGCTCGAACCGGACGCGCGCGGCGAATCGGCCGGCTACGGACCCGATCGGCATTCCAGCCGGCCCCAGCGATCGGCCTCATTGCTCGTCCGCGCCCTTGACCCGCGCCCTCGGGTCCTGGTTGATCAAACGGTCGACCGCCAAACTGTAGGTCCTCGCGTCCTCTTCGCGCTCCTGCGCGATCGCCTCGGCGTTGACCTCGCGCAACGTGCGCCGCTCGGCCAGCAGACGCTGCCGGACGACGCGGGCGCGCCAGCCTTCGAGCACCTCGTCCGGAGAAGGACCATCGCGGCGGTACCAGGCCGTCATGGGGTCTCCGCCCGACAAGCGCTCGATCAGGCGCGCAAAACCGACTTCGCAGAGGTGGTTGTTGAGGCCAGCGAGATCAAGATGTCCCGACTCGTTGTACCAGGTGAGGATGCTCTCGCGCAGCGCGCCGAGTTCGACCTCGACGAATTCGAACGCCGCCAGCTCCTCCTCGATCTCGTGCAGCAGCTCCGGACGAACCAGCACCGGCGCCAGGATCTCCCACTCGGCGGTGCGTGCCGGGCTGGTCACCCGGGCGCCAAGCCGGCTCGGGCCGACCGTCCGCGCAAGCCCGGGCATCGCTGCCTGCCTTCGCGTCGCGAGGCCGCTCGCGCCTGCCGAACTGCGCCTGCCAGCGCTGCTCTACCGACTGCTGGAACAGCCAGCGCAGATCCCGCTCGGTGATGGTCTGAGCCAGCGCGCGCAGTCGCTGACGCAACGCCGCCTGCCGCTCGGGCGTGTCGAGCACCTTGTGCCGGATCTCGCTGTCCCAGAGGAAATCGAGCAGCGGCTTGGCGTCGCGCAGCTTGGCCGCCAGGCTGGCGGGCCCCCACCGGCGGACCATGTCGTCGGGGTCCACCCCGCGCGGCATAAGGGCAAAGCGGAGCGACTTGCCCGGCTTGAGCAGCGGCAGCGCCCGCTCGATCATGCGATGGCCGGCGCGCAGTCCCGCCTCGTCGCCATCGAGGCAGACGATCGGCTCGTCGGCCAGCTGCCAGAGCAGTCCCAGCTGGGCTTCGGTGATCGCGGTGCCGAGCGGGGCGACGGCATTGGCGAAGCCGGCCCGCGCGAGCGCAATCACGTCCATGTAGCCCTCGGCGACCACCACGGTAGCGCGCTCGCGCACCGCCGGCCTGGCCAGCGTCAGGCCGTAGAGCAGCTCGCCCTTGTGGAAGGCCGCCGTCTCCGGGGTGTTCAGATACTTGGCTTTCGCCTCGCCGAGAGCGCGGCCGCCGAAGCCAACCACACGACCGCGCCGGTCGTGGATCGGGAACATGACCCGATGGCGGAAGCGATCGAAGCTGGCGCCGCCATCGTCTGGCGCCACCAGCAGGCCCGCCTCGATCAGAGCCTGCTCGGAATAGTCCTCGGCGAGCAGGGCGCGCTTCAGCGCCGCGCGATCGCCGGGCGCGTAGCCAAGGCCGAAGCGCTCGATGATGACGCGATCCAGCCCGCGTCCGGCAAGGTACGCCGCCGCCTCGGCGCCCTGCGCGCTCTCGAGCCGGCCGGCGAACCAGCGCGCCGCGGCCTCATTGGCGGCGTAGAGAGTGTGATCGATCGCCACCGTCGGTAAGCCGCTTCGCCGGGGCGCCGGCAGACCGGTAAGCTCGGCAAGCCGCGCGATCGCCTGGGCGAAATCGAGCCCCTCGAGCGCCATGACGAAATCGATCGCGTTGCCGTGCTGCCCGCAGCCGAAGCAGTGGTAGAAGCCCTTGTCCTGGACGACGTGAAAGGAGGGCGTCTTCTCGTTATGGAAGGGGCAGCAGCCCCAGAGGTCACGGCCGCGGCGCGTCAGCCGGACGTGGCGCGCGACGATCTCGGCCAGGGGCAGGCGCGCCTTGAATTCGTCGAGCGAGATGGCGCTCTGGTCGGCCATCGCTACGCCGACGAAGCGACCGCTTCGGCTTGCCGGTGCTGCACGCGCTCTTCGGCCCCCGGTTGAGCAACCCCAACTTTTCTTTCTTTGTGCTGGATCGATGCCCGCCCGTCAATGGCACTCTCCGCCTGCGCGCACCGCGGGCCAGCCTCGTCCGGTCAGCCCAGCTGCTGGCAGACGATCCGGCGCGCCCTGGTGAAGTCCATCTGGCCGGAGTAGCGGCTCTTCAGCTCGCTCATCACCCGGCCGGTGTCCTTCAGCTTGCGTGCACCGAGGTCGGCGATCACCCGGGCGACCGCTTCCTCGCAGGCGTGCTCGTCAAGCTGCGAGGGCAGGAAGCGCTTGATCACCTCGATCTCCTCGGCCTCCCGCTCGGCGAGCTCGAGCTGGCCGCCTTCTTCGTAGTGCCGGATGCTCTCGCTGCGCTGAGCCACCATCGCCCGCAGCATGGCGATCAGCTCCTGGTCGGACAGGCCGCCCGGATGGCCGTTGGCGCGCGACTGCTGATCACGCTCCTTGAGAGCCGCGTGGATCAACCGCACGATCGCCATCGCGCAGCGATCGTCGGTTTCGGTTGCGGTCTTGAGCGCTTCGTTCAGCTGCTCGCGCAGCACGAGGCTCATTCCTCATGGGCTCTTTGCCTTCGCCTATCATCGCATTTACTGCCTCGCAAGTAGAGCTGCCCTATCCTTCAGGTCGGCCGCTTGACGGTCGTTTGACCCGTAGCGTAAGGTCGGCACACTGGCGTTTTGGACCGCCAAAGCGCGGTCGCCGGGATGCTCGCCGCGCTCTCAGGATACGAGCTGCTGTTTTCATGACCGTTACTGTCCGTCGCCGGGCCACCGCCATGCTCACGCTGGCCGACGGCACCGTTTTTGTCGGCCAGGGACTGGGCGCCCCGGGGGAAGTCGTCGGCGAGCTGGTGTTCAACACCGCGATGACCGGCTACCAGGAAATCCTTACCGATCCGTCCTACGCCGGCCAGCTGATCACCTTCACCTTCCCGCACATCGGCAACGTCGGCACCAACGAGGAGGACCTCGAAGCCACGACCTGCTACGCGCGCGGCTTGGTTCTGCGGGCCGCGGTCAGCGGTCCCTCCAACTACCGCGCGGTGGATCATCTCGATCGCTGGCTCGCCCGCCAGGGGCTGGTCGGCATCGCCGGCATCGACACCCGCCGCCTGACCCGGCGACTGCGCGACGCCGGCGCCCAGACCGCGGCCCTCGGCTTTCATCCCGAGCATGCTCCCGATCGGCGCCGCCTCACCGAACTCGCTCGCGCGTGGCCGGGCCTGCTCGGCATGGATCTCGCCGCCGAGGTGTCCTGCCGCCAGCGCTACGAATGGACGAGCACCAGCTGGCAATACCCGAACGGCTATGGCGAGTCCGATGGCGGCGGACGCCATCATGTGGTCGCGCTCGACTACGGAATCAAGCGCAACATCCTGCGCTCGCTCGTCTCGCTCGGGCTGCGCGTCACCGTGGTCCCGGCCACCACCTCGGCGGAGGACGTGCTGGCGCTCCGGCCGGACGGCATCTTCCTGTCCAACGGGCCGGGCGATCCGGCGGCGACCGGCGTCCACGCGGTGCCGCAGATCCGCAAATTGCTCGGCGGCGGCAAGCCGCTGTTCGGGATCTGTCTCGGCCATCAGATGCTCGCGCTGGCGCTCGGCGCCGGGACCGAGAAGATGAAGTTCGGCCATCACGGCGCCAACCATCCGGTCCAGGATCTGACCACCGGTAAGGTCGAGATCACGAGCCAGAATCATGGCTTCGCGGTCTCTCCAGAGAGCCTGCCGACGGGGGTCGATGCGACCCACGTCTCGCTCTTCGACGGCTCGCTCGAGGGCCTCTCGCTGCGCGATCGGCCGGTGTTCTCGGTCCAGTACCACCCCGAGGCCTCGCCCGGGCCGCAGGACAGCGCCTATCTGTTTCATCGGTTCATAGCGCTGATCGAGCGCACCTGACATGCCCAAGCGCACCGACCTCACGTCGATCCTGGTGATCGGCGCCGGACCGATCGTGATCGGTCAGGCCTGCGAGTTCGACTACTCCGGCACCCAGGCCGTCAAGGCGCTGAAAGCCGAGGGCTATCGGGTGATTCTGATCAACTCGAACCCGGCCACGATCATGACCGATCCGGAGCTGGCCGATGCGACCTATGTCGAGCCGATCACGCCCGAGGTGGTCGCCAAGATCATCGCCCGCGAGCGCCCGGACGCCTGCCTGCCGACCATGGGCGGCCAGACCGCGCTCAACATGGCGCGCACGCTCGCCGAGGACGGCACCTTCGAGCGCTACGGCGTCGAGCTGATCGGTGCGAGCCGCGAGGCAATCGCCAAGGCCGAGGATCGCGAGCTGTTCCGCGAGGCGATGACGCGGATCGGCCTCGAGATGCCAAGGAGCGCCGCGGTGCGCTCGCTCGCCGAGGCCGCCGATGCCCTGGACCGGGTCGGCCTGCCGGCGATCATCCGGCCGAGCTACACGCTCGGCGGCTGGGGCGGCGGCATCGCCTATAACCGCGAGGAATACGAGCAGGTCGTGGCCGCCGGTCTCGACGCCTCGCCGATCACCGAGGTCCTGGTCGAGGAGTTGGTGCTCGGCTGGAAAGAGTTCGAGATGGAGGTGGTCCGCGACCGGGCCGACAACTGCATCATCGTCTGCTCGATCGAGAACGTCGACCCGATGGGCGTGCACACCGGCGACAGCATCACGGTCGCCCCTGCGCTCACGCTGACCGACAAGGAATATCAGCGCATGCGCAACGCCGCGATCGCGGTGCTGCGCGAGATCGGCGTCGACACCGGCGGCTCGAACGTCCAGTTCGCGATCGATCCGGACGACGGCCGGATGGTGATCATCGAGATGAACCCGCGGGTCTCGCGCTCCTCGGCGCTGGCCTCGAAGGCGACCGGGTTTCCGATCGCGAAGGTCGCCGCGCGCCTCGCCGTGGGCTACACGCTCGACGAGATCACCAACGACATCACCGGCTGCACGCCGGCCTCCTTCGAGCCGACCATCGACTACGTGGTCACCAAGGTGCCGCGCTTCACCTTCGAGAAGTTCCCCGAGACCGAGCCGCTGCTGACCACCTCGATGAAGTCGGTCGGCGAGGTCATGGCGATCGGGCGGACCTTCGCCGAGTTGCTGCAGAAGGCGCTGCGCTCGCTCGAGACCGGGCTCGAGGGCCTGGACGAGATCGAGATCGACGGCTCGGCCGATCCCGAGCGGCCGACCGAGGCCATCCGGGCGGCGCTCGGACGGCCGACGCCGGACCGGTTGCGGGTGATCGCGCAGGCCTTCCGCGCCGGCCTCACGGTCGATGAGATCTACGGCGCCTGTCGCTACGATCCCTGGTTTCTCGAGCAGATCCGGGCACTGGTCGCGGCGGAGGAGCGGGTGCGGCGCGACGGGCTGCCGGACGATCGGCAGGCGCTGCTCGAGCTGAAGGCGCAGGGCTTCTCGGACCGTCGCCTCGCCAGGCTCGGCGGTCTCGGCGAAGGCGCGGTCGCGGCCAAGCGCCGCGCCCTCGGCGTCGAGCCGGTCTTCAAGCGGATCGATACCTGCGCCGCCGAGTTCGAGGCGCGCACGCCCTACCTCTACAGCTGCTACGAGACCGGCCTCGCCGACGGCGCCGCGGCCGAGTGCGAGGCCTGGCCGAGCGAGCGGCGCAAGGTGATCATCCTCGGCGGCGGGCCGAACCGGATCGGTCAGGGCATCGAGTTCGACTATTGCTGCGTGCACGCGGTCCTCGGCCTGGCCGAGGCCGGCTTCGAGACGATCATGGTCAACTGCAATCCGGAGACCGTCTCGACCGACTACGACACCTCGGACCGGCTGTACTTCGAGCCGCTCACGGTCGAGGACGTGCTCGAGATCATCCGGGTCGAGGCGAGCGCGGGCGAGCTCTGTGGGCGTGATCGTGCAGCTGGGCGGCCAGACGCCGCTCAAGCTGGCGCGGCCGCTCGAGGCGGCCGGCGTGCCGATTCTCGGCACCACGCCGGACGCGATCGATCTCGCCGAGGACCGCGAGCGCTTCCAGAAGCTCCTCGACCGGCTCGGCCTGAGCCAGCCGGCCAACGCCATCTGCACCGATCCGGCGGAGGCCCAGCGCCAGGCCGAACGGCTCGGCTTTCCGGTCGTCCTGCGGCCGTCCTACGTGCTCGGCGGCCAGGCCATGCGGATCGTCCACAGCGCCGCCGAGGTCGAGCGCTTCATGGCCCAGGCGGGCAAGCTCCGGGAGCTCGGGCCGATCCTGATCGATCGCTACCTGCAGGATGCGATCGAGGTCGACGTCGACGTGGTCGCCGACGGTGGCCGGGTGTTCGTCGCCGGCGTCATGGAGCACATCGAGGAGGCCGGCATCCATTCCGGCGACAGCGCCTGCTCGCTGCCGCCGTATTCGCTCGAGCCGGACATCCTGGCCGAGATCCGTCGCCAGGCGGACACTCTGGCCCGCGCCCTCAAGGTGCGCGGCCTGATGAACGTGCAGATGGCGATCAAGGACCGCGAGGTGTTCATTCTCGAGGTCAATCCGCGCGCCTCGCGCACCGTGCCGTTCGTCGCCAAGGCGATCGGCCGGCCGATCGCCAAGATCGCCGCCCGGGTCATGGCGGGCGAGGCGCTGGCCGGCTTCGATCTGTCGGAGCGCCCGCCAGCGCATGTCGCGGTCAAGGAAGCGGTGTTCCCGTTCGCCCGCTTCCCCAACGTCGATTCGCTGCTCGGGCCGGAGATGAAGTCGACCGGCGAGGTGATGGGGCTCGACCGCGATTTCGGCGCCGCCTTCGCCAAGTCCCAGCTCGGCGCCGGCAACCAGCTGCCCGAGCGCGGCGCGGTCTTCATCTCGGTGCGCGATGGCGACAAGCCCGCCATGGTCGACCTCGGCCGCCAGCTGCTCGCGCACGGCTACCAACTGATCGCGACCCGGGGCACGGCCGCTCATTTGCAGGCGATCGGGCTCGAGGTCGAGGTGATCAACAAGGTCTACGAGGGCCGCCCGCACATCGTCGACCGGATCAAGGACGGTCAGATCGCCATGGTCATCAACACCACCGAGGGCCAGCAGGCGATCCGCGACAGCTACGCGCTCCGCCGCGCCGCTCTGGTCCACAAGATTCCCTACTATACGACCGTGGCCGGCGCGCGCGCCGTGGTCCTGGCCCTGATCACCCTCGCCGAGCGTGACCTTGCAGTGACGCCGCTCCAAGCCTATTATTGAAAGTTCATCCAGAAGCTTTTCGGCGCCGGGCGGGCTGGTCTGGAAACCCGCTCCGCTGTGTGATGGTCACCAGATGAGTAACAGGATCCCGATGACCTCGGGCGGCTACGAGCGGCTCGAGCAAGAGCTGAAGCGTTTGAAGAACGCCGAGCGGCCGGCGGTGATCAAGGCGCTGGCCGAGGCGCGCGAGCACGGCGATCTCTCGGAGAACGCCGAGTACCACGCCGCGCGCGAGCGACAGAGCTTCATCGAGGGGCGGCTCCTCGAGCTCGAGGACAAGCTGGCCCGCGCCGAGATCATCGACATCAGCCAGCAGGGCGGCTCCACGATCAAGTTCGGGGCCCGGGTCAAGCTGGTCGACGAGGAGACCGACGAGGAGGTCGTCTATCAGGTGGTCGGGCCGGACGAGGCGGAGATCCAGCTCGGCCTGTTGTCGATCAGCGCGCCGCTCGGTCAGGCTCTGATCGGCCGCGAAGCCGGCGACACGGTGGAGGTGTCGACGCCCCGCGGCACGCGCTATTTCGAGATCCTCGAAGTCGCCTATCCCGGCGAGATCACATCGGGGACTGGCGGTCGATGGGCTGGCCGCCCGCGACCTGGGTTCTGGCCGACGACCGGCCGGGCAACGTCAACCAGGCTCTCGGCGTGGCCGAGGCGCTCGCTTGGCCGTTCACGATCAGGACCGTCCGCTACGGAGGCCGCGCGCTGCCAACGCTGCTCGGCGACCGGCTTGGCCTGAGCGCCGCGGCACGTTCAGCGCTCGGGCCACCCTGGCCGGAGCTGGTCATCGCCGCGGGCGTCGGACGGCGCCGGCCGCACGCTGGCTAAGCGCGGCAGCCGGGCTTTCCGGTCCAGCTGATGTGGCCGGGCTCGGCGCGCGGCCTCGATCTGATCGTCGTGCCAGTCCACGACGACCGCCTGAGCGACCAGGCGATCCGCACCATGGCGCGCCGCATCGGATCACGCCGAACGCCTGGCGAGGCGGCCAAGGCCCTGGGAGCGCCTTGGCGACTTGCCGCGACCCGGATCGCCTGCCTGGTCGGTGGCAGCCGGGCGATGCCGTTCACCCGGCTGATGCGGTGGCGCTGGCCGCCAGGCGAGCGCCTGGCGCGGCGCAGGGCGGCAGCCTCCTGATCACGACCAGCCGGCGCACCGGCACCGCCTCGGCGCAGGCGCTCGTCGCGCGAGCGATCGAGGCCCCTTGTCTGCTCCACCGCTGGACGCCCGGGGCCGACAATCCCTACCTCAGGCTGCTCGGCGCGGCCGAGGCGGTGATCGTCACTGGCGAACTCGGCATCGATGTGCACCGAAGCCTGCGCCTTGGGCAGGCCGGTGTTTCTGTTCCGCCCCGCCGCCGGGGTTCCGGCCAAGCTCGCGCGCCTACACGCGCTGTTGACGAGGCTGGGTCATCTCCACCCTCTGGGTGCGCCCTGGCCGGAGGTCTGCCCGCCGCCGCTCGACCCGGCCGCCGCCGTCGCCGACGCCATCCGGCAACGCTTGCCGCGACCGATCGACCGGGCCGCGGCCGAAGCGGTGGCATCGGTCGCCCCAAAGCCTTAGATTTCCCAGCGACGTCATGGCAGAAGGTCGATCGATGGCAGCGACGCGGACGTGCAAGGTGTTGATCATCGGCTCCGGCCCGGCCGGCTATACGGCGGCGATCTATGCCGCGCGCGCCAATCTTGCGCCGATCCTGGTCCAGGGCCTGGAGGTGGGCGGGCAGCTGTCGATCACCACCGATGTCGAGAACTATCCCGGCTTCGCCGAGGTCATTCAGGGCCCCTGGCTGATGGAGCAGATGGCGGCTCAGGCGGCCAACTGCGGTGCGGAGCTGATCTTCGACAGCATCACCGAAGTCGATCTCGCACGCCGGCCATTCGCGTGCCGGGCGGATTCGGGCGATCTCTACCTGGCCGAAACCCTGATCCTGGCGACCGGCGCCCAGGCCCGCTGGCTCGGTCTCGAGAGCGAGCGGCGTTTCTCCGGCCACGGCGTGTCGGCCTGCGCGACCTGCGACGGCTTCTTCTTCCGGGGCAGGCCGGTCGCCGTGGTCGGCGGCGGCAACACCGCGGTCGAGGAGGCCCTCTACCTCAGCAACATCGCGAGCGCCGTGACCCTGATCCACCGGCGCGATCAGCTGCGCGCGGAGAAGGTCCTCCAGGACCGGCTGTTCCGCAATCCCAGGATCACCGTGGTCTGGGACAGCGTGGTCGAGGCGATCCTGGGCCAGGACGAGCCGCCCGCGGTGACCGGGGTGCGGCTCCGCAACGTCTGGAGCGACCAGATCAGCGAGCTCGCGCTCGAGGGCCTGTTCATCGCGATCGGCCACGACCCGGCGACCCGCCTGGTCAAGGGGCAGCTCGAGATGGACCGGGGGGGCTACGTGATCACCGCGCCCGACAGCACCGCGACCAGCGTGCCGGGTGTGTTCGCTGCCGGTGACGTGCAGGACAAGATCTTCCGCCAGGCCGTGACCGCGGCCGGCAGCGGCTGCATGGCGGCGCTCGAGGCGGAGAAGTTCCTGGCCGGTCTGGAGGCCGAGGCGCCAGCGGCAGCCGCTTACGGTGCGGGCGCCTGAGAAGCCGCGAGCCATGCTCGACTGGGACCGCGTGCGGGTCTTCCTGGGGGTTGCCGAGGCCGGCAGCTTCACGCGCGCCGCCGAAACCCTCGCGCTCAGCCAGTCGGCGATCAGCCGGCAGATCAGCGCGCTCGAGGAGGATCTCGGCACGCCTCTGTTCCACCGTCACGCGCGCGGTCTGGTGCTGACCGAGCAGGGCGAGATCCTGCTCGAGGCCGCGCATGAGATCGCGGCCCGCATCGCGCTCGCCGAGACCCGCCTGATCGACGCCAAGGACCACCCGGCAGGGCATCTGCGGATCAACACCACGGTCGGCTTCGGCACGGTCTGGCTGACCAGCCATCTCAAGGAGTTTCTCGATCTCTACCCCGAGATCACGGTCTCGCTGCTGGTCGCCGATACCGAGCTCGATCTCAGCATGCGCGAGGCGGACATCGCGATCCGCCTGACCCCGCCGCGCCAGCCCGATCTGATCCAGAAGCGGCTGATGGCGGTGCATACGCACCTCTACGCGGCGCCGGAATACCTCGAGACCGCGCCGCCGCTCACGACCGCGGACGACCTCGACCGACAGCGCCTGATCGTCTACGGCAGCGAGGCGACGCCGGCGCCGGTGCCGAGCCTGAACTGGGTCCTGATCGCCGGCCGTCCGGACGGCGACCGGCGCCCGCCGCGCGCTCCGGCGTTCTCGATCAACAACGTCTATGGGATGCTGCGCGCGGCGGAACGTGGTCTCGGCGTGGCGTCGCTGCCCGATTATCTCTGCTCCAGCTCGCGCCGCCTGGTCCGCATCCTGCCCCACCTGGAGGGCCCGACGTTCGACGCCTATTTCGTCTATCCGGAGGAGATCCGCGCCTCGAAGCGGGTCAGCGTGTTTCGCGATTTCCTGCTGCGCAAGATGGCGGAACAGCCCGTGTGGTAGTTCTGCCACAGATATAGCGAAAATGCATGGCAGCCATGCGTCGAGCCTCTAGCCGAGCCCGGGTCACCCAACTATATTGTGCATTGCAGCAAGGCAGTGCGTCTGCTTCGCTGTAGCGGGATCAAACTCTTTCCCTGAGGAGTTGGGTCTCGCGCTTCAGGTGCGAACCTGAAGTTTTGGGGATCGATGATCCTCACGTCTCCCAGACGTTAAGCCTCCCTGATGAACTCGCCGGGCCCTCGGGCCCGGCAATTTTTTGCTAACGTCGGGCGAGCATTTCTTAGGCGAGCTGCCTTGGCAGGTCAAGGGTGCAAATTGCTGAACTGCTCACGACCTGCTCAACCACCATGTGATCATCCTGCAACACTTGGTCGGAGCACTGTGGCCTGTCGTCGGGCCGCCGCTCGTCTTCAAGTACACTGTTAAAACATTCGGAGTGAACCTCGTGAGGTCACTGTTGATCGCGACCGGCAGCGCACTGGGTCGCCGACAACAGACGGCGCCGACAAGGCTGCATTATGCAGCGCCGCACGCAGTACGGGAGCGCGGCACCCGGCCTAGCTGAGCGAGCTGCTCCGGTTGCCAGGAGCAGGCTTATCCGCCGCCCCAATCGTCTGGTAGTTTATCGACGCCGGCGACGTCGAATCACCCGCGTTTTGACGCGCCTGTCAGGCACCTGGTCTGGCGTGGCCGACCAGCTCGGAGGCTCAGCATGCGGCTGCCCGAAGCGGCCGACCAACCCGACGGTCCTGCCTGGCTCGACAATCTGCCGCGGGCGACCATCGACGCGATGCTCGCGGCCGGACGCGAGGTGCTGCACTGGCGCCGCATTCTCGCCAAGACCGGCGACAACCTGGTCGGCGAGGTGCTGAAGCACGAAGGTCAGTTCTACATCCTCGACCACTACCCCAAGGGCGACGTGTTCGATCCGGAAAGCCACAGCCAGTGGTACTACCACGCTCACGACAAGAAGGATCGCCCGGGCGAGCACGGCCACTTCCACACCTTCCTGCGCGGCGGCGGCATGCCCGAAGCGGTCGCGCCGGCCGCCCTGCCCGACTTCAGGCCCAAGGCCGCGAAGCACGACCTGATCTGCCACCTGATCGCGATCTCGATGGACCACGCCGGCTGGCCGATCGGTCTGTTCACGACCAACCGCTGGGTGACCGCCGAGACCTGGTATGCCGCCCACGACGTCGTGGTGATGCTGGATCGCTTCGACGTTCAGCTGAACAAGCCCTCCTGGCCGGTAAACCGTTGGCTGACGCAGATGCTGCGCCTGTTCCGGCCGCAGATCGAGGAGCTGCTGCGGGAGAGGGATGAGCGGCTGCGCGCCTGGACGCAGGCACACCCGGACCGCAACGCCTACGAGGACCGGCGCCTCGAGGTGACCTCGCAGCTGATGGTCAGCGTCGAGGCGCAGGTCGAGATGCTCGAGCGCCGGCTCGTGCGTCCGGCCGAAGCGCCGAGAAGACCCTGAGGGCCGCCCGGCCGCTCCGCCACACGCCCGTCATCAACAGCCTGTTTACGGCGGTCTGCTACGCCGAAACGGACTCGGCGGCAGCCGGCTCGAGCCTCTTGCTCAGGAGCTCCTTATGGATCCCGCCCATCTCGATCAGTATCGCGAGCTCGGCTACGCCGTGGTCAAGGGGGTCTTCGGTCCGGACGAGGTCCGGGAGCTGGCCGCCGCCTTCGATCGCGTCTACGCCCGGGGCCTGACCCACCCGCGCAGCTTCCGCCATCAGAACGTGCTCTTCCGCATCGCCGACGATGCTCGGATCGGCCGCGTCGTGCGCATGGTGCAGTGGCCGTCCTATTTCGACCTGGTCCTCGCCCGCTATCGGACCGACTGCGCGTCTGCTCGCGATCCTGGCGCCGCTGCTCGGCCGCGACCTCAAGCAGATCATCAACCAGATGCACTGGAAGCCGCCGGGTGCCGCCGGCGTCGAGTTCGGCTACCACCAGGACATCCGCTTCCGGCGGCCGCGCGAGGCCTACCGCTCGGCGCCGAGCGCCTACGTCCAGACCGGCATCGCCATCGACCCCCATGGCCCGGAAAACGGCGCCATGACCGTCCTGCCCGGAAGCCACCGGCTCGGCGAGCTGACCTTCGAGGGCACAGGGCGGATCATGGAGCGATCGCTGAGCGACGACGATCTCAGCGCGCTCGGCCTCGACCCCTCGAGCAAGGTCGACCTCTGCCTCGAGCCGGGCGACGTCGCGCTCTGGCATCTGCACACGATTCACGGCTCCGGCCCGAACCGCTCGGACGGCGATCGTCGCTTCTACCTCAACGGCTATGTGAGGGCGGCCGACTGCGATCGCGGCGAGTGGGCGTTTCGCGCCGGCCGGCCCTGCCCGCTCGGCGAGCCGGTCCTGGTCCACTACGAGGACCTCCACACCCGCCCCGAGCCGCATTACGTCGACTAGAACCGGGCTCCCATCGTCACAATGATGGCCACCCTCGGGCTGAGGTGCTGTCGAGCGATCAGGCGGTCAAGCCGCCATCGGCCGCGAGCTCGGCGCCGGTGATGAACGCGGCTTCGGGGCTCGGTACCGCTCTATGTGCTGTAAGTGTAGTACTTCCGTTGGAAGATGTAGAATGTCTCGCCGCGTTGCGTGGCTTCGTCAGGGAATTGGTCGCTTCCGGCGCCATAGCTGTTCCAACTGCCAATAAAACCGGTCTGACAATCTTGCCGACATGATCGGCGTAGGCAATATAACCATAGACCAAAAATCGTAGATTACTTGGGTTCTGTCAATTCAGGATCTCTTCCAATTGACGGTTTCCCTTGTCATCGACCATCAAATCAGGAAACACGTGCTCACTCCCGGGCGCGATAGTGATCGGATAAGAGAGATAGCGCCGTTTATCCCGATAATTTGGTCTTCTCGGAACCATCTCCGCAAAGAGTTGTTCGACGCAGAACTCCGTTACCAGAGCAGATTTACCGCCGTAGTTGGTAAATCCGACAGTGACCATCGCGAACTTGGAATTGTCTCTCGGCTCGGCGCCGCCGGCGCGACGAAAAGTCAATCTACTCAGCAGCAACCGTGGGCGATCCGCAGCGATAACCACCTTTAGCGATCTGTGGGTAGCTTTCCACAGCGAAATCGTCGAGATTGCAAGGACAACGGTAAAGACAGCGGTTACAGCTTCGCCGTGTTTATCGAGGAAAGCGGCGGCTCCTGCAATTGCGCCTAAGAACCCCGCCCAGCCGCTATCCATCGGATAAACCCCGGTACTCCGCCACGATCGCACCTCTCACTCAGGACAGACCGCATCCACACGGTTGCGCTCTACACCATCTGGTACAATTTCGTTCGTGCTCACATGACGCTCGGGGTCCGCCGATCGTGTCTGCAGCATGGAAGATATCGCCGCATTAGTCGACGCCGCCGCACCCAATCCGGGCTGTAGCAAACCGTATAACATATAAGAAGCTGGCAACTGTAGCATGAAGGGAGACTGCGAATGCCGAGCGCCAGAACGCTAATCCGCAGCCAAGCTAAGGCCGGCCGTATGCTCGACGAACACTGCTCCTTCAAGTGTTGCGCGGTATCCGGCTTGCAGATCGCCACATTCCTGACGATGGCCCATCTCGACCGAGCGATCGCTGCATTGGCAGATCGAGAACCGGCTCCACTGGAAGCTCGACTGCTGATTGACGAGGAAGGCTCCACAGCCCGCAAGGACCACGCCCCAGAGAATCCCGCCCGACTGCGCCCCTTCGCCCTCACCAGCGTCGCGCCAATCCCGACCACGGCGCCACCCCCGCCAAGATCACACACGCCGGCCGGGATGACGCGCTCCTTCAGATCCTCTCTGCCACCTGGTGCGATTGCCTCGGGTTGCGCTGGCGGCCCGTTGACAGACGGGGGATTGCGACTAATATCCCGGCTTTCCTAACCGGCCGGCGGGGCAGTCGCGGCGAGCGCGGCTGCCGCCGGGATGTGTGTGCTCAGCGCAGCCATGTACGCAGTCATCAAGACCGGCGGCAAGCAATACCGGGTCGCGTGCGGCGACGTGATCAAGGTCGAGCGCCTCGAGGGCGAGGTCGGCCAGTCGATCGCGTTCGACCAGGTGCTGATGGTCGGCGGCGAGGGTGAAGGCGATGCGCCGCGGATCGGTACGCCGCTGGTCGCCGGCGCAGAGGTCAGGGCCGAAGTCCTGGAGCAGGCGAAGGCGCCCAAGGTGATCGTGTTCAAGAAGAAGCGCCGCAAGAACTACCGGCGCAAGCACGGCCATCGCCAGCTGCAGACGGTGCTGCGGATCCAGGACATCGCGCTCGCCTGAGCAGCGCGCGTAGAGGAGAGCGGAGATGGCGCACAAAAAGGCTGGCGGCAGCTCGCGCAACGGTCGCGACACGGCCGGAAAGCGCCTCGGGGTCAAGAAGTTCGGGGGCGAGCAGGTCGTCCCCGGCAACATCATCGTCCGCCAGCGGGGCACCCGCTGGCACCCGGGCCGCAACGTCGGCATGGGCCGCGACCACACGCTGTTCGCGCTGACCGAGGGCCAGGTGCGGTTCCGCTCGGGTCCGGGCGGCCGGTCGTACGTGGCGGTGGTTCGGAGCGAGCCCGCGGCCGAGTAACCGGGCGCGCCACCCGACCCCGGAAGGGGAATGGAGAGGGGGAATGGCGCGGCCGTTTCCCTTTTTTGTCGGGCAGAGAGTGGGTACGAAGCGCGATGCGCTTCCTCGATCAGGCCAAGATCTACGTCAGGAGCGGCGACGGCGGTGACGGCTGCGTCAGCTTCCGGCGTGAGAAGCGCATCCCCCGCGGCGGCCCGAACGGTGGCGACGGCGGTCGCGGCGGAAGTGTCGTCGCGCGTGCATCCGACGAGCTGAACACCCTCATCGACTTTCGCTACCGCCAGCACTTTCGGGCCGGGCGCGGCCGCCACGGCATGGGGCGCGACCGGACCGGCGCCAACGGTGCCGACGTCGAGCTCCTGCTGCCGCTCGGGACCCAGGTCCTCGACGAGGACGGCGAGACCCTGATCGCCGATCTGGTGACGCCCGGGCAGACCGTGATCCTCGCCCAGGGCGGCGCGGGTGGTCTCGGCAACGGCCGCTTCAAGTCCTCGACCAACCGTGCCCCGCGCCAGGCCACGCCCGGTCAGCCGGGCGAGGAGCGCTCGCTCTGGCTGCGCCTCAAGCTTCTGGCCGACGCCGGCCTGATCGGCCTGCCGAATGCCGGCAAGTCGACCTTTCTGGCCGCCGTCTCGCGCGCCCGCCCCAAGATCGCCGAGTACCCGTTCACCACGCTCGAGCCCAAGCTCGGCACGGTGCCGCGGGGTCACGACGGCTTCGTCCTGGCCGACCTTCCGGGGCTGATCGAGGGCGCCCATCGGGGTGCCGGCCTCGGCGATCGCTTCCTCGGCCACATCGAGCGCTGCCGGGTCCTGATCCATCTGGTCGACGGCACGCTCGAGGACGTCGCCTCCGCCTATCGGACCGTCCGGCGGGAACTCGCCGACTACGACCGGCAACTGGCCGAGCGGCCGGAGCTGGTCTGCCTGAACAAGGCCGATGCGCTCGACGCGGCCGCGGTGACCGCCAAAGCCGAGGCGTTGTCCCGCGCAGCCGGGCGGCCAATGTTCATCACCTCCGGGGTTTCGGGGCTGGGGCACGAGGCGGTTCTCGATGCGGCGGAACGCGCGATCCGGGCGGCGACGGCGACCGAGCAGGTGCCGGCATGAGGCCGCAGCGGCGCGTGGTCAAGATCGGCTCCTCGCTGCTGGTCGATCACGCCGGCCGAACCCGCCTCGACTGGCTGGACTCGCTGGCCGAGGACCTGGCCGACTGCCGGCGGCGGGCCGAAGAGATCATCGTGGTCACCTCGGGCGCGATCGCGCTCGGCCGGGCCGCCTTGAATCTCCCCGATCGCGGGCTGCGGCTCGAGGAAAAGCAGGCCGCTGCGGCGGTCGGGCAGATCAACCTCGCCCATGCCTATCAGGCGAGCCTTGCCAGGTCGGGGCTGGCGACCGCGCAGCTGCTCCTGACGCTCGACGATACCGAGCAGCGGCGGCGCTATCTCAATGCCCGCTCGACCATCGAGGCGTTGCTCAAGCTTGCGGTCATCCCGGTGGTGAACGAGAACGACACGGTCGCGACCAACGAGATCCGCTTCGGCGACAACGACCGCCTGTCGGCGCGGGTCGCGGTCATGGCGAGCGCCGAGGAGTTGATCCTGCTCTCCGACGTCGACGGGCTCTATACCCGCGACCCGGCGCGCGATCCCGCGGCGGTCCGGATCGAGCTGGTGCCCGCGATCACGCCGGAGATCGAGGCCATGGCCGGAGGTGCTGGCAGCCTCGCCGGTACAGGCGGCATGGTCAGCAAGCTGGCCGCAGCCAAGATCGCGTCGCGAGCCGGTTGCAACGTGATCATTGCGCCCGGGTCTGAGCCGCATCCGCTCGCCCGCCTGGCGGCGGGTGGCGCCTGCACCCGCTTTCCGGCGCGGGCCAACCCGCGCCGCGCGCGCAAGGAGTGGATCGCGGGCTCGCTCGGCGCCATGGGGGTGCTCCGGATCGATGCCGGCGCGGCCCGCGCGCTGCGTCGCGGCAGCAGCCTGTTGCCGGCGGGCGTTATCGGGGTCGAAGGCATGTTCGAGCGCGGAGACGCGGTACTGGTGCGGGATCCCGACGGGCAAGATGTCGCCAAGGGGCTCTCCGCCTACGACGCCGCCGACGCGCGCCGCATTCTCGGGCAGAAGACCGAGCAGATCGTGGCGCTGCTCGGCTATCGTGGCCGCGACGAGTTGATCCATCGGGACGATCTGGTCCTGCTCTGAGCCCGGTGTCGCAGGGACTGAGGGCGACAGGCGGGCGAAAGACGGCGCTTTGCTCAAGGATTGGCGGCAGACCCCGGCCACCCGACGGCTCCTGATGCGCGGCCCGCAGGCGAGCTCGCATCTCGAGCTCATCTCGGACCTCTGCGCGTGGCTCTGCCAGCGCGGCATGCCGCTCCACCAGGTCAATCAGTACACGCCGACGCTGCACCCGTTGATGCAGGGCGTCGAGTGCGTCTGGTACCGCTCGGGCCGCGCGCCCGAGGAGGTCCGCCTGCACTGGCGTGGCAGCGAGGACCTCGCCACATGGCGGGCAAATCCGCTTCGCCGCATCATGCTCGGCACGGACGAGATCCGGGTCGATCTGACCGTGCCGCAGCCCCGGCTCGAGGCGCCTGTTCTCGATCAGCTGCGCGCCGAGGGTGCGAGCGAGTACCTGGTCATGGCCGTGCCTCTGACGGACGGCCGGCGCACCGCAATCAGCTGGGCGACGCTCGCGGCGGGCGGGTTTTCCCTGACCGAGCGCAACGAGCTGCGCAATCTGGCCGGCCCGCTAGGGCTGGTCCTGGATCTTCTCGAATGGCGGCGGAGTGCCCGCACCCTCCTCGACACCTATCTCGGGCACGGGCCGGGCCGCGAGGTGCTGAACGGCGCGATCCGCCGCGGCGACCGGCGCGATCTCGAAGCGGTGATCCTGTTCGCAGACCTGCGCGACTTCACCGCCAAGGCCGCGAGCTGGAGCATCGACCAGCTGCTTGCCGCCCTGGACAGCTATTACCAGCTGCTGGTCGATGCCATCGCCGATGCCGGCGGCGAGGTGCTCAAGTTCATGGGCGACGGCCTGCTGGCGGTGTTTCCGATCGCCGGTCCGGACGAGCCGGCGGCGAGCTGCGGGCGCGCCCTCAAGGCCGTCGTCGCGGCCCGCAAAGCCCTGCAGACGGTCAATCAGGGTCGCGTCGCCGCGGGCCTCGGACCGCTCGAGTTCGGCGTCGCTCTCCATGTCGGCTGCGTGGTCTACGGCAACATCGGTGGCGAGGGACGGCTCGATTTCACGGTGATCGGTCCGGCGGTCAATCTGGTCAGCCGGATCGAGGGCCTCTGCAAGGCGCTCGACCAGCCGCTTCTGGCTACAGCCGCGTTCGTGCGCCACGTCGGCGACGACCTCGTCGCGATCGGCGCCCATCGGATCCGCGGGCTCGCCGAGCCGGTCGAACTGTTCGCGTTGCCCGGCACGGTAGCGTTGGAGGAGCATTCGGCCTAAATTGGCACTGCGAACGCCGCGGGCGAGGCTGAGACGGAGAGGGAATCTGCCATGGCGAGCGCGCTGCGCCACGACCGCGAGACCGACACTGGCCTCGAAAGTGCGATGCACGTGCTCGGCGAGCGCGCCCGGAGCGCCGCGCACGCCCTGTCGACCGCGCCGCGCACGGCCAAGGACCGGGCGCTGCGGGGGGCGGCGGCCAGCCTGCGCACGCGCCGGGACGAGATTCTGGCGGCCAACGCCGAAGACATGGCCGCCGCGCGCCAGAGAGGACTGAGTGCGGCGCTGCTCGACCGGCTGGCCCTGAACGGGGCCCGCATCGAGGCGATCGCCGAGGGGCTCGAGACGATCGCCGGGCTCGACGATCCGGTCGGCCGGGAGATTGGCCGCTGGCGCCGTCCGAACGGCCTCGACATCGCGCGCGTGCGCGTACCGCTCGGCGTGGTCGGCATCATCTACGAGTCGCGCCCCAACGTCACCGCCGATGCCGGCGCGCTCTGCCTCAAGGCCGGCAACGCTGCGATCCTGCGCGGCGGCTCCGAGAGCTTCCATTCCTCGCGCGCGATCCTCGCCTGTCTGCAGGCAGGCCTGCGCGACGCCGGGCTGCCCGATACCGCGATCCAGGCGGTGCCGACGACCGATCGCGCCGCCGTTGGCATCATGCTGACCATGAGCGGCCAGATCGACGTGATCGTGCCGCGCGGCGGTCGCTCGCTGATCGAGCGGGTGCAGCGCGAGAGCCGGATTCCCGTGCTCGCCCATCTGGAGGGGATCTGCCACGTCTACCTCGATGCCGCGGCCGAGCCCGAGATGGCGCGCAAGGTCACCGTGAACGCCAAGATGCGCCGGACGGGGATCTGCGGCGCGGCCGAGACCCTGCTGGTCGACCGACGCGTCGCCAAAACGCTGCTGCCGGGGGTGATCGAGGATCTGCTGGCCGCGGGCTGCGAACTGCGCGGCGATGCCGATGTCTGCGCGATCGACCCGCGGGTCGGTCCGGCGAGCGAGGCCGACTGGTCGACCGAGTATCTCGACGCGATCCTTTCGATCCGGCTGGTCGACGGGGTCGACGGCGCGATCGAGCACATCGAGCGCTACGGCTCGCACCACACCGAGAGCATCGTCACCGCCGACCCCGCGGTCGCGGAGCGGTTCCTGGCCGAGGTCGACAGCGCGATCGTGATGCACAACGCCTCGACCCAGTTCGCCGATGGCGGCGAGTTCGGGATGGGCGCCGAGATCGGCATCGCGACCGGGCGCCTGCACGCCCGCGGCCCGGTCGGCGTCGAGCAGCTGACCAGCTACAAGTACCTCGTGCGCGGCAGCGGTCAGGTCCGGCCGGGATGAACCAGCGCCGGCCGGTCGCCCGGATCAACCGGCCGATCGAAGCCGAGCGGTCGCCGCGGCCGGTCCCGAGGCGGCGCATCGGCCTGCTCGGCGGCTCGTTCAACCCCGCCCATGAGGGTCATCTCGCGATCAGCCGCCAGGCCCTGAAGCACCTCCGGCTCGATCGGGTCTGGTGGCTGGTCTCGCCGCAGAACCCGTTGAAGGGCGAAAGCGACATGGCCGACTTCGCCAAGCGCGAGGCGTCGGCCGAAGCCATGGCGGGGCGCGATCGAAGGGTCATCGTGAGCGACCTCGAGCGCCGGCTCGGCACCCGCTATACGATCGACACGGTGCGGTGGTTGAAGCGAACATGCCGCGCCCGTCTGGTCTGGTTGATCGGCGCCGACAATCTGGCCCAATTGCCTCATTGGCGTAGCTGGCGGCAGCTGATGGCGACGGTTCCCATTGCCGTGTTCGACCGGGAACCTTATTCTTATCGGGCATCGGTCGGCCGGGTGGCTCGGACCTATGCCGACCGGCGTCTGGCGGAAAGCGCTGCGCCGGTCCTGGCCGAGAGCCGCCCGCCGGCCTGGGTATTTTTGCGGCTGCGCCGATACCAGGTGTCGGGGACGGCGCTACGCCGGCAGAGGCCAGCGCCGCATCGGCGAGCCGGACGGAAGGAGAAAGCGTCATAGGCACCGACCCGGTCCCGAGACCTTCGAGTCGAGACCTGCTCCAGCTCGTTCAAGCCTCGCTCGCCGACGACAAGGCGATCGACCCCGTCATCATCGATCTCGCCGGTAAGACCAGCCTCGCGGACGCCATGGTGGTTGCGACAGGCACCTCCCAGCGGCACATCGCGAGCATGGCGGAGCACATGCTCGCGCGGCTGAAGGCCGTCGGCCTCAAGGGGGTGAGCGCCGAGGGCGGCGGCCAGTCCGACTGGGTGCTGATCGACGCCGGCGACGTCATCGTCCATCTGTTCAAGGACGAGATCCGGCGCTTCTACGATCTGGAAAAGCTCTGGGGTGCCGCCCTGCCGGAAGCCTCCGCCGTGGCCCGGGCACCACGCCTGGCGCGCATCGGGTAATCGCCGCCCGGCCCACGCGGGGCGACCGCTCACGGCCGGTCCTGGCTATCCTCCAGGTCTTCGAGAATCGGGCATTCGGGCCGCTGGTCGCCGCGGCAGGCTTCGGCCAGCTTGATCAGCGTCGCGCGCATCGCGGCAAGCTCGACCAGCTTGCGGTCGATGTCGGCGATCCGGCCGAGCGTCAGGGCCTTGACGTCGGCGCTCGCCCGCTGCGGATCCCGGTACAGGTCCAGAAGCTGCCGGCATTCCTTGACGCTGAAGCCGAGCGAACGGGCGCGCTGAAGGAAGTGCAGGACGTGCACCTCGGCATCGCCGTACGCCCGATAGCCCTTGTTGGACCGGGCCGCCGGCGCAATCAGACCGATCTCCTCGTAATAGCGGATGGTCTTCGGCGGCACGCCCGATCGGGCGGCGGCCTGGCCGATGTTCATGGCTCGATCACCTCCTCTCCTCGCTGCGAGCCGGCGCCGAGGTCAAGCGCATGGCGGCATCGCCTGTGAGGAACGATGGAACAAACCAGCCGGCACCGGCATTGTCTTCCATAGACGTTAGCGCAGGAAGCCCGCTTAGGCCCCCGGCCTTCTGGCAAATCTTCGTTCTATCACCCCTTGCTTGGTCGCTTGGCGAGGGGCCCCCAGGTTTTGCCGGCATCTTTGCTCGCCAGCAGGGCCTGGGCCTTGCTCTGCGGGTTGAAAGTGATGGCGTAGAGGTTGCTGTGGTTCGTCGGATCGACCGCCAAGTGGAGGATGAAGTTGTCACCGAAGCCGTCCTTGCCGATGACTTGCCAGCTGAGCTTAGGCTCGATGGTCTCGATGAGGCCGGTGCCAACGACGAACGCATAAACGGCACCATCGGCCGTGACGTGCACCATCGTGGCCGGCTCGCGGAGCAAGTAGGCGTTCTTCCAAGTCATGCCGCCGTCCTCGCTCTTGAGCAGACCACCCTGCGTTGCCGCATAGAGCCTGCTCGGAGCCTTGGACGAGGCGGCGAGGTCAACGAGGCCTTCAGGCGCGGGGCCGATCACGTCCCAGCTCCGACCTCCGTCCCTGCTCACCTGCAGCTGGCCGGCGTACGCGCCATAGATCGTCTTTGGATCGGCCGGGCTTACGCTCAGCTGGTGGAAATCGACCGGGCCGTCAACACCCTCGGCTAGCTGCGTCCACGACCTCCCGCCGTCGGTCGAGATGACGAACCCGAGGTTGCCGCCGCCGGCGGAATGTCCGCTCGCGTACAGGATCGACGGGTCGCTCGGGTGCGGTGCAAAGCCCATGAGGTCGTTGCGCAACTCGGAAACCGGCTGAGCCGTGTCGTCGGAACTCGACAATGAACAGACCATCATGCGTCGCGAGATAGAGGCGTGAGGTGTCGGCCAAGTCGACCGCTATGCCGTGAAAATGTGTCACTTGGGCCAGTTCATATGCCGTCGTGCTGGCTTCGGCGGGGGACGATACCAAGGCGCTGCCGACGACAACGCCAAGAGCGAACGCGATTGCAGAGCCCAGGGGCCAGTTCACGGTTCGGTTCTCAAAGGGACGAATGACCAGGGGTGAAGCGTTTCCCAACCGAACGGCTGATCGCGGAATCGATGGCGGCCATCCGTCGGCGAACGGCGCACCCTCAGGATACGCCTACTTCCCGAGAAGTTCCACCTCCAGCCGATCATGTCGCGACCGGGCATCCACACAGCACTATGTCTCGACCGGCCTGCTCGTCTGATCGTTGTCTGTGAAGAGCGCACCAATTCGGCGATGTCCGGGGCTCTTCGCATAGAGTTCTCCGAAAAGTCCTGCAGGACATCGCGACGCCGCTGTGGATGGCCCCGTCATTCGGACTGCCCCTCGGTCCTCGATGCGAGCCAGCGCCGACGTCAAGCGGTGGCCGCATCGGCTCTTGGGAACGATGGAACCATTCTGCGGACGCCGTATTGAATTCCCATAGGTAACGGAGCCCTTGTTGCAACTCTTTGCGCGGCGCCGGCTGGGGCAGCGGACGGCGCCGGGCCAGGAGATCTCACCTGGAAGAAACCGAGACACCATGATCCCCGACTGGCTCCATATCCTCGCGCTCGCGTCGCTGGCGCTCGGGGCGCTGTCTGCGCTCACCATCCTTGGCGACGTGCTCCGCCGTCCGCAACACATGTGGATTATGAACGTCGTCTGGCCGGTCACGGCAGTCTTCGCGAGCCTGCTGGCGCTCTGGGGCTATTTCAGATACGGGCGCCTGGCGTGGCACGAGAAGGCGCGCGCCGCCATGAACCGCGGCGAGGAGATGCCGCACAAGGCGCTCACCCCGTTTCCGGTCAAGGTCGGCAAGGGCGCCGCGCACTGCGGAAGCGGGTGCGCGCTTGGCGACGTCTGCGCCGAGTGGCTGGTGTTTTTCTTTCCGGTCGTCGCCACCTGGTTCGGCTGGGGATGGCTGTTCTCCGAGAAGATGTTCGCGGTCTGGGTCGTGGACTATCTGTTCGCGTTCGCCTTCGGCATCGCCTTTCAATACTTCACCATCGCGCCCATGCGCGATCTTTCGCTCGGCGAGGGACTGAAGGAGGCGATCAAGGCGGACGCGCTCTCGCTCACCGCATGGCAGGTGGGGATGTACGGCTTCATGGCGTTCGCGAACTTCTACCTCTTCAGGCATCTGTTCGGCGCTGAGCTCGACGTTGCGTCGGTCGAGTTCTGGTCCATGATGCAGATCGCTATGCTCGCGGGTTTCGTCACCACCTACCCCGTGAACTGGTGGCTGATCCGGCGCGGCATCAAGGAAGCGATGTGACCGGGGCCGCATACGACGTCGCGGAGCCATCCGGCTCGGTCAGTCGTGCTGCGGACCACTCATTCGCCCAATGCGCGCTTGCGCTCCTCGTACTCGGCGACGTCGATCTCGCCCTTGGCGAGCCGCTCCTTGAGGAGATCGAGCGCTGTTCGGTGACCCGCAGCCGGCGGATGCCGGAAGGGCGAGTGTTCGGCGCCACCAAGCCAGCGCACGGCGAACACCACCAGAGCGACGATGATCGCCAGGAACAGGATCATCATCAGAAAACCGAACAGCATTTGAAACCAGCCGCCGCCCTCCCCCCACATCATGCCCGGGCCGTAGCCGTAGTAAGGCATGCCTTGTTGCGCCTGCGTAATCGAAGGCAGACCGAGCGCCATGACGCCGGTCATGATTGCCGTACGCCAGCCGTAACTCATCACCTTGGTCCTCCCAACTGCGAGGGCGGCCGCCCGGCCCGCTCGCCGGGAGGCGGCACCGCGAGCGCCGCATTCCTATTGTCCCTTTGATCCAGCCATCATACGGTCGACAAGGTCGGGCGTGAGCATCCCATCGGGCGCCATGCCCATTCAATTCTGATAAGCCCAGATTGCCTCGCTGGTTTTCGGCCCCATGATCCCGTCTTCGGGTCCGGCGTGATATCCGAGTTGGTTCAGCCTTCGCTGCACCGATCGGATGGTCTCACGATCCATCACCTGGCCTTGCATCTGCTAACTCATGCCGCTCGGTGACTGCTGTGTCATGCCACCCTGGCGCATGGGGCCCTGCTGCATTCCCATGCCCTGGCCCGCGCCTTGATCGCCGGGAGCTGGACCAGCCCCTGAACCTCCACCGCCTCCCGGACCACCACCGCCTCCCGGACCACCGCCGCCTCCCCGGCCACCGCCGCCTCCCGGGCCACCACCGCCTCCACCTCCACCGCCGCCTTGGGCGAGGGCGACGTTGTTGCCAACGTTCATCGAATGGATGTCGATCGCGATGGGGCTGGCCGCCAAGCCGATTGCGAGGATCGAAACGCCCGCCATCAGAGGAACAGAACGTCTAGTCTCGGTCATCGCCATTCTCCACTTGCCGGCAGGATACCTGCCGCTCCCCGCTACACGGGCGCCGCACGTCCCGGCTCAGCAGCGCGAGCCCGCCGCTCATCCACCCTGGCGCCTCTCACGGCACTCTCCCTCCCGCCTGCGAAGCCTCGTCGATCGGTTGCGCGGGCATCACCCGGCAGAAGCCCTGGGGTGGCACCCCGAGCGCGGCGTTGAACTTGCTCGACAGGTTCTGGAACGCCACCAGGGCGGTCAACTCGATCATCGCGTCGTGGTCGAACTGCTCCTCGACCCGTGCCGTGAGCGCGTCGTCGACCTCGAGGTCCGAGCGCGTCATCGCCTCGGCGTAGTCGAGCGCCACCCGCTCGCGCGCGCTGAACAGGTTGCTGGCGCGCCAGTCGTCGAGCGCCCAAAGCTTCGCCTCGCTGATCCCGCGCCGCAGGAGGGTCGCCGAGTTGAGGTCGACGCAGAAGCGGCAATGGTTGATCTGGGAGACGCGCACGGTGAGCAGCGAGCGCAGGGCCGGCTCGAGCGGCGAGCCCTTGCGGTCGAGCGCGCCATAGAGCGCGGCGACGCTCAGGAACAGCCTGGGCGAGCGTGCCCAGAGCAGGCCGGCGTCGAGCGCCTTGCCGTACTTCCGCCGCTGGTTCCAGAAGAACGGCCGGAGGTACCAGGGATAGCCCGGCCTGGGCGCGATCCGCACGCCAGGGATCCGCTCAGCCCGCCGGCGCGATCGCGCCGGTGTGTCGGTCGACCTTGTAGGTCTCGACCAGGGAGCCGTCGACGGTCTCGATCTGCGCCTCGATGGTGTTGTCGTCGAGCGCCTCGACCTTGCCGATCTTGAGCCGCTTGTTGCCCGCGGCTGCGAGCTGGCCCTCGAAGTACGACCGGACGTCGTCCGTGCTCAGATTCATCCTCGGAGTGACGCGGGGGCCGGCCCAGGGCTGTTGCTCTGGACCCGTCCCGTAGCCCGGGCCCATCCCATAGCCCGGGCCCATGCCATAGCCGGGGCCCGTCCCATAACCGGGACCCATCATGCCGGGACCCATGCCGTAGTACCCCTGGCCCATCATGCCCGGGCCCATCCTCCATTGTTGCTGTCCGGGACCCATGCCATAGCCCGGCCCCATCCCATTGCCGGGGCCCATCCTCCATTGTTGCTGTCCGGGGCCCGGCCCATAGCCCGGTCCCATCATGCCCGGGCCCGGCCCATAGCCCTGGCCCATCATGCTCGGGCCCGGCCCATAGCCCGGTCCCATCATGCCCGGCCCCATCCCGTAGTAGCCCGGCCCCTCATCCCCGCCGTGCGCCTGGGCCGGCGCCACGCTCGCCGCGCCGATCGTCAACGCCGCCACCAGGGCCGCGACTATCGTTTGGCTCTTGGTCATGACCTCGCTCCCTAACTGATCCGGGCGGACAGACTATGTCCGGTTCCCGGGACCGCATTGATCCGCATCAAAGCTTCACCGTGCGCAGGCGCAGCGCGTTGCCGATCACCGAGACCGAGGACAGGCTCATCGCCGCGGCCGCGATGATCGGGCTGAGCAGCACCCCGATGAAGGGATAGAGCACGCCGGCCGCGAGCGGCACGCCAAGCGCGTTGTAGACGAAAGCAAAGAACAGGTTCTGCCTGATGTTGCGCATGGTCGCCTCGGACAGCCTGCGCGCGCGCACGAGCCCGGTCAGGTCGCCTTTGACGAGCGTGATGCCGGCGCTCTCCATGGCGACATCGGCGCCGGTGCCCATCGCGATGCCGATGTCGGCCTGGGCGAGCGCCGGAGCATCGTTGATGCCATCGCCCGCCATCGCCACGACCTTGCCTTCCTCGCGCAGCCGCCTGACCACCTCGTTCTTGCGCTCCGGCAGGACCTCGGCCTGGATCTCGTCGATCCCGACCTTCTTCGCCACCGCCTCGGCGGTGGTCCGGTTGTCCCCGGTCAACATGACGATGCGCAGGCCCTCTTCGCGGAGCGCCTCGAGCGCACCAGGGGTGGTCTCCTTGATCGGATCGGCGACGCAGACCAGGCCCGCAGGCTTGCCGTCGACCGCCACGAACATCACCGTCTCGCCCTCGGCCCGCTGCATCTCTGCCCGCTCGACCAGTGCCCCAGGATCGACCTGCAGGCTTTCCATGAGCCGCTGGTTGCCGAGCGCGACCTCGCGGCCATCGACCCGACCGCGCACGCCCTCGCCCGTGATCGAGTCGAAATCGCTTGCCTCCACGAGCTCGAGACCGCGCTCTTTGGCCGCACCGACGATCGCGGCTGCGAGCGGGTGCTCGCTCGCCCGCTCCAGGCTCGCGGCAACTCGCAGGAGATCCTTCTCGTCGATGCCTTCGGCCGGCACGAGCGTGGTCACCTTCGGCTTGCCCTCGGTCAGCGTGCCGGTCTTGTCGACTACCAGCGTGTCGACCTTGGCGAAGCGCTCGAGCGCCTCGGCGTTCTTGATCAGCACGCCCGCCTGAGCCCCCCGCCCGGTGCCGACCATGATCGACATCGGCGTGGCAAGGCCGAGCGCGCAGGGGCAGGCGATGATCAGCACCGACACGGCCGCGACCAGGGCGTAGGCCATGGCCGGCGCTGGGCCGAAGATTGTCCAGGCGATGAAGGCGAGGATCGCGACCGTGACCACCGCCGGCACGAACCAGCTCGCCACCACATCGACCAGGCTTTGGATCGGGGCGCGCGAGCGCTGGGCCTCGGCGACCATCTGGACGATCTGGGCAAGCATAGTCTCGCTGCCCACGCGCTCGGCGCGGAACACGAAGCTGCCCGATTGATTGATCGTGCCGCCGCTGACCCGATCCCCCTTGGTCTTCTCGACCGGCACCGGCTCGCCGGTCAGCATCGATTCGTCGACCGTGCTGCGGCCCTCGAGCAGCTCGCCGTCGACCGGGATCTTGTCGCCCGGCCGCACCCGAAGCCGATCGCCGACCAGCACCTCCTCGACCGCCACCTCCTCGTCCGAGCCGTCGTCGCGCACGCGGCGCGCGGTCTTGGGCGCGAGGCCGAGCAGCGCCTTGATCGCGCCCGAGGTCTGCTCGCGCGCGCGGATCTCGAGCACCTGGCCCAGCAGCACCAGCGCAATGATCACCGCCGCCGCCTCGAAATAGACGTCGACCTGGCCTTCGGGGCCACGGAACGCGGCAGGAAAGATACCGGGCGCAAGGGTCGCGACCACGCTGTAGAGGTATGCCGCACCCGTGCCGAGCCCGATCAGGGTCCACATGTTCGGGCTCATCCTGCGCAGCGACGCGACGAAGCGTTTGAACACGAACGAGCCTGCCCAGAGCACGACCGGCGTCGCGAGCACGAGTTGGAACCAATGCGCCAGTTGGCGCGGGATCGTGTGGCCGAGCCCCAGCAGGTGATCGCCCATCACCCAGATCAGCAGCGGCGCCGCCAGCGCCGCGCTGATCCAAAAGCGCCGGCGCATGTCGAGGTATTCAGCGCTCGGCCCCTCTTCGACCGTGACCGTCTTGGGCTCGAGCGCCATGCCGCAGATCGGGCAGTCGCCGGGGCCCGGCTGCTCGATCTCGGGGTGCATCGGGCAAGTGTAGATCGTCCGGTCGTCGCGGGCCGGGCGTCGGTCCTGGTCATCGCGAGCGAGAGTCTGCACCTCGGCCATGTTCCCGGGCTCCGTTCGGTACGGCACAACCGGGAGATGGACATTCCAGTTGCTGGAAGGTCAAGCCGCCGATGACAAGAAAGGACCGCCGGTCGCCCGGCGGCCAAGATTTCAGGGAGGCATTATAGGTACGTGCGAGCGCGGCGGAGGGATCAGCCGGCGAGACCGGCCTGGATCTTCGGCCAGTTGGCGTCGGCCTTGGCGATGTAGCCCGGGATGTCCTTCAGCCAGATCGACTGAACCTGCGGGCTGAGGTTCAGATAGAGCTTGCCGCCCTCGATGTGCCAGGCTGCCGGATCGATGTCGGCGGTCGCGCCCTGGGACACGGCGTAGGCGCAATAGCCGCCGTATTGCGGCGCGTATTTTTCCGGATCGCCAGCGAAAGCGTCGCAATTCTCGGCTGACGCAAAACGCCAGGTTGCCCCCATCCACCGGTGCTCGTAGTCGCTCGAGCCCTCGACCGGTCGACCCATCGTGAAGTAGGCGACCGGATCGTAGCCCTTGATCGCGACAGCGCTGAAGAGGCTGCTGTTGACGACGCCGCCGGCGCTCGCCGGCCGCGCATCAATGGCGACTGCGAGAAGCAGGGCAAAGGCCACGATCATCAGACCCTGCAGGAATGCAAACGGATGCGCTCTGGGCAGTATTTTCATCCTCGTTCTCCGGGTTGCCGCAGCCAATGGCCATGCCGCGCTGAGCAGGCATCGCACCGCAGGCCACACGGGTCAGTCCACAACCAATCACGATGCCGAGATGGCTCTCCGAGAGGTCGACCTTGCGGCGTCGGCGGCCGCTGCGCGGCTCAGCCCGGCCTGCGGAGAACCGCCTGGACCAGGCCGATCCGGCCTTCGGCGAGATTGCGGGCGAGATTGCCGATCTTGGCGCGCCATTCGGGGCCCATGTTGAGCTGCGGACCGAGCGGACCGGGCTCGGCGGTCGCCAGCCGCTCGGCGCGGGCGCGCGTCCAGTCGCGCCCCAGCGAGGAGACGTCGCGCCAGATCTGGACCGTGAAGCCTGCGGCCTCGAGCAGGCGCCGCATGACCTCGGCCGTGACCAGGTGGCTGATCTCCGACGTGTCCGCCCAGGGCACGGGGAAATGCAACGGCTCGCCCGAGTCGGCCACGATGTCGTAGGCGACCAGCCGGCCGCCCGCGCGCAGGACGCGGGCCATCTCGCCGTAGAGCCGCGGCCGGTCCGCGATGTTCATCGCGGCATGCTGAGTCCAGACGAGATCGAAGCTCGCTTTGTCGAACGGCAGGTCGAGCGCGTCCGCTGCCCGAAAGCTCACCCGCCCGGCGAGCCCGACCCGCTCGGTCAGCAGCGTCGCCGTGCGCACGAACTCCGCGGTCAGATCGATGCCGGTGACCCGGCAGCCGAAGCGCCGCGCCAGATAGCGGGCCGGCCCGCCGATCCCGCAGCCGACGTCGAGGACCTCGAGGGCAGGATGCAGCTCGGTCAGCTCGGCCAGCTCGGTGGTCGCCTCCCGGCCGCGGACGTGGAACTCCTCTACCGGCGCCAGATCCTCCGGCGCGAGCGCATCGGGGTTCTTTCCGGCGGCCCGCAAGGCCGCGAGCAGGCGCTCCGCAAGCCCCGTCCGCCCGTAGTGCCGTCCAACGGCGTGCTCGGTGTTGGATGCCATCCCCAGGAATCCTGCTATGGTGGCACACGAGGGTATTCGATCGGGCAGGCGGCCGGAAGGGCTGCGGGTTACGATCGTCGAGGGGAGCTGTCGCCATGGTCCTGGTGTCCGAGGAGCCCGCCGGCGCAATCACCGGCTATCACGCGCACGTCTATTACGATTCGCGCGCCAAGCCGCTGGCCGAGCAGCTGCGCGAGGCGATCGCTGGCCGCTTCACGGTCCAGCTCGGACGCTGGCACGACCAGCCGATCGGCCCGCACCCCTTGGGCAGCTACCAGATCGCCTTCGGACCAGCGCTGTTCGCCGAGGTGGTTCCCTGGCTCGCCCTCAATCGGCAGGGGCTCACGGTGTTCGTTCACCCGGAAACCGGCGACGCGCTCGCGGACCACAGCGCTCACGTCATCTGGCTCGGCGACAGTCAGAAGCTGAACCTGAGCGCGCTCGGCTGAGTGCCAACTCGCTGCCCGCTCGAGCGAGCGCGCATATCACGATTTCGTTCGCGTTGCTGTGAACTGCTTCACAGGCGCGGTTAAGAATTCAAGATAAATTTGCGCTGAATGCCCGCATCCTGCGTGCCGGGTCGACGCATTGCTTGCAATGAGCGGGGCGATTTCGATGATTTGCTCCATATGGCAAATAGCTGTCGCAGTGCGTTGGGCGACGGCGTTCGCAATCCGGGGCGACTGGCCGGCGTGCATTCCGTGGCATCAGGTGATTGGCCGCGCGCTGGCGGAGGGAGCGCAGCAGCTCATCTATGCCACGGTTCTCCGTCACCGCCACCGCCACCCGCCCCTGCACGAGCAGGAGCCGCCACGCTGGGTCGTGAGGCTTGCGCTCGCCAGCCTCGCGCTCGCGCTCGCGGGTTTCGCGCTCGCGACGCTGATCTTGTGAGGCGCCAACGCACCTGACGTTTCCCGACTTCGCGAGGCGCGAGCACGCCACCTCCACCGCACCGGCGCGGACAACATTCACCGAGCTCGTGCCCGGGCTCGTTCTGTCCTCCGGGAAGGCCCGCTGCAGGCGACTGGCGATAGCTCTGGGCCGGTGCCACCCGCGTGCCAGCTCAGCGGGTGAAGCTGGAAAGCAACCATCGTCGGGCGGTATGGGGAAGCGGCATTTTCTGGCTGCAAATGGCCTGAACGCGAGGCTCAGAGTGGGTTTTGGGTTCGTTTGGTAGTAGCGGCCGGCGGCGGCAGGCTGGCCACCGCAGCAGCCATCGAGGCCGCCGCCTCGGCCTGGAGCGCCTTCAGGGCGGCGAGCGCGCGAAACAGCTCGGCCTGGACCGAGCCGCGGTAGCGCAGCAGCGTGTCGAGGGCGCGGGCGCCATTGCGGTCGCGGATCACGAGCAGGCCGAAGTCCGGCGCCGGCGCGCAGCTAGGCCGGTCCTTCTCGAGATAATAGTTGAAGAGTTCGGTCTCGATGCGGTTGGAGCGGCGCGCGCGCCAGATCGCGAGCGCGATCTGATCGGCAAGCTCCTCCTGGAGCGGGCCCGCGGGCGCCAGCTCGTCGCGCAGCGCTGCGGTCAGGCTCAGGAATGCCGCCTCGTCCTGGTTGCCGAGCACCCCGATCCTGCTCGCCCGCAGGCCGTGCTTGAGCGCGTTGCGCGCCGAGGACGCCCGCCCCTCGGCGCTCACCGGCCCGCGCGAGCGGGCGCCATTGCGCCGGCTGGCCTCCGCCCGGGGGTTCAGATTGCTCTTGCCGCTCATGCGAACGTCCTCGTCCTGGGGCCGGATATTCTCGGGGCGCTGGATTCGGAGCACCGCCGGGCACGCCGACGGCGGCGCTGGCGACCGAGCCGGCATCTTACAGTGTGTCAGGAATATATTCAAGGCGAGTGTTAAGGCCGCCACGGTCGCAGGCGCATACGGCGGCGTCACGAGCTTCAACAACAATCCCCCGACATGAAAGCGCAGGGAGCGTCCGCAGGCCACGGTTACTACCTCAACTTCGGCGCACGGGAGAGCGGCCAGGGCGAGGGCGGCCACATGGAGTTCAGCGCAAAACACGGCTCTCCGGCGGCCGCCAACGGCTGTTTCGTCAACCATGGCAGCGCCAGCGAGGACCGTTCCTGCGCCGGTCACACGATCTTCTCGATCAGCCTTCCCACCGACTACTTTCCGACCGCGGGAAATGGCACGTTCTGGAACCACCCTGCAGTGAAGAAGGGTGCTGCCGCCGGCTTCACGGAATTTTCGGTGTACGGCACCGGCACTCCGAGCAGCGGCGCCGTTCCCACGGCGGGAGATGGCACGTTCCACAATCTGGGCGGCTACACCTGCGGTGCCGTCGGCGGCCACACGTCATTCGGGAATACATCGAGTGCGGGAAATGCCCAGCTGGTCGCCTATGGCGGCACCCACGACGGTGAAGGTGGCCAAGTCGCATTCTTTGGCGAGTTTTCAGCCGGGATGGCAAGCGTTCACCTCTTCGGCAATGGTGTACTGGACATCGGCCACCACGCCGGCGGACTTACCTTTGGCGTCCTCGAACTGACCGGTGGCATCATCAAGGCCCAACTCGGCACCGGCGCTCACCTGACCGACCTCACGCTGTCAGGGGAACTGATTCTCAAATCATCCGTTGCGGGCCTCTCTTTTCTGGAAGGAGGACGACGGGGGTTTTGCACTCAATACCCCCTACACCATTCTCACCGCACCCAACCTTTCCAGTTTCTCGTCGGATCAATTCAGCGGGAACAGCCTGGATGGCGTGCAGCCGACTTTCACCATCGCCGGCAACAATCTCCAGGTTTCGTTCAACAAGTGACCGGGCGGACCAGGTCGCACGCGAGCCCTACATCAAATCCGATACGCAACGCCCGGATAACGCTGTATCGTCCACCGCCGTCGTGCGCGGGTCATCCGTGCATGCCTTCGTGCAGGAGGGGGCGGATGGAGATTCAGGCACTCGGCTATCTGGGCTTTGGAGCAGGAAACCTCGAGGACTGGACGGATTTCGCGACCGCGCGTCTCGGCATGCAGGCGGTCGACCGCGGCGCCGGGCTGCGCGCCTTCCGCATGGACGATCGGCGGCAGCGCCTCTTGGCCGATGCCTCCATGCCTGCAGGCAAGCGCTACTACGGCTGGGAAGTGGCCGATGCCTCGGCGCTGGACGCGCTGGCCGCGAAGCTTGAGCGCGCCGGCGTCGCCGCCAAGCGTGAGACTGCGGCGCTCGCCGACCAACGCTACGTCTCCGGCCTGATCTCCTTCACCGATCCGGCCGGCAACCGGCTGGAGGCCTTTCACGGTGCGCAGGTGGCAGACACACCATTCCGGCCTGGGCGCATGATTTCCGGCTTCCGCTGCGGGCCGCTCGGCATGGGCCATGTTCTGATGACGACGACGAACATGGCGGCCTCTCTCGGCTTTTACCGCGACCTGCTCGGCTTCCGGATCAGCGACTTCATGCGCACACCGATCCAGGCCTATTTCATGCACGTGAACGCGCGGCACCACAGCCTGGCGCTGGTCGAGGCGCCGGTCGACATGCTGCACCACCTGATGGTGGAAATGTATTCCCTGGACGATGTAGGGCAGGGCTACGACCTGGCGATGGCCGATGGCCCCGAGCGCGTTGTGGCGACACTGGGACGACACTGCAACGATTTGATAACCTCGTTCTACCAGCGCACGCCAGGGGACTTCCTGGTCGAATGCGGCTGGGGCGGGCGCAACGTGGACCCCGTCAACTGGCAGCCCACTGAGATGACCACTGTCGAGAGCTACTGGGGCCATCACGGCCTGATGCGCGCGCTGGGTGCCCCGGAGCCGCCACCGGCGGACCGCCGGCCGGGCGGCCAAGTGCTGCGCGCACCGGTTCAGGTGATAGACGGGAACTACCAGCGCATGGACGGCGTCTGCCCGTGGTGGGACGCGATGAAGGCGGCACACTAGGTCGTGTCGCCAAAGGCGCGTAGCCAGACCATGACCGAGGCGAGTGTTCGTGATCAACTCGATCATCCCGGACGTGAACCTGATCGCATTCTTCCGGGGTGAGGCGCCGTTCATCCTGACCGACCTCCTGCGCCTCACTATCCTCGTCGTTTTTTCCCTGGCTGGTCCTGTTCCTGCCGCAGACGATGGGCTGAGAAGGAAAACGGTGACGACGACGGTTCCCGGATCGTGGTTCGCATCGGGCTACGGTCGCTTCGGCGGCTTCACCGGTGCCATGATGACCGGTGCGTTGGCAGCGCAGGCGGCACTGGAAGGCGGTTGAGCATCCGGACGCTCTGGTGACCGCGGACGGGATCTTTCACCCCTAATGTCAGGTGTACAGCGAGAACCGTATCGCGTATGCTTCCTTTTCGGAGAATGTTCGGGATCGCGACCGCATCTCCGATGGGAGGGGAGCCATGAAGCACGTCACTCCAGGCGCTATCGGCCTTTTGGCGCTCTTCATAGGAATTGCTTTGCCCAAAGACGAAGCCGCAGCGCAGACGGGCAAAGATCTGGTAGGGTCGTGGACGCTTGTTTCGGTGACGAATGAGAAGGACGGTCAGAAGGTCGAGCCGTATGGTCCCAATCCGAGAGGTTGCTTCATGCTGGACGGCCAACGATTTTCAATCGTCGTCGTTCGGCCAGGTCGTCCCAAATTTGCGTCTAATAATCGTTTGGCAGGAACCCCGGCGGAAAACCAAGAGACCGTACGGGGAAGCATAGCCTACTTCGGTACATACACGGTCAGCGCGACGGATAACACCCTCGTGACGTTGCATATCGAGGGGAGTTCCTACCCGAACTGGGAAGGCGCTGAGCAGAAACGGGTTCTCACGGTTGCTGGCGACGAAATGAATTTCGTCAATCCCACTATATCGACTGGCGCCGGAACTGCTCAATTGGTCTGGAGACGAGCCAAATAGGGGGAGGCCGGCCCTCAACTGCCGGGTTTCTTCGTCTCAACCTTCCGTTCGGGCTTCGCCGCCGTCTTGTGTCTTGTGGTTCTCCGTTTGCCGGCTCCCAAACCGGAGCAAGCGTCGGCTCGCCAGATGAGGCAAGCCTCCGAGGGCTCGAACCAGCCCGCGACTCTGCGCAGAGCCGCGCTCTGAGGGCTTGCACCCGTTGTTTTCAGGTTCATCGAAGCATGGGCAGCTTGAGTCCGTGCTCCCTGGCGCAGGCGATCGCGTCGGGATAGCCGGCATCGGCGTGGCGCATGACACCAGTGGCAGGGTCATTGGTGAGCACGCGCTCGAGGCGCCTCGCCGCCTCGGGCGTGCCGTCGCAGACGATCACCATGCCGGCGTGCTGCGAGAAACCGATGCCGACCCCGCCGCCGTGATGGATCGAGACCCAGGTCGCACCCGAGGCAACGTTCAGCATGGCGTTCAGGAGCGGCCAGTCGGCGACCGCATCGGAGCCGTCGCGCATGGCCTCGGTCTCGCGGTTGGGGCTGGCGACCGAGCCGGAATCGAGATGGTCGCGGCCGATCACGACCGGCGCCTCGAGCTCGCCGCTCGCGACCATCTCATTGAAGGCGAGGCCGGCTCTGGCCCGCTCGCCAAGCCCGAGCCAGCAGATCCGCGCCGGCAGGCCCTGGAACTGGATCCGCTCGCGCGCCATGTCGAGCCAGTCGTGCAGGTGCCGGTCTTCCGGGAAAGAGCGCCTTCACCCGGTCGTCGGTCCGGTAGATGTCTTCGGGGTCGCCCGAGAGCGCCGCCCAGCGGAACGGCCCCCTGCCGCGACAGAACATCGGCCGGATATAGGCCGGCACGAAGCCCGGAAACTCGAACGCGTCCTCGACCCCCATCTCCTTGGCGAACTGGCGGATGTTGTTGCCGTAATCGAGGGTCGGCACGCCCTGGTGGTAGAAGTCGAGCATGGCGCGGACCTGCACGGCCATCAACTCCTTGGCCGCGCGCTCCACGGCCTGCGGCTCGCGCGCCTGCATCGCCTCCCAGCGCTCGAGCGTCCAGCCCGCGGGCAGGTAGCCGTTCAGGGGATCGTGCGCCGCGGTCTGGTCGGTCACGATGTCGGGCCGCACGCCGCGGCGCACCAGCTCCGGGAAGATCTCCGCGGTGTTGCCGAGCAGCCCGACCGAGAGGGCGCGCTTCGCGCGGCAGGCCTCCTCGATGATGCGCCAGCGCCTCGTCGAGGTCGGTCGCCATGCGGTCGAGATAGCCGGTCTGGAGGCGGCGCTCGATCCGGCTCGCCTGGCACTCGACCGCGAGCAGCGAGGCGCCGGCCATGGTCGCGGCGAGCGGCTGCGCGCCGCCCATGCCGCCGAGGCCGCCGGTCAGGATCCACTTGCCGCTGAGATCGCCGCCGTAGTGCTGGCGGCCGGCCTCGGCGAAGGTCTCGTAGGTGCCCTGGATGATCCCCTGCGTGCCGATGTAGATCCAGGAGCCGGCGGTCATCTGGCCGTACATCATCAGGCCCGCGCGATCGAGCTCGTGGAACCGCTCCCAGGTCGCCCAGTGCGCGACGAGGTTGGAGTTGGCGATCAGGACGCGGGGCGCGTCGGGATGGGTCCTGAACACGCCGACCGGCTTGCCCGACTGCACGCAGCAGCGTCTCGTCGTCGCCCAGGCGCTTCAGCGTCTCGACCAGCACGTCATAGCAGCGCCAGTCGCGCGCCGCCCGACCGATGCCGCCGTAGACCACGAGCTCCTGCGGGCTCTCGGCGACCTCGGCATCGAGATTGTTCATCAGCATCCGAAGCGGCGCCTCGGTCTGCCAGCTCCGCGCATTGAGCTGCCTGCCTCGCGGCGCGCGGATCACGCGCTGATTGTCGCGTCGGTTCAGTTCCATCGCCTGCGGCCTCCCGTCCGGCGCTGCGCCCTGGCCCGGCCCGAGCTCCGTCAGGCCGGCCCGTTCGACCAGCGTCTACCACAACCTCCGTAGCGATCACATGCAGTGACCGGCACACGGGCATGCTATCGCGAGCGCTTACCTTCGGGCTGGATCCGACTTTCACTCGCACGCTTGCTGAAAGCGAGCATGTCGGCAGCGAGGATCACGCGGCGAGATGGCGCATGGTCACTCGGGGTACCCAGCGAGCCGCAAGTCCGCAAGGAACCGCTCCGCAAACCCGGGGATCCGCGACGGTGGCCTGATGTTTGAAAGGTGACTGTCCCGAACAATCTTCAAGAGCCGGGCGGTCGCCGCCTGCGCCTCTTCGATCCGGCCGAGACGAGCCAGCGCCACGATCAGAACACGATGGCTGGAACCATGTTTCGGCATCTGTTCGACCGCGCGAAGCCCGGCTTCAAGGGCGTCGACATCCCGGCCGCACATCAGATAGGCCGTCCCCAGACCATGCAGGATATAGCCCATCTCCTGGTCCCGTGGGCTGATCCGGATGGCTCGAACGAAGCAGTCGATCGCCCGCTCGGTGTCGCCCGACCACATATGCACGAAACCGAGGCTGTGGAGCGCCTGGGCCGAGTTGGGGTGCAATCGCAGGGCACGGTTGAGTGCTGCGGACGCGGCATCGAGGTCACCTCCGGATGCGTCGGCCGTCTTGTCCGCGAAATACGCGAGAGCCCACCCGGCCGCTCGCAGCGTGGTCGGATTGTCGTCAGCCGTGTGGATCGCTTCGCGCGCCAGGCCGATCGCCGCTTCACGATCCCCCGGTTCAGCCCAACCAGGTGTGTCGCGTATGCCATAGGCAACTGCCAGATAAGCCTTCGCGAGTTCGTAGTGAGGATCGATTGCCACTGCACGGCGCAAGAACCCGACCGCCGCGTCGAGGGACTCATGTGTCGCAACATAGATTTGATGGACACCGCGGAGATACAGATCATAGGCATCCAAGCTGTCAGTCGGCTTCGCCCAGGCACGCACGGTTTCGGCGCGCTGCAGGGCCGGCTCGATAGCGCCGACTACGCTTTCGGTAATGCGGTCCTGCAACCCGAAAATGTCGTCGACTGCGCGCTCAAACCGATCAGCCCAGACGTGCCCGCCCGCCGCCGTCTCGATCAACTGCCCGGTGATCCGCACCCGCCCGCTAGCACGCCGGATACTCCCCTCCAGCACGTAGCGCACACACCCAACTCGCGCCCGACCTGCTTGATGTCGACCGCCCGGGCCGACGAGATCGTGAGCCAGTCGGCATTCGAGGAGGCGGTCGAGCGTATTCGTGGACACCGGCCGCCTGCCCGAAGCGACACCGGGAAGGACTGATGGCCCTTGGCCCCCCGGGGGCGAAAGGATTGGCGGCGACGATGCGATGGTTGCCGCGACGATGTTCCGCCGCGGTTCCCCGCCTCGGCCCTTGGGGCGCGCCTGCTCAGTCGGCGGCCCGCTCGCCAATTCCTCGGGGTAAGATCAGGTTGAGCAGGACGCCGACGACAGCAGCGAGCCCAACGCCGCCAAGCGCGAAATCGCCGATGGGGATCTCCATGTCGCCGATCCCCAGGACCAGGATCATGGACACGATGACCAGGTTGCGCGGCTTCAGCAGGTCGTCGCGCGCGCCCGTCAGGCTGCTCAGACCGACGACCGTGATGGACCCGAACAGCATCATGAGGATACCACCGATCACGGGGGTCGGGATGGTGTGAAGGACGACGCCGAGCTTGCCGATGAACGACAGGGCGATGGCCCAGATTGCCGCCCAGGTCATGATCTCGGGGTTGAAGGCGCGCGTCAACGTGAGCGCGCCCGTCACCTCCGAATACGTCGTGTTGGGCGGGCCGCCGAGGAGACTGGCCACGGAGGTGGCGAGACCATCGCCGAGCATCGTGTTCTGGATGCCAGGGTCCTTCAGGTAGTCCTTTCCGGTGACACCACGGATGGCCAAGATGTCGCCGAAGTGCTCGATCGCGGGCGCCAGGGCGACCGGCAGCATGAACGCGATCGCCTGCCAGTTCCACGCAGGCGCCACGAAAGCAGGGACGCTGAACCACTCCGCCGCTGCGATCCGGGAGAAATCGATCACATCGGCACCGCCCGAAAGCTCGATGAGCAGCGCTGCCGCATAGCCGGCAGCCGCACCCGTAAGGATCGGGATGACCCTGATCAGCCCCTTTCCCTGAAGCGTGACGGCGATGGTCGTCACCAAAGCGATGGCGGACAGGGCGAGGGCATATCCTTGCGGCACCAGGAGGATCGCGCCGTCACCCGACCTGCCGAGCGCCATATTCACGCCGACCGGCGCCAGGATAAGTCCGATGACGATGATGATCGGGCCGGTCACGACGCGGGGAACATAGCGTTCCAGAAACGCGCTGCCCTTGATCCGGACGACAAAACTGAGAACCACGTACAGGAGACCGGCCGCGGCAAGGCCACACAACGTGCCCGGAATCCCCCAGGTCCTGATCCCGTAGATGATGGGCGCGACGAAAGCGAACGAAGAGGCCAGGAACACCGGTACTTTGCCGCGCGTGCAGACCTGGAAGATCAGCGTGCCCGCGCCGGCCGTGAACAGGGCTATGTTAGGGTCGAGGCCGGTGAGCAGGGGGACCAGCACCAGCCCGCCGAAGGCGACGAACATCATCTGGCCGCCGAGGAACCACTGACCGGGCCGAAGACGGTATTCCGCTGCCGAAATGTCGTCGCTCATGGTTCGACGTCTCCTGAGCTGCGAACCTGGGCTGCACCGGCTTCCCGCGCCGCGCCGTCAATGACCGCTGCCCGATCGCTGCTGCCACCCGACGGCCGGAGCGGCTTTTCGACCAGACAGGGAGATGAGTGTAGCGCGGCACCGCGACTGGCGAACCGGTCCATGACTGACTGCAACAGCCGAGCGGTATTCCCTCGCTCTTCGGCCGACATCGCGCCAAGATCGAGATCGATGGTGACGTGCGGTCGCTCCTCATGGACCACTGACAGGCTTGGCGCAAGTTCGCGTGCGGGTGCGGGCCGGGTACATCCGTCAGATTTCGAGCACTAAATTCGCCGCATGCTGCAACTCGCGAGCTACAACATCCACCGGGCGGTCGGCACCGACGGCAGGCAGGACATCGGGCGGATTGCGGCGGTGATTGAGGAGATCGCGCCCGATCTGATCGGGCTCCAGGAGGTCGAATCACGCGGCTCGCGCAGCCGCGCCGATCAGGCCGAGCGGCTCGCGACCCGGCTCGGCATGACCTGCGTCGAGGGGCCGACGCTGCTCGAGGGTAGAGGCTGGTATGGCAACGCCATACTGACCCGGCTGCCCGTGGAGGACGTCGAGAAGTGGCGCTTCGCCGATCACAGCCGCGAACCCCGAGGCGCCGTCGCGGTGCTGGTGCGTGATCCGGGCGGCGTGAGCTGGCAGATCGTCAACACCCATCTCGATCTGCGCGCCCGGCATCGTCTGCGCCAGGCGAGAACGCTGCGCCATCTCCTCGCTCCGATGAGCCCGGCCGCCCGTGCGCTGCTCGGCGATCTGAACGAGTGGCGTCCCTGGGGGCCGACGCTCGCGCGGCTGCGCCAGCTGGGCACGGTACCGCGCGTGCCGGGCACATTTCCGAGCTGGTGGCCGGTCTTTCCCCTCGACCGCATGGTGCTCAAGGGCTGCCGGCCACAGAGCCCGCTGCGCCGCCATCTGACCCGCTTGAGCCGGCGCGCTTCCGATCACCTGCCGATCGTCGCCGACCTCGTGTCGCAGACCGAGTTCAACTCGACCGCTCAGCCCGATGGCTCGACCAGCCCCGCTCGCCAAGGCAGGAGGCGGCGCGGCCCGCGTCCCTTCAGCGCCTGACCGACCACGAGCGGCAGCAAACTGCCGAGCGCCACCAGCAGCCAGCCCTGCGGCCCGGGCTCGACCGTGTTCAGCACCCGCGCGAGCAGGGGCAGGTAGAGGGCTGCGAACAGCATGAGCGCGCCGGCGGCGATCGCCGCCCATGCCCATGGGTTGGTCGTGACGGTATTGCGCAGCAGGTTCGAGCCCGGATCCCGCATGTTGAACACGTGCCAGAGGCGGGCGAAGGCAAAGGTCAGGAAGGCGACCGTCACCGCCCGTCGCTCGGGCATGTCGAGCACCAAGAGCGCGATTGCGAACACGACGAGCACGGTCCCGCCGATCAGGAGGCCGTAGCCGCCGATCATCAGCCAGTGCCGGCGGGTGAGGATCGGCTCGTTGGGATCGCGCGGCGGTTCGGCCATATTGCCTTCGGCCCTGCCGACGCCGAGCGCCAGCGCCGGGAACACGTCGCGCACGAGGTTGATGTACAGGATCTGCAGCGGCAGCAGGAGCAGCGGCGCGTTGAGCAGCGCCACGGTCGAGACGGCGAAGATCTCGCCCGTGTTGCTCGAGAGCATGTAGACGATGAACCGGCGGATGTTGTCGAAGATCGCCCGGCCCTGGGCGATCGCCGTGACGATGGTCGCGAAGCTGTCGTCCTTGAGCACCATGTCGGCGGCCTCTTTCGCCACCTGGGTGCCGCGCTGCCCCATGGCGATGCCGATGTCGGCCTTCTTGAGCGCGGGCGCGTCGTTGACCCCGTCGCCGGTCATCGCGACCCGCGCTCCGGCGCGCTGGTGCAGCTCGATCAGATCGAGCTTCTGCGCCTGGTCGACGCGGGCGAAGATCGGCGCCCGCAACGCCGCGTCACGCTCGGCCGCGCTCATCTGATCGACCGGCTTGAGGTCGCGGCCGCGGATCACCGTCGCTTCGCCGTCATCGATCAGCCCGACCGATCTCGCGATGCTCTGCGCGGTCGCCGGTCGCCGGTCACCATGACGACCCGGATGCCCGCCCCGCGGCAGGCCCGGAACGCGTCGGCCACGCCCCCGCGGGCCGGGTCGAGCAGGCCGACCAGACCGAGGAGCGTGAGGTCCTGGTAGGGTGTCGCCGCCTGGTCGTCGACCGTCCTGGTCGCAAGCGCGAGCGCCCGCAGCCCGGAAGCCGCCAGGTTCCGGTTGCGCTCGATCCAGTCGCGGCGGCTCGCAGCGTCCAGATCCCGCTCGCCGTCAGCGATCCGGACCTTCGAGCAGACTTCGAGGACGGCTTCGGGGGCACCCTTGACCGCGACCTGGATACCCTCCCCGGTCGCGTGAAACGTGGCCATCATCTTGACCTTCGGATCGAACGCCTCCTTGCGTACCTCCGGGCGTTCGGCCAGCAGCCGGCCGCGATCCATACCGATCTCGCTCGCCGCGGCGAGGAGCGCCAGCTCCATGGGATCGCCCCGTCCGCGCCCGGGCCCATCGGTGCTCAGCTCGGCCGCGTTGCAGAGCACTCCGACCTCGAGCGCCGCGCGCAGAACCGGGTCGTCGGGGAGCGTGGCTGCCTGGCCGTCACGCCGAAGTTCACTCCCATTCAGCTGGACCTCGGCGTCGGCCAACGCGAGGCGCCTCACGGTCATGTGGTTCTCGGTCAGCGTGCCGGTCTTGTCGGTGCAGATGACGTTGACCGCACCCAGGGTCTCGACCGCGCCGAGTCGCTCGATCAGAGCATTGCGCCTGGCGAGGCGCCACATGCCGCGGGCGAGCGCGATGCTGGCCACGACCGGCAGGCCTTCCGGGATAGCCGCCACGATCAGGGCGATGCCCGTCTCGATCATGAGGGTCAGCTCGCGCCCGGCCGCGACGCCGATCGCAGCCGTTGCCGCCGCTACAATGACGATGACGAGCAGCAACCAGCGCGCCAACTGGTCGAGCCGGCGCTCGAGCGGCGTCGCCTGCTCCTTCGCCCGCTCGGCGAGCCTGGCGATCCGGCCGAGCTCGGTCTCCGGGCCGATCGCGACCACGACGCCCGCGCCGGAACCGTTGGCGACCGCCGTACCCTTGAACGCCATGTTGGCGCGCTCGGCGAGCGGTGCCTCGGGCTCGAGCCGCCCGGTCGCCTTGCCGACCGGCATCGATTCGCCGGTCAGGCTCGCCTCGTCGCAGCGCAGGTTATACCAGCCCCATTAAGAACGGACCGTTGCCCAATCGAAGTCGCAGAGGGAGCGGATGCGGCCGGTCTCGGTGAGCAGCGCGTTCCAGGCGGTGCAGCAGGCGTCGAGGATGTCGTCATGCGTCGGCCAGAGGCGGTGGGAGAGGCAGCGCTCGCGCAGATACAGCCAGACCCGCTCGATCGCATTGAGCTCGGGCGAGTACGGCGGCAGGAACAGTGGGGTGATGTTGCCGGGTAGGGCGAGCGTCTTGGCGATGTGCCAGCCGGCGCGATCCATCAGCACGACGGCATGGGCGCCGGGGCTGACCGCCTGGGCGAGCTCGTCGAGCATCGCCTGCATCGCGGCGGCGCTGACCGTGGGCAGCACCAGGGCGACGCCGGCATCGCGCTCGGGACAGACCGCGCCGAACAGGTAGACCGCCTGGTGGCGCAGGTCGCGCACGCCACGCGGGCGCAGGCCCTTCTGGTACCATCGTCGGCAGACGCGGCCGGTCTGGCCGACCCGGGCCTCGTCCAGGAACCAGACCTCCAACTGCTCGGCGTCGGGGTGATCGCGGGCGACCTCGGCAATCAGCGCCGGGAACTTTTTTTAAAAGCCTCCTGGGCCTTGCGGTCCGCCTCGGGATGGATCGGCCGCGCCTTCTGCCAGGACAGATCGAGGTCGTGCAACAGCCGGAGCATGCCGTTCTCGCTGTAGACGACCCCGAAGCGGCCCTGCACGATCCGACACAGATCCTTGGCGCGCCACGTGCTGACGCCATCGCGCTCCGGGTCGGGCCCACGCAGCACCAACGCCCTGAAGGTCGCCAGCTGGCCCTCGTCGAGCCAGCTCGGGCGGCCGCTCTTGGGCCGATCGCGCAGCCCCTCGACGCCCTCAGCGTTGAACCGGATCACCCAGTCCCTGAGCGTCTGCCGGTCCATCCCCGCCTGACGGGCCGCTTGTCCGCGGCTCATCCCGTCCAGTGCGATGGCCACGGCGAGCAGCCGACAGGCGACCCGACCCTCGGTCTCTTGGCGCGCCAGCCGACGCAGCTCCTCGGCCGCGATGTCCTGTCGAATCGCCAATCGTGCACCCATGGCGCCGCCCCGCTGCATCAACTCGCAGCGTTACGAATCACATGTCCGCGAATTTCACAACTAGGGTGAGTCAAAACATCGCAGGGCTGGTATTAGACACGGTCAGGAGCCGGAGGTCGGCCGGCACCAGATCGCCCGCTTCGAGCAGCACGATGGCGCCGGGCACGAGCTCGTCGGCCGAGATCTCATGGACCTCGCCACACCGGCGCACCCTGGCGGCGATGCGCTCGAGCTCCTGCAGCGCCTCCATCGAGCGCGTGGCCTTGAGCTCGGTCACAAAGCCGACGGCGATGTTCAGGAGCAGGGCCACGAGGATCGCTGCCCCCTGGATCGCCTCGCTGAAGGTGAAGGAGAGCGCCGCGGCCAGGAGGAGGAGCAGGAACACCAGGCTCTTTGCCTGCTCGATCAGGATCGACCAGGCGCTGAGGCGGGGTGCGGCGCGCAGCCGATTGGGGCCGTAGCGCACCTGGCGCTGCTTCGCCTCGCGCTCCTCGAGCCCGGTTTCGAGCTCGCTGCCGCAGCCCGCGAGGACCTCGTCGGTAGTTTGCTTGAACGCGGCCGTCATACTCTCGCTCGGTTTGATCACCTGTCCGACTCGAAATACCAACGCTCACCTCAGGTCGGGGTGCCATTCGAAATGGTGCGGCGTCAGGCAGCACCTGGGAAATAGCCCGGCTGCCTTCGCTCGACAGGGTCGCAGAACCGAAACCGGTGCCGTTGGCGCCTGCGCGCCGATCCGTTACGCTTTCCTGCCGACGGGAGGCATGGGAGGCAGCGATGGAACCAAAGGAGCGGCTCGAGCACCCGGCTCTGGTGATCGTCGACATGCAGAACGATTTCGTGCGGGTCGGCGCGCCCCTGGAGGTGCCCGAGGCGCGTGCGACCCTTGCCGCGCATCAGCGCCTCATCGAGGTCGCGCGGCGCCGCGACATCCCGGTCGTCTACACCAAGTTCCTCTCGCAGCCCGAATACTACCTGCTCTGGGAATGGTCGCCCGAGTGCCGTCCGCCGACCAGGTGCTGCTGGAAAGGTCACCAGCGCCATTACGACGACATCGACCGCGAGGTCGACTGCTCGGACATCGTCGACGAGCTCTATCCGGAGCCGCGCGACGCGCTTGTCGAGAAATACGGCTACGGCGCCTTCCACGATACGCGACTGGCCGAGCTCCTGCGCGAGAGGAGGGTCGGGTCGCTGATCGTGACCGGCACGGTGACTCAGATCTGCGTCGAGGAGACGGCCCGCGAGGCGTTCCACCACGGCTTCAGGACGACCCTGGTATCGGACGCGGTATCCTCCTTTGCGCCGGATCTGCACGCCGCCACGCTGAAGAACTTCGCCATGAAGTTCGGCTGGGTCGAGGACAGCGAGACCCTGCTCCAGCATCTCGAATGATCGCGCTCGGCGCGCGCGCGAGGCCGCTTAGCCGTTGCGGCATCTTCGGCCTGCTGCTGGTTCTGCTCGCGTTCGGCGCGCTGGCGGTCAAAGACTTCCACACCGTGAGCAATCTGGCCAACGTGCTCAAGCAGTCGGCTGCACTCGGCGTCCTCGCCCTCGGTCAGAGCTTTGTCATCGTCGGCGGCATGATTGATCTCTCGGTCGGCCAGCTGATGGGGCTGATCGTGGTGCTGACCTCGGACTTGATGCAGGGCCGCGCCGCGATGACGCTGCCCGCGGTCGGGCTGGCCATCGTGCTCGGGGCGGGGGTCGGCTTCCTGAATGGCTGGCTCAACAACCGGCTGCGCATCCATCCCCTGATCCTGACCTTCGGCATGCTGAGCGTCCTCCAGGGGGTGATCTTCGTCTATACCGACCGGAGCGTCGGCCTGGTCTCGCCCGAGTTCCGCTGGCTCGGCGACGGCGATCTCCTCGGCCTGCCGTTCGCGGCCATTCTGCTCGGGAGCCTCAGTCTCGGAGCGGCCTTCCTGTTGCACCGCACCCGCTTCGGCCATCACCTGCTTGCGGTAGGTGGCAACGAGGACAACTCCCGACGCGCCGGCATCGAGGTGGCGCGGATCAAACTGTTCGCGTTCGTTCTGTCGGGGCTGAGCGCCGGCATCGCCGGCGTTCTGGTTGCCGGCCGGCTCGGCACGGGCTACCCCAACGCAGGTGCCGGCTACGAGCTCGACGCGATCGTCGCCGTGGTGCTCGGTGGCACGCCGCTCGCCGGCGGCCGCGGCACGATCGCGGGCGTGATCGCCGCGGTCATGGTGCTCGGCGTTACCAGCAATCTGCTCAACCTGCTCGAGGTTTCCTCCTTCGTGCAGATGCTGATCAAGGGCCTGATCGTGATCTTGGCGATCCTGGTCAATCAGCCGAAGCGAGGGTGGGCGTGAGCGGCCGGGCGCTCACGCTGCGATCCGCACGCGGGCTGCAGCGGATCGACCGGTACGCGATCTGGATCGTGCTGCTTCTGCTTCTTGCCGCGGCGGCTCTGCTGTCCGACGCGTTCCTCCGCCCGAGCTATCTGTTCAACGTCGTGCGCCAGGCGGCGCCGGTCGGAATCGCTGCGGTCGGGGTCACCATGGTGATGGTGCTGGGCGGGGTCGATCTGTCGGTCGGCGCGATCATCTCGCTCACCGCGGTAGTCGCGGCCGTGCTGATGGAGGGCAACCCCGCCAACATTCCCTACGCTCTGGCCGTGACCCTTCTGGTCGGCGCGGTGATCGGCCTCGCCAACGGCCTCCTGATCGCTTTCAACCGCGTCTCGCCCTTCATCCTGACCCTCGGCATGGCGATCGCGGTCTACGGCATCACCCAGATCTACTCGGGCGGTACGGCACGCGGCGTCGTAGCGCCGGGCTTTCGCGAGTTCTTCAATCACCGGATCGGCGGTCTCATCCCGGTCCTGGCGCTCGCCTTCGCACTCATCGCCGCGCTCGGCATCTGGGTGCAGAGCGCGACCCGCTTCGGCCGCAGCCTCTACCTGATCGGCAGCAACGCTGCCGCGGCCCGGCTCGCCGGCCTGCCGGTGGCGCGGGTGACCGTGACCGCGTACATGGTCTCCGGCGTCTGCGCCGCGCTCGCCGGGGTCGCGCTGCTCGCCCGCTCGGGCGTTTCCAGCACCTTTGCCGGGCGTGGCCTCGAGTTCGACGTTCTGGCTGCGGTGGTTCTTGGGGGCACCACCTTCGAGGGCGGCCGCGGCGGCATCGGCGGAACGATCGCGGGGCTCCTGGTTTTGGTGATCGCCTTCAACCTGGTCAACATCGTTGGACTCGACTACAACGCCCAGCTGATCGTCCGGGGCGGGATCATCATCGCCGCCTCGGCCCTCTATGGCCATCTGACGGTCCGGCGCTAGACTGGATCACACCCATCGGGAGAGCGGAAAGGGAGGCAGCCGATGACGAGATTGTTCGCCGCGACCGCGGTCGTGGTCCTGGTGCTCGCAAGCGGGCTCGCCGGCGCCAAGGCCGCGGAGGCCACACGCGAGCAGCAGCTCGAGCAGGCCAAGGAGACGGTCGACACCAGCCGGTTCAAGAAGGAGCCGCCCTACACCATTGGCCTCGCGGCCGGCTATCTGACCAATTCCTGGGTCGTGTTCGCCCAGCAGCACATCCGCTACGAAGCCTCGAAGCATCCTGAGATCAAGGAGGTCATCGTCACCGATGCCAATTTCAATCCGGCCAAGCAGGTCGCCGACATTGAGGACCTGATCAGCAAAGGGGTCGATCTGATCCTCTACTGGCCGGTTGACGAGCAGGCGATTCAGGGCGCGCTCGCCAAAGCGGTCGAGCAGGGCATCCCGACGATCAACACCGGCGGCGGCTTCACCTACGGTCCTGGCACCGTCGCCAACGCGTACATCGATCAATGGAAGCTTGGCGAGATGGTGGCGCACCATCTGATCGCGGACATGGGCGGCAAGGGCAAGATCTTCGCCATGCTGCCGATCGCCGGCACGACGGCGGCGGTCGATCAGCTGGCGGCGCTCAAGTCGGTGATGACGGAGTATCCCGACATCGAGCTGCTGTCCGCCGAGTACGGCGACTGGAATCGTGCCAAGGCAAAGCAGATCACCGAAAACCTGCTGCAGCGCTACCCGCAGATCGACGGCGTGTTCTCGCCCGCCGGGCAGATGTCGATCGGCGTCGCCGAGGCCTTCGAGGAGGCCGGACGGCTGGACGAGGTCGTGATGTCGCCGGGTGACGAGTACAACGGCTGGCTGAAGTGGGTCGCCAAGCATCGCCAGGGCGGCGCGGTCACGTTTCCGACCCGGGTCGGTCAGGAAGCAGTGCGGGTCGGCTTGAAAATCCTCAATGGCGAGCCGGTCCAGCGCGGCCTCGCCGTGCCCTCCGAGTATATCGCCCCCGCCGACGTCGATCGTTACGTCGAGATGAACCGACCGGACGACTGGTGGGCGAGCACACTGCCCGAGGAGTGGAAACCCAAGACCTGATCGAGGGCATCCCTTCGCCAGAAGCGCGCGGATCTCGCCCCGGGCATGGCGTTTCTCGAGATCCGCAATCTGTCGCGCCGGTTTCCTGGAGTGGCGGCCTTACAGGCCGTCGACCTGGATGCGGAGCTCGGCGAGGTCCACGCGCTGATTGGCGCGAACGGCGCCGGCAAGTCGACGCTCATGAACATCCTCTCGGGCGTGCTGCCGCCGACGAGCGGCGAGATCCGCCTCGGCGACGCCCGCTTCGCACCCGCCTCGCCCCGCGCGGCGCAGGCGCAGGGCGTCAGCGCCGTCTATCAGGAACTTAGCCTGATCCCGGAGCGCTCGGTCGCCGAGAACGTCTTCCTAGGGCGTGAGCATGCCAATGGCTCTGGCATCGTCGACCGCGGGCGACTAAGGGCCGAGACCGAGGCGCTCCTGCAGCGCTACCATCTGCCGCTCGATCCGGGAGCTGCGGTCGAGGATCTCACCGTCGCCGGCCAGCAGCTGGTCGAGATCGCTCGCGCTCTCTCGCTTGACGCCCGGATTCTGATCCTGGACGAGCCGAGCGCGGTCCTCTCGTTGCACGAGCAGGAAAACCTGTTCGCGATCATCGGGGAACTCAAGCGCGCGGGTCTCGCCGTGCTCTACGTCTCGCACCGCCTGAGTGAGATCTTCAGGGTCGCGGACCAGGTCACGGTGCTGCGCGATGGGCGAAGGGTCGACACGCTCGCCACAGCAGAGACCAGCGAGGCGGCGCTCGTGCGCATGATGATCGGCCATGACGTCCCCGGCCGACGGCCGCTCCCCTCGCTCGCGCCCGGGGCAAAGCCCTTGCTCGCGGCGACCTACCGGAGCGATCGCGCCACGTCGTCCCTCATCCTGCACGCGGGCGAGATTTTAGGCATTGCCGGCTTCGTCGGCGCCGGACGGACACACCTCGCCCGCGCTCTCATCGGGCTCGGCCCCAGGGACGCGCTGGATCTGACCTTGGATGGCCAGGCGATGACGCCTGGCTCCCCCGAGGACGCGATTGCGAGCGGCATCCTCTATGTCACTGAGGATCGCAAGCGCGAGGGCCTGTTCGGCAATCTCCCGGTGCTGGTCAACGCGACTGCGGCCGCGCTGCCGCTGCTCTCACGCGCCGGAGTTATGCGCCGACGCGCGGAGCGCGAGCGGGCCGGAACGATCCTCCAGAGCCTCCACCTGGTCGCCCATTCGCTCGATGTGTCGGCCGCGGAGCTGAGCGGCGGCAACCAGCAGAAGGTGGTGATCGGCCGGGCGCTGATGCGCGCACCGAAGATCTTGATCTGCGACGAGCCGACCCGCGGCGTCGACGTCGGCGCCAAGGAGGAGATCTACGCCATCCTGACGCGGCTTGCGGGCGAGGGCGTCGGGATCATCCTGATCTCATCCGACGTCAAGGAGCTGCTCGGGCTCAGCCATCGCGTCCTGGTGATGCGTGATCGGGCGATCGTGGCCGAGTTCCAGACCGCGGCCGCGACCGAGGACCAGATTCTCCTGGCGGCGACCGGCGCCAAACGGTGACCGTCCACCCACTGCCCTCGCCAGTCACGTCCGACGACGGATCTTGACCCTGAGCGGCGCGCAGTCTCAGATGGCGGCAAAGCGAAGCCGGGGGAATATGTGGGACGAGGCGCTCCCGATGAGCACGCGCCAGGACATGGACCTCCATCGCTGACGCTGGCCGAGCATGGCATCTCGATCCGGCAAGAGGCCGAAGGAACGACAACCCTGAGCCGGAAGGCTCCACCGCAAGGGAGTGCACCATGGACAAGTCCGCCGATCATCTGAGGCTCTCCCGCCGCCACCTCCTGGCGAGGAGCGCGACCCTCGGCATCGGCGCCGCCCTCGCCGGGTCGGGCGCGCTGGTCCCGCTGGCCCTTGCCGCAGGTCGCACCCTCACCATGGCCGACGTCGGCGTCGGCGATCCGGGTGGCGACTGGTCCAAGTACGAGAAGCTCAGCGCCAACAAGGTCAATCTGGTCTCGATCGGCAACGCGCCTTCGGCTGTGCTCAATCAGTTGATTGCGGGCGGCGGCCAGTCGACCTTCGATATCGTCAACGTCGTCGGCGGCATGCAGAAGCCGCTGGTCGACAACAACCTGATCCTCGAGCTCGACACGGCGCGCGTGCCGAACTGGAAGGACGACACCTACATCGGGAAGTACCTCGCCGAAGGCACGCCCGGCTTCGACTTCATCGGCTACGAGGGCAAGATCTACGGCGCGCCGACCGTGCTCCAGGGCGACTCCTTCGCCTACCTGCCCGCCAAGACGGGTGAGCTCAATTCCTACGCCGCCCTGTTCGATCGCAAGTTCAAGGGCTTCGTCGCGCTCGAGGACAACTACACCACGTCCGGTCAGAAGACCGCACTCTACCTCAAGCGCTCCGGGCAGGCGAAGATCGCCGACCCGGCCAACATGACGCCTGCGGAAATCAAGACCGTGGTCGACTTCCTGATCAAGCATAAGAAGGCCGGCCAGTTCCGGGTGATCTGGTCGAGCTTCGAGCAGGCGGTGAACCTGATCACCAGCCAGGAGGTCTACGTCATCGACTGCTGGGAGCCGATGGTGTTCGTCGCCCAGTCGCAGGGCCACAACGTCAAGTATGCGGACCCGAAGGAGGGTTATCTGCTGTGGGCGATGGCGGCCTACATCGTCAACAATCCGCAGCGGAGCGAGGCCGAGCTGAAGGACACCTATGGCCTCTTGAACTTCATGCTCGGGCCCTGGTACGGCGCCAAGATCACGCTGCTCCGCGGCTACATGACCAACCCGCAGGCGCCCGAATACGCCAAGTCGCACCCGAAGGATTTCACCCCCCAGGAGGCCGCCAAGATCGCCGACATCACCGCGGGCGTGGTGCGCAAGTTCGAGCAGGGCGGCACCTGGCAGAACCGCTGGCCGACCCACGTCGACGTCTACGAGGAGGAGTGGCAGCGCTTCAAGTCGGCCTGAGACGTCGCTGCGCGACGCCCTCAGGCATGCGAGTGCCGAGCCGAAGCCAGGCGCTTCGTCTCGCCGTTCTCGGCCTGCCGCTCCTGGTGATCGCCGGGCTGATCCTGGGGCCCCTCGCGATCACGCTGGTGATCAGCGTGTTCGAGAAAAAGGGGTTCGGGATCAGCCCCGGCTTTACTCTCGGCTCCTATGCCCTGTTCCTCAGCGGCGTGCGAGTCGGGGTGCTCGAGCGGAGCTTTGGAGTGGCGCTCAGCTCGAGCGCGATCATGCTGCTGATCGCCTATCCGATCGCCTATCTGATCACGCTGCGCATCCGGCCCGAGCACACGCGCGCCTTTCTCTTCCTGTTCGCGCTGCCGTTTCTGGTCAACTACATCGTCCGGACCTTCGCCTGGGCGGACATCCTGGCGCGCACCGGCCCGGTCAATTCGCTCCTGATCCGTCTCGGCCTGATCGGGCAGCCGCTCGACTGGCTGCTGTTCTCCGATTTCGCGGTCTATCTCGGCCTGATCACCGCCTACATGCCGTTCATGATCTTTCCGATCTGGCTGTCGCTCTCGGGCATCGACCGGCGCCTGCTCGAGGCGAGCTGGGTGCTCGGCGAGCCGCCGCTTGCGACCTTCTGGCGGGTGACCCTGCCGCTCTCGCTGCCGGGCGTGTTCGCGGCCGCGATCTTCGGCTTCGTCGGCGCGTTCGGCGAGGTCGCGGTGTCGCTCATTCTGGGCGGGGTTGGCTACCAGCTGCTCGGCAACGCGATCACGAGCGCCCTCGATGTCCTGAACTACCCGCTCGCTGCGGCGATCTCGACCATCGCGACCGGCCTCATGCTGGCGCTGCTGGTTCTCTGGTATTGTCTGTTCGACGTGCGTCTGTTCCTCGGCAAGATCATGGCGCGGGCCTGATGCCGGAGCGAGGCATCGGATCGCGCTTCACATCGGGCCTGATCTGGCTGTTTCTCGGGCTCGTGCTCCTGTTCCTCTACGGGCCGCTGGTGCCCCCCGCGATCCACTCTTTCGAGGGCGCGGGAGACGGCCTCGGGTGGCTTCGCAATTACGCCCTGATCTTCGAGGACGAGCGGCTTATGCGGGCCGCGCGCACCTCGCTCCTGGTCGGGCTCCTGGTCGCCCTGATCGCGCCGCTGCTGGCACTGCTGGCCGCCGAGGCGGTGCGCGTCTGGCGGGCGCCGCGGCTGATCATCGGTGTCATGCTGATCCCGATGTTCGTGCCCGGCGTCTCGATGGGGCTCGCGACCGCGCTGTTCTTCCAGATCATGGGCATCAAGCCGTCCTTGCTCACGATCACGACGGTGCAGGTGCTCTGGGCGCTGCCGTTCGCCTTTCTGGTGATCCTGACCGTGATGGCGACCTTCGATCAGGTCTATCTCGAGGCGGCGTACATGTCGGGCGCGGGCCGACTGCGCGCCTTCTTCGAGGTCGAGCTGCCGCAGATCCACCAGGGCATCGTCGGCGCCGCCCTGTTCTCGCTGATCATCTCGTTCAACGAGACGATCCGCACCGCGATCGTCCAGGGCGGGCGCAACACGCTCCAGACCTATCTCTGGTCGCAGTATCAGCAGGTCGGCCTCAGCCCGAGCCTGTTCGCCGTGATGACGCTGATGATCGCGGTGACCTTCGTCCTGATCGGCCTTCTGGCACTGCTCGATGCCAGGCAGCGCCGCCCCGCCGCCTAGGGGTCGAGATTTCAACGAAAGGTACTGCGAAGCACTTTTTCGCGATGCTCGCCGGAGGTCGGCGCGTCGTGCCCGTATCACCAGACGTCTCGGACACCCCTCATAAACACCTGGCCGTGGTTGTGTGCGCCGCGGTCAGGTCACCACCAATCGCACGGCATGTTGGCCTCCCGTCGCTCACGCAGCTCCTCTAAACGCGCCGGGATCTTGGCAAAGTCCATGTTGTACATTGGAAGTTGCCAGCTATAGATGAGGCTGTGGGCGTGGTTGCTCGTCGCGTGCTCCGCGATCAACCCGGCAGCCTCCAGCCTTTCCGCCAACTCATGATACAGATCACGAGGTTGAAGGGTCGCCGACTTGTCGCTCTCGCCACCGACCTCATGCTTCCCCCAAACCTCGGCCATGACCTTGAGGCCGTCGCTGGTGAAGACGCCGAACGCCTCGAGCGCCTCGACCACATGGAATGAGGTCGGCAGATAGTCGCCGCGCCAATCTCCCTCCCACATCCTCACCGGCGAGTGCCACATTGGATCGCCATCCTCATCGACCACGACGTCGGCGTAGAGCGAACTTTCCCGCTCGAACAGTGCCCAGTTCGGCATGATCTCCTCACCGTACTCGCCCTCGAGATAGTGGGACTGCCGGTCACCGTCGATGTACTCCTGAAGCTGCCTGGCATCGACCGGCTTCCACCCCTGAGCCTCGGCATAGATAAGGTGTGCCAGATGGTCATAGAACCACCGCATCATCGGCCCGACGCGTTGGGCCACTCTCTTCTTCAGGCATCGGATGATGTCTACGAGGATCAGGATCTTGGCGCATTCCTCCTCGCAAAGTCGTTCTAGTATTTTGGCCTCGCGCGGGAATTGCTTCAATGCCAGCGACGCCATGGCCAGGCTCTTCGCGCTCGCGAACAGGATCGGCAGACCCTCGGCGATGAACTACAATCGCCGATCCGCCTGCATGTTGCAGATCAGCGCAGCCTTCCCGATACCGATGTCGAACGCTTTCTTCGTCAGCGTCATTTCTCGCCCTCTCGATGGGTCGGGTTGGTATTCTGTGCAGGCTCGAACCAAAGGCAACGCGGCAAGCTGCAGGGCCTCTGCTGGGCTATGTGTCCCCCGGATGTCTGGCATCGGAGCGTGCGGGCCGAAACCATCCGTCGGATTTCGACCATCAATCTCAGTCTAATCCTCCTCAAGCAGGACGACGTCGTCGGCGCGAATCCCGACCTCGACCCTCGCACCCTCGGCGAGCGGCAGGCGCTCGGTCAGCGTCGCCGACAGCTCCTGCCCGTCCTCGAGGCGAAGCCGGTAGTCGCGATAGACGCCCCGGTAGGTGATCTTTTCCAACGTCGCCGGCAGCGCGAGATCGGCGCTCGCCCCTCTATCGAGCAGCAGCGTCTCGCCGCGGAGCGCGATCGCCTGCGGCCCGGCCCGCTCACTGTTCCGCTTCGGCAACCGCAGACGCCGGCCCGCGAGCTCGAGCGCCACCCCGTCCGCCTGGCGCTCGAGCCTCGCCTCGAGCACGTTGCAGCCACGAAAGAAGCTCGCGACGAAGCGGGTGCGGGGAAAGCGGAAGATCCGCTCGGGCTCGTCGCACTGCACAGAGCGGCCGCGGTGCAGCACGGCGATCCGATCGCTCATGGTGAGCGCCTCCTCCTGATCGTGGGTGACGTAGACGAAGGTCGTGCCCGTGGTCTCCTGGATCTTGCGCAGCTCGCCCTGCATCTCGCGCCGGATCTTCTCGTCGAGCGCCGCGAGCGGCTCGTCGAGCAGCAGGAGCTCGGGCCTGGGCGCGAGCGCGCGCGCGATCGCGACCCGCTGCTGCTCACCGCCCGAGAGCTGGGTGACCCGGCGCGCCGCGAAGCCGGCGAGCCCGACCAGAGCGAGCAGCTCGTGCACCCGGGCATCGATCGTTGCCTTGCCGAGGTCCTCGCCGGCGCAGGCCGTAGGCGACGTTCCGGGCGACGTCCATGTGCGGAAAGTTGGCGTATTGCTGAAACACCATGCCGAGATGGCGCTGCCAGGGCGGCACCGCGCCGACGTCGCGGCCGCGCAGCAGGACCTGGCCGCCATCCGCCGTCTCGAGCCCGGCGACGATGCGCAGGATGGTCGACTTGCCCGAGCCGCTCGGCCCGAGGAAGGTGAAGAACTCGCCCGCCTCGATGGCGAGCGAGATGTCGTCGGCCGGGACCGCCTCGCCGAAGCGCTTCTGTAAGTGGCGAAGCTCGAGGATCGGCTCGGCCATCAGGCGCGGGCGGCCTCGAGGGTGGTTTCGATCGCGAGGCGGACGCCCTCGACCATGGTCTCGAGCGCCATCGAGGCGAGATCGGAGCGCTGATGCAGCTCGACCCGGGCGCTGTCCCGCATCTCTGCGAGCAGCAGCGCGACCTGCCGTGGCAGGTAGGGCACGTGGATGAAGCCGCAGGGCGGCGCCGGGGTACGCCCCGCGCAGACCGTCAGCGCGTGATACATCGCCGCGTTGCAAAGAAACTGCCCGGCGGTCCCGGAGAGGCGCGCCGGGATGCCGGCGGCGAGCATCCGGTCGCGGATCGCCTGGATCGGCAGCGTGCTGAGGATACCGGCCGGCCCGCCCTCGACCACCGGCTCCCGGGCGATCAGGCCGACGTTGTCGGCGATCTCGAAGTCGGCGATGTTGGCCGCTATCCGCTCGAGCCGGAGCATCGGCTCACCGGGCCAGAGGCCAAGACAGATCACCGCGCAAGGCTGCGTCAGCTCGATCAGCTCGGCCAGCCTGGGGCCGAGCCGGCAGTAATCGACCGGGAGCGTGCGGCCCTCGATCCGCTCGCCGGCGACGGTCAGCCCGTCGAGTACCTTGACGATCTCCTCGGCCGGATTGACCGAACGTCCGCCGTAGCTCTGGAAACCTGTGAGCAGCATGGCCTTGCCCCGCCCCTCGTCGTGGCTCCTGCGGCCATCAAACTCCGCGGGCTCGGTTTGGGGAAGAGGGGCCTTTCGCCGAAGCGTCCGGAGGGTCGCTGGCCTCAGCCGGCCAGGGCCTCGCGCGGGTCGACGTAGTCGTAGCCGAGGTCGCGGGCGACCGCCCGGTGCGTCACCTTGCCCCGGCAGACGTTGAGCCCTTCGAGAAAGTTCGGATTGTCGAGCAGCGCTTGGCGGTAGCCCTTGCCGGCCAGCGCCAGGGCGTAGGGCAGGGTGACGTTGTTCAGCGCGTAAGTCGAGGTGCGCGGCACCGCCCCCGGCATGTTGGCGACGCAATAGTGGACGACGCCGTCGACTACGTAGGTCGGCTCGGCGTGGGTCGTCGGGCGCGAGGTCTCGAAGCAGCCGCCCTGATCGATCGCGACGTCGACCAGGACCGAGCCCGACTTCATCCGCCGCACCAGATCGGCGCTGACCAGCTTCGGCGTCTCGGCGCCGACCACCAGCACCCCGCCGACCACCAGATCGGCCGCGAGGACGTAGGCCTCGATCGCCGCGCGGGTCGAGTACACGGTCTTGAGCGAGGCGCCGAACTGACGCGACAGCCGGCTCAGCACGTCGACGTTGCGGTCGAGCACGGTCACGTCGGCCGCCATGCCCAGCGCCATGTGGATGGCGTTCTCGCCGACCACGCCGCCGCCGATCACGACGACCTTGGCCGGCGCCACGCCCGGGACGCCGCCGAGCAGAATGCCGGCGCCGCCGTGCGCCCGCTCGAGCGCCGTGGCACCTGCCTGGATCGAGAGCCGGCCGGCGACCTGCGACATTGGCGCGAGCAGGGGCAGGCCGCCGCGGCCATCGGTCACGGTCTCGTAGGCGATGCAGACGGCACCGCTCTTGATCAGGTCCCTCGCCTGCTCCGGGTCCGGGGCGAGGTGCAGATAGGTGAACAGAATCTGTCCCTCGCGCAGCATCTTGCGCTCGCCCGCCTGCGGCTCTTTGACCTTGATGATCATCTCGGCCTTGGCGAGGACTTCGGCCGCATCACGGGCGATCTCGGCGCCCGCGGCCCGGTAGTCGTCGTCAGACGAGCCGATGCCCGCACCGGCCTGCGTCTCGACCAGCACGCGGTGACCATGGGTGGCAAATTCCTGCACGCTGATCGGAGTCAGTCCGACCCGATATTCGTGCGTCTTGATTTCCTTGGGCACACCGATCAGCACCGTATGACCTCCCCGTTACCGGTTGAGCCAGGCCGAAGATAGGCGAAACGGCCGGCGGTGTCCTTGCAAAGTTTGCGGGTCTCTGACCGGCTGCGGCCCGCCGCTCACTCCAAGTCATCCCTGAACATCTCGCCGTAGGTCTCGCGGAGGAGGTTCTTTTGCACCTTGCCCATGCTGTTGCGCGGCAGCTGGTCGATGAACACCACCCGTTTGGGCGTCTTGAACGGGGCGAGCCGGGCGCGCGCCCCGGCAATCACGGCCTCGGCATCGATCGCGCGCGCGCCGGCGCGGCGCTTCACGACCGCGACCACGCCCTCGCCGAAGTCGGGATGCGGCACGCCGATCACGGCCGATTCCTCGACCCCTTCGAGGCCATCGATGACGCTCTCGATCTCCTTCGGATAGACGTTGAGGCCGCCCGAGATGATCAGATCCCGGGCCCGGCCGACGATGGTCACGTAGCCGTCGCGGTCGATCCGCGCGACATCGCCGGTGATGAAGAAGCCATCGGGGCGGAACTCTTCGGCGGTCTTCTCGGGCATCCGCCAGTAGCCCCGGAAGACGTTCGGGCCGCGCACCTCGAGCACGCCGGTCTCGCCCGGCGGCAGGACGCCGCCGCGCTCGTCCGCGACCCGAACCTCGACGCCGGAAAGCGGCAGGCCGACCGTGCCGGGGCGGCGCTCGCCATGAAGCGGGTTCGAGGTGTTCATACCGGTCTCGGTCATGCCGTAGCGCTCGAGGATGCGCTGACCGGTGCGCGCCTCGAAGGCGTGGAAGGTCTCCTCGAGCAGCGGCGCCGAGCCTGAGACGAACAGCCGCACGCTGCTGAGCGACCTCACGCGTGAAGTCGGCGCGCGCGAGCAGGCGCACGTAGTAGGTCGGCACGCCCATCATGACGCTCGCGCGCGGCAGCGCTTCGAGCACCGCGCCGGGCTCGAAGCGCGGCAGAAAGATCATCCGCGCGCCCGCCAGGAGCGTGGTGTTGATTGCCACGAACAGGCCGTGGGTGTGATAGATCGGGAGGACGTGCAGCAGCACGTCGGCCGCGGTGAAACCCCAGGCTTCGCGCAGCGCGAGCGCGTTGGCGGCGAGGTTGCCGTGACTCAACATCGCACCCTTCGAGCGCCCGGTCGTGCCGGAGGTGTAGAGAATCGCGGCCAGATCGTCGCTGGTCCGGGCGACGGTTGCGAACTCGCCGGGCGCATCCACGGCCGCATCGCCGAGCGAGCCCCGGCCGGCCGCATCCAGGGTCAGCGACGCTCGCGGTGCGCGCGCCGGGCAGATCGGCGATCGTCGCGGGCGTGCTCCGGCCCGCAGACGATCAGGGCCGGCTCGGCGTCGGCGAAGAAGTAGTCGAGCTCGGCCAGCGTGTAGGCGGTGTTGAGCGGCAGATAGACCGCACCCGCGCGCAGGCAGGCGAGGTAGAGGAAGACTGCCTCCGGGCTCTTCGCGGCCTGCACGGCGACCCGCTCGCCCGGCCGCGCGCCATGCGCGTGCAGCAGATTGGCGATCTGCCCGGTGCGGGCATCGAGATCGCCGTAAGCGAAGCGCTGCCCGGCGGGCGTCTCGAGCAGTGGCGATGCCGGATCGGCGGCGCCGGGCGCGGATCAGATCGTACAGATTGGCGCTCATCCGCTGAGCCTTCCGCTCAATCTAGAGTTGGACGGAGCCCGGTTCCGACCGGGTCCTTGCGAGCTGATGAAGAAAAACATTGAAAGTCTCGACGTGGACCCCATATCAGGCTAGTCCCCCGCAAAGTCGAACAAAAAGCGAGACCCGTCCATAGTCGCGGCGCGCGGGCTGCAGTGAGTTCGCGGCCGGCTTGGCGTTCGATGGCGGATGCAACGTTGAGAAATCTTGGAACACGAGCGCGAATGAAGTACACCATGACGACGGCCCATCAGGGCAGTGATCTCCAGCAGTACCTCGAGCAGGCGGCGCGGTTTCCGCTGCTCGACGTCGAAGCCGAGCGCCGGCTCGCCGAGCGCTGGCGGCAGACGGAGGACGAGGAGGCGGCGAGGCTGCTGCTCGGCAGTCACCTGCGCCTCGTGATCAAGATCGCGCGCGGCTTCGGCGGCTATGGCGTGCCGCTCGCGGAGCTGATCGCGGAGGGCAACGTCGGGCTGGTCCAGGCGCTCGCCAAGTTCGAGCCGGATCGGGGCTTTCGCTTCGCCACCTATGCGATGTGGTGGATCCGGGCCGCGATTCAGGAGTACGTCCTGCACAACCGCTCGCTGGTCAAGATGGGCACCACGGCGGCGCAGAAGAAGCTGTTCTTCAACCTGCGTCGTCTCAAGGGTCAGTTCGGCGAGCTCGGCGAGGGCGACCTGCAGCCGGCGACCGTCACCGCCATTGCCGACGAGCTCGAGGTCACCGAGGACGAGGTGGTCGACATGAACCGGCGCCTCGCGACGTCGGACCACTCGCTCGCCGCGCCCGTGTCCGCCGAAGGTGATCGCGAGTGGCAGGACATGCTGGTGTCCGAGGAGGACGATCAGGAGAGCGTGGTCGCCGATGCGAGCGAGCTCGCCTGGCGGCGTGAGCTGCTGATCGAGGGCATGCAGGCGCTGAACGAGCGCGAGCGGCACATCCTCTCGGAGCGCCGTCTTGCCGATGAGCCGCGGACGCTCGAGGATCTGAGCCAGATCTATGGCGTCTCGCGCGAGCGGGTCCGCCAGATCGAGGTGCGGGCGTTCGAGAAACTCCAGAAAGCCATGCTCGCGGGCGCGGCCAACCGGGCCGCGGCTCGCGTCGCCGCCTGAGCGAGGTAGGGCGACAATTCCCTCGAGCGCTGGCTGGCGCCGCGACCCATCCGCTTGATTTACTGGTGATTGCCGGGCTCGACCCGGCAATCCGGCTTTTCTGGATGCCCGGATCAAGTCCGGGCATGAGCTTCGTCAATCTTCGGTCGGCGCCGGCGCGCTAGCCCGGGGCGTACCAGGACGGCGCGCGCTTCTCGACGAAGCTCGCGAGGCCTTCCGGGCTTCGGGCGAGGCGCGCTTGAGCGCGGCCTGGACGGCCAGGGCCCGGACTTCGGCATCGGAAATGTCGAGCCCGGCCCGCTCGAGCACCAGCAGCTTGGTTTCGACCACGGCGTCCGGGGCGCTCCGGAGCAGCGCGTCGATGACCGGCGTGGCGGCGGTGTCGAGGGCGCCATCGGCGCAGACTTGCGTGGATCAGCCCGATACGGTGCGCTTCGTGCGCATCGAAGCGCTCGCCCGTGCTGGCGTAACGGCGGAGGCTGCGCACCCCCATGGCCGCGCAGAGCTGCGGGATGATCGGCGCCGGGATCACGCCCCAGCGCACCTCGCTCAGAGCGAAGCGCGCCAATTCGCTGGCGATCGCGACGTCGCAGCAGGCGACCATGCCGACGCCGCCGCCGTAGCAGGCACCCTGGACCAGGGCCACGGTCGGCTTCGGCAGGGCGTTCAACTGGCGCAGCACATCGGTCGTGCGATAGGAGAACTCGACATTCTGCTCGACCGGAGCGGTCGAGAGCCGCTTCAGGCAGTTGAGATCGGCCCCGGCCTGGAAGTGCTGGCCGTTGCCGCGCAGCACCACGAGCCGAACCCGCCGATCGTCACGGAGCGCCTGGAAAGCCTCGCCGAGCCGATCGATCAGCCGTTCATCGTAGGCGTTGTGCACCTCGGGGCGGTTCAGGACGATGGTCGCCACACCCCGGGCATCGACCTCGCTCAGCACTGTGTTCTCGGTCATGGCGGTCTTCCTTTCCCGGTATGGTCATGCTCCGCCGTTCGTCGGCCCGCCGATCATGGCCGAAGGTGCTGCGGCCGTGAATGCTCGGATCGCTTCGAACGCCAAGCCGCGCAGCTGCTAGCCTGGGGCACCGGGCGGCACGCGCCCGATTGCGGCGGCCTTAACTCCCTCGAAACCCTCTCTGGCTAGGCTCGTGCGGTCCAAACCCAACGGTCGCGCCAGCCCTTGAGCCAAATCCGACAACCGACTGGTCACGCGTTCGGCCGCAAGACGGCGGACGACGAGCTGCACGAGGAGCGACAGCGCGCGGCGCACCTCGTCGAACCCGCCGTCGGACCACGCGCTGTGGGCGAGCGACGACGAGGATTCGGCGCCTCGAGCGGAGGCGCGCGATGCACCCGCGGCTCAACGGGAGCCCGGCCACGCCGGTAATGGCGCCGCGCCGCCGGAGGAAGCCATGGCCGAGGGCGAAGCGCGAACGGGCTGGCGGGCGGTCGGGAGCACGCCAAAGAGCTCGCTGATCGATGAGCTGGCGGCCGAGGCCGAAGACGTCGCGCCCTGGTCGGAGCCGGCCGTTCCGCCCGATCCCGATCGACGGCCTAATCAGGAGGCCCCCGTCGAGCGCGCCCGCAAGCAGGTTGATGCCGACGACGGCGACGATCTGCAGGGCGATGAGTTCGACGATATTGCGGTCACCATCGGCCGCGTGGTCTCGATCCGCGGCTCCGTGGTCTGGGGCGCCCTCTTCGACGATGATGACGGCACTGCGTCGCGCGCCGCTCGGATGGGCGCCCTGGTCTCGATGCGTGGCCCCAATTCGCGCGTCTTCGGGATCGTCAATGCCTTGAAGCGGGATGGCAACGGCGGCGGCCAGCAGGCCGAGCGCACGATCTTCGAAATTCAGGTCCTGGGGGAGATCTCCACGGTGACGCCGGGGGCGAAGGCGGCGGGCTTCCAGCGCGGCGTCTCGAGCTATCCGCCGCTCGATGCGCCGGTGACCACCGTGACCCTGCGCGACCTCGCGGCGGTCTATGCCCGCCCGCGGGTGTCGAACGTCCACGTCGGCCGGCTGCGCCACAACCACAAGGTGCCCGCCTTCGTCCTGACCGACAGCCTTCTGGGCAAGCATTTCGCCGTGCTCGGCACAACCGGCGCCGGCAAGTCCTGCGCCGTGTCGGTCATCCTGCGCTCGATCCTCGACGAGCTGCCCAATGGCCACATCGTCCTGCTCGACCCTCACAACGAATATGCGAGCGCCTTCGCCGATCGTGCCGAGCTCCTGAACCCCTCCAATCTGCAGCTGCCCTACTGGCTGCTGAACTTCGAGGAGATCGGCCACATCCTGATCGGCGGCACCGGCAACGAGCACAGCTTCGCCCAGACCGCGATCCTGAAGGACGCCATCCTGCGGGCCAAGCGGGCGTTCGTCAGCGAACAGGACGGCAACGAGCACATCACCGTCGACACGCCGATGCCCTATCGGCTGTCTGACCTGATTTCGGCGCTCAAGGAGGGTATGGGATCGCTCAACAAGGCCGACGGCTCGGGACCGTATCTGAGCCTGGTCGCCCGGATCGAGAGCCTGCGTAACGATCGCCGCTACACCTTCATGTTCGCAAGCCTCGCGGTGCGCGACAACATGCGCCAGATCCTGGCGCAGCTTCTGCGCATCCCGGTCAATCGCAAGCCGATCACGATCATCGACATCTCTGGCGTACCCTCGGAGATCGTCGACGTGGTCGTCTCGGTGCTGTTCCGGCTGGTGTTCGAGCTGGCGGTATGGAGCGATCGGGGTGCGGCGCCGCCGGTGCTCCTGGTCTGCGAGGAAGCGCACCGATATGTGCCGGACGAGGATTTGGGCAGCTTCGCGCCGACCAAGCGGGTGATCTCGCGGATCGCCAAGGAGGGACGCAAGTACGGCGTCACCCTCTGCCTGGTCAGCCAGCGGCCCTCGGAGCTCTCAATCGGCAGCCTGGCCCAGTGCAACACCGTCTTTGCGCTGCGCCTGACCAACGAGCACGATCAGTCCTTCGTCGCCCGCGCCCTACCCGAGAATGCCCGCTGGCTGGTCGACAGCCTGCCCTCGCTGAACACCCAGGAGGCGGTGGTGGTGGGCGACGGCGTCACCGTACCGGTGCACATCCGCTTCAATGACCTCGCCCCGAACCATCGGCCGTCCAGCGCCAACCCGTCCTTCGCCGGCTCGTGGCGAAAAGAGACCGATCAAGGCTTCCTCGACCGGGCGATCGACCGCTGGCGTCAGCAGGTCCGCTGAGCGAGCCGCGGGGGCCGGCGAGGCGACGTCATTCATGGATCGAGCCGGGCCACGCGCCGCAGGTCGGGAGGTCGGGATGGCCGGGCATCGCAATTACCGGGTCAACTGAACATGCAGGACATGCACGTCATGAGTGGCGAAGGCCCGCTCGCCGGCAAGCTGGTGCTGATTGCCGGCTGCAGCCAGGACGTGTGCGAAGCGACCGCGCGCCTGTTCGCGCAGCGCGGCGCCGAGGGCCTGCTGATCGGGGGCCGCGGCATCGAGCAGGGCCAGGCGGTCGCTGCGATCATTTCCGCCGCCGGCTGCCCGGCGGAATTTCTGCCGGCCGATTTCACCAAGCTCGACGACTGCGCCGCCCTGGTCGCCAAAGCCGATCAGGTGTTCGGCCGGATCGACCTGGTGGTCTTTGCGGCCGGCATGGTCGCGCCGCGCTCGAGCCAGGAGCCACTGACCGAGCAGTTCGACCACATCGTGGCGATCAACCTGCGGGCGCCCTTCTTTCTGATGCTGGCGGCCGCGAGGCTCATGCAGCGCGACAGCACGCCCGGCACCATGATTACGGTGCTCGGCATGCCGGCCGAGGGCGATCCGATCGCGCTCGCAGCCTACGAAACCAGCCAGGGCGGCCTCGCGGCCCTGACCCGAAGCTTCGCGGCGGGCCTCGTCGAAGAGCAGATCCGCGTGATCGGGCTCGACCTCGGCGGCTGCGACGCCTTGGGTGACGGCGCCGTGACCGGCGCGATGTTCAGCGGCGAGCCGCGGCGGCCGTCGAGGACACCGCAGGAGATCGCCGCCGCACTGGTCCTGCTCGCGGCCGAGCCGGCCAGAGCGGCGACCGGCTCGATCATCCTCATCGATCAGCTGCCACCGGCCAGGGCCCCAGGCTCAGCCGCGTCCTAGGGCTTGATCCGCTGACGAAGGGCGGCGGCGGCAGGACCGCCGGCCAAAGGTGGTCTGCGATGGCGCCCAGACGCTGGCGGGGGAAGCGGGCGCGGGCGCAATCCCGTCTAGCCGCATGACTACCCGCCGGCCGAGGCGCCTCGAGCAGCGCGTCCTCCAGGCGGGATTTCGCCGCGAAGGGCCCGGCGCTCTGCGTCCGAGACCCCCGGGTGGTCGGCCAGCAGCGTCGCGAGCGCGGCCGGCGAGACGTCGCGGTTGTCCTTGATCAGCCAGTAGCCGGGAAACTCCCAGTCGGGGATCAGCCAGGTCCGGAGCTCGATCCGCGGCAGCTTGTTCTTCGAGGCCCAGTCCCGACCAAGGATGCGGAGCGCTTCCGGCGGGACGACGACCTCGACCTGCCGGCCGGAGAGGTCGATGCCGCCGTCGGTCAGCTGGACCAGCTCGTCCTCGTCGTCGAAGCCGACCGCGGTCGCGCCCGCGCGATAGAGGCGCGCCCGGTCGACGTCGAAGCCTGCGCAGTTGAGATCCTCTTTCTGGATCCGGGCATGGAAGGCGTACTCGCCCCAGGCGGCGAAGATGTCCGCTTCGAGGGCCTCGAGACGCGGCTCGCCGAGGGGCTGCCCCGGGAACCAGGGCGTATCCTCCATGTGCCTCACCCAATCGTGATAGTCGAGGTCCTGGCGCGCGACCTGCTCGTCCGGGCCGAGATGGCGGTACTTGCCCCAGCCCCGCACGGCGCCCGCGGCAGCCCGAGCGATGGACCTCGATCACCGCGTCGAGATAGGCGAGGCTGAGCTCGCGGCAGCGCTGCCAGGCCTCGCGCACCTCGGGAACATGGTTCACGTTCCGTCCGCGGCGCCGCTGGATTTCTCGCAGCCGCCTGCGATATTCCCGTTCCATGAGTGGCTCCCGACGGTTGCCGACGCCGCCCTGCGCACGATATTGAGGGCCGCAACCTCGTGCAAGTTTGCCAATCTTATGGCCAAGGCGTTCGAACTCACTCTAATCTTGAGATTCATCAGAGGTTCATCCGCTGACTGCACGATTCGGTGCAGCGGCGGCAAGGAGCGCGCGCGGTGACCGGACAGCAGATCCGCAAGGTGTACCTTGACGAGGACGAAGACTTCTCCGAGCGGCAGTCCTACGGCCGGCGCGTGGTCACGCCGGTCCGCTACTCGACCGATCCGCGCGACGTCGGCTGGGTGCGTCAGAACATCCCCTGCCAGACCGCCTGTCCGGCGGACACCAACGTTCCCGCCTACATCCAGATGATCCTGGAGAACCGCTACGGTCGCTCCTACGAGCTGAACCGGATTGCGAACGTTCTGCCGGGCACGCTCGGGCGGATCTGCTCGCGCCCGTGCGAGGATGCCTGCCGGCACGGCTGGCCCGGCAACGGCGCGCCGGTCAACATCTGCCACCTGAAGCGCGCGGCCGCCGACCTCAAGCCGTCCGGCCATCGGATCACCGAGAATCTGTTCACCCCCTCGGGCAAGCGGATCGCGATCGTCGGCGCCGGATCGGCCGGCATCGCGGCGGCGCACGATCTCTCGATGCTCGGTCACGACGTCACCATCTTCGAGGCCGAAGAGATTCCGGGCGGCATGCTGTACTACGGCATTCCCGAGTTCCGGCTGCCGCGGGACGTGCTTTCGCTCGAGGTGCGCAACGCGCTCCGCCTCGGCGTGCAACTGCGCGCCGGGGTCAGCGTCGGCACTGGTGCGAACGACGTCCGCCTGTCGAGTCTGCTCAAGGACTACGACACGGTTCTGCTGGCGACCGGCTGCATGGCGGCGATCAAGCTGCCGCTGCGCGACGTCGTCGACGATGGGCCGGATCCGGTGCGCCAGATCCCCAATGCCGAATACGGCCTCGATTTCCTGATGGAGCTGCACCGCGGCGAGACCAAGACCGTCGGCAAGCGGGTCGCCGTGGTCGGCGCCGGCTTCACGGCGCTCGACTGCGCCCGCGTTTCGCTCCGCCTCGGCGCCGACGACGTCACGATCCACATCCGCACGACCGAAGAATACATCCCGGTCACCAAGGAAGAGATCTTCGAGGCCAAGCGCGAGGGGACCAAGATCGTCGGCCTGCGCACCCCGGTCGCGCTGCTCACCGACGAGAGCGGCCGGCTGACCGGGGTCCAGTTCGTGCAGAACCGCCTCGGCGGCTGGCGCGCCGGCGGTCGCCGTCAGGCGATCCCGATCGAGGGCTCGGAGTTCGTCGAGCCCTGCGACACGCTGCTGATCGCGATCGGCCAGAAGACGGTGAACGACTTTCTCGACGTCGAGGTGGAGCTCGATCGCTGGGGCAACGTCAAGGTCGACGACCAGGGCATGACCTCGGTGAAGGGTTTGTTCGCGGCCGGAGACTTCGTGATCGGCGCCTCGACCGTGGTCGAGGCGGTCGGCCTGGGGCGCAAGACGGCGCTCGAGATGGACACCTGGCTGATGGGGCGCGAGCGGCGCAAGCTGGTGGTCAAGATCGAGCCGGTCGAGGAGCCGCGGCGCGAGCGGTCCTGGGACTTCATCCCGCCGCAGCACATTCCCGTGGAGCCGATGAAATCGCGCTTCGACACCCTCACCCTCGAGGCCGAGAAGGGCTACGACCACGACCTCGCGGTCGAGGAGGCCAAGCGCTGCTATCTCTGTCACCACAAATACGAGATCGATCCGGACAACTGCATCTACTGCCGCGCCTGCATCGAGGTCGCGCCGCGCAACTGCATCAAGCTGGTCAGCGGCATCGACATCAAGGACAACGGCAGCTATGGCGAGTTGGCGGAGACCGGCGAGTGGGACCAGGTGGGCGCGATCTGGATCGACAACAACGAATGCATCCGCTGCGGCGCCTGCTACATGGTCTGTCCGACGCGTTGCATTTCGATCACCAAGAACGAGATCTTCTATCAGGACGTCTGAGCCGATCAGGGCCACGGCGAGATGGCGAAGACCAAGCACTACGTGATCATCGGCAACGGCGTCGCCGGCAATCAGGCGGCCGCGGTGCTGCGCGGGCGTGATCCGGACAACCGGATCACGATCATCTCGATCGGCGCTCTCCTGTTCTACGACCGCTATCAGCTGCCTCAGGTATTTCAGGGCAAGCGCGACTGGCGATCGTATCTGGTCTATCCGCCGAGCTACTACGAAGAGAAGCGGATCACGGTCCGGCGCAAGTGCCGGGTCACCCAGGTCGACCCGACCCGGCGCGTGCTGATCCTCGCGCATCGCGAGGAGGTCGGCTACGACAGCCTGCTGATCGCGAGCGGCGGCGGCGGCTATCTGCCGGCTAACCTCGCCGAGTTCCGGCCGCTGTTCCACCACTTCGGCACCTACCGGATGGCGATCACGACGGCCGACGCGCTGTCCGAGCGGGGCACCGTGATCATGCTGGGTGGCGACATCCTTGGTCTCGACGTCGCGCACAGCATGGCGGCGAGCGGGCACAAGGTCATTCTGGTGCCGAGCGAGCAGGCTTTTTCGCCGCACAGGGTCGAGCCCGAGGAGCGGCCGATCTTCTTCGAAGCGCTGCAGCGGGCCGGAATCGAGGTCGTGGATGGCGGGCCGATCGAGCGGATCGAGGCTGCAACCAACGGCGGCGCCCGCCGGCGGGTGATCTTCGCCGATGGCCGCGAGCTCGAGGGCGACGTGGTGATGCCCTTCTACGGCCTTGCGCCATCGCTCGAGTTCATGGTCGGCTCGGGCGTCGACATCGAACGCGGCCTGCTGGTCAATCCGCAGCTCAGGACCACGGATCCGAACATCTGGGCGGCCGGCGACGTCTGCCAGATCTGGCGTCCGGAAGACAACGCCTACCGCTTCTATTACGGCTGGAAGAACGTCAATGCGATGGGCGATCTCGCCGCGTGCAACATGACCGGCGGCGAGGAGTCCTTCCATACTTTCGCTCGACGAGACCCTGAGCGTCGACCGCAACGGCCGGCTGCACTCGTCGTTCTGGGAGTACGATTGAGTGGACCTCCGATGACCGCAACCGACATCCAGATCGCGATCTGCGGCTCGGCCGGCGACGGTACGATCGCCGCCGGCGGCATCCTCAATCAGGCCATGGCGCGGGCCGGCTACAAGGTGATCGCCTTCGACGTCTATCCGGCCGAGATCCGCGGCTTTGGCGAGTGCATCGCACGCTCGCGCATCACCTCGGATCAGGTCTACGCGCTGAAGGCCCAGTCGGACATCCTGATCTCGCTGAACGACGGCCATGCGATCGCCCACGTGCCGGAGGTGCGCGAATACGGTGCAGTAATCTACGACGACGCGCCGATCACGCTCCTCAAGGAAGGCCAGCACATCTCCGGTCACATCAAGGCCGGCCAGCTGCCCTACGGCCTGCCGATGCGAGAGATCTCGGAGCGCGCGACCAGCGCCGCCAAGTCGCGCAACATGGTGGCGCTCGGCTTCCTCGCCGCGCTCTACGGCCTGCCGCGCGAAGCGTTCCACGAGACGATCGCGGGCAAGTTCAAGGGCAAGGCGGCGGCGATCACCGAGGGCAACCTCAAGGCATTCGATGCCGGCTACGAAGAGGGCCAGGAGACCTTCAAGCTCGACTTCATCGACCTCGGCCCGACCGGCGAGCCCGAGGCTGGGGCGGTCATGATGAGCGGCAATCAGGCGATCGTGCGCGGCTGTCTGGACGCCGGCGTCGAGACGTTCTTCGGCTATCCGATCACGCCCGCGACCACGATCCTCGAGATGCTCGCTGCGCAGATGCCCAAGCGCGGCGGCCGCGTGCTGCAGACCGAGGACGAGATCTCGGCGATCTCGGCCGCGATCGGCGCCGGCTATGCTGGGGCCCGGGCGGCGAGCGCCACCTCGGGGCCGGGCCTCGCGCTGATGACCGAGATGATGGGGCTCGGCGTGATGGCCGAAGTGCCGGTCGTGATCTTCGTCTCCCAGCGCGGCGGCCCCTCGACCGGCATGCCGACCAAGACCGAGCAGTCGGATCTCAATCTCGCGGTCTACGGCGGCTCGGGTGATGCGCGGCGGATCGTGATCGCGCCGACCAACGTCGAGGGCTGCTATCGCTGCGCCGGGCGGGCGTTCGAGCTCGCCGAGAAGTACCAGGCTCCGGTCATCGTCCTGCTCGATCTGTATCTCTCGAACCGGCTGGAGAGCTTCGCCGGGATCGGCAAGACCAAGTTCGTGCCCAACATGTGCAAGGGGCTTACCGAGCGCGACCGGACGGGCCGTATCAGCGCTTCGCGCTCACCGACGACCTGATCAGCCCGCGCGCCATCCCGGGCGAGCCAGGCGGCATCCACACCGTGACCGGGCTCGAGCACAACCAGGCGGGCCGCCCCAAGGACACCCCCGAGATCCACATGGCGATGACCGAGAAGCGGCACCGCAAGCTCGAGCCGGCGATCCGCCATCCGGACCTCACCACCTACAAGCGGTTCGGCGACGAGGGCGGGTCGAGGTCGGCGTGATCGCCTGGGGCTCGACCTTCGGCGAGGCGCTCGAGGCGATGTACAAGGCCCGCAGCGAGGGCATTCGTTGCGCCGCGATGAAGGTCGTGATGCTGTCGCCGCTCCCGGTCGAGGCGATCCGGCGCTTCTGCGACGACTGCGACGAGGTCCTGGTGCCCGAGCTCAACTACCAGGGCCAGTTCGCCCATCTGCTGACCGGCGCCACGGGGCGCCGCGTGCATCGGTTCAACCAGGTGACGGGCCGGCCGATGCCGGTCGAGGACATTCTGGCCGAAATTCAGCGTCTGGCGAAGGTCGACGTCAAGCGTCGCTTCGCCGTCGCCTGAGCCGATCGAAGGAGACAACCATGGCCGACCTTCGCGAGCCCATCTACCTGGAAGAAAAGCTCAAGGAGATCCAGGGGACCGGGCGGCTCGCCTACCGCTCGAAATCGCTGCCGACCTGGTGTCCGGGCTGCGGCTATTTCAGCATGACGGAGGGCGTGACCAGCGCGCTCAATCGGCTCGGCATCGCCAACAAGGACGTGGTGATCGTCTCCGGCATCGGTTGCGCCTCGCGCTTTCCGTTCTTCATGGACACCTACGGCTTCCACACCCTGCATGGCCGCACCCTGCCGGTGGCGACCGGCATCAAGCTCGCCAACGACCGGCTGACCGTGATCGCGATCGGCGGCGACGGCGACGGCTTCGCGATCGGCGCGGGCCACATCCCGCACGCCGCGCGGCGCAACATCGACATCACCTATCTGCTGTTCGACAACGGCATCTACGGCCTGACCAAGGGGCAGGTCTCGCCGACCTCGGTGATGGGCTTCAAGACCAAGACCAGCCCGTACGAGAACCGCGATGCGCCCCTCAATCCCCTGATGATGCTGCTTGTCCTATGGGGCGAGCTGGGTCGGCCAGGCCTACGCCGGGCACATGCACCATCTGGCCGACATGATCGTCGAGGCGATGGCGCACCGCGGCTTCTCCTACCTGCACATCCTCTCGCCTTGCGTGACCTTCGACAAGACCAGCATGACCTACCAGAATCTGGGCATCGTCTGTGCGCGATCTGCCGGCTGATCACGACCCGGCCAATCTGATGGCGGCAATGGCCCAGGCCATGGACACCAAGACCCCGGCGCTCGGCGTGCTTCTACAACCAGCCGCGGCCGACGCTCGGCGACGCGATGGACGAGACCATCCGCGCCGCGGGCGGCAAGCCGTTCGTCGAGCGGGCAGAGGTCGCCTAGGAGGATCGCGCCAGCGATCAGCCGGCCCGGGCCTGTGGTCCGAAGACGCGCGGCATCGGTACGCGCGGCAGCGGCCCGACCCCGATCGCCTCCTCGAGCAGCACCGCAACGCCCGTGTTCATGAGGCGCACGAGCGTAACGGTCGAGCCCGGCCAGGACGCCTTCGGTTGGGACGATGGGCGGCGGCCCGGCCTCTCTGGCCATCGTCGGCACCGGCTGGAGCCGCGGCGCCGCGCGGATCGGGCTGGGCCCGGTCACGATGATCTTGCCGTGCTGTGGCGCGACCGGGAGGTCGAGCCCGGGCATGGCGCCCCGATCGACGCCGCGCCGCAGCTCATCGACCAGCGTCAGGAAATCCGGCGGGCTCGCCGCGGCGAGCATCATCATCAGGCCGGGCTCGTCGGCTGCGATGGTCAGCTCGCTGCCGTAGGGGGCTCTGCCGGCCCGCGCCGCCCCGTCGATCCGGATGCTGTCGAGCCCGGGCGCGACAAGGCCGGCCTCGAGCAGGATGCCGCGGCCGGTCGGGGAGGGCTTGCGGGTCGGCACGGGCGGTTGACCAGCGGCGCGAGCGATCGGCAAGAGCTGCCCGATGACTGACCAGCGCCGATAGAAGACGTGGCTGCCGATCTTCATGATCGGCGTCAGCTCGGGCCAGTCCGGGTGGACGCTGTCGGCGTGGAACCAGAGCGCGCCATGTGTAGGATCGGGCAGGCGTCCGGCCAGAGCGAGACGGGCGATCCGAAGCGCGCTCCGCCAGGCCGAGGGATTACGGGGCCAATCGTCGAACCCGTCGCAGTACCACGAAAACTGGCAGCGATCGCGGCCCCGCTCCTCGCCCTGGCGGACCACGCCGCAGACCGTGTCTGGGAACCCGGGATCGACAACCCGGTTGAGGGTCACGGCGGCCACGGCGATCTGCCCGAGACGCGGTTCTGCCCGGGCTTCCCAGTAGACATTGGAGGCCAGGCAATCGAGCTCGCTCGACAGCGGCGCGCCGCCGACGTCGCCGCCGCTCGGCGTCAAAGCCGCGAGCTGGATGGGCTCCGCACGGGCCGTCGCCGCTCCCGCGAGCGCGAGCGCCAGGGCGCAAAGGCTGAACCACCAACCTGCTCGCCGGCTCGACATGCGGCCTTTGCTTCCTGCAACCACCCTCGGACACGCGCTCAAGTCGCTCACCCAGCCACAGTCGACGGCAGGCATCGAACCCGCTGCGCCGTCCGGCAAGCGACCGGTCATCTGTATTAACAGCGTGCAGAGTGTCTTATTCCGGCGCAGCTCCTGCGCGGAAGGTTTCATGTGCGCCTCTCCCCGACAGCGAGTTTGCACCATGCCGGCGCGCTGCGCTAGCTTTCCGGCACGATCGGGGGACCCGCGATGAACCGGCTCTCGGGTGCCGAGGCGTTCGTGCGCATGCTGCAGCGGCACGGGGTCAGGCATGTCTTCGGCCTCTGCGGCGACACCAGTCTGCCGCTGTACGACGCGCTCTTCCGGCTGGATCACGGCATCACCCACATCCTGACGCGCGACGAGCGCTCGGCCGCCTAATGGCCGACGCCTATGCCCGCGTGAGCGGCAAGGTCGGCGTCTGCGAGGGGCCGAGCGGGGGCGGCGCCACCTACCTCCTGCCGGGCGTGGTCGAGGCCGAACGAATCCTCGATTCCGGTGCTCGCCGTGACCACCGACATCGCGGTCGGCGCGCGCGGCCGCTATGTGCTCACCGAGCTCGACCAGGAAGCGCTGTTCCGGCCGCTGACCAAATGGAACCGGGTGATCGATCAGGCGGAGAAGATCCCCGGGACCGTGCGCGCCGCCTTCCGGCACATGACCACGGGCCGGCCGGGCGCGGCCCAGATCGGCCTGCCGTTCGACGTGCAGCGTGCGTCGGTCGACGAGGCCGAGGTCTACGGCGACCCGACACTCGGGGTCTATCCGGCGAGACGAACGGCGCCCGAGCCGGCTGCGATCGTGGCGGCGGCTCGGGCCATCGCTCTCGGCCGAGAGCCCGCTCTTCATCTGCGGTGGCGGAGCGGTAATCGCCGGCGCGGAGGCCGAGCTCAAAGCGCTTGCCGAGCTGCTCGAAGCGCCGGTTGCGACCACGATCAGCGGCCAGGGTAGCATCGCGGACGACCATCCGCTGGCACTCGGGGTGGTGGGCAGCAACGGCGGCACGCCGCCCGCCCGGACGATCGTCGATCAGGCGGACCTCGTCGTGTTCGTCGGCTGCCGGGCGGGCTCGGTCACGACGGAGCGCTGGCGCCATCCGATGCCGGGCAAGGTCCGGGTGGTGCACATCGATGTCGATCCGGCGGCGATTGGCGCCAACTATCCGACCGAGGTCGCGCTGATCGGCGATGCCAGGCTCGCGCTTGCGGCGCTGAAAGACGAGGTGGCGCGCTTCGTCGACCTGCCGCCGCCGCGCGCGTGGCCTCGGGCGGCGCGGGGCGGTCGCCGCGCGCCAAGGCCGACAAGTTCGAGGCCTTCGAGGCGCTGGCGCGATCAGACGAGGTGCCGATCCGGCCCGAGCGGATCGTCGCCACGCTGCAGGCGCTCCTGCCGCGCGATGCGGTGATCGTCGCCGACGCCGGCACGCCTTGTCCCTATTTCTCGGCGTACTATCGGCTGCGCACGAGCCGGGCCGCCACTTCATCAGCAACCGGGCGCATGGTGCGCTCGGCTATGCCTTGCCGGCGGTCGTCGGCGCTGCAGATCGGCCGGCCGGATGCAAATGCGTCGCGGTCGATGGGCGATGGCAGCTTCGGCTTCGCGTCTGGGCGAGCTGGAGACCATTCCGGCTCGGCCTGCCGGTCACCATGGTGGTGATCGCGAACGGCAGCTTCGGCTGGATCAAGGCCGGCCAGCGGAGCGGCTTCGATGGTCGCTACTTCTCGGTCGATTTCACGCCCGGCCAGCATGCCTGGATTGCCGAGGCCTATGGCGTCAAAGCCTGGCGGGTCGAGGCTCCGGCCGATCTCGGGCCGGCGGTCGCGGCGGCCCTCAAGGTCGACGCGCCAACCCTGATCGACGTCGTGACCCAGCCGCTGCACGAGGCGCGGGCACCCGTCTCCGAATGGGTCGCCTGAGCGGGGCGGGGTGTTCCGCTCACCGAGCGTTGACGCTATATCGACCAGCCGATCCCCGCTTGAGCAGCAATCGGAAGCGTCGATGACCTCTCGCATTCGCCCCCGCCGCAGCGTGCTCTACATGCCGGGCTCGAATCCGCGCGCGCTGGAGAAGGCGAAGAGCCTGCCCGCGGACGGGCTGATCTTCGACCTCGAGGATGCGGTGGCGCCCGAGGCCAAGGCGGGCGCGCGCGATCAGGTCTCTGCGCTGGTTCGGGCCGGCGGCTACAGCGGGCGCGAGACGATCATCCGGGTGAACGGCCTGGCCACGCCCTGGGGTCACTCCGACCTCGTGGCAGCCGCGAGCGCAGGGGCGGACGCGGCACTGATACCCAAAGTTGAGAGCGCCGACATGGTGCGTCAGGCGCTGGCCGTGCTCGACCAAGCCGGGGCGCCCGCTGACCTGCCGCTCTGGTGCATGATGGAGACCGCGCGCGGCATGCTGCACGCCGAGGCGATCGCTGCGGCCGACCGACGGGTCGCCTGCCTGGTCGTGGGGACCTCCGACCTCGCCCAGGAACTGCACGCGGCGCACACGCCGCTTCGCCTGCCGCTCCTGACCGCGCTCGGGCTCTGTCTGTTGGCGGCGCGCGCCTCGGGGCTCGCGATTCTCGACGGCGTGTATCTGGATCTCCAGGACGACGAGGGTTTCGCCGCGGCCTGCCGGCAGGGCGCCGAGCTCGGCTTCGATGGCAAGACCTTGATCCACCCGAAGCAGATCGGCCCGGCGAACCAGGCCTTCGCGCCGGGCGAGGCGGAGCTCGCGCGCGCCCGCCGGATCATCGAGGCCCACGAGGAGGCCGTGCGCCACGACAAGGGGGTGGTCGTGGTCGACGGCCGGCTGATCGAAAACCTGCACGTGCTCGAGGCCAAGCGCCAGGTTGCACTGGCCGAAGCCATCGCGGCGATGGGCGGTTAGGAGCGCTCTGCCCCGTGTCCCGGCGGCCCCCGCCGAGGCTCTTACTTCTGCAGAGGGATGGCGCTTCGGGAGTGGACCTGGAGCAGCTTCACGCAGTCGATCTTGTCGCCGGCAGCGTCTTCGCACCACGGCACGTCGTTGACCAGGATGCTGCCGATTTTTGCGCACGGCGCGTCGTCGAGCAGGAACGAGGCGACCGTCTTCTTGTCCTGATAGAGCGGGGCGAGATCCAACAGCAACTGCTTGGTATAAACGCCCGCCGGGTCGAACAGGATCAGATCGATCCGGAAGCGGTCCAGCTCATGTCCGGTCTGATTGTCGAAGACGAAGATCGAGCGGCAGCCTTGCTTGGTATCCTCGAGCTTGTTCAGTTCGATGCTGAGCGATCCCTCGGCGGCCTGCGCCGGGCCATGCCCTGAGAGCGTCCCGGCCAGGGCCACGAGCAGCGCGAGCGTGCAGCGGCTGAGGCAAGACCCGTGTGGAGCTGGATTCATGCGATTGTCTTTCCGGCCGCCGGCGCTCCATAGGTCAAGCCAGGCTCGCTGTTCGTACGCAACGAGCATGTTGTTAATCGGCCTTTACACACAGCCTCGACCGCTGTCCAGAGGGCGCATGGTCGCTCAAAAGTTGAAACTGCGATCGCGTTGCTTCCGAGGGCTGCCGTGAGCTACGGATAGGCGAGAGGAACCGCGGCAGGCGCGGCGACCAACCACCGATCACCATCCAGCAGGACCGGGATCCGCGATGAGCAAGACCGTAGCCGGCAACTTCTTCGAGGACTTCCAGATCGGGCAGGAGATCCATCACGCCACGCCACGGACCGTCACTGCCGGCGATGCCGCTCTGTATCTGGCGCTGACCGGCTCGCGCTTCGGCATTCACTGCTCGGAGACGCTCGCCCGCATGGCCGGGCTGCCGCGGCCGCCGCTCGAGGATCTGCTGACCTTCCACCTCGTGTTCGGGCGGACGGTGCCCGACATCTCGCGCAATGCCGTTGCCAATCTCGGCTACGCCGACGGCCGCTTCGGGGCGCTCCTCTATCCGGGCGACACCGTGGTCGCGATCTCGGAGGTCATCGGGCTCAAGGAAAGCTCCAAGCGGACGACCGGTACGGTCTGGGTACGCAGCCGCGCCATCAAGGACGATGGCCGCCAGGTGCTCGAGTTCGTGCGCTGGGTGCTGGTCAAAAAGCGTGATCCGGACAGTCCGGCGCCAGACCCGCTCGTGCCCGAATTGCCCGATCACGTACCGCCGGAGCTGATCTCGGTGCCGCCCGGTCTCCGGCCGCGACACTTCGACCGCGTCTTGTCCGGTTCGATGGAGCGCTACGACAGTTACCGCACCGGTGAGCGAATCGACCACGTCGACGGCATGAGTGTCGACGAAGCCGAGCACCGGCTCGCGACCCGGCTCTATCAGAACACCGCCGGGGTCCATTTCAACGCCCATCGCGAGCGTGAGGGGCGCTTCGGCCGCTGCATCGTCTATGGCGGCCACGTCCTCAGCATCGCCCGCGCGCTCTCGTTCAACGGCCTCGGCAACGTCCTGCACGTGGTCGCGATCAACGGCGGCAGCCACGCCAATCCGGTGTTCGCCGGCGACACGGTCTACGCCTGGTCCGAGGTGCTCGATCGCGCCGACATCGCGGGGCACCCGGATCTGGGTGCGCTCCGCCTGCGCCTGGTCGCGACCAAGGACCGGCCGTGCCACGACTTTCCGTACAAAGACGGCGACGGCCAGTACCTGCCCGAGGTCGTGCTCGACTTCGACTACTGGGGCATCCTGCCGCGCTGAGCTCTGGCCCTCGACGCCGCGTGCGTACGCCGTTCCGTCGGCCCTTTGCGGCGTCTTTTGCCCTGCGGTCCGCTACGCCGCGCGGTTCGCCTCGATGCGAACGCGAAGCGCTCCAACGGGGCACGCCGGCAAGAGCCAGAACGAGGTCCGAAGCATGAAGATCGCCGTCGTGAAGTTCGGGATCGCCTTCGGCATCGTCTACGCGGTGGTGTTCTTTCTCTACGGGCTGATCGCCGCCCTGTCGGGCTGGGGCGCGGCGATGGCGGAGATGATCGGCGGCTTCTATGTCGGCTTCGGGCCGACGCTCGCCGGCGCGCTGATCGGGGCGGTCTGGGGCTTCGTGGTCGGCTTCGTCTTCTTCGCGCTCGGCGCTTGGATCTACAACCGCCTGCTCGGCAACTCGGAGTGACCGGCGTCCTGGCGAGTTCGAACACGGCGGCCCGCCGCGGGCGGCGGCGTTGACTCGGCCCTGGCCCTGACTATGCTCTTGTGCGACTGCGAAATCCCGCCTGGCCGGGGCAGGCGGCTGGAGAGCGTCATGGCCCGATCCGAGCGGCCCCTGTCGCCGCATCTGCAGATCTACCGCTGGTATCTGACGATGGCGCTCTCGATCGGCCACCGGCTGAGCGGCATCGGCCTCGCGCTCGGCCTGATCCTGTTCACCTGGTGGCTTGTGGCGCTCGCCAGCGGACCCGAGGCCTTCGCCACCGTGCAGGCGGTGATGCACTCCTGGATCGGCGTGCTGGTTCTGTTCCTCTACACCTTCGTCCTGTTCTATCATCTGGGCAACGGCGTCCGGCACCTGGTCTGGGACTTCGGCTATGGCTTCGACATCGAGATCGCGGCCCGCTCGGGGATCGCGGTGCTGGCGTTCGCCGGCATCATGACCGTCCTGACCTGGCTCGTGATCGCGATCGCCGGCTGAGGAGACGGACGTCATGGCCCTGCAGTCCCCGATCGGCCGAGTGCGCGGGCTCGGCGCGGCGCACGCGGGCGTCGGCCACTGGATGCACCAGCGTCTGACCGCGATCGCGAACGTCTTTCTGGTGCTCTGGTTCGTCTTCAGTGCCATGGCGCTGGCCGGCGCCGGCTACCAGCAAGTGCGGACCTGGCTCGCCTCGCCCGTATCGGCCAGCCTCATGATCCTGCTGATCATCTCGACCTTCTACCACGCGCGTCTCGGCCTGCAGGTGGTGGTCGAGGACTACGTCCATCACGAGGGGGCCAAGGTCGCGGCTCTGGTGGCGATCCCGCTGGGCGTCTTTGCGCTTGCCGTGGCCTGCATCGTTGCGGTCTTGAAGGTCTCAATCGGAAGCTGACGTCATGGCCAAGGCCTACCCGATCATCGATCACGAGTTCGACTGCCTGGTGCTGGGCGCCGGCGGCTCCGGGCTGCGCGCCGCGGTCGGCATGGTCGAGGCCGGTCTCCGGACCGCCTGCATCTCCAAGGTCTATCCGACCCGCAGCCACACGGTGGCCGCGCAGGGCGGCGTGGCCGCGGCGCTCGGCAACATCGCCGAGGATGACTGGCGCTGGCACATGTACGACACGGTCAAGGGGGCCGACTGGCTCGGCGATCAGGACGCGATCGAGTACATGTGCCGCGAGGCGGTCCCGGCGGTGCTTGAGCTCGAGCACTACGGCCTGCCATTCTCGCGCACGCCCGAGGGCCAGATCTATCAGCGGCCGTTCGGCGGCCACATGGCCAACTTCGGCGCCGGTCCGCCGGTCCACCGGGCCTGTGCCGCGGCCGATCGGACTGGCCATGCGCTTCTGCACACGCTCTATCAGCAGGCGCTCAAGCACAAGGCCGAGTTCTTCAACGAATACTTCGCGCTCGACCTGATCATGGACGATGACGGCGCCTGCCGCGGGGTGATCGCGCTCTGCCTCGAGAATGGCACGCTGCACCGGTTCAAGGCGCAGCTCACCGCACTCGCCACCGGCGGCTATGGGCGGGTGTATTTCTCCTGCACCTCGGCGCACACCTGCACGGGCGATGGCAACGCCATGGTACTGCGCGCCGGTCTGCCGCTGCAGGACATGGAGTTCGTGCAGTTCCACCCGACCGGGATTTACGGCGCCGGCTGCCTGATCACTGAGGGTGCCCGCGGTGAGGGCGGCTATCTGACGAATTCCGACGGCGAGCGGTTTATGGAACGCTACGCGCCGACGGCCAAGGATCTCGCCTCGCGCGACGTGGTCTCGCGCGCCATGACCATCGAGCTGCGTGAGGGCCGCGGCTGCGGCCCTCGCAAGGACTACATCGACCTCCACCTCGAGCACCTCGACCCCGAGATGCTGCATCTGCGCCTGCCCGGGATTTCCGAGACCGCCAAGATCTTCGCCGGGGTCGATCTGACCCGCGAGCCGATCCCGGTGGTGCCGACCTGCCACTACAACATGGGCGGCATCCCGGCCAACCACCACGCCGAGGTGGTGTGCCCGAAAAACGGCGATCCCGATGCGATCGTGCCCGGGCTGATGGCGATCGGCGAAGCGGCCAGCGTCTCGGTGCACGGCGCCAATCGGCTCGGCTGCAACTCGCTGCTCGACATCGTCGTGTTTGGCCGCGCCGCGGCCGGCAGGGCCGCCAAGATCGTCACCGCGGGCGGCGCCCAGAAGCCGTTGCCCAAGGCGGCCGGCGATGCCGCCGTCGAGCGCCTCGATCGCACCCGCCACGCCGCGGGCAGTGTGTCGAGCGGCGAGATCCGCCTCAACATGCAGCGCACCATGCAGGGCTACGCAAGCGTGTTCCGGACCGGCGAGGTGCTGGATGAAGGCGCGCAGAAGCTCACCGAGGTCGTGGACAGCCTGAGCGAGCTGCGCCTCAGCGACCGCTCGATGGTCTGGAACACTGATCTGGTCGAGGCGCTGGAATTGCAGAACCTGATGCTCCAGGCGGTCGCGACCATGCATTCGGCGGTCTATCGGACCGAGAGCCGGGGCGCCCATGCCCGCGAGGATTTTCCCGACCGCGACGACCAGAGCTGGCTCAAGCACACGCTCTGCTGGGTCGACGGCGAGCATCGGCCACGGCTAGGCGACCGGCCCGTGCACACCCGGCCGCTGACCAACGAGGTCGAGCCGATCCCGCCGCAGAAACGGGTCTATTGATCGCCGTCTTTTTCGCCTACCAACCTCAGTCGGCGCGAACGTGAGACATGCCATGGCCGAGTTCACTCTGCCGAAGAACTCCCGAGTGCAGGAAGGGAGGACCCACAAGGGGGCGCCCGGGGCGCGGATCAAAACCTTCAAGATCTACCGCTACGAGCCAGAAAGCGGCGGCAACCCGCGTCTCGACAGCTTCGAGATCGACCTCGACGACTGTGCGCCGATGGTCCTGGACGCGCTGATCAAGATCAAGACCGAGGCCGACAGCGGCCTGACCTTCCGCCGCTCCTGCCGCGAGGGCGTGTGCGGCTCGTGCGCCATGAACATCGACGGCCACAACACGCTCGCCTGCACCAAGGCGATCGAGGACATCGAGGGCGATGTCCGGGTCTATCCGCTGCCCCACATGGCGGTGATCAAGGACCTGGTGACCGACTTCTCACAGTTCTGGGCGCAGTACGAATCGATTCAGCCGTGGCTGCAGACGGTCTCGGCCCCGCCCGAGCGCGAGCGGCGCCAGGATCCGCACGACCGCGCCGCGCTGGACGGTCTTTGGGAGTGCGTTCTCTGCGCCTGCTGCTCGACCGCCTGCCCGAGCTATTGGTGGAACAGCGAGCGGTTCCTCGGCCCCGCGATCCTGCTTCAGGCGTACCGCTGGCTTGCCAACTCGCGCGATGAGCATGCGGGCGAGCGTCTCGACGCGCTCGAGGATCCGTTTCGCCTGTATCGCTGCCACACGATCATGAATTGCGCCAATACCTGCCCGAAGGGCCTGAATCCGGCCAAAGCGATCGCCGAAATCAAGAAATTAATGGTTGAAAGAAACTTGTAATCTTTCAACCGAAAAGTCTCTTGCACAACCTGTGGAAAACCGGGTAGATACTACCTCACAGATAAGCCGTAAGCGGCACCGCTCTTAGAGCATCACTCGCTGGGGAGGCCTTTGGCCTCCTTTCTTCTTTCGCCTCCAAGTTGAACCTTTGCCTCGATCGGCGGCGGCGCGCCTGGTCGCGCTTTCGACCGCTCCGAGTTCCGACTATCGTGCGCGAAGCGATTTTTCCCCGGGGACTGGTCGCGCCCGCGGGCCACGGATCGGGAGGGCAGCCATGAATCTGTATCGTCTCCTGGCCCGGCGGGCCGATGCCGGCGAGCCGGTTCGGGTCGGCCTGATCGGGGTCGGCAAGTTCGGCACGATGTTCCTCGCCCAGGCGAGACTGACGCCGGGCCTGCAGGTGCTGGGCGTCGCCGATCTGCAGCCGGCCCGGGCGCGCGACTTCATGCGCGGCGCCGGCTGGCCGGACGAGCAGCTGGAGGCACCCGATTTCGCCGCGGCCCTGAGCAGCGGGCGGACCCATGTCGGCGACGATGCGCTGGCCCTGATCGCGGCCCCCGGGCTCGACGTCCTGGTCGAGGCGACCGGCGATCCGCGCGCCGGGCTGCGCCATGCCCTGGCCGCGATCGATCACGGGCGCCACCTGGTGATGGTCAACGTCGAGACCGACGTTCTGGTCGGGCCGGTGCTCGCCGAGCGGGCGCGGAAGGCCGGCCTGGTCTACAGCCTCGCCTACGGCGATCAGCCGGCGCTGATCTGCGAGCTGGTCGACTGGGCGCGTGCGTCGGGTTTCCCGGTGGTCTGCGCCGGCAAGGGCACGCGCTATCTGCCGCATTTCCATCAGTCGACGCCGGCGACGGTGTGGGACAACTTCGGCATCACCGCCGCCGAGGCCGCCGCCGCCGGCATGAACTCGAAGATGTTCAACAGCTTCGTCGACGGCACCAAGTCGGCGATCGAGATGGCGGCGGTCGCCAACGCGACCGGCCTCGAGCCGCCGAGCCGCGGCCTCTCCTTCTTCCCTTGCGGCACGCACGACCTGGCGCGGGTGTTGCGCCCGGCCAGCATCGGCGGCCAACTCGAGCGTGAGGGTACCGTCGAAGTGATCTCCGATCTCGAGCGCGACGGCCGCCACGTCCACGGCGATCTGCGCCAGGGCGTCTACGTCACCTTCCGGGCGCCGGGCGAGTATGCCGCGGCCTGCTTTCGCCAGTACGGCCTGACGGTCGACCCGTCCGGGCGGATCGCGTCGCTCTGGCGACCGGTGCACCTGATCGGGCTCGAGCTCGGGATCAGCATCGCCTCGGCAGCGCTGCGCGGGGAGCCGACCGGCTGCCCGCAGGCCTTTCGCGCGGACGTGATCGCAACCGCCAAGCGCGATCTCGCGGTCGGCGAGCTACTCGACGGCGAGGGAGGCGAGACCGTCTGGGGCCGCTTGATGCCGGCGGCGGCCGCGCGCGCGGAGGATGGCCTGCCGATCGGGCTCGCCCATGGCGTCAGGCTGGTTCGTCCGGTCGCCGTGGGGGCGTGCCTGAGCCTGGCCGATGTCGCCCTCAACGAGGCCGATCCGGCGGTGGCGCTCCGGCGCCGCATGGTGGTGAGCGGAGGCTGATCGCCTCAACTAACGATAGCGATGTTAACCATTCATTAATCGCACTGGGCGACCCTCCTCGGCATCACGACCTGGAGGGTTGTCATGGCTCGGAGCACCAAAACCGCTCCCTTCGCCGCGCTGCAGACGGTTCGCCGGGCGGACGGCGCGCGTTGGTCGGTGCCGCGCGCGGCGGTCTTCGTGACCGGGGCGAGCCTTGTGCTCTGGGCGCTGATCTTTGCTGGTGCGAAATGGCTGATCGGCTGAGCAAATCGACTGCACGGCCGGCAGACAGGACAATCGGAGGGGGTGGCCCTGGCCGCGCCGGCGATCACGACGTCCCGGCGTTCTTCAGCCACTCGCTGCGCGGTGCGGTCAGCCGACTGAACACCGAGCCCGATACCTTGTAGGCCCATCGGCTGACCTGCTGATTGATCTCGGCCGCGGTCGGCTTGGGCGGCGTCTCAGACGCGCTCTTGGCCTCGGCCTTGTCGCCCGGGCTGGTCGAGCCGGCATTCGTCGACGCTGCCTTCGCCGCGGCCCCGCTATCGCTCGCCGTCGCGGTGTCCGCGGGCTGCTGGCCGGCATTGGCTGGGGCCACCGCTTCGGCGGGCTTCTGGGCAGCATTGGCAGGGGCCGCCGCTTCGACGTCACGGGCGTCGAAGATCGCCCAATGGTCGCCGTCGATCTCGGCGAGCTGCGCCGTTACCTCGACGCCATCGAAGGTGGTGGCCTTCGCCGTATGGTGCGCGGCCGGCCACTTCAGATCGCTCCTCGGCTTGACGTCCTCCAGTCGGATATCGGAGAAGGCCGAAGCGAGCCGGGCGAGCTCGGTGTCCTTCTTCGGGGTTTCGTCCGAGGCGACATCGAGGAGATGTAACGGCGCCCCCTCGGCATCGCGCGCCGCCGCGTAGCCGGCGCCCGAGGCCGGCTGGATCTCGATCCGGCGAATTCGATCGGGAGCCAGATCGACGACCTCCGTCTGGAGCCAGTCGACGACCTTCGGATCGATCTCGACGCCGCCGCTCGCCAGCCAGCTCTGCGCCTCGCCGGGACGGCGCAGATAGGTGCCCGAGGGCTGGCTGCCGGTCAGCCGGTGCTGCTCCTTGCCGAGGATCGCCTCGGCCAGCACCTTGCCATCGGCGCTCTCCAGGCGCAGGAGGCGCGATTTGGCGTCCTTGCTGCCGACGTCCTCGACCTCGATTCGCCCGTAGCGCTCCGGCAGCCGCGTCTTGGCCTCGATCAGGCGCATGTCGGCGAGGGTCACGATCAGCTTGCGCACCCGCTCGCTGTCGATCGTGTAGCCGAAGCGCTCCAGCGCCGCCCACCGATCGCCGGTCTCGCGCACCAGGGTGAAGGTGCCATCGGGCGTCGTGAGCATCACCTTGGCGACCGCATCGGGGTTCGCGCGCAGCGCCGGGAAGGCGGGCTGGTCACCGTAGTGCACCGGTGCCGCGCTCGGCTCGCGGAGCGCCGTAGCCACCGCAGCGACGGACGTGATCAGGGTGATCACCAGCAGGCCGAGGAAGACTTTGGGGGTCATCGCTCAGCTCCTCCCGGCCGCGTCGTGAGCGAGGTCACCGGTCGCGGCGCCGCGCCTGGTCCTTGCCCGCCTGACCAGGGCGACGACGATCGCAACAAGGGCGATCAGCACCGGCACCGCCCAGATGTTCACGATCTTGACCCAGGTCGACAGGCTCTCGACGTTCTCGCGCAGCGAGCGCTGCACGCCACGCAACTCCTGCCGCAGCCTGATCATTTCGCCGCGGAAGTTGTCGATCTCGTTCTGCTGCGCCGCGGTCAGAATCACCCCGCTCTGCTGCTCTTCGTCCTGCAGCGAACGGATCTTCTTCTGGGTCTCGTCGAGCTTGGACTTGAGCTCCTCCTCCTTGGCGCGGAACTTGTCCTCGGCGACGCGCTCCATGTTGCGCACGACCTCGAAGGGGCGATCGGTCAGGCCGCGGCCGCGCAGGCTGATCAGTGCCTGACTACCGGTGAGATTGTCGAGCGCATTGACCGCGAAGTCGCCGTTGTTGGCGATTGGGATGGCGATCGACTGACCGAGCAGATCCTGCGAACGGACCCAGGTCGCGTCGGACAGCAGGTCGCTGTCGGCGACCAGGATCAGATTGAGCGGCGCGCTCGCCTCGGCGAGGTGCTTGCCCTCGCTATTGACGCCCTCGGGGGGACCCTTGGGGAAGGCGCTCTTGACTGGCCCGGTGATCCGTGCCGCGAGCGTGAACGGCTTGCCAGCCGGCACGAAATCGGCCAGCAGCTTGGCCGGGTCGGGCTCGGTACGGATCTTGTCGACATCGATCTGCATCGCGAGCGGGCTCGAGACGACCAGCGGTTCGATCGTCGTGGTGGCATCCTTGCGGGCCTGGATCGAACCGACCGAGTTCAGGTCGAGCCGCTTCAGCTCGCCCGTGACGACATCGTTGCTGGCGAACTGGTCCTGACCGAGAGCCAGCCAGGGCAGATAGTCAGTGACCATCTCACGACCGGCGATGCGGGCCGTGACCCGCTGCGCCGCGGTCCGGTCGCCGATCACCTTCGCGTCGGAGATCTCGACGCCCCAGGCCGCGAGCAGAGGCTCCAGCGCCTTGACCGCGTCGCCCCCTGGACCGGCCATGGGGTTCATGCCCGCGGCCATGACCTCGGAGAGCGGGTCGACGAAGGCGAGCACGCGGCCGCCGCGCATGACGAACTGATCGATCGCGTAGAGGGTCGCCTGGTCGAGGGTCTCCGGCTGCACCAGCATCAGCACCTTGACGTCGTCGGCGATCTTGGCCTGCTTGCCGCCGAGAAAGCGGACGTCGAAGAACTGGTACATGCTCTCCAGCACCTTCCAGGGCTGGTACTGGTTGAACTGGCTGCCCATCAGCGGCAGGTCGCCGAGCACCGCGACCACCGGCTTCTCGGGATGGGCCAGATCGTAGACCATGCGGGTCAGATCATACTCGAGGAAGTTCGCCCGCTCGGGGGCCAGATAGCTGATCACCTGGTGGTCGTCGGTCGAGTTGCGCCCCGAGACACCGAAATAGGCGAGCGTGCCGTCGTCGCGAATCGGCAGGCCCTGGAGCCCCTCGGCCACGGCCAGATCCTCCTCCGGCGAGAACGGCTCGGGATCCAGCCGCTCGATGCGCACCTTGCCGCCCGAGAGCCGCTGATAGGCGGCGAGCAGCTCCTCGACCCGGCGCGCATGGTTGCTGAAATACGGCCCGACGCCGTCGAGCTCCTTCGAGTAGTAGAGGCGCAGATCGACCGGCTCGTCGATCGAGGCGAGCAGCTGCTTGGTGCCATCCGACAGGGTGAACAGCCGATCCGCGGTCAGATCAAGGCGGCTCGAGGTCATGAGGCCATCCGCCAGCACGTTGATCGCGAGGAAGAGGATCACCGCCAGGCCGATGCCGATCAGGCCGAGCCGGTTGCGATCGAGGCGCGCGAGCTTGTCCCACATGGCTCAGCTGCCCTTCTTCAGTTCGACCAGGGTGACGTTGATGAACAGGCTGAGCACGATCAGGGAGCCGAACATCACGACGTCGCGCAGATCGATCACGCCCTGCGAGATGTTCTCGAAGCTGGTCAGCACGCTCAGGCTCGCGATCGTGTGGACCAGGAACTCCGGCGCCCAGCCCCGGAAGAAGGCCTGCACGAGCTCGAGCCCGCTCATCATGAACAGAAAGCAGATCGCGGCGGCGAGCACGAAGGCGATGACCTGGTTCTTGGTCAGCGCCGAGACCGCCGCACTGATCGCGAGCAGCCCGCCCGCCATCAGCCAGCTGCCGATGTAGCCGGTGAGAATCACCCCGTTGTCCGGATGGCCGAGGTAGTTGACGGTCAGCCAGATCGGAAAGGTCAGAATCAGCGCGATGCCGATGAACAGCCAGGCGGCGAGGAACTTGCCGAGCACCGCCTGGAGCGTGGTCACCGGCTGGGTCATCAGGAACTCGACCGTGCCGGTCTTGCGCTCCTCGGCCCAGAGCCGCATGCCGACCGCCGGGACCAGGAACAGATAGAGCCAGGGGTGCCAGCTGAAGAACGCCTGCAGATCGGCCTGGCCGCGATCGAGCCAGGCGCCGACGTAGAAGGTCAGCCCGCCGGCAAGCGTCAGGAAGATGATGATGAAGACGTAGGCTAGAGGCGAGGCGAAATAGGCCACGAGCTCACGCCGGCCGATGGTCAGGATGGCATGCATCACGCGCCCCCTCCTCAGGCCGCCTGGGTCAGCTGGCGGAACACCTCATCGAGGCGGCCGCGATCGACGTAGACCTCGTTGAGCCCGAGGCCGGCCCGCTCGATCGCCCGGCAGACCGGATCGAGGATCTCGGCCCGCTCGCGCGGGAAGGCGAGCAGCTGGCCGAGGCCGCCGCCGAGATCGCTCGCCTCGACCCGAACCACGCCCTCGACCCGGGCGACCACCGCCTCGGCCGGCGCCATCTGATCGGCCGGCAGGCGCAGCGTCACCGCGTTGTGGTAGCTCGAGCGTGCCTCGAGCTCGGTGGGCTTGGCGTCGGCGACGATACGTCCGCGGGCGATCACGATCGCCCGGGTGCAGAGCGCGTCGACCTCCTCCAGGATGTGGGTCGAGATGATGATCGCCTTGTCCTTGGCCATGTCGGCGAGCAGTGCACGGACGTGGTGCTTCTGGTTGGGGTCGAGGCCGTCGGTCGGCTCGTCGAGGATCAGGACCTCGGGGTCGTGGAGGAGGGCGATCGCGAGGCCGACCCGCCGCTTGAAGCCCTTGGAGAGGGTCTCGATCGGCTGGTGCATGACCGATTGCAGCTCGAGCCGCTCGACTACCGCCTCGACCCGCTGGCGCTTCTCGGCGCCGGCGTAGCGGCGCAGCTCGGCGACGAAAGCGAGCAGGCTCGTGGGCGTCATATCGCCGTAGGCAGGCGCCCCCTCGGGCAGATAGCCGATCCGCCGGCGAACCTCGATCGGATCGCTCGCGAGGTCGATGCCGCAGACCTCGATCCGGCCGTGATCGGGCGGCAGATAGCCGGTGATCATGCGCATGGTGGTCGATTTGCCGGCGCCGTTCGGCCCCAGAAAACCGAGCACCTCGCCGCGCTCAACGGTGAAATCGACGCCGTCGACCGCGACGATCGGCCCGAAGCGCTTGCTCAGCCCTTCGATCGCCAGCAGCCTGTCCATCGCCCCATCCACTTTCCTGCCCAACGCCGCTCCCACGCCGCGCGGCCCGCAATGCGCCAGCCTGTCACCGCGCGGTGTCGGAATGGCGCAGGCCGGCCGTCGATGCAACTGAACATTTTTTCATGATCGCACCGCCCCAGACGAACCGGCCCGATTTCGGCAGATCGGAAGCGCCCCGAGCCAGTTCCAGCCAGGAGTTCGCGTCCTGGCTAAACCACCTCGGCAGGCTGTCAAGTATGACTCATACCGCAGCCGTCCGGCCCCCCGATCCGCCGGTACTGCCCAATTCACTCCGCACGTCTGTTGAACGTGGCCAGGATGGGAGGTGGAGGAACCGCGACAAGATCATGCCTTGATCGGACAGGCGCGGAGACTTGCAATGGATGCTTACTATTGCTCCGTCGCGATGCGTGACTGTTTGATCATAGGTGACAGTCTTGACTGTCGTTTGCAGCGCTATTCCGCCTGCCCGAAGCAAATCCAGCGCCGTTTTGTCAACCTTTCGTCAACCATTGACCGCCACTGTATCAGAGTGGTCCATGCGACCGTGGGAATCCGCGCCGCGGGCATGATCGACCAGGGTTTGGAACCCCCCGCGACAGCGTGTCCTAGGAAGTCTGGCGGTAGGGCAGCATGGCGCGCAGGCGCTCCAGGTCGGCACCCATCTCGCAGCGTTCCTCCCTCAGAAAGCGCTCGACGGCAGCGCGGAAGCCGGGATCGCGGATCCAGTGCGCGCTGTAGGTCGGCACGGGCTCGTAACCCCGCTGCAGCTTGTGCGGCCCCTGCGCACCGGCCTCGACCCGCGCGAGGCCGCGAGTGATCGCGAACTCGATCGCCTGATAGTAGCAGGCCTCGAAGTGCAGGAATTCGAATTCCCGCCGGCAGCCCCAGACGCGGCCGTAGAGGGTCTCGGCGCCTAGGAGATTGAGGGCGCCGGCGACGTAGCGCCCGCCGTGGCGGGCCATGACAAGAACCACCTGCTCGGGCATGGTCTCGCCCAGCCGGTAGAAGAAGCGCTTGCGCAGATAGGCGCCGCCCCAGCGCTTGTCCACGGTCGCGCGGTAGAACGGATAGAACTGATCCCAGATCGCAGGCGTGAGGGCGGCCCCGGTCAGAACCTCGAGGTTCAGGCCCTGTTCGGCGACCCGCGCGCGCTCCTTGCGGATCGTCTTGCGCCGGCTGCTCTTGAGCGCGCCGAGGAAGTCGTCGAAGCTCCGATAGCCGCGGTTGCGCCAGTGATACTGGACACCCTGACGCTCGAGCAGGCCGGCGGCGGCGAGGCAGCGGCGCTCCGCCTCGGGGCAGAAGGTGACGTGCAGCGAGGAGACGCCGAGCTGCTCGGCGGCGCCGATCAGGCCGCGCGCGAGCACACCCCGCACCTCATCGCCCGCGCCCGGGCGGGTCAGCAGCCGCGGCCCCGGCACCGGCGTGAACGGCACGGCGACCTGGAGTTTCGGATAGTAGGTGCCGCCGGCGCGCTCGTAGGCGTTCGCCCAGCCCCAGTCGAACACGTACTCGCCGTAGGAGTGGCTCTTCAGATACATCGGTGCGCAGCCGAGCAGCCGCCCGCCCGCCTCGAGGGCGAGATGCACCGGCAGCCAGCCGGTCTCCCGACAGGCCGAGCCACTCTCCTCGAGCGCCAGGAGGAAGGCGTGGCTGAGGCAGGGCTGATCGGCGCCGACGCAGGCGTTCCAGCTGGCCGGATCGAACCCCGCGATGCCCTGGACCAGCTTGACCTCGAGCTCGTCCCCGACCGTCGCGCCGCGCGGCTCAGGCGAGCTCAAAGATCGCCTCGACCTCGACCGCAGCATTGAGCGGCAAGCTCGCACAGCCGACTGCAAAACGTGCATGTCGCCCGGCCTCGCCCATCGCCTCGACCATCAGATCGGAGGCGCCGTTGACGACCTTAGCATGATCGGTGAACTCGGCCGTGCAGCTGACGAAACCGCCGAGCTTCAGGCAGCGCGCGAGCCTGCCCAGATCGCCGCCGCAGGCGGCCCTGGCCTGAGCGAGCAGATTGAGGGCGCAGAGCCGCGCCGCCTCCTGGCCCCGCTCGAGGCTGACCCCGTCGCCGAGCCGACCGCGGACCGCAACCTGGCCCTCGCGGAATGGCACTTGGCCGGCCACGAAGAGCAGCTTGCCGCTGATCGCGTAAGGCACATAGTTGGCGGCGGGCGCGGGCGCGTCAGGCAGCTCGAGTCCCCGCGCCGCCAGCCTCTGCTCGATCGCGCTGGTCACCAGGCTCTCCTCGCTTGGAAGGGGCTCACGCCCGACGATAACCGGCCGGCCGGCCGCGGGCCAGAGGCAAAGCACGATGCTGCGCGTTGCCGCAACGCGTGCTGCTGCGTCTCGATCGCCGCGCTCGGGTAGTCGCCCCGCGCGGTCGAGTGCATGCTTGCGCGTCGCCGCCGGGCGCCGGTACTGTAGCGCCGGGGACCGGGGATGGAGGCCGCAGCGAGTGACCACGCCGCGCGACCAGGGCTTCGTGATGCCGCCCGAGTGGGCGCCGCACGAGCGCTGCTGGATGGCTTGGCCCTGCCGGCCGGAGCTCTGGGGCGAGCACATGCCGGCGGCCCGCCAGGCCTATGTCGAGATCGCGCAGGCGATCGCGCAGTTCGAGCCGGTGACCATGATCGCGCGGCCCGACCTGACCGCCGAGGCCTCGCTCCAGTGTGGCCAGGGGATCTCAATCCTGCCGCTCGACCACGACAACTCCTGGCTTCGCGACACCGGGCCGACCTTCGTCGGCGACCCGAGCGGCCGGCTCGCGGGCATCGACTGGCGCTTCGACGGCTATGGCGGGGCATCGCCAGCGTACGCGAACGACGCCCGCCTCGCTCAGGCGATCTGCGAGCGCCTGCAGATCCCGCGCTTCGGGGTGCCCCTCGTGTTCGAGGGCAGCGGTCTGCACGTCGACGGCGAGGGCACCTGCCTGGTCTGCGCCGTTTCGGTGCTCGATCCGAAACGCAATCCGGGCCTCGAGCGCGCCGCGGCGGAGGCGGCGCTCGCCGATCATCTCGGCGTGAGCAAGGTGATCTGGCTCGAGCAGGGTCTGGTCGGCGATCCGACCGGCGGGCATGTCGACAACCTGGCCTGCTTTGCCCGCCCGGGCGTGGTGCTGGCCCTGAGCACCCGTGCCACCGACGACGTCAACTACGCCATCCTGCAGGACAATCTGGCCCGGCTCCGGGCCGAGCGCGACGCGAGCGGCCGTGAGCTCGAGGTGGTCGAGATCGAGCAGCCGGCGGCCAAATTTCGCGACGACGGACGCCGTGTCCCGGCATCTTACGTCAATGTCTATCTCGCGAACGGCGCCGTGATCATGCCGATGTTCAACGATGCCATGGACAACCCGGCCTACAAGGCGATCGCGGCCGCCTTTCCGGAGCGCCGGGTGGTGCAGATCGAGGCACGCGATCTGGTCTTGGGCGGCGGCGGCATCCACGGCATCACGTTGCAGCAGCCCGCGCCGGCCGCGCCGGCTGGTTAGTTACCGACGTCGGGCGCGCGGCGGCCCCCGGGCACCGAGACGGTCCAGATCAGCGTCGAGGACGCCCAGAGCATCACGGCAGTTACGGCGAAACCGGCGGATCGGTATTTCCTGGCCGGTGCAGGCACGTCGTGCCACCATGCACGGGATGAGGAGGACACACATCGCCATCATGGTCAAAGCCTGGACCTTCGCGCTCCTCGGCCTCGGGGTTCTGACAGCGCCCGTCGCCGCCGCGGCCGCGCTAGCACCCCATGTCGCTGCCTACCGCCTGGATCTGCACGGCAGGCAAGGCACCAGCAACCTGGTCGACGTACAGGGCGCCCTGGTCATCGAGTGGCGCCTTGCCTGCGATGGCTGGCTGTCGCGCCAGCGGCTCGCCTTCGCCGCCACGACCGAGGACGGCGGCGGGTTCAGCCATGATGTGCGCTTCAGCAGCTGGGAATCGACTGACGGCTCGCAGCTGCAGTACACGATCCGCAGCTACAACGACGAAGGGATGCAGGAGGAATATCGGGGCGAGGCGCACCTGCAGCCTGACGGCAGCGGGGTCGCCAAATTCTCGGCGCCGAGCGAGCGCGATGTCAAGCTGCCGCCGGGAACGATCTTTCCGACCGAGCATATGCGGCGAATTCTGGCCGGTGCGGACCAGGGTGCGCGCTTCCTCAGCCACGAGGTGTTCGACGGCTGGGGCTTTGATGCCCTCACCCAGATCAGCTCGGTGATCGGTCAGCCCAAGCAGATCGAGCCTCTGGCGGGCGGGCCCGCCAACGACGGCGACGGGCGCGCCTGGCCGGTCAGCATGGCCTATTACAACCTCGAGCACCGGGCGGAGACGCCGGAGTTCGAGGCGAGCTTCCTCCTGACCGAAAAGGGCGTGCTGCGCGATCTGATCCTCGACTACGGCGACTTTCAGCTCGCTGCGACCCTGGAACGGCTCGACCTGCTCGATCGCCCCGATTGCTAGGCAGGGCAACAGAAGCCGTCGACTCCCTCGCGACTTTGCTAGGCCTTCTTTTTTACAAGCGCCCCGCCTCGATGATGCGCTTCAGGAAGGCGCGGGTGCGCTCCTCCTTTGGGTCGCCGAAGATCTGCTCGGGCGGGCCTTCCTCGTGCACGACGCCGCCGTAGAGGAAGCAGACCTTGCTCGCGACCTCGCGCGCGAAGCCCATCTCGTGGGTCGCGAGCAGCATGGTCATGCCCTCGCGGGCGAGGTCGCGCACGATGTTCAGAACCTCGGAGACGAGCTCGGGGTCGAGCGCCGAGGTGATCTCGTCGAGCAGGAGGAGCATCGGCTCCATGGCGAGCGCGCGGACGATCGCGACCCGCTGCTGCTGGCCGCCCGAAAGCCGGTCCGGATAGTCGCTCGCCTTGTGCTCCAGCCCGATGCGTTTCAGCAGGGCCATGGCGCGCGCCTCGGCCTCATCGCGCCTCAGCCGCAGGACCTGGATCGGCGCCAGCGTGACGTTCGCCAGCACCGTCATGTGCGGGAACAGGTTGAAACTCTGGAACACGATGCCGACGTCGCGCCGGAGCGCGTTGAGGTCGACCCCCGGCCCGGTCACCCGGTCGCCGTGCAGGCGGATCTCGCCGCCGTTGATCTCCTCGAGCCCGTTGATGCAGCGCAGCAAGGTCGATTTGCCGCAGCCCGAGGGGCCGATCAGGCAGACGGCCTGATGCTCTTCGACGACGAGGTCGAGGCCCTTCAGCACCTCGAAGCTGGCGAAGCTCTTGACCACGTTGCGGGCTTCGAACAGCGACATGGCCGATTTCCCAGCGCGTCCTCAGCCGCTCGCGCGCATGCGCCGCCGGTCGCGCTCGATCAGGTAGTCGACGAAGCGCGCCTGCGGGATCGTGATCACCACGAAGAGGAACGCGACCGTGGTCACCGGCGACAGGCTGAAATAGTTGCTGGCGACGATCTTCGCCTGATTGAAGGCGTCGATCACGCCGATGACGTTGACCAGGGCGGTGTCCTTCTGCAGCCCGATGAAGTCGTTCAGGAGCGGCGGGATGATGCGCCTCACCGCCTGCGGCACGATGACGAAGCGCAGCGTCTGGAAGAAGGACAGGCCGAGCGAGCGGGCCGCCGCCATCTGGCTCCAGTGGATGCTCTCGATGCCGGCGCGGTAGACCTCGGCGACATAGGCGCCGTAGGTGAGCGTCAGCGCCAGGATGGCGTACCACGACGGGCGGAAAGTCCTTGACGACCGGCAGGCCGGCGAGCGGCAGGCCGAAGCCCACGAGATAGATGGTGATGATCGCGGGCAGGCCGCGGAAGACGTCGGTGTAGACGGTGGCGATGAGGCGGACGGGCTGGCCCGGACGCGCCGGGGATGAGCCGCGCGATCGCGACGATGAGGCCCCAGATCAGCACCAGCACTTCGGCCACGCAGAAGATGAACACGTTGGTGCCGAAGGCCTTGAGCACCAGGCCGAAGGAGTTGCGCGATCAGCGGCAGGAGGAAGAAGGTCCGGCCGACCGAGACGTCGTTGGCGATGATGAACAGCGCCAGGCCGAGCACGATGCCGACCGCCGCGCCATAGCCGCAGGTGTACCAGCACCAGGTGCGCGCCGAGCGCGCTGCGGCACGCGCGCCGCGACGATGTCGCCGGCCGCGATCGCCTGGCGCGCGCGCACGAGGCGTTGACGCTGCAGGAGCGCCGGCACCAGCGAACGCGATGCTGAGCGCGCCGAACGCATAGAGCACGAGATCGACGAGCGCGCTCTCGACCTGGTTCGCGGCCATCGCCGGCTGGACGGCATGGACGACCCACCAGGTCGCGACGATGGCGAGGATCGCGACGACGACCGCGCTGGTCGAGAAGCCGGTCGCGTCCTGGGCGGCGAGGGGGCGCGCCAGCGCTCGCCGCGCGCCCCCTCGACCTGGCCGATGCGTTCCACCTCTCGGCCCGGCGCTGCCAGCGCCGCGCGCGTCAGGGCTTGAAGTAGGGCATCTTCGTCGGGTCGGCGCCCCACGCGGCCGCCAGGTACTTGGCCGAGAGCTTGTCGAGCGTGCCGTCGGCCTTCAGCGCCTCGATGATCTTGTCGATCGCCTCGCGTTGGGCGAGCCCTTCGGATAGAGCGCGCCGTAGGTCTCGCCGGTCGAGTACTGGCCGACCACCTCGAACAGGCCGCCGGATATGGCGGCCTGGCCGCAGCACGATCGCCGTGTCGGTCATCGCGGCGTCGATCTGGCCGGCCTGCAGCGCGGTGAACATCGAGGGCGTGTCAGGGAACACCTTGGCCGGCGTCTTGGGCTTCAGGCGTTGGTCGACGAAATCGGCCCCGGTCGTGGCCTGCTGCACGCCGATCCGCAGGTCCTTCATCGAGGCCGAATCGACCTTGGTGCCCTTCTTCACCATCACGCCGATGTCGGAGGAGAAGTAGGGCACCGAGAAGTCGACCACCTTCTTGCGCTCGTCGGTGATCGAGATCTGCGACAGCGCCAAGTCGAAGTCCTTGGTCTGGCCGGCGACCAGCGCATCCCAGGCGACGTTGACGACCTTCACCTTGTCGAGGCCGGCGCGATGCGCGATGTTGGCCGCCATGCAGTACTCGTAGCCGTCCTGCGATCGTGTCGGGCGTGTCGCCGTTCCACCAGCCGGGCGCCGGCAGGTTGACCTCGACGGTGAGCTGCCCGGCCTGCGCCGGCGTCAACGGGAACTCGCCCTTCGTGCCGTAAAGCTCGCAGTTGCCGATCATGTCGGCGGCCCGCGCCTCGCCGGCCGCGAGCGCCGCGATTGCGCAGGCCAAAGCCAACACGCTGCGGCGACCAAGCCGCTTCAGTCCAGTATTGTTCACGTTTGTGCTCCTTCTTCGTTCGGTCTTCCCGGCCTGTAGGGCGGCCTCGTCGATCAAGAACGCGACCGCAGCCGGCTCTTTGTCGCCGCTACTTGTCGGGCGCGCAAGAACCAACTGGCAGGGTCTCGACCCTACGCCAGCCCACCGCTCATGGCGGGTTCTCGACGGTATGTTAGTGCATCACGGCTTCCGATGCATCTCTGATTATCGCTCAACTCCCGGCTTTCGCCGGGGCGGCTTTCGCTGGGGCGGCCTGATTTGCTTTGGCTGTGATCACCCGCGCGTGCCGCGCGTGCACAGCCAGAGCCCGGGAGTGAGAGCGGCGAGAACAGACTTCTCTGATGCTGGGAGCCCTATTCGGGCCGATCGCTGCCTCCGGCGTCGATCTGCGCGGGCGCCGTGACGGCAGCCGTCGCGAGGCGGATCAGATCCTGGAGCTGCTGCTCGGCCAGGGCGCGGCAGAGGAAGCTCCGGAACTCGGCGCGCGGCGCGCAGCTCGGCTCGATCGATCAGGCGCTCACAAACCTGCGCGCGCTCGGCCGATGTGAAAAAGCCGTCGAGCACCGCCTGCAGACGCTCCCAGTAGGCCTCCGTGGGATCGTAGCGGCGCAGCGCATCGGTCGCGCCGACCTGCAGGAGAAAGGCCTGGTAGATCTTCGGTTCAAGGCCGAGGTAGAGCTCCCCGGCCTGCTCCAAGACGTCGACGATCTTCACCCCCATCTGCCCCGTCATCTGGTTGGTCCTCGTCGTTGGGCGCTCCCCTGGACACCTGAGGTGACCAAGATGACAGGATAGCGGCCGTCAGGCGGACGAAGGTGTGAACTGCTTCACAGGAAATGGAATTTTCCTGAAATTCGATCGCTCCCTGATTGGCCTGCCGACCTGCCGGTTTGCGGTCGCGATCGGGGCGGCCGTCCCTGGGATCAGGATCAGCGACGTCGGTGCCGTTACAACCTCTGGTCGTAAGGGCGATAGCCTGATCGGCGCGGCTCGGCTAGATTGCCCGGCAGAATGTCAAAGCTGACGTGGACAGCCGCCGCGGGCAGCCTGCTGGCCGCCGTCGGCTTGGGGTTGCTGCTGGCGGGCTGCGCCACAGAGGGCGAGCTCGGCCCCCGACACGCGCCCTCGGGCCTCGAGACGCCGCTGCCGTCGCGCGACTTCGCCGCCTATGTCGAGCAGGCCAAGGGGCAGATCGCGGCCGCGAACCGTGCGATCGGCAAGCCGCTCGACCCGGAGGTGATCGACGATCGGGCACCCTTCGAGCTCGTCCCAGACGCGAATCGCTGCCCGCGCGACGCGGGACGGGCGTTACGCGCGGGCGGTGCTGCTGATCCACGGGCTCGGCGACACGCCCTTTGCGATGCGCGACCTGGGCGAGCGTTTCGCCGCTGCCTGCTATCTGGTGCGCGCGATCCTGCTGCCCGGCCACGGCACGGTGCCGGGCGATCTGCTCGAGGTCGACTATCGTCAGTGGGTCGAGGCCGTGCGGCTGGGTGTGGCGAGCTTCGCGGGCCGGGCTGAGCGGCTCTATCTGGTCGGCTTCGGAGCCGGCGGCACGCTGGCTCTGAACTACGCCGAGGGCGAACAGCCGCCGTCCGGACTTGAGCTCGGCGGGCTCGTGCTGCTGGCGCCGGCGCTGGCGCCCCGCAACGGCGTGCTCGCCCGGGGCTACCTCGCGCTGGCCGAGCTGGTGCCCGAGGATCGCTTCGTCCAGCTGCTCCCCGACGCGGACCCGGTCCGATACGGCTCCATCGCCCGCAACGCCGAGCTTCAGCTGAACGAGCTGATCGGTGCCACGAACGACCGGCCGGGGCTCCTGGGGTTGCCCGTGTTCATGGCGTTGAGCGCCGACGACACCACGATCGACCCAGAGGCCGCGCGCCGCTGGTTCTGCCGCGGGCTGATCGGGCCGCGCCGGCTGGTCTGGTATCAGCCGGGGGGTGGCAGAGTGAGCGACTGTCGCCTGGTCGAGGTCCGGGCGAGCGATCGGCCGCCCGAGATCCTCGATCTTGCCCACCCCGCGCTGCCGATCGCCCCCGACGACCGACGCTATGGCGCCGCGGCCGGGTATTTCGACTGCGCGCACTACTACTGGGAGACGAGGACGCCGAAATGGCTGCTGTGCGTCGACCGGACCAAGACGCCCGCCAATTCGGCGATCCGCTATGGCGAGATCACGGAACAGAATCTGGCCAGGTACATTGTCCGGCGGCTGACCTACAATCCGGACTTCGAGGCGCTCGTGCGCGCGATTTGGAGTTCATCGACCGGCTGCCGAGCTCAAAACCGCCGCTCCCCAGCCTGAAGCCGGCCGGTTGATCCGGGGCCGCCGCCCGGCCGCCTGCCGAGCCCCCGTGCACGGGCGCAGATCGAGGATGACCGAAGTCAGGCTCGGACCGATCCGGTGCCACCAGGGCCGGGCGTCGTCGGGATCGGGCCGGTTGCAGGGGGCATCGCGGCCGTGTGCGGGTGCGCGGCGCGCCGAGATCTTTTCGTAACTCCAGTATTGATCAATTAACCCCAGATTAACCTTTGCGGCGTCAACTCTCGCGTGTCGTCTGGTCCATGCGATCCTGGGAATCCAGGCGCCGCCTGGGTCGAGGGCGCACAGACTCCCAGGATCGCACGGACCAGACGAAGAGTGGCACGGTAGAAACTAACGATTGAGGAAGCGTTAAGGCGGGACAATGTGGCCCTGATCAGGGCATCGGAACGGCTGGACTGTCGGACACGCTCAACCATGATCGGTGAATCAGGCAAATGCGTCGCGGCGCCGGGCGGCGCCGGGGCTCTCATGGTCCGTGCGTGCCATTCCTGGTAAATGGTGCGCGCGTGGCAGCCCTGGTAAGATGTGCGTCGAGGTTCGGACGGCAGCCGCCGCGAGCGAGCGAGGAACCACCATGAACGCCAAGACGTCCAACGTCACCGTCGTCGATCATCCGCTCGTCCAGCACAAGCTGACGCTGATGCGCAAGCGGGAGACCAGTCGACCCAGTTCCGCGAGCTGCTGCGCGAGATCGCGATGCTGCTCGCCTACGAGGTGACGCGCGATCTGCCGACTGACCACGACGCCGATCGAGACGCCGCTCGCCGCGATGGTCGCGCCGATGGTGGCGGCAAGAAGCTGTGTCTTCGTCTCGATCCTGCGCGCCGGCGAACGGGCTGCTCGAGGGCATGCTCGATCTGGTGCCCTCGGCCCGGGTCGGCCACATCGGCATCTACCGCGACCCCGAGACCCTGACCCGGTCGAGTACTACTACAAGGTGCCCGAGGACATGCAGGAGCGGCCGGTGATCGTGGTCGATCCGATGCTGGCGACCGGCAACTCGGCGGTCGCCGCGGTCTCGCGGCTCAGGGAGGACGGCGCGCAGCAGATCAAGTTCGTCTGCCTGCTGGCCGCGCCCGAGGGCATCGAGCAGTTCCGGAGCGCGCATCCCGAGGTGCCGATCTTCACCGCGGCGATCGACAAGCGGCTGAACGACCATGGCTACATCGTGCCCGGCCTCGGCGATGCCGGCGACCGGCTGTTCGGGACGAAGTAGCCGCGCGGAGCGAACCAGCCACCGCCGACCGGAGGATCCGCTCAGGCCGACCACATCATCCGATCGGCCCTGCCCTCGACGCTTCCGCCCGGCGGCCGAATGCGTCGAATGCGCCAGCGATCACGCCAGCGTCGGCGACGCTCCATCATCGGAAGTGCTTCTACCCGGCTCAACGCCGTCACGGCGCCGGCCTCTCGACGGCCCGCTCTGACCACCAGCCCGAGCAATCGGGCGCTCAGGCTCAATTGCCAAACAAGCCCTTCAGAAGCTTCTGCACCTGCTCTTCGGGTTTGGCCGCACCCTTGGCGCCGCCCTCGCCTGCCGGGGTATTCTTCTGCGCGCCACCGCCGAGCGCCTCGGTCAACGCATCGACCGCGGCGTCGCTGCCGCCCTTCTTCTCCATGTTCTTGAGAGCGTCCTTGAGAGCCTTGCCCTGATCGCCCATCTGCTCGAGCTGCTTCTTGAACGCCTCGGGGTCCTTGAGGGCACTTTCTACGATGCCGCTGAGATCCGGGCGGTATTTGAGGTCATTCCAGGGGCCCTCAATGATCACCGGCACCATGACGCCGGCGGCCTGCTGCGTGCTGCCCTGACCTTCGAGGGTCGGGGCCGCCTCGGGCTCGATCCGATAGTTGACGGTTTGCTCGGGCAGGTCGACCTGTCCGCGGCCCGTGACCCGCAGAACGGGTGCCTGGAGGTGCATGTCGTCGTTGCTCAGGATTCCCTTCCGGATCGTGAATGTGCCGCCGAGCTCGGCGAAATCGGTCTTGCGGGCCTCGCCGGCGGTGGCCGGGTTGGCAAACGCGGTGGCGAGGTTTCGAACCATTGCGGCAATATTGACCCCGACGATCGCCCCGTCGCTGATGGTGAGGCTGCCATCGCCGTTCAGATTCTGCACCAGCGCAAGCTGGCTCTTGCCGCGGGTCTCGGTCTTGATCTCGGCGTTGACGGTGCCCTCGAGCCGATCGAAGTCGGCGGCAGCCTTGAGCAGCGGGAGCGCCTGGATGCCCTTCAGCGTGAGCTGCTCGCGCAGCACCGGCGCGCCGCCCTCGAGGGCGACCTGCAGCGAGCCCTTACCCTGGCCGCCGTAGGCGGCAAGCTCTTTGAGCTCCGCGGTGAGCATGTTGTTCTTAAGGTTCATTCCGAGCGCCGTGTGCCCGAGCTGGAATTTGCGATAGGTGAGCGAGGCGACGGTGAGGTCGAAGGCGACGTTGGCGCCGCCGATCGGCGGCAGCGCGATCGGCTCGTCCGACCAGCCGCCCTTGCCCGCTTGCGTTTGGGTGCCATGCCCCGGCGTTTCCGGCGGCAGGTAAGGATTGACGTCGAGGGCGCCGATGTCGAGCCGGCCAGTCACGTTGGGCAAGGCGCCCGAAAGGTCCGCTGTCAGCTGACCCTTGGCCTCGATGTCGTCCAGAGCGATCGACACGTTCGTAAGCCCGATCTGCTTTGGCGACGCCTTGAGCCGACCCGTGACCGCCAGCGTCCGAAGGCCCTCGCCCGGCAGTTCGATCGGCTTGGCGAGCCAGGCCGCCAGCTTGCGGATCGATGCGACATCGAGCTTGACCGACCCCTCGACTGTTGGAGCAGCGCCGTTGGAGAGGGTGCCATCGAAGCCGACATCGAGCAGGTCAGAGTCGGTCGTCAGCTTAACCTGCGAACTGCCGCCCTGAATCAGGTGCAGCGGCTGCCCGACCCCGAGATCGAGCTTGACCGTCTGGCCCTTGTAGGCGAGCGATCCGTTCGCGGCGAGGCGGCTCTGCAGGTCAGGGAGATTGATGCTCAGGTCGATCTGCTCGATCTTCTCGCTCTTGCCGCTGGTCGCATCGCTGTAGGTGATTGTGCCGTTCACGACGCGGATGTCGCCGAGCTTGACCTCGCTGATCGGGACGCCCGGGGCGCCGCCCCCGCCGCCGCCCCCGCCGCCACCCGCCTCGGCCGGCGGTTTGGCGCCGGGCGCCGCGGCCCCGAACTGCCAGTTCGGCCGACCCTGCTGGTCGACCTCGAGGTGAATCTCGGGCTGCACCAGAACGAAGCGGTCGACTTCGACCGCGCCGTGCAGCAGCGGCCAGAGCTTGAGCTTGACCTGCAACTCCTTGAGGATCGCCATATCGGGCTCAGCGGCACCGGGCAGGTTGGCAAACTGCAGGTTGTCGGCCGTGAGCGAGAGGCTCGGCAGGATCGAAAATTCGAGCGGCCCGGCAATGGTCAGCTGGCGCCCGGTCATCCGTTCGACCTGTGCCGTGATCTGCTGCTTGTAGGTCTCGGTCGGCACCACGAACGGAATCACCAGTGCCGCGCCGATCACGACGACGACCAGACCAAGCACAATCAGGAAAAGCTTTTTCATGACTCCCTCGACGAAGTGACATGCGATCTCGCGGGCGGCACCCGCCGGGCGCTGATCCGGATTCTTCCGATGATATGAGGGGCGGCGGCCGCGGCGCCAACGACCGGCGTCCATCCGCGCGCGGCCTGGTCGCGCCGCGCCATCGCCATTTTGCGCCGCTCGCCGCTACGGCGCGTCGAGCTGAGCCCGACCGATGATCGCAGGCAGACTCTCAAGCGACAAGGATGATCCAATCGCCCTATCCGCTGAACGTAATCTCGACCCGACGCGCTTCGGCTCCGGCCGCCTCGCCGGTTGCACCACGGGCACCTACGACGAGCGCGTCGCGCGGGACGCCGGCGCTGCCCAGCGCCGCGGCGACCGCGTCCGCCCGGCGCCGCGACAGCGCCTCGTTGGCCGCGCGCGCGCCGGCCGAAATCGGCGTAGCCGACCACGTCGACCCGGGCGGGTCGCGCGACCCGCGCCGCGCGCGCCACGGCGGTGACCACGTTCATGGCATCCGGGTCCAGCTGATCGCTGCCTGGAGCGAACAACACCTGATAGTGATCCTTGACCAGGGCGTTCTCGGTCTTGCCGAGCGCGGCGACGAAGGTCTCCTTGCAGTCGCTGGTTTCTGCCGGTTTGGCCGATGCGAGCTGCACCAACCAGCAGTCGAAGTTGACCTCCGCCGTCGCGGCTTCGGTCGGCGCCGCGGCGCGGCCCCCCAGCTCCAGTGCGGTGAGGAGTTGCTCACGCAGCTCGATCGCCTCCGCCCGGTCGGCTTCGGGGACCTCCCGACTGGACACCTTGTCCGGCCAGACCACGTCCCCCTCCTCGGCCTGATAGGCCTTGCTGCGGAAATGGTACCAGTCGGAGGGGGCCCAGGCGGCCCATCGCGCCGAGGCGAGGTGCACGTAGCCCTGCTTGAGCTGCTCGTTGAAGGGTCCGCCGAGCGCTGTGGTCTTCTCCGGCGGCAAAGCCGTGGTACAGGCGCCAAGCCCGAGCAGAAGTCCGCCGATCACCAGTCGCTTGCTCATGAGAAGCATCGCGCATTGGCTCCCAACCATGTCGTTCGACTCCCCGCCCGCACGCTCGCCGGCCGACGCCGGTCACGGGTATCCCCATCCCCCGAGCTCTTAACCCTTTGACGCAAGAATGCAACCTTTGGGCACAACCGGAGGCCGTATTCACTTCCCCCATCATAGTACAGCGAAGACTCATTGAAGGCTGTAAAACAGCGGGGGCTCGGCCACTTGGATCAGCCTGACTCCCCGCGCGCGTCGCGCACGGCAGAGGCGCGGTCGACCGGGCTCACCTCGGGTATTCCGGCCAGACGCAGAAGCTTCTTCATGACGGTGGGCAGGGCCAGACGGTGCAGCTGATCAGCCGGGCACCAGAGCCCGGACGAGATCCCTTCGCCCTCGGCCTCGGCGAGGGTCAGCTCGAGCTGAAAATGCGTGAACGTGTGGCGCACGGGCGTCGCATGGAGGCGCCATTCGGCCGCAAGGGGAGCATGACAGAGTGCCACATCGAGCTCCAGCGCACCCTCCCTCCAGGGGCTCGAGGGCAGCTCATGCAGCCCGCCGAGCAGGCCCTCCGAGGGGCGGCGGCGAAACAGGATCGCGCCATCGCCGCGGGTAAGCAGAAAGGCGAGGCCGCGCCGGAGGGGGCGGGGGGTCCGCGGCGTGCGCCGCGGCAGCAACGAGACGACGCCGGCCCGGCGAGCCAGGCACGCCTCTTGCCAGGGGCAGGCGGCGCACTCCGGCCGGCGCGGCCGGCACACCGTCGCGCCCAGGTCCATCAACGCCTGGGCGACATCGCCTGGACGAACGCCCGACGCGAGCTCTCCGGCCCGCCGGCGCAGCTCGTCGACCGCGCGCGGCAGGGGCGTCTCGACTCGGTGCACCCGGGCCATCACGCGCAGTACGTTGCCATCCACGGGCACCGCCGGGCGGGCGAAAGCGATCGCGCAGAGGGCGGCCGCGGTGTAGGGGCCGATCCCCGGCAGCGCGCGCAACACAGCGTCGTCAGCCGGGATGCGGCCGCCGTGCCGCTCGATCAGCGCCCGGGCGCAGGCATGCAGGGCGCGGGCGCGCCGGTAGTAGCCGAGCCCCTGCCAGGCATGCAGGACCTCCGCCTCTTTGGCTGCGGCCAGCGAACACAGGCTGGGAAAGCGTGCCAGAAACGTCGGGAAGCGCCGAGCGACCGTTTCAGCGGTCGTCTGCTGAAGCATGAATTCGCTGAGCAGCACATGGTAGGGCTCGGGCCGGCCTGCGGGCTCCGCCCGCCAGGGCAGCTGGCGGCGATGGACGTCATACCAGGCCAGCAGGCGGTCAATCAGCCAGACCGGCGCCGCCGACTTGGCGCCCCTTGCTCGAGCACGTGCTAGACCCATGTTAGGAGGATCGAAACCGCTGCGGCTCTTTGATCAAAGAGCTGACATGGATGGCCGGCACCGCCTTGCCGGTGCGGGGCTTGGAGCGTGAGCGAGCGCAAGATGGCGACCCGTCGTCGCCGCAAGGCCCGATCGAGCGTGACCGCGATGCGCCGTGGTGGCGGGCTGCGCCGCGTGCCCGATCTGCTCAGGCGGGTGCTCGAACCGGCGGCGCGCCGGCGCGGCCTGGCGGAGGCGAGGCTGCTCACCGATTGGCCCATGATCATTGGCCCGCAACTGGGAGCGCGCTGTCAGCCCGTCCGCCTGGCGCACGACCGGAGCGCCGCGGGCGGCGTTCTCTCGGTTCATGTCAGCAGCGCATCGGCCCTCGAGCTGCAACACAGCGAGCCCCAGCTGATCGAGCGGATCAACGGTTTCTTCGGCTATCCGGCGGTCGCCCGACTGCGCCTGATTCAGGCACCGCCGGTGCGGCCGGTCAAGCGGCCAGAGAGGCGAGCTCTGCGTCCCCTCGACGTCGACGAGCTTGAGGAGTTGCGCGCGGTGGTTGGCTCGCTCGCCGATCCGGAGCTGCGGCAAGCCTTGGCGCGCCTCGGGCAGACGATCAGGGCCCAGATCGGCGAGGACAACGATGCGGACCACGCCGGCCGGGTAGCCGACCGGCCCTCAGGGCGCTCTGATGGCGCGTGGATCGATCGCGCTTGACCTGATCGGGAGACGGAGCGGGGCGGCATCGATCAGCGTCGTGCGCCGGTGGCCGTGGTTGCTGGCCATCCTCTCGGCCCTTGCCGCCTGCGCGCCCAATCCCAAGCCGACCAAGGTCCAGCGGATTCTGCTCGAGCCGGCGAGGGCGGCCGAAGATCGGGGCGACTACGCCGAGGCGTTCGAGCTCTACCGAAACCTCGCGGACAATTCGATCGCTTTCGCTCAGTTCAGGCTCGCCCGGTTCTACGAGAACGGCCTCGGTACCGAGCAGGACACCGCCGCCGCGGCGCGCTGGTATCGCGCCGCCTCGGAGGCCGGCTACCCGCCCGCGGACCGGGCGCTGGCCAAGCTGTACGAGACCGGTCGCGGGGTGCCGGAGGACCCGGCCGCCGCCCTCGCTCTCTATCGAAAGGCGGCCGAGAGCGGTGATGTCGCGTCCCACTACGACGTCGGCCGGCTGCTCGAGGGGAGCGATTCGGTCGAGCCCGATCCTGCGGCAGCGGCAGAGCAATACCGGATCGCGGCCGAAGCGGACAACATCGAGGCCCAGTTTGCCATCGCGCGGCTTTACGAGACGGGCAACGGGGTCAGTCAGGATCCCGCCACAGCGGAGCGCTGGCTCGCCGCCGCGGCCAAAGGGGTCCATGCGCAGGCCGCGAGCGGTGATCCCAAGGCGCAGGAGCAGCTGGGTGAACTCTATCTGGCGGGCCGGGGCGTTCCCCAGGATGCTGGCCAGGCGCTGACCTGGCTCAACGCCGCGGCCGCCCAGGGGCGCGTATCGGCTCAGCTCAAGCTCGCCCGCCTGTATCAGCGGGGCAGCGACGGCGTCCCGTGCAATCCAGAGCGCGCGATCACCTACTACCAGATGGCGGTCGATCAGGGGAGCACGAGCGCCCGCTACGCGCTCGCCCGGATGTACGCCGAGGGCGATGGCGTGCCCGCAGATGGGCCGCGCGCGCTGGCGCTGTTTCAGCAGAGCGCCGCGGAAGGCGAGACCCGCGCCTACGCCAAGCTCGGCGACCTCTACGCTGCGGGCGATCTCGTGCCGGAGGACGAGGCCGAGGCGATCCGATGGTACACGGAGGCCGGCCGCTACGGCGACGGGAAGGCGCTGTTCAAGATCGGCGAGGCCTATGAGCGTGGGCGCGGCGTGCCGGCGGATCCGATGCAGGCGTTGATGTGGTACGCGCTGGCCGGGCAGCAGGGCTACCCGCGCGTGGCCGAGCGGGTGCAGCGCCTCGCCGGCCAGCTCGATGCCGCCTCGATGAGCCAGGCCGAGGCCCAGGCCGCGACCTGGTGGCGCGAGAATGGTCACCCCTGAGGCCGGCGAGCGCGGCGCACCAGCGGCCCGTTCAGCCCGGCTTAAGGCGGGCCGAGCTAAGCTAGCTGCGTCTTGTGCGATGCGAGAGGGCGCCCTATCGTCGAGCTTTGCATCGGCCGAGACGCTTTGAGGGAGGAACCCGGTGAAGAACGTCCTGCTGCGGCTGTCCGGCAGCCTGGTGGCGGTTCTCGGATTGTGGACCTTGGTCTGGGCGCCTCTGGTGCTCGGCGAGAGCTCTGCCGCCGAACCGCAGGATGAGGCCCTGGGCAACCCGAACGCACCGGTGACGATCATCGAGTACGCCTCGCTCACCTGCCCGCACTGCGCTCACTTCCAGACCGAGGTTCTGCCCAAGCTCAAGGAGCGCTACATCGCCACGGGCAAAGTGCGGCTGATCTATCGGGACTTTCCGCTCGATCAGCGCGCGGTGGCGGCTGCGGCCATCGCCCATTGCGCCGGGCCGGAGCGCTATTTCGGCTTCATCGACGTCCTGTTCCAGACCCAGAGCAGCTGGGCGCGCGCCGACGACTATCTCACCGCGCTGAAACAGCTGGGCAAGCTCGGAGGGCTGACCGAAGCGCAGATGGACGCCTGCCTCGCCGACAAGAGCTTGACCGATAACATTCTACGCAGCCGCCTCGAGGCCCAGAACAAGTACGGGGTCGAACTCGACGCCCTCGTTCATCATCGATGGCAAGACTTATTCCGGCTCGCGCGACATCGAAGAGTTCGCCTCGCTGATCGACCCGCTGCTCGGCAAGTCGTCGTAGCCAAGACGCAGGTCGCCTCAGGCGGTATCCGTTCGTCACCCACAGCATGTTGTGGCCCGAACCCGGACGGGCAACGAAATACGCGTTTGAGGGCTTTTAACCTGCGCGCCTCGCTGATATAGCAGGTCGCATGCGACCGCTTGCGATGCGTTAAGCCCGGTGCAGATCACCAAGCTGCGCCTCTCCGGCTTCAAGTCGTTCGTCCAGCCGACCGAGCTCGCGATCGAGCCGGGTCTGACCGGCATCGTCGGGCCAAACGGCTGCGGCAAGTCGAATCTGGCCGATGCGCTGCGCTGGGTGATGGGCGAGACGTCGGCGCGCGGTTTGCGCGGCGGCGAGATGGACGACGTCATCTTCGCCGGCACCGCCGCGCGGCCCGCCTTCGATCTCGCCGAGGTCGGGCTGCACATCCATGCTCCGGAAGTCGCGCTGCCGGGGCTCGACGAGTTCGACGAGCTGGAGCTGTCGCGGCGGATCGGGCGCGGCGTCGGCTCGGTCTTCCGGATCAACGGCAAGGAGCTGCGGGCGCGCGATGTGCAGCTCCTGTTCGCGGATGCCGCCTCGGGCGCGCGCAGCGCGGCCATCGTCAGTCAGGCGCAGATCGGCGCCTTGGTCGAGGCGAAGCCAAGCGATCGCCGCCGGCTGCTCGAGGAAGCGGCCGGCGTGGGTGGTCTGCAGGTGCGCCGCCACGAGGCCGAGCTGAAGCTGCAGGCAGCCGAGGCCAATCTGATCCGGGTGCAGGATCTCCTGCTGACCCTCGAGGAGCAGGAGAACGCGCTGCGCAAGCAGGCGCGCCAGGCAGAGCGATATCGCAAGTTCAGCGCCGCCTACCGGGCCACCGAAGCCGCTCTGCTGATCGGGCGCTGGCGGCTGGCTCGTGCCGAGCTCACCGTGGCCGAGGATACACTGCGTCAGGGCCGCGAGCAGGTGTCGATCGAGGCCGAGCGACTGACGGCGGCCCGCGCCGAGCGCGAGCGGGCGGCCGCGGCGCTCTCGCAGCTCCGGGCTGCGGAGGCCGAGCTTGCGACCGAGGCGGCGCGCCTCAGCGAGCGGCTCGCCGTGGTCGACGAGCAGGCCAGGCGCCAGGACGAGAGCCGCGCCCGCCTGGCCGAACGCGAGCGGCAGACTGCCGAGGATCGAAAGCACGCCGAGGCGAGCGTCGACGACGCCCGCGCGACCCGCGAGCGATTGACGGTGGAGCGCGCGGGGCTGCTGAGCGCGAGCGAGCAGATCGGGCGCGAGCTCGAGCAGACCGCGGCGGTGGACGCCGAGGCCGCCGCCGCGCAGGAGCGCACGGACGCCGCCTTGCGCCAAGCCCTCGCCGGAGTTGCCGAGGCCGAGGCCCGAATCAGGCAGCTGCTCGATCGCCGCACGCAGGCCGAAAACGAACGGCAGGGACGGGATCAGGCGCGTCGAGAGCTCGAGGGCCGAACTCGAGGACCTCTCGACGACCTCGGAGGTTGCCACCGAGCCGGCTCTTGCGCGGGCGCCCGAGGCCGAGCTGGCGGCGGCCAGCGCCGCACGGGAGGCCGCGGAGGCTGCCATCGAAGCCGCGGAGCGCGATCGCGAGGCGATCCGCAACCTGCTTCAGGACGCCGAGCGGCGGCTCCGCCACGAACAGGACGCTTTGCGGGCGCAGCAGGAACAGATCCGACGCGCCGAGGAGCAGCGCCGAAGCCTGCTCGAACGGCAGCGTGACCTCGAGCAACGGCGGGGCCGGCTGGCCGGGCGCGTGACCGAACTGGCTGACCTCGCCGGGCAGCGTGCGGCACGCCGTGCGGAGCTCGAGCTTGCAGCCCTTGAGGCCGAGGCGGTGATGGCCGAGCGAAAGCTCGCCGAGACGGCTGCGGCGCTCGAAGCCGGCCGTGCGGCGGCCACTTTGGCGACCACCGCGGAGGAACGCACCCGAAGCGCGGTGCAGGAGCAGGGCGCTGCCGTCATGCGGGTCGAGGCGGAGGCCGGAGCTCTCGCCGAGCTCGCCGGACCGGATGCAGCCGGCCCAGCGCTGATCGATCTGATCGAGGTCGGCACGGATCATGCCGAGGCGCTTGCGGCCGCGCTCGGCGACGATCTGGTTTCCAGCCTCGATGAGAGCGCACCGATTCACTGGCGCCCGGACGTCGGCGCTGCTGGGGTGAGCGGCGCGCCGGCCCTGCCCCCCGGCTGCCGCCCGCTGGCCGAGGTGGTGACGGCGCCGCCCGCGCTGGCCCGGCGGCTCGCGCAGGTTGCCCTGGTCGACCCCGGCAAGGCGGCGGATCTCCAGCTTGCCCTCGCCCAGGGTCAGCGTCTGGTCAGCCCGGACGGTGGCCTCTGGCGCTGGGATGGTTTCGTGCGCCGGCCCGAGGCTCGTGAAGGGGGGGCGGTCCGGCTCCGCCAGCAGACGCGCCGCCGGCAGCTGGCCGACGCTCTGGTCGAGATGCGCGCCCAGCTGGCCCAGGGCGGGCAGGCCCTGGCCGAAGCCGGCGCCCGCTCGCGCGCGGCGGCGGCCGAGGTCGCGGAGGCCAGCGAGGCGGAAGCGACTGCGCGGCGCGCGCGCGATGCCGCACGCGACGCGCTCGCCCGCGCCCGGGCGAGCGATGCCGCCCTGGCGGCTGAACAGATCGCGCTCGACAAGGAGCGCGGGGCGCTCGAGGCCGAGCAGGCCGAGATCGACGAGCTCTCGAGAGTGATCGATCAGCAGCTCGCCCGTGCGGCCGAACCCGCGGCCGACGAGCCAGCCCTGGAGGCGCTCAGCGAACGGGTGCGGCAGGCCGAGGCCGCGAGAGATGAAGCGACGCGCCGCGATCAGGCGGCAGAGACGACCCGGGGCGGAGCGCGGGCCACCCTCGCGTCCGCCCGAGACAAGCTGGCCGCGGCGGCTGCGGAGGTCGAGCGACAGCGGGCGGCCGAGACGGCCGAGGCGGCCACGCGGCGCGAGCATGAGCTGGCGCGCGCCCAGATCGAAGCCCGGCTCGGCCGGCTGCATGAGGAGCAGGCTGCGCATCAGGCGACCGCCGCCGCCCTGGAGGCGGGGCTCGGCGCTGCCGAAGCCGAACTGGCCGCAGCGCGCAGGCGGCTTGGCGAGGCCGAAACGGCCGCCTCGGCAGCACGCCAGCGCCACGCCGACCTCGCCATGGAGCACGCCCGGCTGCGCGATCGCGCCGGCGCGGCCGCGGCACGCTCGACGACGATCGAACAGGAGCTCGAGCTTTGGTCGCAGCGGGCCGGTGCCGCCGAGGCTCGGGTCGCCGAGCTTGCCGAGCGCCAACGCGAGCTGGCGGCAGAGCTCGTGCAGCTCGAACGCCTGCCGGCAACGATCGGCGAGCAGCAGGCGCAGCTCAGGAGGGCCGTGGCCGAAGTCGGGGATCGCCGGGCAGCGCTCGGTCGAGAGCTCGCCGCCGCCGAGTCGGCGCTTGACGAAGCCCAGGCAACTCTGGAGCGGACCGAGGCGGCGCGCGTCGAAGGCCGCGAGCTTGCTGCCCGGCTCGAAGCGCAGCTGGAGCGGACCGAGGCCGAATGCCGCGCCGCCGAGGTCGCAGCCCGAGCCCACATGGTCGACGCCGAGGACGGCCTCCATGCATTGCCGACCGCGGCCGAGCTCGGCGAGCTGGAGGGCGAGCTCGGCCGGCTCGGGGCGGCGCGCGAGCGCCTGGGACCGGTCAACCTTCGCGCGATCGACGAGGCGCAGGAGCTGGCCCTCCGGGTCGAGACCCTCAAGGCCGAGCAGGCCGAGCTGAGCGGTGCGATCGAGCGGTTGCGCCGGGCCATCGCGACCCTCAATCGCGAGGGGCGCGAGCGCCTGAGAGCGGCCTTCAGTCGGGTCGAAACTCATTTCGAGGCGCTGTTCGCGCGTCTGTTCGGCGGCGGTCGGGCACGGCTCTGGCTGACCGACCTGGAGGATCCGCTGGCGGCCGGGCTCGAGCTGGCGGCCAGCCCGCCGGGCAAGAAGCTGCAATCGATGTCGCTCCTGTCCGGCGGTGAGAAGGCACTGACGGCGCTCGCGCTGATCTTCGCGGTCTTCCTGACCAGGCCCTCGCCCCTTTGCCTGCTGGACGAGGTCGACGCACCGCTCGACGACGCCAATGTCGGGCGGCTGATGGAGTTGCTCGAGGAGCTGGCCGAAGGCACCCGCACCCGCTTCGTCGTGATCACCCATCATCCGCTGACCATGGCAAGGATGCACCGGCTGTACGGCGTGACGATGGCCGAGCGGGGGATCTCGCAGCTGGTCTCGGTCGATCTGACCAGCGCAATCGAGCTTCGCGCCACGGCCTGACTCCGGTTCCGGCCGGCTTGACACCTTTCTTCGGCCAAACCTATTGTGGCGCCGCTTCGAGCGGCGGCGGGTTCCTGGTGCGGCTTCGCTCGGAGATGGCCAAGGCGATGGGCCGATGGCGGGCGAGAACGGGTCACCGGAGTTCAAGGATTTCGATGACCGCGTTCGCCGGCTGCGGGCCGACGCCGGCCTGAGTGATGACAGGTCCGGGGCCAAGGGCGGCTCGAAGGCCTGGATCGGCGGCGCGGCCATGCAGGTCGGCATCGAGCTGGTCGCCGGCGTGATTGGGGGTGCGCTGATCGGCTACGGGCTCGATCGTTGGCTCGGGACTTGGCCGATCTGTTTTCTGGTGTTGTTTTTTCTCGGCGCGGCCGCCGGAATGCTGAACGCCTATCGCTACATTCGCCGGGTCAGCGAAGTGCCGGAGGATCGGGCGAAGAACCGCTGAGGACGAGCCCGGGCGCTCGAGGGCCTGGGCCGAAGAAGACCAACGAGGTGGGTGAGGGGCGAGGGTGGCGAGTCCAGAGAGTCCGCTCGCGCAGTTCGAAATTCACCACATCCTGCCGATTACGGTCGGCGGCTTCGATGTGTCGTTCACCAATTCCTCGCTCTGGATGGCCGTGGCGGTCGCGCTGATCTACGGCCTGGTGATGCTCGGCGCGCGCCATGCGAGCATGGTGCCCGGACGGCTCCAGGCTCTGATCGAGCTGAGCTACGAGTTCATCGCCGACATGGTGGGCAGTACCGTAGGCAAGGACGGGCGGCAGTATTTCCCGTTCTTTTTCACGCTCTTCATGTTCGTCCTGTTCGGCAATGCGCTCGGCATGATCCCGGGCGGCTTCACCTTCACCAGCCACATCATCGTGACCTTCTCGATGGCGATCTTCGTGATCATTGCGGTCACGGTGATCGGCATCGTTCGTCACGGCTGGCACTTCTTCAGCCTGTTCGCGCCCGGCGGCTGCCCGATCTACGTCATGCCGTTGCTGATACCGATCGAGATCCTCTCGTACGCGATGCGGCCGATCAGCCTGTCGCTGCGTCTCGCGATCAACATGACGGCCGGGCACATCATGCTGGTCACCTTCGCCGGCTTCATCGTCGCCCTCGGTGTCTTCGGCGTCCTGCCGCTGGCGCTCACGGTCGCGCTGATGGGGCTCGAGCTGGCGATCGCGTTTCTCCAGGCTTACGTGTTCACGGTGCTGAGCTGCATCTATCTGCAGGACACCGTCCACCTGCACTGAGCCGCCTGGAAGTCCTGACAAGACCGCTTAGACAAGGGGAGCATCTGATGGATCCGCAAGCTGCCAAACTGATCGGTGCCGGCCTGGCCGCCATTGGCCTCGGCGGTGTCGGCGTGGGCATCGGCAACGTGTTCGCGACCACGATCGCGACCATCGGCCGCAACCCGTCGATCCAGGCGCGCGTCGCCGCACTGATGTGGATCGGCTTCGCCCTGGTCGAGGCGATTGGCCTGTACGCCCTGCTGGTCGCGTTCATCGTGCTGTTCGGTTAACTCGCCGCGCCGCCGCGGCGCGCCGGCCGGCGCGCTCCGCGGCCTCGGCGACCGCTCGGGTCCAGGGCGATGCCCCAGATCGAAGTCTCCACCTTCGCCAGCCAGATCGTCTGGCTGATCGTGGCGTTCGTGACGCTTTACTACCTGCTGAGCCGGCGGGCGCTGCCGCGCATCACCGAGACGCTCGAGGCGCGTCAGGACCGGATCGCCGCCGACCTCGACCACGCGGAGCGGCTGCGGCGCGAGGCCGAGGAGGCTCTGGCGAGCTACCAGGAGGTGATCGCGAAGGCCCAGGACCGGGCTCACGCGCTGCTCGCCGAGACCCAGGCCCGACTGCAAGGCGAGGCAGCCGAACAGCTGGCCGAACTGGACGGGCAGCTGGCCAGACAGCTGGCCGAGGCCGAGCGCAGCATCGCCGAAGCCAGGCAGCACGCGCTCGAGGGGCTCGAGGACGCCGCGGTGAGCGCGGCGCAGCTGGCCGCCGAGCGGCTGGCCGGCGTCAAGGTCACCAAGAAGGCGGCCCAGTCGGCGCTCAGCGAGGTGCTTCGGGAGACCGCGTGATGGCCCATGTGCTCCTTGAGGTTCTCGCGCTCGTCATCCTGATCGCGATCATCTACAAACCCCTGAGCCGGATCATCCTGAGCGCCCTCGACGGCCATGTGCGTAAGGTCCGGGCCGAGCTCGACGAGGCGAAACACCTACGCGAAGAGGCGCAAAGCCTGCTGGCCCGGCACCAGCGCGAGCTGGCCAGCGGCGAAGATCAGGCGAAGGCGATCGTCGAGCACGCGCGGGTCGAAGCCGAACGCCAGGTCCAGCGGCACAAGGCGGAGCTGGAAGCGAGCCTGCGGCGCCGGACCGAGCATGCCATGGGCCGGATCGCGCAGGAGGAAGCGCGCGCTCTGCAGGAGGTCCGCAGCTACGCGGCGAGTCTCACGATGCGCACGACCGAGCGGCTGCTGCGTGATCAGGTCAGCGGCAAGCAGGCGCAGTCGCTGCTCGATGCCGCGATCGAGGAGGTCGGCCGCAAGCTCAACTGACCGCCGAGGGGAGCTCAGCTCGACTCACTCTCGGCCAGGTCCTCGTCAGGCACCCCGAGCGTCGCCAGCAGACGCGATCGGAACTCGCGCCGGTACAGGACCGACACCACCCAGGCGGTGGTGATCATGAACAGCCAGGGACTGACGAACCAGCCTAGCGCGGCGATGCCGAAATAGTAGGCGCGCATGCCGCGGTTGAAGTGGCGTGCGGTCGAGGTCGCAACCCGCGCCGTGCCCTCGGCGATGCGCTGGCTGTTCTCGGTCATGCGGCTCGGCAGGGCGACGCTGCCGATGAGGATCAGGCAATAGTTGTAGTGCCGGAACGCCCAGGTGAACTTGAAGAAGGCGTAGACGAACACGATCACCAGCAGGAGCAGCTTGGCGTCCCAGAGCCTGCCGGAGGGGGCGGCCGCAACCGGCAGGTCCCTGAGCACGGCGACGACCTTTTCTGGCGCGCCGAGCATGGCGAGCAGGCCACCGATGATGATCAGCGTGGTCGAAGCGAAGAACGAGGCGCTGCGCATCAGATTGCCGATGATCTGTGAGTTGACGATGCGGTTGTCGCGCTCGAGCATGCGCTGCATCCAGAGCCGGCGGTAGGCCTCCATGTTCTCCATGAGGTTCGGCCGTCGATGAGGCCGGTCGGCGAACAGGGTGTAACCGAACCAGCAGCGAGAAACCACAGGGGCGCGATCAGATCGGCCGGGGCGATGCCGCCGAGTTGCGGTTCGTTCATGGCGCGCCCAGATCTTGCGACGGAAGTTCAACCCCGACTTCACCTGGCACCCGCTAGGGTGCCGGTTCGCCAATTTGCCAGGCCCTGGTCGCCAGCCCCTAGTCGAAAGATCATCATGCCGCCAAAAGTCCCCAGCCGTCCACGCATCGGTCTGACGTTGGATGCCGAGCCGCCGGGCGGCTACAGCAAGCTGCCCTGGTACGCGATCCGGGAGAACTACTGCCGCGCGATCGCGCGCGCGGGCGGCCTGCCGATCGCGCTGCCGCACGAGGTCGAGCTGGCCGATGCCTACCTCGAAACCATGCTCGACGGTCTGGTGGTAACCGGCGGCGCGTTCGACCTCGATCCCGCGCTCTACGGCGAGGCCGAACGCCACCCGACGGTCAGGACCAAGGACCGGCGCACCGCGTTCGAGTTCGCGATCACCCGGGCCGCGCTCGAGCGCGACCTGCCGGTGCTCGGCATCTGTGGCGGGCAGCAGCTCCTGCACGTGGTCCTGGGCGGCGATCTGATCCAGCACATCCCGGACGCGGTGCCGGATGGCGTCGCCCACGAGCAGCCGAACCCGCGCACCGAGCCCGGCCACAGCGTCGAGGTGGTGCCCGGCACGCGGCTGCACGCGATCTGCGGCGTGGCCCGGCTCGAGGTCAACAGCGCGCACCATCAGGCAGCCGGCCGGCTCGGGCCCGGCGTCGTGGCGAGCGCCCGCGCCCCGGACGGTGTGATCGAGGCGATCGAGGCGCCGGACCGGCGCTTTTGCCTCGGCGTCCAGTGGCATCCTGAATACGGCATCTCGGTCGCCGACGACGCTCTGTTCGACGCCCTGATCGCGGCCTGCCGCGCGCCATGACGCATGCGTGCGGCCGGGCCGGTCGCGGCGCGGCGGAGCGGATCGCCAAGCGGATCGCGCGCGCGGGCCTCTGCTCGCGCCGCGACGCCGAGCGCTGGATCGCGGCTGGACGAGTCGCGGTCGACGGCGCGCGTGCTGACCAGCCCGGCGTCGACCGTCACCGCGGCGAACCTGGTCACGGTCGACGGCCAGCCTCTGCCCGAGGCGGAGCGCGCCCGGCTGTTTCGCTACCACAAGCCCGCGGGTCTCTTGACCACGGCGCGCGATCCGGCGGGCCGGCCGACCATCTACGACCGGCTGCCGCCTGGCCTGCCGCGGCGTGATGCCGGTCGGGCGGCTGGATTTCGCCTCCGAGGGCCTGCTGCTCCTGACCAACGACGGCGCGCTCAAGCGCCGGCTCGAGCTGCCCGCGACCGGCTGGCTGCGGCGCTATCGGGTGCGCGTTCACGGCGAGGTCGACGAAGCGCGCCTCGCCTCGCTCAAGAAGGGCATCACCCTCGACGGGTTCAGCTACGGCCCGATCGAGGCGGGCCTCGATCGCCTGCAGGGCAGCAACGCCTGGCTGAGCGTCGCCTTGCGCGAAGGCAAGAACCGCGAGATCCGGCGCGTACTGGAGCACTTCGGCTGGCCGGTGACCCGGCTGATCCGGGTGAGCTTCGGTCCCTTCCAGCTCGGCCGGCTGCGCCCGGGCGAGGTCGAGGAGGTCACCGGCAAGGTGCTGCGCGAGCAGCTCGGCGGCACGGTCGCGGGTGCCCGCGCGCCGCGACGTCCGCGGTCCGGATCGCAGAGAGAAAGCCGCGCGCGACGCCAAAGCGATCGGGCGTGATGGGCCGTGGCCCGCTGGCTGATCATTCTGGGCGTCGTCCTGGTCGTTGCCGGGTTGCTCTGGCCCTGGCTCACCGGCTCGGGCTTGGCCGGTTGCCCGGCGACATCGTGATCGAGCGGAACAACTTCCGCTTCTATTTCCCGATCACGACCTCGATCCTGGTCAGCATCGTCCTCTCGCTGATCCTCTGGTTCTTGAACCGCTGACGCGCAACTGAGATGTTGCTTTCCTCCGATTTGGGAGTATATTGCAATCCGAAATCGGAGACACCTGGTTGGCTGCGCGCCTTTCCTATCCGATCACGCGGCACGATCCCGCGCCTTTGATCGATCTCTCGGCCAAGGATGAGCGGGCGCGTCTCAGCCGCTCGGCCCTGCGCGCGTTCTTCAACATCATGGAGCGCTGGTCGGTGCGCGACGAGGACGCGCGCCAGCTGCTCGGCGGGGTCGCAGCCAGCACCTTCTACGCTTACAAGCGCGACCCGGAGCGCGTGCTCGATCAGGACCGGCTCGCCCGGATCTCCTATCTGATCGGCATCTTCAAGGATCTGCACATTCTGCACGGCGATGAGCTGGCGGACCGCTGGGTCCGCACGCCGAACCGCAACCGCATCTTCGGCGGCCGGAGCCCGCTCGACTACATGATCCAAGGCGGCGCGCCAGCGATGGAGAGGGTCCGGCGGCTGCTCGATGCGCGTCGCGGCGGCGGCCTGTGAGGGAAGCCCGGATCGCGCGGATCGACCGGCGCGATACCCACCGCCTGGTCGCGTCACGCTACCGGGACGACGGCGAAAGCGTGCTGATCGAGATCGCCGATGACGACGCCCATCTCCGGGACATCTTCGATCTCGACAACGCCACCAATGATCGCCTGGTCGCGGAGAACAACCTGCTGCCGGGCATCGGCATCGGGGAGCTGGTCTTCGCCGTGCCGCGCTATCGCGTGATCAACGCCGCGTTCTGCCACGCCCATCCGCTCGGCAGCCGCTTCAACGGTCCCGATCGCGGTGCCTGGTACGCGGGCTTCGAGCTGGCGACGGCCAGGGCCGAGGTGATCTTTCACAAGACCGTCGCCCTGGCCGAGATCGACTGCTTCGAGGATACCGCCACGCTCGACGACTATCTGGCCGACTTCGCCGGCGAGTTCCCTGACATTCGCGACGATCCGCAGTTCGAGAATTGCCTCGCGCCGGACAGCTATCTGGAGTCACAGGCGCTGGGGGAGGCTTTGCTCGCGCGCGGATCGGCCGGGATCGTCTATCCGAGCGTCCGCCGGCCCGGCGGCACCAATCTCGCGTGCTTTCGGCCGGCCCTGGTCGGCAACGTCCGCCTTGGCTCGACCTATCGCCTGACCTGGCACGGCGCGCCGGCGCCGACCGTCGAGCTCGAGACGCTCCGCTGAGATCGGCCGCGAGCCATGCGGATCATTGCCGGAGCGTTTCGCGGCCGCCCCCTGCTGTCGCCGGACAACCAAGCGATCCGTCCGACCAGCGATCGGGCGCGCGAAGCGCTGTTCAACATCCTGGAGCACGGCGCGCCGCCGGTGCGCGGGGCGCGCTTTCTCGATCTGTTTTGCGGCACCGGCGCGGTCGGGCTCGAAGCCCTCTCCCGCGGCGCGGCCGAGATCCTGCTGATCGAAGCCGACGCCACGGCTCTCGCGATCGCCGAGGCCAACCTCGCACGCCTCGGCTCGCCGTCGAACGTTCGCCTCCTGGCGCGCGACGCCACCCAACTTGGCCCGGCGCGCCAGGGCTACGATCTGCTCTTTCTCGACCCGCCTTATCGCTCGGGCTTCGCAACCCCCGCCCTCGCCGCGCTCGCGCGCGGCGGGTGGCTCGCACCCGAGGCTCGGATCATCGTCGAGCTTGCCGCCAGGGAGAACCTGACGATCCCGGCCGGCTATGCTCTCCAGCAGGGGCGCCGCTACGGCGCCGCGAAGTTCGCCTTCCTCAGGGCAGCGTCGTGATCGCGCCGGCGCCCCGCGGCGGCACCAGCGTCGTTACTTCGGCAGGACGGCGGTGGTCTCGATCTCGACCTTGGCGCGCTCCTCGAGCAGCGCCTTGACCTCGACGACGGCCATCGCCGGATAGTGCCGGTCCATGAGGGTGCGGTAGACCTCGCCGATCTCGCGGGCGTGGTCGAGGTAGGCACGCCGGTCGGTGATGTACCAGGTCATGCGCGCGACGTGCTCGGGCCCTGCTCCCGCCTCGCGCAGCACCGCGAGCGTGTTCGCGAGCGCCTTTTCGACCTGGGCGACGAAATCGTCCGAGACGACGGTCCCGGCCGCATCCCAGCCGATCTGCCCGGCAACGAACACGAGCTGGCCTTCCGCGACGACGCCGTTCGAATAGCCGCGGGGTCGCAGCCAGCCGGGCGGCTGGAGGATCCGCACCGCCGCCCCTCAGACGGCCGGGGCCAGCGCGCGCTCCGCCGCCATCTCGCGCAGCCGGAAGCGCTGCACCTTGCCTGTCTCGGTGCGCGGCAGGGCGTCGAGGAATTCGATCGCGCGCGGGTACTTGTAGGCAGCGATGCGCTGCTTGACGAACTCCTGCAGCTCATTGACCAACGCCTCGGAGCCCGCAATGCCGGTCCGCGGCACGACGAATGCCTCGACGATCTGCCCGCGGATCGGGTCGGGCGCGCCGACCACCGCACATTCGGCGACCACCTCGTGCTCGAGCAGCACCTCCTCGATCTCGGGCGCCGCGATGTTGTAGCCGGCCGAGATGATCATGTCGTCGGCGCGCGCCTGAAACCAGAAGTAGCCGTCCTCATCGACGCTGTAGGCATCACCGGTGAGGTTCCAGCCGTCCCGCACGTACTCCTTCTGGCGCTCGTCGGCCAAGTAGCGGCAGCCGGTCGGCCCGCGCACGGCGAGCTTGCCGATCTCGCCCGGCGCCCGCGGGCGCATCTCATCGTCCACGACCATCGCCTGATAGCCCGGGATCGGCCGGCCGGTCGCGCCGGGGCGGATGTCGTCGCCTGCGGCCGAGAGGAAGATGTGCAGCATCTCGGTCGCGCCGATGCCGTCGATGGTCCTGATCCCCGTGGCGCGCTGCCAGGCCTCGAAGGTCGGAAGCGGCAGCGGCTCGCCAGCCGAGACGCATTTCCTGAGGGAGGGAAGGTCGGCGCCCGCCAGCTTGTCCAGCATCATCCGGTAGGCGGTAGGCGAAGTGAAGCAGATGCTGGCCTTGAATTCGCGAATGGCCTCGAGCAGCAGCGGGGGCGGTGCGGCCTCGAGCAGAACCGCGGCGGCGCCGAAGCGCATCGGGAAGGTGACCACGCCGCCAAGGCCGAAGGTGAAGCCGATCGGCGGGCTGCCAATAAAGACATCGTTTCGGTCCGGCTTCAGGATCGAGCGCGGAAAGCAGTCGCAGATTGCCATCACGTCGCGATGGAAGTGCATCGTGCCCTTGGGCTTGCCGGTGGTGCCCGAGGTGAAGGCGATCAGCGCGACGTCGTCCTTGAAGGTGTCGACGTTCTCGAAGTCGGCGGCTTTGTGCGTCATGCGCTCCTCGAGCTCGGCGCCAGCACCCGGGGCGCCCGAGCCATTGAAGTAGCAGATACGCTCGCAGACGGGCGCTCGGACGCGCGCGTTCTCCATCTCGTCCGCGAGGCGCTCGTCGCAGAGCGCCAGCCCGATCTCTGCCCGCTCGAGAATGACCGCGAGCTCCCGCGCGCGCAAAAGCGGCATCGTGGTCACGGCGATGCCGCCCGCCTTGATGACGGCGAACCAGCAGGCGACCAGGAGCGGGTTGTTGGCGGCGCGAAGCAGAACGCGATTGCCGGGCACCAGACCGAAATCCTCGCTCAGCACCCGCGCGATCCGGTTGGCGCGCTCGAGCAGCTCGCGATAGGTCCAGCGCTGGTTCGGCGTGATCAGGACGATGCGGTCGCCGAGCCCGCGCTCGACCAAACGCGTCGAGCAGCAGGGCGGCCGAGTTCAGGCGGTCCGGATATTGCAGCTCCGGCCGGTCGAAGCTGAAGCTGGGCCAGAGCTCGCGCGGCGGCAGATTGGCGCGCGCGAAAGTGTCGAGATGAGCGCTGTCGGCTGGCATCGTCCGATCCTCCACGAAGCCCGTATCGCTCCCCTTCCCGATCATGCCGAACCTTGGGTTGGTTCACTGGCGGTTCGTTCTCTGGCATGCGCGTCCAGCAATTGGCGCGCGATGATGACCTTCTGCACCTCGGAGGCCCCCTCGTAGATCCGAAGGGCCCGGATCTCGCGGTAGAGCCGTTCGACCGGGTGGCCCGCGGTCACGCCGAGCGCGCCGTGGATCTGCACCGCGTCGTCGATCACCCGCTGCGCCGCCTCGGTGGCGAAGAGCTTCGCCATCGCGGCCTCGCGGGTGATTCGTTCGGCGCCTGTATCCTTGGCCCAGGCGGCGCGGTAGACGAGGAGGGCGGCGGCGTCGAGTGCGAGCGCCATGTCGGCGAGCTTGCCCTGGATCATCTGCAGCCCGGCGAGCGGCCCGCCGAAAAGCTGCCGGCTGCTCGCGCGCTCGAGCGCCTCGTCCAGGGCCCGCCTCGCAAAACCCAGCGCCGCGGCGCCGACCGTCGGCCGGAACGCGTCGAGGGTCGCCATGGCGATCTTGAAGCCCTGACCGGGCTCGCCCAGCAGCCGCGCGCGCGGCACTCGACAACCCTCGAGATGGAGCGTCGCCAGCGGGTGCGGGGCGATCAGCTCGATTCGCTCGGCGATCTCGAGCCCGGGCGTATCCGCATCGACGATGAACGCGGAGAGCCCCCTGGCACCTGGCGCTTCGCCGGTGCGCGCGAAGACCACGTAGAAGTCGGCGATGCCGCCGTTCGAGATCCAGCTCTTGGCGCCATTCAGGACGAAGCCCGTGCCATCTCGCTCCGCAAGGGTGCCAAGCGCTGCGACATCGGAGCCGGCCTCACGCTCCGAGAGCGCAAACGCCGCGATCTTCTTTCCTTCGGCCACTTCCGGCAGATAGGCGCGGCGCTGCTCGTCGGTGCCGAACAGGCTGATCGGGCCGCTGCCGAGCCCCTGCATCGCGAAAGCGAAGTCGGCGAGGCTGGCGAAGCGCGCGAGCGTGTCCCGGGCGAGGCAGAGCGAGCGGACATCGGGCCGCTCATGGGCGCCGCCATAGGCTGCGGGGACGGCCAGACGGAGGAAGCCCGCCTCGGCCAGGCGCCCGACCAGCATCCGGCAGGTAGTGTCGACATCATGCCCATGGTCGGCCAGATCCGCGAGCGCGCCCGTGGCCCAGCGCTCGAGCTCACCGGCCAGCGCGCGGTGGTGCTCCTCGAAGAATGGCCAGGTGAGATAGCTGCGATCGGGCATCCGGTAAACCGCGTCGCTTTCAATTGCCCTCGAAGTCCGGCAATCGCTTCTCGAGGAACGCCCGATAGGCGCGCCGGAAGTCCTCGGTCTGCATGCAGACCGCCTGCGCCTGCGCCTCGGCCTCGATCGCCGCGTCGACGCCCATGTTCCACTCGAGGTTGAGCATGGTCTTGGTCATCATATGGGCGAAGGTCGGCCCGTCCGCCAGCTTCCCGGCGAGCGCGAGCGCCTCCTCGAGCAGCCGCTCGCGCGGGCAGAGCCGATTGAAGAAGCCCCAGCGCTCGCCCTCCTCGGCGGGCATGGTCCGGCCCGTGAGCAGGAGCTCCGCGGCGCGGCCGGCACCGATGATGCGGGGCAGCAGCGCGCAGGCGCCCATGTCGCAGCCGGCGAGCCCGACGCGCACGAACAGGAACGCCGTCTTCGCCTCGGGCGTGCCGATCCGGACGTCCGATGCGATCGCCAGACAGGCGCCCGCGCCGACGCAGACGCCGTCGATCGCCGCGATGACCGGCTGCGGGCAGGCGCGGATCGCTTTGACCACGTCGCCGGTCATACGGGTGAAGGCGAGGAGGCCCTTGGTGTCCCGTTCCGTGAGCGGGCCGATGATCTCGAGGACGTCGCCGCCCGAGCAGAAGTTTCCGCCGGCACCGGTCAGCACCACGGCCTTGACTTCGTCGGAGTAAGCGAGGTCGCGGAAGATGTCGCGCAGCTCGGCGTAGGAGTCGAAGGTGAGCGGGTTCTTCTTCTCCGGCCGGCTCAGAGTGACGACGGCGACCGGCCCGTGCATCGCCCAGGCGAAATGCCTCGGCTTGAAATCCGCGCCCTTCATTCGGCGGCCCGTTCCGCAATGCGCGCCTCGGCAACGTGCTTGAGCTCGGCGAGCAGGCCGGGTCAGGACACCGACGTCTCTGTCGGGAAGCCCTCCGAGCAGCTCGTCGATCCACCGCTGATGCTCGCGCGCCATGTCCCGGAATCTGCTGCGGCCCGGCTCGGTCAGCGCGACGTAGCTGGTGCGTCGGTCGCCGGCGGGCGACCAGCGCCGGATCAGCCCGTCCCGTTCCAGCGCTTCGACGATCAGGGTGACGTTGCCGCTCGTGACCATGAGGCGGCGCGAGAGTTCGCCCATGGTGAGGCCTTGCGGTGCCCGCTCGAGGGCCGCCATGAGGTCGAAACGAGGCAGCGTGGTGCCGAAACGCGTCTTAGGAACCGGCGCATGTCCTTCTCGAGGACGCTGGTCGCCGCGAACAGGCGAAGCCAGAGTCGGAGCCGCTGCTTGGTCTCCGGCTCCGTCCGCTCGAGGGTCCGGGCCAGGGCCGCGGCCATCACATCACCTCGCCGCCGGCGATCGCGATCGCCTGACCGGTGATCGCCTCCGCTCCGGGCGAGCAGAGCCAGAGGACGGTCGCCGCGACCTCCTCGGGTCGGACCAGGCGATGCTGCGGGTTCTTCTTCACGAGTTCCGCCAGCGCTTCGGCCTCGCTCCGCCCGGTCTTCCGGGTGATGGTCGCGATCGCGCTCTGCACCATGTCGGTGTCGGCGTAGCCCGGGCAGACGGCATTGACGGTGATCCCCTTCGCGGCCGTCTCCAGGGCGAGCGCGCGGGTCAGACCGACCACGCCATGCTTGGCCGCGCAGTACGCCGAGACATAAGCCGCGCCCTTCAGGCCGGCGATGCTCGCGACGTTGACGATCCGGCCGAAGCCCGCCTCGAGCATGCCGGGCAGCGCCGCCCGGCTGCAAAGGAACGTGCCGACCAGGTTGACGTCCAGCATGCGTCGGAAGAGCTCCAGAGAGGTGCGGGCGAACGGGGCCGATTCGGCCGCGCCGGCATTGTTGACGAGGATCGCGACCGGCCCGAAGGCGTCGGCGGCTCGAGCGAAGGCATCATCGACCGCCGCCTCGTCGGTGACATCGCAGCGGATCGCCTGCGCCGTCGCCAAGCCCGCAGCCTTTTCGTGCAGCGCCGCCTCGTTCCGGCCCATGAGCGTGATGCGCCCGCCTGCCGCGGCGAGAGCAGTCGACCACGGCTGCGCCGATGCCCCGCCCGCCCCCGGTCACCACGGCGTGTCGTCCGGCAAGCGCTGCCATGGTCACCTCAGCCATGATCATCTTAGATGGCGATCGCCATGTCGGCCGCGCGTCTGAGATTGCGCACGAACTGATCGCGGCCGGAGAGATACTGCACCGGCCACGCGATCTGCTCGTAGCCGAGCCTCGCGGCGGCGTGCAGCGTCCAGTAGGGGTCGGCGAGATGCGGCCGGGCGAGGCAGCAGAGGTCGGCGCGGCCCGCGGCGATGATGCTGTTGACGTGGTCCGGCTCGAAGATGTTGCCGACCGCCATGGTCGCGATGCCGGCCCCGTTGCGGATCCGATCGGAGAAGGGCGTCTGGAACATGCGGCCGTAGATCGGTTTCGCCCGCGTGCTGGTCTGGCCGGCGGAAACGTCGATGATGTCGGCGCCGGCCGCCGCGAAGGCGCGCGCGATCTCGACCGAATCCTCGCCGGCGATGCCGTCCTCGACCCAGTCGGTCGCCGAGATGCGCACCGACATCGGCCTGGGCTCGGGCCAGACCGCCCGCATCGCCCGGAACACCTCGAGCGGGAAGCGGAGCCGGTTGGCGAGCGGGCCGCCGTATTCGTCGGTGCGCCGGTTGGTCAGCGGCGTGATGAAGGCCGAGAGCAGATAGCCGTGAGCGCAGTGCAGCTCGAGCATGTCGAAGCCGCACTCTTCGCCCATCTCGGTGGCCCGGACAAACTCCGCGATCACCCGGTCCATGTCGGCGCGGGTCATCGCGCGCGGCACCTGATTGCGCTCCGACCAGGGTACGGGCGAGGCGCCGATCACCTCCCAGTTGCCCTCATCCAGGGGCTCGTCCATGCCCTCCCAGCCGAGCTTGGTCGAGCCCTTCGGACCGGAATGGCCGAGCTGGAGGCAGATCTTCGCCTGGGTGTGCTCATGGACGAAGTCGACGATGCGCTGCCAGGCGCGGACGTGCTCCGGCATTGTACATGCCGGCGCAGCCGGGCGTGATCCGGCCCTCGGGCGAGACGCAGGTCATCTCGGTGAAGACGAGGGCCGCGCCGCCCTGCGCGCGGGTGCCGAGATGCACCAGATGGAAGTCGCCGGCGACGCCGTCCTTGGCCGAATACATCGCCATCGGCGACACCGCGACCCGGTTCGCGAGCTCCATCTCGCGCAGGCGAAACGGCGTGAACATCGGCGGGACGGCGAGCTGCACCGGGTGGCCGCTCGCCCGCTCGGCGAACCATTGCTCGACGCCCTCGAGCCAGGTCGGATCGCGCAGGCGCAGGTTCTCGTGGCTCACGCGCTGGCTGCGGGTCAGCAGCGAGTATGCGAACTGCACCGGCTCGAGGCGCGTGTAGAGCGGGAACGTTCTCGAACCATTCCGTGGAGTTGCGGGCCGCGCTCTGCAGCTTCAATACCTCGACGCCACGGGTTTCCTGGTAGCTCTCGAGCGCGCTCTCGAGGTCATCGTTCGCCTGCAGTGCCTCGGCCAGACCGATCGCGTCTTCGAGCGCCAGCCTGGTCCCGGAGCCGACGGAGAAATGCGCGGTGTGCGCCGCGTCGCCCATGAGCGCGATGTTGCCGTGGTGCCAGCGCTCGCAGGCGATGCGGGGGAAGTTGAGCCAGGCGGAGCCGCGCAGATGCCTGGCGTTGCTCATCAGGCGCTGCCCGTCGAGGTAGTTGGCGAACAGCATCTCGCAGGCCGCGACACTGTCGCCCTGCGCTCATCTGATCGAAGCCGAGCGCCCGCCAGGTCTCCTCACGGCACTCGACGATGAAGGTCGACGTGTCCCGATCGAAGCGATAGGCGTGCGCCCAGATCCAGCCGTGCTCGGTCTCTTCGAAAATGAAAGTGAACGCGTCGAATGCCTTCGTGCGTGCCGAGCCAGATGTACTTGTTGCTGCGGACCTCGACGCTCGGCCTGAAGACGGCGGCGAAGCGCTCCCTGGTCCGGCTGTTGGCGCCATCGGCGGCGACGATCAGATCGGCGTCGCGGTAGGGGTCGAGGCTCTCGACCTCCGCTTCGAAGTTCAGCTCCACGCCGAGCTCACGGGCGCGCTCCTGCAGGATGTTGAGCAGGCGTTTTCGCGCGATGCCGGCGAAGCCGTGGCCACCGGAGCGGACGACCCGACCCTTGAAATGGACGTCGATGTCGTCCCAGTGGATGAAGCTCTCGGTGATCGTCTCAGCGCTCGCGCGGTCGTTCCGCCAGAGGGCCTCCAGGGTCGCATCGGAGAACACGACGCCCCAGCCGAAGGTGTCGTCGGGCCGGTTGCGCTCGACCACGAGGACCTCGTGCGCCGGGTCGCGCCGCTTCATCGAGATCGCGAAGTAGAGCCCCGCCGGGCCGCCGCCGATGCAGACGATCTTCACGCAGGCACCTGTCTGTCGCCCTGGCCAATTATTTTAGGCTTCAACTATCCCGCTTCAAGGACGCATCGCTCACGCGGCCTCTCTCGCCGGCATCGGACCCGTGGGGTTCAAATGGCGTCGGATGTTGTGCTTCATCTGAAGAGCAGCGCGATGCGGGGAGGCGCTTGACGGTGAACACGGTGGATCAGGTTCCGCTGGTCCGGAATCGCGAGGAGGAGATTCGCGCCGTCTCGACGGCAAGGCACCGGCGGTTTTTCTCGACTATGACGGCACGTTGACGCCGATCGTCGAAGACTACACCAAGGCTATCCTCTCGGACGCGATGCGGCAGACGATCGCCGAACTCGCCCGTCACTGCACGGTCGCCATCGTCAGTGGCCGCGACGTGACCACCATGCGCGATCTCATACGGCTCGAGTCGCTGTTCTACGCTGGGAGCCATGGCTTCGAGATCGGCGGCCCCGAGGGCTGGCACGATGCGCTCGAGCAGGGGGTCGAGGCGCTGCCCGAGCTCGATCGGGCCGAGCATGAGCTCCGCGAGGCGCTTCGCGACATCGAGGGCCACGCGGTCGAGCGCAAGCGCTTCGAGGTCGCGATTCACTACCGTCGCGCGGCCGCCGCCGATGTCGACCGGATCGACCGGATCGTCGATCAGGTCGCGTCCCGACATCCGCAACTGCGCAAAGGCATCGGCAAGAAGGTCTACCAAATCCAGCCCGACATCGAGTGGGACAAGGGGCACGCGGTCCTGTGGCTGCTCGAGCGCCTCGGGCTCGACCGTCGGGACGTCCTGCCAATCTACATTGGGGACGACGTCACCGACGAAGACGCGCTGCGGGTGCTGCAGGAGCGCGGGCTGGGCATCGTCGTTCGAGGCGAGGATAACGCCCGCCCGACGGCGGCCCGCTACGCGCTGGCGAATTGCAACGACGTGCAGCGCTTCCTCGAGACGCTCGTTGCACTGGATGCGCGGAGGACACCATGAGCGAGTGGTCGCTGGTCTACGAAGAACTCGATCGACATCCTGCAGCGCTGCTATACCGGGATCGCCGCGCCGCAAATTGACCGCACCAACATCCTGAGAAGCCAGGGGTCCGCGGGTACTGTTCCGGTCAGTGTGGGACGCGGGTCCGGGCGCGCAACGACTTCGCAGGCGCCTGCCAGATCTCGCGGGGGCTGAGCGACTTCTCGACATAGGCCGCATCGTCTTCGAGACTGATCCTGGTCGTGAAGCCGCGGCTTTGAAAGACGGCGAGCATCGGCCGGTTCTGCGGATGCGTCTCGGCGACCACCCGCTTCACGCCCCATCGGCGCGCCAGCTCGAGACAGTAGTCGAGGAGCAGCCCGCCGAGCCCCTTGCCCTGCCAGGCATCGGCCACCATTACCGCGAACTCTGCCGTGTGATGATCCGCGTCCGCGACCAGCTGGGCCGCCCCGACGAGCGCGGCCGCGCCGTCGGCGCCCGCCTCGGCGACGATGCCGATCTCCCGCTCGTAGTCGATGAAGCAGTACTGGACCGCCATCTGGTGGGTGCTCTTCTTGAACAGCGAACGGAAACGGAAGCGGATCGACTCTTGCGACGAGCTGTCGACCAGATCGTGCCAGGCAGACTCGTCCTCGGGCCGGACGGCGCGTAGCGTGATTGCTGCGCCGTCCTTCAGCCGGCATCGGCGCGCGTACTCATCGGGGTAGGGCCGGATCACGAGATGCGGGTGTCGACGATCGAGCGGAGCTGCCACCTCCTCATCAAGCAGCCCCGCGACGTCGAGGGCGGCCACTTCGGTCGGTGAGACGAGCAACGGATTGATCTCGAACTCGCGGATCTCGGGGTAGTCCGCAGCCAGACACGAGAAGCGGATGATGATTTCGATCAGCCGATCCAGGTCGACCTGCGGCTGCCCGCGATAGCCTTGCAGGAGCGGCCAGAGGCGCAGCGATTCGAGCATCCGGCGGGCGAGGCGCTCGTTCAGCGGCGGCAGACCCAGGGCGCGATCCTGCGTGAGATCCGTGGCCACGCCGCCGCTGCCGACCATGATCACCGCGCCGAACGTCGGATCCTTCTTGGCGCCGAGGATCAGCTCGACGCTGCCCCGTGCTTTGACCATTCGCTGCACCGCCGCGCCCTTGATCTCGGCGAGGTGCCCGCGGGCGGCGGCCGACATGAGCATGTGGTCGAAGGCGGCGCGCACCTCGTCCCCATCGCCCAGATCGAGCGCGACGCCGCCGACGTCCACTTTGCGCAGGAGCTGCGGTGAGACGATCTTGAGGACGACCGGATAGCCGATCCGGGCCGCGATTTCCGCCGCTTCCTCACCGGAGCGGGCGATCGAGCTGGCGACGAACGGGATTTCGTAAGCTCTGAGCAGGGCCTGCGCCAGGAACTCCGACAGGGGGCCCGAACCCCGCCGCGCTAGCAGCGGCGCCAGCCTTCGGCGCAGCTTGTGGCGGTTCAGCCGGAACCGGACAGGTCTCTCGCGCGGCGTCTCGTACAGGCTCTCGAGGTTGCGCGAATAGGAAACCAGATGCATGAACGCGCGCACCGCCTGTTCCGACGTCGCATGGGTCGCGATCGCAGCATCGTTCAGACACTGGATGCCGGCGCGAACCCTCTCGCCGCCCATCCACGCCGCGAGGATCGGCTTTCCGGCCCGGCCGGCGACCTGGGCCACGGCCCGCGCGGTCGCGAGCGGATCGCCGCCCGCCTGGGCCGCAAAGATGATCAGGAGCGCGTCGACCGTCGGATCGGCGAGCACGATCTCGGCGGCCTCGACGAACCGCTCCGGCGGGGCGTCGTCGAGCAGATCGACCGGATTGACGTGCGATCCTGGCGGCAGGGTTGCGTTCAACCGCGCGATCGTTTCCCGATCGAGCGTCGCGAGGACACCGCCGCGCACCAGCAGCGCGTCGGTTGCAATGATGGCAGGACCACCGGCGTTGCTCAGGATCGCCAGCCTCGGTCCTTTGGGCAGACGACGCGACGCCAGGAGCTCCGCGACGTCGAAGACATCGTCGAGCTCGCTGGCGCGGACCACACCCGCACGCTCGAAGGCGGCCCCATAGACCGCGTCCTCGGCCACCATCATGCCGGTGTGCGAGGCCGCGATCCTGGCGGACTCGCCGAAGCGGCCGGCCTTGTAAGCGACGATCGGCTTGGTGCGGGCAAAGGCCCGGGCGGCGGACATGAAGCGCCGGGCATCACCGATCGACTGGACGTAGAGAATGATCGCGCGGGTGTGCGGTTCGCTGTTGAAGTAGTCGATCAGATCGCCAAAGCCGACATCGAGCAGGTTGCCGATGGAAATGAAGGCAGAAAAGCCGATGCCCTGCTCGGTCGCCCAGTCGACGATGGCGTTGCAGAGCCCGCGGGATTGCGAAATGAAGGCGATGTGGCCAGCAAGAGGCCGGCTCACGATGGCGCTCGCGTTCAGATTGGCGTGCGGCGCGATGATGCCGAGCGAATTGGGGCCGATGATCCGCAAGCCATCGAACTCGGCCGCGATCTGCCCAACTTCCTGCTCCAGCAGGCGGCCGGCCTCGCCCACCTCGCGAAACCCCTCCGAGAAGATCACCGCGCCCGGGATGCCAGCCTCGCCGCACGCGCGCACCAGGTCGGGGACAGCCTCGGCGGGCCCGAAGATCAGGGCGAGATCGGGCGTGTGGGGCAGCCTTTGCAGGCTCGGAAAGGTCGGGATGCCCTGAATCGCCTCGCGGTCGGGGTCGACGGCATAGACGGCGCCCTGAAAATCGCCGCCAAGGAGGTTCTTCAATACGGTGCGACCGAGGCCCGAGGGCCCGGCCTCGGCGCCGATCAGCGCGATCCGGCGCGCTTGGAAGATACTGTCCAGATTGCGCACGCTCATGGGTCTTGGCGCCGCCCTGGCCGTCCCGTCGTGCGCCCAGTCTAGGCCCGCGGCGCTCGCGTTGTCCAAGCCGGCTCGAGGCTCGCCGAAGCTTCCTGCTCCGAAGCCTGAGCGGTCGGCGACCCGGAGCGGCTGCTCTGGTCATGGCTCGACGGTGCGAGCAGTCGCCGGTCGAGGGCCACGCTCTTGATCAGCGCGAAGACCGGCGTGGCCGGCGCCAGGCCGAGCGCATCGACCGATTCGCGCGTGATGCGGGCGCGGAGCAGCGGCCCCCCGATGTCGACCGAGACCTCGGCGAAGGCGCCCGCCTCGACCTCGATCGCGGCGATCTTGCCGCTCAGCACGTTACGAATACTAATCTCCTGTGGCTTTCCGAGCGCGAGCGCGATGTCGCGGGCGCGCACCCGGATGCGGAGGCTCGACCCCGCCGGGGCGTCGACCTCGGGCATGCGCAGCTGCTGCCCGGCGATCTCCAGGACGGTCAGGGCATAGTTGTCGTCATGGCCGAGCACACGGGCGTCGAGCACCGAGCCTGCCTCGAACCGGCCGGTCAAGGGATGCAGATCGAGCCGCTGCATGATCTCCTCGATTGAGCCGATGGCGGCCACCCGCCCCTCCGACAGGAGGACCACCGAGCCGGCGATCCGGCTCAGCTCGTCGATCGAATGGGTGACGTAGAGCACCGGGACTGCGGTCTCGGCCCGCAGGCGCTCGATGTAGGGGATGATCTCGGCCTTGCGCTTGAGATCGAGCGCCGAGAGCGGCTCGTCCATCATCAAAAGACGCGGCTGGGTGAGGAGGGCGCGCCCGATCGCGACGCGCTGGCGCTCGCCGCCCGAGAGGCCCGCCGGCCGGCGATCGAGCAGCGGGCCGAGGTCGAGGAAACCGACCACCCGCGCGAATGCCAGCTCGGGTCGGGCGGCCGGCGCACGCTGCTCGGCATAGCGGAGGTTGCCACGCACCGTGAGGTGAGGGAACAGACCGGCATCCTGGAAGACATAGCCGATGCCGCGCCGGTGCGGCGGCAGAAAGATACGCCGCCGGTCGTCCTGCCAGATCTCGCTATCGAACGCCAGATGGCCGCGGCTTTGACGCTGGAGGCCCGCGATCACCCGGAGCAGCGTGCTCTTGCCGTGACCCGAGGGGCCGAACAGCCCGGTGATGCCTTCGAGCGGCAGGCCGGTGTCGACCGCAAGGCGAAATCCCGGAAACTCGACCTCGCTCTGGATCTCGAGGCGCGGCATCCGGGCTAGCCCGCGTGCACCGGGAAGCGCCGGTTGACGATGTAGACCGTCAGCAGGACCAGGAACGAGAATAGCAGCAGGCCGGCCGAGAGGGCGTGCGCTTCGCCATAGTTCAGGGTCTCGACGTCCTCGTAGATCGCGATCGAGAGCACCCTGGTCACCCCCGGGATGTTGCCGCCGACCATCAGCACGACGCCGAACTCGCCGACGGTGTGCGCGAAGCCGAGGACGATCGCGGTCAGGTAGCCGCGCGTCGCCATCGGCGAGGCCACGGTCAGAAAGGCATCGAGCGGTGAGGCGCGAAGCGTCGCGGCGGCCTCGAGCGGCCCGCGGCCGATCGCCTCGAACGCGCCTTGCAGTGGCTGGACCACGAACGGCATCGAGTAGAGCACCGAGGCGATCACCAGTCCGGCGAAGGAGAAGGTAAGCGTACGACCGGTCAGATCGACCCAGAGAGCGCCGACCGGGCTGCGCGGCCCGAGAAGCAGGAGCAGATAGAAGCCCAGCACCGTCGGCGGCAGCACGAGCGGCAGGGCGACGATCGACTCGACCAGCACCCGGGTGCGCGAGGGCGTGAAGGCGAGCCACCAGGCGATCGGCGTGCCGATCAGCAACAGGAACAGAACCGTCGTGCCGGCCAGCTGCAAGGTGAGCCAAACCGGCGCGAGGTCCGGCATCACGAGATCCGGTCGACGCTGTAGCCGAAGCGCTCGATCACTTCGCGCGCCTCGGGCGTCTTGAGGAAGCCGAGAAAGGCGCGGGCCGCCTGGTTGTCGGCGCCATGGCCGAGCAGGATGGCGTCCTGGCGGATCGGCCGGTAGAGCTCGAACGGTACGTCCCAGCGGCTGCCAGGTTTTTGGTTGCGCCCGCTCAGCACGTAGGACAGCGCGACAAAGCCGAGTTCGGCGTTGCCGCTCTCGACCATCTGGAAGGTCTGGCCAATGTTCTCGCCGCGCACGAGCTTCGGCTGGAGCTGGTCCCACAGCCCGAGCTTCTCGAGGGTCTGCTGGGCAGCCAACCCATAGGGGGCGAGCTCAGGGTTGGCGATCGCCAGGAAGCGGAACTGGCCGGCGCGCAGCGTCGCAGCGCCATTCTTGGCGAACGATGGCCGGGTCGGGGCTCCAGAGCGTCAGCCGGCCGATCGCATAGGTGAACACGCTGCCCGCTTCGCCCTGGCCTTCTTTGGCGAGCCGCTCGGGCCGCTCCTGATCGGCCGCGAGCAGGGCGTCAAACGGCGCGCCATGGGTGATCTGGGCGTACAGCTTGCCGGTCGAGCCGGTAACAATGGAGAGGCTATGGCCGGTCTTCTTCCGAACATCTTCGCCAGAGTCTCGACCGGCTCCGCAAAATTGGCGGCGACCGCGACCGTCGCATCGGCCGGCCGTGCGGCGGGAGCGGTAGCACCCGTTACTATGAGCGCGAGCAGGCCAAGCCCGACCACCCCAGCCAGCACGCGCGTCAGTCTCTCGACGACACGTCCCGCCATGCGGTCCTCCTCGATATGTTTCTGAGTACACTTCGACGAAATGTTCGTACGGATACATCGAGGCGTCAAGCCGCTAGCGCGGTGGGAGCATCAATCGCACGGGCGCGCGAGCACCCGACGCAGCGCGGCCATCTCGTGTTCGACCGCTGCGGCGGTCAGACGCTCCATGCGCCGGTAGCGCTCGAGCACCTCGCGGCCGAGCGCGGTGAGCTGGGCGCCGCCCCCGCCACCCACGCCGCCCTTGGCGGTCTCGACCAAGGGCGATTGAAAGCACTGGTTCATGGTGCTGACGAGCAGCCAGGCGCGGCGGTAGCTCATGGCCATACGCCGGCCGGCGGCCGAAATCGAGCCGGTCTCGGCGATCGCCTGCAGCAGGTCCGCCTTGCCGGGGCCGATCGCGATGTTCGGCTCGAGGACGATGCGCAGCCTGGCACCCGGAGTCCGATTGCCGGTTCTCATCGCGCCATCATGCGCCAACCGCCCGGGCGGCCCAAGCGCCTAAAGCCGCAGGGCGAGCTTTCGCGCCTCGTAGAACGCCATGTCGGCATGGCGCGGCGCCACGCAGTCGCCGATGGCGTGAACCTGCCGGTCACTGCCCGCGAGCTCGTCGATCAGCGTGGTCTCGGAGCGGTTGCAGGTGGCGAGGATCAGGGCATCGGCTGGCAGGCGCCGCTCGCCGCCGTCGAGCAGATCGACCACCACCGCGCCGTCGCCCAGCCACTCCTTGATCGCGGTCTCGGTGATCATTGCACGCCGAGGCTGCTTGAGCTTGCGCCGCAAGGGCCGGTCGGCGGTGGTGCGCACCAGCTCGAAGCCGACCATGGGGTGCGGCGTGATCAGGGTGACCTCGTGGCCCTGCTCGGCCAGGTGCCAGGCGGTGCCGCAGCCCTGCCAGTGGCCGATGTCGTCGAGCAGGAGGACGCGGCGGCCCGGGCGACAGGCGCGGCCCATGCACGTCCTGGACCGACCAGACATTGCCCCGCTCGATCCCCGGCAGGCGCTCGAGGTGCGGCAGCGCGCGCTGGAAGCCGGTCCCGGACGGCTGCGAGCCGGTCGCCAGGACGACGATCGTCGACCTCGAACGCGGCGATCTCATCGGCCCCGATCGGCGCATTCAGCTGGACCGCGACCTGCAGTCGCTCGAGCTGGCGCTCGTACCAGGCGATCAGTTCGAGGATCTGGCCGCGCCGCGGCTGCATGCCGGCCAGGCGGAACTGGCCGCCGAGCAGGGGCGCAGCCTCGGCCAGCGTCACCCGATGGCCGCGCTCAGCCGCGACCCGCGCCGCCTCGAGCCCGGCCGGCCCGCCGCCCACGACCAGGACCCGGCGCGGCCGCGCCGCCGGCGTGAAGCGGTCGCCGCCCCATTCGAACTCGCGCCCGGCCGATGGATTGATCAGGCAGGAGATCCAGTAGTCGCGCTGGCGCCGGCCCCAGCACAGCTGGTTGCAGGAGATGCAGCCGCGCACGTCCTCGGGCCGGTCCGCCATCGCCTTGGCGGCGAGATGCGGATCGGCGATCTGGCCGCGCACGATGCTGACCATGTCGGCCTGGCCCGAGGCGATCACGGCGTTGGCGTTCTCGGGCGTGCGGATATGGCTCTCGGCCTGGACCCTGGCGTGCCTGCACACCTGCTTCAGCGCCTCGGCGAAGGGCGCGCCGAGCTCGTCGGCGTACAAACGGTCGGCATGATCTTGTAGAAGTCGAAGTAGCTGCCGGTGCCGCAGCGTCACGTAGTCGATCAGGCCGCGCTGGTCATGCCAGGCGACGATCTCCTGGAGCGCCTCGCGTCGAGAGGGCCACCTCGACGTCCGGATCGACGCTGACCGCGACCCCGATGATGAAGTCGTCGCCGACCAGCTCGCGGATGCGTGCGATGATCGCGGCGGAGAAGCGCGTGCGGTTCTCGAGCGATGCCGCCCCACCGGTCGTCGCGCCGGTTCGACCAGGGCGTCCAGAACTGATCGATCAGGGCGTGATAGGCGGCGAACAGCTCGACCCCGTCGAAGCCGGCCGCGTGTGCCCGGCGCGCCGCCTGGCCGAAGGCCTCGATCAGCTCGAGGATCTCAGCCTCGGTCATGGCGTGGCTGCCGTCGGAATCGTGCATAAGAGGGCAGCCCGGAAGGCGACCAGCTGGGCTCGAACGAGTTGTCCGGATCGCCGTGCTGGCCGACGTGGTAGATCTGCTGGATCATCACCGTGCCGTGCTCGTGACAGGCGTCGGTCAGGCGGCGGAAGTGCGGGATGACCGCGTCGTCGCTCGTGGCGGAAGTTGCCGCGCGTGAGGACCGCGGTGCGATGCACCGGCACCGGCTCGACCACGATCATGGCGGCGCCGCCGATCGCCCGCTCGAGGTAGTAGTGCAGATGGCGCTCGCCGGGCAGGCCGCCCTCGGCCATGTTGGCGGTGTGCGCGCCGAAGGTCAGCCGGTGCTTCAGGCGCTTCTGGCGCAGATCGAGCGGCGCGAAGAGGTGCGCAAAGAGCGCCGACATCGCGCCGCCTCCGAGCGCACCCCTGGGCTCTATTTGCGCTTGGGCAGATAGAGGTCCGTGATCGTGCCCTCGAAGGCTTCGGCCGAGAAGGCGATGGTCTCCGAGAGCGTCGGGTGCGGATGGACGGTGAGGCCGATGTCGGCAGCATCGGCGCCCATTTCGATCGCGAGCGCGACCTCGGCGATCAGATCGCCCGCGTTCGACTCCGACGATGCCGGCCCCGATCAGCCGCTCGCTCGCCTCGTCGAACAGGAGCTTGGTCATGCCATCGGCGCGACGCAATGCCGAGCGCCCGACCCGAGGCCGCCCAGGGGAACGAGCCCTTGCCATATTTGATGCCGTTCTTCTTGGCTTCGGTCTCGGTCACGCCGGCCCAGGCAATCTCCGGGTCGGTATAGGCGACCGAAGGGATGCACTTGACGTCGAAGAAGCTGTTGCGACCGGCCGCCACCTCGGCCGCGACCTTGCCCTCGTGGGTCGCCTTGTGGGCGAGCATCGGCTGGCCGACGACGTCACCGATCGCGAAGATGTGGTGGACGTTGGTCCGCTGCTGGCGGTCGACCGGGATGAAGCCCCGCTCGTCGATCTCGACACCCGCGGCATCCGCCCCGATCGCCTTGCCGTTCGGGCGCCGGCCGATCGAGACCAGGATCTTGTCGAAGGTATCTTTCTCGGGCGCCTTCTTGCCCTCGAAGGTGACCTCGAGGCCCTTCTTGCCGGCCTTGATATCGGTCACCTTGGTCTCGAGGAAGATGTTCTCGTAGAGCTTCTCGATCCGCTTGTGCAGCGGGCGCACGATGTCTGGATCGGTGCCCGGGATCAGCTGCTCCAGCATCTCGACCACGGTGATCTTGGACCCGAGTTCATAATAGACCGTCGCCATCTCGAGGCCGATGATGCCGCCGCCCAGCACCAGAAGACGCTTGGGGACGTCCTCCAGCTCGAGCGCACCGGTCGAGTCCATGACCCGCGGATCGTCCTTGGGAATGAAGGGCAGGAAGATCGGCGCCGAGCCCGCGGCGATGATCGCCTGCTCGAAGCCCGCCGTCCTGACGCCGTTGCTCGTCTCGACCTCGAGCTGGTTCGGGGAGGTGAACCGGCCGAGGCCCTGAACCACCTCGACCTTGCGCTGTTTCGCAAGGCCACTGAGGCCGCCGGTCAGACGGCCGACCACGCCGTCCTTCCAGTCTGACAGCTTGTCGAGGTCGATCTCGGGCTTGGCGAAGGAGAGACCGTGCTCGCCCATGTCGCGCGTCTCGGCGATCACCTTGGCCGCGTGCAGGAGCGCCTTCGAGGGGATGCAGCCGACGTTCAGGCAGACGCCGCCAAGCGTCGGATAACGCTCGACCAGCACGACCTTCTTGCCGAGGTCGGCCGCTCGGAACGCCGCCGTGTAGCCGCCCGGCCCCGAGCCCAGCACCAGCACCTCGGCCTGGATGTCGCCCGCGCCGGGCTTGGTCTTCGCGGGCGCTGCGGGCTTCGGTGATGGCTCCTCTTTCGGCATTTCCTTCGCCGCGCCTGCGGCTTCGGTTTCGAGCAGAAGGATCACGTCGTCCTCGGATACACGGTCACCAACTTTGACCTTCATCTCGGTGACCTTGCCGCCCGCGGGCGCGGGCACCTCCATGCTCGCCTTGTCGGATTCGAGCGTGATCATCGGGTCCTCGGGGGCGAGCGTGTCGCCCGCCTTCACGTGAACCTCGATGATCTCGACGTCCTTGAAGTCGCCGATGTCCGGGACCTTGACCTCGGTCGGCATCGTCCGCCTCCCGCCTAGAGAACCAGCCGGCGCACGTCCTCGAGGACGTGGCAGAGGTGGCGCGTGAAGCGCGCCGCGAGCGCGCCGTCGATCACCCGATGGTCGTACGACAGCGCGACCGGCAGCATGAGGCGCGGCACGAACGCGCTGCCGTCCCAGACCGGGGCCATCCTCGCGCGCACGACGCCGAGGATCGCCACCTCGGGCGCGTTGACCAGCGGCGTGAAGCCGGTGCCGCCGATGCCACCGAGGCTCGAGATGGTGAACGATGCCCCCTGCAGCTCGGCCGAGCTGAGCTTGCCGTCGCGCGCCTTCTTGGAGAGCTCGGCGAGTTCGCGCGACAGCTGATCGACGCCCTTCTTGTCGACGTCGCGCAGCACCGGTACGACCAGGCCGCCGGGTGTGTCGACGGCGATCCCCGTGTGCACGTACTTCTTGAGGATCAGGTTCTCCTTGTCGGGGGCAAGCGAGGCGTTGACGTCCGGGAATTTCTTGAGCGCCGAGACCGCGGCCTTGATCAGGAAGGCAAGGAGCGTCACGCGGTAGCCCTGCTCCTTGGCGGCGGCATCGAGCTCCTTGCGGTAGGCTTCGAGCTCGGTGATGTCGGCCTCGTCCTGCTGTGTGACCTGCGGCACGTTGAGCCAGGCGCGGTGCAGATGCGGCCCGGAGATTTTCTTGATGCGAGACAGCGGGGCGGTCTCGATCTCGCCGAACTTCGCGAAGTCGACCGGCGGAATCTCGGGAATGCCGGCAGCAGCCGGCACGGCGGCGGCTGGCGCAGCGGCCCCCTGCGATAAATAGATTTTGACGTCGTCCTTGGTGATCCGACCCTTCTCGCCGCTGCCCTTGACCACGGTGAGGTCGATGCCGAGCTCGCGCGCGAGCCGTCGCACGCTCGGGCTGGCATGCACGGCCGCGAAGTCCTTCGCCTCACCATCCGGCTTGGACGGTGGTGGTGTTGCCGCGTGCTGGGCCTCATCCTTCGGCGCCTCGATCGGCTCTGCGTCCGATTCCTGGACGCCTTCGGGCGAGGGTGGCTGGACCGGCGACTTCGCCTCACCAGCCTCCATGAGCAGAATCAGGTCGCCCTCAGAGACCCGGTCGCCGGTCTTGACCTTGACCTCCTTGACCTTGCCGGCGAGCGGCGCCGGCACCTCCATGCTCGCCTTGTCCGACTCGAGCGTGATCAGAGGGTCCTCCTCGTGGATCTCGTCGCCCGGCGCCACTTGGACCTCGATGATCTCGACGCCCTTGAAGTCGCCGATGTCGGGGACCTTGACCTCCTGCACCTCAGCCATGGCGTTCTCCCTCGTCCTATCCTCGACCCGGCTGGCCCGGCTCAGGTATGGAGCGGATACGGCTTCTCTGGGTCGAGCCCGTATTTCTTGATCGCATCCGCGACCACGTCCGCCTTGATCGCGCCCTCGTCGGCGAGCGCTTTGAGCGCCGAGACCGTCACATGATGGCGGTCGATCTCGAAGTGACGGCGAAGGCGCTGGCGGGTGTCGCTGCGCCCGAAGCCGTCGGTGCCGAGAACGACGTAGCGCCCCGACACGAAGGTCCGGATCTGATCGGCGTAGAGACGGATGTAGTCGGTCGCGGCGATCACCGGCCCGCCCCGCTCCTCGAGGCAGCTGCTCACGTAAGGTGTTCGCGGCTTGTCCCTGGGATGCAGCGTGTTCCAGCGCAGCGTCTCGTGCCCGTCGCGGGCGAGCTGGTTGAAGCTCGGCGCGCTCCATACATCTGCGCTGACGCCGAAATCCTGCTCCAGGAGCTCGGCCGCGGCCATCACCTCGAGGAGGATCGTGCCCGAGCCGAGCAGCTGGATCCGCTTCTTGCTGGCCCGGCGGCCGCCGGTCGACTGCAGTCGATAAAGTCCCCTGACGATGCCGTCCTCGGCTCCCTCCGGCATGGCCGGATGGAAATAGTTCTCGTTCATCGAGGTGATGTAGAAATAGACATCGTCCCGCTCGACGAACATCCGCTCCAGGCCGTGGTGGATGATCACCGCGAGCTCGTACGCGAAGGTCGGGTCGTAGCTGATGCAGTTGGGCACAGTCGAGGCGAGCACATGGCTGTGCCCGTCCTCGTGCTGCAGGCCCTCGCCGTTCAGTGTCGTCCGCCCGGCGGTGCCGCCGATCAGGAATCCGCGCGCCCTGCTGTCGCCCGCCGCCCAGCACAGATCGCCGACCCGCTGGAAGCCAAACATCGAGTAGAAGATGTAGAAGGGGATCATCGGCACGCCGTGCGTGCTGTAGGCGGTCGCCGCCGCGATCCAGGACGACATCGCGCCCGCCTCGTTGATTCCCTCCTGGAGCACCTGGCCGCTCTTGTCCTCCTTGTAGTACATCAGCTGGTCGGCGTCCTCCGGCTTGTACAGCTGGCCCTTCGCCGAGTAGATGCCGAGCTGGCGGAACATGCCCTCCATGCCGAAGGTGCGCAACTCATCCGGCACGATCGGCACCACGTACTTGCCGATCGTCTTGTCGCGGCAGAGCACGTTCAGGATGCGCACGAAGGCCATCGTGGTCGAGATCTTGCGATCGCCCGAGTCCTTGAGCAGGGCGTCGAACGCCTTGAGCTCCGGGATCTCGAGCTTGGGCGCATCGTGCCGGCGCTGCGGCAACGGGCCGCCCAGCGCTCTTCGCCGTTCCCGGAGATAGCGCATCTCGTCGCTGTCGTCGGGTAGCTTCAGATACGGAACCTTGGCGAGCTGCTCATCCGATACCGGAATCTCGAAGCGATCGCGAAAGGCGCGCACAGCCTCCTCGCCCATTTTCTTCTGCTGATGGGTGATGTTCTGGCCTTCGCCCGCCTCGCCCATGCCGTAGCCCTTGACCGTCTTGGCCAGGATCACGGTCGGGCGGCCCTCGTGGTGCACTGCGGCGTGGTAGGCGGCGTAGATCTTGTGCGGGTCGTGGCCGCCGCGGTTGAGGCGCCAGATGTCCTCGTCGCTCATGTCCGCGACCAGCGCCTTGAGCTCCTCGTACTTGCCGAAGAAATTCGCGCGCGTGTACGAGCCGCCCTTGGCCTTGAACGCCTGGTACTCGCCATCGACGCACTCCTCCATGCGCCGGCGCAGCAGGCCCGCCCGATCCTTCTCGAACAGCGGGTCCCAGAGCGAGCCCCAGAGCACTTTGATGACGTTCCAGCCGGCGCCGTGGAAGTCCGACTCGAGCTCCTGGATGATCTTGCCATTGCCGCGCACCGGACCATCGAGGCGTTGCAGGTTGCAGTTGATGACGAAGATCAGGTTGTCGAGCTCCTCGCGCGATGCGAGCGAGATCGCGCCCAGGCTCTCCGGCTCGTCCATCTCGCCGTCGCCGCAGAACACCCAGACCTTGCGCCCCTCGGTCTCTGCGATGCCCCGGTTGTGCAGATACTTCATGAACCGCGCCTGGTAGATGCCCATGAGCGGCCCGAGGCCCATCGAGACGGTTGGAAACTGCCAGAAGTCCGGCATCAGCCAGGGATGTGGGTAGGAGGAGAGGCCATCGCCCCCGGTCTCCTGGCGGAACTTGTCGAGCTGCTTCTCGCTGAGCCGGCCCTCGAGAAAGGCGCGCGCATAGATGCCCGGCGCGCAGTGCCCCTGGATGAACACGAGGTCGCCGCCGTGCTCTTCGGAGGGTGCATGCCAGAAGTGATTGAAGCCGACGTCGTAGAGGGTGGCGGCGGACTGGAAGCTCGCGATGTGGCCGCCGACGTTCGTCTCCTTGTTGGCGCGCAGCACCATGGCCATGGCGTTCCAGCGGGTGAAACAGCGGATCCGCCACTCGAGATGCGGGTCACCCGGCGATGCTACCTGCTGGGAGACCGGGATGGTGTTGACGTAGCCGGTATTGGTGGCGAAGGGGAGCTCCAGTCCCCGAACCTGCGCCGCGTCGATCACCTTCTCGAGCAGGAAGCGCGCCCGATCGGCGCCTTCGAACTCGAGCACCGAGCCGATCGAGTTCGAGCCATTCGCGCGTTTCGCTCGGGTCGATGTCCTGGCCGTTGCCGACGTGGGTCGCCATCGCGCTTCTCCCTCCTGCCTCGCACTTCTCCTTAGCGCAGGTCTGGCTGGAAGTCGTGCGCTGATCAAGGGTTGGTTCGGCTCGGCTATCCCGAAGCTGGCGGTAGCGGGCCCCGGTCTTGTAAATTGTGCCGATGTTGCAATCGGTCCCGCACCTCGACGCCGATCAGCTCCGCGACATCAGCGCCGGTACGATCGCGCATTACCAGCGCTTCGCCGATGCCTATCGCGACGGTACCTGGAATCATGACGTCAGCCAGAACATCGCCGCTCTGCTCGACGCGATCGGCGGCGCGCCGCCCTCTCGGATCCTCGATCTCGGCTGCGGCCCCGGACGAGACCTGATCGCTTTTCGCGATCGCGGGCACGAAGCGATCGGCCTGGACGCCTGCGCCGAATTCGTCGACATGGCGCGCATCGCATCGGGCTGCGAGGTCTGGTTGCAGGACATGCTGGCGCTGGCTTTGCCGCCTCAGCACTTCGATGGCATCTTCGCGAACGCTGTCCTGTTTCACATCCCAAGCCAGGAACTGCCGCGGGTGCTGGGCGATCTCTGGGCGGCGCTCAAGCCCGAGGGGGTGCTGTTCTGCTCCAACCCGCGCGGCCGGAACGAGGAGGGCTGGGCGGACGAGCGCTACGCCTGCTTCTACGATTTGCCCACCTGGCGGCGGATGGTCGCTGCGCCAGGCTTTGCCCTGCTCGATCACTACTATCGCCCGCCGGGCAAACCCCACCACCAGCAGCCCTGGCTCGCCACGCTCTGGCGGAAACCGGCCCGCGGTACAAGTGCCGCCCCGCGCTGACCAGCGCCTCGGTCAGCCGGCACCGGCGCACAGCCTCGCGATCGCCCGGCGGCAACCGGGAGCGCCGCGGCCGACCAGTTCGGCTATCTGGATCGCCCAGGCGGCCCCCAGCTCCGCTCCAGAAAGCCGAGCACGGTCAGGACGAACAGCGCCAGCAGCGTCACCGCGATCGCCGGAAGGTAGAAGCCAAAGCCGCAGGCCATGCCGATTGCGCCGACCACCCAGATGCCGGCGCCCGTGGTCGCCCCGAACACGCGGTTGCGGTCCCGGATGATCGCGCCAGCGCCGAGGAAGCCGATCCCGCCGATGATCCCTTCGAGCACCCGGCCGGCATCGATCGGGCGCGCGTTCGGCCCGGGCGCGCTCATGTGGAGCAGCTCGACCATGATCACGCAAAAGCTCGCGGCACCGAGCGCCACCAGCATATTGGTGCGCAGCCCGAGCGGCTTGTCCTTGAGCTCGCGGTCGAGGCCGATCAGGCAGCTGAGCGCGATCGCCGCGCCGAGGCGGAGCGCGATCTCGCCCGGCCCGAGCCAGGTGGCGTGGCCGAGCCACGCCCACCAGTCACCGCTCATGGTCGCGGCTTCATCCGACGTCTTGCCCCTGTCTCGGGAATCCGGCTCGGCGTCGCCGCGTGCTCGAGGTCGTCAGGGCAACGTCTGATCCACTCGAGCATGGCTGGCTCGCCGCCGCCTGCGCCCTTGTCCTCGGCGAGAGTTGGCGAGCTTCGTAGCGCCAGCGGCGCAGCAGATGGAGCTTCTGCGCCGGGCTGAGATCGGCGCGCCTCAGGACCTCCTCGGGCGAGGCGAACACAGTGGCCGGATTGACCGCGGCCTTCTTATAGTCGTTGCTGGTCACGGCTCGACTCCAATTGGTTGCGCGCGGGGCTCAGGCGGGCGCGGCGGCGATCGAGGGGTCGTACTCGGGGCTGGTCTCGACCTCGCGCCGGGACAGATCGAGCAGGATCTGTCGGCCGACCCAGTCGACCGCGCGCAGCCGGTCGGGACCGATCAGCACCCTCCGGCCAGGCAGCAGGTTGCGCGTGTCGAGAATCAGATGGCGAATGGTCCATTTCTCATCGTCGATCAGCAGATCCTCGACGTGACCGATGTCGCCGTCGCTCGCCGCGACGTAGCAGCCGACCACCTCGCGGGCACTGCGCAGCAGGGGCTCCGCCCGTTCCCTCAGGGCGGCGGCGACCTCGCGCTCGATCGGATCGTCCTGCGCCGGTGCCGGCGGCAGCCCGAGCAGGCCCCACTGCGGCGCCAGAGCGCTTGCGGTCGTGTCCTGCCAGTAAGGCGCCCAGTCGTAGTGGCGATGAAGCAACTCCTCCTGCGCGCGGGTGATCGCCGCCCGGTCTTCGAGGGCCGGGCTGTCCTTGACCTGGCGCGTGGTCAGGGCGGTTTCGATCACGCGCGCGTGGCGGTCGACCGACCCCACCGCCGCGGGCGCGAGTAGAACCTCACGACCGAGCAGCCGACCGCCGGTCTCGACCACGAAGTAGCGGATGGCGGATGCCGCGTCCTCGAACAGGAGATCGCGCAGCTCACCGATATCGTCGTCGATCGCGCGGATGTGATAGCCGCGGATGTTCTCGAAGCTGAACAGCATGCTCTGCTTCTCCCCAAACCGCACCCTCAGCCCGATGACCGGGCGCAGCTTGGGAAACGGTCGCATGCGGGGTGAGGGTTCCGCGGACGCCCGGGCGGGCTTCGGCGAGGCGCGCCCACCACGCGCGGGTAGTCGATCGACCCGCGGATCAAACTGCGCTAGGGTGGCCCGTAACAAGAACGAGGAGGCTCGTCAGATGCGCAAGATGGTGATGCTGGTCGGTGCTGCGCTCGCCTTGAGCGTTGGCGTCGGGAGTGCGCTCGCCGAGGAGGCCAAGCAGGGCGGCGAGATCGTCGAAACTTTCAAGGATGACGTCTCGACCCTCGATCCGGCGATCGGCTACGACTGGCAGAACTGGTCGATGATCAAGAGCCTGTTCAACGGGCTGATGGACTACAAGCCGGGGACGACCGACCTCGTGCCGGACCTCGCCGAGAGCTACGAGATCTCTCCGGACGGATTGACCTACACCTTCAAGCTGCGCCAGGGGGTCAAGTTCCACAACGGCCGCGAGCTCACCGCGGACGACGTCAAATGGTCGATCGAGCGCGCCGTGCGCCCGGAGACGCAGAGCCCGGGCCAGGGCTTCTACAGCATGATCGCGGGTTTCGATGAGGTGACCTCCGGCAAGGCCCAGCAATTGAGCGGCATCGAGGTCGTCGATCCCGCACACCGTCCGCGTCAGGCTGTCGCGGCCCGATGCCACCTTCCTGCACGTCATGGCGCTCAACTTCGGTTTCGCCGTGCCCAAGGAGGAGGTCGAGAAATACGGCCAGGACTTCGGCAAGCACCCGGTCGGCACCGGCGCCTTCAAGCTCGCCGAGTGGACGCTCGGCCAGCGCGTCGTCTTCGAGCGCAACAAGGACTATTACCGCGAGGGTCTGCCCAGGCTCGACAAGATCACCTTCGAGGTCGGCCAGGAGCCGCTCGTGGCGCTGCTGCGGCTCGAGCGCGGCGAGGTCGACATCCTGGGCGACGGCATCCCGCCGGCCAAGTTCCTCGAGGTCATGAATGACCCCGAGCTCAAGAAGGACGTGGTCGAGGGCGGCCAGCTGCAGACCGGCTACGTCACCATGAACGTGCGCATGCCGCCGTTCGACAACAAGCTCGTGCGCCAGGCGGTCAACCACGCGATCAACAAGGATCGGATCATCCGGATCATCAACGGCCGCGCGGTGCCGGCGAACCAGCCGCTGCCGCCGTCGATGCCGGGCTATGCCAAGGACTACAAGGGCTACGCCTACGATCCCGCGAAGGCCAAGCAGCTGCTCGCCGAAGCCGGCTTCGCCAATGGTTTCGACACCGAGCTGTTCGCCATGAACACCGACCCGAACCCGCGTATCGCCCAGGCGATCCAACAGGACCTCGCAGAGGTCGGCATCCACGCTGAGCTCAAGACCCTTGCCCAGGCCAACGTGATCGCCGCGGGCGGCGAGCCGGACCAGGCGCCGATGATCTGGTCGGGCGGCATGGCCTGGATCGCCGACTTCCCCGACCCGTCCGATTTCTACGGACCAATCCTGGGTTGCGGCGGCGCGGTCAAGGGCGGCTGGAACTGGGCTTGGTACTGCAACCAAGAGCTTGACAAGAAGGCAGCCGCGGCCGACGCCATAACCGACCCGGCCAAGGCCGACGAACGCCTCGCCCGCTGGCGCGAGATCTTCCTCCAGATCATGGAGGACGCGCCCTGGGCGCCGGTGTTCAACGAGAAGCGCTTCACGATGAAGTCGCCGCGGCTCGGCGGGCCCGATGCGATCTATGTCGATCCGGTGCACATCCCCATCAACTTTCCCTACGTGTACATCGAACATGCCGACTGACGCCAAGCACACCATCCACCGCCAGAAGCACCACTTCGGCTGGGACAATGCCAACCCGCCGGCGCTCACGATAGCGCCGGGGACCACGGTGGCGTTCGAGACGGTCGAGGCCTCGGGCGCCCAGCTGACCCGGGACTCGACCGTCGCCGACGTCGCCGCCCTCGACTTCGCCAAGGTCAATCCGGTGACCGGCCCGGTCTTCATCGATGGGGCCGAAGCCGGGCGATGCCCTCAAGGTGACGGTCGAGAGCCTGGCGCCGTCGGGCTGGGGCTGGACCGCGAACATCCCGGGCTTCGGGCTGCTCGCGGATCAGTTTCCCGAGCCGGCGCTGCACATCTGGACCTACGATCCAGCAACGATGGCGCCGGCGATGTATGGGCCCGGCGGGCGGGTGCCGCTCAAGCCGTTCACCGGCACGATCGGGGTCGCCCCGGCCGAAGCCGGGGCTGCACAGCATCGTTCCGCCGCGCCGCGTCGGCGGCAACATGGACATCCGCGACATCGCCGCCGGGACGACGCTCTATCTGCCGATCGAGGTCGAGGGGGCCCTGTTCTCGGTCGGCGACTGCCATGCCGCCCAGGGCGACGGCGAGGTCTGCGGCACGGCGATCGAGAGCCCGATGACCGTCGTGCTGTCGTTCGACCTGGTCAAGGGGGCGAACCTCAGGGCGCCCCGTCTGACCACGGCCGGACCGGTCAGCCGGCACTTCGACGTGAAGGGCTACGAGGTCACGACCGGGATCAGTCCCGATCTGTTCCAGGGGGCGCGGGACGCGGTCGCCGCCATGATCGATCTGCTCGCGGGCCGGCACGGCATGGCGCCGGTCGAGGCCTACATGCTGTGCAGCGTCTGCGCCGATCTCCGTATCTCCGAGATCGTCGATCAGCCGAACTGGCTCGTGTCCTGCTACTTCCCACGGGTCGTGTTCGACTGACCTGCACCGGCTCGCCGGCGCGTTATCCTGTCCGGCCTGGTTCGGGCATGCAGGACAGATGAGGGCGGGGCTCGAAGCGGCCTGCGGGGCATGGAGAGCACGTCAGACCCCCGGCCGTCAGCTCGAGCTGCGCGCCATCGGGCCGAGCGCCGGTGCTAGGGCGAACTTCCCCGGGAATGCCGGGCGTCGCCGCATTGTGCCTGGCCCGCAGATGCTTTCCCTTCGGCTGTGCGCCCCGTCTGGCTGCCCGGGCCGGCCACCGATGTCCCGCCTGACGCTTGGGCGACCAGCGAAGGTCTCAGCGGGGACCACGCGGTGCTTCGGCGACCGCCGGAATTCTCCCTTGGACCCGGCGGTTCGGCGCGCCGGCTACGGAACTCGGGCCGAGCCCGCAAGCCTGCCACCGGAGCGTCAAAGGCGGGCAGCCAGGCGCGGGAAGCCGGACGCAGCGAGCCAAGTGTACACCGCCTGTCCCGCGGACACAGCGGGCGCGAGCGCGCGAAATGCCGATCGGCGCCGGCCCGAAGTCGCAAAGTAAACGCGGAAGTCGAGATTTTCTGCGACAGACGTTAACCAGGGCTTAACCCTTGCAGCGTCAACTCTTTCTTCGGATGGTCCATGCGACCGTGGGAATCCGCGCCGCCGGTTGGTGCGGAGCGGGCGGACCCCGAGGGCCGCATGGACGATCAAAGATGGACACGATAGGACCGCAATGGTTCACGAAAGGTTGACGCATGGGGCTTGACCCCGGCTGCCGCGATACATGAGCTGTGTAGCGAATGCGCGACCGCGATAGATGAGCTGTGTAGCGAACGCGCGAACCGTGGCGGGCATCGCCGCGTCAAGCTCGGTAACGCTACCTCCGGTGCTGTCGGAGTACTTGGTTTCCACGGCGCGTACGGATCTCTGGGCCCGGCGCGTCGGACGAACCTGCGCCCCTGATGGCGCTGTTTTCGCTCGAGCATCTCTCAGTCAGTTTGAGGGCAGCCATCGTGAGACCGCGGCACTGGTCTTGAGAATCACATGGTCAGCTTGAGGAGACCAACTTGATGCCGCTCCTCGGGATCGAGCACCGCGCGCTCGGCTTCCGGGCACCATCGTGACGCCGCTACTCTCGGTCGAGGATCTCTCGGTCGGCTTTCGCACCGAGCAGGGCTTCGCGCGGGTGGTCGACGATCTTTCACTCTCGATCGAGGTGGGCCGAATCGTCGGTCTGGTCGGCGAGTCGGGCTGCGGCAAGAGCGTCACGGCGCGGGCGATCATGCGCCTCCTGCCGACGCCGCCGGCTCAGATCGAGAGCGGGCGCATCCGGCTCGAGGGCGCGGACCTCCTGGCGCTCGACGAGCGGGCGATGCGGGACGTGCGCGGCAACCGGATCGGCATGATCTTCCAGGAGCCGATGACCTCGCTCAACCCGACCTTCCCGGTCGGCTTCCAGATCGGGGAGGCGCTCCGTCTACATCGCCGGCCGAGCCGCGCCGAGGCCCGCGCCCATGTTCTCGACCTGCTGCGCCTGGTCGGGATCGGCGCGCCCGAGCGCCGGCTCGAGCAATATCCGCATGAGCTCTCGGGTGGTCTGCGCCAGCGGGTCATGATCGCGATGGCGCTCGCCTGCCGGCCGCGTCTCCTGATCGCCGACGAGCCAACCACCGCGCTCGACGTCACCATTCAGGCGCAGATCCTGGATCTTCTCGTGCGTCTGCGCGACGAGCTCGGCATGGCGATCCTCCTGATCACCCACGATCTCGGCGTGGTCGCCGAATACGCCGACGAGGTGGTCGTGATGTATGCCGGCAAGCGGGTCGAATGGGCCGACGTGCGCGCCCTGTTTCGCTCGCCGCGCCACCCCTACACCAACGGCCTCCTGACCTCGATGCCGCGGCTCGAAGGCACTTCTGGCAAGCTTTCCACCATTCCCGGCGCCGTGCCTAGCCCGCTCGAGCGCCCGCCCGGGCTGCCCGTTCGTCGCCCGTTGCCCGCGCGCCTTGGAGCGCTGCTCGAAAGAGTTCCCTCCGGTCGAGCATCGGGACGGCCATGGCTTCGCCTGTTGGAACCCGATCGGATGACCGGATCGGAGCCGTTCCTTTCGGTCGAGGATCTGACCAAGCATTTCCCAATCAAGGGTGGCGGGCGCGTGCACGCCTTGAACGGCGTGAGCTTCACCCAGCGGCACGGCGAGACGATCGGCATCGTCGGCGAGTCGGGCTGCGGCAAGTCGACCCTCGCCCGCGCGGTGCTGCGGCTGATCGAGCCGACCAGCGGGCGCGTGCGCTTCGAGGGCGCCGATCTCGGCGATCTCTCGCAACGCCAGCTCCGGCGCCGCCGGCGCGACATGCAGATCGTATTTCAGGACCCCTACGCCTCGCTCGATCCCCGCGTGCGGATCGGCGCGACTCTGGCCGAGCCGCTGCTCATCCATGGCCAGGGCAGGCGTCGCGAGCGGGCAGAGCGGGTCCGGGATCTGCTCGACCTGGTCGGTCTGCCGGCCGATGCCGCCGGTCGCTATCCGCACGAATTCTCGGGTGGTCAGCGGCAGCGGATCGGCATCGCCCGGGCGATCGCGCTCAACCCGAAGCTCCTGGTGCTCGACGAGCCGGTCTCGGCCCTCGACGTCTCGATCCAGTCGCAGATCCTGAACCTCCTGGTCGAGCTGCGCGAGCGGCTGGCTCTGTCCTACCTCTTCATCTCGCACGACCTCGCGGTGATCCGCTACATCAGCGAGCGGATCGCGGTAATGTATCTCGGCCAGATCGTCGAGCTCGGCAGCGCGTCTGCGGTCTACGCGAGCGCCGCCCACCCCTACACCGAGGCGCTCCTCTCGGCGATTCCGCAACCCGATCCGGAGCGGCGCCGCACTCGGGTCGTGCTCACGGGCGAGGTGCCGAACCCGGAGCGCCCGCCGTCCGGCTGCCCGTTCCACCCGCGCTGCCCGAAGGCATTCACGCGTTGCCGGAGCGAGCTACCGGTCGAGCGCAATCTCGGCACCGCCGCCGCACCGCATCTGGTCCGCTGTCACCTGTACTGAGGCGACCCGGCAGGTCGGCGTCACATCTCCGCTTCGGAGAGCCGGGCCAGCAGACGCCTGAGAATGATCTCGAGCCATTCGGTCCACGCTGCCTGCCCCGATCGCTCGTCGATCAGGTCCTGGCGGATCTCGATCCCGACGTGCTGCAGGCCCCGTCGCTCACCGTGGAACGGCAGGGTGTAATCGGTTTCGTCGCTGACCGCGTAAGGCAGCCGGTCGCCGATGAACGGCGCGCTGTCCTGGTTGAGGAGGTCGAGCAGCGGCCGGGCGAGGCGCCCGTCGCGATTGTACAGCAGGCCGAAAATCCAGGGCCGGCTCACGTCCTTGTAAACCGGGGTGAAGCTGTGCATCGCGATCAGCAGCGTGAGCTGATGTGCCCGCGCCCGCGCCTCGAGGATCGCTTCGATTGCCCCATGATAGGGCTGGAACAGGTTATCGATGCGGGCGCGGCGCTCGGCCTGGGCGAGCCCCCGGTTGCCGGGAATCTCGGTCAGCTCGCTGATCTCGGGAATCGACTGTGCGACGCGGGTCGGTCGGTTGCAGTCGATCACGAGGCGCGAATAGGGCTGGGCGACGAACGGTGCATCGAACGCCCGGGCCAGCTCGAGGGCGACCGGCAGGATGCCGATGTCGTAGGCGATGTGCCGCTCGAGGTCGCGGGCGGCGAGCCCCAAAGTGCCCAGCCGGCGGGGCAGGCGGCGCCCGGCATGGTCGCAGACGAACACGAACGGCGAGCTGCTCGCGGCGCGCTCGACCACGACCGGCACCGGCTCGTCCGGTTCGAGCAGGCTGATCACGACGGTTCGTGCGACGCCTGAAGCGACGCTTGGGCGACTGCCCGCCAGACGCGCTCCGGCGTGAACGGCATGTCGAGCCTCGTGACGCCGCGTTCGGCCAGCGCGTCGAGCACGGCATTGACGACGGCGGGCGGCGAGCCGGTGGTCGGTCCCTCGCCGATGCCTTTCACGCCCAGAGGTTCGTCGGCGCTCGCGACCGGATTCAACAGCGTGGTCATCAGCGGCAGATCGTCGGCCCGCGGCAGGGCAAAGTCCATGAAGCTGCCGCTCAGGAACTGGCCGCTCGCTGGGTGGTAGGTGACCCGCTCCAGGAGCGCCTGACCGATGCCCTGCGCGATGCCGCCATGCAGCTGGCCATCGACGATCAGCGGATTGATCACGCGTCCGGGGTCGGCGACCATCACATAGCGCTCTATCGTGACCCTGCCGGTCTCGGGGTCGACCTCGACCTCACAGAGCTGGCAGCCGTTGGGATAGCTCGGGCCCTGAACCTCAAAGGTTTCGCTGGCGACCAGCGGCTCGCCGCGGGTCTCGGCGGCGCGGGCCACCTCGAACAGACCGATCCGACGGTCGGTTCCGGCGATCGCGAAGTCACCTTCGGCGAACTCGACATCCGTCGCGGCCGCTTCCATCAGCTCCGCAGCGAGCAGCCGGCCCTTTTCGGCCACGGCGCGCGCGCCCTGATGGACGGCGCCACCGCCGATCCGCGCGGAGCGCGAGCCGTAGGTGCCGAAACCGATCTCGACCGAATCGGTGTCGCCGTCGCTCACCCGCACCGTCGACGGATGCACGCCCAAAACGTCCGCCGCCACCTGGGCGAATATCGTCTCATGGCCCATGCCGAAATCCTGGGTGCCGACATGGACGACGACCTCGCCCCCGCTCTCGATCCGGACTTTCGCGAACTCGGTCGGCGCGCCGCCCGCGTTCTCGATGTAGACCGAGACGCCGATGCCGCGCAGGCGGCCGCGCGCCCGCGCCGCCGCGCGTCGGGCGGTGAAGCCCGGCCAGTCGATCGCTTCGAGGCCGAGGTCGAGGTTGCGCTCGAACTGCGCGGGCTGATAGACGGCGCCGGTTGGCGAGCGCCAGGGCATCTCCCCGGGCGCGATCAGGTTGCAACGCCGCAGCTCGATTCGGTCGATCCCGCTCTGGCGCGCCGCGGCGTCGACCAAGCGTTCGAGCAGATAGGTGATCTCGGCACGCGCGATGCCGCGGTACGACGCGACCGGTGCGGTGTTGGTGAATACGCCGTCCAGCGCAAAATGCTGCGCCGGAATGCGATAGGGCCCGCAGATCATGGGCGCCATCCAGGTCGCCAGCACGAACACCGAGCGGCTGGCGAGATAGGCGCCGTGGCGCCAGGTCGAGGCGATCCGCAAGGCAATAAAGCGGCCATCCGAGTCGAGGCCGAGTGTGCCGCGCATCCGCTGGCTGCGCGCCTGGGTGTCGGAGACGAAGCTCTCGCTGCGCTCCGCGACCCATTTCACCGGGCGGCCGAGGGCACGCGCGGCGAACAGAGCGAGTACGAATTCGGGATAGAGGACGTTGCGCGCGCCGAACCCGCCGCCGACATCCGGCACGATCACCCGGATCGAAGTCCTCGCCGACGTCGAGCACTTTCGCCGCCATGGCCCTGAGCTGGTGCGCCGCCTGGACGCCGACCTGGAGCGTGAACCGACCGCTGGCCGGATCGAAGCTGGCGATCGCCGCGCGGCTCCATGAACGCCACGATCTGGCGCGGATACTCGACCTCGAGCTCGATCACGTGGGCTGCGCCGCGCAGGCCCTCGGCGACGGCCACCTCGTCTCCGGCCTGCCAGCGGCAGGAGCGGTTGCTCGAGAGCTCCGGCCAGAGCAACGGCGCGTCGTTGGCGAGCGCCGCTTCGACCTCGATGCCCTCGATCTCGGCATGGGCATGCGGCGAGCGGAGGACCACCGCATACACCTGATCGGGCAGGTCGATGTCCGCGGTGTAGCACCCCTTGCCCGTGAGGAAGCGCTGATCCTCCAGGCGTGGCAGAGGTTTACCGACATAGCCGTCCATCGCCGCTTCCCTGGCTCCCGTCGACCGTTGCCTCCGGTCGGGCTCAGCGTTAGCGCATTGCACGGGGGCCTTGTCAAACTCTCACGCGGTTTCGATGGCCCCGGCAATCGTGTATCAACCGAAGGCTCGCGGAACAGTCGATCGGGCTGAAGAGGAGCCGGGCATGCGACGAGAACCGCTGATCATGGCCTGCTGCAGCGACGTCGCCGGGCAGGTGCGCGGCAAGGCATTTCCGGCGCGCGACTTCGACAAACGCTGCGCGAACGGTGTCGGCTGGTGCCCGACGAACGTCCAGATCACGGTGTTCGATCAGATTGCCGACACGCCCTTCGGATCGCTCGGCGATGTCCTGCTGATGCCGGACCCGTCGACCCGGGTCGACGTCGATTTCGGGCCGGACGATCCCGGCGAGCATTTCGTCCTCGGCGACATCACGCACACCGACGGCAAGCCCTGGGAGTGCTGTCTGCGCAGCCTCCTGAAGAGCGCGCTCGCCGCCCTCGAGGCCGAGGGGCTAGGCCTCCGGGCGAGCTTCGAGCACGAGTTCCACTATGGCGGGGCGGGGCCACTCGGCGGCGGCGGCTTCGGCCTCCGCTCGTTTCGCGAGGCGGCTGGGTTTGCCGAGACCTTCGTCGCGACGCTCGATCAGGCCGGCATCCGGGTCGAGCTGATTCAGCCCGAGTACGGCGTCGGCCAATATGAGATCAGCGTCACGCCCCGCACCGGCCTCGAAGCCGCCGACCAAGCGGTGATCCTCCGCGAGCTGGCGCGCGCGGTCGCCGGTCGGATGGGCGAGCGGATCACCTTCGCGCCCGTTGTCGCCGGCATGGCGGTCGGCAACGGCGTCCATGTGCACTTCAGCCTGGTCGATCAGGACGGGCGGCCGGCGCTCTACGACGCAGATGGCCCGGGCGGCCTGAGCGAGACCGGGGGGCGTTTCGTCGCCGGCCTGCTCAGCCACATGCCGGCGCTGGTCGCGTTCACCGCGGCGAGCCCGGTGTCCTACCAGCGGCTGGTGCCGCACCGCTGGAGCGCCGCCTTCAACAACCTCGCTTGGCGTGATCGCGAGGCCGGCGTGCGCATCTGTCCCGTGCGGGAGAGCGGTAACGTGCCGGGGCAGTTCCACCTCGAGTACCGGGCCGCCGATGCGGCCGCGAGTCCCTATCTGGCGCTCGCCGGGCTGATCATGGCGGGGGTCGAGGGGTTGCGCGAGGAACTGCCGGCGCCGGTGCCGACCGAGGGCGATCTGTCGACGATGAGCGAGGCCGAGTTGCAAAAGCTCGAGGTGCGCCGGTTGCCGACCTCGCTCGGCGACGCGCTCGCCGCCCTCGAGCAGGACCAGGCGCTCAAGGCCTGGCTGCCGCCGCTGCTCCTCGAATGCTACCAGAAGCACAAGCGGGCCGAGATCGAAGCGCTGGCCGACCTCAGCGAGGCCGAGCAGGCCAAGCGCTACACTGCGGTCTATTGAGCGCGGCCCGGCTCGCCGGTCCGGCGGTCGGCCGCGGGCAGCTGCTTCGGCAGCCGCTCGGCGAGCATGCGGATGTGATCGGGGCCGATGCCGCAGCAGCCGCCGATCACCTGGACGCCCAGTCCGAGCCAACGCTCGGCCTGCTCGAGATAAGCCTCGGGTGAGATCACCTCGTCGAACTGCCAGTGCGGCATCACGAAACGGCCGCTGTGAGCGTAGGCGCCGAGTGGGCCCCGCCAGTGCCGGCGGGCGATCTCGAGCGCCGGCAGGGTCAGCTCGACGTCGCTGTGCATCACGGCGACCAGCGAACCGCTCCCGGCCATGACCGGCTTGACCACCTCGGCGAAGCGCAGATCGTCGGCAATGCCGGGCGCCATGACGATCTCGTTTCCGCGCGAGACGACGCAAGAGAAGCCGACCCAGACTGGGAGGCCGGTCGCGACCGCGGCATCGATCGCCGCGCGGGCGTAGTCGACATCGCGCATCATCTCCAGCACCAGAAGGTCGACGCCGGCGCCGGCCAGGATCTCGGCCTGCTCACAGAAGCTGGCCGCCACGGTCACGAGGTCCGGCCGCCGCGCGCGGTCGGCACCCGGCGCCATGGGCGAGATCGAGCCGGCGATCCAGACCTCGCGGTTGCCCGCGGCCTGATCGCGCGCTGCCCTGGCCGTCTCGACCGCGGCGATGTTCGCTTCGCGCACGCGCTCGCCGAGGCCGGCCGCCTCGAGCAGGTAGCGGTTGCTGGCGAAGGTGTTGGTGATGATCACCTCGGCACCGGCCGCGATGTAGTCGGCGTGGATCTGGCGGAGCGTGGCGCCGTGGCAGAGGCTCGCGACGCCGCTCCAGGAGACGTCGTGCATCGGCACGCCGCGCCGCTCGAGCTCGGTGCCCGTCGCGCCATCGAGGATGATCACATCGCCCGCTGCCAGCCGCTCGTCCAACCCCATCCTGTCCTCCTTGCCCCGGTGGCCGGTCACCTGGCGCCGCGCAGCAGATGGCGAGCGATGATGGTTCGCTGGATCTGGTTGGTGCCCTCGTAGATCTGTGTGATCTTGGCGTCGCGATAGAGCCGCTCGACCTCGAAGCCCTGGATATAGCCGCTGCCGCCGAAGATCTGCACCGCATTGGCGGTGTGCGCGACGGCGGCGTCGCTCGCGAAGCATTTGGCCATCGAGCAGGCCATCGTGGCGCGGTCGCCGGCATCGTATTCGGCGGCGGCCGACCAGGACCAGCAAGGCGCGCCGCGGTGATATCCTTGGCCATGTCGGCGAGCATCCACTGAATGCCCTGGAACTCGGCGATCGGCTGGCCGAACTGGCGGCGCGTGCGGGCGTAATCGAGCGGCGGCGTCGAGGCCCGCCTGCAGCGATGCCGACGGCGAGCGCGGCGATGCCGATCCGGCCCTTGTCGAGCACGCTCATCATCATGTGGAAACCGCGCCTCGGCCTCGCCGAGCAGCGCATCCGCGGGCAGCTCGACGCGTCGAAGGTGAAGCGCGCCGACCTGGGAAGCGCGCTGGCCCATCTTGTGCTCTTTGCGGCCCGACGATGAAGCCCGGCAGGTCGCGATCGACCAGGAAAATGCTCATGCCGCGATGGCCGGCGGCTTTGTCGGTGCGCGCGAGCACGATCGCGAAGTCGCAGACCGGGGCGTTGTGGATCCAGAGCTTGTCGCCGGAGAGCCGCCAGCCGTCGTCGGTCGCGCTCGGCGCGTGGTACGGATCGCGGCGACGTCGGAGCCGGCCTCGGCCTCGGTGATCGCATAGGCGCAGCGGCGCTCGGCGCGGAGCGTCGGCGCCAGATAGCGGGCGCGCTGCGCCGTCGCGTGCCGTGCCGGCTGAGCAGCGTCGCGATCAGCTCGACCAGGCCGCACTGGTCGGCGACCGAAGCGTAGCCGCGCGCCAGCTCCTCCATGACGAGCGCGTAGGCGAGCGTGTCCATGCCGGCGCCGCCGTGCTCGCCCGGCACGCGCGATGCCGAACAGGCCGAGCTCGGCCATGCGGGCATAGATCTCGCCGGGAAACCGCTCCTCCTGGTCGAGCTCGTCCGCGACCGGGCGGATCACCTCGTCGGCGAAGCGGCGGACCAGGTCGCGAACCTGCACGTGCTCGGTCTTGAGGGTCATCGCTCGCTGCCAATCGTCTGCCGCCACGATCGTCCCGGGTCGTCTCAGCCTGGCCGCCCCCTAGGCGATGGCCACCCGAGCATGTAACCATACGGTCAACGGGTGCGGGACGACGTCAAGCCCTTTTCAGGGCCGTAGGGAGGCGGCAGGCCATGTACGACTACGTGATCGTCGGCGGTGGCTCGGCCGGTTGTGTCCTGGCAGCGCGCCTCAGTGAGCTCGAGGACGCGAGCGTGATCCTGCTCGAAGCCGGCGACGAGGATCGCGACCGCTACATCCACATGCCGGTCGGCTTCTACAAGATGACGACCGGACCGCTGACCTGGGGCTACGCGACCGCCCCGCTGGCCCAGGCCGAGGGGCGGCGCATGGTCTACCCGCAGGGGCGCGTGCTCGGTGGCGGCAGCTCGATCAACGCCATGGTCTACACCCGTGGCAATGCCCTCGATTACGACGAGTGGGCGAGCGAGGAGGGCTGCGAGGGCTGGTCCTACCAGGAAGTCCTGCCCTACTTCCGCCGCGCCGAGGACAACGAGCGGCTCAGCAACGGATATCACGGCAACGGCGGGCCGCTCGGGGTCTCCGACCAGCTGAGCCCGCACCCGCTGACCAAGGTCTTCGTCCGGGCGGCGCAGCAGGCGGGACTGCCCTACAATCCGGACTTCAACGGCGAGCGGCAGGAGGGCTGCGGCCTCTATCAGGTGACCCAGCGCGGCGCCCGGCGCTGCAGCGCCGCGGTCGGCCACCTCCGGCCGGTCATGCACCGGTCGAACCTCACCGTGCGCACGCAGTACCACGCGACCCGCATTCTGATCGAGCACGGCCGCGCGGTGGGCGTCGAGTACCTGGAGCGCGGCTCGAAGGAGCCCAGGCAGCTGCACGCGGCGCAGGAAGTGATCGTTGCGGCTGGCGCGATCGGCTCGCCCAGGCTGCTGCTGCTCTCCGGGATCGGCCCTGCGGACGAGCTGAAGGCAGCCGGCGTCGAGGCGCTGCACGATCTGCCGGGGGTCGGCAGGAACCTGCAGGATCACATCGACGTCTACGTGATCAGCGAACTCGCCGGGCCCTACAGCTACGACAAGCACACCCGGCCGCATAAGAAGCTCTGGGCCGGCCTGCAGTACAAGCTGTTCGGCTGCGGTCCGGTGACCTCCAATCTCGCCGAGGGTGGCGGCTTCTGGTATGCGGATCGGGACGAGCGCTCGCCGGACATCCAGTTCCACTTCCTGCCGGGTGCGGGCATCGAGGCGGGCGTGCCGCCGCTCGACGGCTACGGCTGCACGCTCAATTCGTGCCACCTCAGGCCGCGCAGCCGCGGCCGGGTGACATTGCAAAGCAACGATCCGCTGGCCGCGCCCCTGATCGATCCCAACTACTGGGCGGAGCCCTACGACCTCGAGATGTCGATCCGCGGCTTCGAGCTGACCCGCGAGATCATGGCGCAGCCGGCGTTCCGGAGCTACGTCAAGCGCGAGCACCTGCCCGGCGCCCAGGCGAAGACGCGCCAGGATCTCGAGGCCTACGCGCGGCGCTTCGGCAAGACCGACTATCATCCGGTCGGTACCTGCAAGATGGGCCACGGCGAGCTCGCGGTGGTCGACCCGCAGCTGCGGGTGCGCGGCATCGAGCGGCTGCGCGTGATCGATTCCTCGATCATGCCGCGCCTGATCAGCTCGAACACCAACGCCGCCTCGATCATGATCGGCGAGAAGGGCGCCGATCTGCTCAAGGGCAACCGGATCGCTGCGAGCGCCGCGTGACGATCATCTGGAAGTACGCCCTTTGAACAGGTCGTGACGCTTGAGCTGGGCCGATTGTTGGCTCAGACTATCGAAACGGACGGCGGAGCATCGGGTGCGCTCGGCGCTGTCGGCAAATGGTCGCCGCGGCGGCCGGGTCGGGAAGGCCGCGCGACTGGGGATCAGGGAGACGGTACATGAAACTTCAGTACGATTTTAATGGCGTCCGCCGGCGCCGTCGCCCTGGCGGTGGTCGGCGCGCAGGCCGCGGAACAGGTCGAGGTGCTGCACTGGTGGACCTCGGGCGGCGAGGCCGCGGCGCTCAAGTGCTGAAGAAGGACCTGGAGAAGAAGGGCATCGGCTGGGAGGACATGCCGGTCGCGGGCGGCGGCGGCGAGCAGGCGATGACGGTGCTGCGGGCGCGAGTGACCGCCGGCAATCCGCCGACCGCCGTGCAGATGCTCGGCTTCGACATTCGCGACTGGGCCGAGCAGGGCGTGCTCGCCGATCTGAACGAGACCGCCAACGAAGAAGGCTGGGACAAGGTCGTGCCGAAGGCGGTGCAGTCCTTCTCGAACTACGACGGCAAGTGGATAGCGGCTCCGGTCAACATTCACTCGACCAACTGGATCTGGGCCAACAAGAAGATCTTCGATGAGCTCGGTCTTTCGGAGCCGACCAACTGGGACGAGCTGATCGCCGCGCTCGACAAGATCAAGGGGGCCGGCTAAGTCGCCGCTCGCTCACGGCGGCCAGCCCTGGCAGGAAGCGACGATCTTCGACGCCGTCGTCAACTCGACCGGCGGGATCGAGTTCTACAAGAAGGCGCTGATCGATCTCGACCCCGAGGCGCTCGGCTCGACACGATGAAGCAGGTGTTCGACCGGATGGCCAAGCTGCGCACCTACGTCGACGACAACTTTTCCGGGCGCGACTGGAACCTCGCCACTGCAATGGTCATCCAGGGCAAGGCCGGCATGCAGATGATGGGCGACTGGGCCAAGGGCGAGTTCCTGAACGCGGGCAAGAAGCCGGGCGTCGGACTTCCTCTGCTTCCGCCACCCGGGCACCCAGGGCACGGTCACTTCAATACCGATCAGTTCGTGATGTTCAAGGTCGCGATGAGCAACGCCCGCCCAGATCGAGCTCGCCAAGTCGATCATGGCGCCTTCGTTCCAGTCGGCGTTCAACGTGGTCAAGGGCTCGGTGCCGGCGCGCACCGACGTCTCGGATGAGGCGTTCGACGCCTGCGGCAAGAAGGCCATCAAGGACTTGGCCGAGGCCAATGCGAACGGCACGCTGTTGGGCTCGCTCGCCCACGGCCACGCCGCGCCGGCCGCGGTCAAGAACGCGATCTACGACGTGGTCACCGCGCACTTCAACGGCGAGTACGATTCGACCAAGGCGGTCGAGGAACTCGTCAACGCGGTCGCCGCGGCGCAGTAGTCGACGGGTCGGGCGCGACCCCGGTCGGGCCGCGGACCGGGGTCGCTTCGCCCGATCGCCGAAGAGGGGGGCGACGGGGAGACCGGGGGAGCCTCGATGGCCGCCAGGGTGGATCGGCTGGCCGGCGCCGGTGAGGACGTAGGGCGCCATCTGCGCGCGCGGTTGCAGGCTCTGTTGCCGAGGCTCGTGCTCGCGCCGAGCTTCGCCGCGGTTCTCCTGTTCGTCTACGGCTTCATCCTGTTCACCGTCTATCTGTCGTTCACCGATTCCAAGATCCTGCCCAGCTTCGGCCTGGTCGGGCTCGCGAACTACGCCAAGCTGTTCAAGCTTCCGAACTGGTCGATCGCGCTCGAGAACCTCGGGATCTTCGGCGGTCTGTACATCGTTCTCTGCACCGTCATGGGGTTGCTGCTGGCGATCCTGCTCGATCAGAAGATTCGGGCCGAGGGTGTGCTGCGCCCGATCTATCTCTACCCGATGGCGCTCTCGTTCATCGTCACCGGCACCGCCTGGAAGTGGTTCCTCGACCCGGGCATCGGCCTCGAGCAGGTGGTGCGCGGCTGGGGCTGGGCGAACTTCAGCTTCGACTGGATCAAGGATCGCGACATGGCGATCTACTGCGTCGTCATCGCCGCGGTCTGGCAGGCGAGCGGCTTCGTCATGGCAATGTTCCTCGCGGGCCTGCGCGGCATCGACAACGAGATCATCAAAGCCGCGCAGATCGATGGCGCATCGGCAATCCAGCTCTATCGGCGGATCATCATCCCGCAGCTGCGGCCAGCTTTCCTGTCCGCTTTCGTGGTGCTCGCCCACATGGCGATCAAGTCCTACGACCTGATCATCGCGCTGACCGGCGGCGGGCCGGGCCGGGCGACCGAGTTGCCGGCGACCTTCATGTACTCTTACACCTTCACGCGCAATCAGATGGGGGTCGGCGCCGCCTCGGCCGTGATCATGCTGATGATGATCGTCTCGATCATCGTCCCCTATCTGTATGCCGAGCTGCGGGGCGGCCGCGGTGGCGGCTAGAGTTCAAGAGACTGCGGTCCGGACCGACCGGCTGACCCGGGCAATGATCTACGCGGCGCTGGTCCTGTTCGCGGTCTATTTCCTGCTGCCGCTGTTCGTGATGCTGGTGAACTCGGCGAAGCCGCTCGATGAGATTCGGGGCGGCCACATGCTGGCGCTGCCGCAAAAGTTCACGATCGAACCCTGGCTCAGCGCCTGGGGCACGGCCCAGGTCGGGGTCGAGCCGACCGGGCTCAAGCCCTATTTCTGGAACTCGATCCGAATGGTCGTGCCGGCGGTCATGATCTCGACCCTGCTTGGCGCGCTGAACGGCTACGTGCTGACCAAGTGGCGCTTCCCCGGCGACAGTCTCGTGTTCGGGATGATGCTGCTTGCCTGCTTCATCCCGTTCCAGATCGTGCTCATCCCGATGGCGCGAATCCTCGGCCTGATCGGGCTCGCCGGCACGATCCGGGGCCTCGTCCTGGTCCATGTGGTCTATGGTCTGGGCTTCACGACGCTGTTCTTCCGCAACTATTACGAGGCGTTTCCGACCGAGCTGGTCAAGGCCGCGCAGATCGACGGCGCCGGCTTCTTCCGGATCTGGTATCGGATCCTCCTGCCGAGCTCGGGGCCGATCATCGTGGTCACCGTGATCTGGCAGTTCACCAACATCTGGAACGACTTCCTGTTCGGCGCCTCGTTCGCCGGCTTCGATTCGATGCCGATGACGGTGGCGCTCAACAACCTGGTGAGCAGCTCGACCGGGGTGAAGGAATACAACGTCCATTTCGCCGGCGCCGTGCTGGCCGCCCTGCCGACGCTGCTGGTGTACATCGTCTCGGGGCGGTATTTCGTCCGCGGCCTGATGGCCGGCGCGGTGAAGGGCTGAGCGGCCGAAGGCGATGGCGGCGTTTCTCGAGATCGATCGGCTGGTGAAGCGCTTCGGGACGACCGAGGTCCTGCGGGCGATCGACATCGCGGTCGAGGACCGCGAGTTCCTCGTCCTGGTCGGCCCCTCGGGCTGCGGCAAGTCGACCCTGCTCAACACGATCGCGGGCCTCGAGACGATCACCGAGGGCGAGATCCGGATCGACGGCCGGCGGGTCAACGAGCTGCACCCGAAGGACCGCGACATCGCGATGGTGTTCCAGTCCTACGCACTCTATCCGAACATGAACGTCGAGCAGAACATGGCCTTCGGCATGGAGATGCGCGGTGTCCCGAAGGCCGAGCGCGCGCGCGCCGTGCAGGAGGTGGCGCGGCTGCTCCAGATCGAGGCGCTCCTCAAGCGCAAGCCCGGCCAGCTTTCGGGCGGCCAGCGCCAGCGCGTCGCCATGGGCCGTGCCCTGGTCCGCCACCCGAAGATCTTTCTGTTCGACGAGCCGCTCTCCAACCTTGACGCGAAGCTCCGGGTCGAGATGCGCACCGAGATCAAGAAGCTGCACCAGCGGCTTGATGCGACCATCGTCTACGTCACCCACGACCAGATTGAGGCGATGACGCTCGCCACCCGGATCGCCGTGATGCGTGGCGGGGTGCTGCAGCAGCTGGGCAGCCCACGCGAGGTCTATGACGATCCGGCCAATATCTTCGTCGCCAGCTTCATGGGTTCGCCCTCGATGAACCTGATCCCGGTGACCGTGGTTGAGGAGGCCGGGTGCCTCGCGGTGGCGATCGAGAGCCGGGACGCCGGCCCGATCCGGCTGCCACTCGAGAACGGCGCCGCGAACGGCCGCGTGCGCGACTATCTCGGCCGAGCGGCGATCCTGGGGCTGCGGCCCGAGGCGATCACCGACCTGCACGACGGCGAGGAGCATGCTGGCGCGATCGAGTGCCTGGTCGAAGTGACCGAGCCCACGGGTCCGGACACTCTGGCCGTCCTGCGTCTGGGCGGCAGCGAGGTGACCGCCCGCCTGCGCGCCGACAGCGACGCCCGGCCCAACCACACCAGCCTCTTTCGGGTCGACATGGCCAAGGCGGTGCTGTTCGACCCGCAAAGCGAAGCCCGCGTCTGAGCCCGGCTTACCCCGCCCGGGCATGTGGCCTCGAGCCGCGCCGCTCGGCAGCGACAATTCCGCCATCATCGGTCGTTGCGACGCACGCGGTCGAGAAAGCTTGTCGATCGGCGGTGTTGCGCGCAAAGGTGATCATGCTACTGCCAATCGTGCGTGCATGATCGCTCAGGAAGCGCAGCGGAGGCCCGGTCCGGCGCGACGATCACGGACGGAGCGGATGGCCGAGGATAGCCGACGCGAAACTTGCATCGCCGCCGCAGACCGCAGCCGAGCGGCCCTCGCGTCCGTGGGAGGCGATCAGGACGGTCGTGCAGGCCGAGGGCGCCCTCGTCTTCGGCGCGATCACGACCGCGCTGTTCTATCTGTTCGCTGACGCTCTGGTAGCCAATCTCGCGCCCGATCTGCGCACCATCGCGCTGTTCCTCTGGCTGTTCGGAACCATGCTGTGGTGCGCCTTCGGGGTCGTGCGCCATGCCGACTGCCTGGCGGAGCTTCTGGGCGAGCCCTACGGCACGCTGATCCTGACTTTGTCGGTGATCGGCATCGAAGTGTCGTTGATCTCTTCGGTCATGCTGCACGGCGCCAACGAGCCGACCCTGGCCCGCGATACCATGTTCGCCGTGTTGATGATCATCCTGAACGCGATGGTCGGGCTGGCGCTCGTGCTTGGCGGGCTTCGCCATCGCGAGCAGCACTACAACCTGCAGGGCGCCAAGGCCTTTCTTGCCGTGATCACGCCGCTCGCGGTGCTGACCCTGGTGCTACCCGCCTTCACGGTGTCGACGAAGCTGCCGGAGTTTACGCCGGCGCAGGCCATCTTCTTCGCTGCCATGACCGTGGCTCTCTACGGCGTGTTCCTGCTCATCCAGACCGTGCGCCACACGGATCAGTTCATGCAGCCGGGCAGCCGCGCCCGCGCGGCGCTCGCGGCGCAGGATCCGCTCGCCCACGATGAGAGCGCACATGAACACGGTCAACGCGAGGTCGCCTCGGTCCCCTACCATGCCGTCCTGTTGTTCCTGACCATGCTGCCCGTGGTGCTGCTGTCGAAGAAGCTGGCCCTTTTCGTGGACTACGGGACCGAGACGATGGGGGCGCCAGCGTCTCTCGGCGGCCTCGTCGTCGCCACTTTGGTGCTGGCTCCGGAGGGCCTTGGCGCGCTGCGGGCGGCGCTCGGCAACCGGCTGCAACGCTCGGTCAACATTCTCCTCGGCTCGGCGCTCGCGACCATCAGCCTCACCGTTCCGGCCGTCTTGATGATCGGCCTGATCATCGATCGCGAGGTCCAGCTCGGCCTCGACCCGGTCGAGATGGTCCTCCTGATTCTGACCCTGGCGGTCAGCACGCTGACCTTCACCGGCGGTCGGACCAACGTCCTGCAAGGTGCCATCCACATCGTGCTGTTCGTCGCTTTCGTCGTGCTCATCTTCAATCCCTGAGCGGGCGGATCACCGCGGGCCCAATCGCCCGGTAGCCCAGCCCTTCGGTACACGGGGTCGTGCTGCCGACCGGCGGGAATTCGCTACATCCAGTGGACGATCGTGCCGATCAACGCGGCGCTCGCAGCGACCGCGATCGCGGTGAAGGTCAGGCCCATGCCAGCCAGCCTGAAGCGCAGATTCTCCGGGTCTTGCGACACCCCAGAGGCGTGGACGATCCATCCGGCGACCAGGCCGATGCCGAGCGCGTGGAGGATCGGAGCCGGCACCGCAAAGCGATTGCGCAAGGCCGATCAGAATGATGCCGATCAACGCGTATTCGGCGCAGTTGGCGTGCGCGCGAACGGCGCGCAACAGCCTCCGGTCCCCGCCATCGCCGATTGCCACTTGGGCGGTCCGCCGAGCCACGATCACGCGCCGTGACAGGACCAGGAACAGGAGCGCGACAAGCGCGGCGTAGAGCGCGGTTATGGGCATGGCGCCGAATGATCTGGCGCGAGGGAGAGCGGCGGCAAGGTCGTGTGAGTCCCTGACGCCCGGGCTGACGGCAGTCGGCGCGCGCTACTTCTGCCGCCTCAGGTTAGCGCAGGCGGCCAGCTGCATGAACTCGGCGCTGCGCAGGTAGCAGTAGTCGAGGGTATCGGCATCGAGGACCTGCGCCTCGACGATCCCGCCTGGCTCGGCCCATTGGATCATGCCCTCGGTGGTAAAGACCCCAACGAAGGGTTTGGTCCACTTGTCCACCTTGACCGTGCCGGCGAAGCGTCGGCCCCGTTGCTGGTCGATTTTCACGACGACGGCTGAGGTGTTGAACACCACAGCGGCCTCGCCCTCCATGTAGTACTGGGCCGTGTTGACCAATACGGCCTTGGCATCGCCGACCCAGCTGCCGCGCAGATCCGGATAGTCCTGCGCGCTGGCGCCGCCAATGCATGCGCAGAAGACCACGAGGGCGGCAATTAATCCCCACATGGTGTCGCTCCCCTCCAGCTCCCAACATCGCAAGTCGACGAACTGCAGCCGACACTATTTCAGTTCACGCGGTGGCGAAACGGTCTTGCGATGGCCACTGCCCCTTGGGTCCATCCTCACCGACGTTGCTTGACTTGACGTCGCTGTTCCACAATCCGAGCCCGTTGAACCGGTGCCGGATCGGGCCGCGCGAACGCTCGACGCGCGATCGGAACTACGATTGCCGGAGCGCCAGAACCGAAGGTCGTAGGGGCGGCGCTGGAGCTGACCCCGTCAGCGCATCAGCTTGGCGTCGAAACCGTGCTCGCCGTAGGAAAGCAGGGTCTTCTTGCCCTTCATCAGGGTCTCGAGCAGAACCCGATGGCTCCAGAGCTGATGCAGGTGGCCCAGCGTCTTCTCGGCATAGCCGATGTGCAGATCGCGGCCGTCGTGCTCGTGCTTCAGATAGAGGGCGCGATTGTTGCCGTAGTCGGCGTCGTAGATTCTGATCACCGGCTGGGCGTTCATGCCGACCGTTCGGATCAGGGTCTCCTTGACCTCGCGCCAGCTGTCCTCGTCGGCGACCTTGGTCACGACCAGATTGTCGCCGCGCGGCTCGAACTCGAACAGGTCGAGCTCGCGCATCAGCTGCTCGGTCAGAAAACGACGCAGGAACGAGGCGTCACGATCGGTCTCGCGGACCTCGAAGATCTTGTCGCGTCCGGACCGGTCGGGCGCGCCATAGGCTTCGATCTCCGCCTTGGTCGGATCGTCGAGGCGGCGCTCGATGTCGTGCCAGATCTTGAAGCCGACATGGTAGGGGTTGATGCTGCCCGGATGGGGGCAGATCACCTGATTGTGACGGACCATGAATTCCAGATAGATCTCCTGGGGCAGCTCGAGGCTGTTCATGATCTTGTGGTGCCAGTAGCTGGCCCAGCCTTCGTTCATGATCTTGGTCTCGATCTGCGGCAGGAAATACTGGGCCTCGTCGTGAATGATGGTCAGAAGGTCCTGCTCCCAGGCCTCGAGGTGCCGGTTGTGGTCGCGGATGAACAAGAGGATGTCCTCTTCGGGCTCCAGCGGCACCTGCCGGAGATCGGGTTCAACGTAGTCGGGGCGCCGATGCAATCGGGCGAATGGATCCGGGCGCGGCTGCGCGGCCTCGATGCGCCGCTCGCGCTGCTCTTCATGGGTCAGCTTGCGGATCGCCGGGTTGCGCCGCGCGTTCATGGACAGCGCATGCGCCGCGTCGAGCAGGGCCTCGACCCGCTCCAGACCGATCGAGGGATCTTCCTCGTAGTCGCGCACCCGGTCGGCCCGCGCCTTGAACTGCGAGAGAATCTGCTCGGCCCGGGTCGCGCTGGTGAAGGCGAAGTTGTTCTTGAAGAAGTCGTTGTGGCCGTAGACGTGCGCGATCGTCAGGATCTGCAGGCAGAGCGAGTTGTCGAGCATCAGATAGGCGAGGCAGGGGTTCGAGTTGATCACCATCTCGTAGGGCAGACCGGTGACCCCGTGGTCATACATGGTCTTGGTTTTTTCGTAGCTCTTGCCGAAGCTCCAATGGGGATAGTGCGCCGGCATGCCGTGATAGGCCATGAAGCCGAGCATCTGGCCGTGGTCGCAGACCTCGAACTCCTGCGGGTAGCAGTCGAGGCCGAACTCTTCGACCCGCTCGCGGATCGCGTCGTCCCAGTATTCGAGGTCCTTGAGGTCCCAGTTCACCACGCCGATCCTACTTCATCGTTGGCGGCTGGCGCCCGCCCCGTGCAGGTCGCTCAGTCGGATGCCTCGGCCCGATCCCGCGACAGGAACGCCTTGAAGCTCGGCCAGATGTCCTCTTTGCGCTCGATCAACACCGACTGAAAGTTGTCGGCCTCGAGTCGGCGGAACATGTCGAGCATCGAGCTCTCGTAATAGTGCGATCCTAGCGGCTTGATCTCGCCGTAGCCGAACAGATTGCAAATCTCGCAAAGTTTCTTGGCCGCCTTCAGCGCATTGGCATTGTCAGAATCGAAATTATCGCCGTCCGAGCAGTGAAAAGCATAGACGTTCCACAATGAGGGATGAAAGCGGTCATGGATGATCTCGAGCGCCTTGTTGTATCCGGACGAGATCAGGGTGCCACCGGACTCCCCCTTGTGGAAGAATTCCTCCTCGGTGACCTCACGCGCCTGGGTGTGATGGCCAATGAACACCAGCTCGACGTTTTGGTATTTGGTGCTGACGAACTGATACAGGAGGAAGAAAAAGCTCCGCGCGAGGTATTTCTTCATGCTGTCCATGGAGCCCGAGGTATCCATGATGCACAGCACGACGGCGTTCGACTCTTCGCGGGTGTCCTCGACCAGGCGCTTGTAGGTTAGATCCTCGCGCCGGAACGGAAAGCGCTCCTCGGCGCCGTCGTCGAGCGCCGCCGTCGGTGGCCGCCGGGCCGGGGCTGGCGCCGTCGCGCCCGGCCGAGACGCCACCTTGCGCCGGATCCGCGCCTTGGCGGTGCGCCGCCGGTCAAGATGCACCCGCACGCCCGCCTTGCGGTAGCCCTTGCGCTTGGCGATCCGGTCGGACATCACCTCGCGCAGGATCTTGCGCTCCATGTCGGGCAGCTCGAGATCCTCGAACATGATCTCGATCAGCTCCTCGAGCGTGACGTCGGTCTCGTAGTAGTCGAGGCCCGGCTGGTCGCCGGCCCGCCCGGCGCCCTCACCGTCTTTGGGCGCCTTGCCAACGACCTGACCCGGCTCGGTCTCGCCATCGCCGGAGCCGACCTGCGGCTGGTTGTCGCCGAACACGAAGCGGTACTCGCGAATCCCCCGGATCGGAACCTTGATGATCCGGTCCCGATTGCGACCGATGATCGACTCCTCGGAGATGATATCCGCGATGTTGTCGCGGATCGCCTCGCGCAGCTTTTCGCGGTGGCGCTGACGATCCCCGGCGCTGCGATCGGAGCGAAGCGCGTCCGAGGGTGAAAAGGGTCGGAAGATGGCCATCCGTGCTCGATGCCTTGCCGCTCAGCGCGCGACGATCAGCAGCCGCCGCCCTCAATCACGCCAGAGGTGATTGGCCGCGTACTTCAGGATCACGTCGACGCTGTCCACGCAGTAGCCTCCTTCGATCAGATTCTGCACCATGGTGTCGTATTTCTGCTGCTGCTCCTCGTCGCGGGTCCGGGCCTTGGTGATGATCCGCGACAGCTCGCGCACCGAGTTCATCAGCTTGCGCTCGATCGCTTCCTTGAGCGGCTCGTAGGCGGTGTAGCTGATCCTCTCGCCGCGCCGCGACGACGCCCAGAGGTAGGCGATCACCTCCTGCCGGAAGCCGTCGGCGGCCGAGCCGATGATCGCGATCTGCTCCTCGATCGACTTGAGGAACGCCTCGTCGGGCTGCAGCTCCTCGCGGGTGTTGTGGTCGCGCACCTTGGATTTGGTCACGTAGGCCTCGGCGTGGTCCAGATAGTTCTGGAACAGCGTCTCGGCCTGTTCCCGGTAGGAGTAGATGAACGCCTTGGTGATATCCTTTTCGAGCAACTCCAGATAGACCTTGTGCAAGGTGTCCTGGAGGTGCTCCAGATGCTGCTTCTTGATGTCCTCGGCGAGGTCGGCCTCCTTGACCATGTTGATCAGAGCCTCGCGGACGCTGATCGGGTGAATCGACTTCGGGTTCTGGCTGAGCGCGGTATCGAGCGCCTTCATGATGAACCGGGTCGAGATCCCGAACATGCCCTCGCGCTTGGCGTCCTCGTGCAACTCGCGCGGTGAGAGCTTCTTGGTCCGCCCCTTCTCGACCACCTCCTCGCCATTGTACAGCCGAAGCTTGGTCATCAGATCGCACTTCGCGGTTGCCTCGAGCCGGGTCAGCACCGCGAACATCGAGGCGATCTGGAGCGTGTGCGGCGCGATACAGGCGTCAAATTTCGACTGCGCCAGGAACTTCTGGTAGATCTTGACCTCTTCCGACAAGCGCAGATTGTAGGGTACCTTGACCACCACGATGCGGTCGAGGATCGCCTCGTTAGTGTGATCGGCCTTGAACTTCTGCCACTCCGCCTCGTTCGAATGGGCGACGATGCAGGTGTCAACGTAGATCGTTCCGTGGCGACCCGGGGCCGGGACGAACTTCTCCTGGGTCGCAGTGATCATCGTGTGCAGATATTCAGTCTCGTTCTTGAACACCTCGATGAACTCGACCAGGCCGCGGTTGCCGACGTTGAAGGCGCCGTTCAGCTCGAGCACTCGCGGGTCGCCCTCGGAGAAGCGGTCGAGCTTGGAGATGTCCTCCGAGCCGATCAGGACCGAGGTGTCCTGATTGTTGGGATCGACTGGCGGCACCACGCCAATGCCGCGCCGGCCACGCTTGGAGAAGCTGACCGTACGGATCGGCACCTCCTCGTAGCGTTCGCCGAACTCGTTGATCAGGCGATAACGGCACACGGGGCAGAGATCACCCTCGATCTTGGCGCCAAGCATCTCCTCGAAGGCCGGGCGCAGATGGCGCGGAATCAGATGCAGCGGCTGCTCGTGGATTGGGCAGTCCTTGATGGTATAGACCGGCGCCAGTTCCTCGAGACCACGCTTGAGCCGCTCGACGAGCGAGCTCTTGCCCGAGCCGACCGGGCCCATCAGGTAGAGAACCTGACGGCTCTCCTCGCCGCCCATCGCGGCTGAATGAAAATAGCGCACGATCTTGTCGAGGGTGCGCTCCATGCCAAAGAATTCGTCCTTGAAGAAGTTGTAGACTTTGATCGGCTCGTCGCCGAACAGCCGCTGCGTGTGCGGCTCATTCTCCGGGTTGATCTCGGTCACGCCGATCAAGGCGATCATGTCGTACAGACGGCGGTGCGACAAATTCGCCAGCGACGCATCCCCCTTGACCCGCTCCAGATACTCCAGAAACGTGCCCTGCCAGCGCTCCTGCTGACGGGTTTCCCGGTCTTCCTGGATGAGCTTGGCGAAATCGATCGTCTGCTTAGCCATGCACTCCACCTCGCTGGCTAGTTGCTCGCTCGTCTCGACGCCTCACGCTCCAAGGGTGCCCTGTGGCAATGGCAGTGGTGCGGAGCGTGCTACCGAAAAGTGAGCCGACGCGGATGCGATCCACCCGAGGGATCGCCGAAGGCACACTAGGGTGCAATGTCTCACCATTCTCTTAAGAAGCTCCGCCAACCTTTGGGAGCGCAGAACCGTCCGTACCGCCTTGCACCCACAGACACCCGCCGATCGCTCACCCTTAAGATTTAGGTTGCCATCTCGGATTGACGAGCGCCGCTGCTCATCCCGCGCCGCTAGAGGGCGCCGAACTCGGCCACGCTCGCCCTACTCATCCTCTGCCCGCCTGCGCTCATAAGTCTCTGTCGGGAAGCAATCCAGCGCTCAGTGAAAACGCGTGGTTCCTGCTTCGTCCCCGAGGGCAAAGACTACCAACCAGTTTCGAGAACTTCAACCGTGTTAATGTGTTGCGAGAAATTAATGCCAATATTGTTGACAATGGCGCTGGAAAATCCCGCACGATCGCCGATCGAGCCGGGCGCCGCGGTCGGTCGGCACTTTGCCAAGCACGCCGCGGTTCACTAAGGTCGCCTGGTGCTCCGGCGCCGCAAATGCCGGGCCCGAGCGCGACCCACTTGCTCGTAGTCACGACGGGGACACCGCCGGGCTCATTCGAGGAGGTTGCCATGGCGATCCGATCGATCTTCCGGCTCGGCGCTTTCGCGGTCTCGGCGCTGAGCGTGGCCTTCGGCGGGCCTGTCGAGGCCGCGTATCCGGAGCGCCCGATCACGCTCATCGTACCTTGGGGTGCCGGCGGCGGCACCGATGCCACCGGCCGGATTCTCGGCGAGCCTGATGGCCAAGGATCTGGGCGTGCCGGTCAACGTGGTCAACCGGACCGGCGGCTCGGGCGTGGTCGGCCTGTCGGCGATCGCCACCGCGGAGCCGGATGGCTACACGCTCGGTGTGGTTACGACCGAGATCGGCATGCTGCACTGGCAGCGACTGACCGAACTGACCTACAAGGATTACACGCCTCTCGCTTTGTACAATGCCGATCCCGCCGGCTTCCAGGTGAGCGCCGATTTCGGCCTGGAATAGTGCGCAGGCAGTGCTCGACGCCGCCAGGGCCGCCCCCGGCAGGTACAAGGCCTCGGGCACCGGCCAGGGCGGCATCTGGCACCTGGCGCTCGCCGGGATGCTGCAGGCGGCCGGGATCGCGCCCGATGCCGTGCAGTGGGTGCCGAGCCAGGGCGCCGCGCCCGCCCTTCAGGACCTGGTCGCCGGCGGCGTCGACATCGTGACCTGCTCGGTGCCGGAGGCACAGGCCCTGCTCGAGGCGGGCCGGGTCAAGAGCCTCGCCGTGATGAGCGAGGAGCGCAGCCCCGCCTTTCCCGACGTGCCGACGCTCAAGGAGGCGACCGGGCTCGACTGGCAGGTCGCCGCCTGGCGCGGCATCGCCGGCCCCAAGGGCATGCCGCAGGCGGTCAGCGCGCGGCTGCTGCCGGTGCTCAAGCAGATCTGGGACAGCCAGGAGTTTCGGGATTTCATGGCGCAGCGGGGCTTCGGTGTGGTCTGGCGTGACCCGCAGAGCTTCGAGCGGTGGATGGCCGAGAGCGACGAGTCGCTCGGCAGGGTCATGAAGGCGCTCGGCTTGACCAGGTAGCCGAGCCGGCATGCACCAGGACGAGTCGGGAAGGACGCGCGCCTGCGGGTCGAACTCATCCCACGTCACCATCATCGAGCCTCTAACCTAACTGCCCCCTGCCGACCGATCGCCTGGTTGCTGCCCTCCTGCTTTGCTCTACCCACAGAGAATCCGCCGACAGCCCGATCCACGGTCCAGGGTTCGTAAATCCCGATTGGCAGCTGAGCAGCTCTGCGACTAGAGTCGGTACGCATGGAGGCGCCCGTCGGAACGTCGACGGGACAACAGATGGGAGACGATCATGTTGCGCAGCACCATGGCGCTCGGCGCCAGCACTGCGATTGGGCTCGCCCTCGGGCTCGGTCTGAGCGGCCCCGTATTCGCCCAGTCGGGTGCCTTGGAAAAGGCGGTCGGCGGCTACTCGTTCAGCGAGGCGGCCAAGGAAAGCCCGAACACCAAGAATTTCCATTCGAACGATGGCGTTCTGACCTTCGCCATCGTCACCCATACCGCCGGCAACGGCTTCTTCGATCCGGTCTACGTCGGCGCGACCGTCGCCGCCAACATGATCGGCGCGAAGGTCCTGCTGCTCGGCTCGGAGGCGCCGGCCGACGACCCGGCGCGCGAGATCGAGATCCTGAACCAGATCGTCCAGGACCCGAAGCTCGACGGGCTGATCCTGACCACGCCGCAGGTCGGGGCATACAATGACATCATCAAGACGGCCGAGAAGAACGGCATCCCGGTCGCGACCACCAACTCCTACGACGGCACTCTCCTCGATCGCAGCAAGATCAGCCACACCGGCCAGGACGCGTCCGCCGCGGCGATCGCCGGCGAGGCGCTGGTCGACTGCCTGATGGACAAGGGGGTCGAATCCGGCTCGATCCTGCTGCCGTCCTCGACCGCTATGGGCAACATCGAGGTCAACAACCGCGTGACCTCGGCCTTCAACGCGATCGTGACCAAGCTGCAGAGCCTGGGCAAGCTCCAGAACTTCAAGGTCGACGCCGGCCCGGAGAACACCGGGATCGACACCAATCCGAACGATCCGGTGAACAGCATCGTGTCGCTGTTCGAATTGCGCGGCGACGTGGTCGGCGCGTTTGCGGGCAACAACGTGTTCACGCCGGCGCTCGCCAAGGCGGTGGCGCAGATGGGCAAGACCGGCGAGATCTGCGCCTATGGCTTCGACCTCGGCCCGGCGCAGCAGGAGGCGCTGCGCTCGGGCGCGCTCACCGGCGCGCTCGGCCAGCAGCCCTTCCTTCAGGGCTTCTGGCCGGTCATGCAGCTCTATCTGCAGATCGATCGCGGCATCGCGGCGGCCAACCTCGACACGCGCGCTCAGCTCGTGACCAAGGACAACGTCGACCTGGTCGGCAAGCGGTTCGAGAACTGAGCCCCACCAGATCGTGACGCCCAGTTGCGGGAGGGCTGGCAGCCCTCCCGCAGCTTTGCCTTGCTTCGAGCGTAAGCAAAATTCGATCGGATGAGCGCGCAGACCGCCGCCCTTAGCCGCCGCCCGCCGTCCGAGCTCGTCGGCGGCTGGGAGCTCGGCCTGCTCGCTCTGCTGGGCCTGCTCTATCTCGGCGGCACCTTCGTCAACCCCACGTTCTTCGGTTCGCTCGACGCCTTTCACGCCCTGCTCCGCGACACCGCCCGTTACGCCGTGATGGCGGTCGGCATGACCTTCGTCATCGTCAACAAGGATCTGGATCTTTCCGTCGGCTCGACCTTCGGGTTGATCGCCGTCGTCTTCTCGATCGCGTTTGCGCGGCCCTTCTACGATCTGGACCCGGCGGCTGCGATCCTGATCTGTCTGCTCCTCGGCACCGTGATCGGCCTGATCAACGGCGTGCTGGTCACGATCCTGCGGGTGCCGTCCTTCATCGCCACCTTGACCATGCTGCTGATCGGTCGCGGCATCGTCCTTGGCCTGACCGGCGGCAAGTCGATCCTCTACTCGGCCAAGGCGCGCGAGTTTCCGCTCTATTTCGGTCTCGGCGAGACCAACGCTCTCGGCTTCAACAACCAGATCCCGATCGCGCTCGTGGTCATCGCGATCGGCGCCTATGTGCTCGGCAAGACCCGCTGGGGCTACGAGACCTTCGCGACCGGCGGCAACGAGCAGGCGGCGATCTATGCCGGCATTCCGACCCGCTGGGTGAGAATCCGCGCCTACCTCACCTCGTCGCTCTGCGCCACGATCGCCGGCCTGATGGCGATCGCCCAGGACAAGGGCGCCACCTCCCAGGGCGGTCTCAGCGCCGAGCTGATCGTGATCGCGGCGGTGATCATCGGCGGGGCATCGATCCTCGGCGGCCGCGGCCGGGTCATCGGCAGCTGCCTCGGCGCCTTCGTGATCGTGCTGATCGACAAGGTGCTGCGCGAGGGCGTGCCGATCACCCGGACGATGCTGATCAACGGCGGTCGAGGTCGCAGGTCAAGGCGATCTCGTCGCTGCCGGTCGGCGCGGTGCCGGTGTTTCTCGGCCTGCTCCTGCTGGTCGCGGTGCTGATCGAGCCGTACGTCATCCGCCGGCGGGTCCCGGCGCGCCTCTGGGCCTGGCTGCGCGGCCGGCCGCCGCCCCCCGCGGTCGACATCGGTGGCGTCGCCCTCGAGGGCGCCCAGACCAAGGGCTCGATGGCCAGCGACCGGGCGTTGAGCGCGCAGGGGCTCGGCAAGTTTCTCGCCAGGCGCGATGCGCTGGCCATCATCCTGACCGTGGTGCTGTGGCTGGTCGGCCTCTGGCTGCGCCCGGACTACTGGTGGAACCTGCCGAACACGCTTCGCCATCCTCCTGAACTACACCGAGCTCGCGCTCCTGACCGTCGGGCTGACCTACGTGATCGCCTGCGGCGACATCGACCTTTCGGTCGGCGCGGTGCTGGCGCTCGCCGGCAGCGCCGCGGCCTACGGCCTGAAGGTGCTCGGCGCCGATCCGCTCACCGCGGTCGCGATGGGGATGGCGGCCGGTATGATGGCCGGCGCGATCAATGCACTGGTCACGGTCGGCTTCGGGCTGCCGGCGTTCATCGCCACGCTCGGCATGTTCTACACCGCCCGCGGCGTCGCCGCCTGGCTCGTCGCCGGGCAGCAGCTGACCGGCTGGAGCGAGCCGTTCAATCTGCTCGGCCGCAAGGTCGGCGACATTCTGAACCACCTCAATCTGCCGCCGCCGCCGCCGGGCATCCTGCGTGCGATCACCGACGTGATCAGCGTGCAGACCGTCTGGCTGCTGATCGTGGCGGCGATCGCGGGCATGGTCCTCGGCTACATGACCTTCGGCCAGCAGGTCTACGCGACCGGGGGCAATCGGCGCGCCGCCGACTACGCCGGCATCAACACCAACCGGGTCCGTGCCGCCGCGCTCCTGCTCTCGGCGCTGTGCGCGACCATGGCCGGCATCATCAACGTGGCCTTCTTCCGTAGCTTCAATCCGGTCGCCGGCCAGTTCCGCGAGCTCGACGCGATCGCATCGGTGATCATCGGCGGCGGCTCGATTTTCGGCGGCTACGGCACGATCATCGGATCGCTCGCCGGTGCCGCGGTGATCACGCTGGTCCGCGCGCTGCTGCAGCTCAACATCATCACCTCGAGCGGCGCCTCGATCGTCCTGCCACAGCACTGGGTCAACGCCCTGATCGGCGTGATCCTGATCTTCGCGGTTCTGATGGACATCTGGATCCGCCAGGCCAACCTCCTGGGCCGGCTGCGCGAGGCCCTGTCGCGACCCGCCCCGATGCCACGGGAAGCAGCCCATTCCTGAGACCAGCATGAGCGCGGCGCCGATCGTCGAGATGCGCCACATCAGCAAGACCTTCGGTGCGGTCAGGGCGCTGGTGAACGTCGATCTCGTGCTGTTTCCGGGCGAGATCCTGGGCCTGGTCGGCGACAACTCGGCCGGCAAGTCGACCCTGATGAAGATCCTGACCGGCGCCTATCAGCGCGATGCCGGCGAGGTCCTGGTCGCCGGCGAGAAGACCCACTTCAAGAGCCCGCACGAGAGCCGCGCGGTCGGCATCGAGATGATCTATCAGGACTTCGCGCTCTGCGGGAACATGGATGTCGGCCAGAACATCTTCCTTGGCCGCTGGCCGCGCAGAGGCTTCTTCGTCGATCGCAGGAAGATGTACAGCGAGGCCGACCGGGTGCTGAAGCGGCTCAAGGTCGACGTCAATTCGGTCTACCAGAGGGTCGAGAGCCTCTCGGGCGGGCGCCAGCAGTCGGTTGCGATCGCCCGCGCGATCTCCTTCCAGCCCAAAGTCATCGTCCTCGACGAGCCGACCGCCAACTTGTCCGTGGTCGCGACCGAGCGGCTGCTGGAGACCATGCAGGAGCTGAGGAAGCAGCACGTCGCGCAGATCATCATCAGTCACCGGCTCCAGGACATCTTCGCGGTCGGCGACCGCGTGATGGTCCTCAAGCGCGGTCATCACGTCGGCGAGCGCCATATTCAGGAGACGACGGAGGACGAGGTGCTCGGGCTGATCGTCCGGGGTGACGCGGGTATGGCCGAGCCGGCTTGAGGCCACACCAGCATTCGAGGAGCGGCCGAGGCGCGTCACGCGGTCGAGACCCTGACGCCCGAGTACGGGATGACCGCCTGGCGGTGAGCCTGCGCCATCAGTTTTTCGCTGCACAGGCCGTGCGTCCCATGATAAAAGGTACCGGCGGCGGTTCCATCATCAATTTCGGCTCGGTGGAGGCTGGGCTCTTCTGCGCGCTCGCCGCCCTGAAGGCGCTCCAGGCCGAGGCGGCGGACTCGATGACTGCTGCGGTGGCGAGCCTACCGCCGCCGGCCGATTCTACCAAACGAACCCAAAACCCGCTCTGAGCCTCGCGTTCAGGCCATTTGCAGCCATAAAGTGCCGCGTGCTCTTGCCACCCGACGATGATTGCTTGCCGGCGTCACCCGGTGAGTTGCCGCGCGGGTGGCGTCGGCCCGGAGCTAGGGGCCAGTCGCCCTCCGCGGCCTTTCCTGATGCAGGGATCGCGCCTTGGCGGATTACGTGCCAGCGGGCCTTTCCGGATGCAGGGATCGCGCCCGGGTGGATCACGATCGAACGCCAAGTCTACGTCGCCGACGGCGGGTCTGGTCTAGGCGGCCGGCCCGCGCCGGCCGCCCCCCGGCCTTGTCGTGAGCGGCCGGACGGCCGGCAAGGTCGTGATGCCTAGCTTGGCCGACGACCCGGCTTTCTGTCACAGATCTGTATTGCGGCACTCGCGCCGCGGATCGGCCCGCTCACCGATCCATCGCCCGGCCGTGCCCCTCGCCCTTGACAAGGCGTATCGGCTGATCGTCGAGGAGCAAAGCTACGACAAGGGGCGGGCGCCGGTCCTTGCGCCCCTCGATGCCTCGGTCTGACGGGAGATCGCTCCGGACACCGAAACCGGAAATCGTCGACGCGGTCAACTGAGAGATGCCGTCCCGGGCGTGCGCCGGCAGGTGACGGGCGGGCCAGCGAGACTTGCCTCAGGCGGCGGCGCGAAGATGCTCGAAGCGGGCCGCGACGTCCGCCGTGCACTCCTCGATGAGGGCGAGCTCGGAAGAGCTGAATTCCGGCCGATAGTAGCCCGGAAAATGGATCCCGGCGGCCAGCTCGGCGATGAAGCCCTCGCTCGCCGGCAGCCGGCAGTGCTCGAAGAGGGCACGAAGCGTCGCATGCGGTGCCCGGCAGAGATCCTCGAAAGGCACGACCAGCGTCGCCGGGCGGAGGCGCGGGTTGGCCTCGAGCCGCGCGGCCAGGTAGCCATGGAGGTGGCTCCAGTAGCGCGCCCAACCTTCGATCTCCGCGCCGCGGCGCCAGAGATCCTGGATTCGCGCGATCTCCTCCGGATCGCCGGCGTTGATCGGTCGCCGGTCCAGCCCGAACTCGAAATGCCCGACCCGCTGCAGGTGAGCGAGCGCGCGGGGATTGGCCCGCGCCGCCGCAGAGAACAGCGCGTGCTGCTTCATCAGCGAGGCGATGTGCCAGAGAGGCTCGCGCACCGGCAGGACGAAGCGCGCGTCCGGGAACAGCTCAAACAGATACTCGAATCGGGTGACGTTGTAGTTGGCCTTGGCGAGGTAGCGCCTGGCGCCGCGCAAGTGCAGGAGCTTGCGGATGTGGTCGCGATAGAAGGTCTCGAACTCGGGGTGACGCGCGGCGGCGTCGAGCACTGCGCTCGCCCGCGGGTCGTGCAGCGCCGGGAAGAACGCCATCCAGAGCACTTCTTCGAAGGCCTCGGGGCTCTCCGGGGTGATGCGGATGCCGTCTTTGTGGCTGCGCTCGGACGCCTCGGCCTCCCGTCGCTCGGCCCGATCGAGGAACCAGCTCCAAAAGTACGGCGTGAATACCGGCGGGTAGTCCTTGTAGCGATGGGTCGCCGTGTGCTCGTGGCGGGCCAGCGCTTCGAGCAGGATCGTGCTGCCCGAGCGGGCTAGGCCGCTGACGTAGAGCGGGCCCTCGATCGGCACCTCGGCGAGCTCGCCCGCCATCAGCTTACTCTCGAGGTTGCCGAGCCCGATCCAGAAGCGCTGGTGGCGGGCGATGAAGCCGCCGAGGACATCGATCCAGCCGGCCACCTCGAAGCCGTCGGCCCGGGCCTCGGCCATCGCCATCGTGGCGCGCCTCACTCGATCCGGAAGGCGAGCTTGATGGTCAGGGAGGCGGCCAGCAGGACCCCAAAGAACAGCGTCTCCCAGGAGCGCGCCCAATCGGGGCCGAAGTTGAGATATTCCTTGCGGGGCAGATCGACCTCGATCCGCTCGATCGGCCAGTCGGCGGGCAGATAGCCGGCGGGATTGCCGATGAGGGCGTTCCACCACGCACGCTTGTGCAGGATGCCGACCGGCGCCGGCAGCTCGAGCTCGTCGATCAGCTGCCCGGCGGCATCAGCCACGCGAATGCGGCCCGGCCCCGCTTCGACCGGGCGCACGAGCTCGGCGCTGCCAGCTTCGGGGAAGGTGCGCGCCGCGACCGCTTCGCCCGGCTCTGGGAAGCCGTAGCTATAGGCGGTGCTGAGCCAGAGGATCAGACAGAGCGCCGGCAGCGACGCGACCACCGCCGGCCAGGTCACCAGGCCAAGCTGGCTGAACGAGAGCCGGAACATCCGCCGCATCAACGGCCAGGCGTCCGCGAAGTCGCCCTCGTAGGAGTCGAGCGCGCGCCGCGACAGGATCGCCTCGGCCTTGACCGCGGCGATCCTGTCCTGCGGCGAGAGCACTCGGTACAGCCACATCGAGCCAGCCGCCGCGATCAGTCCCCAGAGCGCAAGACGCAGGCTTGGTGCAAGCCATGCGCCGATTTCCTGATCCAGCCAGCCGAACACTGGCGCTGGCAGATCGAGCAGCCCGAAGCTCGACATAGCACTCAGTCCTGCAACAAGCCAAATAAAGGGGTCACGCGGCGCGATCGGGCGCGTTCGCCTTCGCGCCGGCTGGCACCTTCTGTCGCCGAGCGGCGTCGGCGCGGCGAAACAGGCGGCGGAACGGCCACATGATGACGAAGCTGAACGCCGCCAGAACCGCGGCCGCGAGACCCCAGAACGCGCCCACCAGGCTAAGGCCGGCGCCGGGTCCGACGTAGGCCGCGGCGTCGCCGACGATGCCGAGCGTCAAGAAAGAAACCAACAGGCAGAAGAGTGCATATCGCATTTTTGGTTCTCCTCGGTGCTTCCATCCACGAGCTCAGTTAGAAAGGAACTCCGGATCCAGGCTGGCGGGGTCGATCCGCTCGCCCCAGGAGACGATGGGGATCAGCTCGCCCGCGTCGCCACCGCGTTCCGGATTGAGGTATTCCCAGACGATCTCGCCGGCCGGCGTCACTTCGAACAGCCGCCCGCCCTGCGATTCGGTGATCAGGGTATTGCCGTTGGGCAGCCGCTGCTGGGCCGAGCGCAGGTCGCTCTCGAACGGCTGCGCGGCCGTTCCAGCGTAACTCCAGACCCGCTCGAGCGTCAAGGGGTCGAACTCGATCACCTGCGACTGGCCGCCTTCGCCGTAGTGGCCGCGATTGTCGAACAGCAGCATATGACCGTTGTCGAGAATGTCCGCATCGTGCTGGCCGATCCAGGGGCCCTGCGTGGCCCAGACGATCTCTTCCCGAGCGAGATCGAGCACCCCGAGTGCCCCAAGCTCGCGCATCGAGAGCAGCACCTGCCCTTGGGAGGCGAACGGCAGGCGCGCCGCCTTTCGGGCGTCGATGACGTCGATCGCATTGGTGTGCAGGTAATCGCCTTCGGCGTACCACGGCACCCGATAGAGCATGCGGGCGTACGGTGACTTGAGCAGAGCATCGAGCACTGAGACCTTCCTCAGCTCCTTGCCGTCCGGCGAAAGCACCACGACGAAATCGTCGATGCGCGGCGGCTTCAGATGCTCGAACCCTCGGATCATGTGCCGCGTGACCTCCTGGGTCAGCAGATACACCTTGCCATCCTGGCCGACGTCCAGATCGTGGTGGGCGTGCTCGAGGTAGGTCCAGATCGGCTCGGAGTCCTTGTTCATCTTGACGAGACCGTAGCCCCAGGGCGTGTCGCCGACGCCGACATAGATCGCCAGCAGGTCGCCATTCGGCAGCAGATGCGCCTTGCGGTAGTAGATGAAGCGGTCAGGCCGAGGCTGCCTGACCGCGGCGGTCTGATCCCAGACGGCGCTGAACGGCAGCGACCACTGATGCACGACCTTGCCGTTCATGTCGATCAACAGCGCGGTCTGGCTGTGGCCCGAGGTATAGAGGGTGAGACCATTGTAGGCCTTGGCGGGATCGTAGACGGTGACACCGCGGGCCTCGGTGCGTGCCGGCTGCCAGAACTCGCCCGGATAGGGCGAGTTGAACCGGGTCCTCTGGGCCCACAACGCGACACCACCGCGATAGGCGTCGGTCAGATACTGCGCCGGAAATCGCTCGCTATACATGGTCAGGGTGCCGGCAATAAAACCAAGGAATGCAATGCAAAGAATCAGTAGCGCATGAAAGGCGTTACTGGCAACCGTGCCAGAAAACCGGGTCGATCGCTCGCCGGTTCGCATCTCGCCGTCCGTCCCGCCCCTTCCCAGGGGCCGACAACGCAGGCGGCTTTCCCAGCCGCGGCCCCTTGTTCACGAGTAACTAACGCCTGACAGCGCCGACAATTCCACGCCGATGTGCAGCCCTGGGAACCATGACCGAACCGGGCTCCGCGCTGATTTGCCAATTTACGCGATCGACACCTGGCGCGCCGATCCGCTGCGGCGCGAGTCCCTGAGTGACCGACGGCGGCGGATCAGTCTTTGCCCGCAAGCGGTGCGGGCGCCTCGCCTCCGACCAGCTCCGGCCGCGGCCGGACGGCCGGCTTCACGTCCGCCAGGGAGCGGTTCGTCCGTGCCGTCTCCTGATACGCCTGGATTGCCCGGCGCGTGCGCAGCCCAAGCCTGCCGTCGATCGGGCCGGGGTCGAACCCGTCCAAGGTGAGCATCCGCTGCGCGTCGGAGACGAGATCTCGAAGGGACCCCTCGTCCATCTCCGCTTCGGCCGCGGCGTCGATGCCATCCATGGCCGAAGCGGGTTTGAGCGCCGGAACGATCGTTACCGGTCGGCCACCGGCCGCGGCGGGACCGGCGCCGAGGACCAAGGCCAGGCAGCCACTGATGGCGAAGGGGCCCAACTGCTTGAGCATGGCGGCCTCTCAGGAGCGTACATCTCTCGAGTTCTTAATCAGAGATTGCCACCACCACGCGGACAGGTAAACCGCAACCTGACAGACGACCGAACTTGCGCCCGATCAGCGCGTCGCTGCTTGGAAAATTGGCGCTCGGGCCCCCTCAGGCGCCGAACTTGGCCAGCCGCCCGGCGTGGGCGAGGGCCAGGGGGAGGAGGTGTTTCGCCTCGAGCTGACCGAGGCCGCCCGAAAGGCAAGGCCGCTCGCCGAAGCTCTCGACCCGGTCCGGCCGGCAGGACTGCGCGGCCAGGAGCACCGGCACCGGATGCCAGCTGTGAACTCCTGAGTCTGGCCGGCGTGCTGTGGTCGCCGGTTACGATCAGAACGTCCGGGCCGAGCTCGACGATATTGCCGATCTCCGCATCGAACTCCTCGATCCGCTCCACCTTGCGTCGGAAGTCGCCGTCCTCGCCTGCGGCGTCGGTATACTTGTAGTGCAGGAAGAAGAAGTCGAAATCCTGCCAATGGCGGCCGAGCGCCGCGACCTGCTCGGCCCAGTTCCGACCCGGGTCGAGAATGGTCATGCCGACCAGACGGGCGAGACCGCGGTACATCGGATAGACGGCGAGCGCGGCGGCACGTAGTCCATAGATCTCCGCCATGGACGGGATCGGTGGCCGGCGCGCGATGCCGCGCAGCGTCACCATGTTGGCCTGCGGCTCGTCCTTCAGGATGGCGGCCGCCTCGGCGATGAACTGCCCGATCAGCCGGGCAGTAGGCTCGGATTCGGGGTTCTGCGCCTTGGGCTCGAGCGTGCGCACCCCCTCCCGCCCGGGATCGGTGTCGGCGACGTCCGCGCCGGCAGCATCGCCGCGCAGGACCAGCACGAAACGATACTCGCGCACGTGCTCGACGAAGATCTCCGCGCCGGTGATCCGGATCCGCTTGAGCTTCTGGACCACCGCGCGGGCGGGCTCGCTGGCGATCCGCCCCGCCCGTCGGTCGGTGATCAGGCCATCGGCGTTGACCGTGCAGAAATTACCGCGCGCCGCGACGTCGTTCCCCTGCAGATCGAAATCGATGCCGAGCGCCTCGAGCACGCCGCGGCCGATCTGATGCTGCAGCGGATCGTAGCCGAACAGGCCGAGATGACCCGGCCCGCTGCCGGGCGTGATCCCGGGGAGGACCGGTAAGGAGAGGCCGCAGACATTGCGCGCCGCGAGAGCATCCAGATGGGGCGTGGCGGCCGCCTCCAGCTCGGTCGGACCGCCCGGCTCAATCGGTAGCCCGCCCAGGCCGTCGGCGACCGCGAGCACGATCTTGGTCTCGTTGCGGATGGCAAGCTGCTTGATCAGGTCCAGCATCGGCGACTTTCCACCTTAGGCCCCGGGGAGATGGGCTACGGAGCCCGGGCGAGACTGGCGAAACGTCGACGTCTGGCCCGCCGCCGGTCGTCGGAGAGGTTCAGTCAGTGCGCCCCGCGCCAAGGAGTTTAGAAGATTGACCCTGCCGGTCAAGGCATCGTTCGGGTTCTGTCCACAGCTGAAGGCATGAGGGGGCTTCGTAGCGCTCCCCGGTCGGTCCGGTTCAGACAAAACCGAGGAAACGCGCGCCACCGACCCTTTGGACGTGCGGCTGGCCTCAGCTGCGCATCCGGCGAATGACGATCACGCCCATGAGGATCAGGGCCAGGGCGGCAAGGAAAAAGAACAGAACGATCATCAGGACCCCGCCAAGGATCGCGCTGAACGTCTTCCAGAAGCCCAGCTGCGCGATCAGGATCACGAGCACGAGGAACACGAGAAGCGGCATGGCATCGAGTTCCTCCTGGTTGGCGGCGCGGGCAGTTCCCGCGAAGGTGAAGACTTCGAGGGACCGATACTAGGCTGGGGCGGAGCGGGACGCGGCGATCGCGATGTCGAGCCAGCCGGGCGCGGTCGTGCGGGCGAGGTCGCCGGGCCGAAGCAGCACGGTCGTGGTCGCCGACTCGACCACGGCGGGGCCTTCGATCGCCTGGCCGGGGGCGAGTGCCTCGAAATCGAAGACCGGCACCTCGCGCCACTGGCCGAGGTAGATGCGCCGTTGGGCGCGGGGCAGGGCCGGCGGCCGGCCAGGAAGGCTCGGCTCGGCGGGCGGATCCGGCAGCCTGCCGACCACGGCGACCCGGGCGTTGACCAGCACCGCCTCCTGATCCCGGAGCGCATAGGTGTAGAGTTCCTCGTGGCGGCGGTGGAAGGCGGCGGCGAGCTCGGAGAGGAGGTCGGGCGTCTGCCAGTCGATCGCATCGAGGCCGACGCTCACCTCGAAGATCTGCTCGCCGTAGCGCATGTCCGCCGAGCGGTGGACGAGCACCTCGCCTTCGAACGACGCTTCGGCCAGCCGCCGGCGCCCCTCCGCCTCCATCTCGGCGTAGACCGCACGAAGGGCTCGGGCATCGAGGCGGCTCGCGTCGCCGATGTGGGTGCGCGCGATCTCGTAGCGCAGATCCGAGGTGAGCATGCCCCAGGCCGAGAGCACGGCGGCAAGGCGCGGCACCACGACCCGCTTCAGATCGAGCTGGCGGGCGAGGTCGGTGACGTGCAGGCCGGCGGCGCCGCCGAAGGCCAGGAGCGCGAAGCGGCGCGGATCGACGCCGCGGCGCACCGACACCAGCCGGATGCCCTCGGCCATGCGCGTGTTGATCACGCGATGGATACCTTCGGCCGCACTGAGGCGCTCGACGCCGAGCGCCGCGGCGATCCGGTCGACGGCCGCCTCGGCCGCGCCGGGATCGAGGTGCTCGCGGCCGCCCAGGAAGTTATCGGGGTCGAGGAAGCCCAGAACCAGGTTGGCGTCGGTCACGGTGGCCTCGAGGCCGCCCCGGCCGTAGCAGGCAGGCCCGGGCTCCGCGCCGGCGCTCTCGGGGCCGACGTGCAGCACGCCGCCGGCATCGACCCGGGCGATCGAGCCGCCGCCTGCCCCGATACTGACGATGTCAAGCGTCTGGAGCGCCACCCGCTGGCCGGCGACGCGCCGGTCGGAGGCGATCTGCGCCTCGCCGCCCACGACCAGCGAGATGTCGGTGCTGGTGCCGCCCATGTCGAACAGCATCAGATCGCCCTGCCCGATCAGGCGCGCCGCATGCCGGCTGCCGGCGACGCCGCCAGCCGGCCCGGAGAGCACCGCGGCGGCCGCGAGCCGGATCGCATCGGCGATGGTCGCGACCCCGCCGTGCGACTGGATGATCAACACGGGGCCAGTGAAGCCACCCTCGCGAAGCCGCGTCGCCAAATGGCCGAGATAGCGCTCGAGCGCCGGGCCGACGTAGGCGTTCACGACCGTGGTGCAGACCCGCTCGTACTCCTTGATCTGGGGAAAGACCTCGGAGGAGAGCGAAGCGTAGGCCGTGGGCATCGCATCCCGCAGTGCCTCGGCTGTCTGCCGCTCGTGCCGGTCGTCGCGGTACGCGTGCAGGTAGCAGACTGCGACCGCCTCGACTCGCTCGCGCGCCAGCTCAGCAATCGCCGCGGCCAGCGAGTCGGGGTCAAGCGGTGTCTCGACCCGCCCGTCGGCACGCAGCCGCTCGCGTACGCCGAGGCGCCGGTCGCGCGGCACCAGCGGCTCGGGCGGCGGCTGGCGGAGATCGTAGCGGTCGTCCTTCAGGCCTTCGCGCATCTCGAGGACGTCGCGATGGCCCTCTGTGGTCAGCAGGCCGACCCGGGCGCCCTTGCGCTCGAGCAGCGCGTTGGTCGCGACGGTCGTGCCATGCACGATGCGCTCCGTCCGCTCGAGCATAACGCGTCGCTCAAGGCCGAGTGCCTCGGCCAGTCGGCCCAGCCCCTCCATCACACCGATCGACTGGTCCGTTGGGGTGGACGCCGCCTTCGCGATCGTCACCAGACCTTGATCGTCGACCGCGACCAGATCGGTGAAGGTGCCGCCGACGTCGATCCCGATCCGGTACATGAGGCTCAGTCGGCGGCGTCGTCGGTGACGAAGCCGAGCCGGCGGTCGCGGGCACGCGCCTCGGCGCTGCGTTCGGCCGGATCGCCGAAGCCGCCGCCGCCGCCGGAGCGGACGTCGAGGACGTCGCCTGGCCGGATGACGATCCCGACCTCTTTTGTCTTGAGCGGGCGGTCCGGCCGGCCCGCGGACTTGAGCACGTAGCGGTGCGGCTTTCCGTCCCGGCCGCCGAGGATGCCGCAGGCGCCGTGGCGGACGCCGTCGCCCGCGGTGTTGGCGACCGCAGGCTCTGCGACCTCGACGGCAAGATCGAGCTCCGCGCCCGGCCCGCCCCGATAGCGCCCGTCGCCGCCGCTGTCGGGCCGGAACTCGTGGCGGCGGAAGAAGAGCGGAAAGCGCACCTCGGCCACCTCGAGGCTGCCGAACTTGATGCCGCCCGCCGCCTGCCATTCGCCCGCGGCCGGCCAGCCGTCGCCGGCGGGCGAGGCGCCGCCGCCCGGGCGCGCCTGGAAAAGATGCCAGATGAAGGCCTTGCCGCTGCGCGGGTCTCTGCCCTGGAGCGCGATCCGGAAGCGTCGCCCCCAGCCGGCCATGGCCCGATCTGGGCAGGCCGGCGCCAGCGCCTTGATGATCGCCTCGAGGATCTCCTGACCGCAGTGGTTGGTGCAGAGCGTGACCGGCGCACCCGGCCGCGCCCAGACCACCGTGCCCTCCCTGGCGATCACGGTCAGCGGGCGAAAGGCGCCGTCGTTCTTGGGCGTTTCCGGGTCGATCAGATAGGCGAGCGCCACGACCACGGCCGAGCGCATGTTGGGATAGGAGGAGTTGACGAAGCCTGTGACCTGCGGGTCGGACTCCGAAAGGTCGACCTCGAGATCGCTGCCGCGTTTGGTGATCTTGGCGCGGATGTGGATGTCGAGAGCGCCATGGCCGTCGTCGTCGAGGATGGCCTCGCCATGGCAGGTGCCGTCCGGCCAGCCCGCGATAACCGCACGCACCTGCCGCTCGGCGCCATCGAGGACGGCCTCGACCGCGGCATGGGTGGTGGCCGAGCCGAACTCGGCGAGCAGCGCCAGAAGGCGGCGCTCGCCGACCCGGGCCGAGCCGATCATCGCTGCGAGATCGCCCCGGAACTCGCGCGGATGGCGGACGTTGAGCACGATCGTCTCGAGGACGTCGTCGCGCAGCGCCCTCGCGTCGTAGAGCTTGAGCGGGGGGATCCGGATGCCCTCCTGCCAGATCTCGGTCGCCGCCGGGTTGTAGGCGCCGTGGGTGGCGCCGCCGATGTCGCTCTGATGCGAGCGGTTGATCGACCAGAAGGCGAGCCGATCACCGTCGAAGACCGGCACGAAGGCGGTGAGATCGGGCAGATGATTGCCGCCGTGATAGGGGTCGTTCAGGAGATAGACGTCACCCGGGCGTATCCGTCCGCGGAAGGCGTCGTGCACCGACTTCGCCGCCCAGGGCAGGGCGCCGACATGGATCGGCACATGCTCGGCCTGGGCGATCAGCCGGCCCTCGGGGTCGGTGAGCGCGGTCGAGAAGTCGCGGCTCGAGTTGATGATCTGCGAGTAGGAGGTGCGCAGCATCGCCTCGCCCATCTCCTCGGCGATCGCGTGCAAGCGGTGTTGGATCACGGAGACCGTGATCGGATCGATGCGGGCGGTCAGTCGTCGGTTCACGCCGGCTGGAACTCGGGCAGGACGACGTTCGCATCGGGCAGGAGCGCCGGTCGGATCGTGTCGCGATAGACGGCGGCGTTGACCTCGTGGGTCAGGAAGACGTAGGCGCCCGATTCCTCCATCAGATCCTGCATGCGCTGGTACATGCGGTGGCGCGCGGCCGGGTCCGGAACCACCATCGCCTCGCGGTGCAGCTTGCCGAACTCGGGGCTCCGGAAGCGCTCCCAGTTCCAGATGCCGACCTGCTCGGGCGTGAACCAGGCGGTCGCGAAGGAGGGGTCGGGCTGCATGCCGTACTTCTGGAGGATCAACTGGATCTTCTTCCACTGATCGCCCTCGGCCTCGCTGCCGAGCGACCAGAAGGTGCCCGAATCGTGCTGATTGATCTGCACCCGGATGCCGATCTGGGCGAGGTTCGCCTGGATCACCTGCGCTGCGAGCAGGCGCTCGGTCTTGGCCTCGATGTCGAGGGTGCAGGCGAAGCCATCGGCGTGGCCGGCCTCGGCGAGCAGGCGGCGCGCCTCCTCGAGGTTCGGCCGCGGATCGCCCAGGATCTTGTCGCGATGGCCGATCAGGCCGGGCGCGATGATCCCGGTCGCCCGCGTGGCGACGCCGAAATAAGCCGCCTCGAGCACGGCGTCGACGTCGACCGCCCGCTGCACCGCTCGCCGCACCCGGATGTCGTCGAACGGCGGCGCCTCGGTGTTCATGCCGAGCCAGACGTAGTCGAGCGAGGGTTTCCGGATCAGCTTCACGCCCGCCTCCGGATGCTCCTCGTAGGTCGGGATCGAGCTGACGCTGATCGCGGTGTAGTCGAGCTCGCCCGCCTCGAAAGCGATCTCGGCCGCCTTCTCGTCCTCGATCGGGAGGATGCGGATCTCGTCGAAGCCGCCGCGCTCGCCGTTCCAGTCCGGATTGCGCCGCGAGCACGAGCATCTGCTTCGGCCGCCATTCCTTGATCACATAGGGGCCGGCGGTCGCTGGCGGTGTGGTCGTGAACCGGCCGCCGGCCCGCTCGAGGGCTTTGCGGCTCACGATGCAGCCCGAAGCCGAGGGCAGCGAGCTGGTCCAGAGCGGCGCGAACGGCTCCTTCAAGACGATCACGCCGGTGTAACGGCCGGTCACTTCGACCTGATCGAGCGCGGCGAAGTCGTCCCGGTACTCCGACTGCTGCGCCGGATCGGCGATCCGCTCGTAGCTGAACTTGACGTCGTCGGCGGTCATCTCGCCGAAGCCGCCCGTGAACAGGATGCCCGGCCGGAGCGTGAAGCGGACCCGGGTGCGGTCAAGCTGCTCGATCGATGCCGCGGCCGCCGGTCGCCAGTCCCATTCGTCGCCGGTCCGGTACTCGATCAGCCTGGTGAAGAGGCAGCGCAGGATGTCGCCCTCGGGCTGGCCCTTCCTGTGCGCCGGATCGAGCACCTGAAGGTCGGCCGAGGCGCGTACCCGGAGCACGTGCATGTCCTCGGCATGCCCGACGCTGGGCCGCACCATCGCGGCCGCCCCGAGCAGGCCGGCCCCGTGCAGCAGACGACGTCGCGAGAGCTTCTGCATCGATGAGGCTTTCCGACAGCCGCCAACCGTCACAGACCGGCGGCCTTGCGCAGCGCCTCGTTGATCCGCGACTGCCAGCCGGGACCGGTGGCCCGGAAATGGGCCAGGACCTCCGGGTCCAGCCGGATGTTGACGGCCTCCTTGGGGGCGGCCTTCTTCGGCCGGCCGACCGACCTGGCTGGACGGATGAGGCGCTCCCCCTCGCGAATCTCCGCCCGCTCGAACCACTCTCGGTCCAGAGGCGGCGCCTCGTCGGGATCAACCCATCTGCTCGCGCCAGTAGGCTTCTTCGTCGGCATGCCCGTACCTCATGGAGATGCTGCGCCGCCCACCGCGCCGCGGGGTCCAGACCACGACCACGAAACGATCCCGCAGCCAGCCGGCGGTCATGAAGCGCGATTCCCCGTAGTCCCTCCGCTCGTCGGGCAGCGTCATGGTCCGCCCGGCGAAGAGCAGCTCGACATCGGCAAAATCCAAGCCACGTGCCGCAAGCGTGATCCGGCGCTTCGCGTCATCCCAGGTGATCCGCAATTAATGTATCCACAAAAGCTCTCAGATCAAGGTGTCGCGCAGGTCCGAGAATGTCGGATGTCAGCGCGACCTGCGCGTCCAAGGTTCGACGCCCTTCATCCCCCAGTTTTTAGCTGCTCAAGTGGAACGACTAGGCCGCCCGGAACTCCGGCAGGACGACGTTGGCGTCGGGCAGGAGCGCCGGGACGATGGTGTCGCGGTAGATCACACCGTTGACCTCGTGGGTCAGGAACACGTAGGCGCCGGATTCCTCCATCAAATCCTGCATCCGCCGGTACATCTTATCGCGCTCGGCCGGGTCGGTGGTGACCATCGCCTTCTGGTTCAGCTCGCCGAACTCCGGGCTCTTGAAGCGCTCCCAGTTCCAGACCCCGATCTGCTCGGGCGTGAACCACTCGGTCGCGAAAGACGGGTCGGGCTGCATCGAGAAGCGGTTGATGATCAGCTGGATCTTCTTCCATTGATCGCCATCCTTCTCGCTGCCGAGCACCCAGAAGGTGCCCGAAATCGTGCTGGTTGATCTGCACCTGAATGCCGACCTGGGCCAGGTTCGCCTGGATGACCTGTGCCGCCGAAAGTCGCTCGGTCTTGTTCAGGATGTCGAGGGTGCAGCTGAAGCCGTTCGGATAGCCCGCCTCGGTCAGCAGCTCCTTCGACTCCTCAAGGTCGGGCTTGGGATCGTTCAGGAGCTTCGGCCGGTGGCCGATCAGGCCGGGGGCGACGATCCCGGTCGCCCGGTCAGCGGCGCCGAAATAGGCCGCTTCCAGCACGGCGTTGACGTCGATCGCCCGCTGCACCGCGCGCCGCACCCTGGGGTCGTCGAAGGGCGGCGCATCGACATTCATACCGAGCCAGACATAGGCGAGCGAGGGCTTGCGGATCACTTTGGCGCCGGCCGGCGGGTTGGCCTCGTAGGTCGGGATCGAGCTGACGCTGATCGCGGTATAGTCGAGCTCGCCCGCCTCGAAGGCGATCTCGGCCGCCTTCTCGTCCTCGATCGGAAAGATCTGGATCTCCTCGAAGCCGCCGGGCTCGCCGTTCCAGTCCGGATTGCGCGCGAGGGTCAGCTTCTGCTTGGGCTGCCACTGTTTGATGACGTAGGGGCCGGCCGTGGCTGGCGGGTCGGTGGTGAAGCTGCCGCCCACTTTCTCGAGCGCGACCTTGCTCACGATGCAACCCGAGCCCGCCGGCAGCGAGCTGGTCCAGAGCGGCGCGAACGGCTGCTTCAACACGATCACGCCGGTCAGTTTGTCCTGGACCTCGACATGATCGAGCTGGCTGAAGTCGTCGGCGTACTCCGACTGCTCCGCCGGATTGGCGATCCGCTCGTAGCTGAACTTGACGTCCTCGGCGGTCATCTCGCCGAAGCCGTTGGTGAACATGATGCCGGGGCGAAGCGTGAACTTGACGTGGGTCGGGTCGACCTGCTCGATCGCGGCCGCGCCAGTCGGCCGCCAGCCCCACTCGTCGCCGGTCTTGTAGTCGATCAGCTTGGTGTAGATGCAGCGCATGATGTCGCCTTCGGGCTGCGCCTTGCGGTGCGCCGGGTCGAGCACCTGCAGATCGGCGTAGGAGCGCACTCGGAGCACGCCGCCAGCCTCGGCGAGAGCGAAGCGTGGCCGCGCGGCGGCGGTGAGGCCAAGCGCCGCGCCGCTCATCAGGACGCTGCGCCGGGAAAGGCGATACCAGTGCATCTCGATGCCTCCGTCATCCTGCCGCCTCAAGGAGGCGGTCGTTCATTCTGCGGGTCGGCCCGCTGCTTGGCGAGCGATGCTAACACACTCGCCCCGCCTCGCCAGCGATTTGCGTTGCGGGGGAGCCGCTAGACCAGATCGCGCGCAATCCGACGGTCCCAGGTGCGCGAGAAGACACGCCGCTCGGCCTCGAACGCCTCCATGGTCGCGGCGATCTCGAAGGCATCCCTGGTGCAGGTCATGACCGTGCGCGTCTCGGTCCGAATCCGCCAGTCGCCGCGGCGCCGGGTCACCGTCCAGGCGATTTCGACCCGAGCAGAGGCCGGATCGTCGTCCCCGACGCTGTAGCGCTGGATCGAGGACTGGCCGACCTCAAGGTCGATCGCATCGAGCCGATACGGCCCTCGTCGCTGACCACGGTCGTCGTGGTCACCCGATGCAGCGGGTCGCGCTCGACCTTGCGCTCGCTTCGCCCCGGCACCAGCACCGTGCGCCGCCAGGGTGGCGCCGCCTCGGGCTCGGAAAACGGCCGCAGCTCGGCGTCCTCTGGCTGTGGCGCGCCGCACCGGCAGGGAGAGCGTGCTCGCGCCCGTGACCAGGGTGAGCGTGACCGGCTCAGGCGATGGCCAGATGGTCGGCCACCAGGCGTTGGAGAGGGCGAGGCGGATGCGATGGCCTTCGGGAAACGTATGCGCGACGTCGTTCAGCTGGACGCGCACAGGGTAGCGGCGACCGGGCTCCAGCGGCTCGGGGTGCGCATGGCTCGCACGATGGGTGAGGTTGAGGACGCCACAGGTGACGAGCGTCGTCTCGCCGTCCCGGCCGACATCGCCGAGCCGCGCGGCGACGAAGGCGTTCGGGCGATCGGCCGCGAGCTCAAGCTCGACCACCGGCGCGCCCAGGATTTCGAAGCCCTCCTCGAGTGGCCCGGTCTCAAAGCAGAGCGCCGCGCCGTCGTCGAACTGCTGATCCGAAGGCAGATCGTTACTCAGACCATGCGGGCACCACTCGGCGGCGCTGAAGCCCAGCCACTGCGGCGAGTGGATCTCGAGCGATGTCTCAACCGCCGCCTGCTCGTTGAGGCGGCCGGGGCTCAGGTAGAGGCGCCGCTCATCGATGTTGGCCGACGGCCAGGCCGGCTCGGCCACCCAGCGCCCCGGGCGCCAGCTGTAATGGACGCGAGGCGGTGCGCTCTTCGGCATCCAGACCCGGCACATGGGCTCGGCCATGATGCCGGTCTCGATGCCCTTGAGCCACTGGTCCCACCAGCGGAGCGCCTCCTGGAGGAAGCCGATCTGCGGGCCGGGCTGAGCGAAGTGCGGATATTTGTGCGCCCAGGGGCCGATCAGGCCCTTCTTCGGGCACGTGAGGCCTCTGAGCAGTCGCGGGATGGCATTGGAATAGCCGTCGGCCCAGCCGCCGACCGCGTAGACTGCACACTGGATCGCTGAATAGTCCTCACAGACCGAGCCATGCCGCCAGAATTCATCGCGCCGCTGGTGGCGCAGCCAGTTTCCGATCAACAGCACGGTGTTGTCGAGGCGATGCAGCCAGAGCTCACGCCAGCGCTCGCCGAGAAGCGCCGGGTCCGGCGGGCGCGAGGAGTAGGCGAGCATGACCGACGCCCAGGCGAGATTATCGGTCAACAGGCAGCCGCCCATGTAGTGGATGTCGTCGGCGTAGCGATCGTCAGTCGAGCAAAGCGTGATGATCGCCTTCAGGGCGGGCGGCCGGCGCGCCGCGACCTGAAGCCCGTTGAAGCCGCCCCAGCTGATGCCGATCATACCGACCGATCCGGTGCACCAGGGCTGTGCGGCGAGCCATTCGATCACCTCGAGCGCGTCGTCCTGCTCCTGCCTGGTGTACTCGTCCCACATCAGGCCGTCGGAATCGCCGTTGCCGCGCATGTCGACCCGCACGCAGGCGTAGCCCTGGCCGGCGATGTAGGGGTGGGTCAGCTCGTCGCGCTCGACCGTGCCGTCGCGCTTGCGGTAGGGCAGGTACTCCAGGATGGCCGGCACGGGATCCTGCTCCGCGTCTTCGGGCAGCCAGATCCTGGCCGCGAGCCGGCAGCCATCGGCGAGCGTGATCCACGTGTGCTCGATCTCGCGCACATTGCGCGGGAACTCGGTCACGATCTTCATGCCTCGACCTCGTCGCTTCGGTCTTCGCTTGATAGCGGAAGTCGAGCAAGTCGATAAGCAGCGCCAAGCCTCAGGCGGCCGGAAACGGAAAATGGCAGCTGGCGCGCTGGCCGGGGGCCACGTCGCGCAGGGTGGGGGCTTCGATGCGGCAGCGATCCAGAGCGAAGGGGCAGCGGGTGTGGAACTCGCAGCCCTGGGGTCGGTTGGCAAGGCTCGGGATCTCGCCCTCGAGCTCGACCTTGGCGCGCCGCAGCGCCGGGTCGGGCTTCGGGGTCGCGGCGAGCAGGGCGAGCGTGTAGGGGTGCGCCGGGCGCTCGAACACCGCCGCGGTCGGCCCCTCCTCGACGAAACGGCCAAGATACATGATCGCGATTCGATCGCTCACCCGGCGCACGACCGGCAGGTTGTGGGTGATGAAGAGGTAGCTGATGCCGAGCTGTGCCTGAAGCCGGGCCATCAGGTTCAGGATGTCGCCCTGGACCGAGACGTCGAGCCCGGCGGTCGGCTCATCGGCGATGATCAACCTGGGCGAAAGCGCGAGCGCGCGGGCGACCCCGACCCGGCGCGCCTGGCCGCCCGAGAGCTCGTGCGGGTAGCGGTCGAGAAAGTCCGCGTTCAGCCCGACCATCTCGAGCAGGCGGAGCGCCTCCGCCCTCAGATCGCGCCCGGTCAACGCCGTGGATCCGAAAGGGTTCGACGATCAGCGCACGGATGGTCAGGCGCGGGCTGAGCGAGCCGACCGGGTCCTGAAACATCATCGCGATGCTTCGCCGGTGCGGCTTCAGCGCCTGATCCGACAGGCCGAGCAGTTCGGCGCCGGCGAACCGGATCGAGCCTGCCTGAGCCTCGACCAGACCGACAATCGCACGGCCCAGGGTGGTCTTGCCCGAGCCGCTCTCACCGACGAGCGCAAAGGTGGTCGCCTCGGCAATGGTCAGCGAGACGCCGGAGACCGCGTCGATGTAGCGATCAGCGACCCCACGGAGCCAGGCGCGCCCCGCGCCCTTGCTGGCGAAGCGGACCCTGAGGCCAGCGACCTCCAGCATCGGCCGCCGTCGCTCAGCCTTCGGCCAGGAGATGGCAACGAGCGCGATGGCTCTCGCCCTGCACGGTCCAGGCGGGTGAGATCTGCCGGCAGCGCTCGAACGCCCTGGCGCAGCGGGGCGCGAACACGCAGCCGGGCGCCAGGCGTATGAGGTCCGGCACGTCGCCCGGGATCGTCGCGAGCTCGCGCCCAGCCGCGGTCGGGCTCGCCGGATCGCAGACCAGGAGCGCCTGGGTGTAGGGATGGCTCGGACGATGGAACAGGTCGAACACGCGCCCTTCCTCGACCACCTCGCCCGCGTACATCACGACCACCTGATCGCAGAGCTCGGCAATCAGGCCGAGATTGTGCGACACGAACAGGATCGAGCCCTGGAAGCTCTCCTTCAGCTCGCGCAGCAGGTGGATGATCTGCGCCTCGAGCGTGACGTCGAGCGCGGTCGTCGGCTCGTCCGCAATCAGAAGGTCGGGATTGGTGAGCAGCGCCATGGCGATCGCGATCCGCTGACGCATACCGCCCGAGAACTGATGCGGGTAGTCGTCGATCCGGGCCGCGGGGTCGGGAATGCCGACCCGGGCCAGCATCTCGATCGCCCGCTCGCGCTTCTGCCGGGTCCCCACCCCGCGCTCGCGATATTGGATGTCGATCATCTGGGTCGCGATGCTGAGCACCGGATTGAGCGAGGTCATCGGGTCCTGAAAGACGATCGCGATCCGCTGGCCGCGCAGCTCCTGCAGCGCCGCGCGCGAAAGCTTCAGGACATCGGAGCCGGCAAAGATGACCTCGCCGCCCATGACCTCGGCGTTGGCGGGCAGGAGGGCCAGGGCGCCCAGGATCAGGGTGGTCTTACCGCTGCCGCTCTCGCCGACGATGCCGATGATCCGGTTGCGCGGCACGCTGAGGCTGGCGTTGCGGAGTGCCCGGACCCGACCGCGCGGGGTCAGGAAGTCAACGCTGAGATCGCGGACCTCGAGGACATGATCGGCAATACTGTCCGGCTGCCGCATCACACTCATCGTATCACGCTCAGATGGTCCGGCGGAGCCTGGGATCGAATATGTCGCGGAGCGCCTCGCCGAGGAAGGTAAAGCCGAGCGTGGCCAGGATAAGCGGCAGGCCGCCCGCGATCACGAGCCAGGGCGTGCTACGGATGAAGGCGTAGCCGTCGGCCAGGATATTGCCCCAGCTCGGCGTCGGCGGCCGCACGCCTAGCCCGAGGAAGGAGAGGCCCGCCTCGATCGTGACCACGACCGGCACGTCCATGCTGGCCAAGATCAGGAGCGGGCCGATGATGTTGGGCAGGACGTGAATGCCGAGGATCCGGAGCGGCCCTGCGCCAAGCGAGCGCTCGGCCAGGATGAACTCGGTCGCTTTGAGCGAGAGGGTCTGGGTGCGCACGATCCGGCCGTAGACCGGTACCGAGGTGACCACGATGATCAGGATCACCATCTCGAGGCTGGGGCCGGTGAGGGTCACCGCGGCGAGCGCGAACATGATGGTCGGGAACGAGCGCACGGTGTCGAACACGAGCAGGAGCGTGTTGTCCAGCGAGCGCGGCCCGTAGCCGGCCAGCATGCCGAGCAGGACGCCAAGGGCGAGCGAGAGCGAGATCGCCCAGGCGGCAACCTGGAGCGCGATCCGGCCGCCGTAGAGCACTCGGGTAAAGGTGTCGCGGCCGAGCTGATCGGTGCCCGCGAGATGGGTGAGCGAGGGCGCAGCGAGCCGCGCCTGCACGTCGATCGCGTTCGGATCAAACGGGGAGAGCCAAGGGGCGAAGATCGCGCTCGCAAAGAATAGCACGACCAGAACCAGTCCGGTCAGGCCGAGCGGATCGGCGAGCAGGCGGCGCAGGCCCGCGAAGCGCTCGGGCGCGGCCTGCTCCTCGAGCAGGGGCAGCTCAGAGGCTCGCGCGGACACGGGGGTCAAGCCAGGCGTTGAGCAGATCGGCGAGCAGCGCGCAGAGCACGAACAGCGCCGTCGTGACCAGGACCGCGCCCTGCACCACCGGGTAGTTGCGGGTGATCACCATGTCGTAGATCAGCTTGCCGATGCCCGGGCGCGCGAAGACGATCTCGGCGAACACCGCACCCGAGAGCAGATTGCCGATGCCGACGCCGAGCAGGGTCACGGTCGGCAGGATCGCGATCTTGAGGGCGTAGCGGTAAACGATTACCCGCTCCGGCAGGCCGAAAGCGCGAGCGGTGCGAATGTAATTCTCGCCCATCACCTCGAGCATCGAGGCACGCACCAGCCGGGCGAGATAGCCGACCCAGCCGAGCCCGATCGCGAACGCCGGCAGGATCAAGTGGAGCAACTGATCAGGCAGATCGCCCTCTTCGCCCGCGCCGATTGCCGGCAGCCATCTGAGCCAGACGGCGAACAGGAGGAGGGCGTAGAGCGCGACCACGAAGGAGGGCACAGCGATCGCGCCGACCGTGATGACGCCGGTGAACTTATCGAAGAACGTATTGCGGTGGATCGCCGAATAGCAGCCGAGCGGAATGCCGAGTAGCACCGCCCAGCCGAGACCCGCGCCGGTCAGCGCCAGGGTATAGGGCAGCTGCTCGAACACGATCGTGGTGACGCTTCGATTGCTGAACACGTCGGCGCCGAGGTCACCCCGCAGCACGTCGCCGGCAAAGGCCAGGAACTGGATGTAAACCGGCTGATCGAGGCGCATCTTGGCGAGGTAGGCCTGGCGCATCGCCTCGGTCGCCCGCGGCCCGAGCGCAATCGTAATCGGATCGCCTGGCACCAGGTAGATCATGCCGAACAGCACCGCCATCGCCAAGATGACGATCACCAGCGCGAGGCCGAACCGCCGGATCGTATAGAGGCCCATGCCGCCGAACGTGCCCGCTCAGATGCTCAGCTCAGAGCGCACGCCGCTAGGCATGCCAGATCTTCGTAACCTGTTGCACCCGCCGCCACCTTCCAAGTCGTCCGATCTGCCGCGACCAGAGATATCAATGCCGATGGGAGCGGTCGACAAGCTCATCCAGGCTCGCCTCGCGAGCAGTCTAGCGCCGATCGCGCCGATCACCCACGTCCTTCCGGGTAGGCGGCGAGAGCATCGAGCGGAAGGTGAGGTTGATCCTGGGGCCGACGGGACGCGCGGTCTTGGGCAGCTGGTGCAGCCAGTGGTGCTGCGTCGCGCCCGCCATGATCAGGCAGGAGCCGTGCGGCAGATCGAGCGCGAGGCGCGCGCCGATGCGGCGATGCTTCAGCTGGAAGCGACGGACCGCACCGAGCGAGAAGCTGGCGATGACTGGATTGCGGCCGAGCCCCGGCTCGTTGTCGGCGTGCCAGGAGACGCTGTCGCGGCCGTCGCGATAAAGGTTCAGGAGCACGCTGTTGAACGGCTGCCCGGCCAGCGCCTCGGCCAGCACCTTGAGTTCAAGCAGGGCCGCGGTCCAGGGCGCGGGCGTCATGCGGATGCCGCTGTAAACGTAGCCCGCCTCGCCGTGCCAAGCGGTGAGCCGGGGCAAGGGCACGCGCCGCCCCATCACCGTCGCCACCTCCTGGCGCCAGTCGATGCCGGCGCGCAGCGCCGCGAACAGGCGATCCGCATCGGCTGGCGGAAGCGCGGCCTCGATCAAGGCGACCTCGCCGTCGCAGGGCAGGAGATTGTCCGGCGCGCCGACTCGATCTGCGGCAAGCGGACGATCAGCGGACCAAGGCAAGCGGAGGATTCCCCAATGCATGGTGCCTGGGCTCGATCCGAGCGGCCATCGATCGGGCGCTACGCCCCGAACTCCTGGCCGGATCGTCGACTGGAGGCTGCGACGGTACCGTTAAGCGGTATCGCTATCGCTCCCGACGGAAGCGCTCTCGCGATGTTCTGCGCCCCGGCGATGGGTCGAAGCATTAACCGAAGATTAACCTTTGGCTCGTTAAGTCTTCTTTCGGATGGTCCATGCGACCGTGGGAATCCGCGCCCCAGTTTCTGCGGACGGCCGCGCGCCGCGAGCCTGGTCCCGCAGAGAGGATAGTGCAGGAGGACAGGGCGCCGCGAGCCTGGTCGCTCATAAAGGATAGTGGAGGACGATGTAGAGTCTCGGTTTTGCCCATTTTCCCGGACGGGCTCCCGAACTAGCACAGCGCGTGGCTTTGCCGGTAGCATGTTCTTGCGGTGTTGCTCCCAAACCGATCTGGCGGAGTGGAACCAATGGGATTGCTGGACTCGCTGAAGGGCCTCTTCGGAGGTGTCGGTGGTGGCGATGAGCCGGGCGAACGCGTCGACTACAAGGGCTATCTGATCACGCCCGCACCTCAGCGCCAGGGCTCCGGCTGGAACACGGCCGGCGTGATCGCCAAGGAGTTCGAGGACGGCCGCAAGGAGCATCGCTTCATCCGGGTCGACACCCACAGCAGCAAGGACGACGCGGTCGCCTTCTCGATCACCAAGGCGCAGCAGATCATCGATGAGCAGGGCGACCGTCTGTTCAAAAGCCGCTAGCGACGTCGACTCGGAAGGATCGAGGCCATACTTAAGCTCCGCCTCCTGCAGCCGCTCACGCGCCGCTCGAACGCCCGGTCCGTGAAATGCTCGCGAGCGCGCGTATCCCGATCGGCGCTGGGCTCCGCCAGGCCACGGCCGCGAGGTTGCCGGCGCGCGGCTCATGGACACTGACGCTGGGACGACCTGATGACCCGGCGGGACGAGGTTGATGGACCGGGGCTCGAGCATCTGCTACCGATCATCGGCCGCGAGCGGGCGCGAAGCTGCCCTTGCGGCGAGAGGGCCTGAGCCGTACCCACCGGTGCGGTTTGGGGCAACCGGGAGCGGCGCCGGCGCCAGGTGATGAGCGAGCGGATTTATCTTTACGACACTACACTGCGCGACGGCGGGCAAATGCAGGGCGTCGACTTCTCCGCCGCCGACAAGGTCGCGATCGCCCTGATGCTCGATCAGCTCGGCGTCGACTATGTCGAGGGTGGCTGGCCGGGAGCCAACCCGACCGACGATGGCTTCTTCCGAAGCCCGCCGCGCCTCGAGCGGGCCAGGCTCTGCGCCTTCGGAATGACCCGGCGCGCGGGCCGGAGCGCCGCCAACGACCCCGGTCTCGCGGCTCTGCTCCAAAGTGGCGCCGAGGTGATCACCCTGGTCGGCAAGAGCTCGCCTCGTCATGTCGAGCTGCTTGGCGCGCCGCTCGACGAGAATCTGCGCATGATCGAGGAGAGCGTCGCAGAGGCGGGCCGTCGTGTCCCGGAGGTGATCTTCGACGCCGAGCACTTCTTTGACGGCTACGCCGCCGACGCCGACTACGCGCTCGCCTGCCTCTCCGCGGCCGCGAGTGGCGGGGCACGCTGGATCGTGCTCTGCGACACCAATGGCGGCTGCCTGCCGCACGAGATCGCCCGCGCGGTCGAGCGGGTGAGCCAGCTGGTGCCGCCCCAGCGGCTCGGCGTCCATACCCATAACGATACCGAGAACGCGGTCGCCAACAGCCTGGCCGCGGTTCAAGCCGGCGCCCGCCAGGTTCAGGGTACCCTGAACGGCCTCGGCGAGCGCTGCGGCAACGCCAATCTGGTCGCCCTGATCCCGACGCTGATGCTCAAGATGGGCTACGCGACCGGGGTCGACGAGGCTGGGCTTCGCCATCTGACCGAGCTGTCGCGGGCGCTGGACGAGCGGCTGAACCGCACTCCCGACCGCCACGCGGCCTATGTCGGCGCGAGCGCCTTCGCCCACAAGGCCGGCCTGCATGCCTCCGCGGTGGTCAAGGACCCGAGCAGCTACGAGCACATTGCGCCCGAGATCGTCGGCAACCAGCGCCATATCGTGGTCTCTGACCAGGCGGGTCGCGCGAGCCTTCTGACCCGTCTCGGCGAGATCGGCCTCGGCGACGCGCCGGGTGAGGCCGAAATCCGGGCCCTGCTGCGTGAGGTCAAGGAGCGCGAGGCGAACGGCTACGCCTACGAGGGCGCAGATGCCAGCTTCGAGCTGCTGGCGCGACGCACGCTTCGCCAGGTCAGCGACTACTTCCGCCTGATCAGCTTTCGGATCATCGATGAGCGCCGCTTCAACGCCCGCAACGAGGTCGTGACGCTCTCCGAGGCGACCATCAAGGTCGATGTCGGCGGCGCGATCCGGATGATCGTCGCCGAGGGCAACGGCCCGGTGCACGCCCTCGACACCGCGCTCCGCCAAGCGCTGTCAACCACCTATCCGGCGCTCGAGCACATGCATCTCGCCGACTACAAGGTGCGGATCCTGACGCCCGAGGCCGGCACCGCCGCGGTCACCCGGGTGATCATCGAGAGCGCCGACGATCGTAGCCGGCGCTGGTCGACGGTCGGCGTCTCGACCAACGTGATCGACGCCTCGTACAACGCGCTCCACGATGCCATCACCTACAAGCTGTTCGTGGATGACGCGTCCGCGGCGGACTGAATGGCGCACGCCGCGCGCCCGGCCATTTCGTCCGCGCCCGCCAAGCCGGTCATCATTCTGGTCGGCCCGCAGATCGGCGAAAACGTCGGCGCGGCGGCGCGCGCGATGTTCAATTTCGACCTGGCCGAGCTGCGTCTGGTCCGGCCCCAATGCGGCTGGCCGAACGTCAAGGCCGTGCGGACCGCCTCCGGCGCCGTCGAAGTCCTCAATCAGACCCGGGTCTTCGAGCGGGTCGAGGAGGCGGCAGCCGATCTGGATCGCCTCTATGCCACCTCGGCCCGCGCGCGCGATCTGCCCAAGCCGGTGGTCACGGCGGCCGAGGCCGCGCGTGAGTGCCGCGCGGCACTGGCCGAGGGCCAGCGGGTCGGCATCCTGTTCGGCCCGGAGCGAACCGGCCTGACCAACGACGATCTGATCCTGGCCGACGCAATCCTCCGCGTGCCGGTCAACCCCGCCTTCGCATCGCTCAATCTCGCCCAGGCGGTGCTCCTGGTCGCCTACGAATGGTTCCAATCGACCGGCCTGGCGCCGGCACCCAGGGCGGTCGAGCCCGCCGGCCGACGGGCGACCAAGGGCGAGCTGGACCAGCTGCTCGACCACCTGGTCAGCGAGCTCGACGCGGTCGACTTCTTCCGCACGCCCGATCGCCGGCAGAGCATGATCCGCGCGCTCAAGGTGATCTTCGCCCGCGCTGATCTGCATGAGCCGGACGTCCACCTGCTGCGCGGCGTGATCAAGGAGCTGGCCCGCGGCGGCAGGCACCGGCCGCCACCTGCGGAATAGGCCTGGACTACTCCCAGCCAACCGGCTCGTAGCCGCGCTCGCGCAGGCAATGGTCGACGAAGTTGCGATAGGCCTGGCTCGGCCCGCCGCCGCCGGTGAACAGCGAGCGCAGCAGGCCGGCGGTCGCACCGGTCGCAGCGCCGACCGCGGCGCCGGTGCCGGGCGCTCCCAGGATCGCGCCGCCGACCGCACCGGTGGCACCGCCGATCGCGCCGCCGGCTGCGGTGCTGCCCGCTGTGCGTCCGGCCTTGCCCGAGCCGGCCGAGGCGCCGGCATTGGCGGCCATGTCGCGGCACTCGGCGATATCCTGATCGGCCTGCGTCTGGCCCACCGCCTTCAGTCGTTCGTTGGGGTAGAGGATCGGCTTCGGCCCGGACGCGCAGGCACTCACCAGGCTCGAGAAGACGAGCAGAATCGCTGCCAGCACGGGGCATAACCCGCCAGTCCGCGAAACAATGAGATCCTTGATCGGTGCAAGAGCCAGTCGCGCCATCCCGGATCCCCGACCTGGGCCTGCCGCTATGACGATAGGTCCCACGGCGCGCTTGGCGAGGTCAACCCGGCGCGAGCGCTTGGGCGAACACGCCTCCGGTGCGGCCGGTGAGCACGTCTTTCTTTGAGGACTGCCTCGCCCGTGAGTTCAGATGTACGGTGATGAATGGATCCGACGCCAGCGGATGAAACCCTGGGAGGTGAATTCCATGAGTGCAAAACCAACTCTCGGCGAACTGCTGCTCGGGATCGAGGGGCTGGCGCTGCTGCGTCTGGCATTTCGCGACGATGCTTTGGCACGCCGGGCGCGGGTCGGCGAGATGCGCGCGTTGCTTGAGCGCCTCGACGAGGCGCCCGAGCTCGCCGCTCCGCTCGAGGCGCCCGAATACGACATCACCGAAGGCTACGGGCTCTGGTCGGATACCTATGATCAGCCGCTCCGCCTTTTCCCGATCGAGGAGCCGACCATGCACGGGCTGCTCGATCCGCTGCCGGCCTCGGTCGTGCTCGATGCGGCGTGCGGAACCGGCCGTTACAGCGCGTATCTCGCGGCGCGCGGACACCGGATCATCGGCGTGGATCGTTCTCCGGCGATGCTGGCGAAGGCGCATCGGAAGCTCCCGCAGAGCGAGTTTCATGAGGGCGATCTCGAAGCGCTGCCGTTGGAGACCGGATCCGTCGATGTAGCCGTCTGCGCGTTGGCGATGGTGCACCTGTCCGAAGTGGGCAAGGCCGTGGCGGAGCTCGCCCGGGTCGTCCGTCCGGGTGGCCGCGTGATCATCAGCGATGTCCATCCGTTCATCGTGCTCCTCGGCTGGCAGGCGCAGTTCCGGACGGCGCGCGGCGGCACAGGCTTCATGCGGCTGCATCCCCACATGGCCTCGGACTATTGCCAGGCCTCTGCTGCCGCGGGGCTCCGCGTCCGCAGCTGTCACGAACCTCAACTCACTGCCGAAGCAGCGGTCACCGTCGCGGCCGAGCGGCTGCCCGAAGCCAACCGCGCGGCCTGGGTTGGCCTGCCGGCAGTGCTGATCTGGGACCTGGAGAAGACCTGAGCCCCCGCCCAGTGTTGATCCACGAGCGATGATCGCGCGATGTCTGCTTAGGAGGCGCTGGAACTCACAACGGGCGTTGAACCAAATTCAATCGTCCAGACCGAGCTCTTTCTTGACCTGCTCGACAGCGAGCCCTGGCTGGCCTCTCTCGTGCTCGAGCACAGCGAGGGCATGCAGATGGTCGGCGCGGTCATCGAGGAACTCGATGATGGCCTGCCGGGCAAGGTAGCTCTTGCTCCGTCCGGTCTCCCGGGCCAACTCATCCAGCTCGTCGGCCAGCTCCTTGGGCAGCCTCACGGTGACCGTCGCTTCGGACGCGGTGCCTTGTCTCAATTTTGTCGCCACTGGCCGTCGGCGCCCATAACGTACTGGCCCTTTGGCGTGCGCTCGATCAGCTTCTTGCCGGCGATCTGGGCGACCGCGGCAACCGGCGCACCCTGCTTCTGGGCGATCTCGGCGTATTTCGCCTTGCGCTCGGCGTTGATCTTCTCGACCAGCGCCTTGACGTCGGCCGGCGCGCCCGCATCCACCATGCCCAGGTAGCCATCGATCCGCTCGCCTACCTGGCCCGCCGCCTTGGCCTGATCCAGAGACGCCGCGGCCGCCGGCGCCGCCCAGAGGCCAAGAGCGACGAGGACGATGGCTGCGAGTCGCACAACCGGCATCATGATCTCGGCTCCTAGAACAGGTTCGGGTTGTCTTGCAGCAGGTTGTCGACGTCCTTCTCGACCTTGACCCGCACTTCCTGCTCGATCTTGACGTTGAGGTTGATCACGATCGGGTCCTTCGGTGCCTCGACCCGGACCGTGGGGGTGCAGGCCGCGAACGCCAGGACCAGGACGAGCAGGCTAGTGGCGACCGAAGCTCCGCATCTGCTCGCGGATCCGCTCCGGAATCTGATAGCTGGCCAGCCCGCTGCGCAGGATGTTGGCGAGTTCGCCCTCGAGGTTGAAGTTAAACTCGATCGGGTAGCCGTCATAGAGCTCGGGATTGGCGCCCCGGACGTGCAGGCCGATGTGCATGTCGGCATCGGTTCGACCATCGAGTGTGATCCTGAGCGCCTCATAGTGGAAGTTCTCCAACGCCTGCAGGAGCAGGCTGACATTCTCGCCGCCGGCCTGCAAAGCGCTTGGCGCCGCGGCGGGTCGGTAGCGGAGCCAGCCCGGCCGATCGGTCTCCAGCTCGCCGCCTTCGACCACCGCCTCGCTGCCCGAGATCCGGACCGGCAGCGTGCCGTGGATCGTGCCCGTGCCGCTCAGACCGTCCAACCGCGTCAGCGCGAACAGCTGAGCGAGATCGAGCTGCTCCGCCGTCAGGGTCAAAGTTATATCAGATGTCCCTGAACCGACACTGAATGGCTCCGCCCGAACCGTGCCGCCGGCAAAGCGCCAGCGCAGCTGCTCGACCGCGACCTGCCGGTCGGCCTGCAACTGGAAAACGACGAGCCCGCTGGTTAACGGCAGGCCGAGATCGAGCAGCCCGATCGCGAGCTGCTGCCCGGGCGGCGTGGTCGTGGGCCAGAGCCGATCGAAGTGGACGACGCCGTCGACCTGCTGGAAGCGGGCCGGCCCCGTCGTGAAGGCGAGATTGTCGACGAGCAGCGACAGATCGGCGCCGATCGTGGCGCCGCGTCCCCAGCTGATGGCGCCGTTCAGCGCGAGCGTGCCGCTCACGTCATCGGGCAGACCGGCGAGCGCCGGCGCAAGGCGCCCGGGCTGAAGCGCGCCCGAGGCAAAGGTGAGCGGCGCCAGCTCGATCTCGGCGCGGCCCCGCCCCACGATCGGGTCATGGTGACCGCGGACGGTCAAAGCGAGCCCGTCCGTCTGACGAGTGAGCGTGTGCGTCGAACTCGACCCGTTCTGCGCCCGGCCGCAGGGTGCCGCTCAATGCGAGCGGCGCAAACCAGCTGGGCTTACCGCCCTGGCTGATGGTCGCGATCGTGAGCGGGATCGCCTGATCTGGCGCCAGACCGTTTGCGGCCAGTCCCAGCTCGGTCGCGATGCCATCGAGCGTCAGCTGGTAATCTGGCAGGTTGAGCCGGGCGCCCGCGAGGTTGAGGTGGCCTTCGGTCGGGCCACCGGCGTCGCCGCTCAGCGCCAGGGCCAGATCGGGCACCTCGGCGCGCGCGCGAAGGGCGTCGCCATCGTCCCCGCTGGCCAGGTCGAAGGCTTCGCCCTGCGCGCTTAGAGCGCTTTGCCAATGCAGCGTGCCGTCAGCGGCCGGGCTGACCACGAGGAGCGGCTGGTCGCCCGGCTCGAGCCGCCAGACGAGCGGACCGGCCCGGGTATGCCCGTGCGCGGTGACCTGCTCGAGCCGCAAGGCGCCGGTGTCTCGGGACGAGAGGGTCAGCCGGTCGTCGGCGAAGGCGGCCGCGAGGCTCTGGCGAAGGCTGGCCCCCCTGATCGACATCTCCGACGTCGGTTGGCCGTCGCCCGCAAGGTCGAGGTCGATCGTGCCCTGCCATTGTCCGGGCATGCCGTCCGCCGTGATCCCGATCTGGCCGCGCTCCAGCCTTAGGTCAGGCCAGCTCAGTTTGTTGAACGAGAGCGTCGCCTGGCTCGACGACAGCTGACGAAGCCGTCCTGCATCGTCGAATTGAAGGCTGGCCTGGAGGGCGGCTCCGACCCGGCCCTGGCCCGCGGCGCTGACATCAAGCTTCGCATCGGTCCGGACCGTCACCCCGTCATCGATGAGCTGACCGGTAATGTGGACCGGTTCCCCGACGTCGATCCGCCAGGGCGCCGGGAGAGGCTCTTCGAGGGCGGCGAGCCCTTGCGCGAGCGAGGCGACCTCGATCTCGGTCGGTGCGATCTCGACGCGGAAGCCGCCATCGGACAGCTGGAAGGTGATGCCGGCCTTGCCGTCGATGCCGCCCGCAAGATCGGCCAGGGCAAAGTCCTCCGCAGTGATGTCGAGGTGGCCTTCGGCACTGACATCCCGGAGCGTGATGGCGCCATCCAGCGCCAGCTGGCACCGCAGACCGATATCGGCGCGCAGCCGGGCGGCATCGTTGGCCAGGTGCGCGTCGGCGACGTTGAGAGTGAACTCGGCATGCGAGCCCGCTGGCCGGAACTCGCCCGAGAGCGGCATCTCCAGCTCGCCCCAGGGCGTGGCCAGCCGGATTTTGGCCGCGCGCAGCACAATCTGTTCGGGCCACGGCAGCGCGGCCAGGTCGAAGGCGCCGCTCGGGGTGCCTGGGCCCGTTGCCCACCCGTCGAGCTCGATCCTGCCGTCGGCCATCCGGCCGCTGAGCTCGAGCCCCTCGAGATCGATCCGATCGACCCGCCCCCGCAGCAGATCTGTGAGGTGGTAGCGGATTTCTAATCGCGCCAGGCGCTGCTCTGCCGCCGTACCCGCTCGCAGCCCGGTGAGCTCGAGCGTGTTCGATCCGAGTTGCAGATCATCGAACGCGACCGCCTCGACGCCCGCCGCCCGGAGGCCGGCCCGCAGCAGGGGTGCGGGGAACCGGAGCAGCGCCGCGACGACGCCGGCCACGAGGACGACCATAATCACTCCGGCGGCGAGGACGGCACGCTTCACTGGTCGGCTCCTCAGTCGAGAGGCGGTCCAATCAAAAAGAGATTCATGTCGATCAATTAGTTATAGGGATATCTTGACAAAGCACCCTAGCTCGCCTTAACGTACAGATACGCGGCGTGCATTTGGGCTCTGGCGCAGGCCGGGGCAAGCAGGGGCGAGAAGCATGGTCGAAACTGCCAAGCGCATGATGGTGGTGCTGGCCCTGGCACTGATGGCCGTGGTCGGGCCATCGGCCGAGGCCAAGACGGACGGACAGCAGCGGGTCGTGGAACGCGCCCGCCTCGCGCTCGACTCCTTCCTGGACGACCCCAATTTCAAGGACATGCGGGTCTATGTCCAGAACGCGTACGCCGTTCTGATCATTCCCGAACTGCTCAAAGCCAGCTTCTTCTTGGGGGTCGAGCACGGCATCGGCGTCCTGCTGGTGCGCGACCCGCAGACCGGCGGCTGGGGACAGCCGGCCTTTTACGCGCTGTATGGCGGCAGCATCGGGCTGCAGTTCGGTGGCCAGAGCTCCGATCTTATCCTGACGATCATGAACGAAGGCGCCGTCGACAAGCTGGTCGCGTACGGCATCAAATTCGGCGCCGACGCGGGGGTTGCGGTCGCCCGCCTTGGTGCCGCGGTCGGCGCCGGCACCACGGCCCACTTCGGCGAGGACATCTATGCCTTCGCCAAGAGCAAAGGGCTGTTCGGGGGCTTCTGGCTCGATGGTGCCTATCTCGCACCCCTGAACGATTGGAACGAGGCCTACTACGGTCGTCCGGTCACGCCCGAGGAAATCGTGCACCAGCGCACGGTTGTCGCCAGCGCCGAGATCGACGCCCTGCACAAGTCCCTGACGCGCTTCTGAGAGGCCGAGCGCAATGGCCGGCAGCGCTGCGCGGCACTGCCGGCCATTGGTAATCGCCGGTGGAGGTCCTGACGCTCATCATCACCGGCGCGATCGCCGGCTGGATCGCGGGCGTCCTGATCCGGGGCGCGGGCTACGGCCTGGTGATCAACATCGTCGTCGGGGTTGTCGGCGGGGTCATCGGTGGCAAGCTGCGCGACCTGCTAGGGTTCGGTGTCGACGGCGGCTGGCTGATCAAGCTCGCGATGGCGGTGGTCGGGGCCGTGCTGCTGCTGGCACTGGTCAATCTGGCCCGACGAGCCGAGTAATCCGGGCGCGACCCGACCCAGGCGATCTTTGCGGCGCCTCCCGGGTAAGCGGAGCCGCCGACCATTCGGCGGCCGGCGCAGCTCGCCTCGACCTTCCAGGGTAAGCGGGTCCTCCAACGCGTAGGTCAGGCCGCGCCGGTGCGCGATCAGTTCGTGCCGATCGGTCAGATGCGCGAGCTCGCCACAGGGGAGCGGGCGACCGATCCGGACTTGGACGGACCGCCCGATCTTGTTGCGCACTTCGTTGAACAGCAGCGATGTGCGCAAGGTCTGACTGACGTGGCTCGCGATCTGGAACAGCCGGCTGTTCTGGCCGCCGAAGAACATCGGAACGACCGTCGCTCGGGTCTGAATGATCGCCCGCGCGGTAAACGGCTTCCAGGGTGCGTCCAGGGCCCGCCTGACGAACGGCCCCGCCGCGGTCGAGACCTCGCCCGCCAGAAATACGACCAGGAGCCCGCCCTGGCGCAACCAGTCCAGAGCATTCGACCGGGACCAGAGATTGGTCTCGGTCGCGGCATCCGTGCCGCCGAAATCGATCGGCAGAAGATAGGGCCGGATCTCGGATGCGCGGTAGAGAGCGTTGTGGGTCAGGACTTTGAAGTCGGGCCGGATCTTGGCGATCAGATAGCCGATGACCAGCCCGTCGAGGACCCCGAAGGGATGGTTGGCGGCGACCACGACGGGACCCTGCGCCGGGATCGCCAGCAGCCGCTCCGGATCGTAGTCGACCCGCAGCTGGAGGCGGCGCACCGCGGCCTCCCAGAAGCTTTCGCCGGCGCAGGGCCGGCGCAGATTGTCGAGATACATGCGCTTGAGGCGCGGTTGCCCGCTCAGACGCTCGACGGTTCGGATCGTCAGCCGGCGGAGCAGCGGATCTTCGGCTGATGCGTAGCTGAACAGCAACCGATCCTGCATGCCCGCCTCGTCCAAGCCACAGCCGGCGCGGACGCCAGCCACGGACGATGACAGCTCGATGACCGCCGCCGGCGCTGGGGCCGCCCGAGACCGGTTGCATCATGCGATTCAGAGGCACGCTCAATCGACGACGGACGGCGCAATCGCTCCGTTCGATGCCGGTGCCAAATGATCCGATTGAGTGTAAAATGAGGCGTGATCGTCCCGCTGCGCGAAGCGAGTTCGGGGCGCCGGAGGTGGGCCATGCAGGCAGTCTGGTATGAGCAGAACGGCGAGGCGGCCGAGGTCCTGCGGTTCGGCGAGCTGGAAACGCCGGCGCCGGGGCCGGGCGAGGTTCGGGTCCAGCTCGTGACCTCGGGGATCAACCCGATCGACGTTAAGCGGCGGCGCGGCGCGCGCGGGCAGATGATCAAGGACCCGCTGGTGATCCCGGGCTTCGACGGCGCGGGCGTGATCGACGCGGTCGGCGAGGGTGTCGATCATGGCCGGACCGGCGAGCGGGTCTGGGTCTACGAGGCGCAGTGGCAGCGGCCGCGTGGCACCGCCGCGCAGTTCGTGACGTTACCGGCCGAGCGCGCGGTGCGCCTGCCCGAGCGAACCAGCTTCGTCGAGGGCGCCTGCCTCGGCATTCCGGCGCTGACCGCGTACCGCGCGGTGTTCGCCGACGGTCCGGTCGAGGGACAGACGGTCCTGGTCACCGGCGGCGCGGGCGCGGTCGGCGCCTATGCGATCCAGTTCGCCAAGCTCGGCGGGGCGCGCGTCCTGACCACGGTCAGCAGCGATCAGAAGGCCGAGATCGCGGCCGACGCCGGCGCCGACTACGTATTCAACTACAAGGCCGAGAACGTCGTGCAGCGGATCGCCGATCTGCCAAACGGCGGCGGGGTCGACAGGATCGTCGAGGTCGAGTTCGGCGGCAATCTGGCCCAGAGCCTCGAGATCCTGAAGCCGAGCGGCGTGATCGCGGCCTACGCCTCGGACGCAGTCCTGGAGCCGAAGCTGCCGTTCTACGCGCTCGCCTACAAGAGCGCTTCGGTCCGCTTCGTCCTGGTGTTCATGATGCCCGAGGCAGCCAAGCGGCAGGCGATCGGCGACCTCACGCGCTGGCTCGAGGCGGGCGAGCTCCGCCACTACATCGCCAGGCGCTTGCCGCTCGCCGAGGCGGTCGCCGCGCATGAAGCCATGGAGCGGGGCGTGATCGGCAACCTCGTGCTCGACGTCGGGCCGGGCGGCTGAAGCTGCCCGGTCCGGCGACCAGAGCGAAGACGGCTGAGGTTGCCCGAGCGGGATGGGGCGATTCAGTCGATCGAGCTGGCGTTCGAGGAGAGGGATCCCAGGCGCATTGGGCCGCTGGGTCTTGAGGGTGCGCAGATCCTGCTGGCTCGCCCCGAGATCGCGCTGGATCTGAGCGCGTTCCATCTGGCGCTCCGTACCGGACAGCGCGCGGCTTCCAGGCAGCGCGCTGCTGCCGAAGGGGGCGACCGACGGCGAGCCCCTCGTGGCGGTCGAGAAACCGAGCTCCGACGGAAAGAGCTGGATCGGCGCCTGGGACTGGCTGCGCACCCGGCTCTCGGTATTGTTGAGCCTCTGCTCGATGATCCGCTCCTGCGTCGTGACGTTCCCATCCCCGGCCAGGCTGGTCGAGCCGAGGGCGATGCCGATCAGGCCGACGCCGGCCAGATGACGGATGATTGCCATGATCAGCATCCTCGGGGGCGATACTGGAATCATGGGGTTGCCGGCCGCTGAATTCCAGCCTGCCGCTACCTCCTGCCGCAAATGCTCAGCGTTCGAGGGTTTGGTAGACGGTATGGGCGAGGCGCAGCAGCTCATCGCGCGGCATCTCGCCGAGCAGCGCCCAAGCCTCGCCCCGATCGCGCCAGTAGAACGCCAGGAGCCGGCCGTCGCGGGCGAAACGGAAGGCGGTTTCCTCCGGGTCGGCGCTCGCCCGGATGTAGCAGGTCAGGCGTCGTCCGCTCGCATCCTGATACATCAGCTGAGCCGCCGGCCCGATGGCCGAGGGCAGCAGCCGGCCGCCGATCAGCTCGAAGCCCTGGCCGGTGAGATTGGGGATGGCCAGCGGGAAACCGAGCCGACGGGACAGCCAGGCCGCGAGATGGTCGGTCTGATCGGCGCCGACCTCGACCGGGTGGCGCACCTCGACCGCATAGACCTGGTGCGCGCTGAAGGCATCGGCAACGAAGGCCGGCTCCTGCCGGGCGATCGGTGCCGCGCGATCGCGCAGCCACCACCCAGTGCCGACCCCGCCGGCGAGCAGGAGCACCGAGGCGGCCGCAGCCGCCGCCACGTGGCGCCAGCCGATCGGGGACCGCGCGGGAGAAGCGGTCGTCGTCGCCACCATTTCGGGTGGGACGGGTCGTTCGAGGAGCGGCCCATAGGCGCGCCGGACGAGCATCGTGTGCCGACGGTAGCTGCGCGCGCGGGCCGCCAGCTCAGGATGGCGCGCGAGGACCGCCTCGACGGCCGCGCAGCGCTCGGCCTCGAGCTCGCCGTCGAGGTGTGCGTGCAGCTCCGCCTCGGTGATCCAGTCTTCGGCCGGGCCGCTCATCTGACCCTCCGTACCGCCTGCTCCTCGCCGCCTTCCAGCGCGATCCGCAGTCGCTCACGGGCCCGCGCGAGACGCGACATCACGGTCCCGATCGGGATCTCCAGCAATTCGGCGATCTCCCGGTAGGTGAGGCCCTCGAGGCCCACCAGGAGCAGAATCTGCCGGTGATCTTCCGACAGCGTGGCCATGGCCCGGACGAAGTCGCGGAGCTCGCCGCGATCCTCGGGTGGCGCGCTGAGCGCGAGGTCGTCCGTCAGGTTCTCCAGCGCGACCGCTTCGCCCCGGCGTCGGTGGCGGCGCAGATTGCTAAGGTGAAGATTGTGCATGATCGCCAGCAGCCAGCCACCGAGTCGCTCCGGATCCTGCAGAGTTTCCCGGCGGCGAAGGGCGCGCTCGAGGCAGTCCTGAACCAAGTCGTCGGCGTCCGCGGTGCTGTGCAGCCAAGCCGTGGCGTAGCGGCGCAGGCGTGGAATGTAGGCCGCGACGCGCACCGCGAAGCGGGCCGACTGAGGATCGAACGAATCCGCCATCGTTCCTCCGCCCGGGCGCGCTTCTTGCGGCGCTTAGCCGCGAGCCTCCGCCCCGGCCGCTCGAGAATACCCTGGCGGTCGCTACGGGCAGGCCTGACCATGGTTCAAAACTCCCTGACGGTGATCGCCGATCGGCACGATGTTCGACGCGCCGGGCCGAGGTTTATTCCCGAGCGGGCGAGCAGGGTGATTGGCCGGCGACCCGTTGCGCAAGCGCCAGGAGTTATCAGCACGGAGGTCGCGAAGTCCCGAGGGGACGATCGTATTCGTGTCGATCTCGACCGAGGCGGCCTAGCGATAGAAGATGTGTCGTCCGATCTGCACCGTCCGCTCACGTCGGCGGACCCAGGGCGTCGAAATCCCTGTGTTGTGAAAGAAGAGGGCACCTTGTGTCGGGTCCTGCGGCGGATGCTTCAGCATCGTTGCCGCGAGATGACGGGCAAGGTCCCAGGCGCGCGCTTCGGTTGGCCGGTCGCTCTGGCCGTCACACCACCAGGAGAACTGACAGGGCGGCTGCTCGCCGCCCTGTTTGACCACTCCGCAGACGGTGTCGGGAAACTCGGGATCAGCGACCCGATTGAGCACGACCGATCCGACCGCGAGCATGCCCTCGCGACCTTCGGTCTTGGCCTCCCAGTAGAGGGCAAGGGCCAGACAACGGGTCGCACCGGAGCGGCTTTCGATGGCCGCCTCGCTCGAACCGGCGTGGCTCAGCCAGCACACCGCCGCGAGCGGCAGCGCGCTCCAACGAGACAGTTTCATCGGATCCCGACTGAGGCTGTTGTTTGGGCTCGACCGTGGCCCTGCAGGCACACGACGCCGAGCCTCCGGCATGCAGAGCGAGCCTAGCCGGTCGGGGTGAAGGAACTCTTGACGGGGCGACGATCGGGCCGGGGGCCGTCGAACGACGAGCGGCAAGAGGCGAGAGGTCTTAGAGGAGCGCCTCAGTCGTCGGAAGGTAGCAGCCGGTGGCAGCCCTGCGCTGACACTCTGCCGCCCAGCGCCCCGAGCTCCACTTGCTACCCGCGCTCACGGCGATCGATCGGCGCCGGCCGCGGCCTGCTGACTGCCCCAGTCTACGGGCGGCGACGATGGACCCATGATCGCGCGGAGCACGGTCAGCGCCTCGTCGCTGTCCCACTCGTCGGGGCCGAGCACCCGGCCGACCTCGCGGCCCTCGCGGTCGAACACGACGGTGGTTGGCAGACCGAAAGCTCCGAGCGCGCGGCTTGCCGCGGCCGTGGGATCACGATAGATCTTCAGATGTTGGACACCGACCTCGTCGTAGAAGGTCTCGATCTGGCCGGGCTCGCCCCGGTCGACCGAGAGCGGGATCACCTGCAGGCCGTCGCCGCCGTATTTGGCTTGCAGGCGATCGAGCGAGGGCATCTCGCGCCGGCAAGGCGCACACCAGGTCGCCCAGAGATTGAGGACCACAACCTGACCGCGAAAGTCGTCCAGCGACAGCTGGTTGCCCGCAGCGTCCTGAAAGGTAAGTGGAGGCGCCGGCTTCGGCTCGCTCGGTGCGAAGTTGAACGCGCACGCCGGTAGTGGGATGATCAGCCCGAACAGCGCCACCGCGCTCGCCGCCTGGAGTATGCGCGAAAGGAGCTTCATGCGATCACCCGTTCGGTTTTCGGCCCGGCCGTGAGCAAGGGCGGCAAGCGCAGCCCGCGGCCGCGCGCGGTCGACCTCTGGGGCGCGCACTTCAAGCGCGGCCCAGCGCCGTTGATGGAGCAGATAAACGCCTCGATCGGCTTCGACAAGCGGCTCTATGCTCACGATATTGCGGGCTCCAAGGCGCATGCGCGGATGTTGGCGAAAGTCGGTCTGCTGAACGCCGCCGAGTGTGACGCCATCCTTGCCGGCCTCGACCAGATCAAGGAGGAGATCGAGGCCGGCCGCTTTCCCTTCAGCGCCGCGCTGGAAGACATTCACATGAACATCGAGGCGCGGCTCACCGAGCTGATCGGCGAGCCGGGCCGCAAGCTGCACACCGCGCGCTCGCGCAACGATCAGGTAGCGACCGATTTCCGCCTCTGGGTACGCGATGCGATTGATCGCCTCGACCGTCTGCTGCGAGACCTCCAGGCGGCGCTTCTGGTCCGCGCGGACGAGCATAGTGGCGCCGTCATGCCCGGCTTCACCCATCTGCAAGCAGGCCAGCCGGTCACGCTCGGCCACCATCTGCTCGCCTATATCGAGATGTTCGGGCGCGACCGCGGCCGCTTCGCCGATGCCCGCGCCCGGCTGAACGAGTGCCCCTTGGGCGCGGCGGCGCTCGCCGGCACCAGCTTCCCGATCGATCGCGCCGCGACCGCGGAGGAGCTCGGCTTCGCGCACCCTGCGGCCAATTCGATCGATGCCGTCTCGGACCGGGACTTCGCCCTCGAGTTCCTGGCCGCGGCCGCGATCGCAGCAGTCCATCTCTCGCGCCTCGCCGAGGAACTGGTCCTCTGGTCGGCGCCGCAGTTCGCCTTCGTCCGGATGGCCGAGGAGTTCTCGAGCGGCAGCTCGATCATGCCGCAAAAGCGCAACCCCGATGCGGCCGAGCTGGTGCGCGGCCAAGGCCGGCCGGGTGATCGGAGACCTCAACGCGCTGCTGATCGTCCTGAAGGGGCTGCCGCTCGCCTATGGCAAGGATCTGCAGGAGGACAAGGAGCCGGTATTCGATGCCGCCGACAGCTTGGCTCTTTGCCTCGCGGCGATGGCCGCTATGATCGCGGGCATGAGCATCGATACGAACCGGCTCGCGGCCGCCGCGGCGCTCGGCCACACAACCGCCACCGATCTTGCGGACTGGCTGGTTCGCACGCTCGGCCTGTCGTTTCGTGAGGCGCATGGCGTCGCCGGGCGAGCGGTGCGCCTGGCCGAGGCGCGGGGCGTCGACCTCGGCGGTCTCAGCCTCGAGGAGTTGCAGGGCATCGAGCCGCGGATCACGGCCGACGTGTTCGGGGTCCTGAGCGTGGAGCGCTCCGTCGCGTCGCGGACCAGCCTTGGCGGCACGGCCCCGGTTCGCGTGCGCGAGGCGATTCACACGGCACGGGAGCGGTATCTGTGACCGGCCGCGCCCGAGCCTGCCTGCTGTCGGCCGCGCTGGCGCTGCTGCTCGGCGCCTGCTCGTTCGGCGCCAGCATGCACTTCGGGGACATCACGCTGGCTCTGAACGACGGCTTTGCGGCTTTGGGCAGTCATGCTCACCTCGGTCTCGACTGATCAGGGCGCGGCGCCGGTGGTGTCGCATCGTCGCTGGTTGATATTGACGCTGCTCGCGCTCGGCGCTCTGGCCGCGTGCGGCAAGAAGGGCCATCTGGAACTCCCGAAGGAGGAGAAGAAGCCCGACCAGGAGGCCAAGTGATGGGCGAATTCGCCTACCGCGGCCACAAGTTGTACGCGGAGCATGTGCCGCTCACCGAGATTGCCCGGGCGGTCGGGACGCCTGTCTATGTCTATTCGGCCGCGGGGATGCGGGCACGTGCCCGGCGCTTTCTTGCCGCCTTCGCCGGCCAGCAGGTCCTGCTTTGTTATGCCCTCAAGGCGAACAGCAATCTCGCCGTGATCCGGACGCTCGCCGACGAGGGGGCCGGCGCCGACATCGTCTCGGCGGGCGAGTTGCAGCGGGCGCTCGCGGCGGGCGTGCCGCCACGGCGGATCGTGTTCTCGGGCGTCGGCAAGAGCCGCGACGAGATGATCCGGGCGCTCGATGCAGGGATCGCCCAGTTCAACGTCGAATCAGTGCCCGAACTGGTCGCGCTTGGTGAGATCGCCGCCGCCCGCAAGGTCACTGCGCCGATTGCGCTCCGGATCAACCCCGACGTCGCCGCCGAGACCCACGACAAGATCAGCACCGGCCGCCGGCAGGACAAGTTCGGCATCGCCTACGACCAAGCGCTGGCCGTCTACGACCTGGCCCACCGTCTCGCGGGGATCGAGATCGTCGGGCTGCACCTGCACATCGGCTCCCAGATCCTGAGTCTCGCGCCCTTCGAAGCAGCCTATCGGCGGGGCATCGGACTGGTCAAAGAGCTGCGCGCCGCCGGCATCGGCCTCCGGCGGCTCGATCTGGGTGGCGGCTTCGGGGTCCGCTATCATGGCGAGCCCGAGCTCGATCTCGAGGGCTATGCCGCCCTGATCCGCGAACTCACGGCCGGGCTCGACCTCGAGCTGGTGTTCGAACCCGGGCGTTATCTGGTCGCCGAGGCGGGGGTTCTGCTGGCGAAGGTGCTCTATGTGAAGCAAGGGACGGAGCGACCGTGCGTCGTGCTCGATGCCGGCATGAACGACCTGCTACGTCCCGCCCTCTACGATGCCTATCACGAGCTCCTGCCGGTGGACGAGCCCGCGGCCGGCACGCCGCTGCAACCGCTCGATGTGGTTGGGCCGATCTGTGAAACCTCAGATATTTTCGCGCGCGGACGCAATTTGTCGCCACTCGCCGCCGAAGATCTGATAGTATTCACCAGCGCCGGAGCCTACTGCGCCGTGATGGCTTCGGACTACAACTCGCGCCCGATGGCGGCTGAGGTCCTGGTGGACGGCGCCCGCTGGGCGGTGGTGAAACCGCGGATCGAGCCGGCCAGGCGCATGGCCGAGGAGAGCTTGCCGCCGTGGTTGACGGTCCCGGCTCTCGAGCGTGGTGTGGCTGGCTAGCGGGAGAGCGGCCATGATCCATACGAACCCGAACCGCAGCTGGGAGTTTCGCCGGCGGGTTGCTCTGGCGCGTGCGGCGGCCGGGTTCGAGGCCGCATGGTCGGCTCTCTGGCCAAGCCTCGCCGTGCTTGGCGCATTTCTCGTGATCAGCCTGTTCGGACTCTGGGCCTGGATGCCGACATGGCTGCACGCGGCCGGTATCCTTGGCTTGGGAGCAGGCTTGATCTGGTCCTTGTGGCGGGCGCGCGCGGCGCTGCGCTGGCCTGACCGTGACGCCGGGCTTCGCCGGCTCGAGGAGATTAACGCGCTGCCGCACCAGCCGCTCCGCTCGCTCGGTGACCGGCTGTCCGGTGGCGTTGACGATCCCGCGACCGTCTCGCTCTGGCGGCGTCATCAGGAGCGCTTGGCGCGCACGCTCAGGCGGCTTCGGGTCGGTATCCCGCGCTCCGATCTTCCCCGCCGCGATCCCTGGGCGCTGCGCGCGGGGTTACTGTTGCTGCTTCTGGTTGCCCTGGTCGACGCCGGCAGCATGGCGCCCCGACGCCTGGTTCAGGCCTTCGAGCTCCAGCCGCCGGCCACGGGCGCCAAGGTGCCCGTGGAGCTCACTCTGTGGGTGACCCCGCCGATCTACACAGGCCGGCCGCCGGTGCGGCTCGAGGTCGAGAGCCCGGGCGCCGGCGAGCCGGTGGTCGTGCGCGCGCCGGCCACCGTGACCCTGCCGGCCGGCAGCGAGGCGCTCGCCCAGCTGCATCATCTGGCAGCACCGGCCGGACAGTTCGCGCTCAGCCTGGACGGCAACGAAAAGCCGTTTGTCTCGGTCGGCGAGACCAGCGCCGAGGCTACCCTGGTGATCGATCACTCGGGGCGTCTGCGCATCGGCAGCAAGCGCAAGGAGCTCGGCGCGTGGCAGATCGAGGCGATCCCCGATCAGCCGCCGACGATCAAATTCGCCGAGGCGCCGACGGTGACCCAGCGGGGTGTGCTGCGCTCGCATTTTCTCGCCAATGACGACTACGGCGTCAGCAGCATCTCGATGCTGATCAGCTTGTTCGGCGACGATCAGCGGGTCGAGCGGATCGAGCTGATGCGGCCCGCCGGCGGCACGACCAAGCTCGACGATGCCGCCTATCTCGACCTGACGCCGCACCCCTGGGCCGGGCTGCCGGTGGTCATGCGCCTCGAGGCGGTCGATGGCATCGACCAGCGTGGCCAGAGCGAACCGCAGGAGCTGGTCCTGCCGCAGCGCACGTTCCAGCATCCGGTGGCGCGGGCCTTGATCGAGCAGCGCCGTCGCCTGGCGGCCGAGCCAAAGCAGCGCGAGGACGTCATCGCCGCCCTCGATAACCTGAGCCGGGCGCCGGAGCTCTTCCAGAACGACGCGGCCGTCTATCTGGCGCTGCGCTCGGCGACCATGCGCCTGGTGCTGGATCAGGACGGCAAGGCGGTGGACGAAGTCCTGGGGCTGCTCTGGGACACCGCTCTGCACCTCGAGGACGGTGGCGTCTCGCTCGCAGAGCGCAATCTGCGCGATCTGCAGCAGGCATTGAAGGACGCGCTCGCGCGAAACGCCCCCGACCAGGAGCTCGAGCGCCTGATGAGCGAGCTGCAGCGGGCGATGAACGAGTACCTCGACGCCCTCCTCCGGCAGGCGCAGGCGCAGCAGCAGGCGAACGCGCAGCAACCAGCAACAGCTGATGCCGGATCCGAATGCGATCCAGGTCCAGCGCCAGGATCTGCAGAAGATGCTCGACATGATGCGCGAGATGATCAGGACCGGCGCCCGCGAGGCCGCGCAGCAGATGCTCGCGCAGCTGCAGGATCTCCTGGAAAACCTCCAGGTGGCGCAGAACGGCCAGATGCAGCAGGGGCAGCAGATGATGAGCCAGCTGCAGCAGATGATCCAGCGCCAGCAGGATCTGCTCGATCGCACGTTCGGCATGTCGCGCCAACGCGGTCAGCAGGGCATGCAGGATCAACCGGGGCAGCAGGGACAGCAAGGTCAGGAGGACGGCCAGCAAGGTCAGATGGGTGAGATGCAGCCCGGCGGCGGACAGCTCGGTCAGATGGCGGGCGATCAGGAGGCCCTGCGGCGCGCGCTTGGCGAGCTGATGCGGGCGCTCGGCGAGGCCGGCGTTCAAATTCCGCGTTCCTTGGGCGAAGCCGAGCTGTCGATGCGTGCGGCGCGCGACGCCCTCCAACAGGCCCAGCCCGACCAGGCCGTCGACCCGCAGGCTCAGGCGGTCGATCAGCTCCGCCAGGGCGGTCAGGCGATGATGCAGGAAATGCAGCGCATGTATGGCCAGGGGCAGGGCCAGATGCCCGGGCAGCAGTTCGGCCAGGCACCGAACGACCGCGATCCGCTAGGCCGCTCGATGTACAACCAGGGCGGCGCCGATCTCTGGGGTGAGCACGTGCCGAGCCAGCTCGACCTGGGCAAGGCCAGGGCGATCCTGGAGGAGCTGCAGCGCCGTGCCAGCCAGCGCCAGCGGCCAGCCGACGAGCTCGACTATCTGCAGCGTCTGCTGCGGCGGTTCTGAGCGCACAGACGAGGGCGGGACCGCCTGCGCCTGCGCCGCCAAGCGTCGCCGAATGCCGATGCGCGACCGCAAGGCTCCCCGGTCGATGCGTTGATTCTGCACTACACCGGCATGCCGAGTGCCGCCGCTGCGCTCGAGCGCCTGTGCGATCCCGCAGCCAAGGTCAGCGCCCATTATTTGATCGACGAGGACGGCAGCGTCGTGGCGCTGGTGCCGGAGGAAGGCCGGGCTTGGCACGCCGGCGTGAGCGCCTGGCAGGGTGAGAGCAACCTGAACGACCGCTCGATCGGGATCGAGCTGGTCAATCCCGGTCACGAATGGGGCTATCGGCCCTTCCCGGAAGCCCAGATGCAGGCCTGCATCGAGCTCTGCGGCGGCGATCCTCGACCGCTGGCCGATCCCGGCGCGCCGGGTGCTCGGCCACAGCGACGTCGCGCCGGAGCGTAAGCGGGATCCCGGCGAGCTGTTTGACTGGGTGCGCCTCGCCGCTGCCGGGATCGGCCTCTGGCCGGAGCCCGGGCGGGGCCAAGACCGGCCGACGGCCGGGCTTCAGGCCGAGCTCGCCCGGGTCGGCTACACAGTGCCGCGCCACGGTCGCCTCGACCGCGAGACCCGGCTGGTGATCGCGGCCTTCCAGCGGCACTTCCGACCCGAGCGCGTCGACGGCCTGCCCGATCGGGCCACGCGAGCGCGGCTCGATGGCCTCCTGGCCGTACTCTGATGACTTGATTCGGGCGTCCCACGATGCGACATCTGGGGTGGGTCAGGCGGCCGGATGGCCGCTCCCGGGGCGACCCGGGGGAGGAAAGTCCGGGCTCCACGGAAACACGGTGCCGGGTAACTCCCGGCGGGGGCGACCCCAGGGAAAGTGCCACAGAGAGCAGTCCGCCCGCCGGGGCTCCCGGTCACTTGTCGACCGTGGCCTGCGGGTGAGGGTGAAAGGGTGCGGTAAGAGCGCACCGCGCCGCCGGCGACGGCGGCGGCACGGCAAACCCCACCGGGAGCAAGACCAAGTAGGGACGAGGGCTCCGCTCCGGCGGAGCAGGCCGGTTTCCGGGCCGTTCGTCCGGGTCGGTCGCGCGAGGCACCTGGCAACAGGTGTCCCAGAGGAATGGCCATCCTGCGCCGCCCCGCCGCGGGCGGCGTGGACAGAACCCGGCTTACAGGCCGCCTGATCCCGCGTCTGAGCGGGGGTGGCCCACTCCCGCAACGGTAGAGGAACAAAAGACGAACAAGTCGTCGGCTGGGTGCCTGGACTTGCTTTTGCCTGACGTCGTCAAGTTCTGGCGCGCCGGCACAGGCCCTTGAAAACCTGTGGAAAATCGGATTTGTAGCGCCGGTTCAGTAGGTTACGCAGGTTTCTTCGAAATGGGCCTTGACTGGGGATACGGTTAACTATAGGGTGAAATTTCCAACTCCGCAAAGTCCAGGTTGGACGATGACAAGTCATGAGAACGCACTTCGAGTTGCGGTCAGATCCACGTTCTTCAAAGTTTGCGCGATTATATTGGAGTAATCATCACGATCGAGATAATCAATCGTTGTGAGATCCATGACTAAACGGACGCTGGACTGATGGTGGACGGTCGCGCATATGCTTCACGGTGAGCAGAATCGATGGGAATCGAACATCGACTACCGACAAGCCAGCATTGAGCGCTCTTGGTGGCGAGATCAGTTTCCGATGACTTCGCTCGTCAAGACGAAAACGAGCAAGGTGGTGACGCTCGATCATGTCCCGGTGCTGTTGGCCGAGATGCTGACTGCGCTCGCGGTGCGGCCGGGCGGCGACTATCTGGACGCCACCTTTGGCGCAGGAGGTTATAGCGGGGCGATTCTGGCCGCCGGCGCGGGCCGGGTGTTCGGACTCGATCGTGATCCGGCTGCGGTCGCGCGCGGCCGGCAACTGACCGCAGAGCAGCCTTCGTTCACCATGCTCGAGGGCTGCTTCGGCGACATGGCGGGGCTGCTCGCCCGCGCCCGGGTCGATCGACTCGACGGCATCGTCCTCGATCTTGGGCTCTCGACGTTGCAGCTCGCCGATCCGGCGCGCGGCTTCTCCTTCGCGCTGGACGGACCGCTGGATATGCGCATGTCGGCACGCGGTCCGAGCGCCGCCGAGCTGATCAATCACGCCGACGAAGCGGAGCTGGCGGCGATCCTGCGTCGCTATGGCGAGGAGCGGTCGGCGCGCCGCATCGCCCGCGCGATCGTCGAGCGCCGTCGCCGCCGCGCTATCGCGACGACCCACGAGCTTGCGGAACTGGTCGCGAGCGTGATCGGGCGCGCCGGCGGCCGGATCGATCCCGCGACTCGAACCTTTCAGGCGCTGCGCATCCACCTGAACGACGAGCTCGGCGAGCTCGAGCGCGCCCTTGCCGCCTCTGAAAAGCTGCTCGCACCGGGCGGTCGTCTGGTCGTGGTCGCCTTTCACTCGCTCGAAGACCGGATGGTCAAGCAGTTCCTCGCGGCGCAGAGCGGCCTGCTCCGGCGGCCGTCACGTCATCTACCCGAGCTGCCGATCACTCCGTCGGCGGGGCACTTTCGATCGCTCTACCGACATCCGATCAGGCCCGGCGCCGGACGAGCTCGCCGTCAATCCGCGCGCCCGATCGGCGCGTCTGCGCGCCGCCGAGCGATTGGCCGAGCCGGAGCGTCGGGCATGACGTCGAGGTGGGGCCTGGCGAGCCTGGCGATCGCATTGCTCGCCGCCTGTGGCCTGTATCTCCTGAAGGATCAGGTGCAGCGCCTGGAGCGCGAGTTGCAGGATATGCAGGCGGCGATCGCGACCGAAAAAAGTACCCTCAACCGGTTGCGCACCGAATGGGCCATGCTCAATCAGCCGGGCCGCATCGCCCGCCTTGCCGCAGAGCACCTCGATCTGCGTCCGGCCCAGCCCGGCCAGATCGTGACCATCGAAGATATCCCACGGCGCTCCGAACTCGAGCTTGCCAAGCGGCGCCTGACGGCGCTCCTGCCGTCCGGGGCCGAGGTCACGCTCAGGCTGAAGCCACCCGAGCGCCTGGCTCTGCCCGTCACCTCCGGGCGCCAGTGAGCAGCCGTGAGCCCTCAGATCGATCCCGACCTCCTGACCGCTCGCCGGCGTCTGCGACTGGTCGGAGGACTGTTCGGCCTAGCGCTCGCTGGCCTCGCGCTGCGGGTCGTCGACCTCGCGCTCTGGCGGGGCGACAGCGTGATCGGCGGCGCAGCAATGGCCGGCGGACTGACCAGCGTACGCCGCGCCGACATCGTCGATCGCAACGGAACGCTGCTGGCTACCGACTATCCGAAGGTCTCGGTCTACGCCGATCCGGTCGAGGTGCTCGATCCCGCAGCGGCGGCGGCCAGCCTCGCCCGGGTGCTCGATGGGGTCGATCGGCAGGACCTGCTCGATCAGCTGTCGACGCCGCGCCGCTTCGTCTGGATCAAGCGCCACATCACCGAGGCCGAGCAGCAGGCGGTGATCCGCCTGGGACTGCCCGGCATCGGTTTCCGCACCGAGCCCCATCGGGTCTACCCGCAACGGTCACTCACGGCGCATCTGGTCGGCTACGTCGGCATCGAGAACCAGGGGCTGGCCGGGATCGAGCGGAGCTTCGAGGAGCGTCTGACCGAGCCCGGTGGCAGCCGCAATCCGCTGGTCGCTGACCATCGATCTCGGGGTTCAGGAGGTAGTGCACAGCGAGCTCGCGGCTGCGCGTGCCCGCTTCGCCGCGGTCGGCGCCAGTGCTATCGTGCTCGACGTCAACACGGGTGAGCTTCTGGCGAGCGTCAGCCTGCCGGACTTCGATCCCAACGATTACCAGGCCGCCCGACCCGAGGAGCTGTTCAATCGCAACACGCTCGGCACTTACGAGCTCGGCTCGCTGTTCAAGGTGTTCACCGTTGCCATGGCGCTCGACGCCGGTGCCGTCGACATCACCGGCGGCTACGACGCGACCGAGCCGCTTCAGTTTGGCCGCTACCGGATCGGTGACTTCCACGCCAAACGTCGCTGGCTGAGCGTGCCCGAGGTGATCGCCTTCTCATCCAACATCGGCGCCGCCAAGATGGCTGAGGCCCTGGGCACCGAGGGCCAGCTGGAGTATTTTCGCCGCTTCGGCCTGCTCGACAAGCCCCCGATCCGCCTGCCTGAGGTGGCCGAGCCGCAGGTACCCTCGCCCTGGCGGCCGATCAACACCGTGACCGCCGCTTTTGGTCACGGCCTCGCGGTCTCGCCACTCCAGGTCGCCGATGCCGTGGCGGCTGCGGTTTGCAGCGCACCCCGGCCGCGTGCGCATGTGGTGGCCGAGGCGCTCCCGGCGGTCTGGGACCATCCGCCGGTCTCGGCCGAGACCGCGGCGAAGCTGCGCTGGTTGCTGTGGCTGACGGCCACCGAGGGCACTGGCACGCTCGCCAAGGTGCCAGGCTACTTGATCGGCGGTAAGACGGGCAGTGCCGACAAGGCCTCGAACGGCGGCTATCGGGGCGGCGGGTTGCTGTCGTCCTTCGTCGGCGTCTTCCCGATCGACCAGCCGCGCTACGTCGTGCTGGTGGTTCTGGATGAGCCGAAGGGCGACGCCGAGACCTACGGTATGGCGGAGGGCGGCTGGACCGCAGCGCCGACGGTCGGACGGATCATCAGCCGGATCGGCCCCTTGCTCGGTCTGCCGCCGGTCGATCCGGACGCCGAGCGGTGGTTTCGCGACCGACTGGTCGAAGGGCAGGCCCTAAATGGTCGGACCGGGCGGATCGAGCCCAGCTTCGCGGCAGCCCCGGGCGTGAGCTGGAGCGACCCCCACGCAGGAGATCTGGAATGCGGCTGCGCGCCTTGCTCGGTCCTGGGGTGAGCGTGCAGGGCGCCGCGTGGCAAGAGCTCGAGATCAGCGGGCTCAGCGCCGATTCGCGCACGGTGCCGCCCGGCGCCCTGTTTGCGGCGCTGGCCGGCAGCAGGGTCGACGGGCGCGCCTTCATCGCCGATGCCGTGGCCCGTGGCGCGGCCGCAGTTCTGACCGATCCGTCCCTCGCGGGGCTGGAGGTCGGGGTGCCGCTGATCCTCGATGCGAATCCACGCCGGCGCCTCGCTCTGATCGCGGCCCGCTGGTTCGGCCGCCAGCCGCGCTGGGTCGCTGCGGTCACCGGCACCAATGGCAAGACCTCGGTCGCGAGCTTCGCGCGCCAGATGTGGCGGCGCTGGGCACGCCCGCAGCCGCCCTCGGCACCCTCGGCCTGGACGGGCCGCAGGGCCACCGGGTGACCGGACTGACCACGCCGGATCCGATCCAGCTGCACGCCGTTCTCGCCGCTTTGGCGGATGCCGGGGTCGAGCATCTGGCGCTCGAGGCATCAAGCCATGGTCTGGCCCAGCACCGTCTCGATGGAGTGCGGTCTCAGCGCGGCTGCGTTTACCAATCTCTCACGCGACCACTTCGATTATCACGGCAGCGTCGCCGACTACCTGGCCGCCAAGCGGCGGCTGTTCAGCGAGCTCCTGCCGCCCGAGGGAACCGCCGTGCTCAACGCCGATCAGCCGCAGTTCGAGCCGCTGGCGGAGGTCTGCCGCGCGCGCGGCATCACCGTGCTGGACTACGGCCGCGCGGCGCGCCGGCTGCGCCTGATCGCGCTCGAGCCGCGGGCCGTACGGTCTCGGCCTGAGCTTCGCGATCGACGGCCGCGAGCATCGGTCGAGACCGCGCTGAGTCGGCGGCTTTCAGGCGAGCAACCTCCTGGCCGCGCTCGGCCTGCTGCTAGCCTCGGGTGCCGAGCGCCGAGACAGCGGTCGGGGTCGTCGCCGGTCTCGAAGGGGCGCCCGGGCGACTGCGAGCGGGTCGCGGTCCTTCCGAGCGGCGCGCCCGTCTTCGTCGACTACGCCCACACGCCCGATGCGCTCGCCACGGTGCTCGAGGCGGTTCGCCCGCACGTCGGCGGCCGCTTGGTCGTGGTGTTCGGCTGCGGCGGCGATCGCGATCCGGGCAAGCGCCCGGAGATGGGCCGGATCGCGGCCGAGCGGGCCGATCTGGTGTTCGTCACCGACGACAACCCGCGCTCGCGAGGATCCGGCGGTGATCCGCCGGGCGGTCGCTCGAGGCCTGCCCGGACGCCATCGAGATCGGCAACCGCGGTGCAGGCGATTCGCGCCGCGTTGGCTGAGCTCGAGGCGGGCGACCTTCTGGTGATTGCCGGCAAGGGGCACGAGACGGGGCAGATCGTCGGCGAGCGGGTACTGCCGTTTGACGATGGGCTCGAGGTGCGGCGCGCGCTGGCCGAGCTGGGCGGAGCCGGAGCGTGAGTGAAGCGCTCTGGACCGCCGCCGAGCTGGCGGCGGCGACCGGTGGCCGGGCGAGCGGCGACTTCTGGTCGCTGGCGTCGTCGATCGACTCGCGCAGGGTTCTGCGCGGGCGATCTGTTCATTGCGCTCCGTGGCCCGCGTCACGACGGTCACGATTTCGTCGCCGCGGCGCTCGACGCGGGGCGCGGCGGCGCATGGTCGATCGGGTCCCCGAAGGCGTCGACGGCGATGCGCCTGTGCTCGTGGTTGACGACACGATGCGGGCTCTGACCGCGCTCGGTCGCGCCGCGCGCGCCCGCTCGCGCGCCCGGATCGCGGCGATCACCGGCAGCGTCGGCAAGACCGGGACCAAGGAAGCGCTGCGCCTCGCGCTTGGCCGGCCAGGCCCCGACGCACGCCAGCGCGGCGAGCCACAACAACCACTGGGGCGTGCCGCTCAGCCTCGCCCGCGCCGCCCAAGGACACGATCTTCGCCGTGTACGAGCTGGGCATGAATGCGCCCGGCGAGATCGCAGCGCTGGCGCCGGCTGGTCCGGCCGCATGTCGCCATGATCACCACCATCGAGCCCGGCCCATCTCGGGTTCTTCCCTTCGGTTGCGGCGATCGCCGAAGCCAAGGGTGAGATTTTTCGGGCCTCGAGCCGGGAGGCGATGCGGTCCTCTACGTCGACAATCGCGCACTTCAGCCGGCTCGAAGCAGATCGCCGAGGCGGCCGGCGGCGCGCCGCGTCGATCGGCTTCGGTGAGGGTGCGGCTGCCGAATGCGCGGCTGATCGATGCTCGTCTGGACGCGGCCGGCAGCGATGTCGCGATGGCTCGTCGATGGCCGTCGGATCGCCTTTCGGATCGGCGCGCCCGGGCGGCATTGGGTGATCAACAGCCTGGCGGTGCTCGCCGCGCCGCGGCGCTCGGGCGCCGACGTCGAGCGCGCGGCGCGCAGCGCTGGCCGACGTTCGAGCCGCCGCGCGGTCGAGGCCAGCGGCGCCGGATCCGATCGCCCGGGCGGCGCGGTCACCCTGATCGACGAAAGCTACAACGCCAACCCAGCCTCGGTGCGCGCGGCGCTCGGCGTGCTCGGCACCGCGCCCGGACGGCAGGCTCGCCGCGCTCGGCGACATGCTCGAACTCGGCGACCAGGCGGCCGCGCTCCACGCCGAGCTGGCCGAGCCGATCGAGGCGCGTCGGGTCGACCGCGTGTTCACCGTGCGGGTCCGCCATGCGCCATCTGCACGCCGCGCTGCCGCGCTGCCCGCCGCGGCGCCCATGTCGGCGAGCGCCGGGAGCTGCTGCCGCTGCTCGCGCCGGCGCTGCGCGCCGGCGACACGCTGCTGGTCAAGGGCTCGCTCGGCATCGCATGGGCAGATCGTCGATGCGCTGGCGTCGAGGACGTCGCGCCGGCCGACGGCCTGAGGCCGGCTGAGATGCTGTTCAACCTGCTCTATCCCGCTGGCCGACCAGTTCGGGATGTTCAATCTGTTCCGCTACCTGACCTTCCGCACCGGTGGCGCGGTGCTGACCGCCCTGGTGATCAGCTTCTTCGTCGGGCCCGAGCCTGATCCGCTGGCTGCGCGCGCGCCAGGGCGAGGGCCAGCCGATCCGCGCCGACGGCCCGCCGTCGCATCTGCTGACCAAGCAGGGCACGCCGACCATGGGCGGCACGCTGATCCTGCTGGCGCTGACCCTGGCGACGCTGCTCTGGGCCGACCTCACCAACGGCTTCGTCTGGGTCGTGCTGCTGGTCACCCTGGGCTTCGGTGGCATCGGCCTCGTCGACGACTACCTCAAGGTCACCCAGCGCTCGAGCGGCGGCCTCGTCGGGTCGCACCAAGCTGCTCGGCCAGGCCTGATGGCGCTGATCGCCGCGGTGCTGATCGCCTGGCTGACCGGCGAGCCGCTCGGCACCGGCCTGGCGGTGCCGTTCTTCAAGGACGTGCTGGTTCCGCTCGGCCCGCGTTCTTCCGTCTTCGCCGCGCTGGTCATGGTCGGCGCGTCCAACGCGGTCAACCTGACCGACGGGCTGGACGGCCTGGCGATCGTGCCGACGATGATCGCCGCCGCCTGCTTCGCGCTCATCGCCTATCTGGTCGGCAACGCCATCTTCGCCAACTATCTCGGCATCCCCTTCGTGCCCGGCGCGGGCGAGCTGGCGGTGTTCTGCGGCGCCATGGTCGGCGCCTCGCTGGGCTTTCTCTGGTTCAACGCGCCGCCGGCGATGGTGTTCATGGGTGACACCGGCTCGCTCGCGCTCGGGCGGCGCGCTCGGCGCCGTCGGCCGTGGTCACCAAGCACGAGCTGGTGCTCGCCATCGTCGGCGGCCTGTTCGTGCTCGAGACGGTGTCGGTGATCGTCCAGGTCGCCTCCTTCAAGCTGACCGGCAAGCGGGTCTTCCGGATGGCCCCGCTCCACCACCACTTCGAGCAGAAGGGCTGGCAGGAGCCGACGATCGTCATCCGCTTCTGGATCATCGCCTTGATCCTGGCGCTGGTCGGCCTGTCGACTCTGAAGCTGCGCTGAGCCGTGCCATGATCGGGGCTGCCGTCGATGCGACGGGAGGAGGTCGCGGTTCTCGGGCTCGGCCGCTCGGGCCTCTCGGCCTGCCGCGCGCTCGCCGAGAGCGGCGCCGAAGTCTGGGCCTGGGACGATGCCGCGAGCGCGGCCGAGGCGGCGGCCGCCGGGGTGCCGATCGTCGATCTCGGCCTCTGCAACTGGGCCCGGCTCGACCGCCTGGTCGTGAGCCCGGGCATTCCGCACACGGCATCCCCGCCCGCACCGGCTGGTCCGGCGCGGCCGGACGGCCGGCGTGCCAGTCATCGGCGACATCGAGCTGCTGGTCTGAGAACCAACCCCGGCGCCGCATCGTCGGCATCACCGGCACCAACGGCAAGTCGACAACGACGGCGCTGATCGGCCATCTCCTGCAGCGCGCCGGCGTCGGTGCGCAGATAGGCGGTAACATCGGCTTGCCGGTACTAGATCTATTGCCTAAACCGGGCGAGGACATCTATGTGTTGGAGTTGTCCTCGTATCAGCTGGAACTCACCGAGCGTCTGCGCTGCGGCGTGGCGGTGATCCTGAACCTGACGCCCGACCACCTCGACCGGCATGGCGGCATGAGCGGCTACGTTCCGCCAAGAAGCGCATCTTTCGCAACCAGCGGGCGAGCGATGGGCGGTGATCGGCGTCGATGACGATCATGGCCGGGCGATGTCGGGACGAGCTTGCGGCCAGGGCGACCGGCGAGTCGCTCGCGGTCGCGGTAGGTCGATCGTTCGAGCGCGGCGTCTACGTCATCGACGGGCAGCTCCACGACGCCGTCGACGGACCGGGCCGAGCCGGTCGCCTGATCTCCGGCCGATCGCCAGCCTCCGCGGCGCCCACAACTGGCAGAACGCGGCCGCCGCCTACGCTGTCGTGCGGCGCGCTGGGGCTCGGCCCGGAGGCCGCGCGCCGGCCTCGCGGGCTTTCCCGGGCCTGCCCACCGCATGGAGAGGTCGGGCGGATCGAGCGGCGTGCGCTACGTCAACGACAGCAAGGCGACCAATCCCGAGGCCGCCGCCCGCGCGCTCGCCAGCTTCGATCGGATCTACTGGATTGCCGGCGGCCAGCGCCAAGGAGGGCGGCCTCGATGCGCTTCTGCCCTGGCTGGACGCGGGTGCGCCAGGCCTACCTGATCGGTGGGGCCGCCGGAGCTGTTCGAGCGGCCTGAGCTGGGCGTGTTTCCGTGCAGCAGATGCGGCGATCTTGCGACTGCCTTCGGCAAGCCGTCGCGGCGGCGCGCCGCGAAGCCGCGCGGCGGCCGGTGGTCCTGCTGGCGCCGGCCTGCGCGTCGTTCGACCAGTTCGCCGATTTCGAAGCGCGCGGCGACACCTTCAAAGCGCTGGTCGCCGGGCTGCGGAGCCCGCGCTGGCCGAGCGCTGGGCGGGGAGGCGCGGCCGTGAGCGTCTTCAGCCGCACCGATCGAGGCGCTGCTCGGCACGCTGGTGGTGGACCGTCGACCGGCCGCTCCTGGCCGGCTTCGGCGTGCTGGCCTTGAGCGGCCTGGTGTTCGTCTTCGCATCCAGCCCTCCGGTCGCCTCGCGCCTCGGCATGCCGCCGCTGCATTTCGTCGCCCGTCACCTGATGTATCTCGTGCCGGCGGCGCTGCTGCTGCTCGGCACCTCGCTACTGTCGCCCAAAGGGGTCCATCGCCTGGCCGTGGGCTGCTCGTGCTCTTTCTGGTGCTCCTGGTCCTGACCTTGCTGGTCGGGCCGGAGATCAAGGGAGCCAGGCGCTGGCTGCCGATCGGCCGGCTGATCGTGCAGCCGGGCGAGTTCGTCAAACCGGCGCTGGTGGTGGTCGTCGCGGGCCTTCTGGCCCGGGCGCCGGGCCTGCGCAACGCCCTGCCGGCGATGCTGCTGACCGCTCTGGTCCTGTTCCTGCTGCTCAGCCAGCCCGACGTCAGCATGACGCTGGTGGTCGGCTGTCTTCTGGGCCTGCAGCTGTTTCTCGCCGGGCTGCCCTGGCTGCTGGTGGTCGGGTTGACCGCCGCGGGCGGCCTCGGCTTGTGGCAGGCCTATCTGTTCTTCCCCCATGTCGCGGGACGGATCGATCGGTTCGTCGATCCCGCATCGGGCGACCACTATCAGATCGGTCTCGCGCTCAAAGCCATCCAGGGTGCAGCCTGGTTCGGCACCGGTCCGGGCGAGGGGACGGTCAAATACGCCTTGCCCGATGCGCACAGCGATTTCGTGTTTGCCGTGATCGCGGAAGAGTTCGGCCTGCTCGCCTGCCTCGCGTTGCTCGGCCTGTTCGGGTTCGTCCTGTGGCGCGGCCTGCAGCGCACCGAGCAGGTCGGCGACCGGTTCGCGCTGCTCGCCGCGGCGGGCCTGCTCGCTCATTTCGGCCTCCAGGCGGTCGTCAATCTCGGGGTCAATCTCAGCCTGGTGCCGGCGACCGGCATGACCTTGCCGTTCATCAGCTATGGTGGCTCGTCGCTCTGCGCGCTGGCGCTCGGCATGGGCCTGTTTCTGGCGCTGACCCGCCGGCGCCCGGGCGGCGAGATCCGAACATGACGCGCTCGGTCGTGCTCGCCGCCGGCGGCACAGGCGGCCACATGTTTCCTGCGCTGGCGCTCGCCCGGGCGCTTCGCGGACGCGGCCTGAGCGTGCTCCTGGCCTGCGATCGGCGCGGCGCCCGCTACGTCGGAGCAGACGTCGAGCACGAGCTGATCCGGGCCGGCAGTCCCTCGGGCCATCCGCGCCAGCGTCTGGTCGGCCTTTCGCAGCTCGGACTGGGGCTCGTTCAGAGCGCTCGGCCTCCTCCGCCGCCGCCGCCCGGCCGTGGTGGCCGCCTTCGGTGGCTACGCCTCGGTCCCGATCGGCATCGCGGCGCGGCTCTTGCGGATTCCCCTCCTGGTCCACGAGCAGAATGCCGTGCTCGGCCGGGCCAATCGGCTGATCGCGCGGCGCGCGGCGCGGCTCGCGCTGAGCTTCCCGAGCACTGAGGGCGCGGCCGAGCACGGCTCTGCCAACTGCTTGCTTACCGGCAACCCGGTCCGGGCCGAGGTGGTCGCGCGCCGCGACGAGCCCTACCACACGCCCGCAGGCGGCGGTGCGCTCCGCGTTCTCGTGGTCGGCGGCAGCCAGGGTGCGCGGGTGTTCAGCGAAGCGCTGCCTGCGGCGCTGGCACGCCTGCCCAAGGCGGATCGCGCGCGCATCGAGCTCACTCAGCAGTGCCGCCCGGAGGATCTCGCCCGCGTCGCCAGCGCCTACGAGGGGCTCGGCTACACGGCCGAGCTTGCGAGCTTTTTCGACGACTTGCCCGAGCGGCTCGCGCGGGCGCACCTGGTGATCACGCGCTCCGGCGCCTCGAGCGTCGCAGAACTGCTGGTGATCGGTCGGCCGGCGCTGCTGGTGCCCTACCGCTTCGCCGCGGACGACCACCAGCGGGCGAACGCCCAGGCCCTCGCCCGGGCCGGCGTGGGATGGCTCCTCGACGAGACCGAGCTCGATGGCGACGCCCTGGCGGGCCGATTGAGTGTGTGTCTCGCGCAACCCGAGCAGCTTGAGGAGATGGCGCGCAAGGCGCATGCGCTCGGTCGCCCGGACGCGGCGAGTGCGCTCGCCGATGCAATCGAGTCGCTGATGTCGCCCTCGATCGAGAAACTCCGCCTGGAGGCGCTGGCATGAGAACGCTGCCGATCGATGCGGGCGGCATCCACTTTGTCGGGATCGGCGGCATCGGGATGAGCGGAATCGCCGAGGTGCTGCACAATCTCGGCCACCGCGTCCAGGGCTCGGACATCGCCGAGAACGCCAACACCGAGCGCCTGCGCCGGCTCGGCATCCCGGTCGCGATCGGGCATCGCGCCGCCAATCTCGGTGAGTGTGGGGTGGTCGTGATGTCCTCCGCGGTCAAGGCCGATAACCCGGAGATCGAGGCGGCGCGCGGCGCCCGCGTGCCGGTCGTCCGGCGCGCCGAGATGCTCGGTGAGCTGATGCGGCTCAAATGGGCGATCGCGGTCGCCGGGACGCACGGCAAGACGACTACGACCTCGCTGATCGCGGCTCTCCTCGACGCCGCCAAGCTCGATCCGACCGTGATCAACGGCGGCATCATTAATGCCTACGGCACCAATGCCCGGAGCGGCGAGGGCGACTGGATGGTGGTCGAGGCGGACGAATCCGACGGCACCTTCGTCCGACTGCCGGCGAGCATTGCGGTCGTCACCAACATCGATCCCGAGCATCTCGACTTCTACGGCGCCTTCGAGGCGGTGAGGACGGCCTTCCAGAGCTTCGTTGAGAACATCCCGTTCTATGGCTTCGCCGCACTCTGCATCGATCATCCGGAAGTTCAGGCGCTGTTCGGCCGAATCACCGATCGCCGTCTGATCTCGTACGGCTTCAGCCCGCAGGCCGACGTTCGGGCGCTGGAGCCGAGCTTCGATCGGCGTGGCGCCGAGTTCGACGTCGAGCTGCGCGATCGGATCAGCGGGCTGGTCAATCATCGGATCGGGCGGCTGCGCCTCGCCATGCCCGGACGCCACAATGTCCAGAATGCCCTTGCGGCGATCGCGGTCGGCCGCGAGCTCGGCATCTCGGATGACGTGCTACGGCGCGCGCTGGCCGGGTTCAGCGGGGTCAAGCGCCGCTTCACGCGCACCGGCACCGCGGGCGAGATCACGGTGATCGACGACTACGGCCATCACCCGGTCGAGATCCGGGCAGTACTTGAGACCGCGCGTCAGACCTCCGAGGGGCGTATCGTCGCGGTCGTCCAGCCGCATCGCTATACCCGGCTTCGCGATCTGTTCGAGGAGTTCTGCACAGCGTTCAACGATGCGGACGCCGTGCTGGTCGCTCCGGTCTACGCCGCCGGCGAGGCGCCGATCCCGGGCGTCGATCGCGATGCGCTTGCGGATGGCTTGCGCCGGCACGGCCATCGCGACGTGCGCGTGTTCGACGGGCCGGATGACCTGCCGCGCTTGGTTGGGACGGTCGCGCGTGCCGGCGATCTCGTGGTCTGCCTCGGCGCCGGCAGCATCTCCGCCTGGGCCAACGCGCTCCCCGGCCAGCTCCGCCACCTGCTCGGCGAGGAGCACGCCGCGTGAGCGATCCCTTGTCCGCCCTGCCGCCGGTGCGCGGCCGTCTGCGGGGCGCGGTGGCGATGGCACCGCGCACCTGGCTGCGGGTCGGCGGGCCCGCCGAAGTCCTGTTCCAGCCGGCCGACGCCGCCGATCTCAGGGCGTTTCTGAAAGCCCGGCCTGCCGAGATGCCGGTCACGCCGATCGGAGTCGCCTCCAACATCCTGGTGCGCGACGGCGGCATCGATGGTGTCGTGCTGCGGCTCTCCGGGTCGCTCGCCGAGGTCGAGGTCGAAGACGACCGGCTCCGGGTTGGCGCCGGCGCGACCGATCGCATGATCGCCATCAGCGCACTCAAGGCGGGTCTCTCGGGTCTCGAATTCTTCACCGGCATTCCCGGCACGCTCGGCGGCGCGATCCGCATGAACGCCGGCGCCTTCGGCGGCGACACCGCCGAGGTCGTCGAGCGCGTGGTGGCACTCGATCCGGAGGGCAAGCGCCACGAGCTCGGTCCGAACGAGCTCGGCTTTGCCTATCGACACTCGGAGTTGCCCGCCGGCTGGATCGTCACCGGTGCGGTCCTCAAGGGCACGTCCGGCGACCCGCGTGCGATCGAGGCCCGTATGCGCGCGATCAAGGCCGAGCGCGAGGCGGCGCAGCCGCTCCACGTCGCGACCGGCGGCAGCACGTTCAAGAACCCGCCCGGCGCCAAGGCCTGGCAGCTGATCGAGGCCGCCGGCTGCCGCGCGCTGTGCCACGGCCGGGCCATGGTCTCGGAGAAGCACTGCAACTTCCTGATCAATACCGGCGGGGCGAGCGCCGCCGAGCTCGAGGAGCTTGGCGAACAGATCCGGGCGCGGGTGCTGGAGCGGAGCGGGGTGACGCTGGAGTGGGAGATCGAGCGGGTCGGGCGTCCGGCGCGCGATACCTCGATCGACGACTGGGAGGCGGCCGCGTGACGGTTGGAGCTAAGGGGCGGTCGCTCGAACTCTTCTTCATCGACGGCAAGCCTGATGGAATGCTCACGGCAGAGGTGTTCAACTGGACCGGCCACGTCCTGATGACACCGCGGACGCAGATCAGCGAAGCCCTGAAACGCAAGGAAGCACGCTATACCGGTGTTTATCTGCTGTTCGGAGAACGAGAAGGGGAGCCGCTTGCGTATATCGGCGAGGCAGAAGACGTCAGCGAACGCATCCGCAACCATGACAGCAGGAAAGACTGGTGGAGCATCGCCATCCTGGTCACATCAGCCGCCAACAACCTTAACAAGGCCCATGTAAAGTACCTGGAAGCACGCCTAATCGAGGAGGCGCGCGCCGTTGGCAAGATCGCGCTCGAGAACGGTAACCTGCCAAGTCGGTCCGGACTGTCCGAGGCAGCTCAGGCGAACATGGAGGCCTTTCTCGACTATATCCTGATGGTCCTGCCAGCTCTCCGGATTGATAGCTTCGTTAAGAATACGCGGCCCGCGTCACAGGTCGCTGATCACGCCGTCATGGCGGCGCTCGCGCCTACTTTTGAGCTGCAGACACCCAAGCATAGCATTCGCGCGACGGCGAGGTTGGAGAATGGCGAGTTCGTCGTCCAGGCGGGCTCGATCGCGCGAGGCGCTTGGGAGAGCCGCAGATGGGAGAATACGGGCTACGGCCAGCTCTATGCCGAGCTGGTTAGGACGGGCATTCTCGCCGAGGAGGGTGCGAACCGCGTGTTCCGCGAAAACTATGCTTTTAAGAGTCCGAGCGCCGCTGCAGCCGTCGTGAACGGCCGGCCGGCCAACGGCACCACCGAATGGAAGGTGCAGGGCCAAGGCAAAACCTACAAACAATGGGAAGCCGAACAGCTTGCTCACGACAACATGGAGGCGGCCGCGTGAGCCGCCACGTCGCGGTGCTGATGGGTGGCTGGTCGGCCGAGCGCGATGTATCGCTGGTGAGCGGCCGCGCGGCCGGCGAAGCGCTCCGGGCGCGGGGCTATCTGGTCTCCGAGATCGACGTCGGGCGCGATCTGCCGGCCCGTCTCGCCGAGCTGCGACCCGACGTGGTCTACAACGCGCTCCACGGTCGCTACGGCGAGGACGGCACGGTGCAAGGGCTGCTCGAGATCATGGGCATCCCTTACAGCCACTCGGGCGTCCTCGCCTCCAGCCTGGCGATGAACAAGGCGCTCGCCAAGCGACTGTTCGCAACCGCAGGGCTGCGCTGCCCCGAGGGCCATCTGACCACGGTCGATGCCCTTCGTAATGGCGCTCCGCCCATGGCGCCGCCCTATGTGGTCAAGCCGAACAACGAGGGCTCGAGCGTCGGGGTCAAGATCGTGCGGGAGGCGGGCGAGCGGCCGATCGATCGCAACCGCTGGCCCTACGGGCCCGAAGTGCTGATCGAGCGCTACGTCCCGGGGCGCGAGCTGACGGTCGGTGTGCTCGGCGAGCGGCCGCTTGCGGTCACCGAGATCCGCCATCGCCACGGCTTCTTCGACTACCACGCCAAGTACACGGCCAACGAGGCGCAGCATGTGATCCCGGCGCCGCTCGCGCCCGAGCTCTACCAAGAGGCCCTCAATCAGGCGCTTGCCGCTCATCGCCTCCTCGGCTGCCGCGGCGTGTCGCGGGCGGATTTCCGGCTCGACGACGGTGATCCGGAGGGCCTTTATCTGCTCGAGGTCAATACCCAGCCGGGCATGACGCCGATTTCGCTGGTGCCGGAGCAGGCGGCCTACGCTGGCATCGGCTTCGCGGATCTGGTCGAGCGACTGGTCCAGGAGGCGACATGCGACGCATGACGCTCGCCGCGCGGCGCACACGCCAGTTCCTGCGGCGCCCGCCACGACCACGCTGGTTTCGGCCCGTGGTCTACGTCGGCGGCGCGTTGCTCGGGCTGGCGATCGGCTCCGGCCTCGGGCTCTGGGCCACCGAGACCGGTCTGGTCGGACGGACCAGGCAGGCGCTCATGGACCATGTCCTCGCCTGGTCGGTCCAGGCCGGTCTCGGCGTCGGCGACGTCTATGTCGACGGCCGGGTCCGGACCAGCCGACAGGCGCTCCGCGAGCAGCTCGGCATCACCGTCGGCCAGTCGGTTCTCGCGGTCGACACCAACGCCGTGAGGCGGCGCCTGGAGCAGCTCACCTGGGTCGATCAGGCGAGCGTCGTCCGGCTGCTGCCGGACAGCATCTACGTCCGTCTGATCGAGCGCCAGCCATTGGCGTTGTGGCAACGTGAGGGACGGTTCAGCCTGGTGGACCGCACCGGCGCCGTGATCGAGGGTGTCGCGCCAGGCGCCCAGTATCGCGACCTGCGCGTGCTGGTCGGAGAGGGCGCGCCGCGCCGCGCCGCCGATCTGTTTGCCCTTTTGTCGACCGAACCGGCGCTGTCGGAGCGGGTCGTCGCCGCCACCTGGGTCGGCGACCGGCGCTGGAACCTGCGTCTCGACAACGACATCGACGTTTTGCTGCCGGAGCACGATGTGCTCGGGGCCTGGCGGCTGCTCGCCACCAAGGCGCGCGACGAGGCGCTGCTCGACCGGGCGATCTCGGTCATCGACCTGCGCTTCCTGCCCGATCGCATCCGGCTCCGGCTCGATCCGGCGGTGCTCGAGGATCGCGGCGCATGAGTCCGGATAACGTCGTCCGGCTGCCGCGCAGCGAGTCGAGGCCGATCGCCCGCCATGAGCCGATCGGCGTGCTCGACATCGGCAGCACCAAGATATGCTGCCTGATCGCCCGCCAGCGACCCGGCGGCGGCATCGAGGTCCTCGGCGCCGGCTACCAGTTGGCCGAGGGCCTGCGCGCTGGCGAGATCGTCGATGCCGAGGCGGCCGAGGCCTCGATCCTGGCCGTCCTGCACGAAGCCGAGCAGCAGGCCAAGGAGACGCTGCGTGAGGTCGTGCTGGGAATCTCGGCCGGGCGGCCACAGTCGTCGCGGTCATCGGTCGACACCGATCTGGGCGGTCGCGCGGTCACCGGCGAAGACCTCGCCCGAGCGCTCGCCCACGGCCGCGCCGAAGCGCACATCGAGGGGTTCGAGGTGTTGCATGCCCTGCCGGTCGAGATCACCCTCGACGGCAGCCAGCCGCTGCGCGATCCCCGCGGCATGATCGGCCGGCACCTGCACCTGAGGGTGCACCTGGTTCAGGTCGCTGCGGCGCCTCTACACAATCTGGTGGCCGCGGTGGAACGCTGTCACCTGACGATCGCCGCTGTGGTCGCTGCGCCCTACGCCGCCGGCATCGCCAGCCTGAGCGAGGACGAGCTCAATCTCGGCGCCCTGGTCCTCGATCTCGGAGGCGGAATCACGGGCGTCGCCCGCTTCGCCCAGGGCCACCTCCAGGACATCCACAGCGTGCCCCTCGGCGGCCGGCACGTCACTCAGGATCTGGTCTTCGGGCTGTCGACCGGCTGGCCGCAGGCGGAGCGCCTGAAGACGCTCTACGGCAGCGTGCTCTCGCGCGCCGGCGACACGCATCAGAGGCTCGAGGTGCCGGGGCTCGGCGATCCCGACGATCCGCCGCTGCAGATCGTCTCACGGGCGCGGCTGACCGAGATCATGCGGCCGCGGATCGAAGAGATCTTCCAGCTGGTCCAGGCACGTCTCGCCGGTAGTGAGGTGCCGCTGGTCGGTCGCCGCTTGGTGCTGACCGGCGGCGGGAGCCAGCTCGAGGGGATCGTCGAGCTGGCCGAGGAGATGTTCGGCATGCCGGCCCGTGTGGGCCGTGCCAGGCCGCTCGGCGATGGGCTCGAAGCCACGAGCCTGCCGACCGCGACAACCGCGGCGGGGCTCTTGCGCTGGGCGACCCAGGACGATGGCGGATTGGCCTTCTGGTCGCCGCGTCAAGGCCGCGTGATCACCACGCAGCTGGCGCGGCTGGGCCAGTGGCTGCGAGAGAACTTTTGAGCGCAGAGCCAAAAACGGCCGGCTCAGGAGCAGGGGCCCTGGTCACGGGGCTGCAACGGAGGAGGATGTGTCAAAATGACAATCAACTTGTCTATGCCGGTGACCCATGAGCTGAGACCACGGATCACCGTGGTCGGGGTCGGGGGCGCCGGCACCAACGCGGTGAACAATATGATCACCGCGCATCTCGAAGGGGTCGAATTCGTCGCCTGCAACACCGATGCTCAATCCCTCGCTCAGTCGCTCACCGAGCGGCGGATTCAGCTCGGCACCTCGATCACCCAGGGGCTCGGCGCCGGCGCACGACCGGAGATCGGCCGTGCCGCGGCGGAGGAGGCAATCGAGGAACTGCTCGACCAGCTTCAGGGCTCACACATGGTGTTCATCACGGCCGGCATGGGTGGTGGTACCGGCACGGGAGCGGCACCGGTGATTGCGCGCTCAGTGCGCGAGCAGGGAATCCTGACCGTCGGTGTGGTGACCAAGCCCTTCCACTTCGAGGGCGCGCATCGGATGAGGGTGGCCGAGGGGGGGCTAACAGAGCTCCAGCAGTACGTCGACACCCTGATCGTGATCCCGAACCAGAACCTGTTCCGGATCGCCAACGAGCGGACCACCTTCGCCGACGCGTTCAAGCTCGCCGACAACGTGCTGCACATGGGGGTGCGCGGTGTGACCGACCTGATGGTCATGCCGGGCCTGATCAATCTCGACTTCGCCGACATCCGGACCGTAATGAGCGAGATGGGCAAGGCGATGATGGGCACGGGCGAGGGCACGGGTGAGCGCCGCGCCCTCGAGGCGGCCGAGGCGGCGATCTCCAATCCGCTGCTCGACGAGGTGTCGATGAAGGGTGCCCGTGGCGTCCTGATCAACATCACCGGCGGGCCTGACATGACCCTGTTCGAAGTCGACGAAGCCGCCAATCGGATCAAGGAGGAGGTCGATCCCGACGCCAACATCATCGTTGGCTCGACGCTCGACGAGTCGATGTCGGGCGAGATGCGGGTCTCGGTGGTCGCAACCGGCATCGAGGTGCGCGAGGCCAAGAACGCGGCGCGTACCGAAGAGCTGCCGGAAAGCAAGCCAGCGCCAAGTCCGCCAAGCTTCCGGCTCCGCCCCCAGATGGCGAAGCCGGTCTCGGCGTCACTGTTTCCGCTAAGGGCCGCGGCGGCCGCCGCCGAGGCCAACGCCGCCAAAAGCGAGCCGGCCAGCACCGCCGATGGCGGTTCGGAAGGCGGTCGCAACGTGGCGGCCGAGCGGGCCGATCGGGACGGCGCCGAGCCGGATGAGCCGGCTGACGCCCCCGCCGAGGCCGACGCGGCCAAGGCCGTGGAGCCCGGCAAGTCCGGCGAGCGCAGCTTTCCGCACCCGCCTTTGCCGCCGCAGGAGCGTTTCCAGGAATGGGGCAAGCTGCGCGCCCCGGTCCGCGAGATGGAGCGCGCGCCCAGTCTGTTCGAGCGGATGACGTCGACCTTCCGGCACCGCCAGGAGCGGGTCGGGGCAGCGGCTCTGGCGAGTATCGAGGCCGCCGAGCCGCGCGTGTCGGTTGCCGAGGAGGATCCGACCTACGACATTCCGGCCTTCTTGCGCCGGTAGCTCGAGAGACATTCAGTCTCGTTCTCAAGGTTCGGTTGTAACAAACTGTAACCAAGTGTGATTGGAGGCCTCCAGACCGGGTTGCTAGCCTGATCTGGAGGCCCATTTTGTGGCTCTCGATCCGTCGCGTGACCGGGCCCGCGCAGGGGGTGGCGCTCGGAGCGGCCGGGCGGCAGGCAAACAACGGAAGGAACCCACTTGAAGCGCTGCCCGCCGAACGCGAAGCGCCATCCTCAGGTCCAGCGCACCCTGCGCAATCCCATTGGTTGTGTCGGCACCGGTCTGCACACTGGCGCCCGGGTCTCGCTGACATTGCAGCCGGCGGAAGTCGATAGCGGCATCCGCTTCCTGCGCTACGACCGGGCAGACGCCCACCCGCTGCATGCCCGCTTCGATCAGGTCTGCGACACCACAATGTGCACGACGCTCGGGCAGTCGGGCGGTGTCATGGTTGCAACCGTCGAGCACCTGATGGCCTCGCTCGCCATTTGCGAGATCGACAACGTGCTGGTCGAGGTCGGAGGACCGGAGCTGCCGATCATGGACGGCAGCGCCGAGCCGTTCGTGTTTCTGATTGAATGTGCCGGGGTCGTCGAGCAGAGCCGGCCACGCCGTCTGATTGAAGTGCTGAAGCCGGTAACCGTCGAGGCGCACGGCAACAGCGCGCAACTCGAGCCGGCCGACGGCTTCGAGCTCGATTGCGAGATTCAGTTCGACCACCCGCTGATCCATAGTCAGGCGATGCGCATCCGCTTCAGCGGGGATCGGTTCAAGGCCGATATTGCCCGCGCCCGTACCTTTGGCTTTGCCGAGAGGGTCGAGGAGCTTTGGTCGCGCGGCCTGGCGTTGGGCGGCTCGCTCAAGAATGCCGTGGTCGTCAGTCGGGAGCGGGTCCTGAACAAGGACGGTCTGCGCTTTCCTGACGAGTTCGTCCGACACAAGGTGCTCGACAGCATTGGCGATCTCTACCTGGCCGGCGGACAGCTGATCGGCCGCTTCATCGGGCGCTGTGCCGGGCACACCATGCACAACAAGCTGCTGCGGGCATTGTTCGCGGACCCGACGGCTTGGCGCGTGGTCGAAGGCGGCGGCACACTCGAGCCGGAATGGCCGGTGCGCCAAGCGGCGGGCGCCTGAGCCGCGCTCGATCGGGTCGGGCCGCTCAGTCGCCGAATTCGCGATCCACGATCGTCTTCACCAGGCCGGCAATTGCGGCGCGGATCTCGGGATCGGTGATTTGGGCGAACTTGCGTACCAGCTCGATCGCTGATCGTTGCCGGCCGCCATGTTCGAGCGGTGCTGTGCTGTGCTCCAGGTCGACATCGAGTCCCTGAAAGAAGTAGCCGACCTCGACGTCAAGCTTGCGTGCGATCTCGTAGATCCGTCCGGCACTGATGCGGTTCGCGCCGGTCTCGTATTTCTGAACCTGCTGGTAGGATACGTCCAAAGCGTCGGCGAGCCGTTCTTGAGTGAGGCCGAGCTCGGTGCGGCGTAACCTAATGCGCTCGCCGACGTACTGGTCGATGCGCCTGCTCCGACTGCCCATCGCGTTCCCTATCGAGGCAGGGCATGCCATCCGGCGGGCGTCGGGGGCATGCGGTCGTTGTTTCATGGTCGCCAGGCGGGCGCGCCGGAGTCTAGAATTTGCTGGGATCGGGCGCAAGAACGACGACCTCCGCTACCATTGCGAGTGGCGAATGCCCGACCTGCTGCCGCACCCGCCGCGCCGCTTGACAGCCTCGCCACGCCACCCAATGTTGTCGCCCGTAATGCTCGACAGGCTGCCCGGTTCCGATCGCTGGCGACGCCCGGCGTGCGCCCTGGTTTTTACCGCGCTCGCGCTCGCCGCCTGCTCCGGAGCAAAGCAAGACGAATACGTCGAGCGCCCGGTCGACGAGCTGTACAATCAGGCGTTCGATCTCTTGCAAAAGGGCGATGACCGAAAGGCCGGCCAGGCCTTCGAGGAGGTCGAGCGCCAGCACCCTTACTCGGAATGGGCGACACGCGCCCAGCTGATGTCAGCCTACGCTTACTATCTGGCCAACGCCTACGACGAGGCGGTCAGCGCGGCGCGGCGGTTCATTGATCTCCATCCCGGCAACAAGGATGTGGCGTACGCCTACTACCTGATCGGGGTGAGCTATTACGAGCAGATCTCGGATGTCGGCCGCGACCAGAAGATGACCCAGGACGCGCTCGACGCTTTCCAAGAGTTGATCCGGCGCTTTCCGGACAGCCGGTATGCCCGCGATGCTCAGCTCAAGGTCGATCTCGCTCGCGACCATCTGGCCGGCAAGGAGATGGCGATCGGCCGCTACTACCTGCGCCGGGGTAACTACCTCGCGGCGATCAACCGCTTCCGCAACGTGGTCGAGAACTACCAGACCACGACCCACGTACCCGAGGCCTTGCTCCGGCTGACCGAGGCCTATATGGCGCTCGGCGTCGACGACGAGGCGCGCCGCACGGCGGCGGTTCTCGGCTACAACTTTCCGAGCAGCAGCTGGTATCAGGACAGCTATGCGCTGGTCAACGGGGCCGGCCGGTGAGCGAGGACCCGGGTCGGGCGCTTTGGGCACCCGGCCCGCCGTAGTCGATCGACCCGCGACATGCTGACCAGCCTGGCGATCCGCGACATCGTCCTGATCGAACGGCTCGATCTCGAGCTGGCCGGAGGCCTGTGCGTGCTGACCGGCGAAACCGGCGCCGGCAAATCGATCCTGCTCGACGCCCTCGGGCTGGCGCTCGGTCGGCGCGCCGATCGCGCGCTGGTTCGTAGGGGCGCTGGCCAGGCGTCGGTGACCGCAGTCTTCGTCCAGCCCGACGACGCCCTGATCGCGGCTCTGCTGGCCGAGCATGGCATCGAAGCCGAAGATCCCCTCGTTCTCCGCCGCGTTCTGGCCGCGGACGGCGGCTCGCGCGCCTTCGTCAACGATCAGCCGGTCAGCACCGGCCTGCTGCGTCGCCTCGGTGATCTCCTGGTCGAAGTGCACGGCCAGCATGAACAGCAGGCGCTCCTCGAGCCGGCGATGCAACGCCGGCTGCTTGACGCCTACGGCCAGCTCGACGGCGCGGTCGGGGCTCTGCGCGCGACCTATCGGCGCTGGCGCGAAGCCGAGGACACGCGCCGCCAGATCGCCACGGAGGTCGAGCGGGCTGCGAGCGAGGAGGTCTATTGGCGCCACGTCCTCGCCGAGCTCGATGAGCTTGCGCCCAGCCCGGGCGAGGAGGAGACGCTGGCCGAGCTGCGCACCCGCCTGATGAACCGGGAGAAGCTTGGCCAGGCGATCGCCGAGGCCCTGGCGGTGCTGCGCGGCGAGAGCGGGATCGAGCAGCAACTCGGCGGCGCGCAGCGCTCGATCGAGCGGGCGGCGACCCGCGGCGGGGCGCTCCTCGAGCCCGCCGCGGCCGCGCTCGAGCGAACCCGGGTCGAGCTCGAGGAGGCCATCTCGCTCCTGGAGCGGGCCGGACGCGAGCTCGAGCTGGACGGCGATCGCCTGGAGACGGTGGAGGAGCGGCTGTTCGCGCTCCGGGCCGCCGCCCGCAAGCACCAAGTGACGGTCGACGGCCTCGCTGCGCTCCGCGACGAAATTGCGGCCCGCCTCACCGGGATCGAGGCAGGAGGCGAGCGACTCGAGGAAGCTGCACGAGCGGCGAGCGCGGCGCGGACCGCCTTCGTCGAGGGCGCCGCCCAACTCTCGAAACGGCGCGGTGCTGCGGCGAGCCGTCTGAGCCAGGCGGTGATGGCCGAGCTGGCCCCGCTGAAGCTCGACAAGGCGCGCTTTGCAGACTCGCCTGATGCCACTGCCCGAGGCGGAGTGGTCTGCCGAGGGCGCCGAGCGGGTCGCCTTCGAGATCGCGACCAACCCAGGTCAGGAGCTCGGCCCGCTCGCCAGGATCGCTTCGGGCGGCGAGCTGGCCCGCCTGATGCTGGCGCTCAAGGTCGTTCTCGCCCGGCTCGGCTCGACCCCTTGCCTGGTGTTCGACGAGGTCGACACCGGGATCGGCGGCGCCACCGCCGATGCGGTCGGTGAACGCCTGGCGCGGCTCGGTCAGGCCGTCCAGGTGCTGGTCGTGACCCACGCGCCGCAGGTCGCCGCGCGCGCCGATCATCACTGGCGGGTCGAGAAGACCCTCGAGAGTGGCCGGGCCCTGGTGTCGGCCGTGCCCCTTTCGGACGCCGGACGACGGGAGGAGATCGCCCGCATGCTCGCCGGCGCTACGATCACCGAGGCGGCGCGTGCCGCCGCTCACAGCCTGATCGTCCAGTCGGCCTGAGCGAGCGTCCCGGGGTGCGGCCCGCAACCTTCGAGATCCCACCTGAGCGGCTGAGCCCGGAGCAGGCGGCGGCGGAGCTCGCCTTCCTCGCTGCCGAGATCGCGCGTCACGACCGGCTCTACTACCGCGAGGACGCGCCCGAAATCTCGGATGCCGACTACGACCGGCTGCGCCGGCGCAACCAGGCGATCGAGGCGCGCTTTCCCGACCTGGTCCGGGCCGACAGCCCGTCGCATCGGGTCGGCGCGCCGCCGGTCGAGGACTTCGGCAAGGTCCGCCACCGGGTGCCGATGCTGTCGCTCGACAACGCGATGGACGGCGACGAGGTGGTCGAGTTCCTGCGCCGCGTGCGGCGGTTCCTCAACCTGGCCGAGGACGCGCCCTGACCCGTGGTCGCCGAGCCCAAGATCGACGGCCTGTCGTCGAGCCTGCGCTACGAGCAGGGCCTTTTGGTGCGCGGCGCGACGCGGGGCGACGGCACCGTGGGCGAGGACGTCACGCCGAACTTGCGCACGATCCGCGACATTCCGCAGCGTCTGGCGGCCGACGCTCCGCCGCCGCTGCTCGAGGTCCGCGGCGAGGTCTATATGGAGCGGGCGGACTTCCAGGCGCTCAACGCGAGCGCGAGGCGGCGGGCGAGCCGCTCTTCGCCAATCCACGCAACGCCGCCGCGGGCTCGCTCCGCCAGCTCGACTCTACCATCACCGCCAGGCGCCCGCTGCGCTTCTTCGCCTAGGGCTGGGGCGAGGCCGACCCGCGATCGAGGGCACCTACGGGCTTTCTCGAAGGGCTCAAGGCCATGGGTTCCGGGTCAACCCGCTGGTCGAGTCGATCCAGGACGAGGCGGACCTGCTCGACTGTCACGCCGGCTCGCGCCGAACGGCGCTTCGAGCTGGGCTACGACATCGACGGCGTGGTCATCAAGGTCGACCGGATCGACTAGCAGCGCCGCCTGGGCTTCGCCGGCCGGGCGCCGCGCTGGGCGATCGCCTACAAGTTCGCCGCCGAGCAGGCCGAGACCGTGGTGCGAGAAGATCGGAGTCCAGGTCGGCCGCACCGGCGCGATCACCCCGGTCGCCGATCTGCGCCCGGTGACCGTCGGCGGCGTGGTGGTCGCCCGCGCGACCCTGCACAATCAGGACTACATCGAAGCAAGGACATCCGGGTCGGCGACACGGTGGTCATCCAGCGGGCGGGCGACGTCATCCCGCAGGTGGTCGAGGTGCGGCTCGAGCGGCGGCCGCGAGGGAACCGAGCCGTATCGGTTTCCCGATCACTGCCCGGTCTGCGGCAGCCTCGCGGTGCGGCCGCGAGGGCGAGGCCGTGCGCCGCTGCACCGGCGGCCTGATCTGCGCGGCGCAGATCACCGAGCGGCTTCGACATTTCGTCGCCGCGACGCCTTCGACATCGAAGGGCTCGGGCGCAAGCAGGTGCCGCAGCTGCTCGAAGCCGGAGCTGGTCACGCCGCCCGGCCGATCTGTTCCGCCTCGCGGAGGACTCCGCCCTGCTCGAGGGGCTGGAGGAGCTGCAGGGCTGGGGCGAGAAGAAGGTCGAGAATCTGCGGGCGGGCGATCGAGGCACGCCGCAAGATCCCGCTCGATCGGTTCATCAACGCGCTCGGCATCCGGTTCGTCGGCGAGGTCAACGCGCGCCTGCTCGCCCGCCACTATCGGCGGCCTCGCCGGCTGGTGCGAGGCGATGAAATGCGGCGGCGCGGGCGACCATGAGGTGCGCGCCGAGCTCGACAACATCGATGGCATGGGTCCGGCGGTCACCGAGGCGATGCAGGAGTTCTTCCGAGGAGGCACAATCTGGCGGCGCTCGAGGATCTTGGCGCGCAGATCGAGGTCGAGGCGATGGCAGCGGCCACGACCGGCGCCTCGCCGCTCGCCGGAAAGACGTTGGTGTTCACCGGCACGCCTCGAGACGCATGACCCGGGCCGAGGCCAAGGCGACCGCCGAGGCGCTCGGCGCCAAGGTGGCGGGCTCGGTATCGAGCAAGACCGACTTCGTCGTGGTCGGCGCCGATGCCGGCTCCAAGGCCAGGAAGGCGGCGGAGCTCGGCGTGCGCGATGCTGAGCGAGGCCGAATGGCGGGACATGCGGGGGCGGCGCTGAAAGCCGATCTTCATCCCGGCCGTCGGCTACGGCTTTCTGGCGCTCGGCGTGCTCGGCCTGTTTCTGCCGATCCTGCAGGGCATCCTGTTCCTGTTCGGTCGGCCTGCTGATCCTGGCCGAAGTAGCGGCCTGGGCGCAGCGTCTGCTCGACCAGCTGCGGGAGCGCTACCCCAAGGCGGGCGGGCTGATCGAGCCGCCGAGAGCCAAGGCGGCCGGCTGGTGGCATCGGGTGATCAGCCTGGTGAGGCGCTGAGCGGGCGCTTCAGGCCTATAGAGGCGCCGTGGCCGCCACAAGCCAGGCGATGGTCGCGGGGTCGAGGAGGTCGATCAGGTCGGCCCGCACCCGGGCGTGGTAGTTGTCGAGCCAGGCGCGCTCCTCGGCGTCGAGAAGATCCGTCAGGATCAGCCGGCGATCGATCGGCGCCCGGGTTACGGTCTCGAAACCGTAGCATCTCGCGCTCGCCGCCGGGCGGTGTCGCGCGCGGCCCGACGATCACCAGGTTCTCCGTCCGGATGCCGTAATCGCCGCTCCGGTAGTAGCCGGGCTCGTTCGAGACGATCATGCCGGGGCTTGAGCGGCGCGGTGCCGGTCTTGGCGATCCGCTGCGGGCCCTCGTGGACGCAGAGGTAGCTGCCGATGCCGTGGCCGGTGCCGTGGTCGAAGTCGAGGCCAGCCTGCCACAGCGCGTGGCGCGCGAAGCTGTCCAGCTGCGCGCCGCTGGTCCCGCGCGGGAACAGCGCCCGGGCGATCGCGATGTGGCCTTTCAGGACCAGGGTAAAATGCCGGCGCATCTCCGGCGTGCGGCTCACCGACCGCGACGGTGCGCGTGATATCGGTGGTCGCGTCGAGATACTGGCCGCCGGAGTCGACGAGGTAGACCGATCCCTGCTCGATCGTCCGGTTGGTCGCCTCGGTGACCCGGTAGTGCGGCAGCGCCGCGTTCGGGCCCGCGGCCGAGATGGTCTCGAAGCTGGGCCCGCGATAGAGGGGATCGTGCCGGCGCTCCGCCTCGAGATGCCGCGCGGCGCTCGAGTTCGGTCGACCGCGCGGCGGCCGATCCTCGTCATCGAGCCAGCAGAGGAAGCGGCAGACCGCCGCGCCGTCGCGCTGATCTGGGCGTCGCGCGCGCCCTCGAGCTCGATCGGTTCTTGCACGCCTTGGCGAGGATGCAGGGCTCGTCGCCCTCGATCACGCGGGCGCCGGCGGCTTGCAGCCGGGCGATCACGCCACGCTGGTGACGTGCGGGTCGACCAGAACCCGCCGCTGCGGGTCGCCGAGACGACCGAGCGCATCGTCGAAGCTCGCGATCGGCTGGATCGAGACCTCGTTGCCGAGGCTCTGCCCGGGGGCCGAGCTTTCGGGGGTCGAGGAACAGCTCGACGCCGCCGTCGGCATGGAGCAGGGCGAAGCTCAGGACCAGCGGGTTGAAGGGCACGTCGCCGCCGCGCAGGTTAAGAGCCAGGCGATCGAATCGGTCGCCGTCAGCACCGCGACGTCGGCGCCGGCCTTGGTCAGCTCGGCCCGAGGCGCGCGCTTGGCGGCGCTCGAACTCGCCCGCATAGGCGCTCATCGAGGAGTCCACCGGCGCAATCGGCGGCGGCGGCCGGCGTCGTCCAGATCGCATCGACCGGATTGCTCTCGAGCGGCACCAGCTCGGCGTCCGCCTTGGCGCAGGCCGGCGATAGCGCTCGACCTCGGGCTTGGTGTGGAGGCGCGGATCGAAGCCGATGCGCTGGCCGCTGCGAGCTGCTCGCCGAGCCACTTCGCCGGAGGCTCCTCGATGAGGTGGTGGCGCTCGAACAGGCGGGATCGACCTCCGCCGTTGCCTGGACCGTGTAGCGGCCGTCGACGAACAGGGCGGCGCGCTCCGGCAGGACGATCAGGAGGCCGGCCGAGCCGGTGAAGCCGGTCAGCCAGGTGAGGCGTTGCGCGCAGGCGGGCAGATATTCGCTTCGGTGCTCGTCGGTGAGCGGCAGGATCAGCCCGTCGACCCGGCGCTCGGCCAGGATCTGGCGCAGACGCGCCAGCCGCTCGGTGACCGGCGGCTCCGGCCGCTCGGCTGCAGCAAGATCGGCTTTGAGGCGGCGCAGATGGGCACGCAGCTCGGTGGCGTCCGGCGGGGCGATCAGGTCGAGCCAGGCATCGGGCACGAAGCCTCGGGTGCCGCCACGACCCCCTCGAGCAACGCGCGCACCTCCGCCGCGCTCGCGCCGAACCCCGCTTGCGGCCAGCAACGCCGCCAGCTCGGCGTCCTGATTGTCGGATCTCGCCATAGGGATCCTCCCGGTGTGCCGCGGCCCCGGGCGCCGCTTCGCCGTCGACCGGGCGGCTACTTGGCCGGCGCCATGATCATGACCATCTGGCGCCCCTCCATGCGCGGGAATTGCTCGATCTTGGCCTGCTCGCCGACCTCGTCGCGCAGCCGGGTCAGCAGATTCATCGCGAGGTCCTGATGCGCCAGCTCGCGCCCGCGGAACCGCAGCGTCACCTTGACCTTATCGCCTTCGCCCAGAAACTGATGGATCTTGCGCATCTTGATGTTGTAATCGTTGTCATCGATATTCGGACGCATCTTGATTTCTTTGACTTCGATTACCCGCTGTTTCTTGCGGGCTGCATTTGCTTTCTTTTGCGCTTCGTATTTGAACTTGCCGTAGTCGAGAATTTTGCAGACAGGGGGGTCGGCGGACGGCGAGACCTCGACCAGATCGAGACCGACGTTCTCGGCGCGTCCCAGAGCTTCGGCAGCGATACGACGCCCATCATATCGCCTGCTTCGTCGATCAGACGGACTTCCGGGACCTCGATGCGATCGTTAATTCGATAGTCTTCTCGCGCCGGGCCGTAGATGCCATTCGAGCCGTAGTACCCTCCTCGCGTTGCGAACCCGTAAACCGCGACCCCGCGCCTGGCGCCGCAGCCCGCTCACTGGTCGTGGGCTGGACTTTGTCGTCGACGACGACCCTCAGGCGAGATCCGGCGGTCGCGATTCACCGACAAATAACGCCACCGCTTCGTCCAGAGCAAGGGATTCTTGCTTTTGTTGGCCGAGCCGGCGGAGCGAAACGGTGCCAAGCTCGGCCTCGCGCGCCGCCGACCGCGACGATCCAGGGCACTTTGGCGAGCGAGTGCTGCCGAACCTTGTAGCCGATCTTGTCGCTGCCGAGGTCGAGCTCGTGGCGGATCCCGGCCCTGGCGAGCGCGTCGCCAACCTTGCGCGCGTAATCGTCGAAATCGTTGGTGATGGTCGCAACGACGGCCTGCACCGGCGCGAGCCAGGGTGGCAGCTTGCCCGCGTATTGCTCGATCAGGATGCCGATGAAGCGCTCCATCGAGCCGAGGATCGCGCGGTGCAGCATCACCGGACGGTGCTTTTGCCCGTCTTCGGCGATGTAGCTGGCGTTGAGCCGCTCGGGCAGGACGAAGTCGACCTGATGGGTGCCGCACTGCCACTCGCGCCCGATCGCATCGCGCAGGACGAACTCGAGCTTGGGGCCGTAGAACGCGCCCTCGCCCGGATTGAGCTCGGTCTCGAGCCCTGCGGCCTCGATGGCATCGCGGAGCGCCTGCTCCGCGCGGTCCCAGATCGCATCCTCGCCCGCCCGGACCGGCGGCCGGTCGGCGTAGCGGACGAACACGTTCGTCGAACCCGAAGTCGCGATACACGCGCTTGAGCAAATCGCAGACCGCGATGGTTTCGTCGGTGATCTGCTCGGGCGTGCAGAAGATGTGGGCATCGTCCTGAGTGAAGGCGCGCACCCGCATCAGCCCGTGCAGGGCACCCGAGGGCTCGTTGCGGTGGCAGGAGCCGAACTCGGCCATCCGGAGCGGCAGATCGCGGTAGCTGTGCAGGCGCTGGTTGAAGATCTGCACGTGGGCCGGGCAGTTCATCGGCTTGAGCGCGAGGGTCTTGTGCTCGGCCTCGAGCGCGAACATGTGCTCGCCGAACTTCTCCCAGTGGCCGGAGGCTTCCCAGAGCGCCCGATCGAGCAACTGGGGCGTCCGCACCTCGACATAGCCAGCGGCATCGAGACGGCGCCGGACATAGCTCTCGATCTCGCGATAGAGAGTCCAGCCTTTGGGGTGCCAGAACGCCGCGCCGGCGGCTTCCTCCTGGAAGTGGAACAGGTCGAGCTCCCTGCCGAGCCGGCGGTGATCGCGCCGCTCGGCCTCCTCGAGGCGATGCAGATAGTCGTCGAGCTGCTTTCGGCTCGCCCAGGCCGTGCCATAGATGCGCTGCAGCATGGCGTTGCGGCTGTCGCCACGCCAATAGGCGCCCGGCGAGCTTGGTCAGCTTGAACGCGCCGATCCGCCCGGTTGACGGCCCGTGCGGCCCGCGGCAGAGGTCGAACCAGCGACCCTGGTGGTAGAGGGTGATCGGCTCGTCGGCCGGGATGTCGTCGAGCAGCTGCAGCTTGTAGCTCTCGCCCAGCGCCTCGAAGCGCCGGCGCGCTTCGTCCCGGCTCACGACCTCGCGGCGAAACGTCTTGTCGGCCTGGATGATCTCGGCCATCCGCGCCTCGATCCGCTCGAGGTCCTCGGGCGAGAACGGCTCGTTGCGGGCGAAGTCGTAGTAGAAGCCGTCATCGATCGGCGGCCCGATCGTGACCTGCGTGCCGGGATAGAGATCCTGGACCGCCTCGGCCATCACGTGGGCGCAGTCATGGCGGATGACAGGCAGCGCCGCCTCGTCCTGATAGCGGATGAAACGGACCCGCGCCCCGTCCGGCAACTCGCGCTCCAGGTCCCAGAGCTCGCCGTTCACCTCCATGACCGCGGCCGCCTTGGCCAGACCCGGGCCGATCGCCGCCGCAAGCTCGGTCCCGGTCACCCCGCGCGGCAACCGCCGCTCGCTGCCATCTGGCAGAGTGACCCGTACCGCGCCCGCGGGCCTGTCGACCGCGCGTTCGGGCAAGGCGGTGTTCATCCGACCCCGTCTCCTCTGTGGTCTCTACGGTTTCAGATAAGGTCTGGCCGGCGGCGGACAATGCGGCGCTGCACAATTGCTGTCAAGCGGTCGGCCCGCGGCTGCGCTCAGGCCGCGGCGTCCAGGACGTCGCCCGAAATCGGACTCCGGGCGGTAGCCCTCGAGCAACTCGCGATAGACGTCGAGGGTGGCCTTGCCCATTTGCTCAAGAGTGTAATTGCGCATCACGAAGCGGCGCGCCCGAACCGCGAGCCGGGCGCGGGCGTCCTCCGGCATCGCCAGCGCCAGCTGCAGAGCGCGGGCCAGCTCGTCGACATCATCGGGTGGCACCAGCCAGCCGGTCGCAGCCGGCATCAGGGTTTCGCCAAGCCCACCGACATCGGTCGCGATTACGGGCTTGCCCATCGCCTGCGCCTCGACCGAGACCCGGCCGAACGGCTCGGGCACGAGGGTCGACGGCACGACCACGACGTCGGCGAGCATCAGGGCGGCTGGCATGTCGTCGCAAGCGCCGACCAGGCGCACCACGTCGCGCAGGCCGATCGCCCCGATCAGGCCTTCGACCTCGCCCGGATAACTGGAGCCGCCCTCGAGCTCGCCGACCATGAGGCAGACGAAGTTGCGCCGCGGCAGCCGTTCGATCGCTCGCAGCAGCAGCGTGTGACCTTTGCGACGGGTGATACGCCCGGGCAACATGACCGTTTTGGTCCCCCGCTCGAGGCGCCAGCGTTCGGCCAGGGTCGCCACGCGTCCCTGCGCAACCGCCGCAGGATCAAACTGCTCGATGTCGACGCCGCGCCGGATCACCCGCAGCCGCGCGGGCGGCACCTGGTAGCGCTCGCGGACATGCTCGGCCACATAGTCGGAGATCGCGATCACACGCTCACCCTTGGCCATGATCGCATTATAGCGTCGCTTGAAGAAACCGCCGCTGCCCTGATAGATGCCGTGAAAAGTGGTGACGAAGGGCACTTTGCAGCGTTTGGCCGCGTAGTAGGCGCTCCAGGCTGAAGCCCGGGAGCGGGCATGGACCAGCTGCACGCCATGCTCGCGGATCAGACGCTGGAGGCGGCCGACGTTAGCCCGGATGGTGAACGGGTTCTTGGCGCGTAGCGGCAGCTGGAGGCTGGTCGCCCCGATCGCCTGGAGCTCGGCTTCCTCGGAGCCGCCGGCCGATACGACCAGCGCCCGCCAGCCTTGACGGACGAGGTAGCGTGCCAGATCGATCGTACCCCGCTCGAGGCCGCCCCCGCCGAGCTGCGGCACGACCTGCAGGACGACCGGTCCCCCGGCAGCCTCGGCTGCCTGCTCCACCCGGGCTTGATTGGCGATGTCGTTCATTCTTGCGTGACCGAAGGTCGTGAGCCGCCGCGCCTGGACGGATGCCGGCGCGTTGGCCACTACCGGCTCCGGTGCTACCATGGATGGCGACGCGAGCAAACCGGATTTGGCCTTTGACCGAGTCAACCTTCTTGCGGGACGCCACAGGCGCTCGGCTGGCCTATCGCCATACGGCTGGCAGGACTCCGGGTGTACTGTTCTGCGGCGGCTTCACCTCCGACATGACCGGCACCAAGGCCTTGGCCCTCGAGCGTCATTGCCGTGACACGGGTCGACAATATGTCCGCTTCGACTACGCCGGTCACGGCGTCTCCAGTGGCCGCTTCGAAGACGGCACGATCGGCGGTTGGACTGCGGACGCCCTGGCGATCGTCGATCAGGTGATCGAGGGGCCCCCGATCATCGTGGGCTCGAGCATGGGCGGGTGGATCATGCTGCTCCTGGCACTCGCCCGGCCCGATCGCATCCATGGGCTGATCGGCATCGCTGCGGCGCCGGACTTCACCGAGGATCTGCTCCTGGCGCAGGCCACCGACGAGCAGCGCCGGCAGCTCGCCACCGATGGCTACTGGCTCCAGCCATCTGCCTATGGCAACGGGCCCTATCCGGTCACGGGCAAGCTGATCGAAGATGGCCGACGACATCTCCTGCTGCGTGCCCCGATTCCGATCGGGTGCCCGGTCCACCTGCTGCACGGCCAGCGTGACGCGGACGTGCCATGGGAGACCTCGCTCCGTTTGGCCGAGCGCTTTCAGTCCGACGACGTCACCATCGAGCTGATCAAGGCCGGCGACCACCGGCTCTCGAGTGCACCGCACATCGACCGCATCATCGGGGCAATCGAGCGACTGGCCGACGCCTGATCCGACAGGCCGCTTGCCGCGCGGAAATTCGCGCGCAGACAGCAGTCAAGGCACCGGGTTCTGGGCAACCAGGGTAATCAGCTCGAGGCTGGTGACGTCGATGGTCGCTCGGCCGTTGATCAGATCGAGCGTCTCGCCGCACTGCACGGCAACCTGCGTGTTGGTCCGACACAGATCAAAGCGGAGACGTTGCACGTCGGCCAGTTCGGGTACGTCGAGAGTGACCCGGTAGTTCGTGGGCGGGTCCCAGCTGTAGCGCGGGGGCGAGCCGCCGCCCGGGGTGTCGTCCACCACTGCGAGCGCCCAACGCCCGTCGGGGCGCACGCCGGCCGCGGTTTGGACCGGCGGCTTCGGACCGTAGGTCCAGACCAGGTCCTTCCATTGCGGCAGATCGCTGGTCACATGGCGCATGACGGTGCCCGGCAGAAAAGCCGACGTGATCTGCTGCACGTGATAGTAGCCATAGTTCTTGTAGATGCGGCCATTCTGGGCGCAGAGACCCTCGCACATCACCAGCTTCTGATAGACATCCTGCGTACCGTAGACTCATGCCGATGAACCAGATCCAGTGATCGACGGCGTTGTTGAGGTCGTTCAGGAAGCGGGACGAGACCGACGCGGCGAAGGCGTAGTCAAACTCGGCCGAGCCATTGAGGTTGCCGCCACCGGCCTCGGTCATCCAGTACTGTTTGTGGTGCACGAGGACGCGCTGCGCGAGCACCGGGTTGGCCGCCATGTTGTACGAGTGGGTGCCGAGCGCGTCGAACGAGGCGAGCGCGACCGGGTCAGCCGCCACCGTATCGAACCACTTGAGGGCTCCATCATCGGCGCTCGCGAACTCGGGGCCGATCGTCTTGACGTTCTGGAGTCCGCGCGCGTCGAGTTCACGCCGCATCCCGATGGTCAAGGGCACATAGTCGCTTACCCGCAGGCGCTTGCGGTCATCATCGGGCTCGTTGAGCACGCCCGTGGTCGTGATCCGGATGCCGTAGTCATCGCGCATCGTGGCGATGTCCGAGGCGATAGCGCGCGCCTGCTTCTCAGGGCTGCCGAGATAACTGCCGGGGGCGAGCAGCAGTTCCGTGACCCCGTTGGCGAGCGCGTGCGGAATGATGCCGCTCTTCAGATAGAAGTCGCGCAGCGGCGTGGGATCGCCGGTGGTGTACCAGAGACGCACGATGCGCGCGTTCAGATCCTTGAACAGCAGCTGGTCGACCTCGGCCTTGCGCTCTTCGCTGAGCTGGGAATACGGGTTGTTCAGTTCGAAGCTGAAGCCGAAACCGGCGAAGTGCTGTCGCGGCTCGCGGCCGACCGTCAGCGTGGCCGCCTGCCACGGCAACTCCGCGGGCGACGCGGCAGGTGCTGAGGTGGCGCTCTGGGGCGGCTCGCACGCAGCAAGCACGGAGACCGCCACCAGGCAGCCGAGCGAAACGAGCCTTCCGCGCCTTCGCTTCACGGTGTCTCCTCCAGGACGATGGCTGACGTTGCTCGGCCGCGCCGGGCGGTCGACGCTTCGAGGTCCCGAATCGCGCGCAGACCTTCACGATATGAGGGATAGCGGAGCACGACGCCGAGCTCCTCCTTGATGCGGGCGTTACAGACCCGGCGGTTATCGCCGTAGAAGCTCCGCGCCAGCGCCGATAGGTCGGCGTCCTCAAACGGGATCTCGGGCGGCGGCTCGACGCCGAGGAGCTTGCAGGCGTACGCGACCACGTCCTGCGGCGGTGCTGGCGCGTCGTCGGCGACATTGTAGATGGCCCAGGGATCGGGCCTCGCCATCGAGGCGTCCAGCACCTGAACGATGTCGTCGACGTGGACGCGCCCGAACATCTGACCGGGCTTGACGATGCGGCGCGCCGTACCGGCGCGGGCGGCTTCGAGCGCGTTCCGCCCCTGGCCGGGACCATAGATGCCGGCGAGCCGGAACACGTGCACCGGCAGGCCGCTCGCCAGCCACCGGCCCTCGGCGACGACCCGGCGGCGGGTGCGAGGCTGGCTCGGCGCGACCGGATCGGCCTCGTCGACCCAGGCACCCTCGCGATCGCCGTAGACCCCGGTCGTGCTCAGATAGCCTGCCCAGGCGAGCGTGCGGCAATGCGCGAGATCGGCGAGGTGGTGATCGAGCACCGGATCGCCGGTTTCATCCGGCGCGATTGAGGTCAGCAGATGAGTCGTGCCGGCGAGCGCCGCCGCGGGGTCGTCGAGCGACCGGCCGCGTTCGAAGAGGTGAGTCTCAATGTCTTCAGCCGCGAGCTGCGCCTGCTTCGCGGCGCTGCGCGTCGTGCCGACCACCCGCCAGCCTTGGGCTTTCAGCGTCCGAGCGAACGCGAGTGCCGTGTAGCCAAGACCGAAGCAGAACAGGCGGGCGCTCACAATCGATGCTTCCGGCGGCGACCGTCCATCAAACCTGAACCATCATCGGCAGGATCATCATTTGCAGGCCACGCAGATGCAGCCGCCGTTGCATCGCAAGCGCGGTCTTGTCGTGAAGCATGCGCAGCACCCAGTTGTCCCGCTCGAACAACATCTGGCCGGCGAAGAACACGGCCTGCGGGAAATCCGCCGCCACCTTCTCGCAGAGTGTGGTCAGCTCGGCAACCACGTCGGTACCAAAGCCTTTGCGCGCCACGCTGGCAATTCCCGCCGAGCGGCAGAACGAGACGTAGTAGTTCAGCCGCTCGTCGACCTCCCGCTGCATCCGTCGCAGTTCTTCCTCGCCACCGTAGCTGGCCGCATCAACCTCGCCGACCGTGACGAAGACGAAGTTGCGGAAGTGCTTAGGGAAGAGCCGAGCCGTCCAGAGCATGGTGTGCATGCCGGTGGCAAGGCTGGAGCCGACCAGGAAGACCGCCGTGGGTGCCTTCGGATCCACCTTCGGTCCAGGACCGATATCGGGGCGCGCCTGGCGAAACTGCCTTTCGGCCTCTTCGAGCTGCTGCTCGACCGCAAGATAGTGCCGTCGCATTGCGATACCAGCCCCCGCAAGTGCGCAGGTGACGAGCAGCGTCGCCCACCCCCCGGCCTTGAACTTCTCCGACACGAGGATGACCAGGATGCCGAAGGTGAAGGCGCAGCCAACGCTCGAGAGCGTAAGCCGGGACCGCCAGCGGTCGGCTTGGCCGCGGTGCTGCCACCAGAACACGCTGAGGCCAAGCAGCGACAGAAAGAAGGTGATGAACACGTTGATGCTGTAAAGCACGACCAAAAGGCCGACGTTGGCTTTGGTCAGGGCAAGCACGATGATGTTGGTGACGCCGATGGCGAGAATGCCGTTGTGGGTGACCAGACGGGTCGACAACAGGCTCAGCTGATGCGGCACCCAGCGGTCGAGCGCCATATTGGCCAGCACGGCCGGCCCGCCCAGAAAACCGGTGTTGGCCGCGATGAACAGCAACGCCGCTGCGAAACCGAGGGTCACAGCGAGCAGAGGCCCGGCCAGGACACCGCCGTAGACGCCCGGGTCCAAGAGCACCGTGCGAAATACGGTGGCATTCAGCGTCTCGCCGGCGACCGGTGCCACATCCCAAAGGAGATAGAGCACCATCAGCCCCCGCCGATAGGCCACCGAGGCTCAAGGCCATGTAGAACATGGCCAGCTTGCCGGTCCGGACGCGCGGCTCGACCAGGATGTGGACATTGTTCGAGATGGCCTCGATGCCCGTGTAGGTGCCGGCGCCGAGGGAGTAGGCGCGCAGCAGAAACCCCAGGACCACGAGCCAGCCGCTCTGGCCGGCAAAGTCCGTAAGCGCGTTGAAGCTGGTCGTCACCTGATCGGCAATGCCCCTTTCGTGGGCTGCGAGGCCAACGACCGCCAGGCCGCCATGGGTGATCAGGAAGCCAAGGAAGACCGGCATAAGAACCAGCACGGTCTCTTTGACGCCGCGCAGATTAAGCCAGACCAGAAGACCAATCACGAAGGCGCCGGCAGCCGCCTTGACGGACCATGGCATGAGCGGCAGCAGGCTGAAGAGGGCGTCCACCCCCGCTGCCACCGAGATCACCACGGTCAGGACGTAGTCGACGATCAGCGCGCAGCCGGCGACCAGCCCGGCATGGGGACCGAGCAGCCGGCTCGCGACCTTGTAGCCACCGCCGCCGGTCGGGAAGAGCTCGATGACCTGGTTGTAGCCGAGCGAGATGATGAAGACGGTGGCGATCGTGGCGGCGGCAACGAACAGCCCCAGGTCCGGGCGGCTCTGCAGGCCGATGTAGGCTTCGGCCGGGCCGTAATTGGCCGAGGACAGGCCGTCCGCGCCGAGCCCGACCCAGGCGAGGAACGCGACGAGCGCGATCTTCTGCCGCGTTTCTCGGCTGAGCGGATCGCGCGGGTGCCCAAGCAGAACCCGGGCCAGACGCTCCGGCACCTCAGGCCGATGCCTCCCACTCGGCGCGCACCGCAGGGTCGGGCTCGCCGGGCGCGAGGCCTCTCTGGAGCTCGGCGAAGGTTCCGGACGGAAGCAGCTGGGAGAGCGCCCACACCGCCATCGCGCGCACCAGGGGCGAGGCGTCGCTAAGGCGCTCCTCGGCAACTCTGGCGAGCGCAGGGTCGCCGCTGTTGCCGATCGCGATCAGGACGTTCCTCACGAAGCGGTCGCGCCCGGTGCGTTTGACCGGCGAGCCGGCGAAGAGCTTGCGAAACGCACTGTCGTCGAGCCGGGCGAGTTCGGCCAGCGCGGGCGCGCGCAGCTCGGGTCGGGCCCTCAGCTTCGCTTCGCTCGCGGCGCGGGCAAATTTGTTCCAGGGGCAGACGGCGAGGCAGTCGTCGCAACCATAGATGCGATTGCCGATCGCGCGGCGGAACTCGCGGCCGATGTGCTCCTTGTGCTCGATCGTCAGATAGGAGATGCAGCGGCGCGCATCGAGCTGATAGGGCGCCGGGAAGGCGTCGGTCGGGCAGATGTCGAGGCAGGCCCGACACCTGCCACAGTGATCGGTCTCGGGCAGATCCGGCGGAAGGGCCAGATCGGTCAGAATCTCGCCCAGGAACAGCCAGGAGCCGAAGTCGCGCGAGACCAGATTGCTGTGCTTGCCCTGCCAGCCGAGGCCGGCCAGCTCGGCGAGCGGTTTCTCCAGGACCGGCGCGGTGTCGACGCACACCTTGACCGTGGCTCCGAAGGCGCGGTGTAACCAGTCCGCGAGCTGCTTTAGACGCCCCTTGATCAGATCGTGGTAGTCGCGGTTTCTGGCATAGACCGAGATGTCGCCGCAGGCGCGCTGCGTGAGAACCGCGAGCGGGTCGTCATCGGGCCCGTAGTTCATGCCGAGGACGATCACGCTCCGTGCTTCGGGCCAAAGCGCTTTGGGGCTCTGACGCCGCTCGGGATCGCGTGCCAGCCAAGCCATGTCGCCCTGGCGTCCCTCGGCGATGTAGCGGCGATAAGCGCGCTGCGTCGATGGCGGCAAGTCGGCGGCCGCAAAGCCCACCACATCGAAGCCGAGCGCGCGCGCCCGCTCGCGGATGTCGGACCCTGGCGCGCTCCGATCGACAGGCGCGCCGGGGGGTCGTTCCAGGATCGCCACCATGGCCGTAAGATAGCCGCGCGGCCTGCCCAATACGAGCCATGCCGCTCGTCCGTCAGATCAGCTCGAACTCGTCGAGCCGGGCTGCTCTCCGATCAAAAGTCGCTGTCCGCTCGCAGCCCGCCAAACCATTGGACAGCCCGATGAGGCAGTCGGCAAAGTCGGCTTGGCTGGTCCGGAACAGATACAGCGCATCTCTGATAACCGCGTGCCCCTCGATCGTCACCTCAGCCGAGCGCAGGAGCAGCATGACCACCGCCGCCACCCGGTCACGATCGAATTTGAACGATGTCATCAATGACCACACCAGCTCGCAGATAACGATGCGGTTGATCCAGAAGGGTGCGTGTTGCTGCTCTCGTCGCAAGTAGCTTCTCAAGCGGGCGATCTGCTCGGGATCATCCGCCGTGATCAGCCGCAACAGGACGTTGGTATCAACCCCCTTCAAGACCGCGTGTCGCCCGCTCCACGGCCGCCTGCACGATCGCCTCGTTGATCTCCTCGATCGTCAAAGGTGCTCTCGAGGCCGGCAGGATGCCGATCAGGTCCTCGAGCTTCACGGTCAAGGGGACGAGCACCACATGCCCGTCCCGATCCACATAGCAGTCAAACCTGACCCCAGCCTTGAGGCCCAGCTGCTCCCTGATCTCCTTAGGGAGCGTGATCTGGCCCTTGCTGGTAAGCGTGGTTCTGGCCATAGCGATATCCTTACATACTGGAATCCTCCTTACCACCCTGGATCCCCTCGAAGCAACCGCAGGCCGCAGAGCAGGCTCAGAAATCCAGATCGTCGTAGTGCGGTGCCGGCTTAAGTCCGGGCTGGCGGTCCTGAAGGAGCGGCCGGAAGCTTGGTCGGGACTTGATGCGCGCGTACCAGACCTTGGCGCCGGGGTGCCCATCCCACGGCACGTCGCCCAGATAGTCGAGCACCGAGAGCTGCGCCGCGGCCGCGATGTCGGCGAGGCTGAGGGTTTCGCCGCCCAGCCAGTTCCTTCGGTCGAAGAGGAAACCGATGTAGTCGAGATGGGCGTGAATATTGGTCAGACCGGTCCGCACTGCGCTCGAATTCGGCGTCGCCGCCTTGATCCGCTTGATCAGCTTCTCGCCCCAGACGAGGTCGGTCACCTCGCGCGCAAACTTGATGTCGAACCAGGCGACGAGGCGCCGGATCTCGGCACGCTCGAGCGGGCTCTTACCGAGCAGGCACGGTTCCGGGCGGGTTTCGTCGAGATATTCGCAGATCGCCCAGCTGTCGATGATCAGCCGGCCTTGATCCTCCAGAACCGGGACCTCTGCCGCGGGATTGAGCGCTGCGATTTCCCGCTGGTGATGCCAGGGTTCGACCGTCTCCAGCTCGGCGCGCTCCTCCTTCTCGTGCAGGACGATGCGCACCTTCCGGGAGAACGGGCAAAGCGGGAAATGATGCAGGCGGAGCATGGCGATTATTAGACAAATCTGCCGGTTGTCGACAAGTATTTAGATTCGACCTGAGCGACGAATCAATCGCTCCCGATCGAAGAGGCAGGCTTCGCCTGCCCAAGAGCGTCCAAAAGGGTCCTCTCGAGCACGCCCTTGGAGCGACACGGTTGATCGAACGGCAGGTTGCGCCACGGATTGATCTGCTGTTCCTGAAAGCGGGCATCGAGCGTCACGTCGGTTGCGCCCGCGGCCTCGCGCACTTGGATCGCGAGCGCCAGGTCGCGATCCACCGGTCGCGCTTTCCTTCGGCGGCTCGAGTTGCTGTTGTGATCGACCGCCCAGCGGATCGGGCAATCGGCCCAGCCGGCATCCTGGTAACGCGTGCGTGCGGCATCGATCAAGCCGCCTGCGAAGTCAACGCGCGTTGCAGTGATGTCGTTTTGCTTGAGGAAGCTCAGAACGTCGTTCCAGATCTGCTCCTTGCTCTGGCCATAGGTCCGGGACCGTTCGAGCTGGTAGACCGGCTGCGGCGTCTGGCAGGCGACGACCATCGACCGTGCCAGCAGCAAACCCATACCCTGACGCATCAGCCGCATCAATTCCCCCGCAGTCGCTAGAGATCGGCGTACATCCGGCCAGGATTGAGAATCCCCTTGGGATCGAAACTCTCCTTGACCCGCGCGGTCAGGCGAGCGAGAGCCGGCTCCTGCGGCTGAAAGACCGGGACGGCGGCACGCAGCTCGGGACCACCGCGGATCAAGGTGGCATGCCCGCCGGGTCCGGCGAGCGCTGCCCGGATCGCCGTCGCGCCGCCATCGTCGCCATCGTCCGTGGCGAGCCAGAGCAGCCCGCCCGCCCAGTCGGCCAGCCATTCGACCTCGAGCTGCCGCTCGATTGTCGCGATCAGGGCGGCGCCGGCCGCGGGCGGGGTCGATATCCGCCAAAGCGCTCGCGCGTCGCTCGCGAGGAGCCCGACGCTGCCAATCTCCCGCCAGAGCTCGAGCGACGAGGCGGCGTCGAGCTGCTCGAGCGCACCGCCAAGTTGCCCGAGCAGCCCGCTCAGCGCGTCGGCCCGATAGCGCACCGAGGGCGCCGGTCCCTCGAGCCGAAGCAGGCCTACGCCGGAGCCCGCGCGGGCGACGTCGACGACGGGCGAGCGGGCCGCGGCCGTGCCCGACAGATAAGCGGCACCGGCCACCTCGTAGGCGCTGGCCATGGCGGTGCGCAGTGCCGAGAAAGCCGCCGCGGGCTCGAGCCTGCCGACCAGGACGGTGCGCGTCTCCTCGGGCGCAGGCAGCACCTTGAAGGTCAGCTCGTTCATGATCGCGAGCGTGCCGAAGCTGCCGGCGAGCAGCTTGCAAAGGTCATAGCCAGTGACGTTCTTAACCACCCGGCCGCCGGACTTGATCAGCTCGCCCCGTCCGTTGATCGCCTGCACGCCAAGGAAATGGTCGCGCGCGGCGCCCGCCTTGATACGCCTGGAGCCCGAGAGATTGCAGGCGAACACACCGCCGATCGTGCCCGCGCCCGGCGTACCGCCGAGGAGCGTGCCGTAGTCGGGCGGCTCGAAGGCGAGTTGCTGGCGATTGTCGGCGAGCCTGGCCTCGATTTCGGCGAGTGGCGTGCCGCAGGCGGCCGACATGACCAGCTCTTCGGGCTCGTAGAGGCTGATACCGGAGAGACGCTCGAGGCTGACCGTGTGCGCCGCCGCCACCGGGCGGCCCAGACAGCGCTTCGAACCCGAGCCCAGGATCTCGAGCGGTGTCGTCTCGGCGACTGCCGAGGCGACGAAGTCCTTCAGCTCGTCGACGCTGCCTGGTCGGACATGCTCGGCCATCTCAGCCTGCGCTGGGTCGTGAGAACACGGTATGTTTATGGGACAGGACGTCTGGCTTGGCGAACGGAGCGGTCCGCCAAGCGGTCGTCCTTGCCCCAGCGCTGCAGGGCAAGATGCAGCAGCTGTGCGACTTGGTCGACGTAGGGTGAGCGGACGACATCGGCGTCCAGTCGACCTGACTGCACCGGCAGCTCGATCACTTCAAGCTCCTTGACGAGGCGTTCCCAGCCACCCTGATTGGTCTGCCTGCCGATCCGAACGAGCATGGCGCTCCCTTCGTAAGGCTGCGGCTGGTACCGCTGCCCCACGGCTCGCATGGCCCGCTCGATGGCGGCATGGCGCCGAGCCACGGACTGCCTGCCCCGGCACCGCACGGGCGTCGCCCGGATCCGGTTGGTCACTCGCGCCAGGAGCGTTCGCCCCAAATAGCTCACTTGCGCGCCCACCGGTCGGCCGGACAGCTTCCACCACCAGCGGCTCAATCGGCCGCGAGCCTCCCGAAGTCGACCGATCGGGAAAGCGGTATCCAAGAGAAGCAGCAGCGGAACCCGCTCTTCGGCGCGGACTAGCTGCTGGGCGATCTCGAAGGCGATCGTGCCGCCGAAGCAGTTGCCCGCGAGCAGATAGGGTCCATGCGGCTGGACCTGTCGAATCGCCTCGATGTACCGCGCTGCAATCTGCTCGACCGGCGGCACGATGCCGGCCATGAGGTCGACCGCCCGCAGTCCGTAAACGGGCCGACCGCCATCCAGATGCTCGGCCAGTTCCCGATAGCACAGCACCTCGCCGGACTGATCGTGGATGCAGAACAACGGGGCGCCCGCCCGGCCCGGGCGAATCGGCACCAGGCAATTGGCCGGGCGCACAGCACGCACTCGCTCCGCCATGTCGGCGATCGTCTCGGCTTCGAGGATGTCCGAAACCGCAAACCCGGCCTCGATCTGCTGTTCGATCAGGTGGGCAATTTCCAACGCCTGAAGTGAGTCGCCGCCCAACTCGAAGAACCGATCGTGGATGCCGATCCGGTCGAACCCCAGGACGTCGCGCCAGATCTCGACCAGCGCGAGCTCGATCGGATCGCGAGGTTGCGCAAACGGGGTGCCAACGCATGGTCTTGCATTGTCCGGGTGCGGCAGCGCATTGCGGTCAACCTTGAAGTTGTCGTTCAGCGGCAGCCGATCCAGCAGCACGAAGCGCGACGGCAGGGCATCTGCGGAGAGCTGTTCCGCCAGCTTCGTTCGCAGCTCGCTGGTCGATGGCGTGGCGCCGTCGACCGGCACGACATAGGCGACCAGCTGCACGGCGCCGTGGCCTGCCTGGCAGGCTTGCACCGCAGCGTCCTTGACCAAGTCAAGGCTCTGCAGCGCCGCCTCGATCACATCCGTCTCGACCCAGCGTCCTCGTACCTTCAGTCGGAAGTTCCGGCGTCCGAGATATTCGAGGCAGCCGTCGTCCCCGAGACGACCGAGATCACCGGTGCGGTAGATCCGGGTGTCGGCGGCTTCGTCCAGGGAAGAGAATGCCGTCTCGGTGCGCTCGCGGTCGCACCAGTAGCCGAGGGCAAGATATCGGCTCCGGATAGCGATCTCGCCGACCGTACCGCGCGACGCTTCTTCGCCCGTCTCGTCGAGGATCAGGGTCTCCATGTCCTCGGTTGCGTAACCGAGCGGCACCGTATTGCCCGGGACTTTCGTGCCGTGTCGGACGAAGAACTGCCGAGTTATCCCCGTTTCGGTAGCACCTAGACCATTCACCAGTACGCAGTCCGGGCCGAATGCTTGCTTGAACAGATCGATGTGCCGGCGCGAGGCCTGATCGCCCTCCAGGCGAATCAGTCGCAGACTGGGGAAAGTCGATCCGGTTCCGACCAACCGTTCGAAGATCGCCGGCACCGAATGCCAGATCGTAATCCGGTCCTCGATGATCACACGTGCGATCTCGCCAATCGATTGCCGATTTAAGTCGAAGGGGTACACCGCGGCACCATTGAGCATGGCGCTGAACAGGCTCGACACTGCACCGCTGAAGATGGGGGCTTGCAGCAGAGTGAGCTGGTCGTCCGCGCCGATGCCAAGCGCGTTGGTGTAGCGCATGATGTTATGCAGGACGTTGCGGTGGCTGTCGACGACCCCTTTGGCCCGTCCGGTCGAGCCCGAGGTGTAGTAGACGTAGGCGTAGGCGTCCGGTGAGATGCTCAACCCCGGATCTTCTGCAGAAACCGAGCCATCGATTCGGTCGAGCCGCAGGACCGGTCGTGACGGGGCCGCACAACGTGCGGCAACGGCCTCGCTCTGGCCGTCGGCGATGAGAAGGCACGGCTGACAGTGATCGATCTGGTGGCCGAGTTCCGCGCCGGGAGCGGACGGGTCCAGTGGCACATAGAACTTGCCGGCCTTGAGGGCTCCGAGGATGGCCGCTATGAGCGGCAGCCCCTGCCGAACGAGAAGCACCACAGGCTCCGGGTCGCTTCCCCTTTGCCCAAGGATCGCGCGCGCCACCCGGTTGCTGAGCTCGTCCAGCTGCCGGTAATTGAGGCGGTCATGGCCAAACTTGACGGCCAGCCGCTCGCCATGGCGTATCACCTGTCGCGCGAAGCGCTCCGGAATCGATTGCTCAAGCTCCGCCTTGCCGAAGCGGACGAAGCAGGCACTGCTGCTCCTCGGCTGAGTGAGGGTCAGTTGAGCGGTTCGATCCATGTCCGCGAGGACCGCCGGCTCATATGGCAGAGCCCGATCGTGCGGGCGGGGCAATGGTCATAGGCTGTTCGAGCTCTCGTTCCAAACCTGCCGCTGCCGGCAAGGATAGCTCAGAAATTTCGATTGTGCGCGGCTATAATGGTGTTGCGCAGTAGGCAGGCCACGGTCATCGGCCCGACCCCGCCCGGCACCGGCGTGATCGCGCCCGCAACCTCGACCGCTTCGTCGAAAGCGACGTCGCCGACGAGGCGGCTCTTGCCGTCCTCGGTCGCGACCCGGTTGATGCCGACATCGATCACGGCCGCGCCCGGCTTGATCCAGTCGCCGCGCACCATTTCGGCGCGACCGACCGCGGCGATCAGGATGTCGGCGCGGCGGCATTCGCCCGGCAGATCCACGGTGCGCGAGTGCGCGATGGTCACCGTGCAGTTGGCGGCCAGCAGAAGGGCCGCGACCGGCTTGCCGACGATGTTCGAGCGGCCGACGACGATCGCTCGCCTGCCAGTGAGGTCATCGCCGAGGACTCGGCGCAGCAGCAGCAGACAACCCATCGGCGTGCAAGGCACCAGCAGGCGCGGATCGAGCGCTCCGCTCGCCGAGAACAGCCGGCCGACATTGATCGGGTGAAAGCCGTCGACGTCCTTTGCCGGGTCGATGGTCTCGAGCACCCGCGCGGCGCGGACCTGCGCCGGCAGCGGCAGCTGGATCAGGATGCCATCGACCGTCGGGTCGTGGTTGAGCGTCTCGATCTGGCGGAGCAGGGCGGCCTCGCTCGCATCGTGGGGCAAGGCGATCAGTTGACCATCGACGCCGGTCTCCTCCGCCATCCGCGCTTTGGTCCGGACATAGGCGCGACTGGCCGGATTGTCGCCGAGCAGGATCACGCGCAGGCCGGGCGCCCGGCCGTGCCGGGCCGAGAAGGCCTTCGCCTGCTCCGCGACCTCGGCCCGAAGCGCTGCGGCCGCGGCCTTGCCGTCGATGATGCGCGCCGTCATCCCCTTGTTCCGGCGCTCACCAGTCCATCGATCGCTTCAAGCCGGTCGATCAACGGGTCCGCCGGGCCGTGGACGTGTAACACCTTGCGCCGCGTGCTCGCGCCGCTCACCAGCCGGAGGGCGCTCGGCGGCAGGCGCCAGCGCTTGGCCAGAAACTTGATGAGCGCGGCATTGGCCTTGCCCCCATCCGGCGCCTCGGTCAGGCGAACGGCGAGGTGAGCCTGACCCCGGGCGTCGACTTCCACCCCCTTGACGACGGCTTTCGCGGCGCGCGGCGTCACTTTGACCACCAGCCGGACGCCGTCGGGGCGTCCGATCAGCCAATTCGACTTCGACACCATGACGCTCAAACGAACATCTGCCAGATCAGCCGTCGGACAAACACCAGAAGCAGAATGAGGATCAGGGGCGAGATGTCGATACCACCCAGATTGGGCAGAAGATTACGAATGGGTCGCAGTGCCGGCTCGGTCGCGCGGTGCAGAAAGCTCCCGACCTGATTGACGAAGGCGTTGCGCGTGTTGATCACGTTGAAAGCAACCAGCCAGCTGAGCACGACCGAAGCGATGACCACCCAGATGTATAGTTCGAGAACGGTGTCGATGAGCCAGTGAAACGGGTTCATGGGTCAGAACCTGTGCGAGGCCAAACCAGCCAGGTCGGCTAAGCGGCCCGCACCCGGCGATTCTGTTGGAGCGGACTATAGCAGCTGACCGCCAGACCGCCAGCCCCGCGCGGTCGCCGGCCGCCCGGACAAGCCCTTGACAGCACTGACACTGCTTACCATACAAGCTCCCGTGGCGGGGCCGTAGCTCAGATGGGAGAGCGCTAGAATCGCACTCTAGAGGTCGGGGGTTCGACTCCCCTCGGCTCCACCAGCTGTCCGACCAACCGCACGCGATCCAATGATTGGATTGGGGAGCGCGGGACCGGGGCCGTAGCTCAATTGGGAGAGCGCGACGTTTGCACCGTCGAGGTCGTGGGTTCGAATCCCATCGGCTCCACCAATACCCACCAAGCCGCGTTGCCCTTGCCGGGCGCCGTCACCAACGGCCAGAGTTACTGACTACCGGAGCGAGGCTGGGTGCGTCACATCGGTGGCTTCGCGCCCAGCCCGACCGCGACGGCGTGCGCTGCAGGCGGCTCGGGTTTCGCTTCCTTGACGAACAGCACCACCGGCAGGCCGGGCACGAGCGCGCTGCGGTCTGGGGCCTTCTCCATGAACACGATGTCGGCGAAATCCGGCACCCGGATGGTCTGCTCACCCTGGCTCTGCCCGGCGCCCTCGCCTTGCTTGTAAGTCAGCCGCAGCACCCGCTCGACGGCACTCACCTCTTTGATCTCGGCGACGGTGGCGTTAGTCATCATGTTGGGCTCCTTCATCAGATCCCAAGGATGCGTCCCTTCGCCGGTGCCGCGGAGATCCTCGCCGAAAATGTGCACTTCGAGCGCGATGCGTTCACCGTTCGCCTCGACTGAAGCCACGCCGACGTATTGCCCGGACTGGATATCTCTGAATTTCGCCGGCTTCACGACGAGGATCCTGGCATCTTCGCTCAGCACGAACTTGAGCTTCTCTTCATCGTCGTTCGTGACGGTCAGTGTTCCCTCGTCCACTGCGGTCAGCGTGCCGCGCACGCGGTACGACTCATCCGCGAGCGCCGTCCCGTTGACGAGGGCCAGGACTGCGAGCGCACCTCCGACCAGCCCAAGTCTACTCATTGCCCCCTCCATGGCGCGGCTTGCCCGGCCCGTATGCCGTGGACTTCTCTTCCTCCTAGCCGATCTCGGCGAGCGCCGCCATGGCGTCGAAGCGCCGTCCGATCACAGCTCTCGCCGCACGGCTTGGAGCGGCGGTCCGTAGATCGCGGCCAGAGCCGGGTCGAGCGGCTCCGGCGCGCCCAAATGAGGCTCGACCCAAACCGCGCGGGCGTCCTCGAATCCACGGTAAAGACCGAGGGCGACCGCGGCGAACAGCGCCGCACCGGCGGCTGCGGGATCACGCCGGTGCAGCGGCCGCACCGGCACGCCGACAGAGGCCCCGATGACCGCTCGGCAGAGTGCGCTGCCACTACCTTCACCAGCGAGGCGGACCTCGCTCGGGCGACCGCCCAGGGCCTCGTAGCCGTCGAGCGCCGCCATCGCGAGCGTCTCGTAGACGGCGCGCATCATGCCATACAGACTGGTTCGTGTGGACAGCTCGTGGAAGCCCGCCCGCGCGAACGGCGGGCATTGCCCGGCACCGTCGGCGGCCGCCTCGAACGGCGCGAACCGGCAGCTCCGCGGCGGCGCTGCCGCAGCTTTCCGCTCCAGCAGTCCGGCAAATTCGGCGCGCGAGAAGCCGATCAGCCCGGCATCGGCCAGCAGTTGCTCGCACGCTCCAATCAGCCATTGAAGCCCGGCCATGCCCGACCCCCCGGATACGATGCTCGCGAGCTCGCCGGTCGGCAGGCGCAGGACACTCTGCAACTCGCCCTCGCCCCCTCGATCGTCGGCGAGCCGCATGTGGCTGGCCGCGGCGCCAAGAATGGTGCAGCCAATCTCCGTTTGTCCCGGGCCGAGGCCTGAGGCGAGCGCCGCAGCGATCTGATCAATCGGGCCGAGGACGACCGGCGTGCCGGGCAGGAGCCCGCTCGCCGCGGCTGCGGCGCGACCGAGCGCGCCCTGGTGATGCCGGCCATCGGTGACTTCCGGCAGCAGGGCCTCGAGTTCCAGAAGGCCGGTCAGCTCGAGCACGCGCCGGTCGTAGTTGCCTCGGCGCAGATCGCCGTAGGTTCCGATCGCCTCCGCTGGATCGGTGGCGCACTCGCCGGTGCAGCAATAGTAGAGCCAGTCCTTGCCATGTAGCACGGTCCCCGCCTGGGCCAGGACCTCGGGCCGCGAACGCAGCAGCCAGGCGACCTGGGCGGACTGCGAGGCAGCAGTGGGTGCAACGCCGGTGATCTGGCAGATCTCGCTTGCGATCCCGGACTGGCGCCACTCTCGGACGACGGTCGCCGCGCGGGCATCGATTGGCAGCCTTGCCGCCCCGACCGGATCGCCATCTTCGTCGATCAGCCAGGTGCCGCCCGCCTCGCCAGTGATCGCGAGCGCTGCGGTTCGCCGCATCAAGCTCGGCGTCTGGTCGGCCAGCTGGCGGAGGGCCTGCGCTGCGTGCTGCCAGACAAGCCCGAGGTCCTGCTCGGCCGCGCCGTCCTCGCGCCATGCGACCGGAATCGGCAGCTCGGCCGCGGCGACCTCGCGGCCGCGGCCGTCGAACGCGACCGCCCGGATTGCGGCGGCGCCGGCATTCAGCCCGATCAGCAGATCGCGGTGGGAAGTCACCGCGCGAGTCCTCGATGGCGGTCGGTCGGTGTCGGCACCTGCCTCGATCCCGCGGCTTGGCCCGGCGCGCCCGGCCGCGGACGACCGACGGCGCGTCAGAATTGGCCGGACCAGAGCCCAGTCTGCTTGAGCGCCGGATACAAAAGGTTAAAGCGCTGGTGCAGCTCCGCGTAGCGCTTCGTCAATTCGGGATCGGGCAGCTCGGGTTGACCTTCGGTCCGAACCGCCGCGGCAACCGCCGCCTCGACGTCCGCATGGACGCCGGCGCCGACGGCGGCGAGCAGCGCTGCGCCCATCGCTGGCCCTTCCTCGACCGCGAGGCGTTGCAGCCGGACCCCGAGCACCGCCGCCAGAAGCTGACGCCAGACGCGACCCCGCGCACCGCCGCCGACCGCATAGAGGAGGTCCGGCGAGACCCCGAGGCGCTGCATCAGGACCAGCAAGTCCTTGAGAGCAAAGCTCACCCCCTCGAGCAGGGCGCGCAGCAGATGGCGGCGGTCGTGGGCTAAGGTCAGCCCAATCCAGGCGGCGCGCGCGTGCGGGTCCATGTGCGGTGTCCGCTCGCCGGCCAGATAGGGCAGGAAGAACAGGCCCGCCGCGCCCGGCTCGATCTCGCCGGCCTGGCTCAGCAGCACCTCGTAGATGTCCAGACCGGCTTCGGACGCGGCTTCGGGCCGCCCGCGGGCGATCACGTCCCGATACCAGCGCAGGCTGCCACCGGCCGAGAGCACCACGCCCATCAGGTGGTACTGGCCCGGCACCGCGTGGCAGAAGGCGTGCAGCGCACCGCTCGGATCAATCTCGAGCCGCGCGCTCGGCACGAACACCACGCCCGAGGTGCCGAGCGAGACGAAGCCTTTGCCCGGACGCACCACGCCACAGCCGACCGCCGCCGCGGCATTGTCGCCGCCGCCAGCGACGACCGGCAGCCCTTCGGGCAGTCCGGTGGCCGCGGCGCCTTCGGGCGATACGGTGCCGGATACCTCCGGTCCCTCGTAGACCCGAGGCAGCCAAGCCCGCGGGATCGCGAGAGCATCCAGAATCTCGTCCGACCAATCGCGCGCCGCCAAGTCGAGGAGCAGCGTGCCGGCGGCGTCGGAGGCGTCGCTGGCGAGTGCGCCGGTCAGGCGAAGGCGCACGAAGTCCTTCGGCAGCAGCAGGTAACGAAGGCGGGCATAGGCGTCCGGCTCGTGACGGCGCAGCCAGAGAACTTTGGGCGCCTGAAAGCCGGTGAGCGCCGGGTTGCCGGCGATCCGGCGCAGCCGCTCGGCGCCGACCGCGCGCTCGATCTCGGCGCACTCCCCGGCGGTACGCTGATCATTCCAGAGGATCGCTGGGCGGATCACCCGCTGGTCGCCGTCCAGGAATACCGAGCCGTGCATCTGGCCGGTCAGGCCGAGCGCTTCGATCGGCGCGGGCGCCCGCTCCACCAGCCGGCGCAGCACTTGACAGCTCGCCCGCCACCAATCCTCCGGCTCCTGCTCGGTCCAGCCCGGTTGCGGGGTCGCGAGCGGATAGTCGGCGCTCGCGGTCGCCACCACCGCGCCGTTCTCGGCGATCAGTAGACCCTTGACGCCGCTGGTCCCGACGTCCAACCCGATGCACAGTCCTCTTCCGGACGCAGCCGTCACTTCCGCCCCCTCCCGTTGCGCCCGGCGGCCACTAGCGGCCTGACCGAGCCGGCCGCCAAGGTAGACCGCGCCGGCAAGGCTCGCCAGTCGCTAGAGGTGCGTCGTCTCTCCGAGCCCGCCCACATCGCCCCCCGCGGCTGCAGGTGTGCTAGCGCGATCCTCTTGCCTAGGAACGCTCCTGGCGCTCCTTGAGCAGCACAGAGCGGATTATCGGCAGGCGATCGTTGCCGAAGTAGGTCTGGCCGTTGAGGACGAAGCTCGGCACACCGAACACCCCCGCTGCCAGGGCCTTCGCGACCGTCGCCGCCAGGTCGGCGGTGGTTGCGGGCTCGTCGAGCGCCGCGGCGAAGCGGGTCGGATCGAGGCCGACCTCGCCGCGATCTGCCGGCAGGTCGTGTCATCGAGGGGCGACGTACCATCGACGAAGAGCGCCTGGAGCAGCCGGCGGCTGAAAGGTTCGGCCGCACCGAGGCGGGCGGCGGCGGTGGCTGCCAGCGCAAGGCGCCTCGGCTCGAAGCGGACATCCGCGGGCTCGCGAAAGCACACGCCGTAGTAGTCGGCCCAGCATGCGGCATCGAGCCGCCGATACGCCCACTCGTACTGTCCGGACAGTGGTCGGCCCCGGAACGGATCGGCGCCGCGCGCCTTGAACAGATCGGCGCTGTAGAGCGGCCGCCAGCTCACCTGGCAGCCGGTGTCGGACTTCGAGCCGCTCGATCTGGGTCGAAGCGAGGTAGGAGTAGCGGCTGCCGAGGCCGTAATAGAAGTCGACCTCGAGCGCGCCGCTCGTCACCGCTGGTGCGCGCGGCCGAGGACCCGGAGGCGGAGCGCGTTCAGCTTGATGAAGCCTTCGGCGTCGCGCTGGTCGTAGACCGTGTCGGCCTCGAAGGTCGCGAGCGCATCGTCGTAGAGGCTGTGCGGCGAGCGTGCGTCCGACCACCTGGACGTTGCCCTTGTAAAGCTTGAGCCGCACCGGCCGGTGACGTTCGCCTGGCTGCTGGTCGATCAGCGCCTGCAGCATCTCGCGCTCCGGGCTGAACCAGAAGCCGTTGTAGATCAGCTCGGCGTAGCGCGGCATCAGCTCGTCCTTGAGGTGGGCGGCACCGCGGTCGAGCGTGATCGATCTCGATCGCCCGATGCGCCGCGAGAAGTACCGTGCCACCGGGCGTCTCGTAGACTCCCCGCGACTTCATGCCGACAAAGCGGTTCTCGACCAGATCGAGCCGGCCGATGCCGTTGGCGCCGGCGAGCTCGTTGAGGCGGGCGAGCAGCGCCGCGGGCGAGAGGCGCTCGCCGTCGACCGCGACCGGATCGCCGCGCTCGAAGTCGACCTCGACGTAGGTCGGCTGATCCGGCGCCTCCTCGGGCGCGACGCGAGCGCGTGAACATCGCCGGGTCCGGCTCCCCAAGGGTCCTCAAGCGCCCGTCCTTCGTAGGAGATGTGCAGCAGGTTGGCGTCGGTCGAATAGGGCGGCTCGCCGCTCTTGCCGCGCGGGATCGGGATCTGGTGGCGATTCGGCGTATTCGATCAGCTTGGCGCGCGAGTTCAGGCCCCACTCGCGCCAGGGCGCGATGACCCTGATCTTCGGGTTGAGGGCGTAGGCGCTGAGCTCGAAGCGGACCTGATCGTTGCCCTTGCCCGTGGCGCCGTGAGCGATGGCATCGGCGCCGACCTCGCGCGCGATCTCGACCAGGCGCTCGCGATCAGGGGCCGCGCGATCGAGGTGCCCAGCAGGTAGGTGCCCTCGTAGAGCGCGTTTGCACGGAACATCGGCCAGACGTAGTCGCAGACGAAGGTCTCGCGCAGATCCTCGACGAAGATCGGCGCCGCGCCCATCATCTCGGCCTTGGCGCGGGCCGGCTCGAGCTCCTCGCCCTGGCCGAGGTTGGCCGTGAAGGTCACCACTTGGCAGCGGTACTGCTCCTGCAGCCAGCGCAGGATGACCGAAGTGTCGAGCCCGCCCGAATAGGCCAGCACGACCTTGTTGATGCCCTCTGGCATGATCGCCCCGATCGCCCCCTTGATGGAGTGCCGGCAGGCCGCTGACGACCGCCTGTCGGCGTGGTTCGTGGTGGTCAGTAGTCGCCGGTCAATCCGACCGATGCCCTCACGCAGTGGTGTCGAGCCGCCCGCCCGGTTTGACCTCGATTTTGTGTTGGCCGCTGGCGTCGGAGCCAGTCGACCCGGCCTCGGTATCCTCGCCCGCAGACGCCTGCTGGGCGGGAGCCTTGGCCACGCCGACGAGCGCGGGTCGCAGCAGGCGATCGGCAATGACGTAGCCCGGCTGCATCACCTGGGCGATTGTGCCCGGCGGATATTCGCTGGTCTCGACCTCAAACATCGCCTGATGCCGGTTGTGATCGAACCTGTCGCCCGGCTGCGGCGTCACCTTGGCGATCTGGTGACGATCGAAGGCGGCGAGCAGGGCCTTCTCGGTCATGCCAACGCCTTCGGCCAGATTCCTGACGAAGCCGATCTCGTCGCGGGCGCGCGCCGGAATGTTGGCGAGTGCGCGGCTCAGGTTGTCGGCCACTTCGAGCAATTCGCGGGCAAAACCGGTGATCGCATACTTGTGCGCCTCCTCGACCTCGCGCGCCGTGCGTCGGCGCAGGTTCTCGGCATCGGCGAGCGCGCGCAGGAGACGTTCCTTGGTTGCCGCCAGGTCGGCCTCAAGCTCGGCCTCGCGCGGCGACGGCTCGACCCGGGCTTCCGGCTCGGCCGGCGTCTCAGCCGTGGGCTGAACGGGCTCTGCTCCAGACACCCCGGCGGCGTCCTCGACCGCAGCCTCGACTCGCTCCGGCGCTTCGCTTGCGTCTGATCGTCTGGCTTGGTTCATCGCCTCAACTCGTTCTCTGCACTGCCCAGGAGACGCGAGACCACCCGGGCGGTGTAGTCCACCATTGGAATAATGCGCGCATAGTTCATTCGAATCGGTCCGATCACGCCGATCGCACCGACGACCTTGGTGGGCGCGGGCGCCTCTGCCCGGCCGGCCTCGTAGGGGGCGACGACAACCGAGCAGCCGGTCATCCCGAACAGCTCGTTCTCAGCGCCGATGAAGATCTGCACACCTGCGGCCGTCTGCACCCGTTCGATCAGCCGGATCAGGATTCTTCTTGGTTTCCAGTAGCTCGAACAGGCTCCGAATTCGCTCCAGATCGGCGAGGTTGGTCACGTCGTCGAGGAGTTTGGCCTGGCCGCGCACGATCAGCATGCCGCCCTCGGTCGACTTATCGCCGACCCAGGTCGCCAAACCCGCCTGCACGACCTTGCTGGTCAAGGCGTCGAGCGCGCTGCGCTGCTCGGCGATCTCACGCTCGATGATCTCGCGCGCTTCAGGGAGCGAACGACCGGTCAACCGAGCCGTGAGATAATTGCCGGCTTCGATCAGGGTCGAGGCGCCGATGCCGACCGGGACGTCGATCACCCGGTTCTCGACCATGCCGTTGAGGGTGACCACGACGACCAGGGCCCGACCCGGGCTCAACGGCACGAACTCGACCTGCCGGAACGGCTGCTCGCTCTTGGGCGCGAGCACCAGACCAGCGTAGCGCGAGAGACCGGCGAGGGCGGCGCTGGCATCGCTCAGCATGGCTTCGACGCTGCGGCCCGCGCCGGCGCACTGACCGTCGATGTTGGTCCGGTCCTCTTCGCTGAGATCGCCGAGCTCGAGCAGACCGTCGACATAGAGGCGAAAGCCGAGGTCCGTCGGCACGCGTCCGGCAGAGGTATGCGGTGCGTACAGGAGGCCGGCGTCCTCGAGATCCGCCATCACGTTGCGAATCGTCGCCGGCGAGAGGTGCTGATCAGGGCGGCGCGCGATGGTGCGCGAGCCGATCGGCTCTCCGGTCTCTACATAGGCGTCGACGATCTGACGGAAGATGTGCTTGGAGCGTTCGCTGAGCTCGCTGATCATCAACCAACCGGACCTGGCTTTCTCCCTCGTGCCCACGGGCGGGAGGTATGTAGGGGGTTGGTCTCGAAGCGTCAACGCGCCGGCCGGTGTAGATCCCGGGTCGGCGTGAGAAAAACCAACGGCGGCCCGGAGGAGCCGCCGTTGGCACGAGCGTCGCGCGTGGCGATGGACGAACGGCCACCGCCCCGCGGCTGCGAGCCACTACGCAGCCTTCGCCAGCGACTTCAGGTCGTCGATGTTGGCCATCACGCACTGGGTCAGAACCTCGACCGCCTCGCTTTGCGCCTTCATCGCGATCTCGGTCAGCTCCTTGGCGTTCGAGAACGCCGTCTCGTAGGCTGACTTGGCCTTGGCGATGTAGTCGGTGGGCCGAAAGTCGGTCGGCTTGCCGCTCAGAGCGCTCTGGCTCGTCGCGATCCACTCATCGACGGAAGATTGCATCATCTCGTTCTGGCGCTGCGCGATTGCCTTGACGCCGTCGACGACGATCTGGCTGGCGCTGGAGAGCGCATCGAGACTGCGCTGTTGGGCGGCGATCATCTTGTCAGCGTCGAGCATCGGAAAGGGCAGCGGCTTGGTCGCGGGCTTGGCCATGGGGCACTCCTCATCGCGGGTTATTGCATCGCACAACGAGGGATGTAGTAAGCATTGTAAGGCGGGTTCAAGGAAAAAATTGTGCAGTGCAGCATAAATCCGAAGCGGCCGAGAGCGCCAAGGCGGTGACCGCGATCGTCCAATTCGCTGGTCGGCCGGGGTCAACCGGGATAGGCTGAGACGGTCAGTCGAGCCGCCTATGGATCTTCAAGCGATCAGAACCCCTCCCGAGCATTGGAGCATCGAGTATCCGGCACCGGCGCGACGCGCCGAGGCTGATCTGATTGGCAGGTTGTTCGAGCGTCTGCCGACGGTGCTCGGCCTGAATCTGGCAGTCGCGCTGGCTACGGTGGTGGCGTTCAGCGAATCCGTGCCGCGACCGGTGCTCGGGGTCTGGCTGCTGCTTATGCTGCTGACCCTCGGGTTGCGTTACAAAACGTGGCGCGAATATCGAGCCGCCGGTCGGGATTCGAACCGGGTCACGCTCTGGTCGCGGCGCTTTACCCTTGGCGCCGCTGCAACCGGCGCGACCTGGGGGCTCGCGGGCGTGCTGTTCTACAACCCGCAGTCGTTGCCTGCGCAGATCTTCCTGCCGTTCATTCTGGCCGGCATGGTGGGCGGCTCGATCACGGCGCTCACGGGCCACCTGCCGGCTTACATGGCGTTCTGCATCTGTGCGCTGGTGCCCTACGCGCTGCGTCTGACCGCCGAGGGCGACGTGTTGCACCTGGTCATGGCGTCCCTGGTTGCGCTCTATGTGATCGGCATGGGCGTCCTCGGCCGCGCCGTGAGCAACTCGTTGATTGCCTCGGTCCGTCTGGCGGCTGAGAACCAGGATCTGGCCGCGGCCTTGCGTGAGAAGTCGGCCCTGCTCGAAGCGACCGTCAGTCACGTCAATCAGGGTGTCGCGGTGTTCGAGAGCGACGGTCGGCTGGTGGCCTGGAACCCCCGCCATCGGGAACTGCATGGCTACCCGGTCGAGCTCTATCGCCGCGGTGCCAACCTGCGCGAGTTTCTCCAGCACGACCTCGCCCGGGCTGGCGGCGGCGCGAGCGCGGCCGAGATCGGCGACGACGACCTGTGCGCGATGATCCAGCGCCCGGCGCCCGCGCGCTTCGAGCAACCGGGCGCCGGCGGCCGCACTCTCGAAGTCGAGCGTAATGCCATGCCCGGCGGTGGTTTTGTCAGCACTTCGACCGACATCACCGAGCGCAAGCGAGCCGAGGCCCGGATGCTCCACCTCGCCCAGCATGACGTGCTCACCGGTCTGCCCAATCGACTGCTGTTCCACGATCGGCTCGGGCTGGCCATGGCGCGTTGTCGGCGCGATGGCGGCCTGTCGGCGGTCATGCTGCTCGATCTCGACAAATTCAAGGAGGTCAACGACGCCTTCGGACATCGCGCTGGCGATTGGGCGCTCCGTGAGGTGGCGCGGCGCTTGCGGGCAGCGCTGCGCGAGAGTGACACCGTCGCCAGGATCGGCGGAGACGAGTTCGCCCTGATCCTGTCTGATCTGCCTGAGGCAGATGCTGCGGCCCTGATCGCCGGCAAGATCGCCACCGAGCTCGAGCGGCCGGTCGAGCTTGAGACGGGCGCCTGGCGGCCGAACGCCAGCCTGGGCATCGCACTGTTTCCCAACGATGGCGAGAGCGCCGAGCAGCTGCTCCAGAACGCCGATCTGGCGATGTACCGCGCCAAGGCGGCCGGCGGTGGCTTTCGCCTGTTTGCGGCCACAATCAAACGCGAGTTCGATCAGCGGCAGGATCTGCAACGTGACCTCGGCCACGCGATCGCCCGCGGCGAGCTCACCCTCGAATACCAACCTCAACTCGACCTGCGGTCCGAGCAGATCAGCGGCATCGAGGCGTTGCTGCGTTGGTGGCATCCGAACTTCGGACCGATCGATCCCGAGACACTGATCGCGCTGGCCGAGACGAGCGGTCAGATCGTTACGATCGGCGAGTGGGCGCTCGCGCAGGCCTGCGCGGCGGCGGCCGGCTGGTCGTCCTCAGGGCGAACCCTCCGGGTCGCGGTCAACGTCTCTGCGACCCAGCTGGCGCAGCCGGATCTGGCGCAGCTGGTCGCCCGGATCTTGGAGGAGGCCGGCCTCCCGGCGGCGCGGCTCGAGCTGGAACTGACCGAGAGCAGCGCGTTGGACAAGGTCGATCGGGTCGCCGCCACACTCGAGCAGCTGCACGAAATGGGTGTGCGTCTCGCGCTCGACGACTTTGGCACTGGCTACGCGAGCCTCACTCACCTGAGGCGCTTCCCCCTCGATGCGCTCAAGATCGACCGCTCGTTTATCGCCAACCTGGCCGACGCGTCGGATGCGGCGATCGTGGGTTCGCTGATCGAACTCGGCCATCGGCTGGGCCTGCAGGTGACTGCCGAAGGCGTCGAGAGCGAGGCTCAGCTTAACGCGCTGCGGCGGCTCGGCTGCGACACCGTTCAGGGACACATCGTCGGCCATCCCTTGAGCACGAGCGGAATCGTAGACTGGCTGAGCGCGCGCGCCGCCGCGGCGGACTGATTGGCCCCGATGGGCGGCCCAGCCGGCATGATCAGCCATCGCGCGGAGTTGGGCATGGACGTTGCTCTGGGCCGGGCCGGCTTGACCTTTACCCCGCCGCCCCTTAGGTAGGCGCCGTTACTGCAGCCGGACACTTCCGGCGGCGGCCGGAGCGAACGATTCCGACGAGGACCTTCTGATGGCGCGACGCTGCATCCTGACCGGCAAGGGCGTATTGACGGGCAACAACGTCAGCCACGCCAACAACAAGACGAGGCGGCGCTTCCTGCCCAACCTGCGCCACCGGCATTTGTTCAGTGAAACCCTGGGCGAGAGCATCCGGCTGCGGATTTCGGCCCAGGCGGTGCGCACGGTCGAGCACCGAGGTGGCCTCGATGGCTTTCTGCTCGATGCCCGCGACAGCGACCTTCCGGGTGAGCTTCGGCGCCTCAAGCGGCGGATTGTTGCCGCCCGCGGGGCGAGCGCGATGGCGCCTGCCGAAGCCAGCTGACCGGCGCAGGCGGCTGCTGCCTCGCCCCGCCTGGTGAGGAATCGAGCGAGAACTGCAGCAGCAGGGTCCGCTGCAGCACGTTGAAATTGTCGTCCGACACCAGATAGAGGAACACGCGCCCGCCGGGGCCGCGAGCGGCTGCGATGCCTTCGAAGTTTTCGGCGACCAGAGGCGCTTGGAGTTCCGCGAGCGTACGGCCCGCTAGCCTCGCCCCGGGGCGCACATCGTCCGCCCGGACCATCACGATGCGGGTCGCGAACCCGCCGAGCAGCGTCAAGCGCCGCTCGACCACATAGACCGTATCGGCGAGCCGGTCCGCGCCGGTTGGCACGAAGCCTTCGCTCGAAGCGAAGTTCAGCCGATCGATGCCATCTCTTGTAATCCGCCAGGCATCGAGATCACCCGCCCGATCGAACACGCCCTCGGCCAGCGCCAGGAGAGTGCCGTCGGGGAGATCGACCAGCGCCTCGATGCCGACGTTGCTCGGCTCGCCGAGCCCTTTCGGGGTCGGCAGAGGCGTCGGCGCCGCCCTCAGATCGCCCAGCGCAAAGCGGCGCAGCCGATGCTCGCCTTCGTAGGCGATCACCAGGCCGCCCCTGCCGTCTTCGGCCAGGGCCTCCGCGTCGCGACCCTGCGGGTCGCCCGCGGCTCGACCCGGCTCGACGGCCTCCCAACCGGCGAAGCCGAGCAGGCGCCCGTCGGCTGCACGTTCGAGGGTTGCGATCCAGACTGTTCCGTGATCGCTGACTGCGATCAGCCGGCCGCCGTCCGGCGCCAGCCAGAGCCCGGAGAGGCCGCCGAAGCGGCGGTCGCCGGAGCTGAGAGCAAAGCCCGCCTCGAAGGCGAGCGGTCCGAGTTTCGAGGTGGCCGACGGCGCGCTCCCAAGCGTGATCCGCTCGCTCCGGACCATCGACTGATCGTAAGCCTGGCCCCGCGCCATGCAGCCGCCCAGGGCCAACCCGCCGAGCAGGACGAGTGCCAGTTTGCGGCGCACCGCACCTGCTGGGGCGTCGCGGACGCGGCGCTCGCCCGATCGCGCATCGAGGTACATCTGAGGGGCTGGCCCGAGCCGCCGCTCCACTCAAACAAAAGGCCCGCGAGCTGCCGTTGTCTCGCGGGCCTGCGCTTGCTGGATTGGGCGACTGTCAGTTGCGCGATGAGCCGAACAGCTGGAGCAGCATCACGAACATGTTGATGAAGTCGAGGTACAGGCTGAGCGCGCCCATGATCGCCTTGCGAGCGATGACGTCGGACGCGTCGTTCTCGTAGTACATTTCCTTGATCCGCTGCGTGTCGAACGCGGTCAGGCCGGTGAAGACGAGCACGCCGATCACGCTCACGGCGAACTGCAGCGCCGAGCTGGCGATGAACAGATTGACCAGGCTCGCGATGATGATGCCGATCAGGCCCATGAACAGGAACGAGCCCCAGGCCGAGAGATCGCGCTTGGTGGTGTAGCCGTAGAGGCTCATCGCGCCGAACATGCCGGCGGTGATGAAGAACACCCGCGCAATGCTCGCGCCGGTGAACACCAGAAAGATGCTCGCCAGCGACAGGCCCATGACCGCCGCGAACAACCAGAAAGTCAGCTGGGCCGCGCCGACACTCAGCGTGCGAATCTTAGCGCCGAGGAAGAACACGAAGCCGAGCGGGGCGAGCATCACGACCCACTTGAGCGGCGTCGTGAAGATCGGGACGTAAAGCGCCGGCGTCGCCGCCACCAGGAACGCGACCAAGCCGGTGATCACCAGGCCGAGGCCCATATAATTGTAGACGGACAGCATATAGCTGCGCAGGCCCTCGTCGATCCGTTCGACGGCAACCTGGGCCCGAGCGACTCTTGGTTCGGGACCGAATGCCATAGGTGCTTCCTTTCTCTGCTCCAAAGTCCGCGTTCAGCGTTCGCCGCCGTAGCGACCTGCGTTCGGCCGATGATATGGGATCTGGCCCATCCGGTTCAAGCGCCAAGGCCAAGCGGTCGATAGCCGGCGTTTTCGCCGTTTTGTCTGAACCGGACCGATCGGGCGGCGCTAGCGAAGCCCCCTCAATGCCTTGAGCTGTGGACAGAACCCGGACGATGCCTTTGACCGGCAGGGGCAATCTTCTAAATTCCCTGGCGCGGGGCGCTCGGCTTGAACCTCTCCGACGACCGGCGGCGGGCCAGGCTTCGACAATTCGCCAGTCTCGCCCGGGCTCCGTAGCCCATCCCTCCGGGGCCTAAGGTGGAAAGTCGCCAATGCTGGACCTGATCAAGCAGCTTGCCATCCGCAACGAGACCAAGATCGTGCTCGCGGTCGCCGACGGCCTGGGCGGTTGCCGCTGGAGCCAGGCGGCAAGACCGAACTCGAGTCGGCCGCACGCCCAACCTGGATGCCCTGCGGCCGCGATGGGTCTGCGGCCTGTCCATTCCGGTCCTGCCCGGGATCACTCCCGGCAGCGGGCCGGGGCATCTCGGCCTGTTCGGCTACGATCCGCTTGAGTATCACGATCGGCCGCGGCGTCCTCGAAGCGCTCGGCATCGATTTCGAACTCGGCCCACGCGACGTGGCGGCGCGCGGCAACTTCTGCACCGTCGATGCCCAGGGGCTGATCACCGACCGACGGGCCGGCCGGATCGCCACGACGAGCGTGCCGTGCGCGATGTGCCAGAAGCTGCAGCAGATCAAGATGCCCGGTGTCGAGATCTTCGTCGAGCCGGTGCGCGAGCATCGTTTTGTGCTGGTGTTCCGCGGCGACGATCTGGGCGATGCCGTCAACGACACCGATCCCGCAGGCGGCCGGCGTGCCCCGCTGCAAGCCGAAGGCAGCCGATGCGGCCTCGAACGAGACCGCCCATGCTAATGGCGGTTCATCGCCGAGGCGGCCGGCGTGCTGAAGGAGAGCCACCGGCCAACATGGTGACGCTGCGCGGCTTCGCCCGCCGGCCGCAAGATCGCCGACCATGGCAGACGTCTATGGACTGCGTGCGGCGGCGCATCGCCGTCTATCCGATGTACAAGGGCCTCGCCCGTCTGGTGGGCATGGACGATGGTCGACGCCGGCGACGACCTGGCCGAGCAGATCGACGGCGCTGGGCCGCCACTTGGCACAAGTACGACTTCTTCTTCCTGCACTACAAGTACACCGACAGCACCGGCGAGGATGGGACTTTCCACGCGAAGGTGCAAATGATCGAGGAGTTCGATGCCGAGATCCCGCGAGATCGTCGAGCTTGAAGCCCGGACGTCCTGATCGTGACCGGCGATCACAGCACGCCCAGCAAGCTCAGGAGTCATAGCTGGCACCCGGTGCCGATGCTCTGGCGGCCGACCTGCCGGCCGGACCGGGTCGGAGTTCGGCGAGAGGCCTTGTCTTTCGCGGCGGCCTCGGGCAGTTCGAGGCGAAATACCTGATGCCGCTGGCCCTGGCCCACGCCGGGCGGCTGGCGAAGTTCGGCGCCTGACGGGGCCCGAGCGCCAATTTTTCCAAGCAGCGAGGCGTTGGTCGGGCGTAGTTCGGTCGTCTGTCACGTTGCGGTTTACCTGTCCGCGTGGTGGTGGCAATCTCTCATTAAGAGTCGAGCGATGTACGCTCCTAAGAGGCCGCAATGCTCAAGCGGTTGGGCCCTTCGCCATCAGTGGCTGCCTGGCCTTGGTCCTTGGCACCGGTCCCGCCGCGGCCGGTGGCCGACCGGAAACGATCGTTCCGGCGCTCAAATCCGATTTGGCCATGGATGGCATTGACGCCGCGGCCGAAGCGGAGATGGACGAGGGTTCCCTTCGGGATCTCGTCTCCGACGCTCAACGGATGCTCACCTTGGGCGGGTTCGACCCTGGGCCGGTCGACGGCAGGCTCGGGCTGCGCACCCGCCGGGCGATCCAGGCGTATCAGGAGGCGGCGCGGATGAACCGCGCCGTGGCTGATCTGAAGCAGGCCGCGCCGCCGCGGCCCGAGCTGGTCGGGGGGCAAGAGCCCCCGCCGCTCGCGGGCAAAGACTGACCCGCCACGCTCAGGTGTTGGTCGAGCGATGACCTACAAGGCAAGCGCGCGCGTCCGCCGCTTTCGTGCCCCACGCCTCCCTTTCGCCGCCCGCCGATTCGCGGTGACGGATACCCACGGTCGCATGGACCCACCAAAGATATCGTTAATCATCAAACTTAATGCCAGGTTAACGCTCCTCCGTGCGCCCGGCGCGGGCCTGATGAAAAATCCACACGAATTTCTGCAGAGGTCGAGGCAATGCCCGAAACGGTCGACCGGTCTCCGCTGCGCCTGGTGGCGCATATTTGCGTCACTTTGCGTCACTCCTGCGGCCTCCGAGAAGACTGCCGGAGACCGCCGAAAAATCCGCTCGAACTTCCGGGCGCGGAATCAGCGGTCGAATCGTAACGGCCGGCTAAAATTCGAGGCTGGATGGCGCCGAAATGATGATGCTCAGGTCTAGGGCGAGTTCAGACGCCGGGAAGAGACGCAATGTGAGCGCAATTCCGGCCCGACAGGCGCGTGCCGCACCGGAGGCAACCGCTCGCGCCGATCCGGTTGAAGAGCCTCAGGACATCGTTCCGCTTCCTTTGCATATATTCCTACTGCATGGTAGCATGATCGCCGCGGAATTCGGCGCACTTCGCTGAGGCCGCCGCGCACAAGGCAACAAGGGCTGCCCGGCCCATGCGCCAGGAGGACACGGCCAACGCCCGCGCGCGGCCAGCCGGTGCAACGTCGCCCTTGCGCAAGGAGCCGGGACCGCAGCCGGTCGAGCACGCTCCGCCCGCAACGCCCCCGAAGCAGCGGGGCGAGGCGGGGCGACCGGCTCGAGGCGGCGCTGCCCGGCTGCCATCTCGGCCCCGACGCTGCGACTGCTGGCGACGCCCAGGCCGCGGCGCTCGGCAACGGGCCGATGCGGGACGGCAACGGCCCTCGCCGCGCTCAGGCTGCTCCAGGCGCGCAATCTTGGCCCGGACATGGACATTTCGCGCCGGCTGGAGGCTGGACTCTTTCCTCCCGAGGATTGCCTGCACCGATCTGCGGGTCGACAGCATGCCTGATCGACCTGCGGTCGGGAAGCCCGGCTCAATTCTTGTATTTTCCGCGGCTCTGTCGACGTCGACCGCCGCAGCGGCGAGCAGCAATTCCGGACACCCGCATCGAGCGCTTCACCCACCGGGCTTGCGACGCCCGACGGTGAAGCGGCTGCAGCGCGTCGAAGTCGCCGATCCTGATCCGGCTGCCGCGGGTTTCGACGCCCAGACGGCGCAGCCTCGCGAGCTCCCGGGAAAGAGTTTCCGGCTGCATGCCGAGACGGGCGGCGACCACGGCCTTGTCCCAGGGAAGCTCGATGGTCGAGCTCTGGTCGCCCGTCTCGAGCATGCAGCAGGAAGTCGGCCGGCCGCTCGGCGAGGTGCGCCAGTCTGGGCTCGATCCGGCGGCAGACGAATCAGATGGAGCGACATCGAGCCATCATGTTGAGGCAGAGGTCCAGATCGGCGCGCAGCTGGCGCACGAACGTCACCGTCGGACGACCAACGAGCCGGGCATGGGTCGACCACCACGGCGTCGACTGCGAAGGTGCCACTCCGGAAGATTGCCGCCTCGGCGAAGGATTTGCCGCGGGTGAACACCCCGATCGTGCTCTCCTGGCCCTCGGGCGTCTCGCGATAGAGCCGCACTCAGCCGTCGAGGACGACATAGAAGCGGGTCGCGGGCTCATCCTGCAGGAACAGGATGGCATCACGCTCGAACCGGCGAAGGGTGGCCTGGGCGAGCAGCGGTCCCAGGCGGCGCACGTCGAGGCCGGCGAACAGGGCAGCCTGGACAATGAGCTGGGAGATCGCCGGGTTCGATGTGCATGCTCTGGCCAACCGGGGTGCCGCCGCCGGCGGCAGCCCGCTCGCCGGGCCGCCGCGTGCGCTCGCTAGGAGCCTGTCCGAGTATTGGTGGGTGAGGGGTGAACGCATGGAGCGCGGCGTGGTTGATCATCGCGCATGAGCAAGACCTTTCGGGCGTGGGACGTGGATCAGCTCTGCCTGCTGCCGCCGTCGGTCCATGACTTTTTGCCGGCGGGCCATCCGGCGCATCTGGTGCGGGAGCTGGTGCGCCGCGAGCTGGACCTTTCGGCGATCTTCGAGCCCTACGAGCGCGAGGAGCGCGGCCAGCCGCCCTACCACCCGGCGATGATGACGGCGCTGCTGCTCTACGCTTACACCCAGGGCGTCTACGCCTCGCGGCGGATCGCCAGGGGCTGTGAGGGGCGGCTCGACATCATGGCGGTGACCGGCCTGCGGCGGCCGGACTTCCGCACGATCGGCGACTTCAGGAAACACCATCTCGAGGCGCTGGCCCTGCTGTTCGTGCAGATCCTGCGCCTGTGCCGGGCGGCCGGTCTGGTCAAGCTCGGCCATGTCGCGCTCGACGGCACCAGGCTCAAGGCCAACGCCAGCAAGCACAAGGCGATGAGCTACGGCCGGATGAAGGCGGCCAAGGCGGCGCTCGAGGCCGAAGCCCAGGCCGAGACGACGCCCGACGCCGAGCCGCCGGAGCGGGCGCAGCGCAACTTCACCGATCCCGCCAGTCGGGTGCTCTGCACCGCCCACAACCTGGCCAAACCGGTCAGCGCGCGGCCCGCCTGAGCCCGCCTCCACCGAAAACCTCGGCCATCCCGCCATGCCCGTCACCACCACCCGGGCCCCCACCATCCACAGCACCACCCCGTCGCCCCATTACCCGGACAGGCTCTAGTCGGCAGCATCGGGCACCGCGCTCGCGGCGCGCCGCTCGTGCTGCGCGAGAAGACTTCGATGGGCTTCGGCACCGGGCCGCCGGTCGCCCAGTCGAGCAGCTCACGGTGTGCACGACCGGCAGCGCCGTGCCGGCGCCGATCTGGGTGATGCAGCCGATGTTGCCGGTCGGCGATCACGGTCGGCGCCGCGTCGCTCGATGTTCGCCACCTTGCGGTCGCGCAGCCGGCGCGCGATCTCCGGCTGCAGCAGGTTGTAGGTGCCGGCCGAGCCGCAGCAGAGATGCCCCTCGGGCGGCTCCTCGACCGTGAAGCCGGCCTGCGCTCAGCAGCGCCTTCGGCTGCGATCCGGATCTTCTGGCCGTGCTGCAGCGAGCAGGCGGAATGGTAGGCGACCGTCAGATCGGCGGCGCGCGCGCCGGCGGCTCAGGCCGAGCTCGGCCATGAACTCGGTGATGTCCTGGGTCGATCCCGCAGACCGGCGCCGCCTTGTCGGCGTAGGCCGGGTCGCGTGCGCAACATGAAGCCGTAGTCCTTCACCGTCGTGCCGCAGCCCGAGGCATTGATGACCATGGCGTCCAGCCCCGCGCCCCTGCGATCTCGCGCGTCCAGGCGTCGATGTTGGCCCCGGCCGCGGCGAGCGCCGGCTGCTCCTTGCCCATGTGATGGGTGAGCGCGCCGCAGCAGCCCGCGCCTCTGGCGACCACCACCTCGCACGCCGTGCCGGGTCAGCAGCCGGATCGTCGCCTCGTTGATCTCCGGCGCCAGCACCTGCTGCGCGCAGCCGGTGAGCAGCGCCACGCGCGTCGCGCCGCGCGCCCTCGGCCGGGAAGACCTGCGGGCGGTCGACCGGCGAGGGCGGCGGCAGCCGGCGCGGCGCCAGGCGCAGCATCGCGCCCAGCCGCCGCCGGCAGCAGCGGCGCGCGAACGGCCGGGCCACGCCGGCGCCGAGCAGGCGAGGCGGAACAGCCCCGGATCGCGGCAGGACGATGCGCCAGCATGCAGCGCAGCAGCCGATCGGGCAGCGGCCGGCGGTAGGTCTCCTCGATATGGCGGCGGGCGTGATCCACCAGGTGCATGTAGTGCACGCCGGAGGGGCAGGTGGTCATGCAGGCGAGGCAGGACAGGCAGCGGTCGATGTGCTTGACGACCTTCTCGCTGGCCGGCCGGTCGCCCTCCAGCATGTCCTTGATCAGGTAGATGCGGCCGCGCGGGCTGTCGAGCTCGTCGCCCAGCAGCACGTAGGTCGGGCAGGTCGCGGTGCAGAAGCCGCAATGCACGCAGGTGCGCAGGATCCTGTTCGGATTCGGCGAATCCGGGTCGGCGAGCTGCGCGAGCGTGAAGCTGGTCTGCATTGCCTGCTACCTGCCGGACCTAAGCGGCCGCCGCGAGCCGAGGGTTGCGCCGCTCTGCACAGGAGGACCCCCAGCATCGACATAGGCAGGCAATTTCGCAAGTCATCGGGAGGTCCGGCGGAGGGCGAAGCGACGCAAGAGCTATGGCTTCGGCAAGTGCGGCATTCCTCAGTCGAGGCGCAGGATCGCGAGG
>CAWFGZ010000002.1:0-237660 GCA_963815435.1 uncultured Alphaproteobacteria bacterium
CGATGGCGGGGTCTGGAAGCTCTTGTTCATCGCTCGGGCCATGGCACCGTCACGCTCGGCGGCATCGTCGGCGAGCTCTGCGGTCGGGCAGGGCTGGAGCCCGCGGACCTCAATGTCTCCGAGCTCCACCAGGAGGTCCTGGGCCACAGGGCGCCCCGGCCGGTCGCAGTGCGGGAAGCCCTGGAGAAGCTCCAGCAGGCGTACCTGTTCGACGTGGTCGAGAGCGACTGGACGCTCGCCTTCCGAAAGCGCGAGCGCGACCCGGTGCTCACCATCGGCGACGATAGCCTAGCGGCGCATGAGCCGGGCAGCCAGCGCCTGCCCAAGCTGCTCGAGACCCGAACCCAGGAGGCCGAGCTGCCGCGCCGGGTGACGGTGCGCTACCTCGCCCGCGACAACGACTACCAGGCCGCGGCCCAGCAGGCGCAGCTGATCCAGGACCTGTACGAGACCCGCAACGAGTTGGTGCTGGAATTGCCGGTCGTAATGACCGATGACGAGGCCAAGCGCGCTGCCTGGGCGATCCTGGCCTCGGCCTGGGTCGAGCGGGACGGCTTCGAGCTGTACCTGCCACCCTCATTCCTCACGCTCGATCCAGGCGACGTGGTCGATGCCATCAAGGTGACCGAAGCGCTCACCGCCACCATCCGTCTCCGCCTGACCGAGATCGACCTGTCCGGCGGCTGGCTGCTCAAGCTTAAGGGGGTCACCGACGATCCGGTCGTCTGGCAGACGAACCACCTCACCGGCGCGCCGACGCCCGTCTCCGAGCAGACCGGCATCCCGTTCGAGGTGCCGTCCCAGGGCTTCTTCCTCAACCTGCCGGCGCTCTCGGCCGAGGACGGGCAGACGGGAGCGTTCTCGCTCGGCGTCGCCCCCGCCTGGTCGCTCGACAACGCGAAGTGGCGGGGCGCTGTGATCTACCGCTCGAGCGACGGCGTCAGCTTCACCGACTATGTCGCGATCACGACCGCCGTCGCCTGGGCCAAGGCCATGACCGTCCTGCCGGTGCACGAACGCTGGGGCGTGTGGGATCAAGATAACGTCCTCGACGTGCTGGTGCAGAGCCCGGGCCTGGAGTTCGAGAGCCGAACCGAGCTCGAGGTGCTGGACGGCGCCAACCTGCTGCTGGTCGGCCAGGAGATCCTTCAGTTCGCCGAGGCCGAGCAGCTCGGGCCGTCCGAGTGGCGGCTCTCGACGCTGCTGCGCGGCCGGCGCGGGACCGAGTGGGCGATGAGCACGCATCAGGTCGGCGAGGTCGTGCTGGTGCTCGATCCGGCGACGCTGACCCGCACCTCGAGCCTCGACGAGGTCGGGCTCACCCGTTTCTACCGGGCGGTGTCGATCGGGTCGGACCCGAGCCTGCCGGCGGCGGTCGCCTTCACCAACGAGGCCGCAAGCCTCAAGCCCTACGCCCCGGTGCACATCCAGGGCAGCCGCAACGGCGGGGGTGATCTCACCATCACCTGGGTCCGCCGCACTCGCTACAGCGGCGAGTGGCGCGACTTGGTCGACGTGCCCCTCAACGAGGCGAGCGAGGCCTACGAGGTCGACGTGCTGGATGCGGTCGGGCAGGTGGTGCGGACGGTCGCCAGCACGAGCCCTTCGGTCGTCTACGCCGCCGCCGATCAGACCACCGACTTTGGCGCTCCCCAGGGCGCGATCGAGGTCGCCGTCTACCAGGCCAGCGCGGCCGTCGGCCGGGGCTTCGCCGGGAGGGCGACGCTGTGAGCGCGACCCCGAACCTCGCCATCGAGCACATCCTCCAGAGCCAGGCCCAGAAGGAGGTCACGGCCAACGACGCCTTCGACCGCCTTGACGAGGCCCTAAACGACGTCACCACGATCGACGTCTCGGCCGGCAACACCACGGTCTCGGCTGAGGACTTCACGCGCAACATTCTCCTGGTCCTCACCGGTACGCCTGCCGGCGCGCTCGACCTCAGCGTGCCGGCGAGCAAACGGCTGTTCATCGTCCAGAACGACTGCGGCCAGGATGTGGCGGTCACCGCGGGCGCCGGCGCCCTGATCCTGACCGCCGGGCAGCGCCGCCTGCTCTACTGCGACGGCACGAACGTCATCGCCGTCGCGCCGGACTTCGCGAGCACCGGCGGGGGTGGCGGCGGCGGTGGAGGAGGCTTCCCGGTCTTCAAGGGTGCGCTCATCAAGCGGACGACCAACGTCACCGTTGCAAGCAGCGCTCAGATCACGCTCGACTGGCAGAGTGCGGTCTACGACACCGACGGCTTCGTGAATCTCGGCGCCCAACCAACCCGGCTGACCGTGCCCACCGGCCAAGGCATCACCCGGGCCCAGGTGCTCTGCGGCGTGCAGTGGGCGCCAAGCTCCTCCGGCGACCGCTGGGTCCAGATCCTCAAGAACGGCATCGAGGTCGACGGCATGCCCGGCTATCTCGGGCCTACCGACGGCAACAACCGCTCGCGTGTCGCGCTGGCATCAGCGCCGATCTCAGTCGCCGCCGGCGACTACTTCGAATGCCAGGTCTGGCAGAGCGGCAGCGGCAGCCTCGACATCGAGGCCGATCCCAAGACCTGGTTCGCAATCGTCGCGATCGAGTTCGCCGCGTTCCGCGGCGCCATGGTCAAGCTCACGGCCGACGAGCCCATCCCGGACAGCACGGACACTGTCATCCCCTGGGATGCAACCGAGTTCGACACCGAGGGCTTCTGGGATGCGGGCAACCCGACGCGGCTCACCGTGCCAAGCGGGGTGAGCCGGGTGCGGCTGCTCGGCAATATACGATGGCAGAGTAGCGCGACCGGAGAGCGCCAGGTGTTGGTCACGAAGAACGGCGCTGCCTTCCAGGGTCAGCCCATGGCACGCCACGGCGCCGCCGGGCTCGCGGGTCAGAACCTCACGAGTTCCGCGTTGGCGGTGAGCCCAGGCGATGTCTTCGAGCTTTCGGTGTGGCACTCTGCCGGCGCCTCGCTCAACGTCGAGGCCGACAGCCAGACCTGGTTCGCGATGGAAGTGGTCGAGTAAGGAAAGGCGAGAGCGCGGGTTTGCGGCTCACGGGGGCGGACCTTTGCCGCAGGCGAAGCGGTACGAGGCTGCGATCACCTGCAAGATGGTCTCGACCTCCGCCGCGTCGCGCGGCGCGTACACCATGACTGCGGTCGGCGGGATCAGCCCGCGGCGCGCCATCGGGTGCGGCTCGCCCCAGCCCTTCTCGAGCAGCTCCTCGACCGCCTCAAGCGGCAGCATCATGTGCATGCTGCCATCGTAGGTCGGATGTACATGCGCGAATTCGCGCCCAATCAGGAACGCCTCCGGGCGCGCCGTCACGACCTCCTCTGACAGCCACAACGCTTGCGCACCTGGCACCGAAATAGCTGAAGGGCGGCGCTCGATCTGCGGGAAGTCGAACGCCCTGCTCAGCAGCAACTCGTACACCTCGGGCGTCGGATTCTGGCTCTGCTGCTGATGCGGATTGGTGCTCGTGCTCTTCGGCTTGGCGCCGGCCCGGGGCGGCAGATCGATCATTGCTTCCTCGGACTCGTTCCGCACGCCAGACCGGCCTTTCAAGAAGACGGGCAGCGGAAGGCCGCCCGTGCGCATCATCCACGGCTTCGTCCGTGCATACAATGGCGGGTTGATCCCCGACTGGCGCGCGCTGGTCCGGGTCTGGGACGGGCGGCAGGTCGGGCAGATCTCGACGGCCTGCGCACCAACATACCGCTCACCGGTTCACCGGCAGCGAGGCGCTCGACGAGGCCTACGTGCCCTTCTTCGGCGCCTTCGGCGCCGCCTGGGACGACGCCATGGTCGCCCGTTGGAGCGCCAATCCCCTTGGCATGCTCTGGCCGGAGAGGGATGCGGCGTTCGTGACGAGTGGTGGTGGGGGCCCGCCGGCTGCGGCGCGACGACCGGTGGTGATAATCGCTGCTGGTTAAGCAGAATCTGCAGGGCGAATTGATCTGATCCTGGATCCCGCCATGATGCGGCGGTGGCATGCCGATCCGTTCGGCTTCCTGCGCCCATGGAACGAGCTGCCAGCGCTCTTTGGCAGCGCGCCACCCCGTAACGCCGTCCTCGACCGGCACCGGCGTGGTCACCTTCCTGATGGGGTAGCAGCTGTCGAGGGTCTGCCGCCATGATCGTCTAGACCAAGACCGCTGAGGACACTGCCGCGATCGTGGCCGCGATCTTCGCGACTATGGTCGCTTGGTGGAACCTGCCTGCCGCGCCTCGTGTTCTCGTCCGAGCTGACGCTGGTGCATGGTGGATGTGCGGCGTCGCCGATCCCTTCAACGGCCACATCGACGCGTTCCGCATCGCCCACAACCAGCGTTCCGGCGGCTGGATCGAGACCACTTAGCGCAACATAAGCGACCCCGGTGCGTTTGCGATGGCGGGGATTGAGGAGCAGGGAGGCGGCGTGCCGCCACCGCTTGCAGGCGCCGGGGTGGTCGTCTGCCTGATGGGGTGAGGGCGAGTGTTTGGCGCAGACCGTCGAGCGGCGTCTGGCGCCCTTACGCGGCGATCCATTACGATCATTGTCAAACAACGCTTCCTGCCGACCCTGCCAAGCCTTCGACCGCATGACCCGGATCATCCCCCTTACCCCGCCGGGCCGTGAAATCGGGCAATTTCCGCGGAACTGACCTCTTGCACTACAGCTGGATCAGAGCGAGGCCGGTCTCCGGGTCCGAACGCCGCTGCAGATGGGCCGGCGATTCGGTGACGATCACCTCCAGCGTCGGCCGAACATGTGCCTCGAGCAGATGGCCACCGTGGGCTGTGCCATCCGATTTGCCGAGCACGATGTGGGGATGCAGCTTGGGTTCCCCATCGGCGAATGCGACATTGCCCGTAAGGCTGAGCACCTCGACCTGCTCGTCGATGGCGATGCGCTTGTAGTCCTTCTTCTGCCAGTCGAAGTAGCCCAGCACTGCATCGCTTAGCGCCCCGAGGCCCGTGAACTCGGCGGCCGCTAGCCTGTGGTCCTTGGCGAAAGCCAGGAGATTCTCGAGAACGTCGTCGCCCTTGTCGAAGACGACGGCAAAAGTTCGCTGCGGCGCATTGTGGATGAGTTTGGATTTCACAGCATTCCCTTTCGTCTGTCGGAGTTGCCGGCTCAGGCATCGATTCTTCGCGCCATCGGGATGTTCGTCCACAGAGGTGCTACTGCCCTGGCGAAAGCGGTCGATCCGTGCTCTTCGTGAGCGGCGGCGCGGCCCACGGCTGCGAGGATGCCGCTGACGTCCCATTTCCGCGAGACGCTCGCGGGTCACTGGCCAAAGTAAAACGACCGAAATGCCGTTTGGTTGCATGAAAGCTCGCTCGTGGCCGGATACGCGATGCCGTTCGAAGGCGGGATTGATGCTGCGTGGGCTACATCATGCGCATGCGTAGATTATACATGATCCAGATCGTCCCTCCACACATGAGGACGACGAGAAGGGTCGAAAACAGGATCAGTTGCAGATCCTCGCGCTTCTGCTCCGATAGGTCGATATGCAGGAAGAAGCGAAAATGGACGACGATCTGCGCGAGCGCGAAGGCGCCGATCGTCCACAGCAGGGCGGATCTCGACGCGTTCGCCCAGGCGACTAGAGCGAAGGGGACCAGGCGTCAGGGCGAGCGCCAGCGTGATCCCCCAGATGTAGGACCGAAGCTCCCGGGCGCGCTCCCGTGTCGGGTCCGTCATGCGAGCCCTCCGAGATAGACGACCGAGAAGATGCCGACCCAGACGATGTCGAGGAAGTGCCAGAGCAGGCCCAGCCTGAGGAGGCCGGTCTTGACCGGCGTGTCGAGGCCGAAGATCGCGATCTGGACCATCATCGCCACGATCCAGATGCTGGCGGTCGTGACATGGAGCCCGTGCAGGGGCACGAGGGCGAAGAAGGCCGACAGAAAGCCGCTGCGGCTCGGCACGCCGCCCTTGTCGAACATGGTCACGAAATCGTGCAGCTCGAAGACGAGGAAGACCACGCCCAGCGCCAGCGTCACCGTCAGCCAGAAGAGCAGGCGCCAGCGATTGTGACTGTACTTGAGGGCGAGCGAGGCCATGCCGAAGGTGAAGCTGCTGGTCAGCAGCACCAGCGTCTCGATGAACGCGCTCTTGATGTCGAACAGGTCCTTGGGTCCGGGGCCGCCGGCGGTCGCCCCGGTCATCGTCACGTAGGTGGCAAAGAGCAGCCCGAAGACGATCAGGTCGCTCATCATGAAGACCCAGAAGCCGAAGACCAGCACCTCGGCCGCGTCATCGGCCTCGCGATGGGCCGTCCCGAGATTGATCCCGGGATGTTTGCGGAGCACTGCGCTCATGCTGCCGCCTCGGTGAGGCTGCGGTCCGCCAGTCCCCGGTTGACCGGCTCATGCTCATGGGCGCGCGAGATGGGCTGCGCCCCGGCGACGCTTGCCAGCCAGTGTTGGTGGGTACGCTCGACCTCGGCGGCAGGAATGATCTTCGTCACGTCGCGGACGAAGCCGCGCAGGATCACCGCCAGCACCGCGACCGCCGCTCCGGCGAGCGCCAGCCACCACATGTACCAGACCAGCCCGAAGGCTGCGGCAGCACTCGCGAGGCAGATGACGATGCCCATCGCGCTGTTGCGCGGCATCTCGATGTCGGCGTATTCGTCCGGCGCCTGATAGGCGTGCCCGTTTTCCTTGGCGACAGCAAATGCGTCGCGGTCCGACACCTCTGGGAGCACCGGGAAAATTGTACTCCGGCGGTGGCGCCGGGGTCGCCCATTCGAGGCTGCGGCCGTCCCAGGGGTCGCCTACGTAGACCCGGTTCGCCGCGCGCTGGCGGACGCTGACCCACAACTGCACGAACAGGCTGAACAGGGCCGCGAGGATCACCAGCGCGCCCAGCCCCGCGACCAGCGTGTAGGGCAGGTAGGCCGGCTCGAAGAAGGCCGCGGTGCGGCGCGGCATGCCGAGCAGGCCGAGCGCGTAGAGCGGAAAGAAGGCGAGCACGAAGCCTACGATCCAGAGGATGGCTGCGACGTAGCCCCAACGGGGCTCGAGCCGGAAGCCGAAGGCCTTCGGGAACCAGAAATTGTAGCCTGCCAGCATGCCGAACAGCAGGCCCGGGATCAGCATGTTGTGGAAGTGCGCCACCAGGAACAGCGTGTTGTGGACCTGGTAGTCGATCGTCGGGTTGGCGAGAATGATGCCCGTCAGTCCGCCGATCGCGAACAGCACTGTGAAGGCGAGCGCGTAGACCATCGATATGCTAAAGCGGACCCGCCCGCGGAACATGGTCAGCAGCCAGTCGTAGATCTTCACGCCGGTCGGAATGCCGATCAGCATCGTCGTCATGCCGAACACGGCATTGAGATTGGCGCTCTGGCCCATCGTGAAGAAGTGGTGGACCCAGACCGTGAAGGAGAGCACGGCGATCGCCATGGTCGCGAGCACGAGCGACGTATAGCCGTAGAGGCGCTTGCCGGAGAACGTCGAGAAGATCTCCGAATAGACCCCGAAGGCGGGCAGGATCAGGATGTAGACCTCGGGATGACCGAACAGCCAGAACAGGTTGGCATAGTTCATCATGTTGCCGCCGAGGTCGTTGGTGAAGAAGTGGAAGTCCAGATAGCGGTCGAGCGCCAGCAGCAGGGTCGCGACCGTCAGGGGTGGCATCGCGAAGATCATCAGGATGCTGGTGCAGAGCGCGGTCCAGCAGAACAGCGGCATGCGCAGCAGGTGCATCCCCGGCGCGCGTTCCTTGTAGATCGTGACCGCGAAATTGATGCCGGTCATCGTGGTGCCGATCGACGACAGCGTGACCGCCCAGATCCAGTAGTCCGGCCCGACGCCGGGATTGAAAGCGGCCTCGGTGTAGGGCGGGTAGCCGCTCCAGCCGCCGGTCGAGAACTTCTCGAGCACCAGCGAGATCATGACCAGGCCGGCGCCGGCGGCGGTCAGCCCGAGGCTAATCGAGTTCATCACCGGGAACGACACGTCGCGCGCGCCGATCTGCAGCGGCATGACGTAGTTGATCAGCCCGGTCAGGAACGGCATCGCCATGAAGAAGATCATGATCGAGCCATGGGTGCTGAAGAGCTGGCCGAAATGCTCGGGCGACAGGAAGCCGCCGCCGAGGCCGAAGGCCTGCTGCGCGCGCATCAGGACCGCCTCGATCAGCGCGCGCGTCAGCATGACGAACGACAGCACGATGTACATGATGCCGATGCGCTTGTGATCGACGCTGGTCAGCCACTCGGCGAACAGCACGCGCCATTGGCCGTACCAGGTGATCAGCAGCGCGACGCCGAGCGCGCCGACCACGACCACCGCCGCGGCGCCGGCGGCGATGATCCCGTTGACGACGTTCGACCAGGTCGGATCCTGGATCATGCTCCAGAACGGCAGCGCGTCCCAGCTCAGGCGGCCCAGGGCGTGATCGATCAAGCCGCTCCACGTCATCCTGCGTTCTTCGCCAACGGCCCGTCCGGCTGCGCCGGCCCGTGGCGGAACCGCTGGACGATCGCATCGAACAGGCCGGGCGTGAGCGCATTGAAATAGATCGCGCCCGGCGGCATCGCCGAGTTCGGCAGCGCCGAGCGCGCCTGCTGCGTGGTGCTGTCCTCGGAGAGGGTGCGCCAAGCGTTGTCATCCAGCGCGACGCCTTCGGTCCGCACGCGTTGCAGCCAGGTCTCGAAGTCCGCCGGCGTCATGGCGCGGGCGACGAATTTCTGCCGCTGGAAGCCGTTGCCGTTGTACTGCGTATTCTCGCCCTCGAAGCGGCCCGGGCCGTAGGCCGAGAGATGCAGCCTGGTGACCATGCCGGCCATCGCGTAGATCTGGCTGCCGAGCGCCGGGACGAAGAACGACTGCATCACCGTGTCGGAGGTGAGCTCCAGCGCGAGCGTCCGGTCGGCCGGAAAGGCGAGCTCGCCGACCGTGGCAATGCCCTCGTCCGGATAGATGAACAGCCATTTCCAATCGAGCCCGACGACCTGGACACGCAGCGGCCTGGCCTCCGGCGACAGCGGGTCGTAGGGGTCGAGCGCGTGGGTGCTGTGCCACAGCAGCACGGCGAGCACGGCGACGATCCCCGCCGGGACGCCCCAGATGACGAACTCGAGCGGCCAGGAGAAATCCCATTTGGGCGCGTAGCGCGCCGACTTGTTGCCGTAGCGGTAGCGCCAGGCAAGCAGCGGCGTCGCGATCAGGACCGGGAGGACCACGATCATCACCAGCAGCACGACCTCGAACAGATGCCAGCGCTGCGCCGCCGCGACCGGTCCCTGCGGATCGAGGAAGGTCAGGTGGCGGTCCGGACAGCCCGCCAGCGCGACCGCCATCAGCGTGAGCACGAGGGCCCGGGCGCCGGCTCTGGTCCACGCGCGCACTCGCCTCATCCCGTCGCGGTCGAGAGCCCGTAACCGAGCCCGAAGATCAGACCGTAGAGCGCCTGCGCGAGCACCGTGACCGCAGGGGTGGCGCGGCCGTAGTTGAGGCCGAACGGCCCCGGCGGCTCCAGCCGGGCGAGCGCGCCCGGGCCGTCATAGTCGGTCGCCAGCCGTGGATGGACATAGGGCAGCAGCGGGAGAAACACGGTCACCAGAAACAGCCCGTGGCCGAGCCCGAGCAGCAGGCCGCCGCACGCACCGACCCACCATCGCGAAGGATCGAGGGTCTCGAGGCAGAGCGCGTAGAACAGGGCGAACAGCCAGCCGCCGACCAGATAGAAGCCGTAGCCCAGCACGATCGAGCCGCGCCGGTCGTTGCTGACGAACGCGCCGAACAGGAACGGCAGGCTCATGCGCGAGAAGCCGAGGAGCTGGACGGCCTCGAGCAGCGTGGCCATCGCGGCGCTCGCCACCAGTCCCCACACGAGCAGCGCGACCCAGTGCCCGGCCAGGGCGGACAGCGCGCTCACGCGGCTCTCCCGAGCGCCTGTCCCGCCGCGCGCAGCGCCAGCGCCGCGCCGACCATGCCGGCGTGGGAGAAGCCCTGCGGGAAGTTGCCGAGCTGGGCGCCGCTCTCGGGGTCGACCTCCTCCGACATCAGCAGCAGGTCGTTGGCGTGCTCGAGCAGGGCTGCGATCCGGCGCTCCGCGGCCTGCGGATCGCCGCGCCGTGCCAGATAGTCGGCGGCCCAGAAGCCGCAGGCGGTGAAGGTGCCTTCCTTCGAAGCGAAGCCGTCGAGCCCGTCGCGGTAGCGGCGCAGCTGCGCCTCGTGGCCGAGCTCGCGCTCGATCGCCTCGAAGGTCGCGACCATGCGCGGATCGTCGGCCGCGACGATGCCGAGGCGCGGCATCAGCAACAGGCTCGCATCCAGAAAGTCGTGCCCGAATGCGCCGGTGAACGCGCCACGCTGCTCGCTCCAGCCGTGCTCGAGCACGGCGCGGCGGATCGCCGCCCGCTCGCGCTCGTAGGGCGCCGGGTCCTTGTCCATCGCGCCGCCGTGGCAGAGCTTGACCATCGCGTCGAGCGCCGCCCAGCACATGACCTTGGAATAGGTGTTGTGCTTGCGCCCGCCGGGCATCTCCCACAGCCCGTTATCGGGCAGCGTCCACTCGCGCCGCACGACATCGGCGAAGCCCTGCAGCCGCTTCTGCTCGCTCGCGCCGAGCTGGCCGCCGTGCTCGACCAGGATCAGCGCGCAGCTCAGCATCGAGCCGTAGGCGTCGAGCTGGAGTTGCTGCTCCGCGCCGTTGCCGCGATGGACCGGTGCCGAGCGACGATAGCCCTCGAGCGTCTGGATCTTCTGCTGACCGACGTCGGTGCGGCCGAAGACGGTGTAGAGCGTCTGCAGCCGCGGCGCGGTGAGCTGCGTCGCGTGCATCAGCCAGCGGAAGAACGCCGCGCCCTCCTGGTCGAGCCCGAGGGCGAGGAAGCCGTGCAGGACGAAGGCCGCGTCGCGCAGCCAGCAATAGCGGTAGTCCCAGTTGCGCTGGCCGCCGATCGCTTCCGGCAGGGAGGAGGTCGGCGCCGCCACGACCGCGCCCGAGAGGCTGAAGGTGAGTAGGCGCAGCGTGATCATGCTGCGGACCACGGCCGCGCGGAACGGCCCGGCATAGTCGATCCGGGCGGCGTACTCCTGCCAGAAACGCTCCGTCGCGGTGCGCTCCTGCGCGCAGGCCGCGCCGCAGGGCGGTACCACGCCCGGCGCGTTGCGGCAGAAGGAGAAGGACAGCCAGCGCTGCTCGCCCGGCGCCAGCCGCTCCTCGCCGACCAGCGTGCCGTGCGACGCTTCGGCGAGCGCGAGCTCGGACTGCAGCAGCAGGAACTCGCGGCCGTCGGCGGCAACCCAGCTGCGCCGGCCGCTCGGGCGCAGGCGCGGCAGCGTGCTGCCGTAGTCGGGTCGCGGCGCGAAATGGACCGCGACGCGCGGGCGGCCCTCGAGCGCCTCGACCAGGCGGATCAGGCGTCGCGCGGGTGCCAGCGGGCCCGCCGCGTCGCCGAGCGGGAGCGGCATGAAATCGGTGACCTCGAATACGCCCTCCGTGCTGGCGAAGCGGGTGACCAGGATCGCCGTGTCGTCGAGATAACGGCGCGTGATCGTCGCCGCGCCCGGTGCGCCGATGAAGAAGCGCCCGCCGCGCTCGCGGTCGAGCAGCGCCGCGAACATCGATGGGCCGTCGAAGTTCGGCAGGCAGAGCCAGTCGAGCGAGCCGTCGCGGGCGACCAGTGCTGCCGTGCGGGTGTCGCCGATCAGCGCGTAGTCGGCGATCGGCGCATAGCCGCCCTTGCGCGCCGGCAGGTCGAGCAGCGCCAGCGTGCGCTCGTCGGCCGGCGATTCTATCCATGCCGATCAGCCCTCGCACAGGCACTGATTGCCGATCATGCGGTCGGCGATGCGCGCCGCGTTGGCGAGGATCGTCATCGACGGGTTGACGCCGCCGGCGGTCGGCATCAGCGAGCCGTCGCAGATCCACAGATTGGGCACGTCCCAGGTGCGGCCGTCGGCGTCGGTCACGCTGTCGTCGGGCGAGAACCCCATGCGGCAGCCGCCCATCAGATGCGCCGTGCTCTCGGTCTCGAACAGCTCGTAGCCGCCCGCGGCCTCCAGCATCCGGCGCATGAAGCGCACCGAGTGCTGGTAGAGCCGCTTGTCGTTGTCGCAGTAGGAGAAGCTGACCCGGGCACGCGGCAGGCCGAGCTCGTCCTGCTCGTCGGCGAGCGTCACCCGGTTGTCGGCCTGCGGCTGGGTCTCGCCGACGATCTTGAGGCCGGCCATGCGGTTGTAGAGCGCCATCCGCTCGCGCAGCTCGGTGCCGAAGACGCCCGAGTTGGTGACCATCGTGGTGGCGAAGTCGGTCGGCAGCGGCCCCTGGCTCATGAACGAGTAGCCGCCCTGGAAATCCTTGCTCGGGTCGTCGTCGGCGTAGTTCCAGTGCTCGCAGCACGCCATCGACGGCGGCCCCTTGTACCAGCGGATCTCCTCGTCGAAGGTCGCCCAGACGGCGTGGTTGGCGTGCACCATCAGGTAGCGGCCGACCAGGCCCGAGGAGTTGGCGAGCCCCTGCGGGTGCCGGCCGCTGGCCGAATTGAGCAACAGGCGCGGGGTCTCGATCGAGTAGCCGGCGACGACGACGTTCTTGGCGCGCTGGAAGCGCCACTGGCCGGCCCGGTGGTAGTGCACGCCGGTCGCGCGGCCCTGCGTGTCGGTCTCGACGCGCCCGACCGTGGCGAGGTCCCGGATCTCGGCACCCGCCGCCAGCGCCCGCGGGATGAACACCACCAGCACGCTCTGCTTGGCGTTGGTCGAGCAGCCGATCTTGCACATGCCGCGATAGACGCAGGGCGGGGACTTGCCGCGCGGCGCCGAGACCGTGGCGAGCGGGGTCGGCGCCCACGCGACGCCGAGCGCCTCGGCGCCGCGGGCGAGCACCAGCCCGGCCGCGTTGACCTCGTGCGCGCGATACGGGTAGCGACCGCGCGGCGGTCCCCAGGGATAGGAGATCGGGCCGGAGATCTTGCAGGCGTCCTCGACCTCGGCGTAGTAGCGCCACATCGTGCGCCAGTCGACCGGCCAGTCGACCGCATAGCCGAGCCGGGAGCGGGACTTGAACCACTCCGGCCGGAAGCGCAGCGCGACCATCTGGAAGTGCACCGTGGTGCCGCCGACGCAGCGCCCGGAGTTGTTCGAGCCGAGCTCGATCGGGTCGTCGCCGCCCGAGATGCGCTCGTCCAGCCAGTAGAGCTTGTCCTGCTCGCGCTCGTCGGAGGCGAAGTCGGCGAGCGGGCGCCAGAACGGGCCGGCATCGAACGCGACCACGGACGCGCCGGCCTCGGCCAGCTTGGCCGCGAGCACGCCGCCGCCGCAGCCGGTGCCGACGATCGCGAAATCGACCGCGTCCTGGTCGCGGAACTGGCGCATCGGCACGCAGCCCTCGCGGCTGAACACATCGGGGGCGCGGCCGTCACGAGCGCGCGGGACCCGTTCCGCCGCGGGGGCGACGACGCTGACCGGGCGGCTCATCGTCGGTCTCCTTGCGGCCAAGTCCCGCCGGGCGCTTCCCAGGGGTCGGCGCGGTCGGCGTCGAGGCGGACATAGCCGCGCGGCGAGGCCGGGCCGCCATAGCCGATCTCGCTCATCGCGGCCGGATGGACGTAGTAGATCGACACGATCTGCTTCAGCACGGTGTGGCGGAAGAAGCGCTGCGGCGGCAGCCCGTGCCAGGCTTCCTGCGCGCGGATCTCGCCCTGGTCGACCGCGCTCAGCAGCGCATCCTGCTCGGCCGGCGCGAGCGCGACGAAGCCTGTGCCGTGGCGCGCCTGCGCCTCCGCCTCGAGCGCCGCGAGGCCCTGCCGCCAGGCCGTGCGCTCCTCGGGCATGTCCGCGTAGCGCGTGCCGGTGCCGCGGCCGTCATGCAGGGCAGCGTCGATCCACGGCGCGATCGGCACCGGCTCGGCGCGCTCCGGCTGCGGGATGACGCGCGCGCACAACGCGGCCAGGATCGCCCACTCGGCCGCCGTGAAGAAGCGGCGCGGCGGAACCTGCCCGAGCCGGTGCGCCAGCACCTTGCGGGTCTGGGCGTTGTAGGAGGGCGTGTCCCACTTCTCGAGGACGTGATAGCCTGGATAGGGCGTGCGGAAGGTCGTGCTCATCGCTCCGGCCCCCGGTGCTCGATCAGGTCGAGGGCGGCGAGGCCGGCGAGGCCGAGGCCGGCGAAGCTGATCGGCGCCGGCGTCGGCGGCCCCGCGACCGCGGCCTGGCGCCAGTTGGCCCAGCCGCCCATGTGCCGCTGCACGCCGTAGATGTGGAAGCCCGTGCCGATCACGCCGAGCGCGTTGGTGGCCTGGAGCGTCTGGCGCAGCATGCGCCGGCGCCGCGGCATCGGGCGCCACGGCCTCGCCCAGCAGCAGGAGCCCGGCTGCCGGCGGCACCGTGACCGGCAGGTACATGCCGGGATCGTGATACGCGCCGCGCAGGTGCAGCAGCCAGACCTCGGCCGCCTCGGCGAGCAGCGCAGCGCCCACCAGCGCGGCGAGCGCGCGGCCCTTCTCCTGCTGGAGCGCATGCGGCCATGCCGGCCGCGCGGCAGCGCAGCGGCGGCTTCCGAGGCGAGCCCGAGCAGGCCCGCCAGCACCAGGGCTCCCGGCGCGCCGAAGGGGGCGGCGTAGAACAGGTTATTCCAGCAGAAGCCGCCCGGCCGCTTGCCGATGTTGTAGGCGTGGAACGCGAGGCCGGCGATGCCGACCGCCAGGCTCAGCGCATGGCCGATCCGCGGGAGAGCATGCTTCTGCCGCGGCTCGGCGAGGGAGGCCGCGATCGCGACCGCCGCGGTCGCCGGCGCCGCATACATCGCCGGATTGTGGTAGCCGCCGCGGAAGTGCTCGATCGCGCTGTCGGCGAGCACGCTGGCGCCGAGGATGGCGGCGCCGTCGCGAATGCGCCGCGCCGCGCGCCGCCCGCGGGTCGGCTGCCGCCGCGGTGCCAGCGCCCGGCCGCAGACCGCCGCCGCCAGCAGCGACGCCCCGACGCCGACCAGCACGACGCCCAGGCGCGGCGGCCGCGGCGAGACGAGCGTGGTCGGCGTCATCTGCCCGGTCCCTGGCAGGCTGCGGCGGGTCAGCGCCACGCCGAGCGCACCGGCCAGCAGCAGCCCGCCCAGGATCAGCAGTTGCTCGCGGTGCTCGGAGCTCCAGATCGCGGGCGAGGTGTTCGACGCCCGGTCGCTGAAGCGGCCGCGCGCCGCGTAGGCGCCCGGCACCGGCTCGAACAGGTTGTCGGGCCGGTCCGCGCTCGCTCGGCTCGGACGTCATCTGGCCTTCATAAGCCTCGTGCGCGAGGATGTGATCGGCCAGGCCCGGGGCGAGTTTCTGGCCCATGATCGCCTTGATCGCCGGCCAGCCGAGCCAGTACTCGCGGCGCGGATGCCAGCGCGGCGTAGTGGATCGCGTCGGCGATGATCTCAGGCTCGAAGATCGGCGGCAGAGGCTGCGCCTTGCGCGGCAGCTTGTTGCGGGCCCATTCGAACTGCGGCGTGTTGACCGCCGGCAGGTGGACCACCGTCAGACCGATCTGCGAGCCGTCGTGGATCAGCTCCGAGCGCAGGCTGTCGGTGAAGCCGACGATCGCGTGCTTCGCGGCGCAGTAGGCCGACTGCAGCGGAACCGAGCGGTAGGCCAGCGCCGATCCGACCTGCACGATCGTGCCGCGATCACGCGGCTTCATCCGCTTCAGAGCCGCCAGCGTGCCGTGCACGCAGCCGAGATAGGTGACCTCGGTGACGCGCCGATATTCCTCGGGCGTCATGTCGATCACCGGCGCCAATACGGTGACCATCGCCACATTGATCCAGATCGCGATCGGACCGAACTCGTGCTCGGTGCGCTCCGCGGCCGCATCAAGCGCCGCTGCGTCGGCGACATCGACCGGCAGTACCAGCGCCTCGCCGCCCGCCGCGCGCACCTCCTCGGCCGCAGCCTGGAGCCGGCTCTCGCTGCGCGCGACCAGCGCTATGCGAATGCCCGGCTCGGCGAAGCGCCGCGCGACCGCACGGCCGACTCCCGCCGACGCCCCGGTGATCAGAACCGTTGTCATGGCGATAAATCCCCTCCTTTGCGACGCCACTCGGCCCGCTGCGAGTGTCGACCTGTCCGCGAGACGTCCTGTACTGCGGCTGGTGCCCGGCTGAACGAACGGGGGCGGCGCTCGTTCCATTAACAATTTGTATGGAAACCGGATCGGTCGCCGCCCGTTTAGGGGGAACATCCTTCCACGTCGGAGGCGACAATGCGCGGGGATATCGGGGCACGCCGCTGGGCCATCGCCGAGGGCTACATCCCGTCTTGGAGCAACGGGCCCGAGCCCGAGATGCTGAGCCATGAAGCCGTGTGCATTCTGAACGCGGGCGAGACCGACGCTCACGTCGTCCTGACGCTCTATTTCGCCGACCGCGAGCCCGTCGGCCCGTACCGGCTGACGGTCGGCGCGCGGCGCACGCTGCATCAGCGGTTTAACGACCTGTCCGATCCCGAGCCGGTGCCGCGCGGGCTGACCTACGCCTGCGTGGCCGAGTCGGAGGTCCCGGTGGTGGTCCAGCACACCCGCCTCGACTCCCGTCAGGCCGAGAACGCCGTGATGACCACCATCGCCTATCCCTGCTAGCTCGACGGAGACCTCGTCATGTCCATGACCGTTGCCGATTTCATCCTGCAGCGCCTGCACCAGTCAGGCATCCGGCGCATCTTCGGCTATCCCGGCGACGGGATCGGCGGACTGGTCGCCGCGCTCGGTCGCGACGACTCGATCGACTTCGTGCAGACCCGCCACGAGGAGGAGGCCGCCTTCATGGCCTGCGGCCACGCCAAGTGGACCGGCGAGGTCGGCGTGTGCCTCGCGACCTCCGGCCCGGGCGCGATCCACCTGCTCAACGGGCTGTACGACGCCAAGCTCGACCACCAGCCGGTGCTGGCGATCGTCGGCCAGCAGGCGCGCGCCGCGCTCGGCGGCCACTACCAGCAGGAAGTCGATCTGCAGGTCCTCTTCAAGGACGTCGCGAGCGAGTACGTGCACACCTGCATGGTGCCGGCTCAGGCGCGTCATCTGATCGACCGCTCGCTGCGCATTGCCCGCGCGCTGAGGACGGTCGTGACGATCATCGTACCGAACGACGTCCAGGAGCTGGAAGCGGTCGAGAAGCCCCCGCGCGCCCACGGCACCGTGCATTCCGGGCCCGGCTTCGAGGCGCCGCGCGTGATCCCGCAGGAGGCGGACCTGCGCAGCGCCGCCGCGGCGCTGAACGCGGGCAGCAAGGTTGCGATCCTCGCTGGCGCGGGGGCGCTCGAAGCGACCGACCAAGTGATGCAGGTCGCGGACGTGCTCGGCGCCGGCGTCGCCAAGGCGCTGCTCGGCAAGGCCGCGCTGCCCGACAACCTGCCCTACGTCACCGGCTCGATCGGCCTGCTCGGCACCGAGCCGTCGGACTGGATGATGCGCCACTGCGACACCTTGCTGATGATCGGCTCGCGCTTCCCCTATTCGGAGTTCCTGCCCGAGGAGGGCCAGGCGCGCGGCGTGCAGATCGATCTCGATCCGAAGATGCTATCGATCCGCTACCCGATGGAGGCGGTGCTGACCGGCGACGCGGCGGCGACCCTGCGCGCGCTGCTGCCGCACCTCGAGCGCAAGAGCCATCGTGGCTGGCGCGAGGACATCGAGAAGCGGGTCGCCGACTGGTGGGAGAGCGAGGCCGAGCGCTCCCGCATCGAGGCCGATCCGGTCAATCCGGAGCTCCTGTTCTTCGAGGCCTCGCCCCGCCTGCCCGACAACGCGATCATCTCGTCGGACTCGGGCTCCTCGGCCAACTGGTTCGCGCGCGGCATCAAGATCCGCCGCGGTATGAAGGCGTCGCTCTCCGGCAATCTCGCCACGATGTGCCCGGGCGTGCCCTATGCGTGCGCAGCCAAGTTCGCCTATCCCGACCGCGTCGCGATCGCCTTCGTCGGCGACGGGGCGATGCAGATGCTCGGCATCAACGCCCTGATCACGATCGCCAAATACTGGCGCGAATGGAGCGACCCGCGCCTCGTGATCGCCGTGCTCAACAATCGCGACCTCAACCAGGTGACCTGGGAATTGCGCGCGATGGCGGACTCGCCGAAGGTGTCGGAGACGCAGGACGTCCCGGCCTTCAGCTATGCCGCCTATGCGCGCCAGCTGGGCCTCGGCGGCATCACGGTGAGCGCACCCGAGCAGGTCGGGCCGGCGTGGGACGAGGCGCTCGCCGCCGACCGGCCGGTGGTGATCGACGCCCATGTCGATCCGGACGTGCCGACCTTGCCGCCGCACATCACGCTCTCCCAGGTCAAGAGCTATTCCGAGGCGCTGCTGAAGGGCGATCCCGATGCCGGCGGGATCATGTGGCAGAGCTTCCGGCGCCTGCTGAAATGAGCGCTGAGCAAGCGCCGATCCGGCGCCTTGCGGTCAGCGCCTATCAGGTGCCGACCGACGCGCCGGAATCCGATGGCACGCTGCGATGGGACTCCACCACGATGGTCCTGGTGGAGCTCGAGGCCGGGGACGAGACGGGTCTCGGCTTCACCTACGCGTCGGCCGCCACCGGTGCGTTGATCGAGGAGAAGCTGGCCGGCGCCGTCGGCGGCTTAAACGCCCTCGACATCCCCGCCGCCTTCGCCGCGATGACGCGCGCGATCCGCAACGAGGGTCGGCCGGGGGTCGCGGCGACCGCGATCTCGGCGGTCGACAACGCGCTCTGGGACCTCAAGGGCAAGCTGCTCGGCGTCTCGGTCGCGGCGCTGCTCGGCCGGGCGCGCGCCGAGGTGCCGCTCTATGGCTCGGGCGGCTTCACCTCCTATGACGACGGCCGCCTCGAGGAGCAGCTCGGCGGCTGGGCCGCAGAGGGCTTCTCCTGGGTCAAGATGAAGGTCGGCCGCGAGCCGGAACGCGATCCGCAGCGGGTTGCGCTCGCGCGCCAGGCGATCGGGCCGGGTTGCGAGCTGTTCGTGGACGGCAACGGCGCCTACCAGCGCAAGCAGGCCCTGCTGCTCAGCGAGCGCTTCGCCGAGCACGCGGTGCGTTGGTTCGAGGAGCCGGTCTCGTCCAACGATCTCGCCGGCCTTCGGCTGCTGCGCGACCGGGCGCCGGCCGGCATGGCGATCTCGGCCGGCGAGTACGGCTACGACGCCTGGTACTTCCGGCGCATGCTCGAGGCGCAGGCGGTCGACGTGATCCAGGCCGATGCCACCCGCTGCGGCGGCATGACGGGCTTCATGCAGGCGGCGGCTCTCGCGCATGCCTTCCAGGTGCCGATCTCGTCCCATTGCGCGCCGGCACTGCACGTGCATGCCTGCGCGGCGACCCTGAATGCGGTCCATGCCGAGTGGTTTCACGACCACGTGCGGATCGAGCGCATGCTCTTCGAGGGGGCGCCTGAACCCTGGCAAGGCCGGGTTTGCGTGGCCACCGACCGTCCCGGCTTCGGCCTCATCTTCAAGAGAGCGGATGTGCAGCGCTTCGTCGTTTGACCAGAGGACGCGCGACCGTTGCCAAGTCGCACCTCTTCCGAGAAGGCGAACTTCGGGGCGAATCCTGGCCGGCGGCACTGAACCAGATCGCAATGAACGACGGTTCCCGCCTCTTCAGCGGGCGCATCGCAGCCACCGCGACCGTGGTGTTGCGCCCGAGCGAGGTGTTGATCAACGAACGTAGCGCGCCCGTCTGCCCCGTCGAAAAAACGCACCGGAGATGGCTTAATCGGGCTACGGTTCGGAGCGGCGTGACGGGCAGGCGGTTGCTCTCCAAGCTGGCTTGTACGGGTCTGAGATCCGCCCCAAGCGAGCATCGGCAGCCTGTGGAGGACAGCCATGAAGCACTATGTCGGTCTCGACGTCGCGATGAAAGAGACGGCGATCTGCGTCGTCGATGATGAGCGCCGGGTCGTGCGCGAGGCCAAGGCCGCGCGAGCGGGAGTCGCTGCCACGTTCATGAGCGCGACCGGACTGGCGTTCGAGCGGGTTGGCATCGAGGCGGGGCCGTCGGTGCCTGTCCAAGGCTGGTCTGCCGGTGATCCGCATCGACGCCCGGCACATGAAAGCAGCCATGAGCGCCATGCCGGTCAAGACCGACGGACGATGCCCGCAACATCGCGTTCGCGCGTCAGGGGGGCATCTCGCCCGTGGCGAGGCGCACCGCGATGTTGGTGTTGCCGCCCTGCTCGAGGTCCGGATCGAAGACCGCCTTGCAGGCCGCGCACCCCCGAGCTTGGGGTACCTTGGAGAATCGGCTATTCTCCACAAATCCATCAGATGAAATGTTATACTAAGCCATTGAAATCACACACAGAGAGGGTTCGACGACAGCTCCTGTCCCTCCGCCAAGATGCCTTCGGGCGACATTCTCTCTGCACGCCGATCGAACCGCCGAAGCCCAGGAAACCCGGCATTCTTGGCCGATAGCTGTTGACCTTGACGGCTGTGTGCGGGCCCGGAATTTCTCTCTGTCGGCCGGCTTTCTCCGTGGCTGTTGACTTCGCCCAAACGGTACCCGTTCAGATTTCCGCGCTACATCAATGGCTTACGCCGTTCTCGATTCGGGGTGGTTTCGAATTTGCGTTTGGAGTGGCGAGAGAACGTGCGCGAAACTGATGTGCTGCCACAATGAGGCCGCGGCCCGAGGGCCGCGGAAACACCACGACATCGTCTACGACGGCGACACCTACTACGGGCTTCAATGAGGCCGCGGCCCGAAGGCCGCGGAAACGGGTCAAGCGTGCCTCCTGCTCCAACATTCAATGACGCTTCAATAAGGCCGCGGCCCGAAGGCCGCGGAAACATCCCACGGCGATCGCCAGTGGCGCGATCACCAACGCGCTTCAATGAGGCCGCGGCCCGAAGGCCGCGGAAACAAGCCCTGGGAAGTCGCCGGTGGTGAGCGGACGGGCTTCAATGAGGCCGCGGCCCGAAGGCCGCGGAAACCGGCCTGGGGACCTGCCCTTCAACTCTGCGTTCGGTCGCTTCAATGAGGCCGCGGCCCGAAGGCCGCGGAAACCCCGGCTCCGATGCGACGCAGGACGGGAAATCCCAAGCTTCAATGAGGCCGCGGCCCGAAGGCCGCGGAAACCTGTCGGGCCGGTTCCGGCAGGGCCGAACCGCCAACTGCTTCAATGAGGCCGCGGCCCGAAGGCCGCGGAAACCGCGGTGCCGATGATTTTCATGGCGAAGAGAAGGGGCTTCAATGAGGCCGCGGCCCGAAGGCCGCGGAAACAGCCGGTGGGCGACATCGAACCCTGTATCAAGTAGCTTCAATGAGGCCGCGGCCCGAAGGCCGCGGAAACAGTCTGAACTGAGGGACGACCGTCCCGATAACCTGTGCTTCAATGAGGCCGCGGCCCGAAGGCCGCGGAAACCAAGCGATTGGGCGAGAGGTCACTGCTCTGGAAGCGCTTCAATGAGGCCGCGGCCCGAAGGCCGCGGAAACCGGGTCAAGCAGCGCTATATCACACCGACGGCAAGCTTCAATGAGGCCGCGGCCCGAAGGCCGCGGAAACGGCCCACCCGCAACCCATTGGCCGGCGACAGAAAACGGCTCGGGTTGCGAGCACTCGTCCGGATCGGGTCGCGATCCAGGTGTGGAAACGATCATAGTGCTTCACGATGTCAGCCCAAGTTCAGCTCAGACCAGCCCTTTAGACGCCGCGAGCGCTGGCCGGGGTGAGCACGGCACCGGAGCGCTCGCACATCCCCGGCGGCCTAGACGATGATAGGCTCACGCACGACCGGCTCGTAAGTCTTGCCGAGGCTGGTCACCCGCAATTCTACCCGATCGGCATCGCCGAGGTCGAGCACGATCACGTGGTCCTCCTTATGATGGATCAGTTCGTTCAGGGCCGCGATCATCTCGATCTGCCGACGGCGGCTGAGGCGGCACTGGAACACCGAGAGCTGCAGCCACTCGCCATAGCCGTGCATGGTCTTGAACACCCGCCGCCAGCGCTTGGGCTCGCGGATGTCGTAGGCGACGACGTAAAGGCGGGCATCGGCAGATCGGCGCGGGGTCGGCAGCTCGGACATCGGGGATCGGCCTCAGCGGGTGACGATCTGGGGATATTCGGGGATGTCGCCCTGGAGGTAGCGGCCGAGCAGGCGCGCCTGGACCTCGAGCAGGCGGCGATAGCTTAGGCGATAGCCGAACAGCGGATGGGTCATCTCCTGCTCGAGGCGGCGCTCGAAGGTCGCGATGAAGCGCCGGCGGCCTTCGCTCTTGAGGGCCACGGCGCCGCCGGCGTAGATGAAGTCGGTGGGCCGCACCTCGCCGTTGTTGATCGCGGCCATAACCGCAGAATCCGCCAGCAGCGGCCGGAAGGGCTCCATCAGGTCGAGCGCGAGCGCGGGACGACCGTAGCGCGGCTGATGATAGAAGCCCCGGTAGGGATCGAAGCCGACCGCCGCCAGGGTGACGGTGAGCGTTCGCGTGAGCAGGCGTAGGCAAAGAGAGGAGCGGTTACCGGTCCGCCGGCGGGCGACGGTTGCGCTTGGTAAAGTCGAAAGCCGAACATCGCAGCCCCGGACGTGAGAACCCGCCCGAAATGACCGAAGTAGACCGCGCCGGCCTGGCCCTCGATGCCGAGAAGTTCGGCGGACTCACGCGCGTGTGGTGCGCGCTCGGCGAGGCGACGGAGCTCGGCGAGAGCAGCTGAGGGCGCGTCGTCGCCTTTGAAATTGCGGCGCAGCAGCGTGCGCGCGTTCCGAATTTTGGCCGCCACCAGCTCGCGGGCGAGGCGCAGGCAGAAGGCGGGCTCGAAGCTCCTCTGGAACTGCGCCGTCCTGAGCTCGACATTCTTGTGGCCGGTGCCGATGGAGTGACCGAGGAACCAGCCGCCGTGGCTCATGAACGTCACCGGGATCTCGCGCCGCATGAGTTCGTGCAGGCACGGGGTGGTGATGCCAACATTCCCGATCAGCACAAGCTGCGAGGTGTCGATCAGGCGCGCCTTGGTCGCCGGTTCGTCCTCGACCGTGATCTCGAGGGTCTCGCCGCTCTTGCGGATGCGCGCGCCCGCCGCCTGAACATACAGCGGCAGCGCGTCCTCCCGCGCGACGGCGAGCGGGCGCGGCTGGATCAGCCCGCGCTTAAGGAACGTGACCTCGTCCGGCAGGCAGATGCCGACCAGGGCGCAGCGCGGGCACTTGGGGCTGTCCTCGAGCGGCGGCGGGATGCGCCCCGAGGCGGCGGTGAGTCGCAGACTATGGACGGCATCAAGCGTCGTGCGGCGCAGGTCCTCGTCGAAAGGCACCCGCACCCGCTCGCGACTGTCGCAGAAGTAGAGCACGCCCTCGTCGCAACGGTAGCCCTGCTCCTCGAGCAAGAGGCCCTGGGCGCACAGCTGGACGCGCTCGGGCTCATACGCGCCGGCCGCGACGTGCGGGCGCTTGCCGCGCTTGTAGTCGACCGGGGTGACCTTGCCGGCCTCGGCCTCGATCAGGTCGATCCTGGCGATCAGACCGAGGCGCTCGGATGAGAGCGTGACCGAGCGGGCGTGCAGGCGCTCGTCTTCGGGCAGCGCATCGGCCTCGGGAAACGCGCTCGCGGTCTCGAGGCGGCGATGGCGCCAGCGGCCCTCGACCGTATCGGCCGAATCCGACCACTCGCCCTGGACCCACATGAGATAGGCGAGCCGCGGGCAGTACTGGTACTCATTGACCATGCGCGCGGGCAGGGGCGGCATGTCCGCCGGCAAGGGCGGTGCCGGCAACGGCAGCTCGGGTTGGGCAGGTTCGTTCATCAATGGATACTCTCGTTCTCGAAATCTATGTTCTACCATTGATTGTTTTTCGAGACAAAACGGCGCGCTTTGCCTGGGCGATCAGGCGAAAAACTCGGGCGACGCGCCCATCAATGAAGGATAGTCGATGGCCGAGCGCGGCTTCGGTCGCGCCCGCTCTCCTCGATCGGCCGCTATCCGGCTGCGAACAGGCCGCCACCCTGGTGGCTGTCGCGGCCCAGGAGAATGGGGCCGGCGACCGAGATCGCGAAGCGCAGTCGGAGACGGGCTGCGCCGGCGCTGCGCGGTCCGGCCGCCAGCCCGAGTACCTTGACATCGGGCCGCGGCAGGCTGCGGCGGACGCATTCGACGACGAGGTCCTCGGCGACCGCAGCCGCCGGGTCTGCGCGGCGCTCTGCGCGTCGGGTCGGACGGTAGGGGGTGCGGCTTTCCCAGACCCGCGCCGGTCCGAGCAGCGGGTCGTCCACGCCGTCGGCGGGGAGGAGCGCCAGCTGCAGGACGCCGAGGCGGCCGGCGCGCAACTCGTCGAGGCGCGCTACCACCTGCTCGAAGCGCTCGCGATCGGCCTGGTTCGGGGAAGCGGATCGATCGCAGGTCCAAGGAGCGGCGACCAGCACGCGGTCGATGCGGCCGTCGCGGTCCGCGTCGTCGGCGGCGAGGAACACGTGCTCGTGGCCGCCCGAGCGGGCCGGCGCACCGTCCTCCTCGTGGCCGGAGAACAGGCGGGGCACGCGCCTCCCGCCATCGCGAGCGAGCGCCATCAGGGCGCGGCGGACCGCTCGCAGCAGCAGCGGCGCATCGTCGGTCGCAGGCCCCGGCCGGGGCAGGCCGAAGATCATGGTGTCGCGCCAGCTCCTCGCGATCGGCGCCATCACGCCGAGGCCAACGTAGCGACCGTCGCCGATCAGAAGCGGGCCCTCGCGCGGCGTTCGGAAGCTGATCTCCACGTGGTGGAGCGAACGGTTCGCCAGGCGCGCTGGCGGGACAAAGGCATCGGCGCGCTCGCCGCGTCGCTCGAAGGGCTCGCGCTGCACGGCGATCGTCTCGACGTAGTCCACGATCCCCGCGTGGCGAAGCGCCTGACGGACCGCGTGCGCCGCCTGGGCCTCGCCGGCCGCGCGCTCAGCGCCGCGGGTCCGACCGTGCGGGCGATGCGCGGGCAGCACCGCCGGGCTCACCGTGCGCCAGACCCGCGCAGGGCGCGCCTTGCCGCCTGTCCCGTAGTGGCGCAGCATCTCGTCGTCGCTGGCCCGCACCAGCTGCGGCCGAGCGGCGTCGATGATCGCGCCGTCCTGATCGGCACCGAGGTGCACCGCGCCCGCCGCCCGTTCGATCTCCCGCGCCGGGATCGGGCAGTCCGGCGGCACCTCGATCAGGACTCGGCGGATCGCGCGATCGGCGTGCTCGAAGCCGATCGAGGGCAGGGGGATGATGCGCAGGCGCTGGGCCTTGTCGGCCTCGCCAGCGCCGCGCCCGACCACCACCCGCGCGACGAGCGGCGGATCGCCGAGCATGTGGGTGAGAATCGCCTGCAGGCGCTCACGCACCTGCTCGACGAGGCAGGCGGCGCGGGTCTGGGGAATGCGGGCGAAACGCGGCCTTCCCTCCCCCTCCATCAGGTCGAACAGCAGGCGAATGGGCAGGGCGGCGTAGGCGACGGTGCGGAACCGGGCGGGTGGCGCCTGGGTCAGGTGGCCATCACGCAGCCGGGTCCGCCGCGCGCAATGGCGACGCAGGAGTGAAGCGAAGGAGCCGGCAGTCGGGCAGCGCAGCGCCATGCCGCCCTCGCCCTGCGCCGCGGGCCGGTGGACGGCGCCGTGGTAGGCGGCGATGCGGGCCTGCGCCGCATCGGCCGGGATGACCTCCGCCCTGGCGTACGCCATGTCAATGCCGCGGCCGAACTGATAAAGCTGCTCGGCCATGACCGTGACGGTCGCCGCCGCGGGCTCCTCGACTTCGCCTGCGAGGGGCCACAGGTAGAGGAAGGGAGCGTCGGGCGCGAAGAGCTGGGGCGCGACGCGCTTGGCCGTCCGAATCTTGTCCACCCGCCGCGGATCACCGCCGACGGCGTCGAGATCGTTGTTCGGTACCCAGAGGTCCGAGCGGCGCCCCTTGCGCGCCGGCGGTACTGCGATCAGCGGCGGGGGGAGGCCCTCGAACCAGCTGCAAGCGGGAGCGAGCTCCTCCGCGCGGGCCCGGGGCGCGCCCGCGAGCGCGCCGGCGATGAGCGCCTGGAACAGGCGAAATGGCGAGGGCGGCCACTCGGGCATACCGTGGAAACGCCCGTCCGGCAGGCGGACGGTGATCAGCAGCGCTGAAGCGGTCACGACAGCACGCCCTGGCTCAGGCGTCTTTCTTGGCCACGTCGGCGCGTGCGAGGGCTTTGTCGAACTCGAACGTACCACCCGCGCCGACGCCAAAAGCTTTGGCGGCGGCCTGCGCATACTCGAGTGCGATCTCGGCCGTGAGGCCGATGACTTGGCGCGTGCCATCGCGGTCGACGCAATTCCACCGCGCCGGGGCCTCGGGGTCCGGCGTCAATAAGCAGCCCTGCCGCAGGAATCCGTCCTGCGGGTCGGTCGCGGCCAGCAGCGCCAGCCCGAGGACGTAGTGGCGAAGCGCAGCGCCGTTGACGCCGTCGAGCCGCCGCAGCGCCACGAGGTTGACCGTGACATCGCGCCGGATGTCGCCGCGTATGACGATGCCGCCCACGTCTTCGGCGGGATTGTGGACAAAGCCGCGCTTGGCAAGCGGGTTCTTGGGATCACCCTGCGCCTTCTGCTTGTCCTTCTCGTCGAACACTTCGAGCTCGGCATAATCGACCGGCGGGATGTAGGTCGCCGCGCGCCTCAACCTGTCGACATCCCAGGCACGGATCACCGAGTTCACGAGGCGCGGCAGTTTGGCGCCGCCGCCGCGCGAATCCCAGGCGCCGAAGACCAGCGACGTGGGCGACAGCTTGGCGATCGGCCCGGCATCGCCCGCCTCGTCAAAGGTTTCGAAGGCCTCCTTGGCGCGCTCGGCGAGCGTGTCGGTGGAGCGAACCAGGGCATCGCCCAGGCGGTGCCCGGCGTCCAGAATCGAGACCGTGCGGCGGTTTCCGAGCTTGATCTCAATCTGCGGTACCAGACTGTTGTAGGGATCGAGCTTGAACAACGGCTCCATGCGGTTGGCCTGGGAGCCGACCGAATCGATCTGCGCCACCTTGGCGCCATCCGCCAGTTCGTCGATCACGTATTTTTCCGGGATCGCGTAGGTGGGCGGGAAGATCACCGCGCCCTCGCCCTCCACCGGCAGCAGCTTCTGCTTCAGGTGAAGCGCCACCGGCCCGCGCGGGTCGTCGGCCCAGGAATCAATCATCGCCGGAGTCACCGCAACCGAATCGCTCATCGCTGGATCTCCTCTGCGAAGACTACGACCTTGTTCTTGCCGGCTAAGCCCAGCGGCATGCGAAAATGCCGGCAATCGATCCCGACGAGGCCGCTCGCGAGGGCCGGCCGCGCCAGCATCGGCGGCAGCAAGCCCCGCCACACCGCGTATCGATAGAGCCGTCCTTCGACGTGGGCCGGACGCGTGTGCTCCAGGCCCCACGCCGCCAGCAGCTCCACCGCCGGCGAGCCGAACACCTTCTGGTTCTGCTGGTCGGGCGAGAACCCTGCATCGATCGCCGTCCACGCGCAGCGGGCATCGAAGTTGAAGCTGCCGCCCATCGGGCAGAGCGTATGGAAAGGATCGGCGGTCAGCTCGGACCGCCGCTCGTCCCAAAGTTGACGGATGCCCAGGCTGCCCTGCCGCTTGCCCTTCTTCTTGCCCGACAGCATGGCCGTGGCGATGTCACAGGCCGATCGGTTGCCGGAATAGAGCTTGAAGCTGTCGCGGCTCGAACCGTCGGCCCAATGGCCAAATCGGATCGCCCTGCGATTGCCACCGCCCAGGACGATCGGAAGCGCCATCTCGCTCAGGTCCGGCGCCGGGGCGTCCTCCACCCTCTCCACCTTATCCGCGCGGCCTGCTTTGCCCTCCATCTTGTCCTTCTTGGGAGCCGTCCATTGCTTTGGTGCCACGGCCGTGACCTCGGCCCCGGCGAGGAATTCGAGCACATGGGTGATCGGATCGTCGGCGCCTTCGGCCACGAGCTGGAAGCGCGCCTCGTCGTTCCACGAGAAGCCGCCTTCGGCCGGGCCGCAGAGGCTGTCCGCGGCCTCCAGCAGGCCGAGGCAGGCGAACACCTGGCCGGGATTGACGAGGTCGACCCGGATCGGGTCCTTGCCCATCACTCGGCCGCCTCCGCCGGCCGATCGGCGCGCTGCTCCTGCGCATCGAGCCGCGCCGAGGCGCGCCAGTCGGCGGCGCGCAGCAACGCCTCCAGCCAGGCCAGGCCCCAGGGGCCAAAGCGCCGCTGCAGCCGCGCGAAGCGCAGCGCCACTTCGCGACCGCGCGCTTCCTGCGCGCTGCGCGTCTCCCACTGGCCCGGCCGACCCGGATCGTAGGGCGCGATGGTCGGCCGCGCGTGTCCGTGGTGGGCGGCGATCAGATGTAGCGCGAGCTCGCGCCTCTCGTCATCGAGCCGGGCGAACGCCTCGCACGACTCGACATCACGCAGCGTGCCGAACTCGTGCCGATAGCCGCCGAGTCGCCGGGAATCGCCGCCGCCCTCGGTCTTGGCGTAGGGACGACCCTCCTGGCGCGCATTCATCGCGCCCTGCCAGATCTCGCGGTCCTTGCCGGCGTCGTGATGGCGGGCCGCCGCGACCAGCGCCTCGCGGTAAGGCTGTGGCAGGCCGAGGGCATCGGCCATCCGCTCCGCCTCCACGCCGGCCCACTCGTGGTGCTCCTGGAGCGACTGCGCCTGGCTGGCGATGGCCGGATCTCCGGCGCGTCCAGCCCTCTTGCTGCGAGCGACGAACACCTGTAGTGGCCGCTCGTCGCCGCTCTCGCTGGCTTCGGGTGTCGCCAGCGTGATGGTCTCCGCACGCTTCCAACTGGTTGGGTCGGGCTCCGGCTCGTCCGGGTCCGGCCCGAAAATCCGGTAGCCGATCTCCTTCAGAATCGGCTCGCCCCATCCGGCATCGAGCGTGTCTGGTGCGTGTTCGCAACCAGCCTCGAGCATGCCGTCGCCATTGAGGCCGCCGAGGCGGGCGTTCACGACCACCGTGGCGCCGGTCATTTCAGCGAACAGCTCCTCGCGCCGTCGCTTGTCATCTTTCAGGTCGGCGAGTGCCTTCAGGGTGAGCGCAAGGCGCAGTCGATGCTCCCGCCCGAGAATGATCAGGGCTGGCGCGTTCGCCGCGAGCCCGGGCTCGTCGGCTCGGCTTTCCGCGTATTCTGCCTTTTTCATCGCCGCCGCCCGCTGCGTCATCAGACCGACCGCCCGGTGCGTCTCGGTTTCCAGTTGCTCCGTCAGGTGGACCGGCGCGGCGTCAAAGAAGCGCTTCACCTCGTCGGCGATCGGCGACGCGGCGCGCTCGCGCCAGGGCAGCCAGCGGCGCCAGGCGAGCGTCGTCTGCGGTTCTTCCTCCACCCAGCCGCGCAGCCAGGGCTGCACCTCGGGTCGGCCAGTGTGCTCCTCCAGCGATGTGAGCGACCAGGCGTCGACCAGGGCGCGCGTGAGAGCCGGACGCATCGGCTCCGGCGTCGTCGCCGCCTCGACCGCCCCTCCGACCTCCGCGTCGGCCGCTGCTCCGGCCTTGAGGTCGACCAGCGCGCGAGGGCTCGCGTCGCGGCTGCCGTTCTCGTCCGCCGGCAACAGCTCCAGTGGCCCGCGCAGACGGCCGAGACGTTGGGCCCACTCCTCCGGCTTCTCCCGCTCCCGGGCCGCGGCGATGACCTCGATCCGAGACACCTTCCCGCCACGCCGGTTGACCCGGCCGAGCCGTTGCACCATGCGTTCCCATTCAACCAGATCGCAGATCAAGTGGTCGGCGTCGAGGTCGACTCCGACCTCGCCCGCCGAGGTCGCAACCAGGAACATCGGGCGATCCGGTCGGCCGGCGTTGCCGCCGAGGAAGCCATGGTGGTCAAGCCAGTCGGCCAGCTTCTGGCGCTCGTGCACCCGCCGCCCCCCTACCAGCAGCTGGGCGGGGGGCTTGTCCTCCTTAAAGTGCCCGTCAATCGCGCTCTTGATCGCCACCGCGTGGTCACGACGGTCGCAGTAGACAGAGTACGCGGCGCGCCCCGCCGTCTACGGCCAGCGCCAGCGCTCGCTCGACCAGCGCCGGCACAAGCTTCCCGGCGTCGTTCAACGTCTCGAGCGAGAGCCGCTTGGTCGCCTCGAGGCGTTTCCGGACGACCTCGTCCTCTCCGTCTTCCGGCTCAAGACCGAAGACCTCGCCCGCCGCGGCCTCGTGCCCTCGCCCCGTAGCCGAGAGCGAGAGGAGGTGGCACCGCGGCACCAGGTCTGCAGCAGCACCGCGCGGGCGGAACCCGGCGGCCGCGTCCTTGGCGATGGCGCGCAGCAGCGCCTCGAATGGCGGGCAGAGGTGCGCCTCGTCGAGTACGAGCAGCGTGTCGGCGCCCAGCAGACCCGCCTGGTAGGGTCGCATGCGCGAAGATGCGCCATAACCGGAGAACAGCAGGCGCGAGCCGATCATGTCGATGGTGCCGACGACGATCGCCGCCTTGGTCGGGTCCTCCAGCCACTGGCGATTGTCGACGTGCTGGCCGCGGAGGGTGCTCACCGGAAGCTCAGCTTCTCCGTCGAGGCCGAGCGCCAAAACGAGGGGTGCGAGCTCAGGCTTCTTATGGAGGCGGGACCGTAGCTTCTCTGCTTCCTCGCTCGCCTGATCAACGACCACCCGTCGATCGACGATGTACACCAGTCGGCGCGGCAGGACGGCATTGTGCGCCCGCGCGATCAACCAGATCGTCATCACACTGGTCTTGCCAAGTCCGGTCGGGAGATCACAGCAGGAAGGGATTTCGCCACTGATCAGACGATCGAACAGGCGCACCTGCCAGCTGAGGGGCCGCCTATCGGTGAGCGCCTCAAAAGTACGATCGAAGGGCGGCAATTTTGACATCGCCCGAGCAGCCGTAGCGCGAAGAGCAAGAGTTCGACCCGACCATTGATCAGGAAGAGGGGTAGGCCGTCAAGGCACATGCGGAGCTTCGGTCAGAAGCGCACGCCGAATCCGGACCGCTGCTCCTCCCAACTCGCCGGCAGCGGCCGCCCCAGCCTCTCCAGCAGCAGCGCCAGCCGCGGGATGCCGCTCACGTAGCTTCGATATCCCCTCTGCTCGAGGGCACCGCGGAGCGCCCGCGTTCTCATCGACGAGCGGGATCTTGTCAGGCTAACGATCGCCCTCCATATACCATCCGACAGGATGGTGAAAGGATGGTAAGACGCATGGCAGGCAATGTGCATGAGCTGCGACCTAGGACCGGCGACACCGAGAAGATCACGATCAACCTCGGCTATGTCGACCTCGGCCACATCGACCTGATGGTGCAGGAGGGGTTCTACTCGAACCGCACCGACTTCATCCGCACCGCCATCCGCAACCAGCTCGAGCGACATGCCGAGGCGGTCAAGCGGTCGGTGGCGCACAAGAGTCTGGACCTCGGCCTGCGGCACTACAGCCGCGAGGATCTCGAAGCGGTGCGCGCAGCCGGCCAGACGCTCCACATCCATGTGCTGGGTCTTGCCAGCATTGCCCATGACGTCACGCCCGAGCTTGCCTGCGCCACAATCGAGTCGGTCGTCGTGCTGGGGGCACTGCGCGCCAGCCCGGCGGTCAAGGCCGCTCTGGCCGACCGGATCCGGTGACGGGGTGGCTCGCGCCGCCGGCTTTCGCCTGGCTGACGCGACGCGGGCACCGCCGCGACGCAGATTCCGCGAACGACCTTCTCAGCCGCGAGACGGATCAGCTTCCTCGCGCGGCCGCTTGACCTCTTGCCGAACAAACCCAAAAAGCTCCGGACATGAACGACGCACTGCACTCCGACATGCTCGAGGCGACCCGCCTCACCCGCGCCGGGAGGCTCACTGAAGCCACCGCCCTCCTGCAACGCGCGCTGCGCGGCGGGACGGTGTCGGACACTGCGTCCGGCCCGCCCGGCGAGGCCGCGCACGCGCCTGCCGGACGCGGCTCGCGCGTCATCGACCTGACGCCGGAGACAATCGAGCTGACCGATCCCCAGCCATCGCCGCGCACCGGGCAGGCGTCGGGCACCGGCGCCAGCAGCCGGCCGGCCGGCCTGACGCCGGGAACGGCCCAGCCGCACCTGCGCCAGGTGCTGCGTGGCTTCCTCGACCGGGTCAAACGGATCCACTCCGAGCCAGGCATAGCGGGTCTGGCCAAGCGGTCTCCGGTACACGCGCCCGACGTCGTACCGGACGGCGGACAGTTTTTGGTAGCTTCCTACGGCAACCAAGCCGGCAGCCGCGTTTACAAGCTCTACGTCCCGAGTGGCTATCATGGGCAGGCGGTCCCCCTGGTCGTCATGCTGCACGGCTGCACCCAGTCGACCGACGACTTCGCCGCCGGCACGCGGATGAACGTGCTCGCCGAGGAGCACACCTGCCTCGTCGCCTATCCTGCCCAGTCCGCTTCCGCCAATGCCTCGAAGTGCTGGAACTGGTTCAGGCCGAGCGACCAGCAGCGCGGTCAGGGCGAGCCCTCGCTGATCGCAGGCATCACGCGGCAGATCATGCGCGACTACTCGGTCGACCCCGAACGCGTCTATGTTGCCGGGCTCTCGGCGGGCGCGGCGGCCGCCGCCATCATGGGGATGACCTATCCCGATCTCTACGCCGCGATCGGCGTGCATTCCGGCCTCGCCTGCGGGGCCGCCGGCGACCTCCCCTCCGCGTTCGCCGCCATGCGCCAGGGCGAGGCCGTGGCCGCGCGCGGGTCCGGGCAGTACCGGCGAATGGTCCCGACGATCGTGTTTCATGGCGATCAGGACAGCACGGTGCATCCGCGCAACGGCGACCAGGTCATCGAGCAGTCCAGGCCAAGCCCGATGACGGACTTGCGGACAACGGTGCAGCACGGTCGGGTCCCCGGCGGGCATGCCTACAGCCGCACGCTCCACGCCGACGCGCGCGGGCAAGTGCTCCTCGAGCAGTGGGTCATCCACGGCGCCGGCCACGCCTGGTCGGGCGGCAGCCGCGCCGGATCCTACACCGACCCGCAAGGGCCCGATGCCGCGCGGGAGATGCTCCGGTTTTTCCTCGAGCACCGAAATGCCGAAGCCCCGCGGCCTGTCCCGTCGACCTGAAAACCCCGAAAGGCGCCCGGCCGGCGCACGCCGGCCGGTAGCGCAAGCCCAGCGTGATCCCATATGCATGGCCGGTACAGGAGGAACATCCGGTGTCCCTGTTGAGCCTGATCCTGAACATCATCTGGGTTCTGACCGGCGGTCTCTGGATGGCGGCCGGATGGCTGCTCGCGGCCGTCGTGATGGCGGTGACCATAGTCGGCCTGCCCTGGAGCCAGGCGGCGTGGAACATCGCCGTTTACACCTTCCTGCCGTTCGGACGTACCGCGCTGTCGCGCGAGGAGGTCGAGGGTGTCGGAGACATCGGCACTGGTCCGCTCGGGGTTTTCGGCAATGTGATCTGGCTCCTGCTTGCGGGCTGGTGGCTGGCGCTCGGGCACATGATCACGGGCATAACCCTCGCAGTCACGATCATTGGCATCCCGTTTGCCTGGGCGCACCTCAAGCTGGCTCTGCTTTCCCTATGGCCGATCGGCAAGACCATCGTGAACGTCGAGGACGTGGGTATCCGACGAGGATGATCACCCGATCACGCGCCGGCGTCGTCGCCCGTCCGCCGGCTTTGTCCGGCCGCCCGCGGCCGTGCGCCCGCCTTCCTTCCCCGACGAGCCGGCTTCTTCGGCCGTCCCAGGCCCATCGCGAGCGCCACCTCCCGTCGCTGCTGGACATAGTTCGGTGCCGCCATTGGGTAGTCGGGCTTGAGCCCGAAGCGCTCGCGGTACTCCGCAGGCGTCAGCTCGTGCTGAACCGCAAGGTGGCGCTTAAGAATCTTCTGCGGCTTGCCGCAGACGAGGCATAGGAGGTGATCCGGACGGATCGAACGGCGCACGGACACCGCCGGCTCGGCCTTCTGCTCTGCCGGGGGCTCGAACTTAGTCGCAATCTTGGCCAGCTGGCTGGCTACCGTGGTGATGAGCGTAGCAAGCTCGGATGGGGCGGCCTTGTTATGCGAGACGTAGGCTGAGACGATCTCTGTCGTCAGCTCTGCCAAGCTGGACGGTGGCTCGGCATCGTCCGTCACGACAGGACTTTCGCTCTGATCCTTCTGCATGTGGCGATGCTGCTTACTGCTGGGGTGCCGGTGCGGGCGCGCCGCTAAACCAGCCGGTCGCGTAGCCGATGATGATGAGCACGATGATCACGGCCGCAACCGCATACCAGATGCGCCGATCCTTGAAATCCATTGGCCTGGCCTCCCTTCTGCCTGTCTGAATCCTAGACGAAATGCCTTCGGCGCGCCACAGGAGCGTAGGGGCCGCCCCCCGGCTTTGCATGCTTGAGCGTGTGGCTAGGCGCAGGAGCCTCTGCCGGAAGACCCGGAGCGCTGGGACAGCAGGCAGGGCCATGCTGTCGCCGGCCGATCAGCGAGCCCTTGCAGACGATCTGGACGCTGCCGATCTATCACAGACAGATCCATCCTGGGGGCGGGTGTGAGGGTCAAGGTTGAAAGGATTCGCGGTGGTCGCCGGTTGCCGGACGTCGAGTACATCGAGATGCGGGCACCGCGTCGGCCGCAGACGGACAAGCGCGAGCTCGTGAGCTTTCGGGCTTTTTCCGCCCAAGTCGATGGAGCGGCCTCCAGGCTCCGCCTGCCCTGGAAGATCAACCGCCGCTGCGCTGCGCAGCGTGGGCTGGTAAAGTCGCGCTAGACCAAACGAACTCGACGGGGCTACGCGGCGGCTTCGAACCAGCACGCGTGCACAGAGCGCACTTCGTTAGAATCTAGCCACATTTCTGGTTGAGAAGCTCCTCGGTGGTCCCGGGATTGCTCCCGTGTGCGTACCTCCGTGGGGAGCATGAGGCAAACTCATATTGGCCGTCAAAGGCACCACTCTAACAATTCGGCTCATCCAGCCGTTGCGCCCGAGGTCCTCAACGCGGCAGACAATAGTCCGGCAAGGGGGTAGCTCTGCTCGATCGTTGCGCCTGCCGCCACGGCCTTGGCCTCAATGGCGCGATACCGGCCGCCGCTGAACCATGGGCAGTCTCTGGCCAGTCCCTTGCGCACCATCGTCGCAGAGATGTCCACGCCGTCGAGATAGCAGATCCCCACGCAGCGATCGTACGTTTGCTCGCCGTCGAGCTCACAGCGCAGGGTGCGACCCTGGACCAGCTTGATCATCGCCTGTGTGGCGGCCGCGCCGCCCGGCTCGTCACTCTCAGGCGCGGCAAGGCCGTTGAGCCGGATCGGCATACCACCGACTACGATGGTGTCACCGTCGCGAACGTGTGTGACTTGGCCGGTCAAGGTGCCGCGCGGGCAAGGCGCCGCTGTGGCCGCGGTCGTGGCGGCGAGCAGGATCAGGGCGATCAGGCGGGGCATCGGCACGCGAGATAGCACCGTTGGTTGCGACGGACCAGCTGCTTTGCCTTGGTCGAGCTGGGCGCTCGTGCTGCTCGGCCTAGTCGCGGGCATGCTCGCGAGCGCGATCCTGAGCCTGCCGAGCGGATGCCACCTGTAGGCGCCTTTGCCACCGGAATTGCCACCGAACACGGTGGCACGGGGCGAAATCAGGCGGGATGACGCTGGCAAATCAGCGACCGAAATCGAGCCAGATCAGCAACTTGAGGTACGAAACGCCACGGCTCGGGATGGCCGAGATCGGTTTTCAAGACCGCTGCCTTCAACCACTCGGCCACCCATCCACGCGCGGACCAGCGTGCATGTAATCGGCGGCGGCGCTGGCCGCAACGCTCGCTTACCCGCCCGGCAGATCGCCGTCGCGCACCGGCATGCGCTCGCGCCCTGATGCCTCGACGCCACGCGCAGGCGCTGCGCCGCGGCATCGACGGCGGTGCGCCCGCTCGCCGCGGCGCCGTGCACGGTGCCATAGGCGTCGAGGGAGCAGGCTTCGCCGGCGAACAACAGCCGTTCTGCCAACGGCTCGGCGAGCTGCGGGCGCAGATGCGCCAGACCGGGCAGGGCGCAGGAATAGCCGCCGCCGATCTCCAGATCGCCGACCCAGGCGGTGCTCGCAACCCCTCGAATGTGCCTGCGCAGACCGGCGCCGAAGACCTCGACCAGGCGGTCCTCGGCGAAGGCGGCCATGGCGGCCGGCCCGGCGGCCTCCAGCTCGGCCGCGAAGCGGCCGCCCAGATAACCGATCGCGAGGTCGCGGCCGAAGGGGCGGAGCTCGAACCGCATCGTTTCGGCGCTGCGGTGCTCGAAGTGCAGCACAGAGGGCGTGTCCGGCCCAAACGGGTTGTGGTCGAAGGCGAGCGCGACCTTGTTCGCCTCGCCCAGCGGCACCGCGGCGAGCGCGTCCCGGCGGCGCGCCGGCAGGGGCGGATCGAAGGTGATCCGGTCGCGCGCCAGCACGCTGGTCGAAACGGTGACGATCACCACCCGGGCCCGGAGCGTGCCGCGCGCGGTCTCGACGGTCACCGCCTGGCCGCCCCATCGGATGCGTAGAGCCGGTGTAGCGAGCTCGATCGGCAGGCCCTGGCCGAAGCGGGCGAGCAGGGCGCCGTAGCCGTCGACGACGCGCCAGTTCTCGTGGTTCGGCGCATAGCGCGCGTAGTCGAGGGTCGACATCCGCTCCGGATCCACGCCCGAGAGTGCCGCAAACCAGGAACCGAACATCGCCCGAAAGCGCGGATCGGCCGGCAGGACGTCCGCTGCGGGCACGTCGAGGCCGCAGGCGCCTGCCTCCTGCACCGCGGCGAAGGCGCGCTGGTAGTAGTCCTCGAGCTCCGCCAGCAGGGCCGCATCCGCCCATTCGCCCCGCCAGAGGCGGCGCGGGCCCGGCGTCCGCTCGTAGCGGAAGCCCTCGGCATCGGCGAAGCGGGTGAACGGGTTGCTGCTGGCGTGGTGCAGCCACTGCGCCCCTCGGTCCCAGAGCACGCCCAGGGTTTCGGTGTCGGTGTGCGCCCGACCGCCGATCCGCCGCTTCGCCTCGAGGACGAGGACGGTGAGGCCGAGGTCCTGCGCGCGCCGCGCGGCCGCGAGCCCCGCTGCGCCGGCGCCGACCACGATCACATCCAGGCTCGATTGGCTCATCCGCGCGAACATCCGATTCGGTTGCTCCCAGGCGGCTCCCAGTGGGCGGCGCGGCTTCGCGCCGCCTGCCGGGGGCCCAGCGCAACAGAAAGGCGTCCGACGCGCAACGCCACGCGACGGACGCGACCGCTGCCGAGGCCGAGGCCCAGGTGCGACCTAGGCGCCTATCAGTCCCGGTAGGTATCGACCACGACATCAACCGGCAGCGAATTGGAGACGATGTCGTAGACCGGCGAGAACTTGGCAAGCTGGGCGAGCTGCTCCGCCGGGGTTTCGCTCTTCACCCGCATCCTGACGCGGACGTCATGATAGCCCTTGCGCACCTCGCTCGAGAGCCCGAGGAAGCCGCGGATGTCGATGTCGCCCTCGATCCGACTCCACCGCTTCGATCGCGATACCGCGCGCGGCGGCGTGATAGACCAGCGTCGTAGTCAGGCAGCCGGCGAGTGCGTTAAGCACGCACTCGACCGGGTTGACGCCGCTCTCGTTGCCGAGCAGGACCGCGGGCTCGCCGTTGTCGAGCACGTAGGGCCGGGGGCGGGTCATCTGCTCCTGACAGGCGCCATAGAAGTTCTGGATCGTGGAGCGGTTGTGGTCGGCGCCCATCCATTGGTTTCTCGCCCGGAACTGGAACTTGGCGAGCTCCGGCTTGGCCTTGATCGCCTTGATCGTCTCGAACACAGCACCGACGTTGACGCCGTTGGTCAGGGTGGGCGCTTGTTGAACCATGGTCTGAGCAGTCATTGTGATCTCCTTGATCGCTCGGGTCGTCGGGTCGGGCATGGTCCCCTTCCCGAGGGTCTGCCCATCTCCTGCCGGCTGTCGCTCGACAGTTACCGCTAGGGGCGGAAGCGGCATGCCAACGCGGCTCGCCGCAGGATCACCCAGATTCTTCAGCCAGTTAGCTCAGCATCATGAGGGCGATTTCGAGCGCGAAATCTCGCGAGTTCGGCTGGCGCGATTTCGCGAGCTATGCCATGGGCCGGCGGATGCCGAGCGACTTGATCCTGGAGGCGAGGGTCGAGGGCCGCACTCCGAGCAGCCGGGCAGCGCCGCGGTCGCCGGAGACTTGCCAAGCGCACGCGTCGAGGGCCCGGCGGATGTTGGCGCGCTCGAGCTCCCGCATCTCGGTTTCGGTCCTGATCGGCGATCTCCGCGACGCTGGGCTCGGTCGCCCCGATCCGGGCGCCATCGGCTGCAGGATGCGGCGCAGATCGAGGTGACCGTCGGTGGCGGTGATCACGGCGCGCTCGATCACGTTCTGCAGCTCGCGCACGTTGCCCGGCCAGCCGTAGGCGCGCAGGCGGGCGAGATCATCGGTCGAGAGCGACGGCGCCAGGTCGCGGCCGAAGCGCCGCGCGAAGCGCCGGGCGAAGCGTCTCTGCCAGGAGGATCACGTCGTCGCCGCGCTCGCGCAGCGGCGGGATGCGCAAGGGAAACACGTTCAGGCGGTAGTAGAGATCCTGGCGGAATGCCGCCGCGGTCGACCAGCGCGGCGAGATCGCGATGGGTCGCGGCGATCACCCGCACGTCGACCTTGCGCGTGGTCGAGCTGCCGACCGGCTCGAACTCGCCCTCCTGGAGCACGCGCAGCAGCTTGGCCTGGAGGGCGAGCGGCAGATCGCCGATCTCGTCGAGGAAGATGGTGCCGCCGTGGGCGAGCGCGAAGCGCCCTTCGCGCTTGCTGGTCGCGCCGGTGAACGCGCCTTTCTCGTGGCCGAACAGCTCGCTCTCGACCAGTTCGCCGGGAATCGCCGCGCAGTTGACCTTGATCAGCGGCGCCTTCCGGCGCGGGCTCTGCTCGTGGAGCGCCCGCGCGAACAGCTCCTTGCCGGTGCCAGTCTCGCCCAGCAGCAGCACCGTTGCGTCGGTCGCGGCGACCTGCCCGAGCGCCGCGAGCGCCTCGCGCATCGCCTCGCTGCGGCCGAGGAGCTTGCCGCCACCTTCAGCGCTCCGCAGCTCCGCCTCAAGGTAGCGGGTCTGCTGCTCGAGCCTCCGGATCCGGCGCTCGGCCTCCAGGCGCTCGTTCACGTCGCGGAAGATCAAGGTGTAGCAGGAAGGCTCGGCGTCGTGCGTCTGCGAGAGCGTCGCCTCGATCTCGAAGGTCTCGCCGTTCGACCGCCTGGCCTGAAGGCCGCCGGCGATCCAGGCGCGCCGCGCGCCCTTCGAACCGGGCTCGAACGAGGCGATCAGCTCGGCGAGCTTGCGCGTGCTCGCTTCGGACAGGTAGGCGTCGAGCTGCCGGCCGACCGTCTCACGCGGGATGAGGCCGAGCGCCTTCGCGGCCGCCGGATTGATCAGCCGTATGCGCAGCCCGGCGTCGACATCGACGATGCCGTCGAGCGCCCCCCGGATCAGGCGGGCAAGGCGCGCCTCGCGCTCGCGCAACGCCGCTTCCGCGCGCAGGCGACGCAGCTCGGCGGCGGCCCGCGCCGCGAAGATCCGGAATACCGCGAGATAGTCGGACGTGTCCTGGAGCGGCTTGGTATCGAGCACCGCGAGATGACCGAGGATCCGGCCGCGCTCGTCGGTGAACGGCATGCCCGTGTAGCTGACCGCGCCGAACGTCTGCAGGTCGGGATCCCTGGAAACAGCTCGATGACCCGCTCCGGGAATGTGCAGCAGACGGCAGCGATCGATGACCGGCTCGCACGGCGTTCCGGCAATGTCGTACTCGCAATGCTCGACGAAGCGCCCGCCGATCCAGAATGCCCGCGCCCGAAGCCGACGCGCCTCCGGCAGATAGTCGGTCACCCACGCGCCATATGTACCAAGGGCTTGGGCTAAGATTCTTAACAAGCGATCTGACGAATTTTTCGCCGATCTCGCTGGCCGTGCCCTCCACGATCTGTTGCAGAAGCTCCGCCTGGGCCGGGCGGGGGCAATTTCGAGCGGTGGTCATGGCAATTCACGAAACCCTGACGTCAGGAGATCATCCCTTCTAGCAGACGGGCGCTGCCCGGACCTAGCGCCAGCACTGGCCAACGCCGTCTGTCGGTCATGGTGGGGACGACCGACGCTTGCCTTGGCGCCGGCGGGTCGCCAACTACAGGCGGCTCAGAGCGGGAGAAGCGAATGGCGCAGGGCCGGATCGGCGCCACCCAGGTCATCGTCGCCACCACCGGACAGGAGTTCGCCTGCGGCCGTGACGAGCTGATCTTGGACGCGGGGCTGGCCGCAGGCCTCGGCCTGCCCCACAACTGCCGTGGCGGCGCCTGCGGCACCTGCAAGTCCGAAGTGCTCGAGGGCGAGGTCGACCACGGCTGGGTGATGAGCTTCGCCATCTCCGACGAGGAGAAGGCGGCCGGCCGGTGCCTGATCTGCCAGAGCAGGCCACTCTCGGCGCGCCTGGTCATCCGGCCGATCTTGCCAATGGCGGCCGCGGACGAGACCCCGCCTCCGCCGATCGAAGCGACCGGCAGCGTGGTCGCGGCCGAGGCGCTGACGCCATCGATCCGGCGCCTCGTGATCGCCCTGCCGTCCGGCGTGCGCTTTCGCTTCCTCGCGGGCCAACACGTCGAGATTCGCACTGGTGGCGTGGCCAAGCCGCGCACCTACTCGATCGCGACCGCCCCGGACGACGAGGGCTCGCCGCCGGACGGCCTGCTCGAGTTCTTCATCAGCCGCCACGAGGGCGGGCGTGCCAGCGGCTGGCTGCATGCACCCGAGCGTCTGGGCGCCCCGCTCACCATCCACGGCCCCTATGGCAGCTTTCATCTGCCGGGCAAGGCGGACAGCTCCGTGCTCTGTCTCGCCGGCGGCTCGGGGCTGGCGCCGATCCTCTCGATCGCCCGGCGTGCCCTGGCCCGGGGCATCGCTCACCCGATGAAGCTCATTCTTTCGGTCCGTGATCGAAGCGAAGTCTTCGCGCTCGACCTCCTGCACGCGCTCGCCCGCCGCCACGCCAACTTCTCCTACCTAGTGACCCTCAGCCGCGCCGAGACAGTCGACCCGGCGACCGGCTGGCGGCGCGGCCGGATTCCCGCCTGGCTTGCCGACGAGTTCCCCAGACTGGATTATTACTGGGTCCTGGTGGTGGGCGCGCCCGGCTTTGTCGAGGTGTGCCGTGACAAAGCGCTCGCCCTGGGCGCCCGACCCGAGCAGATCATCGTCGACAGCTTCACGGCGACCACCGGCTGAGACCAGCGGCCGGGTGCGCCGCGGTCACGCGAGCATGGCGCGCCGGTCCGTTTTTCGGTGCTGGCGCGATCGAAAGGCGCTATGTCAACCGCTCCGACAACCGACCAACGGGGGGAGGCGTGGACGATGGATCTGAAGCTGGCTGGCAAGAGGGCGATCGTCACTGGCGGCAGCAAGGGGATTGGGCGGGCGATCGCCGAGGCGCTCGCCGCGGAGGGCTGCAACGTCGCGATCTGCGCGCGCAACGCCGAGGGCGTCGCGGCCGCGGTCGAGTCGCTGAAGGGCAAAGGCGTCAAGGCCTCGGGCCGCGCCCTCGACGTCGCCGATCGGGACGCGCTGGTCGGCTGGGTCGCAGCGAGCGCTGCGGAGCTCGGCGGGATCGACATCGTCGTTGCCAACGTCAGCGCGCTCGAAATGAATCGCACCGAGGAGGCGTTCCGGAAGGAGTTCGAGGTCGACCTCCTGCACACGGTGCGCACGGTCGAAGCGGCGCTGCCTCATCTCGAGCGCTCCGAGGCGGGCTCGATCATTGTGATCTCGAGCGTCTCGGGGCTGGAGTTCGACTTCACCAGCCCCGCCTACGGCACCTTCAAGGGGGCGCTGGTGCACTACGCCTCGCGCATGGCGAGCGAGCTCGCGCCCAAGCACATCCGGGTCAATACGATCTCGCCGGGCAACATTCACTTCGAGGGCGGCTTCTGGCAGTATGCCGAGCGCAATCTGCCCGATCTGTTCAAGAAGGCGCTCGATCTGAATCCCCGAGGCCGCATGGGGACAGCGGAGGAGGTGGCGAACGCTGCGGCGTTCCTCGCCAGCCCGGTCTCGAGCTTCACGAGCGGCGCCAACCTTGTGGTCGACGGCGCCCTCACTCGCCGGATTCAGTACTGACCCTCCCGTGCGCTCGGTTCGCGCCAAGTTGGCGGCGCGGCTGGGGCACCGATGAAGAGTTCCGCAACCAGTGGAAGCGCGGCCGGACGGTACTCCTGTATTGTATTGAAACTCCAAATCAACGCAGCTATCAACCTCGGCGCGATCGGCCCCCTCTCGCGATCATCGTATTCCCTTGTCGCTCACTGGCTTCGATGGTCTGGTTAATGTCCGTGCGAAAGCGTATCCACGAGTTTCGCGACCCAATTCACCAGTTAATCCGGGTTGACAGTGATGAGCGACGGATCGTCAACTCGTCGCCTTTCCAGCGCCTGCGTCATATCCACCAGCTCGCGATGACGTATCTGATCTACCCCGGCGCCACGCACCGCAAATTCGAGCACTCCCTCGGGGTGATGGAGTTAGCGGACCGAATTTATGATACAGTCACGCAGCCGCATAATCTTCATGAGGCAGCACGGCGCTTGGTACCTGAGAGAGGGTCTGAAGAGCACGGGTATTGGAGGCGTGCGCTTCGAGTCGCGGCGCTCTGCCACGACATGGGCCATTTGCCGTTCTCGCATGCCGCAGAGAATGAGCTTCTTCCAGAAGACTGGGACCACGAACGGCTAACGGGTGAGATCGTTTCTTCGAAGTCAATGCAGGATATCTGGAGCTCGATGACGCCACCCGTTCGAGCACAAGACATCATAAAACTGGCTGTTGGCCCCCAGAAATTGCCGGGCACTGCATTCACAGAATGGGAAGAAATTCTGGCAGAGGTCATCGTAGGAGGTCATCGTAGGAGACGCATTCGGCGCTGATCGAATGGACTATCTCTTGCGAGACTCGTATCATTTAGGCGTTGCTTATGGATCGTACGACCGGCACCGACTGGTCGATACCTTACGAATCTTGCCGCGGACAGATCGAAGATTCCGAGGAGCTTTCCCTTGGGATTGAAGCCGGTGGCTTGGAGTTCGCAGTGGCGGTCTTGCTTGCGAGATATTTCATGTATAAACAAGTATATTTTCACCCTGTAAGACGGATCTATGACATCCATTTGAAAGATTTCCTGAAGGGGTGGCTCAAAGGAGGCTTGTTCTCGATCGATCCGCGAAAACACATCAATATGACGGACAATGAGGTGCTTGCCGCAATTGCGAAGGCAGCATCGCGGCGGCATGCCAAGGACCACGGAGCCGCCGCGCGAATCGCGACGCGCAGCCATTTCAAACTGCTCTACGAGCGCAATTCATCCGACCACCAGCGAAATCCAGAGAGCATCCCGGCGCTGTACCGTGCAGCTGTCGATGAGTTTGGGGCTGGCAGAGTTCGGGTCGATCGATATAGCCCAAAGGTTGGGCTGCCGGATTTCCCAGTGCTGCAAAACGACGGCCGGATTGAGTCCTCTCTGAACGTGTCCAAAGCCATTCGGGCGATTCCGGGGGCTGTCGTGGATTACATCTTCGTCGACCGCAATGTTTTCTCGAAAGCGCTTAGTTGGCGAGACGCCAAGCGCGAAACTATCATCTCGCAAGGCTTGGAGGTACAGAAATGAAGATGCTCGAACGCCACGCCATGCTGGCCGCGTTGATGCAAGAGCTGGCTAGTCGGGATAGCTGGTGCGGCGAGACTTATATCCAAAAGGCTACTTACCTAGCGCAGGAACTGCTCGGCGTGCCGTTCGGCTATGCGTTTCGACTTTACAAGCATGGCCCCTATTCGTTTGAAGTGAGAGATGAATTGAGCGCGATGCGTGCCGACGACATCGTTGCGATCCAGCCTCAGTCGTATCCCTATGGTCCGAAGCTTCAGCCAACGTCACTGGGCGAACGCGTGCTCCGAACTCACTCAAGCTTGGTCGAACAGCACCGTCCCGCGCTGAGGTTTGTGGCCGAGTCCTTTGGAGCGAAAGGTGTTGCCGAGCTTGAACGCCTTTCGACAGCGTATCTCGTCACTCGCGAAACCGCATCCGTGAACTCAAGAGAGGAGAGGGCCAAACGCCTACGCACGCTAAAGCCGCATATCACGATGCCTGATGCAGTCGCAGCGATGAGAGACGTCGATGGGCTGATCGAGCAGGCCAACAAGCTGAAGCGAGAGCAATGAGATTTCGCAAGAGGCCGTCGCTCGGGGATGCGACTGGCTTACCCTATTCCACTCGCGAGGGCTGGCCAAAGAAGGCGCTTGATGCCGCATGGGCAGATCCTCGCTACTTGCCGGGGATTCCATAGCTGCCGGCGATGGCGACCGAGACCGCACTGATCACCGGCGCGTCGTCCGGCATCGGGCTCGAGCTGGCGAGGCTGTTCGCCGCCGACGGGTCGGATCTGGTACTGGTCGCGCGTCGCGAGGACCGGCTGAGGCAGCTCGCGGATGAGCTCCGGGTGACGCATGGCAGCGTGGTGTACGTGCTGCCGAAGGACCTCGCGGACCGGCAGGCGCCGCAGGCGATCTTCGAGCAGCTGCGCGCCGAGGGCGTCTTCGTCGACGTCCTGGTCAACAACGCCGGCTTCGGCGCACGCGGGCCGTTCGCGACGCTGGATGCGCGCCGCCAGCTCGACATGCTGCAGGTCAATGTGGCGGCGCTTACCCATCTCACCCGGCTGTTTCTGCCCGGGATGATCGAGCGGCGCCGCGGCGCGATCCTGAACGTCGGCTCGGTCGCCGGATTCCTGCCGGGGCCGAACACGGCAGTCTACTATGCGACCAAGGCGTATGTCCTGTCGTTCACCGAGGCCCTGGCCGCCGAGCTCGCTGGGACCGGCGTCAGGGTGACCTTGCTCGCACCGGGCGCCACCGCGACCGAGTTCGCTACCGCCGCCGGTTACCCGGGTAGGATAAGGGGCGCAATGGACCCAGCGACGGTCGCCCGCGCCGGCCATGCGGCCCTCCGCGCTGGTCGCGTCCTGGTCGTACCTGGTCTCAAGAACCGCGCCGCGACGCTCGCCGTGCGCCTGCTGCCGCGGGCGGTGGTCCGCAAGGCGATGCACTCGCGGCGTGCGTCCCGGCGCTGAGCATTGAAAACACAGCGCTCTGATCAGCCGGCCTCGGCTTCGGCGGCCTCCATCGCGGCCCGCGAGTTATGACCGATTGTTCACGTAACGGTCCAGGCCCGGTCAGGTGACCTCGCCTATCCTGTTTCCTTGTCGGGTCCGCAAAACCGGCGGTCCGGAACCTTCTGGAGGTCCACGATGCTCAAGACCAAAGCCATTCCGGCCGTAATCGCTGGCGCGCTCGTGCTCGCACCCACCCTGGCCCTTGCCGACGAGCACGACGACCGAGCCGGGCTGTCGGCGTTCGGCAATGCCAAGGTGAGCCTGCCTCAGGCGATTGCGGCCGCCGAGCAGGAGCTGAGCGGGAAGGCGTTCAGGGCCGATCTCGAAGACCAGAACGGCAAGCTCCTCTACGAGGTGGCGGTTCTGAAGGATGGCACGGCCCACAAAGTCAAGGTCAACGCCGAATTGGGGAAGATCCTCGCCTCCGCCACCGAAGCTCAGGACAGGGAGGGCGACGGTGAGGACGAGGAGTGATGCCGCGCGCGTGCCCGGTCAGCCTCCGGAGCAACCATTCGAGCGGGCAGCGAGACCATCGATGCCGCTCGTGGAATTGGCGGATGTCCGTGCCGGATTCGGGCCCGTCGAGGTGCTGCATGGCGTCGATCTGACGCTCGATGCCGGTGAGATTTACGGCCTCCTGGGCCCGAACGGCGCCGGCAAGAGTACGACTATGGCCGTGATTGCCGGTCTGCTGCCCGCCACCAGTGGGCGCATCAGCGTCTTGGGCCAGGACCCTCTGCTGGATGGCAATGCGGTCCATGCCCGATGCGGGATGCTGCCCGAGCAGAGCGGATTCTACGATTGGATGACCGCAACCGAGTATCTCGGCTGGTTCGGGCGCCTTTACGACGATGCCCTTGACGAGGATAACTTGGAGGCCCGCTTGGCCCAGGTCGGGCTCGCGCCGCGACCCGGGCAGCGCATCGGCACATTCTCGCGCGGCATGAAGCAGCGGCTGGGCCTCGCCCGCGCCCTGATCAATGCCCCCGAGCTGCTGCTGCTCGATGAGCCGACCAATGGGCTCGACCCCCGCGGGCGGCGCGAGATCCACGACATCTTGCTCGCTGGGATCTTGATTTGCACTCACCTGCTCGACGATGTCGATCGTCTTTGCCGGCGCATCGGCATCCTGCGCGATGGCAAGACCGTGCTGGAAGGGACCGTGGCGGACCTGTTGGCGCCGCGCGGCGCCGCGCGGTTTCGTCTCAGGTTGCATCGCGAGCCGCCGGCCGCGGCGTGGCCCGCCTTCCTCCATCCGGTCGCCTACGAGGATCAGTGGTACGTGCTGGACCTCGATCCGACGGTCGCGCCGAGCACGGCCTGGCGGCAACTGCTGGCGGACGGATGGGCAATCGACGAGGTCCGCTACGCTGGCGGCGGTCTCGAGGCGCTGTACATGAGCGCCACCGAGGCGCCGATGGCATGAACGGCGCCTACCTCATCGCGCGCAAGGAGAGTGGCGAGCTGCTGCTCAGCGGGCATGGCTTCGGTTGGTTGCTCGCGCTGACCACTGTGCTCTCGGGGTTTGGCCTGCTGTTGGTTGGCGACACCGAACTCAGCCTCCTGGATAACGCCCAGGTGGTGTACGACATGGCGGGGATCGTGACCGCGCTGGGCGCCCTGCTCGCCACCGTGCTCGGCAGCGATGCGATCGCCGGTGAACGCGAACGGGGCACGCTCGTTCCCCTTCTGCTCACGCCCGCGTCGCGCGCCACGATTCTGTTCGGTAAGCTCGGCGGCCAGCTCGTCGCCTGGGCCGTGATGTATCTGCTCGCTCTTCCCTATCTCTGGGCCGTCGGCAGCACCGGCCAGAACCTGGCGCAGGCGGCGTGGTCAGTGGCGCTGTTCGGCACGCCGGTGGTGCTCGGGTTCGGCTTCCTTGCGATGGGGCAGTCGGCCAGGATGACGGTGCGGAGCAGCCTGTTGACCGGGCTGATCATCCTGGTCCTCGCCGCGAGCCCGGTATTTTTGGGACCGGGCCTCCGCCAGTCCGCGGCCGGGCGGTGGTTTGATGCCGTCAATCCGTTCTCGGCGGCGCTCAACGCGTACGACCTGATCATCATCGACTCGCAACCGATCGGCGCGCAGTCGGCGGCTCTTGCCATCACCCTGCTGTGGCTCGGCCTCACCTTGTGGTTTGCTCGCGTTCGCTTCGAGCGCGTCGCTTCTTCAGGAGGTGTCGGATGAAGACGCGCGCCTGCCTGATCGCTTTGCTTGGTTTGATGGTGAGCGCTCCGGCGGCGCATGCCGCCCTCGAGATCGACCTCGCGCCGGCTGCCGCCAATCCGGTCAATCCGCGAATGGGGGATCAGCTCCGTTTCCGCAGCGTGATCAAGAATTCAGGAACCGAGCCCGTAAGCGGCCTGATCGCCTGGATCAGTCTGATTCGGGTTGACCCCGGGCAGGAGCAGCCCGTCGATCTCGAAGATTGGAGCGCTCAGAAGGCGATCGCTCGGGGGACTCTAGGACCCGGCGAGCAGCTCACTTCCGACTGGCCGATGCGTCTGATCCAGTCGGGCGACTACCGGGTCGTGATCAGCGTAGTTGGCCGCAACACCAGTGGCGTGACGACCAGTCCGTTCGTGGGCTTCACGGTGCGGCAGAAGGCGGTCGTGGAGTTGGCGCGCATCGTGCCCGTCGCGATCGGGGTCCCGTTGCTGATCGTGGGACTGTTCGCCTGGCGCCGAGTCCGAACTCGTGGGGTTTGGCGGCCGGGACGGCACGAGGCCGGCGTCGCTGCAGCGCCGTGATCCTGAGCGCGACCCCCGGGCGCCTCGAGCTCAGCCGCGGCGAGGAGCCCCGCACAGGAGCGACGGGAGCTACCATGCAAATCCTGGTTATTGAAGACGACGACCGGCTCGGCGCCTATTTGACCAGGGGTCTGAGCGAAGCCGGCCACGTGGTCGACCTCGCCACCGATGGTCGTGACGGCCTGTTCCTGGCATCGGGCGAGCAGTACGACCTGCTGATTGTCGATCGAATGTTGCCTGGCCCCGACGGGCTCGCCATCATCGGCACGATCCGGGCCGCCGGCAACGGCACGCCTGCGCTGATCCTGAGCGCGCTCGGCGAGGTCGACGAGCGGATCCGGGGGCTGCGCGCCGGCGGCGACGACTACATGATCAAGCCGTTCGCCTTTGGGGAACTGCTGGCACGGATCGATGCGTTGCTCCGGAGGGGGCCCGTGAATCCGCCGGACACGGTGCTCCGGGTGGCGGACCTCGAAATGGATCTTCTGGCGCGCGTGGTGCGCCGTGCCGACCGGCCGATCGTTCTTCAGCCGCAGGAATTCCGATTGCTGGAATTCCTTATGCGCAACGCCGGCCGCGTAGTCACCCGGACCATGCTGTTCGAGAAGCTGTGGGACTACCACTTCGATCCCCAGACCAGCATCATCGACGCCCACATCAGCCGGCTGCGGAAGAAGATCGACAGGGAGTTTGACCACCCGCTTCTACACACGGTGCGTGGCGCCGGATACGTCCTTCGTGAGCCCGACTAGGTTTCACCGCACCGCGGTCTTTCGCCTGTCGCTCGCCTACGCGGGGGTCTTTGCCGCCTCGACGGCGGTTCTGTTCGCCTTCATTTATTGGAGCATGACGACCTATCTCGCGCGTCAGACCGACGAGATCGTCGCGAGCGATCTGGAGGCTCTGGCCGACCGATACCGGCAAGGGGGCCGCGCCGAGCTGATCGGTTCGCTCAACCGGCATCTGACCGGCTCCGACCAGGGCGGTCGGGTCTATCTGCTGGCAGACCGCAATTACCAGCCAATCGCCGGCAACCTCACGACCTGGCCTGAGGTTGCGTCCGACACGGGCGGTTGGCTCGACTTCTCCCTGGCCCGCTACAACGAGCATCCAGAAGAGCCGAGGTGGTTCCGCGCCAAGCGCCTCGACCTGCCCGACGGCCTGCACCTGTTGGTCGGTCGCGATACCCACCCGCAGATCGAGTTGCAGGAGAGCATCGTTCGGGCAGCGGCATCGAGCCTGGTTCTGCTGGTTGGCCTAGCGCTGCTCGGCGGTGTCGTGATGAGCCGCGGCACGTTGCGGCGCATCGAGGCAATCAATCGGGCCGCACGCGACATCATGCTGACCGGGAACCTCGCCCGGCGCATCCCGACCCGGGACACCGGCGACGACTTCGATCGCCTCGCCGACAATCTGAATGCGATGCTCGACCGGATCGAAACGCTGATGGCGGCCGTTCGTGGCGTCTCCGACGATATCGCTCACGACCTGCGCACGCCGCTCGCCCGGTTGCGCACCAGCCTCGAGCTGGCCCGCACCGATCCGCCGGCCCAAGCCGACCTCGACGCCTGGATCGACGACACCATCGCGAGCGTGGATGCGATATTGGCGACCTTCGGCGCTCTGCTGACGATTGCCGAAGTCGAAGCCGGCGGGCAACGCCAGGGATTCAAGGACGTCGATCTGGGCAAGCTGATCGCCGACGTCGGCGAATTCTATCGGCCGGTCGCGGAGGAGAAGGAGCAACGCCTCGAGGTCGAGACGCAGCGGGCTCTCGTGCCGGGCGACCCCGGGTTGTTGTTTCAGGCGGTGGCCAATCTGGTCGACAACGCGATCAAGTACACCCCTGTCGGCGGCCAGGTCACCCTCAGCCTGGGCGTCGGCGCACGCGGCGCCATGGTGGTGGTTGCCGACAGCGGGCCCGGCATCCCGGTCGGCGCCAGAGACAAGGTCCTCCGTCGCCTGTTCCGTCTGGAATCCAGTCGCTCCACGCCGGGAAGCGGACTAGGGCTAAGCGTCGTCGCCGCGATCGCGGGGCTGCATGGGGCGCAAGTCGGTCTCGAGGATAACGATCCGGGACTAAAAGCTTTCTCACCTTCCTGGCGTGACGCGCCGGCAGCGGGTCGGGCGTCGTTGCAGCCCCCACGGCTGGGCGGTCGCTCAGGTCGTCGCTGTCAGCGTCTCTGCGGGCTCGCTCAGCGGAATCGCTGCCAGCCGTTCGGCGTCAGTTGCTCGAGCGGCTGAAAGCGCGCCTTATAGGCCATCGTCGGGCTGTCCGCGATCCAGTAACCCAGATAGACGTAAGGCAGTTGCAGCTCCAGCGCCCGCTGCACATGCCAGAGGATGACCAAACTGCCGAGCGAGCGCTTGGCCGCGTCGGGATCGAAGAATTTGTATACTCCGGACAGGCCGCTCGAGCCCCAGTCGGTCAGACTAGCGGCGATCATCGATCCGTCGGGCCGGCGCCATTCCACCAGCCGGCTCTCGACCGGGCTATCGTTGACCATCGCGCAAAAGTCGCTCCAGGTCATGTCAACCATGCCGCTCGCGCCGTGGCGGCAGGCGAGATATCGCCGGAACAGCGCGAACTGTTCCTCGGTCGCGGCCGGACGCCGTTCGGCGACGCTGAGATCGGCGTTCTGGCGCAGGATCCGGCGCCAGGTGCGGGTCAGGCGGAAGTCGACGACCGGAATCCGCACCGGTACGCAGGCGGTGCAGCCCGGGCAGGCGGGCCGGTAGGCGAGCTCCTGCGAGCGCCTGAAGCCGGCCTGCATCAGCCGATCGTGCAGCCGATCGGGGTTGGGTCCGTCGATCATCGTGACCAGACGCCGCTCGACCCGATCCGCGAGATAGGGGCAGGGCGCGAGCTCGGTGCTGAAGAACAACTTCATCGCCCACCCTGTCGAAGCATCGCGTCAGAAGCCATGATACCAGTGTATGAACGGCCAGAACACGGCAGATGCGATTCACCGACCGCAGAGCGGCGGCCACGGTGTCAGCGCGGCGGGAGCTTCGGGGCCCTGTCAGGCAAGCCGAGCAGGGTCGCGACGGTACGCGAGTGATACCAGATGGCTCGATCTCACGAGGTTGACAAGCTCGGCGATCCGAGGGCATATTCCCTAGTCAACGAATAGGCAATGTGAAGAATGTTGTCGCAGAAGGCCAAATACGCCTTGCGGGCGGTCCTGTTGCTCGCCGAACGTGAGGGGGAGATGGTGCTCGTTGCCGAAATCGCCGAGCGGCAGAAGGTGCCGAAGAAGTTCCTCGAGCTCATTCTCCTGGAGCTCAAAAAGCACGGCTTTCTGCACAGCCAAAGGGGCAAGCACGGCGGCTACGTGCTCTCGCGTCCGGCGGCGGAGATCACCTTCGGGCAGGTGATCAGGATTGCCGACGGGCCGATCGCGCCTTTCCCGTGCGCCAGCTTGACCCGTTATCGCCGGTGCGCCGACTGTCCGGACGAGGGCACCTGCGCGATACGCACGGTCATGCGCCGGGTCCGGGACGCCACCGCCGCGATCCTGGATGGGACCACCTTCGCCGATGCCTTGAGCGACAGGGCGTCGGGCGAGGTCGCCGCGGCCGCCGATTGAGGATTTTGACCGGTTGACCGGTCACTCCATCGAGAAACAGACAAGAGCGCGACCAGAGGAGCCGACACGATCGCCGCAACCTCGTGCGAAGGAGATTCGCCATGCGACGACCACGCAGTTCCCCCCTGATCGCCGTCGCCCTCGTCGGGCTGAGCCTCGGGCTCCAGGCGCCGGCGCGGGCGGAGGTCACGATCCTCAACGTCTCGTACGACCCGACGCGCGAGCTCTATCAGGACTTCAACGAGGCTGTTCGCCAGAGCACTGGAAGCAGAAGACCGGCGAGGACGTGACGATCCAGCAGTCGCACGGCGGCTCGGGCAAGCAGGCGCGCGCGGTCATCGACGGCCTGGAGGCCGACGTCGTGACGCTGGCGCTCGCCTACGACATCGACGCGATCGCCGAGCAGGACCGGCTGCTGCCCGAGGACTGGCAGACGCGGCTGCCGCACAACAGCTCGCCCTACACCTCGACCATCGTGTTCCTGGTGCGCAAGGGCAATCCCAAGGGCATCCAGGACTGGGACGACCTGGTCAAGGCCGGCGTCCAGGTGATCACGCCCAACCCCAAGACCTCGGGCGGCGCGCGCTGGAACTATCTGGCGGCCTGGGGCTACGCGCTGCGCGCAGATCGGGCGGCGACGAGGCCAAGGCGAAGGACTTCGTCGCGCGCTCTACAGGAACGTGCCGGTGCTCGACACGGCGCGCGCGGCGTCGACGACGACCTTCGTGCAGCGCGGCATCGGCGACGTGCTGCTCGCCTGGGAGAACGAGGCCTTCCTCGCGGTCAAGAGCTCGGGCCAGACAAGTTCGAGATCGTCGTGCCCTCGGTCAGCATCCTGGCCGAGCCGCCGGTGGCGGTGGTCGACAAGCGTGGTCGACGAGCACGGCACGCGCGAGGTCGCCGAGGCCTACCTGGAGTACCTCTACTCGCCCGAGGGCCAGGAGATCGCCGCCAAGCACTACTACCGGCCGGTCTCGCCCGACAGCGCCGATCCCGCGGATCTGAAGCGCTTCCCCAAGCTCGAGCTGTTCACCATCGACGAGGTGTTCGGCGGCTGGGGAAGGCGCAGGCCGAGCACTTCGCCGACGGCGGCATCTTCGACCAGATCTACGCAGGGGCGCTGAGCGATGGCTTGCCGCCGCCGTCCGTCAGGGCTGCGGCGGCAAGCCCGAGCGTGCTGCCCGGCTTCGGGCTCGACGCTGGGCTTCACGCTGCTCTACCTCGGCCTGATCGTGCTGATCCCGCTCGCCGCGCTGTTCGTGCAGCAGCGCCGGGCTGGGCTGGGCCGAGTTCTGGGCCGCGGTCACCTCGCCGCGCGTGCTCGCCGCCTACCGGCTGAGCTTCGGCGCCGCGTTCGCCGCCGCGCTGGTCAACGCGTCGTTCGGGCTGCTGGTCGCCTGGGTGCTGGTGCGCTACCGGTTTCCGGGCAGCGGCTGGTCGACGCGCTGGTCGATCTGCCGTTCGCGCTGCCGACCGCGGTCGCCGGCATCGCGCTCACCGCGCTCTATGCGCCGAACGGCTGGATCGGCGCTGCCTGGCGCCGCTCGGCATCAAGGTCGCCTTCACGCCGCTCGGCGTGATCGTGGCGCTGACCTTCATCGGCCTGCCGTTCGTCGTGCGCACGTCGCAGCCGGTGCTGCAGGATCTGGACGCGAGGTCGAGGAGGCCGCGGCCAGCCTCGGCGCCGGCCGCTGGCAGACCTTCGTGCGGGTGATCCTGCCGCGCGCTCCTGCCGGCGCTGCTCACCGGCTTCGCCCTCGCCTTCGCGCGCGGGCTCGGCGAGTACGGCTCGGTCATCTTCATCGCCGGCAACCTGCCGATGAAGACCGAGATCGCGCCGCTGCTGATCGTGACCAAGCTCGAGCAGTACGACTACGCCGGCGCCACGGCGATCGCGGTGGTCGATGCTGGTCGGCCTCGCTTCCTGCTCCTGCTGCTGATCAACCTCGCTGCAGTGCTGGAGCCGAGCGGCGCTACTCGGCCTGACGGGAACGATCGCCATGGCAGCGCTCGCCACCGGACCGCGGCGCCCGCGCGCGTCGCCACGCGCGACCTCGAGCGGCCGGCCGTGCGCTGGCTGCTGATCGGCCGTCGCGCTGGCGTTCCTCGCCCTGTTCCTGCTGCTGCCGCTGGCGCTCGTGTTCGTCGAGGCGCTGCGGCAGGGGTCGGCGCGCTATCTGGCTGCGCTGCGTCGAGCCGGACGCGCTGCGCGGCGATCCGGCTCACCCTGCTGACCGCCGCGATCGCCGTGCCGCTCAACCTCGTCTTCGGCCTCGCCGCGGCCTGGGCGATCGCCAAGTTCGAGTTCCCCGGCAAGAGCCTGCTCGATCACGCTGATCGATCTGCCGTTCTCGGTCTCGCCGGTGATCGTCGGGCCTGATCTACGTGCTGCTGTTCGGCGCCGCAGGGCTGGCTCGGCCCGTGGCTCGCGGCGCACGACATCAAGATCATCTTCGCCGTGCCCGGGCATCGTGCTCGCGACGATCTTCGTCACCTTTCCCTTCGTCGCCCGCGAGCTGATCCCGCTGATGCAGGAGCAGGGCACCGAGGAGGAGGAGGCGGCGCTGTCGCTGGGCGCCGGCGGCTGGCAGACGTTCTGGCGGGTGACGCTGCCCAACATCAAATGGGGCCTGCTCTACGGCGTGATCCTCTGCAACGCCCGCGCCATGGGCGAGTTCGGCGCGGTGTCGGTGGTCTCCGGCCACATCCGCGGCCAGACCAACACCATGCCGCTGCACGTCGAGATCCTCTACAACGAGTACAATTCGTCGCGGCCTTCGCCGTCGCCTCGCTGCTGGCGCTGCTCGCGCTGGTGACGCTGGCCGTCAAGAGCCTGCTCGAATGGCGCTACCGCGCCGAGCTGGCCGCGACGCGGCGATGACGTGAGGGAGGTCCTGAGGCATGACCATCGAAGTCCGCCATGATTACGAAGCGCTTCGGCGGCTTCACGGCGCTCGCCGACGTCGACCTGCGCGTCAGCCCGGCGAGCTGGTCGCGCTGCTCGGGCCGTCCGGCTCGGGCAAGACGACGCTGCTGCGGATCATCGCCGGCCTGGAGTTCCCCGACCGCGGGCGCGGTCCTGTTCGACGGCGAGGATGCCAGCGCACCGTCACGTCGGCGAGCGGCAGGTCGGCTTCGTCTTCCAGCACTACGCGCTGTTCCGCCACATGACCGTGTTCGAGAACGTCGCCTTCGGCCTGCGCGTCAAGCCGCGCGCGCCAGCGGCCCGCCGAGGCGGCGATCCGCAAGAAGGTGCTGGAGCTGCTCGATCTGGTGCAGCTCGAATGGCTCGCGGACCGCTATCCGTCGCAGCTTTCGGGCGGCCAGCGCCAGCGCGTCGCGCTGGCCCGCGCGCTGGCGATCGAGCCGCAGCGTGCTGCTGCTCGACGAGCCGTTCGGCGCGCTCGACGCCAAGGTCCGCAAGGAGCTGCGCCGCTGGCTGCGGCAGCTGCACGACGCATGCACCTCACCAGCGTCTTCGTCACCCACGATCAGGAGGAGGCGCTCGAGCTGGCCGACCGGGTCGTGGTCATGAACCAGGGCCGCATCGAGCAGGTCGGCACGCCGCGCAGCAGGTCTACGACCATCCGGCGACGCCCTTCGTCTACGAGTTCCTCGGCAACGTGAACCGCTTCGACTCGGTCCTGCGCGGCGGCCGGGTGGAGGTGTGCGGCAGCCAGTTCGAGGTCTCGGGTGCCGAGAGCGTGATCGACGGCCCTTCGATCGCCTACGTCCGCCCCCACGACCTAGAGATCTCGACCGCGCCGGACGGCGTCGGCGCCCCGGCGGTCATCCGCTATGTCACGGCCGCGGGGCCGGTCGCCCACGTCGAGCTGGCGCTCGAGGGTCGCGAGGGCGTGATCGAGGCCGAGCTCAGCCGCTCGAGGCTGCAGGAACTTGGATTAGGGGTCGGCTTGCCGGTGCGGGTCAGCGCCCGCGCCGCGCGCACCTTCCCGGCGCCTTTGGCGGTCGAGCGTGTTTCTGCAATGCCGAGCGAGCCCCCACTGAACCGTCAGGCGCTCGCCTCCTGAGGCGCGCGTGAGCGGGGCTGAAGCTTACCGGACGCCGTAGTACCACGGCACGAACAGCGAGAACGTCAGCCAGATGAGGACCACCAGGGGCAGGCCGGCGATCACGAAGTCGACGAAGCGATAGTGTCCCGGGCCCATCACCAACAGGTTGGTCTGATAGCCGATCGGGGTTGCGAACGAGCAGCTGGCGCCGAAGGTGACGGCGAGCGCGAAAGGGAACACGTCGACATCGAGCTGGTGGGCGAGATTGAGCGCGATCGGCGTGAACAACACCGCGGCGGCGTTATTGGTCAGGATGTTGGTCAGCACCGCGACCAGAAAGAACAGCGCCGAGAGTATCGCGCTCGGCGGGGCGCCGCGCATCGCATGCAGGACCAGGCCCGCCAGGTAGGCCGCGCCGCCGGTCGCCTCCAGAGCGCTGCCGAGGGCGAGCGAAGCAGCAATGATCAGCACGATCTGTCGGTCCACCGCCCGTGCCGCCTGGCGGATGTTGAGGCAACCCGTCACGACCAGCGCGAGGACACCGAGGACGGCGGTGACCACGATCGGCACCAGGTCGAGGGCTGCTGGAAGCACGATCGCGGCGAAGATGACCGCGGCCAGCGGCGCCTTGCGCACCAGGGGCATCTCGCTCGCCGACCACTCCATGAGCAGGAGATCAGGGTCGGTGCGCAACCCCTCGATGTCATCGGCAAAGCCGAGCAGTAGCAGGACATCGCCAGGCTCGAGGCGCAGGTCGCCGAGCCGCGTTCGCAACATGCGCGCGCGCCGCTGGATGCCGAGCACGGTGCAGTGGCTGCGCGCCGGAAAGTTGGTGAACTCCAAAGTCTGACCGGCGATGCGCGAGGCCGGCCGAACCATCGCCTCGGCGAGCACCATCTCGCGCTGCCCGCGTGGCGGGGCCGCCCGCTCGGCCGCCGGCGGATTGAGCAGATGGCCATGATACTTGGCCATCATCTCGGTCAGCACCTTCCGGGTTGCGGCCACGATCAGGATGTCGCCGGCCTGAAGCGTGACGTTCTCGAACGGCGGCAGAATGGCCTGCACGCCTCGCTGGACCAGACGTACCGTGACCTCGGCGAGGCTCGGGAACATGCCGCCGCGAGCGCTCTCCCCGATCAACGGCGAATCCGGCCCGACGTCGAGCTCGGCGATGAACTGCTTGCCGTCGGCCATGACCAGGCCCGGCTGCTCGTCCCGCTGGGGCAACAGCCGGGGCATGAGGAGCACGTAGAGGCCACCCGCCACCGCCAGAACCAGTCCGGGCACGGTGAGGTCAAAGAACCCTAACGGCCGCTGGCCCAGTTTGGCGAGCTCGCCGGACACCAGAAGGTTGGTCGAGGTGCCGATCAGGGTCAGCATGCCGCCGAGGATCGCCGCGAAACTGAGCGGCATCATCACGGCGCTGGCGGGGCGGCCGAAGCGCTCGGCGATCGAGCGCAGGATCGGCATGAAGATCACGACGATCGGCGTGTTGTTGAGGAACGCGCTGCTTGCGGTGACGTAGCCCAGGCTAAAAGCGAGCGCCCGGTGAAAGCTGCCCCTCGACAGCCAGACGAGCAGACGAGCGACGCCTTCGAGGGCGCCGGTGCTGACCATCGCCTGGCCGACCACCAGCAGGGCGCTGACCGCAATGAGGGCCGGGCTGGAGAAGCCGCGCAGGACGTCGTCGACGCCCATCAGCGGCGTGCCTGCCGCGTCGACCGGCGGCAGCGCCTGGAAGAGCAGAAGCAGCGCACCGAGAATGCCGAGCGAGGTCAGCTCAACCGGCAACAACTCCGCAGCGTAGACCACGATCGCTGCCGCGGTGAGCGCGAGCGTGAGCCACATCTGAAGGCTCGGCTCGACGGCTGGCATTGGTCAGCTCCCTGCCGGCTGCATCGGGGTCGGCGTTAGGCCGACGCGAGCTGGGACGGGCGGCATCTCGCTCCCTTCCGCGGTTGGGACCTTCGGGTCCGCCGTACGCAGACACCGAGCGATCCGGCTGGGCGCTCAGTGACCGCCGAGTTCAGCGGCGCATGGTAGCTGCCGTCAAGGTGATTTACGTGCGCCGAGGCGCCGAACCCACCCTCATCGGCGTGCGCCGGGCGTTTCCGGTTGACGGCCAAGCAGGCGCTCGCTAACCGGGCGGCTGCGATAGCAGCGCCCGTTTCCCGCTGGAGAAGAGCCCCGATGCAGACGCGCCGCATTCGAGTGGACGGCCCCGAGGGTAGATATGGCCTCTGCTACACCGACTGGGGTGCGAGCGCTGCCGCGCGCACGATCGTCTGTGTCCATGGTCTGACCCGCAGCGGGCGGGATTTCGACCATCTGGCGAAGGTATTGGCTGAGGATGCGCACGTCGTCTGCCCCGACATCGTGGGCCGCGGCCTGAGTGACCCGCTCACCAATCCCGAGCACTACGCCTTACCGACCTACGTCGGACACATGCTGCAGCTGCTAGGCCAGCTTGAGCTCGCGACGATCGATTGGGTCGGGACCTCGATGGGCGGACTGATCGGCATGGGGGTGGCGGCGGGAGAGGCGAGCCCGATCCGCAAGCTGGTGCTGAACGACATCGGCCCCTTTCTGCCCAAGGCGGCGCTCCAGCGCATCAATGCCTATCTCGGTCTCGATCTGCGATTTGCCACGCTCGACGCCCTGGAAGCGCATCTGCGCGAGATCCACGCCGGCTTCGGCCCGTTGAGCGACGCCGAATGGCGCCACCTCGCCGAGCACAGTGCGAGCCGCCGCGAAGATGGGAGCTTCGGTCTCAACTACGATCAACGGCTCGGCCAGCCGATGAAGACGGGGCCGATCGAGGACATCGATCTCTGGCCCGTGTGGGAGCAGATTCGCTGCCCGGTCCTGGTCCTGCGCGGCGCCGAGAGCGATCTCTTGTTGGCCGAGACGGCGGCTGAGATGGCACGCCGCGGTCCCAAAGCGGAGGTGATCGAGATCGACGGTACCGGTCACGCGCCGGCGCTGATGGCCAAGGATCAGATCGCGATCGTGCGCGACTGGCTGTTACGATCCTAGTTCACGGCCGATCACGCTAGACCCCAGCCGAAGGCACTCCGCCCGGGTCGCCGTCCGATCGGATCGACCACATGATGCGCCACTGGTGTGTGCTTCTGCTGATCCTCGCGCTTTTGGGCGACGGGGTCCCGCTTGGGGAAGAAGCGCGCGCCGAAGCGTTGCCGACCGATGCCCGCGCCGCGGCCCAGGATCAGGTGGCCCGCACCACGCTCGAGAACGGGCTACGGGTGGTGGTGGTTCGCAATACACTCGCCCCGCTGGTTGCCACCTATGTCAACTATCTCGTCGGCTCGAACGAAGCGCCGCCAGGATTTCCGGGCATGGCGCACGCCCAGGAGCACATGATGTTCCGCGGCAGCCCCGGCTTGTCGGCCGACGCGCTCGGCGCAGTCACGGCGGCTCTGGGCGACACGTTCGATGCCGACACGCAGCAGACGGTGACCCAGTATTTCTCTCTCGTGCCGGCGGAGGATCTCGACGTCGTCCTTAAACTCGAGGCTCTGCGCATGCGAGGCGTTCTGGACAGCGATGAGGCCTGGGTCAAGGAGCGCGGCGCGATCGAGCAGGAAGTCGCCCAGGGTCTGTCCGACCCGCTTTACGTCGTCTATGCGAAGCTGCTGGAGAGGGCGTTCAAGGGCACGCCGCTCGCGCACGATGCCTTGGGCACGCGCGCCTCTTTCGAGCGCACGACCGCGGCCATGCTGCACGAGTTCTACGACACCTGGTATGCGCCCAACAACGCGATCCTGGTGATCGTGGGCGACGTCGAGCCGCGCGCGGCTCTGGCCCAAGCCAGCGAGCTGTTTGGCGGCATTGCGGCAAAGCCGCTTCCGTCCCGGCCGACGGTTCGGCTCCAGGCGCTCGAGGCCGAGACCCTGAACTTGCGGACCGACCTTCCGTACGACCAGGTCGCGATCGCGTTTCGCCTGCCCGGTACTGACGGTGCGGATTACGCGACTGCCGAGGTCCTGACCGACGTGCTGAACAGCGAGCGCGGGGCTCTATATGATCTGGTCGCGGCGGGTGAGGCGCTCGACGTGGACGTCTCACTCGATGCATTTCCCGAAGCCAGCCTCGGCATGGTTATGGTCGCACTGCCGCGAGGTGGCGATGCCGCAGCGCTGCTCGCCAAGATCCGGCATGTTCTGGCTGCCGAAGTGCGCCATGGCCTCGCGCCCGACTTGGTCGAAGCCGCTAAGCGCAGTGAGCTGGCGAATGCCGAGTTCCAGAAGAACTCGATCTCCGATCTGGCCGCCGCATGGTCCCAGGCCCTGGCCGTCGACGGGCGCGGGAGCCCCGCGGGCATCCTACGGCAGATCGAGAAGCTCTCTGCTCAGCAGGTCGATCGGGTGGCGAGCACCTATCTCGATCTCAATCATGCGATCAGTGCAGTCCTGAGATCGGAGGCGTCGCCTGGCGAGCGTACCGTTCGCACCCCTGCTCGGCACCGGGAGGATGAAGCGCTCGCTCTGCCGAAGCCGAGCGCGCAGCCCCTGCCCGCCTGGGCCCAGCGCACTGCTGAGCGGCTGATCATTCCGAGGTCGAGCGTCAACCCCACGGCGTACACGCTCGCCAACGGTCTGAGGCTGATCGTTCAGCCCGAGACCGTGAGCGACACGGTGACCCTGGTCGGCCGGATCAGGCACAATCCCCAACTCGAAGAACCGCCTGGCCAGGAGGGTGTGAGCAAGGTTCTGGACGATCTCCTGTCCTTCGGCACGACCTCGCTCGATCCGCAGAGCTATCAAAAGGCTCTGGATGACATCGCCGCCGACGTCTCGATCGGGGCCGACTTTTCGCTTGAGGTACCGAGCCGCCATTTCGACCGGGGAGCAGAGTTGCTGGCCGACAACCTCCTTCATCCGGCCCTGCCGGAGGAGGACTTTGCGACGGTGCGTGATCAGGTGAAGGCGATCGTCGCCGGCGAGCTCGAGAGCCCCGACGAGCTAGCCACCCGGAAGCTCAACGTCAGGCTGTTTCCCAAGGATGACCCGACGCTGCGGCGCGTGACACCCGCCTCAGTCTCGGCGCTGACGCTCTCGGACGTCCGCGCATATTACGATAAGACGTTCCGCCCCGACCTCACGACCGTGGTCATTGTCGGCAAGATCGAGCCGGCGGAAGCGAGGGCCGTCGCCGAACGCTACTTCGGCGGCTGGCGCGCCGAAGGGCCGAAGCCGGACGCCAACCTGCCGGCGGTCCCGCCAAACGCGCCCTCCGAGGCGGTGGTATCCGACCCTCAGAGGATCCAGGCCTCAGTGATTCTGGCGGAGACGGTCGGGCTGACCCGCTCGAATCCCGACTACTACGCCCTGACGCTGGGCAACTATATCTTGGGAGGCGGGAATTATGCCACTCGCCTCTATCGCGATCTGCGCGATGAGACCGGACTGGTGTATTCGGTGTCGTCCACCCTCGATGCCGGCAAAACACGGACGATCTTCCAAGTCGAATTCGGCTGCGATCCGGCCAATGTGAGCCGGGCGCGGGCGATCGTCGCTCGTGAGCTCGAGGACATGCAGACGGTACCCCTCTCGGCCGATGAACTGCGGCAGGCGAAGGCGCTGCTTCTGGTCCAGAGCACGCTCGCGGAAGCGGACATCGAGACGATTGCTGACGAACTGCTCGACCGTGCATCCCTGGATCTGCCGCTCGACGAGCCGACCGTCGCGGCGCAGCGCTATCTCTCGCTCAGGGCGTCAGAGGTCCAGGCGGCGTTTGCGAAGTGGCTGCGGCCGCATGCGCTCGTCCAGGTCGTCGAGGGCCCGGCGCCGGAGTAGTCCGAACGGGAGCAACGATAGAGGGGGCCGCCTTGCGCGCGCGGGACGTGGAGATGCGGCACAGGCGGGGCGGCCGGGTGAGGGGGTTGCCTCGGGCGATCGGGCCTGCCACTTCTCAGCCACGAGGTTGCGATGCTCGATCGCCTTATGAAGATGCTCGCCGAGCGGGCGGGGTCGGCGGCCCGGCCGGGCCCGTATGGCTTCGAGGAGCGCCAGCTGGCGGCGGCGGCGCTCCTGGTCGAGGCGGCGCGCATGGACAGCGATTTCGACGCCCGGGAGCGGGCCAAAATCGGCCAGCTCCTGGAGAGGCGCTTCTGGCTCGGCGCCGAGGAGGCGGCTGCGCTTCTGGCGGAGGCCGAGCGGACCGCCGCCGCGAGCGTCGAGTGGCAGGGGTTCACGCAGGCGATCAAGGAGGGCTTCGAGCCGGCCGAGCGGATTGCCGTGATCGAGATGCTTTGGGAGGTCGCCTACGCCGATGGCCAGCTGCACGACTACGAGGCGAGCCTGATCCGGCGGATTACGGGCCTGCTTTACGTCTCCGACCGCGAAAGCGGGGAGGCACGCAAGCGGGTGCTCGCCCGCCTTGGCTTGCATTAGGGCGCGAACTGAGTTAGGCGGCCCGCTGGCCGGGCATCGGCGGGATGGTCGCCTGGAAGCTCTGGCGTTCGCTGATCGCCTTGTACCAGCGAGTGAGCGCATCGTACTTCGGCAATGCCGCCTGACCTTCGGGCGTCTTCTCCAGCCAGAAGAGGATCGGCGCAAGGAACAGCTCCGCGAGGGTCAGCTGCTCGCCGGCCAGGTAGGGGCTCTTTTGCAGAGTTTGATCGGCGATCTGCAAAAGCTTCTCGAGCCTCTCCGCCGCTTGGCCGATCTTGGTCTCGTCCGCCTCGAGGATGCCGAAGCGCGGCAGGACGATGTCGCGGACCATGGTCTGGTAGAAGACGTCGTTCACCATGCTGATCCAGCAGTTCATCTTTGCGCGCGCGACCGGGTCCGCCGGCTGCAGCCTGATGCCGGCGAAGGTCTCGTCGAGATAGCGGGTGATCGCACTGGTCTCCCAGAGGATCAGGTCGCGATGCTGGAATCCCGGCATCTTGCCGGTCGGATTGTAGGGCAGGATTTCAGGCGAATGTGGCATCGCGTCGCGGCGCTCATAAGCGATGCCCTTCTCCTCGCAGACTATGCGACAGGTGCGGACATAGGTGCTCTGCGGCATGCCATGGATCGTAACGTCGGCCATCTGGGCCTCCCTGGCTGGACGGTCATTGGCGCCGGCTATGCCTCCGGCATCGCCGGGAAGCGGCGCAGCCGGGGGGCCATGTAGCCCAAAGCGGCGCGCGCTCTGCAAAGACGGCCAGGGTTGGCCGGAACCGGCTCGGATCGTCGAAGCTGCCCGTGCGCAGTAACAGCGCATCGCATTCGTAGCGGATCGCGCCGCAGGCGCAGACGCCGGCCAGCACCGCGGTCATTGGATCGCACCTTCGGCCAGCGCCTGCTCCAGGCTGTCGAGGCAGCTCGACCAGCCATGCTGGTGCTGGGCGCGGCTGGTGACGGACTCGAATACCTCCTGGCTCAGCTCGAGCCGCGTGCCGCCAGGCACCTCGAACAGCTCGATCGTGACCACGGTCTCGTGGCCCCGCTCGCCCTCGGTCTCGTGGCCCCAGGTGAACACCAGGCGCGAGGGCGGCAGGATCTCGCGGTAGACGCCGCTTACGATGTGGTCCTTGCCCTCGGGCGAGCGCATGGTGGTCCGCCAGGCGCCCCCCGGGCGCACGTCCATGGCCCAGGCGGGCACGGTAAAGCCCTTGGGCCCCCACCACTTGACCAGCTGGGCGGGATCGGTCCAGGCCCGGAACACCCGCTCGCGTGGCGCGCGCAAGATCCGGGACAGGTGCAGAGCGCGCGTCTCATCCGGCTTCGGTTTGGCCATCGCCATCGGCTGGGTTCTCCGCTCTCGGGTCATCGTGCCCGTCGGCGCTCTGCATTTAACCGATTTGTTAATTAACCGTTCGTCTAACTAGAAGAACGGCGCCGCCCTGTCAAGGGCGATCGACGACGGCGTGGTCCGAGGACGCGCAAGGGAACCCACCGCCCGGGTGAGACCCATCGATGCCGATGACAGGCATGGAAACAGGGCTCCAGCGCGACAGGTCGTTTCAGCTCATCGATTGGCACGAACCGGGCGGGAGAGTAGAAGCCCTGTCGGGCTCTGTTCTTTGATACCCTCAGCTGTTTGATATCTCTACGAGCTCCATGAGAGAGGTTCGTGAGCGCGCGCGTCCCGACTGCCGGTCCTTGGCCAACGCTGCACGCCGTGCTGAGCCCGGCCAGTCGCAGCCGACCTGCCCGCCTGTTCCGCATGGCCCTGCGTACGATCGTCGCGCTCGGGCTGTTGGCTGTGATTCTCGGGACGATGCCCGCGGTCGAGGCGAGCTCCGGCGCCTCGATCACCGTCCTGACCGCCGCGATCGCGGTTTTGTTCGCGCTCGAATATCTGGTCCGCCTATGCCTGGCGCCACTGGAGGCAGGCGGGGCCGCCCGGTTCGACACTGAGCCGGGCGCTCGACGACAATGGCGCGCCCGGACGCGCTGGGCCGCCTCGCCGCTCGGGCTGATCGATCTTGCTGCCGCCGTTCCGATCCCGGCGGCTCTGATCGCCGGTGTCTCCCCGGCGAGCGCGCGCCTGTTCGGTCTCGTCTGGATCCTCAAGCTCGTTCGCTACAGCCCGGCGCTGGACATGCTCGGCGCGTGTGCTGCGCGAGGAGCGTCAGCCCCTGACCAGCGTCCTGGTGGCGTTCCTGATCGTCCTCGTCGGCGCGGCCGCCGGCGCCTATCTTCTCGAGCGCGACCTGCAGCCGGCACCTTCGGCAGCATCCCGAGCGCCCTCTGGTGGGCGATCGTTACCCTGACGACGACCGGCTACGGCGACGAGGTCCCAGCGACCGCCCTCGGGCGCATTCTGGCCGGCACGGTGATGCTCGGCGGCATCGCCTTGTTCGCCCTCTGGGCGGGCATCCTGGCGAGTGGCTTCGGGCGCGAGCTGCGGAGGCGCGAGTTTCTCGAGACCTGGGGTCTGGTGGCGCGGGTGCCGATGTTCGCATCCCTTGGCGCAGCCACCATTGCCGAGGTAGCCCGGCTGCTCCGACGCCGCGAGATCGGCCCCCGCCGGGCGATCTGCCGCAAGGGCGAGGCAGGCGATGGCATGTACTTCATCGTCGAGGGGGAGGTCGAGGTCCTGCTCGGCGCGAACCGGCCGCGCCTTGGTCCCGGCGACTTCTTCGGCGAGCTCGCGCTGATCACCGGCGCGCCGCGCGTGGCGACCGTAGTTAGCAGGGAACGGACGACACTGCTCGTCCTGGACGTGGCCGACTTCCGGGGTCTGGCCGCGGCGCGCCCCGAGCTGCTGCATGCGATCGAGGGCGAGGCGGTACGCCGCCATGCCCTGCGCGCGGACGCGCCGGACCACGGTGTGCCGTCCCGCTAGTGACGATGGCAGCAGCACGCCAAGGCGGGGCGGGGCGCGTCCGTGGTCCACCAGACGCGCGGCGCAAGCCGGGACCTGCGGTTCTGGGGCGCCCTCCTGGCCCCTTCCGAGCTTGTACAGTACCGGGGCACGACGCATGGTCGACCTTGCCCAGCCGGTATCCGCTGATGTCGGTTGGAGCGTCGTGGTGCTCTCTTGTTTCCGGGTGGGTTGAGTATGTCCGACGATCGAAGCGACGGCAGCGACCGGCAGGCTGGGCGCGTTGCTTCGTCGCCGAGGCGCGGTCAAGCAGCACCCCGCTGGATTGGCTGGCTGGCTGAGGTCTCGAGGCGAAGGGCGATCTGCCTTGCGGTTTTGCTGGCCGGCGCCCTCGCCACAGGTCCGGCTTCGGGGTGTCCTGCTCTGGCTGTCGTACGGCGCGGTGGCTGTCGGCCTGCTCGGCGTGCTCATGCCGGTGGGTCGCAGCCGTTCCGATCGCGGAGATCTGGTCGGGCCGCTTTGCCAGCTTCGCGCTGGCTGTCTCATCGGTGTTTGTCGGGCTTGCGCTTCTCGAGGCCGTGCTCTGGGCGCTTGAAACCGCGGCGGACCAGCCCTTGCCCCAATTCGTCGCCACCTCGCCGGCTGCCGTTCCCCTTGCGCCCGAGCTTCCGCCGGAGATCCGCCTCAAGATCGAACGAATGCAGAGCGCGCTGATCATGCCGCCGTCGTGGCAGAAGCGCGACCTCGAAAAGGCGAATGGGATCTATGCGTATGTCTGGCAGACGGCGCTTCATGTCAACGATGCCAACCAGATGAGGCGCCGAGAACCGTTTCCGCCGCGGGATCCGAATCGCTTCCGAATCATGGTGGTTGGCGACAGTTTCACCTATGGCGACGGGATCGATGCGTTCTGGACCTACCCCGAGCAGCTCGAGCGGTCGCTGGCGCGCGATTTTCGCGTGGAAGTCCTGAACCTGGGGGTGGACGGCTACGCCAGCGAGGACGTCCTGAACGTCGTCCGGCGTTTCCTTCCCGAACTCAAGCCAGATCTGGTCGTGTACGGCGTCTGCCTCAATGACTTCCTCGAATCAGGCACCTATCAAACCGAGCCCTATCCTTTCCCCCTTCCGGACAGGTTGAAGAAGAAGCTGTTGAAGCGGAGCCGTGTCGCCCGTCAGGTCGAGGAGTGGTATGGCGCGCTGCTACGCATCGTCGGTTTGCGGCCCGACTTCTATTCCGAGCTGCTGGCTGATTTCGACACCCGCAGGCGGCGCTTCGGGCGGGACGTGGCGGCACTCGATTCATTCGTCACGGAGAGAGGTCTGCCACCCATGGTCGCGATGGTACTCGATCAGTCGCCACGACTGGACGGTCCCGGGCGGAAGCTCGCCGTCGCGGCCGAGGAGCGGCTGCGCGCCGCGGGCATCGACACCGTGGACAGCGGGGCGTTCTATCGGCGCTTCAACGGTCGAAACTTCGGGGTGAGTTGTTGGGAAGCCCACCCCAACGAAGAAGCCCACGCCATTTGGGCGAGCATACTCGCCCAGAGAGATTCGCGAGCTCGATGCGCTCGTCCCCTTCCGGCGATCAGGCGATGCGCCGACGGCGGCACGAAACTGATGGGTTTCATCGAGAGCGCCCCGCTTTCAAGACTGGGGCACGACCGAAATCTATCGCTCCATGAAGGGGCGAAGGCGCTCGAGCACCCGGCCGTCCCGAGCCATCGTTTCGGTCACGACATCCGGACCATGGACCTCGACCTGGAGGCCGGTCTCGACCGCTACGGACCGGATCTCGGGGTCGGCGCCGGCCTTGGTGAGCCCGGCGACCAGCCGCTCGACCGTGCTCTCAGGTAGCCCCGGCGGGCCGAAGACCGCCAGGGCGTCGGTGAAATCGTCCTTCTTATCGCGCGTGACCTCATTGAACGCGGGAACCGCGCCGGTGAACCAGCTGAACATGATGGCGTTGAACGACCCGCTGCGCTCGGCGCCGAAGCTCACGATCGGCCGAAGCTGGCCGGAGCGCGCCGCGGGCGAGGTCATCAGGCTCTGCGAATAGAGCAGCGCGGCGTCGGCGCGGCCGGCAACCACATCGTCGGTGATCGCATCCTGATCGGAGCGAACGATGTCTTTGAACTTCGTGCTCAGCTGCTTGACCAGGAGAGCACGGGCGACTCCGGCGGTCGTCGTCGGGCCGGCGTAGCTTAGGCGCAGCGACCGCGCCGCGGCGGCGCTTGCGAAGGCTGCAAAATCCTGGATGTCTGACGATGCCGGGACGATGAGCACCAAGGAAATGCCAGAGGCCAGTTTGGCGATCGGGGTCAACCGGGACAATGGCGGCGCCCGACCAAAAGCTGCGCTGACCTCGAAACTTAGCATCGATCCATACAGCAAGGTCCGACCGTCCGGCGCGGCCTTGGCGACCGCTTGTTCCGCCCGCGCGCCGCCATCGCCGGGAACTGGTTCCACGACGACCTGGTCGCCCAGCTCGTCACCGAGATGGCGCCCCATCGCCTCGATCAGGGCATAGGCGAAGCTGCCCTGTTCGGCCGGGGTAAGGATGCGGATGTCCGCTGCGCTCGCAGGGTCGCCGGCGACGGCCGCGATGACGCCGACCAAAGCGGCCCTACCGACGGTATTCCTCAGCCAGCCTCGCATCAGCATCCTCCGGATTTCCGACGATCGCCCCGGCAATATAGCAGGGCGCGTCCCGGGGGTGCCACCATCATGCGAGGTACCGCACGCCAGCTCCCGATGCCGACTCCGGGCGACAGGGAGAGGTTCGTCTGTCATTTCACGCGCAAGCCGCTACCATCGACGGCATCGAGCGTTGCGGCCAGGCTCGATCGCGCAGAACCTCGCGCAGACATTGAGGGTTAGGACTTTGGGGCAACAGAATGGGCGACAGACTTCGCGTGATCTCTCCGGTGAATGGCACCGTGCTGGTCGAGCGGCCCCTGGCGGGCGAGGCGGAGATTGAGGCCGCTCTTGCCGGGTCGCGGCGGGCACAGGCCCTCTGGCGGGCGGTTCCAGTTGCGGAGCGGGCCAGGATCCTCGCCAGCGCGGTCGACGCCTTCGTCGTCAGGAAGGCCGAAATCGCTGCCGAACTGACCTGGCAGATGGGCCGGCCGATCCGCTACACGCCGGGCGAGGTCGGCGGCTTCGAGGAACGGGCCCGCTACATGATCGACGTCGCGGGGCCCGCGCTGGCCGACGTCGAGGTTGGCGCCAAGGCGGGCTTCACCCGCTTCATCCGGCACGAGCCGCTCGGCGTCGTGTTCGTGATCGCGCCCTGGAACTATCCCTACCTGACCGCGGTCAACGGCGTGGTGCCGGCCCTCATGGCGGGCAACGCCGTGATCCTCAAGCACTCGGCCCAGACGCCCCTCTGCGCCGAGCGCATGGCGGAGGCGTTCGAGACGGCGGGCCTGCCGGAGGACGTGTTCCAGTATCTGCACCTTCGCCATGAAGATGCGGCCCGGATCATCGGGAGCGGTCGCGGTCGACTTCGTGAGCTTCACGGGCTCGGTCGGCGGCGGGCACAGCGTTCAAGAAGCCGCCGCGCACGGTTTCCTCGGCACCGGGCTCGAGCTCGGCGGCAAGGACCCGGCCTACGTCCGGCCCGATGCCAATCTTATCCATGCGATCGAGAACCTGGCCGACGGCGCTTTCTTCAACAGCGGCCAGTCCTGTTGCGCGATCGAGAGGATCTATGTCCACGAAGCCGTTCATGACCGCTTCGTCGACGGCCTCGTGGAGTTCGCCCGCGGCTACAAGCTCGACGATCCGACTGATCCCGAGACCACGCTGGGTCCCCTCGTCCGGCCCGCCGCGGCCGAATTCGTGCGCGGCCAGATCAGAGATGCCGTTGCTGCGGGTGCGAAGGCGCACCTGAACCCCAAGGCGTTCGCCAAGGATGCGCCGGGCTCGGCCTACATGGCGCCCCAGGTCCTCACAGGTGTCGACCACTCGATGCGGATCATGACCGAGGAGACTTTCGGACCTGCGGTCGGCGTGATGCGGGTGCAAAACGACGAGGAGGCGATCCGGTTGATGAACGACAGCCGATACGGCCTCACCGCCGCGATCTGGACCTCGGACGAGGCAGCCGCGATCGGGATCGGCGACCAGGTCGAGACCGGCACCTGGTTCATGAACCGCTGCGACTATCTCGATCCGGCGCTCGCCTGGACCGGGGTCAAGGACTCGGGCCGCGGCTGCTCCCTCTCGCGCCTGCAGTACGAGCACCTCACCCGCCCGAAGTCGTTTCATCTGCGCGTCGCCCTGTGACGGAGGCGGCGTGAGCGGTCGCTATGTCCGGACGAGCGTTGGCTCATCCCGCGAGATCGAGGGTGAACAGTTCCTGCGGCCGGCCGACGCCGCGCAGCGCGTAGCGGCCGAGCGAGACCAGGCGCGCGCGCTGCTCGCCGCAGGCGGCGGCGAAACTGGCCGAGACCAGGATAGGCTGATCGAGCGAACGGCTCATCGCCTGAATCCGGCTGACCTCATTGACCGCGGCCCGACACGGTGAAGTCGAGCCGTTCCTGGCTGCCGACGTTGCCGGAGAGCACCTCGCCCTCGTGCAGGGCAAGGGTGAAGCTGGTCACCGGCAGACCGGCCACCGATCGCTCCTGGTTGAGACGGGCGATCGCCGCGCGCGCCGCTTCGGCAGCATCCAGGGCGTGCTCGCAGGCGTGGTTCTCGGCGCCATCGAACACTGCCAGGATGCCGTCACCCATGAACTTGAGCACCTCGCCGCCATGGTCGTGGACGACGCCGACCAGGCAGTCGGCATAGGCGTTGAGCAGGTCGAGCAGCTGCTCCCGCGGCAGACTGTCGGCGATCCTGGTGAAGCCGGTGAGATCGCTGAACCAAAGGACCTTGCGCACGGTCTTGACCTGGCCGCGCTCGATCTCGCCGCGCAAAATCCGATCGGCCGCGTCGCGCCCAAGGTAGGTCGTGACGAGGGTGCGCGCCGTGTCGACCGTCATGCTCGCCTTGAAGGCGAGCGCAAAGGCCGGGAGTGTCGCCTCGAGCGTGGCGAGCTCCTGCGCGGTGAAGCCTTCCGGATCGCGGGTCGCGAAGGAGGTGGCGACGCCCTGCCCCTCCCCGATGCTGGCCCGCTCACCGAAGCGAACGATCCGTGCCCAATAGTCGGTGCCGCCCTCCGCTGCGAGAGACGCAAGCAGCGGAAACTCGTTGGTGCCTTGGCCGATGGCGAGTCGCCAATGCTTCCGCCATTCGCGGTTTTCGAGCATCCAGTACCACGGGCTCTGGCGCCACTCTTTGTCCGCCTCTTCCCCCGCCGGGATGCTCGGCTCGGACATAGAAGTCCTCGCGCACCCCCCGCCCGGCCAGCCAGCGGTGGCCCTGCGCCTGAATCAAGGGATGCAGCCGGTCGGCGCCGATCGAGACGCGCCAAAGGGGTACGCCAGCGCGGGCCAAACGGTCACAGTAGCCGGCCGTCAGATCGGCTTGGCCAAGCCCCTCCAGGCCGACGCTCACTGCCCACGCGACGATCTCCTCGACCGCAGTCCGCCATGCAACGAACGCCCCTGCTGTCGCCGCCCTCGGATGACGCTGGCGGCACTGCTCGTGGGTCGGCCTCAATCACCGTCCTGCTGCATCGCCTTCGCGGCCCGCCGCTTCAGCTCTTCGGGCGACAGGTCCTCCTTGTGGGTCGAGATATGCCAGATATGGCCGAAGGGGTCGGTCACGCTGCCCAACCGGTCGCCGTAGAACTGATCCTTGACCGGCCGGAGTTCCGTGGCGCCGGCCGCCAGCGCCCGCTTCGCGATTGCGTCCACATCGTCGACATAGAGGTGCAGGCTGACCGGCGAACCACCGAACGCCTTGGGGCTGCGCGCACCCATGTCCGGGTACTCGTCGGCCAGCATGATCCGCGAAATCCCCGATCCCGAGCTCGGCGTGCCCGACCCGCCCGCCGGGCGCCGGCATGCGCAACAATTCGGTCGCGCCGAAGCGCCTTCTTGTAGAATTCGATCGCGCCGGCCGCATCACTCACGATCAGGTACGGCGTCACGCTATGATAACCCTCCGGAATGGGCTTCACGCCGGTGGCCATGGCACTCTCTCCAGGTTGGAGCGCGCTCGCACCTATCAAGCTGGTACGAAATCGCTGTCCTGCAAGGCGCAGATCGCCCGATGCCCTTGCGGCGAGGCGCCGCTCCGAATCAACAACAGGGGCCGCCGCCCGAGGCCGGGACGGTCAGCCGCGGACCAGCGCCTTGATCAGCTCGTTGACCTCGGCCGCTTTCTCCATGTGCACCATGTGGCCGGCGTCAGGGAAAACGCGCACAGGAATGCTGGCGGGCAGCCCCTCGGCATGACGCGCCGGGATGATCTGATCCTCTTCGCCCCAGATCACTTGCACCGGCACGGTCAGCTCGCCGAGCCGCCCGGTGACCACCAGGGCCTGCTTCCTGCCCGGGAAGGTATCGGCGATGATCCGGTTGAGCGCCGCCTCGACCCCGTCCAGGCGTTTGAACTTCAGGACATCCTCGATCATCTCGCGCGAGACCATGTCGGGGTCGGCGACCAGCATGGCCAGCACCGGCTCAAGCTGCTTGCGCCGCTTGGCCTGCATGAAGCCGTCGATGAAGGTCAGGTTGATCTCGGGCCCGAGCCCCGCCGTGCAGATCAGGGTCGCTGAGGCGACCCGCTCGGCGTGGTTGAGCGCCAGGTCGAGGGAGACAGCGCCCCCTAGGGAGTGGCCGACCAGATGCGCCTTGGTCACGGCCTTGGCGTCGAGGAAGTCGAGCACCGCGCTCGTCAGCGCGTCGACATCGGCGCGCCCTGCGCCGAGATCCTTGCTCGAGCCGCCGTGGCCCGGCAGGTCGACGGCGTAGGTGGTATGGCCCTCGGCGAGCGCCTCTTGGTTGTACTGCCAGTTGTTGAGATCGCCGCCAAAGCCGTGCAGGAATACGATGGGCGGCGCCTCGCCTTCGCCCAACGTGAGATAGCGGAACCGCCGTCCGCCCGCCTCGATCGTCTCCGGCTCGGGCGCCGCCGCCCCCGCCTCGGCGGCGAAGGCGGCGAACTCCTCCTGGAACCTCGCGATGTAGGCGTCAAGATCGGCGTCCGGCACCGAGCTCTCCGCGACCACGCCAAGCAGTGCGCCGACCGGCACTGTCTCGCCCTCGCCGACTACGACCCGGCGCAGCCGTCCCGCGATCGGGCTCTCGAAAACGTTGGCGATTTTCGAGGTTTCTATATCGAGGATCTCGTCGCCCGCCTTGACCTCGGCGCCCGCCTCGACCAGCCATTTGGCGACCATGCCCTCCTGCATCGCCAGCCCCCATTTGGGCATGACGATCGGCTTGATCGCATCGCTCATCGGATGTTTCCTTCCGTCCGACTTGGTTGACGATCTAATCGGCCATGGTCTTGCGCACGGCCGCCTCGATCTTGGCGGGGCTCGGAATGTAGAGGTCCTCGAGCTGCGGCGCGAACGGCACTGGAGCATGCGGCGCCGTGACCATCTGGACCGGGGCCTTGAGCGACTTGAAGGCGTTCTGCGCGGCGAGCGCGGCGATGTCGGTCGCCATGTTGCAGCGCGGATGCGCCTCGTCGACCACGACCAGACGGCCGGTCTCCTCGATGCACTCCAGGATGGTCTCGGTATCGAGCGGCGAGGTCGTGCGCGGATCGAGGACCGTGCAGCTGATCCCTTCCTTCTCCAGCTTGTCGGCGACCTGATTCGAGAAGCCGACCATGCGACCGAAGGCGACGATCGTCACGTCGTCGCCCTCGCGGGTGAGATTGGCCTCACCGAAGGGGATCGTGTAGGGCTCGTCAGGCACCTCCTCCTCCTCGTCGTACATCAACTTGTGCTCGAAGAAGATCACCGGATCGTCGTCGCGGATCGACTGGATCATCAGCCCCTTGGCTTCGTAGGGGCTCGACGGCAGGACGACCTTGAGGCCCGGAACATGCGTGAACACCGGGTAGAGACACTGACTGTGCTGAGAGGCGGCGCGGAAGCCGGCGCCATACATGGTTCGAATCACCATAGGCGTAACCGCCTTGCCGCCGAACATGTAACGAAACTTGGCCGCCTGGTTGTAAATCTGGTCGAAGCAGACGCCGAAGAAATCGACGAACATCAGCTCGGCCACCGGCCTGAAGCCCGGTCGCGGCGGCCCCGGCCGCGGCGCCAATGAAGGCGCTCTCGGTGATCGGCGTGTCGAGCACGCGATCGCGGCCGAAGTTCGGCATCAGCCCCTTGGTGACGCCCAGCACCCCGCCCCAGGCGTCGTCCTCGCCCGGCGCGCCCATGCCGCCGGCGATGTCCTCGCCCATGAGAATGACCCGCGGATCGCGCTCCATCTCCTGGCGCAGCGCCTCGTTGATCGCCTGGCGGTACGACTTCTTGGACATGGTTGCTCCCCTCAGTACGAGGCGTAGACGTCGGTCAGGAGATCGGCTTCGGTCGGCGGCGGCGCCGCCTTGGCCGCGGCGAGCGCCTGATCGATCAGGCTCTTGACCTCACCGTCGATCGCATCGAGCTGCTCGCCCTCGAGCAGGCCCACCTCGGTGACCCGCTGGCGGAACAGCTTCAGGCAATCCTTGTCCGCCTTGAGATTGTCCACCTCGCGGATCCCCCGATAGGTCATGGCATCGCCCTCGAAGTGGCCATAGTGGCGCATGAACTTGACGTGGAGGACGCTCGGTCCCGCGCCGTCGCGAGCCCGCTCGATCGCCTCGCGCGCCGCCTCCCAGACATCGAAGAAGTCGTCGCCGTCGACCCGACGCGCGGGCATGCCATAAGCCAGCGCGCGCGCGACCAGATCGCCGGCGCAGGCCCAGGAGCTGGCCGTCGATTCGGCGTAGCCATTGTCCTCGAACACGAAGATCGCCGGCAGATCCCAGACCTTGGCGAGGTTCATGCTTTCCGCCGTGGTGCCCTGATTGGAGCCGCCGTCGCCGACGAACGCGATCGCGACCCCGCCGGTCTTGAGGGTCTTGGCGCTGAGCGCGGCGCCGCAGATCAAGGGTGGACCGCCGCCCACGATGCCATTCGCCCCCATCATGCCTTTGGACAGATCGGCGATGTGCATCGAGCCGCCCTTGCCGCCGCAAAGTCCGTCCTTCTTACCGAAGATCTCCGCCATCATGGCCTTGACGTCGCAGCCCTTGGCGATGCAATGGCCGTGGCCGCGGTGGGTCGACGCGATGCGGTCGTGGTCCTTCAGATGCAGGCAGAACGCCGACCCCCGACGCTTCCTCGCCGGCATAGAGGTGAACGAAGCCGGGAATGTTCCCGGCCGAGAATTCCTCGTGCACGGTGTCCTCGAAGTCGCGGATGGTCCGCATCTGCCGGTAGGCTTTGAGCAACTCGTCACGGCTTAGCTGCACGGTGATACCCCCTGGCTGAGCTTGCTTTTTGCGGGTTATGCCTGGCCCGTCGAGACGGCCCCGCAGGACGGGCGAAGGCGCCCCCAGATCCCTACTCCCGGGACGCCCCTTCGGCAAGCGGCAGCTGTGGTCGAAAGCGCGCGTGCCAACCGTTCAGCGCACAGGTTACGCCGCTTCCGGTGTTGACCGAGGCTGCATGGCGCCGGTCATGATCGCGACCGCATCGGACATCGAGTATTCGCTCGGATTGATGACGGCGATGCGGCGGCCAAGGCGATGGATGTGGATCCGGTCGGCGACCTCGAACACGTGCGGCATGTTGTGGCTGATCAGGACGATGGGCAGGCCGCGCTTCTTCACGTCGAGCATCAGCTCGAGCACCTTGCGCGATTCTTTGACGCCGAGCGCCGCGGTCGGCTCGTCCATGATGACGACGCGACTACCAAAAGCGGTGGCCCGCACCACGGCCACCCCCTGACGCTGACCGCCCGAGAGCGTCTCGACCTTCTGGCGGATATTCTGGATCGTCAGCAGCCCGAGCGCGTTAAGGTGCTGCCGCGCTTCTTTCTGCATGCCCGCGCGGTCGAGCAGTCGGAACAGTTGGCCGACCAGGCCCGATTTGCGCCGCTCGCGGCCGAGAAAGAGATTGTCCGCGATCGAAAGCGCCGGGGCGAGCGCAAGGTCCTGGTATACGGTCTCGATGCCGGCGGCGCGAGCCTCCAGCGGTGAGCGAAAGTGCACCGGACTGCCGTCGAGCCGGATCTCGCCCTGGTCCGGAATGATGGCACCGGCGAGCACCTTGATCAGGGTCGACTTACCGGCGCCGTTGTCGCCGATCACGCCGAGGATCTCGTTCGGCAGGAGATCGAAGTCGGCGTGGTCGAGGGCGGTGACCCGGCCGAAGCGCTTGACGATGCCGCGCGCCTGGAGCACCGGCTGAGCGGCTCCGGCGCTCATGACGATATCCTCCTGATCCACTGGTCGAGCGCCACCGCTACGATGATGAGGACACCGACGGTGAACTCCTGCCAGAGGGCGTCGAGGCCGGCGAGCGCCAGGCCGTTGCGGAATACGCCGACGATCAGCGCGCCGATCAGCGTGCCGACGATCGACCCGCGGCCGCCGAACAGGCTGGTGCCACCGATCACGACGGCGGTGATCGAATCGAGGTTGGCGGTCTGGCCAGCGAGCGGGCTGACGGCCCCGATGCGGCCGATCAGCACCCAGCCAGCGATCGAGCAGATCAGGCCTGCGATGGTGTAGACGGCGAGCAGCGTACCTGTGGTGTTAATGCCGGCGAGGCGCGCGGCATCGGGGTCGTCGCCCGTGGCGTAGACGTGGCGGCCGAAGGCAGTGCGGTTGAGAATGTACCAGACCAGCGCGGCGAGCAGGATCATGAGGATCGAGCCGTAGGTCAGGCGGGCTGCGCCGATCGGGATCGCTGTCCCCGTCCATTGCAGGAAGGAGGCGGCCGCCTCGACCTCCTGCTGCCGGAGCGTCGCGCTGCGCGAATAGAAGAGGACGAGAGCGCCTAGGATGCTCCAGGTGCCGAGCGTAACGATGAAGGGCGGCAGCTTGAAGCGTGTCACCAGCGCCCCGTTAAGGAGGCCGCAGGCGGCGCCGGTCAGGAGGCCAAGCGGGAAGGAGATTTCCACCGGGACGCCGCTCACGACGGCAAGTCTTCCCATCACGATCGAGCAAAGCACCATGATGGCGCCGACCGAGAGGTCGATGCCGGCGGTGAGGATGATCAGCGTCTGGGCGATGCCGAGAGTGCCGATGATCGTGACCTGCTGCAGCACGAGCGAGAGGTTGAACGGCTGAAAGAACCGACTGCCAACCAGCGCGGCGAAGATCACGACGCCCATCAGCAGGACGATGAACGGCACCATGGTCGGATAGGCGTGGAGGAAATGCTGCACCCGCCGGAGCGGCGACATCTCCTCCTCTTCGAAGACGGCGACGTCGCCGGAGGCCGGCAGCACGCTCTCGAAATCCGATTGTCCCCGGGCAGTGCCCTCGCTGGCGCCGCTCATGTTCCGTCCCGCCGCTGGTTGTGGGGCCGCCGATGACGGGAAGAGCAACCGGCGCCGGTTGCTCTTCCCTATTTCCGTCGCAGTCTAGGCTGTTTTTGACCCGAGGGTGATCAACCCCAGCAGAGGTCGAGGCCTTCCTTGACGCTGATCGAGGGCACGCCCTCGACCGGATGCGCGGTGATCAGCGTCGCGCCGGTGTCGTAGAAGTCGAGCCCTTCGGTCACCATCTTGGGCTTCTCCCCGGTCTTCGCATATTTGGCGATGGTCTCGAGCGCCATCGCCGCCATCTTGTGGCGGATACTGCTGCGAGGTCGCGCCGATGACGCCCGCCTCGACGTTGCGGACGCCCGGGCAGCCGCCGTCGATGGAGACGATGAGGACGCTGCCGTCGGCCTTGCCGGCCGCCTTCAGCCCTTCCCACGCACCGGCCGCGGCCGGCTCATTGATCGTGTAGACGAGATTGGTGTCGGGACACTTCTGGAGCAAAGTCTCCATGGCCGTGCGACCACCGTCCTCGTTGCCCCCGGTCATTTCGTGGCCGCAGATGCGTGGGTCGTTCTCGTCGCCGTAGTGCTTCGGATCCATGATGTCGATGCCGAAGCCCTTCATGAAGCCCTGGTCGCGGAGGTAGTCGACAGTCGGCTGGTTGACGGCGAGGTCGAGCATGGCGATCTTCGCGCTCGCCGCCTTGTCGCCGAGGGTCTTGGCAGCCCATGTACCGATCAGTTCGCCGGCCTTGAAATTGTCGGTCGCGAAGGTGTAGTCGGCGGCGTCGATCGGATCGAGCGGCGTGTCGAGCACGATGACCAGAAGCCCGGCTTCACGCGCTTTCTGCACGGTCGGCACGATCGCCGAGGAATCGCTGGGCACGATCGCGAAGCCCTTCGCGCCGGCCGCGATCAAGCCCTCGATCGCGGCCACCTGGCCCTCATTGTCGCCATCGTACTTGCCGGCGTAGGTCTGTAGTTTCAGGCCGAGCTCGTTGGCCTTCTCCTGCGCGCCCTCGCGCATCTTAACGAAGAAGGGGTTGCCCTCGGTCTTGGTGATCAGGCCAACCAGGACGTCGGCCGACATCGCGGGCGTGACGCCCAGCGCGAACAGCGCGGCGCCGCCCGCCGCGGCCCACTTCAACGTTCGAAGTCTCATTCGATTGCCTCCTCCGGTTTGGTTCGCGACGCCGCCCTGTCGGCGCTCGCGCCCGCTGATTCGCGGTCAGGAGGTCAGGATTAGCGTCCGCGCGAGCGTCTGTCCATTGGCTAGCTCAGCGACGGACGCGTAGTCATCGCCCGGCGGCAATCGGCGGGCGCGAAGGCGACTCAGGGAAGCGCGGGAGCCGGCGGGTCAGCTGACGGCGACGGGCAGCCGGGTCAGCACCTGGGCCTTGGCACTGCCAGCGGCGTCGAGCGAGATGCCCAGCACGGTCAGCGTGAAAGTCGGGGCGCCGGCCGGCGCCGTGAGCGCCAGCCCATCCAGCTGGCGCGGCAGCAGAACCCAGCCGCCGATCGCCTGGTCGTAGGTGCCGGCGGACAGGCTGGCGCCCTGCGGCAGATCGCGGATCACGAGCGCCTTCACCCCGGCATTGTCCCGAGCGATCGCCGGATCGATGTCCAGCGGGATTGAGCGGACCGCCGCTGGATGGGTCGACACGCGAACGTTCTCCGACCTCGTCGCGAGCTCGCCCTCGCGGTTCTTGACCGCGACCGCGGTCACCGTCAGCGTGAGATCCTCGGGTGATCCGGCCGGCATGATGAGCATCAGACCGGCTAGTTCCTGAGGGGTCAGCATCCAGCTGCCGTCGCCATTGTCGAGGCCGGCCGAGAGTGCGGCTCCGGCCGGCACGCCTGAGATCACGACGACCGCGGTGCTGTCCGGGTCGACGCCTTCGGCAGAGGGCGGCTCGATCGGCAGTGCGATCGGATGCGACGCGGCCCGCGCGCGTCAGGCTACGCGCCGCCTCGGCGGGCGGCTTGCGCTCGGGCGGCTCACCATGAGCCTGCCGGTTTCTTCGCCATGGGCCGTGCGCAGGGTGATATCGAGCGCAAAGTCCGCCGCCAGGTCGGCTGGCGTCTTGAGGGTGAGCCCGGTCAGATCGTCGACGGTCAAACTCCAGCTTCGATCGCCGTGATCGAACCCGCCGACAGGCGAGCCCCTTCGGGGAGGCCCGCGACGGTCGCCGAGACCACCCGCCCCACGTCAGGACCAAGAGCACGGGCCAGTAAGCTGAGATCAAGCGTGCCATCGGCCATCAGCGTCAGCACATCGGGCAGGTTCAGCGCCGGCGGGCTCTCAATCTCAGCCGGACCGCCAGGAACCCGGTCTGCCGGCGCGCTGGTTGTCATTCCGGGCTCCCTCAACTCGTTCGCCTCCTGGCCAAAGGCGGCCACGAGGTCGGTCATCGTCGCGACATCGCCACTGGCGAGAAAGATGCTGACCCGCGGGCCGACCCCGGCGTCGGCGCCGCTACTCGCCAAGCGGACCGAGCCAACGAAGGGCAACTCGAACCGCATCTCGCCATCCAGGATCTGGACCGTGCAGCCTGGCAACGCCGCTTCCGTGAACGGGTGTTCGGCACTGTTTTCGGGCGCAGCTTTACCTTTCGCGCCGGTGACCTGGCTACGCAGCCGGCCGACCAGGTCGGCGACCGATACCGCCTCGTCGTTGGGCAATAATAGCAGGAGATCCGCTTCGTCATGGTGCGCCGCGGCCGCATCGGCGATCAGGAACGACCGTCCCGAGGGGATCGTGATCATAAGCTCGCGGCCGAACGCGGTGAGCTCGCAGGGGCCGCGCTCCATGAACAGCTCGACCTCCGAGGTCAGCTCCGGTTGTGGGCCGAGGCCCAGCATCGCTTCGAGCCAGGCGACGCCCTCGCTCCCGCCTGCGGTCGGCCCGGCCGTGAGGGGGCCACTGGCCTGAGCCTCGAGCACCGCAGCGACCCGCGGCGCGGACACCGCCCGGCCATCGGGCAAGGCGATCTGCACATCGGGCTGCGCGGCGGCCGCCCGGGCGAATTCCGCGGGCGGGATCGGATCGCCCTCCGGCCCAAACGCCATGAGCAGGCCATCCTCGATCCTCAAAGCGGCGCGGACGAGTGAGAGCGTCGGCGGCTCGGTGCCGGCATGCTGATCGGATGCCCGGGTCCGAAAGCGTCCGAAGCTGATACGCCCGAGTCCCGGCAGCCGGGGGCTCCTGGCCTCGGGGGCCTGCTCGAGCGGCCTTGGCGCCATGGCGAAATTCCCTGTTCTTTCGGTCCACTGCGGGCCGCCGACGCGGCGCGGGAGCCGCATGCAACGTCGGCAGCCTATGGAGCAACTTCTTAAGGTTTGGTTTGTTTCTCAAGCGGATGCGAAAGCCGCGGCCGGTCGCCTTCAAGGCGTGATGTCGGGCGCGCAGCGTGTTATGCAACGGCCATGAACGACGTCGCCTCGACGGAACTCACGGCCGCGCTCGACGCGCTCCACGCCCTCCTCGGCGAACGGCTGAGCACCGCCAGGGCGGTACGTGAGCGGCATGGCAAGGACGAGACCTATCACCCTGGCGCGCCGCCCGATGCGGTCACCTTTCCCCACTCGACCGATGAGGTGAGCGCGATCGTCAAGATCTGCGCCGCGCACCGGGTCCCGATCATCCCGTTCGGCACCGGCACCTCGCTCGAGGGCCATATCGCCGCCTTGCGCGGCGGCGTGACACTCGATCTCTCCGAGATGAAGGCGATCCTCGAGGTCAACGGCGAGGATCTCGACTGCCTCGTCCAGGCCGGCGTGACGCGCAAGCAGCTGAACACCCATCTGCGCGATACAGGTCTTTTCTTCCCGATCGATCCGGGAGCCGACGCCAGCCTCGGCGGTATGGCCGCGACCCGGGCCTCGGGCACCAACGCGGTCCGTTACGGCACGATGCGGGAGAACGTGCTCGGCCTGACCGTGGTGCTAGCCGACGGGAGGATCATCCGGACCGGCGGGCGCGCCCGGAAGTCGTCGGCCGGCTACGACCTGACGCGGCTGTTTGTGGGCTCGGAAGGCACACTCGGCGTGATCACCGAGATCCGCCTTCGTCTCTACGGTATTCCCGAGGCGATCTCGTCTGCGGTGTGCGCGTTTCCGACCATCGAGCAGGCGGTCAATACGGTCATCATGATCATCCAGTCGGGCATTCCCGTGGCCCGAATCGAGCTCCTGGACGAGGTCCAGATGGCTGCCGTGATCGGCTATGCCAAGCTCGAAGGCTACCAGGAAGCCCCAACCCTGTTTTTCGAGTTCCATGGCACCGAGGCGGGCGTCGCCGAGCAGGCGGAGATGGTCGGAGCGATCGCCAGCGACAGCGGCGGCGCGGATTTCCAGTGGGCAAGCCGGGCTGAGGAGCGCAATCGCCTCTGGCAGGCGCGCCACGACGCCTATTATGCCGCGATGTCGCTTCGCCCTGGAGCGAGAGGCTTTGTCACCGACGTCTGCGTGCCGATCTCGCGCCTCGCCGAATGCATCACCGAGACCAAGCGTCTGATCGCCGATAGCGGTCTTCTGGCGCCGCTGGTCGGCCACGTCGGCGATGGCAACTTCCACCTTGCGATTCTGGTCGATCCGGACAGCAAGGAGGAGATCGCGCGCGCGAAGGCGATCGGCGAGCGCCTGGTCGAGAAGGCGCTCGCGGTGGGCGGGACCTGCACCGGCGAGCACGGCGTCGGCTACGGCAAGATCCCCTATCTCGAAGCCGAGCACGGCGAGGGTATGGCGGTGATGCGCGCGATCAAGCAGGCGCTCGATCCGGCCAATATCATGAACCCGGGCAAGATCGTCGCTCTGTAGCGCGGCGTCCGGCCGTAGCAGCTCATCCCCTGCGCGTTACCTTGAGGGCGCGCCGATCGAGCGCGCGCTCGACCTCGGCGAGATCGACGCCGTGGCGGGCGAGCGTCGTGAGAGTGAAGTAGAGAACGTCGGCTGCCTCGTGAATGACGTCGGGGCGCGACTCGGCCGCAGCCAGCTCGTCTGCCTCCTCACAGAGCTTGGCCCCGAGCAGTGCGGGATCGGCGAGCAGTCTGGCGGTGTAGGAGCCGGCAGGCGCCGACAGCTTTCGTTCAGCAAGGCGGCGGGCGAGCGCGCCCAGGCCGGCGTCGCCGCCCCAGCAGGTCCGGGTGCTCAGATGGCAGAAACCCGGCGGCTGCTGGCGGACGGTGAAGCGGAGCGTGTCGCGGTCGCAGTCGGCATCGACCCGCAGCAGGTCCTGCGTCGCACCCGAGGAGACACCTTTGACCCAGAGGCCGCGCGTGCGCGAGTGGTAGACGCCGCGACCCTGCTCCAGAGCGGCGCGGAGCGATTCGAGGTCCGAGTACGAGAGCCCGAGCGCGACGCCGCGCTCGTCGACCACGACCGTCGCCCAGAGACCATCCTGCCGGTCGCTGGTGAGCGGCGCCGCGAACGCCTCGGCAAGGCCGAGCCTGCCTGTGTAGAGCGCCATGCCGACCTGGGCGTCGCAGCCGAGCCGGTCCAGCTCCGCGACCTCGGCGGCGGTCGTGATGCCGCCTGCGATGGTCACCGCGGCATCGCCAGCCGCCTCGTGAATTTGCTTTGCAAATTCAAGATCGGTGCCCTCGAGGCGGCCCTCGCGCTCGACGAAGGTGACGAGGAAGCCGCCCACCAGCTCGCGCAGCTCGGCGATCCGCTTGAGGACGCCTTGCCCGGTGCGCTTCTGCCAGCCCTCGATGACGACCTCGCCGTGGCGGGCATCGAGCGCCGCGATCACCCGCTCGCGCGGCAGCCCTGCCAGCAGATCGGGGCGGGCGGCGGTGCCCAGGACGATCTTGATCGCGCCGCGGTCAAGCCAGCGGATCGCGCTCTCGACGTTGCGGATGCCGCCGCCGACCCGAACCGGCACCCGATCGATCAGCTCCTCGATGACCGCAGAATTGCTGCCGCGGCCGAGTGCGGCGTCGAGATCGACCACCGCGACCTCGCCGACCCGGCCGAAACGGGCGGCGAGCGGGCGCGGGTCGCCGGCGTTGAGCGCCTGGGTCTCGCCGCCAATCAGCTGGACCGCCCGGCCGCCCTGGAGATCGATCGAGGGGACGATCATCGGCTTTGCATCAAGCCGGCCGTACTGGCACGCCCTGAGCGGCGAGGGCGCGCTTGACATCGGCGACGGTCAGCTCGTCGTCGTGAAAGATCGAGGCGGCGAGCACGGCATCGGCGCCGGCATCGAAGGCTTCCTTGAGATGCTCGGGGCCCGCGGCGCCACCCGAGGCGATCACCGGCACGCGGACCGCGTCGGCGACGCTCCGGGTAAGCTCGAGGTCGTAGCCCGCGCGGGTGCCGTCCCGGTCCCAGCTGGTCAGCAGGATCTCGCCCGCGCCGCGTTCGGTCCCCTTCCTCGCCCACTGGATGGCATCCATGCCGGTGCCCTCGCGCCCCCCCTTGATCAGAACCTCGAAGCCGTCGTCCTGCCGCGCCGCGTCGATTGCGAGGACGGTGCACTGGCGCCCGAAATGCTCGGCGATCTCGCGCAGAAGCTCCAGCCGATGCACCGCGGCGGTGTTGACCGAGACCTTGTCGGCGCCGGCCTCGAGCAGGGCCCGGGCATCGTCGATGGCGCGGATGCCGCCGCCCACGGTCAGCGGAATGCGGAGCCGCACCCGCACCCGCCTCACCGTCTCGACCTGGTTACCGCGGCCCTCGGGGGTCGCCGAGACATCCAGGATGACGATCTCGTCCGCACCCTGCTGCTCGTAGAGCGCCGCTCGCTCGGCGGGATCGCCTGCATCGCGAAGTCCTTGAAAACGCACACCTTTGACCACGCGGCCGTGGCTCACGTCGAGGCAGGGGATGATGCGGCGCGTGAGCGTCACCCGCCTTCCAGCCACCGAGCGATCAGCGCATGGCCGTATGATCCCGAAAGCTCCGGGTGGAACTGGCAGGCGAGCAGGTGGCCCCGCTCCAGCCCGGCGACGAAGCGCCCGCCGTGCTCGGCGGTCGCAACTCGGCAGCCCGGCGCATCGAGGACGCGATAGCTGTTGGCGAAATACGCGTAGCCCGGCGCAAGAAAGCGGCAGCCAGGCTGCGGTTCCACCCGGTTCCAGCCGAACTGCGGCACGCGGACCAATCAGGAAACCGGCCCACACGGCCGAAAATCACAGAAAGTCCTTTGCTGTCTGGATTTTCATCGCTTTCCTCAAACAAAACCTGAAGCCCCACGCACATCGCGAGCGTCGGCGCACCTGAGCGCACCCGGGCGGCGATCGCCTCCGCGAGCCCGGCTTCGCGCAGGCCCGCGAGCGCCGCCCCGAACGTGCCGACGCCCGGCAGCACGACCCACTCGGCTGTCTCTAGCATTGCCGCGTCTCCGGCGATCCGTGTCGCGGTCCCGAGCCGGGCGAAGGCGGCGAGCACCGAGGCGAGATTGGCCGTCCCGGTCGGCAGCACCACGACCTCGGGCCGGCTCACAGGGTCCCCTTCGTGCTCGGCACCTGATCCGATCCGTCCAGCCGCGCGGCCTGGCGGAGCGCCAGAGCGGTCGCCTTGAACGCCGCCTCGGCGCGGTGATGATCGTTGGCGCCGCGCAGCACGTCGAGGTGCAGCGCCATGCGCCCGGTCGTGGCGAGCGAGCTGAAGAAATGCGCGATGTTTTCGCACGAAAGCTGGCCGAGAGCCTCGCGTTTCAAACCCAGTTCCACCACGGCACAAGGCCGGCCGGAAAAATCGACGACGGCACGCGCGAGCGCCTCGTCGAGGGGCGCGAAGGCCGAGCCAAAGCGGGCGATGCCGCGCCGCTCGCCGAGCGCCTGATCGAGCGCCTGCCCGAGGGCCAGCGCGCAGTCCTCGATCGTGTGGTGGTCGTCGACCTCGAGGTCGCCCTGACATTTCAGGGTGAGGTCGAAACGGCCGTGCCTGACTAGCGCACTCAGCATGTGATCGAAAAAACCAATGCCGGTCGCGACCTCGGAGCGGCCGCTGCCATCGAGGTCGAGCTCCAGCGTGATCGCCGTCTCCAGCGTCTTGCGACTGATCGCAGCCTGGCGCGCGCCCATCGCCGGTTCGCTCAGGGCACGATCTGGGCGAGCGCGGTAACCACGATGTCGGTCCCGCCGCGCGCCTTGATCGCGGGAATCACCCGCGGCAGGTCCCGGCGCGGCACCGCCGCCTTGAGCGCGAAGCCCTGATCGCCGTGCAGGGGCGCCATGGTCGGCTCGCGCATGCATGGCAGCACCTCGACCACCGCCTCGAGCCGGTCGGCCGAGACGTTGACCTCGAGCATGACCCGCTCGCGGGCATCGATCACCGAGCGGAGCAGGAGGACGAGCGTGTCGATCCGGGCGCGTTTCGACGGCGCCTCCAGAGCCCGCGGGTGGGCGTAGAGACGGGTGGAGGAGCGCATCAGTTCGTCGACCACCACCAGGCCGTTGGCCTTGAGGGTTTCGCCGGTCGCCATGTTGTCGACGATGCAGTCGGCGTCTTCGGGCGGGAACACCTCGGTGGCGCCGTAGGAGTGGACGAAGGTTGCCTGAAGGCCACGCCGGGCGAGCCACTCTCGGGTGAGCCGCTGGTATTCGGAGGCGACCACGAAGGGCGCTCGCTTGAGCCCGCCGTCGGTGAACTCCGGCGCCGCCGCGGCGACCAGGCGCACCGGGTCGAGTCCCGTATCGAGCAGCTCGACCAGCTCGGCCCCGAGCTCGGCAACCCAGTCCGCGCCGGCGAAGCCGACGTCGCGCGAGCCGATATGCAGCATCTCGACGATATTCTGCGGCTTCAGGATCTTGGTCTCGAAGCCTTCCAGCGACAGACTTGGCCGATAGCCGCGCCGCCCGAAAGCTAGCCGGATGCCGGCATCGGCCAGAAGAGCGAGCACGGCCGCCTCCATCCGCCCCTTGGGCAGAGCGAGATGGATCAGATCTTCGGCACTTTCGGACGCGGCGCTCACCTTGAGCCCCTTCTTCAGCAGCGCAACAAACGCGCGCGACCCTAGCCCGCCGCCCGGCATTGGGCAAGCGGAGCGACGCCATCAAACCTTGAAACATTGTGCGTCTCGGACTCGAGCTGGTGTAAGCCAAGAGGCAGCGTTAGCGCAGACCAAGTCTCAGCTGACCGATCGGGGGCGGGCGATGCTGTTCATGGTGATCGAGCGGTTCAGGAACCGGGACGCCAAGGCCGTCTATCGCCGCTTTCGCGATCAGGGCCGTGGCGCGCCCGAAGGGCTGCGCTACGTCGGGAGCTGGATCGAGGCCAATTTCGACCGCTGCTTTCAGCTGATGGAGTGCGACGACGCGCGTCTGCTGCAACAGTGGGTTGCGGTCTGGAGCGATCTGATCGATTTCGAGATCGTGCCGGTGGTGTCCTCGGCTGAGACGCGCGCGACGATCGAGCCGTTGCTCTAAGCCGGACGGGACCGCAATGGCTCGCAAGAACCTGAGGTGGGTGCCCCCACTCCGCCGCGTCCATGACGCACGGGGCCAAGCCCCGTGAGCGACGATCAGACTTTTCGCGCGGTCTGGTTGATCAGCCTGCTGCTCATGGTGCTGGCGGGCAGCCTGCCACTGCTCCGCAGTCAGCGGCAGTGGCTTCGCCAGGCGGCGATCTGGGTGCTGATCGGAGGCTTCCTGTTCGCCGGCTACCGGATTGCCGAGTGGCTCATGACGCGCTGAGGTGCGCTGCGCGGGGTGGCGCGAGGCGGTCTCGACGCCGGGTCGACAAGCCTGATAGCTTGGGGTGAGGTTCCAAAGGGAGGCTGCATCAATGCTCTCGCATCGCACTCTGGCGCGCTCCACTGCGCTCGGCGCCGTGGCTGCCCTGGCGTTGCTCCTGACCGCCCGAGCCACCCTCGCCCAGGAGCTCAAGACCGTGGCGGTGACCGCGATCGTCGAGCATCCGGCACTCGATGCCGCGCGCAACGGCATCAAGGACGAGCTCGCCGCCGAAGGCTTTGTGGAGGGCCACAATCTCGACTTCCTGTTCGAGAGCGCCCAGGGCAATCCGGCGACCGCAGCGCAGATCGCGCAGAAGTTCGTAGGCGAGAAGCCGGACGTGATCGTGCCGATCTCGACCCCCTCCGCCCAGGCCGTGGTCGGCGCGACCAAGGACATTCCGGTCGTGTTCACGGCCGTGACCGATCCGGTCGGCGCCAAGCTGGTCGCGAGCCTCGAGCATCCCGGCGGCAACGTCACCGGCATGTCAGATCTGTCGCCGATCGGGCTGCACCTCGACCTGATCAAGGAAATCATGCCCGATGCGAGCAGGCTGGGCGTGATCGACAACCCCGGCGAAGCCAATTCGGTGACCCTGATCGGGCTGCTGAAAAAGGAGGCGCCGGCGCGCCACCTCGAGATCGTCGAGGCGCCCGCCCCGCGCTCGGCCGACGTGCTGGCAGCGGCGCAGAGCCTGGTCGGTGACGTCGACGCGATTTACGTGCCGACCGACAACACGGTGGTGACCGCGCTCGAGGCGATCGTCAAGGTGGGTACCGACAACCAGCTGCCGGTGTTCGCGGGCGACACCAATTCGGTGCCGAGGGGCGCGATCGCCGCGCTCGGCTTCAACTATTACGATGTCGGCCGGCAGACCGGCAAGATGGTCGCCCGGGTGCTCCGGGGCGAAGAACCGGGCTCGATGCCGGTCGAGAGCGTGCAGACCACCGAGCTGTTCGTCAATCCGGGCGCCGCCGAGGCCATGGGCATCACGATTCCGGACGCGGTGCTGAAGCGCGCCAAGGTCGTGGTCAACTAGACTTGCGGCTAGAGTTGCGGCTTGAGCGACGCCGTGCCCCGCTCTTGATCGCGCGTAAGCCGTCGCCGAGCCGGCGCGGCAGCCGGCGGAGAAGCGCGGTGCCTTGAACCAGGTCGCGCTATTCGGAGCCGTCGAGATCGGGCTGGTCTACGGCCTGGTCGCGCTCGGTGTGTTCCTGTCTTTCCGGGTTCTCAACTTCCCCGATCTTACGGTTGACGGCAGCTTTCCGCTCGGCGCCGCGGTCGCCGCGAGCGCGATTGTTGCGGGTGTCAATCCCTATCTTGCGACCCTGCTCGCCATCTTGGCCGGGGCGCTCGCCGGCCTGCTGACGGCGATCCTCAACGTCCGCTTCCACATCCTCCATCTGCTGGCCAGCATCCTCACCATGATCGCACTGTTCTCGATCAACCTCAGGATCATGGGCCGCCCAAACATCGCGCTGCTCAGCGAGCCGACCATGCTGACGCCGTTCGCGGGCCTCGGTATTCGCTCGATACTGCTGGGCCCGCTGTTCGTCGGTGCGATCGTGGCGATCGTCGCTTTCGCCCTCGCGCGCTTCCTTGCCAGCGACTACGGCCTCGCCATGCGGGCGACCGGCGCCAATCCGCGCGTGGCGCGCGCGCAGGGTATCGCCACCGGGCAGACGATCTGCGTCGGCATGGCGATCAGCAACGCCATGGTCGCGCTGGCCGGCGCCCTCTTTGCCCAGACCAACGGCTTCGCCGACATCACCATCGGCACCGGCACGATCGTGGTCGGCCTCGCCGCGGTGATCGTCGGCGAGACGCTCGTGCCGGCGCGGCAGATTTTGGCCGCGGTGGTCGCCTGCGTGGTCGGCTCGATTCTCTACCGGCTCGCGGTTGCTCTCGCGCTGAATGCTCACTTTCTGGGCCTTCAGGCCTCGGACCTGAATCTGGTGACCGCGATCCTGGTCGGCCTCGCTTTGGTTCTGCCGGGCGCGCGCAACCCGCTTAAGGCGCTGTTGCTGCGCCAGGCGCGGGCATGATCCGGATCGCCGATCTCACGGTCACCTTCGGCCGCGGTACGGTGCTCGAGACGCGCGCCCTCCGGGCGATTGACCTCAGGATCGCGGAGGGCGAGTTCGTTACCGTGATCGGCTCGAACGGCGCCGGTAAATCGACCCTGCTGAACGCGCTCAGCGGCGACGCCAGGCCTGAGCGGGGGCAGATCGAGATCGATGGTCAGAACGTTACTGGATGGACTGCTCCCGAGCGCGCGCGACTGATCGCCCGGGTGTTCCAGGATCCGCTCGCAGGCAGCTGCGAGGCGCTCACGATCGAGGAGAACCTGGCGCTGGCCGCCGCGCGCGGCCGGCGGCGCGGTCTCGGTCTCGCCGTTCGCGACGCGCTGCGCGAGCAGTTGCGCGGCCGGCTCGCGCGGCTCGGCCTCGGACTGGAGAAGCGTCTCAGCGATCGCATGGGTCTCCTTTCGGGCGGCCAGCGCCAAGCGGTGAGCCTCCTGATGGCGACGCTCGCCCCGATGAAGATCCTGCTGCTCGACGAGCACACCGCGGCGCTAGACCCGAAGACAGCCGAGTTCGTGCTCGAGCTGACCCGCGCAATCGTCGCGGAGCAGCGCCTGACGACCCTCATGGTCACCCACAGCATGCGCCAGGCGCTGGACTGCGGCGAGCGCACGATCATGCTGCACGAGGGCCGGATCTGCTTCGATCTCGACGGTGCTCAGCGCGCGCGTCTCGACGTCGGCGATCTGGTCGCTCTGTTCGCCGAGGTTCGGGGTCGACAGCTCGAGGACGACAGTCTGCTCCTGGACTGAGGCAACCGTGCGCGCATCGTCTTCGGGCGCATTCGGTTCTGTGAGAAAGTCACGCCAAGGCTATATGATGACAGGGATCGCCCTGGGCGCGACGTTGGCCAGCGGATCTTGACGGACGGCTCATGGACTTCACCGACCAGCAGATCGAGCGCTACGCCCGCCACATCGTGCTGCGGGAAGTCGGCGGGGCCGGGCAGCAGCGGCTGCTGCGCGCCAAGGTCCTGGTGATCGGGGCGGGCGGGCTCGGCTCACCGCTGATCATGTATCTGGCCGCGGCCGGGGTCGGCACGATCGGCGTGGTCGATCACGACGTCGTTTCGCTCTCCAACCTGCAGCGCCAGATCGTGCACGCGACCGCGCGCATTGGCGCGGCCAAGACCGCAAGCGCCGCCGCCACTGTGGCGGCTCTCAACCCCGACGTCCATCTGATCGAGCACACCGAGCGCTTGGTCGTGGACAACGCGCTCGAACTGATCGCCGCCTACGACCTGGTCGCCGATGGCAGCGACAACTTCGCCACGCGCTATCTGGTCAATGATGCATGCTATCTCGCCCGCAGGCCCCTGGTCACGGCGGCGATCGCCCAGTTCGACGGCCAGCTCGCCACCTTCAAGGCGCACGAGCCGGGCGACCATCCCTGCTATCGCTGCCTCTTTCGCGAACCGCCAACCGGCGACTTCGACGAGAGCTGCGCGCGCGACGGCATCCTCGGCGCCCTTGCCGGCGTCATGGGTTCACTCCAGGCGGTCGAGGTGCTGAAGGAACTCCTGGGCATCGGCCAGTCGCTCTCAGGGTCACTGACGATCTATGACGGCCTCGACGGCCGCTTTCACCGCATGGCCCTACGGCGCGATCCCGATTGCCCGCTCTGCGGCCGGCACCCTACGATCCGCGATCTCTCGAGCCACCGCCGTCCAGCGCGGCGAGCAGCGCCCGCAGAGGCAACATGACGCATTCGTGCCGGCTCTTGTGGGCGCGCACCGCCTCGAAGGCGGCGTAGTCCGACCAGTCCGCCTCCGGTGCGGCGCCATCGGCGCGGAGCATCGCCTCGACCTGATCCGCAAGCGCCTGGATTTCGTCCACCGGTCGCCCCGGCGCATGCCGCCCGAGCAATGAGGCCGACGCCTGGGTCAGGACGCAGGCGTGCACCTCGTAGCCGATCTCGGCGATACGCTCCGGGCTTCCTTTGACGTAGACCTGGATGCGATCGCCGCAAATCGGGTTCAAGATTTCTGCGCTGGCGTTGCACTCGAGCAGGCGCCCGGCGCCGACCGCCTCCGCGGCCAGTCGCAGCAACCCTGCATTGTAGATACCCAAGTCCATGGTCGGCGTCGAACGGCCCTTGGCCGCTGCTGTCGTTAAAGCAGACTCGCAAGTCCGTTCCAACGGCGAAGACAGCAACAATCGTGGCGGCGGTGCCGCCAATTGTGCGTCGTTGAAGCCAATGTGCGAGTAGTAATTGTGGCTTCCATGAGGACTGTGGTGGACATTGCGGCCTGGTTGCGGGATTTGGGGCTGGAGCGCTACGAGCAGGCGTTCCGCGACAACGACGTCGACGTGAAGGTGCTGCGACAGCTGACGGCGGACGACCTCAAGGACATCGGGATCACCTCGGTCGGCCATCGCCGCACGATCCTCTCTGCGATCCAAGCCCTGAGCGGCGAACCGGGGCATGCCGGGCCGTCCGTCTCGAAAGAACCGGAGGCGCCGCCACCAGCGGCGCGGCGGTCCCGCGACCGGAGGCCGAGCGGCGGCAGCTCACGGTGCTGTTCTGCGATCTGGTCGGCTCGACCGAGCTGTCGGCGAGACTCGATCCCGAGGAAATGGGCGCGGTGATCCGCGCCTACCAGAACGCCGTGGCAGGCGAGATCTTGCGCGTTTCGAGGGCCACGTCGCTAAGTTCATGGGCGATGGCGTGCTGGCCTATTTCGGCTGGCCCAAGGCGCATGAGGACGACGCCGAGCGGGCGGTCCGGGCGGGCCTCGCGCTGGTCGAGCGCCGTAGGCGGGCTCGCGGCCGCCGGCCGCCGCTCGCGGCCCGGGTCGGCATCGCGACCGGGCTGGTCGTGGTCGGCGAGCTGGTCGGCGAGGGCGCGGCGCAGGAAGCAGACGGTGGTCGGCGAGACGCCGAACCTTGCGGCGCGCCTCCAGGCGCTCGCCGAGCCGGGGGCGGTGGTGATCAGCCGGAGCGACCCGCCGGCTGGTCGGCGGCCTGTTCGAGCTGACCGGCCTCGGCCCGACCAGCGCTGAAGGGCTTTGCCGAGCCGCTCGCCGCCTTCCGGGTCGAGAGCGAAGGCCGCGCCGAGGGCCGCTTCGAGGCGCGGCAGACGACCGGCCTCACGCCTCTGGTCGGCCGCGAGGAGGAGATCTCGCCTGCTGCTGCGCCGCTGGCGGCAGGCCAAGGACGGCGAGGGCCAGGTGGTGCTGCTCTCGGGCGAGCCCGGGATCGGCAAATCGCGCCTCGTGCGCGAGTGCGCGCGCGGCTGGCCGATGAGCGCGCATCTCCGTTTGCTCTACCAGTGCTCGCCGCACCATCAGGCCAGCCCGCTGCACCCGGTAATCGAGCAGCTGGAGCGCGCCGCCGGCTTCGAGCGCGACGACCCGCCGGCAGCGAAGCTTGCCAAGCTCGAGGCGCTGCCTGGCCCTGGGCACTGAGCGAGCTCGATCAGGCGGTGCCGCTGATCGCGGCGCGTGCTCGGCGTCCCGACGGACGATCGGTACCCCTGCCGCGAACTTGCCCCGCAGCGCCAAAAGCAGCTGACGCTGGAGCGCTGGTCGACCAGCTCGAAGGCCTATCGGCCGATCAGCCGGTGGTCCTGGCCTACGAGGACGTGCATTGGATCGATCCGACCACCCAGGAGCTTCTGGACCTGGTAATCGAACGTGTCCGGCGCCTGCCGGTCCTGGTGCTGATTACCTTCCGGCCGGAGTTCGCCCCGCCCTGGACTGGCCTGCCGCAGGCGAGCGTGCTGCCCTTGAGCCGGCTCGGCCGGCGCGAGGGCGCCGCCCTGGTCGAGCGCGTGATGCGCGAGAAAGGGCTTCCGGCCGAGGTGAGCGCGGAGATCGTGTCCAAGACCGACGGCGTGCCTCTGTTCCTCGAGGAGCTGACGAAGGCGGTGCTGGAGTCGGATCTGCTCGTCGATGCCGGCGACCGTTTCGAGCTGTCCCGGCCGTTGCCGTCGCTCGCAATTCCGGCGACCTTGCACGACTCGCTGATGGCCCGGCTCGACCGGCTGGCGCCGTTCAAGGAGGTGGCGCAGGTCGCCGCGTGCATCGGCCGCGAGTTCTCCCACGAGGTCATCACCGCCGTGGCGGCGCTGCCGGTACCCGAACTCAACCACGCGTTGGCGGAGCTGACAGCGGCGGAGCTGATCTTCCCGCACGGCACGCCGCCCGAGGCGACGTACAGCTTCAAGCACGCGCTGGTCCAGGATGCGGCCTACCAGAGCCTGCCGAAGAGTTGGCGCCAGCAGCTCCACGCCAGGATCGGGACGGTGCTGGAGGAGAGCTTCCCCGAGGTCACCGAGGCCCAGCCGGAGGTCCTCGCCCGACACTGCGCCGAGGCCGGCCTGGTCCGGAAGGCGATCGCCTACTCGCACCGGGCCGCGCGGCAGGCGATCGCACGCTCGGCGATGGCGGAGGCGATCGCGCAGCTGCACAAGGGCTTAGGGATGCTGGCCGGGCTGCCTGACGACACGGCGCGCCGCCAGCAGGAGCTCGAGCTGCAGACCACCCTCGGCGTGCCCCTGATCACCGTCAGGGGCATGGCCGCCCCGGAAGTCGAACGAGCTTACTCGCGCGCCCGCGAGCTCTGCCTCCAGCTCGACGACGCGCCCCAACTGTCATTGGTGCTGTTCGGACTCTGGTGGTTCTACGAGGTGAGCGCGAACCTGCAGGCCGCGCGCGAGGTGGCCGAGCAGCTTCTCGGTATGGCCCGGCGGAGGGAAGCCCCGGCCGACCTCATCCAGGCGCATCGGGCGATGGGCCACACCCTCTTGTGGATGGGCGAGTTCGCGCCCGCCCTCACGCACTTCGAACAAGCGATCGCCCTCTACGATCCGCAGCGAGATCGCTCGCTGGCGTTCACCTCTGGACAAGAACCGGGAGTCCTTGCCCGCGGTTTCGCGGCCCATGTCCTCTGGTACCTGGGCTACCCGGACCGTGCGCTCGCGACGATGCGTGAAGCGCTCGGCATGGCACGGGAGTTGGCGCACCCTTTCAGCCTGGCCTTCGCTCTGGATCACGCCGCCTGGCTCCACCACTACCGCCGGGAGGCGGCGGAGACGCAGGAGAGAGCGGAGGAGGACGCGGGGTTCTCGGGCGAGCGCGGTTTCCCCTTTTTCTTGGCGCAGGGCACGATCTTGCGGGGTTGGGCGATGGCCGAGCAGGGGCGCGACGCCGAAGGGATAGCCGAGATGCGCCAGGGCCTGGCCGCCCAGGAGGTGACGGGAGCGGCGGTGAGCCGGCCGTACTGGCTCTCCCTGCTGGCCCGGGCGGACGGCCGGAGCGGGCGGGCGGAGGACGGGCTGCGCGTGCTGGGCGAGGCGTCGGCGATGATGGCCGACCAGCACGTGTGGGAGGCGGAGCTGCATCGTCTCAGGGGGGAGTTGTTGCTAGCCCGTCTCAGCGGTGGGGATGACGCGGGGACGACCCCTACCGATGCACCTGGGGTGACTGATGCCGGCCAGCCCATCACCCAGGCTGAGATCTGTTTCCGTCACGCCCTCGATATCGCCCGCGGACAACAAGCCAGATCTCTCGAGCTTCGCGCCGCGACCAGCCTCGCCCGCCTCTGGCGCGATCATGGCAGGCTCGCCCAGGCCCGCGACCTGCTCGCGCCGGTCTACGGCTGGTTCACCGAGGGTTTCGATACTGCGGATCTGAAGGACGCCAAGGCGCTGCTCGATCAGCTGGCGTGAGCGAGCGCTAGTACTCACGATCGTAAGTCCGTGATCCATTAGGCGAGGCCCTTCGGACGAACCGTGGCGCGGATCCACTGGAACGGCGCGGCGGCGGCGTTGCAGGCGGCGATAGAGCATGGCCCGCCGATTTATGCTAGCCAGTACTAGCATGGTTGCATCGGCGCGGGCACGCGGTCAGATTGAGGCAGGACTGACCGCCTGGCGACGATGTGACGACCAAGACCTTCTTCTGCATCGACGGCCACACCTGCGGCAACCCGGTGCGCCTGGTCGCGGGCGGCGCACCGCTGCTCGAAGGTGCTTCGATGAGCGCGCGGCGCCAGGATTTTCTTGCCCGCTACGACTGGATCCGCACCGCACTGATGTTCGAGCCGCGCGGCCACGACGTGATGTCCGGCGCGATCCTCTATCCGCCAACCCGCGAGAATTGCGATACCGGCATCCTCTACATCGAGGTGAGCGGGTGCCTGCCGATGTGCGGTCACGGCACGATCGGCACGGTCACCTTCGCGCTCGAGCAGGGCTTGGTCAGCCCACGCACCGATGGCGAGCTGCGGCTCGACACGCCCGCCGGGCTCGTGGTCGCTGCTTATGAGCGCGCGGGCCGGTTCGTTGAGCGGGTGCGGCTCACCAATGTCGCGAGCTATCTGGCGCTCCCCGAGGTGCGGGTCGACTGCCCCGAGCTCGGCGAACTCGTGGTCGACATCGCCTACGGCGGCAACTTCTATGCGATCGTCGAGCCGCAGCCGAACTACGCGGGGCTCGAGAGCCTGTCCGCAGGCGACATCCTCCGCCTCAGCCCGGAGTTGCGCCGGCGCCTGAACCGGCGGTCGAGGTCGGCCATCCGGACGATGCGACCATTCGGGGTGTCTCGCACGTCATGTGGACCGGGCCGGCGCGCGACCGAAGGCGCACGGCCGGAACGCCGTGTTCTACGGCGAGAGTGCGATCGACCGCTCACCCTGCGGCACCGGCACCTCGGCGCGCATGGCCCAGCTTGCCGCCCGCGGCCGGCTCGCGGTCGGCGACGAGTTCGTCCACGAAAGCATCATCGGCAGCCTGTTCGAGGGCCGGGTCGAGGCAATGGCCGAGGTCGGCGGGCACCCGGCGATCGTGCCGAGCGTCGCAGGCTGGGCGCGGATGACCGGCCTGAACACGATCTTCGTCGACGAGCGCGACCCCTACGCCCACGGCTTTCAGCTGAGCCGCCTCTGACCTCACCCCGGCTGGGGCGGACGGCGCTCGGCCCAGGGCCGCGCAGCCTCCAGTTGGCCCGCTAGACGGAACAGCGTCGCCTCATCGCCATAGCGGCCGACGAAATGGACGCCGATCGGCAGGTCGCCCTCATTCCAGAAGAGTGGCACCGACATCGCCGGTTGGCCGGTCACGTTGAACGGATAGGTGAAGGGCGTGAACCGCCAGAGGCGCTCGGAGTAGGCATCGAGATCCTCGCTCATCATGTCCAGGACGCCGAGCCTGACCGGCGGCTCGGCGAGAGTTGGTGTGAGCAAAACGTCATAAGCCTCGAAGAAGATGGCGATTTCCCTTGAAACTCCGTGCAACCGGTTGAGCATCTGGACGTAGTCCGGCCCGCTGATCCGGCTGGCCAGCTCGACCATCGCCCAGGTCACCCGCTCGAACTCTTCCGGGCGTAGCTCCTTGCCGATCGCGCGGGCGCGCAGTCTGATGTTGGCGGCCGCGTTGACCGCGAAGATCCGATTGTAGTTCTCATCCAGCCCGGGGCCGTCGAAGGCGGGCGAGGCCTCCTCGACCCGATGGCCGAGCTCCTCGCAGAGCCTGGCCGCCTCGGTCGCCGCGGCTACGCAGTCCGGATGCACGGGCATGCCGTTGAAGGCGTCGGTTGCGAGCGCGATGCGAAGCTGGCCGGGCGATGCCCCGACCTCCTCGAGGAAGGGCCGCGCGGGCGGCGGCGGGTAGTAGGGATCGCCCGGCACCGGCCCCGCCGTGGCATCGAGCAGCGCCGCGCTGTCCCGGACGCTCCGCGACACAGCATGCTCGACCGAGCAGCCGGCCAGGCCCTCGCCGGCGTAGGGCGCGTAACTGTTGCGATTGCGCGTGGTCTTGAGCCCGAACAGACCACAGCAGGAGGCCGGAATGCGGATCGAGCCGCCGCCGTCGCTGGCGTGGGCGAGCGGCACCAGGCGCGCAGCGACCGCGGCCGCCGAGCCGCCGCTCGAGCCGCCGGACGTGCGCGAGAGGTCCCAGGGATTGCGGGTCGGTCCGAACAGTACCGGCTCGGTCGTGGCGCTGAGACCGAACTCCGGGGTGTTGGTGCGGCCGAGAATCATCAGGCCGGCGCGCTTGTGGCGGACCACGATCTCGGCATCGACCGGGGTCGCAGCGTGGGCGAAGAAGCGCGAACCTGCGGACAACGGTACCCCGGCCTGGGCGCCACCCAGATCCTTCAGGAGGAACGGCACGCCGGCGAGCGGCGCGTCCCGGTCGTGACGCGCCGCCGCGGCGCGCGCCTGATCGTAGACCTTGGTAACGACCGCGTTCAGGGCCGGGTTCAGCGCCTCGATGCGCTCGATCGCCGCCTCCAGAATCTCTTCGGCCGAGACTTGGCCGCTCCGCACCAGCTCCGCCAGCTGAAGCGCATCATATTCGGTGTATTCGGTGAACCCGCCCATGGCGCTTTGCCTCCCGCTATTCGGCCCCGGGCAAAGCTAGCATGGCTGCCGGTCAGACGCTAAGCTGGATGGTGAGCGCCCGCCACGAGAGTTCCGCCGGATATGACCACCCTTAGCGCCCTGCCCGAGCGGATCGAGGACATCGAGCAGCTCGAGGAGCTGATGACGCGACCGGGAGAGGCGCTGGTCGACGATCTCGCGCAGCTCGAGGGCGACATTCTGGTGCTCGGCGTCGGCGGCAAGATGGGCCCGACGCTCGCCCGCCTCGCCAGGCGAGCCGCACCCGACAAACGCGTCGTAGGCGTCGCCCGGTTCAGCGAGCCGGGCCTTCAGGCAAGGCTCGAGGGGTGCGGGATCGAGACCATCGTTTGCGATCTGCTCGAACACGCGGCGGTCGAGGCGCTGCCGAGGCTCGCGAACGTCATCTTCATGGCGGGACGCAAGTTCGGCACCTCGGGCCAGGAGGAGCTGACCTGGGCGATGAACGTTCTGGTGCCGGCGATTGTCGCAGAGACGTTCCGCGGTTCGAGGATCGTCGCCTTCTCCACGGGCTGCGTCTACCCCTACGTCGACGTCAGCTCGCAGGGCGCAACCGAAGCGACCCCGCCGCTCGCGCCACCCGGCGAGTACGCCAACTCCTGCGTCGGCCGCGAGCGCGTGTTCGAGTACTTCTCGAGGCGTTATCATACCCCCGGGAGGCTGATCCGCCTTAACTACGCGATCGATCTGCGCTACGGCGTGCTGTTCGACGTCGCGACGAAGGTTCTCCGCGGCCGACCGATCGAACTCGCCATGGGTCACGTCAACGTCATCTGGCAGGGCGACGCCAACTCGATGGCGCTGCGCGCGCTCGGCCATTGCACGACACCGACCAGTCCGCTCAACGTGACCGGACCCGAGACCATCAGCATCCGCTGGCTGGCCGAAGCCTTCGGCCAGCGCTTCGGCAAGGCGCCGGTGCTCCGGGGCAGCGAGGGCGGGACCGCCTGGCTCAACAACCCGGCCCGGGCCATGGCGCTGTTCGGCTATCCCACCGTGCCGCTTGGGCGCATGATCGATTGGGTCGCCGACTGGGTCGCCAGAGGGGGATCGAGCCTCGGCAAGGACACCCACTACGACGTCCGTGACGGCGATTACTGAGCCGCTTCGCACGGCGCGGCTGAGCACCGCGCAGGCTGCCGCGGGGTTTGCGCTCTCGGCCGAGGCTGGCTGGAACCAGACGGTCGACGACTGGCGGCTGATGCTGGCCGAGGGCGAGGCGATCGGCCAGTTCACGGCGGACGACGAACTCGTCGCCAGCGCCCTGATCCTGCCCTACGGCGAGCGGATCGCCTGGATCGCCATGGTGCTTACCACCGAGCGCTTTCGCCGGCGGGGCCTCGCCACCCGGAACCTCAACTGGGCGATCGAGCGCTGCCGCGAGCGCGCCCTGATCGCCGGCCTGGATGCCACTCCCGAGGGCTCCGAGGTCTACCGCCCGCTTGGCTTCCGACAATGTCTGCGGCCTGCAGCGGCTTCTGGCCGAGCGGCCCGAGCCCCATGATCGGGGGCGTCGAAACGCCGCGATCCGGCCGCTCCAGGCGGCCCGCGACCTCGATGCGATCGCCCGGCTGGACGCCCGCGCGTTCGGTGCCGAGCGGCGGGGTCTGCTGGCCCATCTCAGCCGCAACCAGCCCGGGCGGGCCCTGCTGGCCGAGGCAGGCGGCGAGCTCGCGGGCTTCGTCCTGGCGCGCCCCGGCCGCCGCACCTTGCATATCGGACCGCTCATTGCTCGCAGTCCGACCGTGGCGAGCCTGCTCCTCGCCCAGGCGCTGGTCGGCGCCGACGGCCCGGTCTCGATCGACGTGCCCGACGCCCAAAGCGACTTCCTCGGAGTCCTCGCCGAGGCGGGGTTCCAGCCGCTCCGACCTTTCACCCGCATGCTCCAGGGAGCCCCCGAGGAACCCGGCGACCTGACCGCCTGCTTCGCAATCACCGGCCCGGAATTCGGCTAGAATAGTGTTCTCGTCGGGCGGGTCAGGGGAATCGCATAAGGAATTTGTAAATCTTTTTGATTCGGCATGTGCTTGATGTGCTGCCGCCTTGCTTTTCGGGAGGACGGCGGCATGGAGCGGTTTCGGGCCTGTTTCGGGGATCTGGCGGACCCGCGCAGCGGCAATGCCCAACGCCACGATCTGTTGGAGATCCTGCTGATCGCGCTGGTGGCTGTGCGGCGCCGAAGGTTGCGTCGACATGGCCCTGTTCGGGCGCGCCAAGGAGGCGTTGCTGCGCCGGTTTCTGCGCCTGGAAGGCGGCATCCCGAGCCACGACACATTCTCGCGGGTCTTCCGGTTGCTCGATCCCGACGCCTTCGAGGCCAGCTTCGGCCGCTTCGTTGCGGCGTTCGCCCACGAGGCCGGCAACGGTCGGGTGGGCGCGGTCGACGGCAAGACCGCCCGGCGCAGCTTCGACCGCCAGCGCGGCCGCCGGCCGCTGCACCTGGTGAGCGCTTGGGCGGTCGAGCAGCGCCTGGTGCTGGGGCAAGGCAAGGTCGCTGGCGCCAGCAACGAGATCGAGGCCCTGCCCGCTTGACCGCCGGGTTGGGGAATCGGGCCCCAACCCCGTTCCGGCGGCCAAGCTGGCGCTGCTCGCGCTCGAGGGCCGGATCGTCACCGCCGACGCGATGCACTGCCAAAAGGCCACCGCGCAAACCATCCTGGACCGCGGCGGCGCCTACGTCCTGGCGCTGAAGGGCAACCAGCCGGCGCTGTACGAGGACGTGCGCCTGTGGCTGGACGACCCGCGACCGCGGTCGACGACGTCCACCAGACGGTCGACGGCGACCACGGTCGGATCGAGACCCGCCGCGCCATGGTCGCTCACGACGTCGCCTGGCTCGCCGAACGCCACGACTTCCCCGGCCTCGCCGCGGTCGCCAAGGTCAGCGCCACGCGCGAGATCGACGGCAAGGCGACCACCGCGAGCCGCTACTACCTGCTCTCGACCAAGCTCGGCGCCGCCCGCCGCGCCGAGACCGTGCGGGCGCATTGGCAGATCGAAAACCAGCTCCATTGGGTGCTCGACGTGGTCATGGACGAGGACGGCTCGCGCGCCCGCAAGGACTACGCCCCGGAAAACCTCGCCCGCCTGCGCCGCTCCGCCCTCAATCTCCTGCGCGCCAATCCCGACCAGGGCTCGACCCGCGGCAAGATCAAACGCGCCGGCTGGGACGAGGCCTTCCTCCTCCACATCCTCGCCGCCGCCTAATGCGATTGCCTTGTCGGCCGGGTTCTTGGCCCTTGACGCGGCCGTGGACCTCTGTCAGTATTGTAAGAATTCTGAATTCCGAATGCGGATGACAACTTGGCAAGCGAAGATCGACCGCTGGAGCCGCTGCCGGGCGGCACCGTCCTGATCGATCTGGTGTACGAGCGGTTGGTGGCCGCGATCGCTGACGGCAGGCTCGCACCCGGCCAGCGCCTGCGCCAGGACGAGGTGGCGGCGCTGCTCGGCGTTTCGCGCCAGCCGGTCAGCCACGCGCTCCAGCTGGTCAAGCGCCAAGGGCTGGCGGTCGAATACGGTCGCAAGGGTTTGGCGGTCGCGCCGCTCGTGGCCGAGCAGGTGCGAGATCTCTACCAGGTTCGGGCGGCGCTCGACGCCTTGGCCGCCGGGCTCGCGGCCGAGCGCGCGCGGAGCGGGGCGCTCGACCGGGCGGCCGCCGCCGAGGCGGAGCGGGCGCTCGAGGCGGGGCGTGGCCTCGCCGCGGAGGCTCCGGCCGGGACGCTGATCCGGGCCGACGTGGCGTTCCATGCCACCCTCTACCGGCTCTCGGGCAATGCGGCGATCGAGGCGACCGTGGCGCCGCAGTGGCCGCAGTTCATGCGCGCCATGGGGGCGGTGCTGAGCATGCCGGACCATCGCGCGATCGTGTGGCGCGAGCATGGCCAGATCCTGGCGCGGTGCGCGCGGGCGAGATCGGGGCGGCGGCGCAGGCGGCGCGCGAACATGCGCTCCGGGCGGGCGAGCAGGCGGCCGCGCGCCTGGAGGCCGAGGCTGCGGCCGCCTGAGCAGGGACGACCGAAGCCAAGGAGACGGCGATGCGCTTGACCGACGTGCAACTCAAGGAGTTCGACGAGCAGGGCTACATCTTTCTGCCCGAGTGCTTCTCTGGCGAAGAGATTGGCGTGCTGCGCGCCGAAGCCGAGGCGATCCTGCGGACCGAGCGCGAGGAGGTCTGGCGGGAGAAGTCGGGCGCGCCGCGCACCGCCTTCGCCGCCCACACCTACAACGAGGCCTTCCGCCTGCTGGGCGCCGATCCGCGCCTGATCGAGCCGCTCGAGCAGCTGTTCGGCGAGCCGGTCTACATGCACCAGTTCAAGATCAACGCCAAGGCGCCGTTCGACGGCGAGCTCTGGCAGTGGCACCAGGACTACGGCACCTGGGCGCGCGACGACGGCATGCCCGAGGCGCGGGCGATGAACATCTCGGTCTTCCTCGACGAGGTGATGGCGATCAACGGGCCCCTGATGTTCATCCCCAAGAGCCACAAGCACGGCGTGCTCGCCGCCGGCCACGACAAGGCGACCACCTCCTACCCCCTATGGACGCTCGACCACGAGACCATCACCAAGCTCGTCGGCCGAGGGCGGCATCGTCGCGCCGACCGGCAAGCCCGGCTCGGTGCTGATGTTCCACGGCAATCTGGTGCACGCCTCGCCGCCCAACATCACCCCCTATCCGCGCAAGATCGTCTACCTCACGCTCTGCGCGGTCTCGAACCACATCACGAAGTTCACCCGGCCGGAGTGGATCGCGCACCGCGACTTCACGCCGATCCAGCCGGTGGCGCCCGACGCGCTGCTGGAGTACGCGCGCGCCCACAAGATCGCAGCCGAGTAGCGCCGAAGAATCTCGCCGCAAGGCTGCCGGCGCGGCGCGTCTTCCGACGCCCTCAGACTGCGAGGGCAGGGCTTCGCTCAGTGGGTCCCGCCGCCGGGAGAGTTTCGTCCCCCCGCCGCCGACACTGCCGTGGTGACCGGCGGCACGTGCGCCCAGCGCGTGGTTTCATTGATCGAATAGTACGGCACGTACTGGCTCACTCGCTCCTGAGGCAGCACCGCAGTCGTAAGGTTATCGAGGATATAGACCTGATCACCGAGGTAGACCGCAAGGACAGCGTGCGCCAGTTCACGCACGACGTCGCGGACCACGACGACGCGCAGCTGATCGGCCGCAAAGCCGAGTTGGCGCAGCGAGACATACTTGATGATCGCGTAGTCTTCGCAATCGCCCGAATGGCTGAGAAACTCGAGCGGCGACGCCCAGTAGTCGCTCTTGCCATAGTTCTGAGCGTCGGTCTTGTACTGCCAGTCGTTCAAGAATCGGTTAACCGCGCGTAGCTGATCAATCGGGGCGCGATTGACCTGACTCTTGATCATGGCCTGCCAGGCGAGCGCGCCGCGCGACGGGCAGGCCTTGCTGGCTTCCGCGCAGAGTTTGTAGATGCTGCGCTCCTGCTCGATCCGGCGCAGTGTCCGCTGCCACTGGGGCAGGGCGGCGAGGGATTCGGCGCGGAACTCCACCGTGCCGAACAGCGGCGGCGTGGGCGGCGGGGCCGCCGCTGTCGGCGCGGCAGCGGCCGTCGTCGGGACGAAGGCCCACAGCCCGCCCAGCACGGCGAGGGCGCTCAAGGCGATGCGCACGGATTTCTACTCCCTACCTGAATTCGGTTTCGGACCTGAGGCGTTTGGTTTGGTCCGCAGGGTAGGGAGGCGCGGTGAACGAACCATTGAGTGGGGCCGCACGGCGACGCCGCGCGTACCCTGATAGGCTAGCGGCGGGCTCGCAGGCGCAGGACGTAGCCGATCACTTCGGCCACCGCCCGATAGTGAGCCGGCGGCACCTCGGCGCCGAGGTCGACCGCCGCGTGCAGGGCGCGGGCAAGCGGCGGATTCTCGACCACCGGGACGCGATTCGCGCGCGCGACGGTGCGGATCCGCTCGGCGAGCGTGCCGAGGCCCTTGGCGACCACCTGCGGCGCGTTCATGCCCTGGCCGTCGTAGCGGAGCGCGACCGCGACGTGCGTCGGGTTGGTGACGACCACCGTGGCGTTCGGCACCTCGGCCATCATGCGCCGGCGGGCGCGCTCCAGTCTGAGGCTCTTGAGGCGCGCCTTGAGGACCGGGTCGCCCTCGGTCTGCTTGAACTCGTCCTGAAGGTCGCGCCGCGACATCCGTAGCTGCTTGCGGTGCTCGAAACGCTGATAGAGGGTATCGAGCAGGGCGATCACTGCGGTCAGCGCAGCTACGCCCGCAAAAAGCCGGAGCGCGAGGTCACGGAGCAGGCCGAGCAGTGGGCCAGGCTCCAGCCCGACTGCCGCGACGATCGTCGGCCCGGCCGGCCAGAGCAAACCGATTGCGGCGGCGCCGACCAGCGTGATCTTGAGCAATCCCTTGGCGAACTCGATCAATGAGCGCAGCGAGAACAGTCGCCTAGCGCCGGCCATGGGCGAGATCCGTTCGGCCTTGGGCACCAGCGTCTCGGAGCTGAGCACGAAGCCGCTCTGGACGAGGCGGGCGGCGAGAGCAGCGCCCACGAACAGGGCCACGGCAGGCAGCAGGGCGCGGGCGACCTCACCGAGCAGCGCCGCAAGCCTTCGAGCCAGATCACCCGGCTCGATCCCGATCGTGTGGGCGTCGGCGAGGAACGGTCGAAGCGCCGCTGTCAGATCGCTCGCGAGCGCGGGAGCAAGGATGGCGACCAGAAATGCACCGGCCGCGAGCACAAACGCGTGGTTGACCTCGCGCGAGGTCGCCACCTGGCCCTTGCGGTGGGCCTCATCGAGCCGCCGTTGGGTCGGCTCCTCGGTTTTCTGGGATTGGTCCTGATCGTCGGCCACAGCCGTTCAGCCGGTGAACGGCGGGCCGGCCAGGTGATCTTCGAACAGAGCGAAGAAGGCCAGCAACCCACCGCCGAACGACAGCATGAGGGTGACGAAACCGGCCAGGATCTGAAGCGGCAGCGCGATGAAGAACACCTGGAAGGTCGGCATCAGGCGATTGAGCACGCCCATGCCGAGATACATCAGCAGGCTGACCAGGAGGAGCGGCGCGGCCATCCGCACGCCGACCGCGAACGCCTCATCGATCAGCTTTGCCAGCAGTTCGGCCATGTCACCGAAGGGCGGAGCGGTGCCCGCGGGCAGCCCGACATAGCTCGCTGCCAGAGCGTCCAGCAGCATGCGGTGCGCGTCGGTCGCGAACAGCAGCACCAGCGCCGTCGTGGTCAGAAAATTGCCAGGCAGCGTGCCCTGGGTCGCCTCGCTCGGATCGAAGATCGCCGCCGCCGCCAGGCCGGACTGGAAAGCAATCGTCGTGCCGGCGATGTGCAGGGCCGCGAAGACGGTGCGCGCGATCGCGCCGAGGAACAGGCCGAGCAGCAACTCGCCGCCGATCAGTCGGGCAAACGCGAGCGGTTCCGTCGGCACTGGCGGCAGACTCGGATGCGAGGGGAGCCGCCAGCACGAAGCTGATCGCCAGCCCCAGGAGGAGGCGGACGCGCGGCGGCACGTAGACTTCGCTGAAGCCCGGCAGAACCATCACCGCGCTGCCCACCCGCACGAAGATCAAGAGCGGGGCAAACAGGTCCTGGCCGGACAGTTCAGGCAGCATCGCGAGGTCGTCGTTGCGTTCGGGGCTCTGGCTCAGCCCAGGCTGGCGATGCGCCGGAACAACTTCTCGCCGAAGTCGACCAGGGTTGCGATCATGAATGGCAGCGCCAGCAGCGTGGTCAGAACGATCGCCAGGATCTTCGGTACGAAAGAGAGCGTCATCTCCTGCATCTGGGTGAGCGCCTGGAGGAGAGCGATGAACACGCCGACCACGAGCGCCACCAGCATGACCGGCGCGCCCAGTTTGATCAGGACGAAGATCGCTTCCCTGGCGATGTCGAGAACCTGCTCGGGGCTCATGATCGGGCGGCCGTCCGGGCGGGCGATGCTTGCCCGCCTCACATTGGCATACGGATGATCTCCTGATAGGCGCTGATCATGCGATCGCGCAGGGCGACCACGGTCTGAAGCGTGATCTCCGCCGCATTGACCGCTTCTACGACGTCCTGCAGGTCCGCTCGGCCGGCCGCGGCCTGAAGCGTCGCCGCCTCGCTCCGATGGCCGGCCTCGAGCGCGTCGCCGACCGCCTGCTCGAGCAGGGCCCCGAAGCTGCGCGCGGCGGGATCGGGGGCTCCGCTCGGGCGAGGAGCGGGCCCGGCGGACTGGACTTGGGGCGCCAGAGCCGCTGTGAGATGCGCTGTCGGATTGGCCACGATGCTGTCCTCCACGATTTGAGCCTGGATCAGGCGTGCGAGGCGCCCGCTCAGCGCAGCAGATCGAGGGTTCGCTAAATCATCGAGCGGGCGAGCGTCAGCGCGTTGAGATTGGCCTCGAACGAGCGCTGTGCCTCGCGCATGTCCATCATCTCGAGCAAAGGATTGACGTTCGGCATGCGCACGTAGCCGTCGGCGTCGGCGGCCGGATGGCCGGGATCGTAGCGCAGCGGGAACGGCGAGCGGTCGGCGCCGGTGCGCGCGACCCGCACCAGCTCGACGCCGAGTTCAGGATCAAGCGCGTTCTCGAAGGTGATCGTCTGGCGTCGGTAGGGTTGCCCGCCCGGCGCGGGTCCCGTGAACTCGGCGTTCGCCAGATTTTGGGCGACGAGCCGCATGCGCGCCCCCTGCACCTTCATGCCCGAAGCCGCCACCAGCATCGCCTGTGCGAGGTCCATCCGGGTTCTCCTGCTCGGTCGTCGGCCGCAATCAGGGCTGCGCGCCCAGGGCGAGCCGAATCATGCCGAGATATTTGCGGTAGAGATTGCTCGTCAGCTGATAGTCCAGCGCCGTCTGGCTGGCCTTGGCCATCTGCTCCTCGAGAATCACGGCGTTGCCATCGGGCGTCGTCTCGTAGTTGCTGTCGACCTCCCGACCCGTCAGCCCGACCCGAACGGGTGGGGCGCCCTCGAGATGGGCGGGATCGGTTCGAGCGACCGCGATCCGGCTCGCCCGACCGAGTAGCCTTCGGCCAGGCGAGCGAAGTCGGCCTCGCGCAGATCCTTCGGCCGATAGTTGGGCGTATCGGCGTTGGCCAGGTTCTGACCGAGGACTACCTGCCGCTGAGCGAGCCAGCTCATCCGCGCCGAGATCAGCTTGAAGAGAGGCGCTTGGGTGAGCGACATTGGACGACCCTCGCTGGTCGGCGCTCGAGCACAGGGACGGCCTCGCCGATGAGCACGCGGGCGTGCCCCGCCTCGAACCGTTGCAGGCTAGAGACGTTGAGGTTAACAACCGCTTAAGCGGTAACGCCTAGCTTCGCGTCAAATTTGCCCCGGGGCGGGGCGAGAGCAGGGACCTGGAGACGAGAATGCTGTATCTGACCCGCAAGTCCGGCGAAGCGGTGATCATCAACCACAGCATCGAGGTCCGGGTGGTCGAGGTGCGCGGCAAGACGGTCAAGCTCGGGTTCACCTTTCCGCCGGAGGCGACCGTCCTGCGCGAAGAGGTCGTCGAGGCGATCAAACGGGCTAACCGAGCGGCGGCCGACGCGGTCCGGAGCCTGCCGTCGGTCGCGGGCGACGGAGGCCTCGGCGGTGCCGGACGGCAGATCCGTCGAAATCCTAAGACCATGACTGATCTGCCGCCCCGGGTCGGCCTGATCATGGGCAGTCAGTCGGACTGGTCCACGCTCTGCCACGCAGCGGCGGTCCTCGACGAGCTCGGCATTGCGCACGACGATCGGATCGTGTCCGCCCATCGCACGCCCAAGCGGCTGGTCGACTATGCGAGCGGCGCGCGGGAGCGGGGGCTCGAGGTGATCATCGCGGCGGCGGGCGGCGCCGCGCATCTGCCGGGCATGGTGGCCGCGATGACCACGCTGCCGGTGCTCGGTGTGCCGATCGAAAGCCGGGCGCTACAGGGTCTCGACAGCCTGCTCTCGATCGTCCAGATGCCGGGTGGCGTGCCGGTCGGTACGCTCGCGATCGGCCGTGCCGGTGCGATCAACGCCGCTCTGCTGGCGGCCGCGATCCTGGCCCTGCACGATCGGCGCTTGGCGGCCGCGCTTGCGGATTGGCGCGCCCGTCAGACTGCTGCCGTGGCCGAGCGGCCGAGCGATCTGCCCGAAGGCGGCGCCGCGTGAGGCTGGCGCCCGGGGCGCGGATCGGGATCGTCGGCGGCGGCCAGCTCGGCCGCATGACCGCGCTCGCCGCGGCCCGGCTCGGCTATCGCTGCCACATCCTGGCGCCCGAGCCCGACAGCCCCGCGGCCCAGGTCACAAATCTCGTCACTGTGGCGAACTACGACGACGGGCCCGCGCTCGAGCGCTTCGCCCGCGCCGTCGACGTGATCACGATCGAGTTCGAGAACCTGCCGGTCGAGGCGCTGGCCCGGCTCGGTCGGGTCACGCCGGTGCGTCCGGCGCCGGCGGTCCTGGCGATCTGTCAGGACCGGGTGCGCGAGAAGGACTTTCTCGGGCGGATCGGCATCGCCATTGCGCCCTACCGGGTCGTGCGGGACGCGGCGTGAGCTGGCCGCCGCGTTGGCTGAGCGCGCGGGCGAGGCCGTACTCAAGACCGCGCGCTTCGGCTACGACGGCAAGGGTCAGCTCGGGTTGTCGCAGGCCGACGATCCGCAGGCGACCTGGGCTCGCTTCGGCACGGGCCCGGGCGTGCTCGAGGAGCGGATCGATTTCGCCTGCGAGATCTCGGTGGTCACGGCGCGGGGGCAGGACGGCACGCAGGTGAGCTATCCGCCGGTCGAGAACCGACATCAAGCGCACATCCTGGCTGAGACGATTGCGCCAGCGCCCCTTCCCGTAGCCCTGGCCGGCGAGGCGCGCTCGCTCGCCGAGCGGATCGCCGCCCGGCTGGAGATCGTCGGTCTGCTCGCGGTCGAGATGTTCGTCACGCGCGACCAGCGGCTCCTGGTCAACGAACTGGCGCCCCGGCCCCACAACTCCGGCCACTGGACCATCGATGCCTGCGCGGTGAGCCAGTTCGAGCTGTTGGTTCGGGCGATCTGCGGCTTGCCGCTCGGCGATCCGGGGCGATTTGCCGATGCGGTCATGGTCAATCTGCTCGGGCGGGCGGTCGAAGAGCTGGCCCGAGCTGCTCGCCGAGCCGGGCGCCCGTCTGCATCTCTACGGTAAGCGCGAGATCCGCGCCGGGCGCAAGCTCGGGCACGTCACCCGGCTCACTCGGTTCCTGTGACCGGGGCCGGCCGGCGCTCGGCACCGACGGGAGGAATCGACGTTTGCTTCGCGCGGGGATTCCGATCACATTCAGACGGGGTCCTGACTTTGGTCGAGGCCATGGATCAGCCGACCGAGATCGCCCGGCCCTGGCGACGCAGGGAATGAAGATCCGCGACGCGGAGTTGCTGGCCCGGCTCCGTGCGCTGGGTAGCAAAGTCCGTGGCGGCACGCCGACACCGAGTGCGGCCGGCCCGTCGACTGCCGGCGTCGATGATGCCGTGAACCTGCTCGGCCTGCCCGAGCAGGAGTTGACGCCCAGCGTCCGGGTGGCGTTGCGCGATCTGATCGAGGAGGTCGCGGGGTTGCGCCAGGAGCTGGTCTCGACCCAGAGCCGGATTGCCGAACTGGAGCGTCTGGCGGATGAGGATTCGCTCGCTCCGATCAGCAACCGTCGGGCGTTTCTACGCGATCTCACGCGCGCCATCGGCTATGTCGCGCGCTACGCCACCCCTTGCAGCCTGCTGTACTTCGACGTCAACGGCCTGAAGGCGATCAATGACGCCTCCGGCCATGCAGCGGGTGACGCTGCGCTGATTCACGTCGCCGGCGTGCTCAGCTCCAACACCCGCAGCTCCGATATCGTCGGTCGCCTCGGCGGCGACGAGTTTGGCGTGCTGCTCGCTCGCGCCGATGAAGCCGCGGCGCTCAACAAGGCGCGCCGACTGGCCGACGCGGTCGCCGCTAGCGAGTTTCGCTGGGAAGGGATGCGGGTCCCGATCAGCGTTGCCTTCGGCGCCCACTGCCTGATCCCAGGGGAGGAAGCACAGATCGCGCTGGCCGCGGCCGATCGCGCCATGTACCGGCAAAAGCGCGCAAGCGAAACCCGAGGTTGAGCCCGCTCAGCGATCCTCCGACCGATCAGGCGATGATGTCGGGCAGGCGGGCGCTCTCCAGGCGCGCGATCCGGTCTTTGAGTGCGAGTTTCTGTTTCTTCAGGCGCTGCAGCTCGAGTTGATTGCGACAGCCTTCCTGAAATCAACTGGGTGATCTCCTCGTCCAGGGCTCGGTGGGCCGTCCGCAGCTCCGCGAGCCGTTGCTCGATCTGGGATAACTCCAGCGAAATCGGTCATCGTGACCATACGCAGGTTCGACTGCACGCGACCCTGATTGTGCTGAGCACGCTCCAAGTATACTAACAAACGGGCGGCCAATAAACCTCAATCGGTGACCGCTCGCGCTACGGCCCGGTCATTGGGTCGAGGAGGTCCGATGCGCTTAGGACTACTGACGAGCGGCGGTGATTGTGCCGGCTTGAACGCGGTGATCCGGGCGGTCGTCAAACGTGCGGTGCTCGGCTACGGCTGGCAGGTCCTGGGCATTCGCCAGGCCACCCACGGCCTGCTGGCGCGCCCGGTCGACGCCGTCGAACTGACCCCGGACAGCGTCGCCGGCATCCTCCCTCTCGGTGGGACGCTGCTCGGCACGACCAATCGCGGCGACCCGTTCGCCTATCCGACCGACAATGGCCGTACGGTCGACCGTTCGGCCGAAACCGTCGCAGGTTACCATGCGCTCGACCTGGACGCCCTGATCGGCATCGGCGGTGATGGCAGTCTGGCAATTCTGCGTCGGCTGGCACTGCAGGGCGAGTGGCGCCTGATCGGCATCCCCAAGACGATCGACAACGATCTCGGTCACACCGAGCGCGCGATCGGCTTCAGCTCCGCGGTCGAGGTGGCGACCGAAGCGGTCGATCGCCTGCACGTCACCGCAGCCAGCCACAGTCGCGTCATGGTGCTCGAGGTGATGGGTCGCGATGCCGGCCACATCGCGCTCGAGGCCGGGATTGCGGGCGGCGCCGACGTCATCCTGATTCCCGAGATCCCCTACACGCTCGATGCGGTCTGCGCCAAGGTCGAGGAGCGCCGGCGGCGCGGCCGGAACTTCAGCATCATTGTCGTCGCGGAATCGGTACGTAGCGCGGCGGGTGAGACGATCACCTACAAGGATGCGCACGGTCAGGCGCGTTACGGCGGGGTCGGCGCGATGATGGCGCATGAGATCGGCCTGCGCACCCAGGCCGAGACCCGCGTGACCGTCTTGGGGCACGTCCAGCGGGGCGGCTCGCCGACGTCGCTCGATCGGGTGCTGGCGTCGGCCTTCGGGGTCTACGCGGTCGATCTGGTGGCGGCCGGACGGTTCGACCGGATGGTCGCCTGGCAGAACCGGCGGGTCGTCGACGTTGCCATCGAAGAGGCGGTCGCTCAATATCAGGCGGTCGATCTGGACGATGCGCTGGTCCATACGGCGCGCGGCCTCGGCATCTCCTTCGGCGACGAACTCGGGAGGGACTGAATCATTACCAGCGCTCGTCTGATCGCCGACATCGGGGGCACCAACGCGAGGTTCGCGCTGACCGCCGCAGACGGTCAGCCCACCGAAGAGAAGACGCTGCAGGTCGCGGACTATCCGGGCCCGATCGAGGCAGCGCAGGCCTATCTCGGCGGCCGGAAGGTCGAGCGGGCGGTGCTCGCGGTGGCAACGCCGGTCGAGTCGGATCGGGTCGCCCTCACCAACTCGCCCTGGGCGTTCTCGATCGAGGCGACGCGGGTAGCTCTGGGGCTCGAGCGCCTCGACGTGATCAACGACTTCACCGCGCAGGCGCTTGCCGTGCCCGTGCTCAAGGCCGGCGAGCGGGCGCAGATCGGCGGCGGGGAGCCGGAGCCGGATCGGGCGATCGGGGTCATCGGACCCGGCACCGGCCTCGGTGTCGCCGGGCTGATTTCGGTGGGCAACGTCTGGTATCCGATTCCGAGCGAGGGCGGGCACGTCTCGCTCGCTCCTCAGGACGAGGTCGATGCGGCGATCCTCGGCCATCTGTGGCGGCGCTTCGGGCACGTCTCGAACGAGCGGGCATTGTCCGGGCCAGGCCTGCTCAATCTGGCCACAGCGCTGGCGGCGATCGAAGGCGAAACCCTCGATATTTCCGATCCTCGCGAGGTGACCGAGCGCGCCAGGAGCGGCGAGTGCGCCTTCTGCGTCGCCGCGCTCGAGCGTTTCTCCGCGCTGCTCGGAGCGGCGGCAGGCGATCTGGCATTGACGCTGCGCGCGCGTGGCGGCGTCTACATCGGCGGTGGCCTTTGCCGCCAGCTGGGCAATCTGTTCGATCAGGAGCGGTTTCGCGCGAGCTTCGTCGCCAAGGGGCGCTTCGAGCGCTATCTGTCGGCGGTCCCGACCTACCTGATCACGCGAGGCGATACCGGGCTGCTCGGGGCGGCAGCGTTGGCGCTGACGCCTTGAGCGCGGAATGGATTGGCCGGCCGATCCGTTCTGGGACTATTCGATCGAGCTGTATGGGCGCCCGGGCGTCGAGGCCGCCTGCCTCGAGCTGCAACGCCGGCACGGTCTGGATGTCAACCTCGTGCTGCTCTGTTGCTGGGCGGCGACTCGCGGGGTCGAGCTCGACCGGGCCATACTGAGTCAGGCCAGGAGTGCGCTCGCGGCCTGGCAGGCGGAGGTCGTTCGACCGTTGCGCGCGGTGCGCCGCCGGCTCAGGGTGGAGCTCACGGCTCCCGACCCACGAGAGCATCGCGGAGTTGTGGCCGGGGATCGCGGCAGCAATTCGCGAGCGCGTGCTCGCCCTTGAGATTGATGGCGAGCACCTGGCCCAGCTCTGGCTCGCCCGTCTGGTCGCGCCGCTGCCGGCGAGCGCTCGCCCCGAGGTTGCGCTGGCAGGTGCCAATCTAAGCCGCTTCTGGCCGTTCGACCGGGGTGATCGCGAAGCTCTGCGAACCCTCCTCGCCGCGGCTTTTCCCGAGGCCGGGGTGGCTGAACTGGATGCCGGTCTCGGCTGGGTCGAGACGTGAGGGCTCTGTCGGCCGTCGCCGCCAGCGGCGGGGCATGCCGGAATTACACCAGTTCATGAGGATTTGCTATAATGTCATGAAAATGCAACGGTTTTTCGGCCAAAAAGAAGGTTTTTGCCGATTTTTCTGGCGTCGCAACGGCCGGCTCTTTAGATTAGAAAGGTTGTCAGGGACCTCAGCCGGAGGATGGCAAAGGCATGACCGTTCAGGACTACGTGGAGAGTCTCCGCAGCAAGCATGCCCATCTCGAGCAACAAATCGACGACGAGCTGCATCGACCGTTGCCGGATCAGTCGGTCCTGACCCGCCTCAAACGCGAAAAACTCCGGATCAAAGACGAGATGGTCCGCTTGGGCCGCACGAGCTCCCACGCCGCGCCAGGGAACGGCGAGCTTCACTAAGCTTGGCCAAATCGTTGGCGGCGCCGAGTAAGGATGCGCCGCGCTGGTGGACTGCTCTCCCGCAGCCGCCTGAAGCGGCGTTTGGCTTTCGGCGGCCGACCCTGGACCTAGAGGAGCCCGCGCGCCGCCAGATTGCGCATGAGGGCGCCCGCGCCGAACGTCCAGGGCGCGATCTTATCGCAATGGTCGACCCGATTGACCAGCGCCCCTAGCTCGGGACAGGCGATCCGGACCACGTCGCCCGGTTTGTGGGTGAAGCCGCTGCCCGGGCGGTCACGGTCCTGGATCGGCGCGAACATCGTGCCGCAGAACAGCATCAGACCGTCCGGATACTGGTGGTTGGCGCCTATTGTCTGACCGACCAGGTCGGTGACATCGCGGCTGATCTGGCTCATCGAGCTCGCACCGGTAAGCGCGAAGCCGTCCTCTCCGCTGACTTTCAGATTGATCGTGGCCGCGCGCAGCTGGTCGAGCCCGAAGCTGGCGTCGAGCAGCCGGACGAACGGCCCGATCGCGCGTCGAGGCGTTGTTGTCCTTGGCTTTGCCCAGGAGGAGGGCGCTTCGCCCCTCGACGTCGCGCAGGTTGACGTCGTTGCCGAGCGTCGCGCCGACGATCGCGCCGCGTGCGTTCACGGCGACCACCAGCTCGGGCTCGGGATTGTTCCAGGAGGAATCGGCGCGCACGCCGATCGCGCTGCCGGTGCCGACTGCCGCCATCGGCGGGCATTTGGTGAAGATCTCGGCGTCCGGACCGATGCCGACCTCGAGGTATTGCGACCAGGCGCGCTCGGCGATCAGATGCTCCTTGAGACGCATGGCGGCCTCCGAGCCAGGGCGGATCCTGGAGAGATCGGTGCCGATCACAGCGGTGATGGTCCGGCGGATCGCGTCGGACTTGGCGGCATCGCCGCGCGCCTGCTCCTCGATCACCCGCTCGAGTAGGCTGGTCGCGAAGGTCACGCCGCTCGCCTTGATCGCCTGCAGGTCGGCGGGCGCCAGGAAGTAGGGCCGTGCCGGATCGCGCCGGTCGAAGGCGCTGTTGGCGAGGATCTCGGCGAGGCTGCCGAGCCGCCCGCCGGATGCGTGGGCGAGCGCCACCGGGTCGGCTGCGTTCAAAAGCTCGCTCATCGTCGGCACGCTGCGGCTCAGATCGAACACCGCATCGTCGCGGATCGCGACGGGGCTTGGTCCCGGCACGTCGCCCGGCACCCAGGCGCGCCCGACCAGCGTCCCCTCGGTTCCGTCTGCCGGCAAGCTCGCCGCGGGCGTCAGGTGCTCGTGCATGCTGGTGCTCCCAAACTGCTTCCGGTCGTAGCCCGCTCACGGCGCGATTTTGAATCCCGCCGGGAAGTAGGTTCGATAGCGTGGCGTGGCATTGTTTAGCAACCGGAAGCCAGGGGCCGCATCGAACCGCGGTCGCTTAGCCGAAAGCCGGCTGCGGCGCGAAGTCCAGATCAATGCCGCGCAATTCGAGCGAAGGCCACGCATGGGTCAGGCACGCCGGAGCAGCGACTTCAGCTGTGGCCAGCTGCGCGTGTTGAGGACGTCGGCCCGCTCAAGCCAGCCGCGCCGGGCCTGGTCGATGCCGAAGCGCATAGTCAATTGGCGACGCTGTGCGCGTCGGTCGAGATCGCGAGCTTGAGCCCCGGCTCCTTGGCCATCTTGCAGTGCGCATCGTTGAGGTCGAGCCGGTCCGGCTGGGCGTTCAGCTCGAGGAAGCAGCCGCGCTCGAGCGCCGCCCGCATGACCCGCTCGAGGTCGACCTCGAACGGACCTCGCTTGTTGAGCAGCCGTCCGGTGGGATGGCCGATGATGTCGCAGTAACGGTTGTCCCTCGCGCGGATGATGCGCTCGGTCTGCTTTCCGACGAAAGGTTGAGGTTGTAGTGGGTGGAGCAGACCCGCAGATCAAGCTCCTTGAGGATCGCGTCCGGCAGGTCGAGCGAGCCGTTTTCGAGGATGTCGACCTCGATCCCCTAAGGATGACGAGTCCTTCCAACCGCGCGTTCAGACGATAGATCGCCTTGATCTGGCGCGCCAGGCGTTTGGCGTCGAGGCCGCGGGCCATGGCGACGCGCTGGCTGTGATCGGTGATGGCGAGATACCGGTAACCCTTGGCGCGCGCGCCCTCCGCCATCTCCTCGAGGCTCGCCCGCCCATCGGTCTCGGTGGTGTGGGCGTGCAGATCGCCCTTGATGTCGGCAAGCGTGATCAGCTGCGGCAGGCAACTCTCGAAGGCGGCCTCGATCTCGCCGCGCTTCTCGCGCAGCTCGGGCTCGATGTAGGGGAGCCCCACCTCTGCGTAGACTTCCTCCTCGGTGCGGCGGGCGATCTGGGCTTCGTCTTTCCTGAAGACCCCGTATTCGTTGATCTTCAGACCGCGCTCGACGCCCCGGCTGCGGACGGCGATGTTGTGCGCCTTGGAGCCGGTGAAGTAGTGCTGCGCGGCGCCGTAGCTCTCTTGGGGAACGACCCGGACGTCGACCTGCAAGCCGGAGCGCAGGCGGACCGTCGAGCGAGTGCGCCCGTGACCAAGGACTTCCTCGACCGCCTCGAAGCCGACGAAGCGCTCCATGACGTCCGAGTCTCGGGCGGCGGTGACCAGGATGTCGAGGTCGCCCACGGTTTCCTTGCGGCGGCGGTAGCTGCCCGCGACCACGACCTTGCCCACGCCGGTCGCCTGGCTGAGATGCCGGGCCAGATCCTCGGCGACCCCCTCCACGGAGGTGAGCAGCGGCCTCGGCTCCTCCTTCACGTGATGCGCGAGCGCGTCCAGGAGCCGCTCTTCCATTTTCGTGCCGAAGCCGCGCAGGTCATGGATCTTGCCCGCCTTGGCCGCGACCTCGAGGTCAGCCAGCCCTTTGATGCCGAGCTGATCGTGCAACGTCTTGACCCGCTTCGGACCGAGCGGGCCGAGGGTCAGCAACTCAAGCAGGCTTTCGGGCACCCGCCGCTCGGTTTCATCCAGCACCGGCCGACCGCCCGTCTCGACGATCTCGTTGATCTTGCCGGCCAGGTCCTTGCCGATGCCGTGCAGCTCGGAGAGGTCTGTGCCAGCCGCGACCAATGTCGGCCACCTCCTGCGGGAGGTCGCCGACGATGCGTGCGGCATCGCGGTAGGCGCGTACGCGGAACGGGTTCGCCCCCTCGATCTCGAGAAGATCGGCGAGCCAGGCAAAGATCCGTGCGACGTCGGCGTTGTGTACGGTCATCCCGCGGCTTGTCGCCGACGGCTCAGCCGTCGCTCAGTGCGCTGGCGGCGTGATGCAGCGGTCGAAGCGCGGCATAGGCAGGCCGATAGACGGCGCGATAGTGTGCATCGTAGCGGGAGACCCAGGCGGGCTCGGGCTCGACCACGCGGTCGTTGGTTCTGAGCCCGTCGAGCGCGCTCGCGAGGTCGGGGAAGACGCCGGCGGCGCGCCCGCCGAGCAGCGCGGCACCGAGCGCGGTCGCTTCCGCCATCTCGGCCGTGACGATCGCCCGACCGTAGACCGACGCCTTGATTCGCATGAGCAGGTGGTTGCGGGTGTTGCCGCCGATCGCGCGGATGCTCCCGATCGGCCGCAGGCCGGGCAGCCCCGCCAGATCGTCCACCGTTTCTCGCGCCTCGAAGGCGAGGCCCTCGAGAATCGCCCGATAGAGGGCGGGGCGCGTACTGTCGGCGCTCAGGCCGAACCAGGCGCCGCGCGCCTCGCGGGTCCGGCACCGGCGAGAGCCGGCCGCGCAGATCCGGCACGAAGATGACGCCCCCGCAGCCGGGCGGCTCGGCATGCGCCTCCTCGATCAGTCGCTGATGCGACAGCTCGGCGGCGAGCAGCCCGCGAAACCATTCGATGCACGCGCCCGAAGTTGGCAATCCGCCGAACACATAGTGCACCGGTCGCTCGGTCTCGACCACGCCCTGGTTGTAGCCGTGGCCGAGCAGCTCCGGCGCCCGGCTCGGCCGCTCGAGGGCAAGGGTGAGCGCTTCGGCCGAGCCCATCGAATTGAGCAGCACGCCGGGCGCGAGCGCCCGGGCAGCGAGCGCGCCGACGATGTGATCGTGGCCCGCAACCCCGACCGCGCAGGCGGTCGTAAGGCCGGTCGCGGCAGCGGCCTCGGCGGTGACGGTGCCGAGCCGCGTGCCCCAGGGTCGGATCGGCGCGAACATCGCCGGCCCTAGACCGACCTCGCGGATCAGATCCTCAGCCCAGACGCGGCGCTCCAGATCGAGCGCCAGGGTACGGGAGGCGAGCGAGAGATCGGCGCCCGGCACGCCCGTGAGGCGCCAGGCGAGGTAGTGGGCGACGTTCAGCCAGAGGCGGGTGCGGGCGAGGGCCTCGGCTTGGTGCGTCTTGAGCCAGAGCAGCTTGCAAAGGGTGAAGGTCGGGTCGGCAGCAAGACCGGTCAGCGCGTGCAGCCGCGCCTTGCCGATCTCGGCTTCCAGCCGGGCGAGCTCCGGCTTCGGCCGCTCGTCGTACCAGGCGATCGTCCGGCAGGTCGGCCGGCCGTGCGCATCGAGGGCGACGAACGCCTCGCCGACGCTCGCCACGGCCAGACCCACGATGCGGGCCGGCTGGGCGATCCGCGCGGTGGCATCGCGAAGCGCGCCGCAGGTCGCCAGCCAGAGCGCCTCCGGCTCATGCTCGGCCCAGCCGGGCCGCGGCCGCTCGACCGGAGTCGGCCGGCTGCCCTCGGCCACCAGCTCGCCCGCCGGCGTGAACAGCAGAGCGCGGATGCGGCTCGTGCCGCCGTCGATCCCGGCGAGCAGCGGCTCGTCTGCGCTCACGCGTCAGCGCTCAGCGCAGGAGCTCGGCCGCCTCGTCGACCGTGCCGCCCTCGTGGATCAGGTGGCGGAGCGCCTTGATCATCCGGCCCGGATGCGGGCTCTGCCAGATGTTGCGCCCGAACACCACGCCCTTGGCGCCGGCGTCGAGCGTGTCGCGCACCACCGCGAGCACGGCACGCTCGCTGTCCATCTTCGGCCCGCCAGCGATCAACACCGGTACCGGGCAGCTGCCGATGACCTTGCGGAAGCTCGCTGCACTGCCGGTCGCATAGGTCTTGACGACGTCGGCGCCGTGCTCGAAGCCAAGCCGGCAGGCCGACGCCATGGCGTCGGCGTCATTCGGATCCGGGATGCGCTCGCAGGGGCAGGGCAGCGCCTCGACCATCAGCGGCAGGCCGTCGCTCAGACACTCGCCCGCGACTTCGGCCGTGATCTCCAGGGTCCGCGTCTCGACCTCGGCACCCATGAACACCATGGTGCAGACGCCATCGACGCCGAGCGCGCGCGCGTCGTCGACCGCATGCAGGAGGCTCCACTCGGTGTTGTGCAGCCAGTCCTCCCGGTAGAGGCTCGGGCCCCCGTCCAGGCGAAGGAAGGTCGGCACGCGGCCGATCAGGCGATCCCGGTAGCGCTTGACCACGCCGAAGCTGGTCATGATGGCATCGGCGCCCGCCTCGACTACGGTGTCGATCACGCGGCCCGGGTCCTCGAGCCCGGCGACCGCGCCCATCGCCCGACCGTGATCCATGGCGACGACGAGTTGGTTCCTGCTGATGTCGAATCGGGGCATCCCTCATCCTCCGCGGCAGCTGTTCCTGCGACTTGTCGCCGGGAACCGAGCGTCGATCAAGCGCCGGATTGACGATCGTCGAGGGTCGCCGCGCCGTAGTAGTGCCAGAGGAAGATCGCGCCGCAGCCGCGCAACGGCCGCCAGGGCTCAGCCAGCTCGTCCATGACCTTGCGATTCGGCCTCGCCGCCAAGCCCTTCAGGCGCTGCATGCCGACCTGCAGGCCCAGATCGTCGGCCGGAAACGCGTCCGCGCGGCCGAGCGCGAACAACAGATAGATCTCGGCGCTCCAGCGGCCAAAGCCGCGCTGGGCCGAGATCAGGGCGATGGCTTCCTCCTCCGGGACCGTTGCGAGCGTGTCCAGATCCAACTGCCCGCTCGCGACCGCCTCGGCCAGGCTTCGGCCATAGGCCATCTTCTGGCGGCTGAAGCCGATGGTCCTGAAGGCCGCCTCGTCGAGCGCCAGGTACCGCTCGGCGGTCACGGGCGGCCCGCAGGCCGCCTCCAGCCGGCCCCAGATCGCCGCCGCGGATCTGGTCGAGAGCTGCTGCGCGACCATGATCCGGAGCAGGGTTGCGAAGCCCGGGTCCCGTTGCCTCGGCGCCGGATAGCCGACCCGCGCCAGCGCCTGCGCCACATCCCGATCGACCCGCGCCAGCTGATCGATACCATCGGCCAGCGCCTGCTCGCAGAGTCCAGATTTGCTCATCCAGTCCCCGATTTTGACATTCATACCGGTTGGCAATTTCCGCATTGAAGCACTCGATTTTCTTGGGCTTCGCTAACGTTCGTCCGCCAAATTCTGGATTCGACGCAACTGGGGCCTTGCAGAACATCGGAGGGTGTGGCTAAATTAAGCATTCAGAAACAGTATCGGTCTTGTACACACGTCAACGATCCTCGGTTGCTGTTCGCGACCATCATCGAGATGTGAAGAATGGCGTCAAATCGGCTGGCCGCGTCAAGCCCGCTGGCGCCATAAGACGGGGGATCTGACATGCAGGAAGCGACGGACAGTCTGCGGCCTATCGTTACAGTTGTGGTGCTCTTGGACTTCGAGGTCGGAACACCGAGGGCATGGGACGACCTCAGAGCGGTTCTGCGCGGCTTGGCGCGTCAGGATTTCACTGGGCCAGCAGAGTTCATCTTCCTCGAGGACGAACGGCTGAGAGACCAGGTGCCAGCGGATCTCAAGGACATCCTGCCTGGGCTGCAGATCGCCTATACCGACAAGGTCCTGCAGTACGACATGAAAAGCGAGGCGGCCTATCTGGGCACCGCCGACATCGTCATTTTGCTTGATGGCGACTGCGCGCCGGTCCCGGGCTGGCTGCGCTCTCTGGTCGAGACCTTTCAGGCGCACCCTGAGGCAGGCGTCGTCAGCGGGCGCACCGTCTACGAAGGGAAGACCTTCCTCGAGCGCGCCTGCGGCGTGCTCACCCGGGCCTACGTCGAGCGGCGAGCGCTGCGCACGGAGCACATTTCGAATAACAACGCCGGGTTTCGTCGCGAGGTTCTGCGTAAGCACCCGCTGCCTTCCGAAGCCGGGCCGTTCTCCTCCAAGCTCCATGCCGACGCCATAGAGCGCGACGGCTGGCATCTGCTGTTCGATCCCCGGGCGGCGGCGACCCACGCATTCGATGGTTGGGTGATGGAAAACGATATCCGCCGCAACATGGGCTACAGCTTCATCAAGGTCAGGCAGATCAACCCGCGGCTGCCGTACGGACAGCTGGCCCAGCTCGGCTACGCCTCGATCCCGATCTACTTCGTCGCCCGCATCATCGAGAGCTGGCTGCGGACCGCGCAGTTCTACCGCAGCTACGGTCTGCGATGGTACGAGCTCCCCGGAGTGCTGGGCCTCGCGGTTGGGGTTCATGCCATGGAGGTGCCCGGCATGGTCACCGCGTTCCAGGGACGCAAGATCGCGCACACCGCCTATCGCTGACGCCAGCTGGCGGCAGGCGAAGCCCCGTTCACGATGGGGGACGGGGCGACGAAGAGGGCGCGCGACAAATGACCCTTCTCGTTCGCGCTGGCGACCGAGAAATACGGTCAGTCGCTAAACATGTTGAGCGCGCGAATTCGTGCCCTCGCCATCTTACTTCCGGCCAATAATCACATTGGTGGGTAGCAGATAGTCATACACGACGTCGGGCAGAACCTGTAGCAACGGTCGGAGGAGGCTTGCGGCAATTTATGAAGCATGGGTTCGATTGAAATTATATAGGTGGGAAAAATGGGCAAAGAGGTTCTTGAGTTCGTGCAACGCAAAGCCGAGGTGAAGTGCAATGCGGGTGTCCCGGGCCAGACATTTCTTGCTCTTCAGCAGGATGCGCAGAGGGACCTTCGGCCGGTAAATGTTCGGCGTGGCGACGTAGACCAGGCCGCTTGGCCGCACGACGCGATGAAGCTCCTTTGCCAGCTTCTCCCAGGCCGGGACATGCTCGATCACATGGTTGCAAATCACGAGATCGAACGTGTCGTCGGCGAAGGGCATCGCGGTCACGTCGAGACGTGAGATTCTGACACGCTGCCGCACCCAGGGATGCCGGTCGATGTACTCTTCATTGAATTCCCCACCAATGAACGTCCAAGCCGTGTGCCGTGCGAGGATGTAGGATACGAAGCCCACGCCGCAACCGGCGCACAGCACTGTCAGGCTGCTCGCGGCGTCGGCGCCAAGGATGGTTAGTTCTTCGAGGATGTGGGCGGCTTTCTCGACCCGGCTTCTGAAATGAACCAGCGCCTGGCCTGACAACCGTTCATCGCCTTCCTTGAGATCACTGGCGAAGTTCGTGTCCGTCATGACCGCGCGCTTCTGTGTGTGGCGAGGTGGCTCTGCCTCGCCCGCGTGAGAGTCGTTTTCCCGCTGGCGGCAGGCAATTTAGGCGTCCTCGAAGGAGCTCACTTCGCGGCAGCTGCACATCCACCCCGCGCGGAGCGCGCCATGATTGCAAGCGTCCTCAGGAGGCACCACAGGAACGCCCCTGCAGTACACCGCCGACGGCATCCAGGTAGAGCGTCTCATGACGAGCGATGAACTTTGACGGATGAAACTCGCTCAGCACGCGTTTACGCCCGCGCTTTCCCATCTCTCTGCCCACCTCCGGGTTACGCAACAAGTATCGGCAGGCATGGGCAATCGCACCACTGTCGCCCGGCGGCACCAGGAGCCCCGTCTCACCATGCAGGATCATCTCCGCGATGCCCCCGGTGCGCGAGCCCACCACCGGCAGCGCCATCATCATGCCCTCGAGCGTGACCAGGGGACAGGAATCGGCGAGCGAGGGGACAATCAGCACGTCCAGGCGTGCGAACACGCTCTGCACGTCGGACACATAGCCCAGAAAGCGCACGCGCTCGCCGAGGCCGAGCGCGTCCACTTGCGTTCTAAGCCTCGCCTCCAGACGCCCCGAGCCGGCGATCAGGAGCCGGGCATCGGGCGCCACCGCCAGGATCTCCGGCATTGCCGCGATCAGAAAGCGGTGCCCTTTCTCCGGTGATAGTCGCCCGACCACGCCCAGCAACGGGCCCTCACCCTCCACAACAGCCGCGCGCCGCTGAGCGTCGGCGGCGCTGAACGCTTCGAGCCGAAAGGGCGGCGCGATCACCTGGACCTTCCGCGACCTGCCGCCCGGATCCTTCCACCGGCGGACGGAGTCGGAAACCACGACGATCTGCTGCGTCCCGCGGTCGAGCAGCCGGTTGAGGCCGTGCAGCGGGGCGTTAAGCACTCGACGCACGACGTTGCGCTCCATCTCCGGCAGCGCCGTCTCGGTCGAGATGATCACGCGGACACCCGCCCATTTCGCCGCTGGCCTTCCTAATAAATTTGCGCGTAGCCCGTGCGTTTGAACAATGTCTGGCTTAAGTCTGGAGCATAATTGATACACGCGATGCATAACTCTCAACAGCTGAATCAGATTATAGAACCGACGCGAGAGATTCAAAGTGTACAGGTGACAGTCCGTCCGTGTCAATTCCTCCACGTTCGACGCAGAAGCATTCTCAATCACGCATACGGCGAATTCGAACCTGCTACGATCGAGATGCTTGGCCAAAGCCAGCGGGTGCATTTCGCCACCCGACCTGCAATTCAAGCCGGTGTAGACATACAATATCTTGATTCCGCGTGCATCTCTCACTAGCGGAGTGGTTCTGTCGCTCGAGTTCCGTGCATGATCCTGTTGAGGATTATCGGGTCCTAGTTTGCGATTACTTTGAACTATCATGATTGCGTCGCGCATCAGAAGTGATGACAGGTTCGCATGAGCTCTTTAATCTGATTAACATGGCGTGATCTAATCCACGATGGAAGTTGGTAATGAGGATGTGTGGGTAGATCCATATAGTCTACCAGGACATCTAGTAAATTGAGAAATCGGCAACAGCCACACAGCGTCATGCGCATCGTCCACCACCCTGTGTGATTTGTGAACCAAAAACAAGAAGAGTTCAAGGCATAGTCTCGCGTTTCGCGCTGAGGAAGATTGCTAACAGCGTTCGATTGGCCGAAATTTCGAAACTGGCAACCCACGAAGTCGACATCGCCATTTTCCGCTGAGAGATCGGTGTATCTTTCAATGAGAAGCTCGGCAAGCTCGCCAGCATCGGGCACAGCATCGCGGGCCGCCGCTCCGGCAGGGCGAACCGCCATCGGGGCCTCGGCTGGGAATCCCCTACGTCGGCGTCGATGACGCCTTGCGCCTGGCCTAGACCGAAATCCACATCGACAACGTGCACCGGCCACATATCGCCCTCGCCACCCCCATCAGCCGGCTCGCCATGCACAAACTGCTTGCTAACGATAACCACCCGCGGAGAGAGAGGTGTTGCATTCCAGGACAAGCATAACCGCGCGAGCGACGCAAGGGCCACTCTGGCCCCGAGCAGCAGCATGAGCGCGAATAGCAGTTGTTGCGGAATGACATTCTGTCTCTATGCTCATTTCCTTTATCTGGCGGCGGCGCCGGGACGGCGGCTCGTCAGTACCGACGGAGCACGGAGGAGACAGCTTGGCGAGCACGGCCCGAACCGGCGCGGTGGCGAGGGCCGCGCGGGGCGCTCCGAGGGGCAACGGCGGCGCTGCGCCGGAACCGGAGAGCGCCTGCGGGTGCCTGCCGACGGTGGTCGCGACCTCGGTGATTCGCTTGACTCACCGGGGCCAAAGCCACGGCGGCGTCTATCTGGTCGACCTCGAGACGCGGGAGGTCGAGCAGGTGATCGACTGGAACACCTGCGCGATCAACTGGGAGGGCCGCGGCCGCGATCGCGGCCTGCGGGGCGTCGCCTTCCACGAGGGGCGCGTGCTGCTCGCCGCGAGCAACGAGGTGTTGGTGCTCGATCGCCGCTTCCGGCCGATCAACTCGATCTGCTGCCATTACCTCAAGTGGTGCCACGAGATCTGCGTGCACGGCGACGTCCTGTACATGACCTCGACCGGATTCAACTCGATCCTGTGTTTCGACCTGAGGCGGTGGCGATTTCTCAGCGGCATCTGCTTCCGCTCCCTTGCCCCCGGAGCGGTCAGTCTGCTCGCCCGGAGGGGGCTGCGCCGGGGCGGCCGCCTGCTCCACCCGATCGATGGGAGGCTCTATCGCTGCTACCTCGGCACCCTGCGGGCGCGCGAGTTCGATCCGCAGAGCACCGACGGCCCACGTCCGGCCGACCTGTTCCACATCAACAATGTCTCGGCTGATGACGATAGCATCGATCTCTGCGGCACGGTGCTCGACGGCCTCTATCGGCTGCGGAACGGCCGGCTCGAGCGGCTCTTCGAAGTGCCCCTTGGCACCCACAACACGCGTCTGATCGACGGCGCGGCGATCTACCACGACACCGAGCGCGATCGGGTCAGCGTCCGGCCGCTCGGCGGCGGCCCGGTCGAGCACTACCCGCTGCCGCGCTACTCACGCGGGTGCCTGGAGAACGCCGACCACCGGCGCGAGCACGACGCGCGCGCGGGTTTCGGCCGCGGTCTCTGCCTCGCGCCGGACGGCTTGATCATCGCCGGCTCGGCGCCGGCCACGATCACCGTGTTTCGGCGTGGCCGGCCGACGCCGCTCCGCTCGATCAATCTGACCCTCGACGTGTGCAGCGCGATCCACGGGCTCGAGGTCTGGCCGCCCGATCGAGATGTGGCGCTCGCCGGCGCTGACGGCCCCGGCGCCGAGATCGACCCCCGCCTTGCTAGTGCCAGCCGCCCAGCGTGAGCCGACGATGTGCCTTCTTGTCACCCGCAGGCGCAACTCGGGAGCGACTGGATGCGCGGGTCTAGCCCCCTTTCCATCCAATTCAGTGCAGTCCGACTAACCTTTCATCAGCCATTATCCCGCACCGGAGTCACCGCGCCTTGAGCGCCGGCCGCCGCCTCGCCGCCAACGCCCTGGCCAACTGGTCGGGGACCGCGGTCGCCAGCCTCGCATCCCTCCTGCTCGCGCCGTATCTGCTCCAGCATCTCGGCGCGGAGCGCTTCGGGCTGTACCAAGTCGGCCGCCAGCTGGTTGCCTACTTTCTGCTGCTCAATCTCGGCATGTTCGGCTCGGTCATCCGGTTTGCCTCGCAGGCGATCGCGGCGCGCGACGACGCCCGCGTCAACGCGGTGTGCAACAGTGCGCTGGCGCTCTATTGCGGCGTGGCCTTTGCCGGCCTCCTGCTTGCCGCTGGCACCGGCTACATGGCGCCAGGCTTTTTCCGGGTTGGCGCTCGTTACGTCGCCGAGTCCCGCGGGCTGATCTGGGCGCTTGGCGTGTGGTGGGCGCTCGGCATGCTGGCCTCCCCGGCCCGGGGCATTCTGATCGGCCAGCAGCGCTTCGGCTGGCTCAACCTGGTGACGGCGATGGGGGCGGTGTCAGCGGTGGCCCTTATCTTCGGGCTGTTCGAGCTCGGCTACATCAGTCTTCTCGCGGTGGGTATGGCCTTTGCCAGCGCGGCCGCCCTCGAGTTCGTCTCCCACCTAGCGCTCGCCCGGCGTCTGCGACCAACCCTGCGTTGGGCGCTCCATCTGATGGACCGCCGCGTCCTGCGCCAGCTCAGCCGCTTCGGTGCATGGAACCTGATGTTCACCATGTCTGGGCTGCTCCTCTGGTGGACCGACAACATCGTGATCGGGCGCCTGCTCGGCCCGGCGTCCGTGCCGCACTACGCCCTGCCCTTCATGCTGATCACGCTCGGCCGGCTCGTGGTCGGCGGGTTCAGCACGCCGCTCGCGCCCCTCGCCGCGGCGCAGGTGGGCGAGGGCCGGGGTAGTCTTGCGACCACATTGGTACGCAGCACGCGCACCGCGATGATTCTGACACTCGCCTCCACCGGGCTGCTGGTGATTGTGGCTGAGGACGTGTTCCGCCTCTGGATCGGCCCCGCGTACGCCGGCAGCTGGCTGACCTATGCGTGCCTGATGGGCAGCTTCTGGGCCGTCTACGCTCAGATGCCGGCGGCCAACATTCTGCTCGGCGCCGGTGACATTCGCCGCCCTGCAGCGGCCACGCTGGCCGCAGCCGCGCTCGCGCTCACCCTGAAGATCGTGGCGCTCGGCTGGCTTGGCCGGGGCGTGATCGCGGTGGCGCTCGCCAACTTCATCTGTGTCCTGCCGGTGATGGCATTCTACGTGCCACGCTGCGCCTGCCAGTTGACGCGGTTGCCGCTTGCGCGGCTCTACCGCGAAGCCTACCTCCCGCCGCTGCTCGCCTTCGTGCCCGCGGCCGCGCTCGGCTGGCTGCTCTTCGCGCACTGGGCGCCGGCCAATCTGCTCGAACTGATCGGCGCGTTCGGCGCAATGGTGGCGGTCTATCTGGCCGCGGCGTTCTGGACCTTGGACGCGGCCGAGCGCGAGGGACTGCATGGGCTCATCCGGCAGTTGCGTGGTGTCGTCAGAGGCACCAGGGTCCCCGATGGCAGCCCATGAGCGATCCCCGCTGGGAAGCGGCGTGCGCTACCCCCTGTCGCGCAGAAGGCGCTCTTTCTCGCGCTGCCAGTCGCGTTCTTTGATGCTGGCGCGCTTGTCGTAAGCCTTCTTGCCGCGGGCGAGGCCGAGCTCGATCTTGGCGAGGCCGCGCGGGTTGAAGTAGAGCTGGAGCGGGATCAGGGTCTGGCCCTGCTTGCGCACCGCGCCGATCAGCTTGTTCAGCTCGCGCCGGCGCAGCAGCAGCTTGCGCGGCCGTCTCGGCTCGTGATTGAAGATGTTGCCGGCGTGGTACTCGGGTATGGTGGCGTTGACCAGGAAGAGCTCCCCCGCCCGCTCCGAGGCGTAGGCTTCGGCGATGTTGGCGCGGCCTTCGCGCAGCGACTTGACCTCGGTGCCCTGGAGGACCAGGCCCGCCTCGAAGCGCTCGTCGATGAAGTAGTCGTGGGTGGCCCGGCGATTGCGCGCGACGACCTTGCGCCCGGCCTCCTTCTCCTTGGCCAAGAGCGGCTCAGTTCATCAGCCCGGCCGAGACCATGGCGGCGTCGACCGCCTCGCGGGTGGTCTGCCGCGGCGGCACCAGCGGCAGGCGCACGTCGGGGCCGCACTTGCCGAGCCGCGAAACGGCGTATTTGGCCGGCGCGGGGCTGGTCTCGAGGAACAGCGCCTTGTGCAGGGGCGTCAGGCGCAAATGAATCGCGAGCGCCTCGCGGACATCGCCGCGCTGCCAGGCCTCGTGCATCTCGGCGCACTGGCGCGGCGCCACGTTGGCGGTCACCGAGATACAGCCGTCGCCGCCGTTCGCGAGAAAAGCGAGCGCCGTGATGTCTTCGCCGGACAGCTGGCAGAAGTCCTCGCCGCAGGCGAGCGTGGTCAGCAGCGGGCGCGCGAGGTCGCAGGTCGCGTCCTTGACCCCGACCACATTCGGCAGCTTGGCCAGCGCGGCCATCGTGTCGACGCTCATGTCGACCACGGAGCGGCCCGGGATGTTGTAAATGATCAGCGGCAGATCGGCCGCATCATGGATCGCCTTGAAGTGGGCGTAGAGGCCATCCTGGGTCGGCTTGTTGTAGTAGGGCGTGACCACCAGGATGGCGTCGGCGCCGACCTCCCTGGCGTGCCGGGCGAGGCTGATGGCTTCGGCGGTGGAGTTGGACCCGGCGCCGGCGATCACAGGTCGCCGGCCGGCCGCCGCGTCAACCACGAGTTCGACCACGCGACCGTGCTCCTCGTGGGAGAGGGTCGGCAATTCGCCGGTCGTACCGACCGGGACCAAGCCATGGGTACCCTGCTCGATGTGCCACTCGACCAAGGACTGCAGGGCCGGCTCGTCAATCGAGCCGTTGCGAAACGGGGTGATGAGCGCCACAATGGAGCCGTGAAACATGGCCAGTCCACTCCTTGGACGTTTAGCGTCACTTTAACGCTCCGGCACCATAAGATCTGGTGAAGGGTGCGGCAAGTCGAGCGCCCCGATGCGGGGTGACGCGGGCGGGGGAGTGGGCCGGATACACCCCGGCGGCTTGGGAGAGCGATCAATCCGACGCGGCACGAAACAGCGGAGCGCATCGGCCTGGATGATCAGGTCGTGGCGTCGCCTGGGCGCCGGCGCGGCCGTGCTCGCCCTCGGATTCGGCCTGGTCGTGGCGAGCGAAGCCGCGCGTGCGCTCGAGCCCGAAGACCGTGAGGCGGTCAGTCAGGCCATGCGTGCCGCCGAGCGCGGGGAATGGCCACGCGCCTTTGACTTGGTGGCCGAGGTCGGGGACCCGCTGCCGCTCAAGACGCTTCGCTGGCTGCACATGATCGAAGACGGCGAGCCGGCTGACTTCGCGACCCTGGCCGGTTTCCTGTTGGCCAACCCCGACTGGCCTGTACCCGAGCAGTTGCAGGTGATCGCCGAGGGTACGATCACAGATCCGGCCGATCACGAGCTGATCCGCCGCTTTTTCCAGGATCGCCCGCCGCTGACCACGCGCGGCCACATCCGCTATGCCGAAGCCCTGTTCCGGATCAATCAGGACGAGCAGGCCACGGCACTGATCCGCCGCGCCTGGGTTGAGGGCGATTTCTCGAGCGGCGAGGAGCGGAAGTTCTACCTCAAATACCGCCGCCTTCTGACCCGACAGGACAAGATCGATCGTCTCGACAACCTGCTCTGGGACGGTCGGCGCCGGTCGGCCCAGCGCATGCTCGAGCGGGTTCCGGCCGGCTATCGGCGCCTCGCCGAGGCGCGGTTACGCCTGCAGCGGCGACAGAACGGCCTCGACAAGGCGATCGCCGCGGTCCCGGCGGCGCTCCAGAACGATCCCGGACTGCTGTTTGAACGGCTGCGCTGGCGCCGGCAAAAACATCTCCACGACGCAGTGATCGAGCTCCTCCTGGATCCACCGGCTCAGCTGGTCCACCCCGCGCGCTGGTGGTTCGAGCGCGAACTGCAGATCCGGCAGGCAATCCGCAAGCGCGATTTCAATCTCGCCTACCAGCTGGCGAGCAGCCATGGCCAGACCGAAGGCGAGGACTTCGCCACCGCCGAATGGCTGACCGGCTGGCTGGCGCTGCGCTTCACCCATCAGCCGAATACGGCGCTGCGCCATTTCGAGCAGGCTCTACGACGCCATCGAGGCGCCGGTCGATCAGGCCCGGGCTGCCTATTGGGCCGGCCGCAGCGCAGCCGAGTTGGGTGATCAGGCCCTCGCCGCCGACTGGTACCAGAAAGCCGCCCGCCACCAGATCGCCTACTACGGCCAGCTCGCAGCCGAGGAGCTCGGCGCCGCCTGGCCACCGCCGCCACCGCCGCCGCCGGCCAACACCGCCCAAAGGGCGGAATTCCAGACCAAGGAACTGGTCCACGTCGCGGAGATGCTGATTGAGGTCGGCGCCTTCGATCAGGCAAGCCCGTTTCTTCTCCGCCTTGCCGAGCTGGCCAGGAACCCGGCCGAGGTCGGTCTGGTGGCCGAGCTCGCGGCGCGCAGCGGCCGTCCGCATCTGATCGCTCAGGTCGGCCGCTACGCCGCCTACAACGGTCAGGTCAACGAGGCGGCCGCCTTTCCGATCCCGGATATCGACCGCATGATCCGGCCGGAGGACGGGGAGCCGGAGCCGGCGCTACTGCTTGGGGTTGCTCGGCAGGAGAGCGTGTTCAATCCCTGGCTCGTCAGTCAGGCCGGCGCCCAGGGCCTGCTCCAGATCATGCCGCGCACCGCCTATCTGATGGCCCGCTCGCTCGACGTGCCATACAACCGCGGCCGGTTGGCGGGCGATCCGGACTACAACCTGCGCCTTGGCAGTCACTACCTCAAGACCTTGCTCGCGCGCTACCATGGCGAGACCGCCCTTGCGGTGGCCGCCTACAATGCCGGCCCACGGCAGGTCGACGACTGGATCCGCCTGCACGGCGATCCACGGGGTGATCTGCACGCCATGGTCGACTGGGTCGAGCTGATTCCCTTCGACGAGACCCGCAACTACGTTGAGCGGGTCCTGGAAGGACGCAACATGTATCGCCGGCGGCTGGCTGATCGCGACGCCGCGACGGTCTGGTTCCGTCCGGTCAATGGCCCGCTCGAGCCGGTGCCGGCGCCCCGCCTGAAATCGCTCGATGAGGCGCGCGAATACATCGTGGCCGCGCTGGTCGCGCGGGCGCCGTTGCCTATACTCAAGCCTGAGGTCGGCGTCGACGCCGAGAGCGAGCTTACGCCGGCCGCCTACAACTCAGCGCCGGCGCCGGAGCTCAAGCCCCATGACGCGTGGGACCTGGCCGCCACAGAGGGCGTCGATCCCACGCCGCCTCGCCCTGAAGCCAAAGCGGACCCGGACTCATGACCTCGCCACGGATGAGCGGGTATCCGCGCCTGCGTGTTCGACGCCTACGGCACGCTGTTCGACGTGCACTCGGCGGTCGCCCGGCTGCGCCCGCAGATCGGCGAGCGTGCCGATGCCCTCTCGCAGCTCTGGCGCACCAAGCAGCTGGAGTACACCTGGCTGCGCGCGCTGATGGGCCGCCACGCCGATTTCTGGCAGGTGACCGGCGATGCGCTGGACTACGCTCTCGCCCGCGTCGATCGTGGCTCCCGGCGCGGTGCGCGAGCCGTTGATGCGGGCCTATCTGGCCCTCGACGCCTATCCCGAGGTGCCGGGCATGCTCGAACGCCTCCGGGGGCGCGCGCTCAAGCTCGCGATCCTGTCCAACGGCGAGCCCAGAATGCTTCGTGCCGGCGCCGAGAGCGCCGGGATCGCCCATCTGCTCGATGCGATCCTGAGCGTCGAGGAGGTCGGCATCTTCAAGCCCCACCCCAGGGTCTATCAGCTGGCGGTCGATCGGCTCGGCGTGCGCCCGGATGAGATCGCCTTTCTCTCGTCCAATGCCTGGGACGTCCATGGCGCCGCCAGTTCCGGTCTGCGCCCGGTCTGGATCAACCGCCTCGGCGCGCCGCCCGAGCGCCTGCCCGGCGCCGCCGAGCACGAGCTCGCTGATCTCGCCGGCCTGCCCGACGCTGCTCGGCGTCTGAGCCGCGGGCCGGGCGGCCGCGGCTCAGGGCCATTTCCCAGCCCGTCGGTCCCTGCTAAGACCGGCGCCATGAGCGCACCCGAGCCAGCGCCAACCTTTGCCGACGTCCGGGCCGCCGCCGAACGGCTGCGAGGCATCGCCCGGCGCACGCCGCTCCTGGAATCGGAGGCGCTCAACGAGCGGGTCGGCGGGCGCGTCCTGCTCAAGGCCGAGCCCCTGCAGCGGACCGGCTCGTTCAAGTTCCGCGGCGCCTACAATACGATCAGCCAGATCGACGCGGATGCCGTGGTCGCCTATTCGTCGGGCAATCACGCCCAGGGCGTGGCTGCCGCAGCGCGGCTTCTGGGCAAGGCCGCGACCATCGTCATGCCGGCCGACGCCCCGGCGATCAAGCTCGAGAGCACGCGCGCCCAGGGTGCCGAAATCCGCCTGTACGACCGCCAGCTCGAGTCGCGCGAGGCGATCGGCGCCGAGCTCGCGGCGCGCACCGGCGCGGCGCTGGTCAAGCCCTATGACGATCCGCGGATCATCGCCGGTCAGGGCACGGCCGGGCTTGAGATCGCCGAGCAGGCGTGGGCGCTCGATGCCAGGTCGGATGCGGCCCTGATCCCCTGCGGCGGCGGCGGCCTGATTGCCGGCTGCAGCTTGGCGCTCGCCGAGCTCTGCCCCGGCATCGCGACCTTCGCGGTCGAGCCGGCGGCGTTCGATGACACCAGACGCTCGCTCGAGGCGGGCGCGCGCCTCGCCAATCCGCCGGACGCGCGGTCGATCTGCGACGCCCTGCTGGCGCCGACCCCCGGTGAGATCACCTTCGAGGTCAACCGGCGCCTGCTCGCGGGCGGCCTCGCGGTCACCGACGACGAGGTGAAGCATGCGATGGGGTTCGCCTTTCGCCACCTCAAGCTGGTGGTTGAACCGGGTGGCGCCGTGGCTCTGGCCGCGCTGCTCGCCGGCCGCTTCGACGCGCGTGCGCGAACGGTGGCCGTGATGTTGTCGGGCGGCAACGTCGATCCGGAGCTGTTCGCCGAGATCCTTGGCCGCTCGGGCGCGGGCTGAGCCCATGCCGATCGCCGACGCCGTCAAGCGGATCCGCCACCTGTTCGTGCGCGACCTCATGCTCGCCTGCCGGATCGGCGTGCATCCCCAGGAGCGGCGGGCAGAGCAGCGGGTGCGCCTCAATCTGGATCTCGCCGTGGCCGAGGGTGAGCAACCTCTGCCCGACGACCTCGCCGAGGTGGTCGACTACGAGGCGCTGATCGCGCGGGTGCGCGGCGCGCTCGGCCACCGTCACGTCAATCTGGTCGAGACCCTGGCCGAGCAGATCGCCGGGCTCTGCCTCGACGATCCCCGGGTGCGCTCGGCCCGGGTCCGCGTCGAGAAGCTCGATGCGATCGCAGATGCCGCCGCGGTCGGGGTCGAGATCGAGCGTCTCAATTTTCGCCCCTGGCCGACGACCCGCTCGACGCCCAATAGCGATAAATGAGCGGTGCGCAGATCGCCTACGCCCGCCGCTCGGCGAGCTGATCGAGCAGCGCCGCGGCCTCTCTGAGGTCCGTGGTTTCGAAGCCTTCGCTGAACGAGGTGTAAAGCGGCGCGAGGAGATCGTAGGCTTCGGTGCGCCGGCCCTGGCCCTGCCAGAGGGCGGCCAGGTTGACCGCGGCGCGCAGCTCGGAGAGCCGCGCTCCCTGGCCCTGAGCGAGCGTCATGGCCTCGCGAAAGCAGCGTTCGGCGGCGGCCGGATCGGGTCGCCGGCCCGTCAGCAGCAGCTGGCCCTCGACCCGGTGCGCATGGGCCTCGAAACCGCGAACGCCGGTCGCGCCGATCACGGCCTTGGCTTCGCCGATCGCCTCGAGGCCCGAGGCCACCGCTCCGGCCTCGCGACAGACGTCGGCGAGCAGGGTCAGCGCGTACGGCAGATAGAGGCGGCCTTCGGTCGCGCGATAGGCGTTGATCCCGGCGGCAAGCTCGACCATACCCTGGTCGAGCTGGCGGGAGGCGGCCAGCGCCCAGCCATGGAAGACCCGGCCCAGCGCCTGCCAGAACGGCAGCCCGTGTTCGGTCGCAAAGCTGAGCAGCCGGGCGGCCTGCTCGCGTACCACCAGAGGATCGCGATAGAGCTGATGGAACAGGCAGTCATGGTGCAGGGCGTTCGCGAGCGTGACAGCATGCGCGAGCTCGCGCGCGCGGGCGAGCGCATTCCTCGCATGGGCGCGAGCCTGCTCCGGATAACCGAGCCGGAGCAGCGAGTGGGCCAGAAAGTAGGCGCACAACACGTAGGGATCGGCGCTGTAGAGGCTGGCCAGGACGCCATGGCGCGCAGGGTCGTAGTCGGCCAGAACCCGCTCGGCGTGGCGTCGGGCGGCGGCGAGATCGCCGATGAAGAACTCGGTATTGGCGAGCGCGCGGCAGGCGACCAGCAACAGCGCCCGGTCCTTGCGCGCTTCGGCGAAGCGCAGCATCTCACCGGCGACGGCGAGGCCCTCGTTGAGCTCGGCGTGCGCGACATGATGGCTCCAGCGACCGAACAGCACCGGCATCCGCTGCGGTTCATCGCCGAGCTGCTGGCAGAGCTGCCAGGCCCGCTCGTAGGCGCGTCCGGTCTCGGTCGCCGCGAAGCTCCTGGCCGAGATCAGAGCGCCGCCGAGACTGACCTGGAGGCCGAGCTCGGTGCGGTCGCGATCCCGGCTCTCGGGAAATTTGGCGAGCACCCGGAGCGCGCTGGTCAGATGGGCGACCGCCTCGTCGGTCGCCGAGCGCGAGATCGCGAGCTCGCCCGCCTCGCGCCAGAACTCGACCGCCTCCTCGTCGAGACCGGCCTCGGTGCAGTGATAGGCGATCAGCTCGGGGTTGTTCTCCAGCACCGCCGGGAAATCGGCCGCCAGGGTGCGGGCGATGCGCGCGTGCAGCTCCTCGCGGCGCTCGCGCAGGACGGCGTTGTAGGCGGTCTCCTGCACCAGCGCGTGCTTGAAGGTGTAGGTCGCATCGGGCGGCTCGCCGCGGCGGAACACCAGCTCGGTATCGACCAGCCGGGCGAGCGCGGCCCGCAGCTCGGCCTCGGGCAAAGGGGCGACCGAGGCCAGCACCTCGTAGGAGAACTCGCGCCCGATCACCGCGGCCACCTGGGCGACTTCCTTGGCCCGGCCGAGGCGGTCGAGCCGCGCGGTGAGCGAGCCCTGGAGCGATTCGGGTATGGCGAGGCCGCTGAGCGGGCCCCCGAGCTCGTAGCGATCGCCGTGATCGGCCAGACGATCCGACTCGAGCACCGTCTTGGTCAGCTCCTCGATGAACAGCGGCACGCCGTCGGTCTGCTCGACGATCTGCGCCAGCACCTCGGCCGGCAGCGCCTTGGCGGCGGTCATGTGCCCGATCATGGCCGCGGCCTGGCGCCGGCTGAGCCGGCTGAGCCTGAGTGCGGTGACGTTGGCCCGGCCGAAGCGGAGCGGCTCGTCGTCCGCTCTCTGGGTGATGACCACGAGCGTCTGCCATTGATGCGTGCTATCGACGACATGCTCCAGGAACTCGCGCGAGGTCGGGTCGATCCAGTGCACGTCCTCGAACACGATCAGCATCGGCTCGCGCGCCGCCAGCTCGCGCACCCGCGTGAGCAGCGCCTCGAGCGTCTTGGCCTTGCGCCGCTGCGGCGGCAGGCGCAGCGCCGGGGCATGCTCGCCCGCCGGGATCGCCAGCAGCTCGGCCAGCAGCGGCAGCGAGCGCCGGCCCGCTCGGGCCGAGCGGCGCGAGGTGGCGCTCGAGCTTCTCGAGCTTGAGCGCGGCGCTCGTCGTCGCGGTGGATCCCCGCCGCCCGCTCCAGCTCGTCGATCACCACCTGCAGCGCGCTGGTGCGGTAATGGGGCAGGCAATGGCAGCGGAGCACGAATGGCGGCTGCGCTCGGCGAGACGCTCCTGCAGCGCCAGGACGATCCGCGACTTGCCGATCCCGGGCTCGCCCGAGAGGACCACGACGTGGCCCTCGCCCTCGGAGGCCTGCTGCCAGCGCTCGAGCAGCAGCGCGATCTCCTGATCGCGGCCGACCAGCGGGGTCAGCTCCGCTCGCGCGCAGCGCTTCGAAGCGATCGACGCTCGGCGGTCGCGAGCACGCGCGCGACCTGGACCGGCTCGGCCAGGCCTCTGATCCGGTGCTCGCCCAGATCGACGCAGTCGAACAGAGCGCCGATCAGACGGCGGGTGCTCGGGCCGATCACGACGCTGCCCGGCTCGGCCAGCGCCTGCAGCCTGGCGGCGAGATTGGGCGTTTCGCCGACCACCGCCTCCTCCTTGGCGGCGCCGTCGCCGATCAGGTCGCCGACCACCACCAGGCCGGTCGCGATGCCGACCCGGGCCTCGAGCTGGCGATCGGAACCGGGGGCCAGCCTGCGCACCGCGTCGACCAGAGACAGCCCCGCGCGCACCGCGCGCTCGGGATCGCCCTCATTGGCGCTCGGATAGCCGAAATAGGCGAGCACGCCGTCGCCCATATATTTGGCGATGTGGCCCTCGAAGCGCTCGACCGCGTCCCGGCAGCAGGCCTGATAGGCAGTGATCACCGCGCGAAGATCTTCGGGATCGAGCGCCGCGGCGAGCTCGGTCGAGCCGACCAGATCGCAGAACAACACCGTGAGCTGGCGCCGCTCGACCTCGGCGCGGGCGCCGTACGCCGGCGGCGCAGGCTCGGGCGCGGCTCCGGCGCCCGCCTCGACGTCACCCGCGAGTCTCGCGCCGCAGCCGCGGCAGAAGATGGCCTCGGGCGGATTGTCGCGCTCGCAGCCCGGGCAGCGCCGGATCAGCACCGCGCCGCAGCGGGCGCAGAACCGATCGGCATCACTCGCGGCAGCGCCGCAGACCGGGCAGTCGACCATGCCGCTCTTCCGTCCCCTTTGTTCCGAGCGCGATGGCGCCCCAAGGATGGTCAGTTGCCGGCGGTCGGTCCAGTCGTAATGTGCGGGCGCCTGCTCAGCGTGGCTCGGGCCGCGCCGTGAGCGCGGTTCTGATCCGGCTGCTCTGCTGCTTGGTCATCCAGGCGGCCGAGCCGCGGCTGGGCGCCGAACGTGCCCCGATCGATGTCGAGGCCCGGCGCTGCGCCGCGCTGATCGCGCTGTTCGACGACATCGTCACCAGTCGCTTCGATCTCGGCCTGCTGGCGGTCGAGGACTACGAGCTGACCGAGGCCGAGACCTGGCGCGAGCAGGCCGAGACCGACTGCGCCGCCGGCAAGTACGACTTCGGCATCGCCGCGATCGAGAGCGCATTCCGGCGGATTCGCGTCGCACCAGGGCTAGCCGAGCCTCCTCCGGGCAAGTAGCCGCCGACGATCGAGACTGGGCGGATCACTCGGTTTCTGTGGTCAGCCGCAGCCAGCGGCGTCGGCTCGGTGGCTTGACCTGGCCCGCGCTTGTACCCTTCGTGGAAAGCGGACGTGGCAGCCTCGCCCCAGCCGTCGCGAGACAACGTCCGGCGCAAAGAGGTTCCCCGTATCTCTCGACACGTGTGTTGAGGCGGACGACTGTTAGGCTGGCGGGACGCCGGAGGTTCCGAGGGCGCGACAGACCGTGTCTCAGCTCGGCTTGACTGCCGCGGCCGGCCTCGCCTAGCCTCGTTGCACAAGGTGATCTCGGCATAGGCAGACCCGGTAGCCCGATGGCCCTAACAACTCTGCTTGGCAGGCTTGACGCGCGCCCAGAACTCGATGCCGCCAACCTCGAAGGGTACCCCGTACTGGCTCGAGTGGGAGATCGAGAGCTTGCTGAAACGCGCACGGACGGCAACGGGAGATTTGTGCTACGGCTGGATCCGCAGGACCTCGCTTTCGTCGATCTGGAGGTGCATGCCCCCGGTGGAGGTGCGTTGTGGCACACCAGGCTGTCACGCTTGGAGATCCAGCTCGGCGCACCACTGAAGATCCCAGTTGATGTTGCTGCCGCGCAGCCGCTTCCAAGGCCCGATCCAGATTCCGTCCGCATGCGGCAGATCGTTGACGAGGGCGACCTGAGCACGGTGCTCGACGTTGTCGCGCGCGCCAACGAACAACGACTGCTGCGGCCTGGCGAAGCGGACTGGATCACCGCGGATCTCGACGCTCTCGAGCACCTCTATCGACTGAGCCTGGACCTGACAGAGGGCACACTCGCCAACCTGGACGCGATCGGCCGAACGCTGCGCGGCTCGTCACCATGGTCGCTGCCGGAAGGGTGGAAGCCAGGACCGGAAGTCGGCGGCATCGACGCCGGGTGTTTCGTGCGCCCGCGCCATCCCGTACGTCTTCATGTGGGCAGGCATTGGCCTCGCCATGAGCTCGGGCGATCCCCGCTGGGTGGACCGCGCGGCCGGGTGGTTCTAACACGCGCGCGGCCTCAATCGCGTGTACGCGGCCGCGAATGGTGTCGTTCGCGGCGAGATGGGACCGGAGCAGTTCGCCGAGACCGTCCGAGCCCTTGGCCGCTTGGCCGGCGGGCGCCCGATGCCGTCCATCGGCGGCCTCGACTTGTGGGAGCTCGAGTGGATGAACTGTGCGTACTTCTTCTGGAACACCGGTCCGACCACCGCCCATGTCCCACCGCAGAAGATTGGCGCCGCCCAGCCGGACGCTGTCTGCCTTGGCTATACCGGGACAATCCGGCTGCTGCCCGTGCCCGGCGAAACATTCACCAATCTTGGGTCAGGCTGGGTGCTGGCCATCGACGGAAAGGTCGTGCGGGTCATTCAGCAGACGCTGGACTGGATCGACGTGGAGATGCCTGCCGGCGTGAAAGGTGGCTGCATCAGCGCGGGATGGCTGCTCGATGTGTCCGCGACCTCCGAATATCTGAACGAGATGCGGCAGGCCTGCCAACGGTTCTTCGGCGGAACGGCGCGTTGACCCCCTTGCCGCCGTTCGTGTTCCGGCGTGACGCGCCGCTCACCGTGGTGGCGCCCGCAAAGATCCTGCGCTTCTACGCCGGGGGGCAGGCTGACCAGCTCGTCGCCGAAGGCTGCGTACCCGTGCACCTCGACTCGGCGGCCGAAGTGGACTTCTGCCCGGGGACGCTCGCGCGCGCCGAAGTCTCGCTGCTCGCCAACGGCACCACGATCGCTTCAGGCCTTCCCCTTACTGGCACGTACCGCGTTTCCGAGCCGTCAGACGTGACCTACACTTTGCGGATCGAGACGTTCGCCGGCACGAACCGCTGTCAGGTCGAGGAGCGGTCCGTCGTCGTGAAGCGGTACCTCCTCCTGCGCGTTGCCATCGCCGGACAGCCGTCGTTGTCCTCCTCGCGACAACTGTTTGCGATCGATAGAGGCAGCCCGTTCAGCGTCCAAATCAGCAGCTCCTGCCCGGCGCCGGCCGGTGGCGTGCCGGTGACGCTGGTTTCGTCGCGGCCCTCGCGCCTAGCCGGGGGCACGGTGACCATCCCCGATGGCGCCGCGCAGGTCGCGTTCGCCGCGACTGGCGCGGACTGCGGGGAGGTCACGATCCAGGTGAGCGCGCCCGGCCATCAGGCGACGACGTACAGCGTGCTGTTCGTGGACCAGCCTCAGGTGACCGGCGTCGTGCCGGCGCAGATCCCGGCCTGCGCTCCGATTCCGATTACACTGACGATCACCGCAACGTGCGCCGGAGGCGCGCTTGGCACCGAGGCGGGTGATCCTCAGGTAATCGTCTCCGGCCAGGGACAGCAAGTGGCGGCGACGATCACGAACATCGCCGTAAATCAGCAGGACCCGTTCCATGGCCCCAGCCAGATCCAAGCCAGAGTGCCCCAGCTCGTTGCCGGGACCTATACCGTGAGCGTTTCGTTCCGCAGCCGGGTCGGATCGGCTGCGGTACCGCTGCAGGTGCTGCCCGGCGCCCCGGCGATCAAATCGTTTAAGGTCGCGCCATCTGCCGTCGTTTCCTGCATTCCCACTGCCATCGACCTCGCCTGGAACGGCGAACAGGCGACGCAGCTCAAGCTGTTCAAAACGGACCTCTTGGGCACAGTCCAGATCGCGAGCCTCAATCGAGCGCCGTCCTGTGCGCCGTGGTCCGATACACGGAGCGTCGGCTTGATCGATCGCGAGACCGAGTTCCGCATCGACGCCATGCCGCCTGCGGGCACGCCAGTCGTGTCGAAAACGGCTCTGGTGAGGGAAGAGCATGGGATTTATTCGATCGCCGGGTCCATCACGCTGGAAAACCAGTCCAACAGGGACATCTACATCTGGAGCATCAACAGCATCGGCACCGACGCCGAGCTCGAAGACCTCATCCCTCACGGTGGGAGGACGACGGTCATCGTCCCGGAGTGCCTTCGCATTCACCTGGTCGCCGAAACGACGGGCGACTATACAGAGGTATTGAGGAGTTCGTACTACTGGCGCTGGAATTTGCCGATTCTGGGCAGAACCGGCAGGGTGTACCCGGGCCAGACGATCTACTGATGGCAACGTTCGCACGCTTGGAAACCTGCGACGGCCGCGATCAGCTCGTCCGGTATACCAGTGGCTGGTTGACCTGGCGCATCACGTCGAGCCTGGGCGCGAGGTCGAGCAGCAGGCCGCCGGACACGTAGAGCGCCAGGACCCGTATTTCCGGAGCCGGGCGCAGATCACGCTGATATATCCGGTGCGGCTGCGGACCAGGGCTTGGTGCGCCATCAGATGCCCACGCCCTGCGGCGTGTTCCGCGTTCCACGGCGAACCAGCCGGCGGCGCGGATTCCAACGGTCCCATGGACCACCCGAACATAGGGTTAACGAGCGAGCGTTAACAATCGGTTAACACCCTTTCCCGATGTCCGACGCAGCGCGGCCAAGCCACGCTCGAGGATTGCGGTGAGGGCGTGCTCGGCCGGCCCCAGGTTCGGAATCCTTGTCATCTGTAGCGGTTTCAGCGGCTCGCCAGCGGCTCTGCGCCAGGCGACAGCCCGCCCTCAAGGAGCACGATGACCACCAAGACCACGACCGAGGCGGCTTCGACGGCTCGGATCGACAACACGGACGTGCGGGCGCGCAGGGCCTCGACGAGAAGGGATCGAGGAGACGCCGAGGCGATGGGCGAAAGACGACTGGTTCCCGCCGGTCGTTGTCTTCTGCGACGCAAGATCCGCCGGCTGGCTGACGGATGCCAAGGGGTGCCCCGAGACCGCCGCGCACCGCCGGCGCGCCAAGCCATGCTCGAGATGCTGCGGGCAGAGCCCGCCCGGCCAGCCGCGCTTCGGCATCCTTGCGCCCTGGCGCGGGATCCGGCGACTGGCGAGCGCCTCGGCGCCAGCCGACAGCCCCCCGCAGCCCGGCCGGCGGCGCGGATTCCCACGGTCCCATGGACCAGCCGAAGAAAGGGTTAACGAGCCAACATTAACGATCGGTTAAGACCCTTCCCCCTTCCCTGATGCCCGACGCAGCCATCCCCGCACTACGCCACCTGGTGCCGGCGGTCAGTCCGATCACGACGACGCTGAGCAAGACGGGCCTCCAGCACGTTCGGGCGTGAGCTCGGTCTGCCTTCGTCTCTGCCGGCGCACCGATAAGCCTCACCCCGACGCAGGGCGGGCTGCTGATCGGGCGCGACCTTTCCGGCAGCGCCGGGGGCGGTGCCGGCCGGATCGGACTGCCGGCCTACCATTGCCAGTCGTCCGGCCCGTCCCGGTCGCCATCCGCCACCTCAGCCTCGCTGTCGTCGGTCCGGTAGAACAGGAACGGCCCGAAGGTTGCGATCGGCAGCAGATCGCGCGACCAGGGCGGGGTGGTCTCGATGCGGTGGAAGGCGGTCGCCCCCTGGGTCGGATCGGCCAGACTGCCGCGCACGGCCCGCCTGGCGACCCGGCGACAGAGCTGCAGGATCGCATCGGAGCCATTGGCGACCGGTGCGCCCGCAAAGTTGGCCGGCGGTTCGGCCAGGCCGTAGTCCAGGGAACCAGGGCTCACCTGCGCCCGATTGACCAGCACCGCGGCCAGGGCCTCGATGACGCGCACGCTCTGGTTGCGGGCCAGGGCGAGAAGGGTGAGAGCGAGCCGGTCGACCTCGGGGCGCATGTCCGGGGTCGAGAGCGCTATGGGTTCAGGCCGCATCGGCATCACCCCGGTCCGGCTCGCCCGGGCTCCGGTCGGCGCAAGGGCAGGACCGGCAGCGGCCGACCCGCCACTCGTTCTGGAAGATGTAGGTGAGCCGGGCTTCCAGGCGCAGCAGATGGTCGGTCAGCCGCTTCTCGACTTCCTTGAGATCGCCGATCGTGGCGTAGAGGCGCGCCACCTCGAGCTTCGACTGGGCGAGATTCTCCAGGAGCACGTTCAGGTTGCCCTGGATCTCCCGGTACACTTTCAGCAAGGCCTGCTCGGGCCTCACGCCGGCCATCGCGGATCATCCAGAAAAGACAGCCGAACAGGGGGACCTCGACCGCCGTGGTCCACCAGGCCCAGCTGATGGTCCAATGCTCGCTCATCTGATTTCCTCCCGAGGACAAAAGAGACAGGCCACGCCGGGCGCGGCCCGCACTGGGCGGGCCTGGTTCGGCCCGCGGAGAGGTTCATCCGGCGCTGGAAGTCGTGATCAGAGTTGGAAGTCGACCGCCGCTGCCCGCGGGGCACGTCCCGGGCGCCAGTCGCGGCGCCGGCCGGGCGGCAGGCGGCGCAGGCGCACCGGTTCTGTCAGAAGGCAGCCGCTCACCGCGTCCAGACCGTCATCGCGGCAGTGGCGTCCGGGGCGCCATTCGCGCATCTCCTCGATGAACCGGGTCGCCCAGACGTCGGCATGGGCCCGCAGCGCGCCCGCCGCCAGCAGCGGGTCGAAGGCGTCGAGGATGCGCTGCTCCTTGCTGCTGCTCGAGACCCGCTCGACGACCGGGCAGGCGAGGCCGGCCGCATGCAGCTCGCGGCGCAGCAGCGCCGGCAGGAAGCGCCCCAGGCCGTTGGTCTCGATCGCGATCGCCGGCAGGTGCATCTGCTCGACGAACTGGGCGACCTGGCGGCAGAGCTGCGTCGCTTCGTCGACCTCGCCGACCAGGGCCGGCTCGTGGCTCAGGTAGCGGATGCCGTGCAGCCAGTAGGTGCCCTCGCCGTCGACGAACACGGCGGCGACCACGCTCGCGTCGCCGATGCCCGGGGCGCCGTAGGCGGGGTCCCACCAGCCGGTCGCCGAGACCATGCGCCGGCCGTCGATCGAGAGCGTCGCCTCGCCGTTGCTTTCGCGGTAGTCGAGGGGCGCCTCGTAGCGGATCAGCCGGGCCGGATCGAGCCGCGTCTCCTCGACGCTCCGCGGCCGGAGGAGCATCTGGCTCTCGAACTTCGCCGGTCCGGTCTGTCGGCGGAGATCGGCGATCTTGTCGGGCGGAAACCGCTCCGGCCAGCGGCTCGCGCCGCGCTCGTCCAGGAGAGGGATGCAGAGCCGCTCGAAGCTAGCGAGAAAGGGTGCCGCTTCGCCGATCTCTTCCCGGGCCTGTTCGGCGTAGATCGAGTAATAACTGTGCGGCGTTCCGACGTATAACTGGAGCCCGCCTGGCGCAAGAATGTAGCTTATTTCGGACAGTCGCTGGCGCATTTCGTCGCGTTTATGCGCCGTGGCGCAGCTGTTCGGGACCTCGACGTCGTCACAGATCACGACATCGGCGCGCGAGCCCGTGATGTTGGCGGTGAGCCCGCGCGCCAGAAGCGACGGATCCCGCTGAGTGAGCCGGCGCCTGACCGTGAACTGATCGGCCGCCCACTGGTCGGTCCGCCTCGGCACGAGGGGGCGGGTCAGCGGGTGGCGCTCGATGACCCGCTTCACGTTGCGCACCATTTTGCGCGCCAAGTCATGCTCGGCTGCCAGCACCAGGATGCGAAGGTTCGGATCGTGCAGCAGCAACCAGGCGCAGAAGATGCCGACCAGGGTCGACTTGCCGGCGTTGCGGAACACGAGCAGCAGGAGGCGCCGATCCCCTTGCTGCCAGCACCGACCGAGCCATTCGGCGATTTCGAGGTGCAGGGTGGGCGTCGTCTGGCCCTGGCAGCGGTTCCAGAGCCAGACGAACTGGCGAAAGCCGATCTTTGCCGGCGTTGCGATGGCGCCTCTCGCCTCAGGGATACCGATTGCCACCGCGGCTCAGGGGGCCGCGCCGACCACGTAGACGGCGATCGTGTGCGGCGGACCCGGCCGACGGTTCTCGATGTAAATCTGGCCGTCGGTGTGGGCGGAGTACGTGAACTCGCCAGGACTGCCGCTTGTTCCAGTCAGCGCCGTGAGCTGGAGCACCTTAGCATCGCTGGCGCCTGCCAGAAGCTCGGTGTAGCCGATAGCGTCCGCGCGATAGGAAAAGACCGCGGCAATCGGATCGCCAGATCCCAGACTGAGCGCGAACGCCTGAACCATGCCGATGGTCGAGGGTGGAGTGAAGCTGATCGCAGTATCCTGCGCGATCTCGAAGGTAAGCAGCTTGGTCAAAGCACCATTCACGGCGCCCCCGCCTAGCTCGACGCCCGAGATCTCGACCGGCTCGCCGCCGAGGCCCGGCCAGTAGCGGAGGTCGGCGTCGACGCCCCCGAGCTCGATCTGATCGAACGGCATCGGGTTGTGGGCGGCGAACACCCGGCAGTGATCGTCCGCGCGCAGCCAGGTGAACTCACTGGCGGCCGCGCTCGAGCCGACGCTGTCGACCGTCGCAGTACCGAAGCGGCCTACCACGCAAATCACATCGGCGGCCTGAATCAGTGGCAGGCCAGACGCGGTGGCGAGCTCGATGTCGGCTGTGCCGGGGGTTTGGTTGACCACCTTGTGCACCAACCCGCCGCGAGTGGCCTTGAGGGTCGTCCAGAGATCGTCGATGTCGTCGGCGTCGGCCAACAGGACGATCAGGTCGCCCGGCTGCAGCAGATTGAGGTTAGTGCCGTCGCTAAGCTGCACCGAGGCAACCTGGGTCGTCTCGGCGCGCGTGTTCTCGGCAATCAGATTCGGCGCCTCGATCGTTTCGCCGCCGGCATCGAGGTCGACCGCAGCGCCGCTGCGTTTGCCGCTCGGGTCCAGATGGCAGCCGCGCAGACCAATCGATTGCCGATGCCCGGCGGCGATGTCGGCTTCAAAGTTGTCCGCGAAGGTCAGGTCCGAGAGCTCGACGCTACGCCAGCCGCCGTTCGCACCAGTCAGTTCCAGCGCATGGCCGCACGCCGAGAAAGTGCCGCCACGGAACGCCAGTTGCCGGAACGACGCGGTGCTATCGGCATGGAGGCCCGTGCTGCAGGCGTGGAAGCGCCCGCGCGACAGGAACACCGAGCCCTCAGCCCCCGCACCGAATGAAATCCCCTTGAGGTTGAACGCAAATGTGCAACCGACGATCGCACCGACACCGCCTTCGACCACCAGACCAGTCCGGCAGCCGGCGATCTCGACGTTGTCCAGAATCGCGCCCTCGGCTCCGGTGCCGACCTCGACCGCGTCCAGAGTGACGCCGCTCAGGTCGACGTCCGCGGGACCGGCAGGCCAAGCATTAGCTCCGGGGCCGATCAGACGGACGCCGACCAGTCCGGCACCGCTGCCCAGAAGCTGCACGCCTGGGCCTCCCGAGAGGGCCAGCTTGAGAGTCGAGCCGGCGCCGTCGCCAACCAGTGTCACGCCGTCGAGCACCAGAGGAGAGCCAAGCACGTAAGCGTTGGGGCTGTTCGGCACATGGACCGGGCTCGAGCGCGTCTTCGCCATCGCAATGGCGGCCAGGAAGGCGGCGCTGTCGTCGGTTACACTATTGCCCATAGCACCGTAGTCACGAACGTTGACCAGCGCCGCCAGGTGCTCGCCGAGCGCGCGCGCGACCGTGCTGCCACTCGGGGTTACCATCAGCCCACTCCCATCGCCGCTCGACGGCAGCTCCGTAGGGGCAAAAATCATCGGTCGCCCGCCGCTGTCGAAGCCGAGCAGACGATTGGCCCGCTGGGCCGCCTCCGGCAGACCGAAGTCCAGGTCACCTTCGGTCGGTTGACCCCGCAGGGCGCGCCCGTGTTCCTCGCGATTCTCCTGGATCAGCAGCATGATTCGATCGAGTTCAGCGTTGATCGCAGCGGCGCGAAACGGCCCACCGTCGGCGAATTCGGTCTCCCTGACGCTTTCGGTGCGCCTGAGCAGAGTGACGCTGGTGCCGGCCGTCGGTGGCTCGACGAAGGTGATTTCGCCGCCCTCAGGATCGGCCAGCCCGGAGATGGCGAAGCCCGTTGCCGGCATGTCGTTCAGGAAGACCAGCAGATCATCACTGGCCAGCACCGGAAACGGAAAGCCGAACGTGATCCGGCTGCCATCACCGCTGTACTGAACGCGCGGTTCGGGGTCGCGGGCGAAGGTGTTTGACATGGGCGAAGAGCCTCTCGATCAAGATGCATGAAGCGCGGCCAAGGTTACAGGCCGAGCAGCGAGGTCCGACTGCCCGAGCTCCGGCCGAAGAGCGACAAAGCACTGCTGCTCGCGCCACCGGCCAGGTCGAGCAAATTGGTGCGGCGCGAGCGACTGGCGCTCTGTCGAATGTCCGAGATCTGGCGGTTCGAGGCCGCGGTACGGGCTTGCCCGGCCGCGTTCGCCTCTTCGATCAAACCACGCAGGACCGCGTTCGCCGAGCCGCCACCGCTCACTCCCGCGGCGCCGGCCCGAGCACGCTCCGCGGCGAGCCGGCGGCGTAGAGCATCGGTGGCCTGTCGCTGTTGCTCCTCGTCGCGTGCCCGGATTGCCTGGATCTGTCGATCCCGCTCAGCGTTGATCGCGTGGGACTGTTGGCGAGCGGCCTGCTGAGCGAGCGCCAGATTGAGGCCGACCGTGGCCAGACTGCTAAGAGCACCCATCAGCTGTTCACCTTCACTTCTGTGGTTGCCGAGAGAAGCGCACAGGGCAGGGGGGTGTCCTGCTCGATGCGCCAAGGGGGTTGCGCCGCGCCGCGCCGCCAGCCAAGGGCGCGCAATGCGTAGTCACCGGTGAAAGGGCTTGGGTCCCGATCCTGGGGGCCACCTCCGACCGTGTGCAGCGGCAGCTCGCGTAAACCGTCGCCCGTGTCGATGCGCAAGCTCCGGGTCTCGAACAGTCGCAGCATGATTTCGGACCGGGCGATAGGCCGGGTCCTGGCCGAATGACCCGAAAGCGGCCGGCAAAGGCTCGATCGTGTGTCTGAACGGCAGGCCCGCGATCAACTCGCGCGCAGGTGTTGCCAGCGTCACTTGGCCGCCGCCCACAATTTGCTGCTCGGTGACGACGCCATCGGCGATCAGCGCTACTGTCCGGCCTTCCAGATGATCAAGGCCGCCCCAAGCCAGAGTGGGCTCCGGCTCGCTCAGGAGAACCGCCGAGTTGACCATGAAGTGATCGCTCAGCTGTTCGATGAAGACGCCGTTCGCCCGCTCGACAAGCAACATCGTCTGGCTGCCGACCACGGCCACCGACAGGACCCGCCCATCGGTCTCCTGCAGGCTCCAGGCAGCGATGTCGGCGTTGCGGTAGATGGCGATACTGGCCAGCGAACCGTCGGTCATGACAATCAGGAACAGCCGGCGACCCTGGTCGAACACCTGATCGACCGGATCCTGAACCAGGTGTCGGGCGAGCAACGCGAGATCGCCCGATTGGTACGCCTGCGCGGTGTCCACGAATATGAACTCGCGGATCTCGCGACCACCGCGAGACGCGAACAAGGTTGCGCCGTCGACGTCGCGCGGCGGCACCTGGCGATCACGGAGCGATCCGATCCCGCTCTGCTGCTGTACCTGAATGCTGGCCGGCGTCAGCGGCTCGCCGCTGACCACCCATTCGCCCACGCTCGTGAAGATCTGTAGTTGGCGGCTGGGCACCATGTTGCGGATCGCCGGATCGTCGTTCGCGGCGAGGCGAAAGGCGATCGCCTCGTCGTCCAGCCCAGTGCCGAGGTCGAAGTTGAAATGGTCGGCGGTCTTTGACAGCCAGAGCGCATTCGGTAGATCACGCGAGCCACCGATGACCATGCGATCTTGATGGAAGGACACCGAAACCGGCCAGCCGCGCGCATCGCTGAACGCCAGCTCATACCAATCCATGGTCGGGTTCGTATTGTCGAGACCCTGAAGAACCAGACCGACCGCCTGGGTGGCTGACTGGATGTTGGTCAACTCCACCTGCTTGCCGTTCAGGCGCACGATGCCGCCCAGGTGCTCAGCGACAAAGAAGGGCGCCGAGGTGGTCAGGGTCACAGTGCCCGTGGTCGCGCTTGCCTGCATCTCGACGTCGGGATCGGCGAAGCGTCCAAAGGGCTCGGTCGTGATCTGCGGTGCTGACTCGACGAACTGCCATCTGGCGATGGTCCAGACCGTGTCACTCTCGCGGGTCAGTTGCTGCGGCGGCACGTCCGGATGCGTCACCAGCAGGCTTTTGCCGCGCTGAGCCCAGGCGATCTGGGAAATCTGCACCTGCTCCCAGGGAGTCGACACCGTGGTCAGCTTGACGCCGTCCCGGTAGACGTCGACCTGGAAGTCCGAGAAGGCCAGCAGATACGACTCATTCGGACCGGTCTCCAGGGCGACTAGGCGGCCTGGCCCCTCGGCGGTCGCAACGAAGGCCATTCCGGGACGCCGCCGGACGCCTCCGGTGGTCTCCACGACCACGTTGCGAAGCTTGGCGGCCCCGTTCCCGTACGAACTGAGATCCGTGCGGCCGAGCATCTTCGGATCGAGCTCGCCGGCGGTGAAGTTGGTCTGTGTGAGGAAGGCTTGGGTCATCCCAGGCGCGCCTCGATCAGCGTGTAGTCCTCGACCCTGGGCGGCGTGTCCTGCTGGCTGTCGACCAGTTTGGCGAGCTTGAGCTCCGCCTCGGCCAAGCGGGTGAAGCGCTCGGCGCGGCTCGTGTCTTCGGTGAGCGGCAGGCAGAACTCAGCCGCAAGGCGGGTCACCAACGCCGAGGCGAAGTAGGCGGGGAAGTCGCCCTCGCTGGGTTGGAAGATATAGGTGAGGATGACCGATGCGGCGCCCGTATGCAGTTGCCGGTTGATGACCTGATAGACGAGACCGCGACTGCGCGCGGCATCACCCGCCGACAGAGCCTTGAGGAAGTCGACCGGCAGCTGATAGGCGTGCGCGAAATCGGCGACTGGCGCGGCGGCCAGCCGGGCGAGCCCGGCCTGCTTGGTGGCGAACGACCAGGGATGGGCGGCGAGCATGGCATCCCGAACGAGGGGATAGAGGCGGGAAGCCACCCTCGCCTCGGCGGTGCCGTCCTCGAAGGAGCTGATGCTGTCGGCGCCGAGCTTGATCAGCACGCTTGAGCAAAGCTCGATGCTGTTGAGGGCCATGACGAGCGGTCCTTGAGACGGGTTTCCGGGCGGGGCGAAGTGAGCGTCAGGCGGGCCAGCCGAGCTCGGGCCTCAGCAGACGCAAGAGGCGATCGCGCTCGACGGTCAGAAGCGCAATCACGCAGCCCCCGCTCTGATAGCCGACCAGAAAAGGCTGACCCGGCAGGGCGTAGACCGTGACTCGCTCCAGGCGAAGCGGCAGATTGGGCCGCTGTCCTGAACGCCACAGCTGAACGAACGGCTCGAGCATCGCGTCCTCGAAGGCGTAGCGGTGGACCTGGTCGGGGACCCGTCGCTCGAACGCCGCGACGGCGATGCCGGGACAAGCCCGGGTGACCTTATCCTGCTGGGCGACAGCGGGGGCCAGCGGACCGAGAAGCGTCAAGAGCATGAGGGCGCTCGCGAGCATCTTCAGCATGGCCGTCTCCTGAGGGAGGGCCGCGCCGGGGCCGGCAAGATGCCGGCGGCCGACGCGGCCGAGTGGGGTACAGCCGGCCCGAGGCGAATAGCAGATCGCCCCCGCCGGGAGGTGCGGACCACGGCCACAAAGGCCGCGGCCCGCGAGTCGAGATCAGTTGGTATTGGCTGTGCCGAAACCGGTGATGTCGGCGACGTCCACGATGCCACCAGCATTCGAGCTGACGATGAACACGCCGCTCTCGATCGTGGCGTCGATGTTGGCGTTGGCGAAGATGAAGTCGCCCACGCGCAGCATGCCGGCCGCGGTATTGAAGTAGCCCGCGTCGTCGACGTCGATTGCCGGGTCCGGGGTCTTGTAGTGCCAGAGCGTGAAGCCGTTGGCGTAGGTCAGGGCGCTCAGATTGCGCGGATCGTAGGCCATGCTTAGCTCTCCAGGCTGGGCAGCTCGATGACACCGTCGGCGTCGATCAGGCACGCGCCCTGGCTCATCGAGTTGGACACGAAGTGCGCCGCGCGGTCGCCATGCCAGGTCACGTCGGTGACGACCTCCTGGCCAATCGCGTGGCCGATCGCGCTGCGGTGGTACCAGAAGCACCGGCGAACGCCGCCGGCGACCTCCAGACCCGAGTGCGGCAGCCAGAGCGTACCCAACCACCGCTTGGCCTGGGTGCCGCGCCACGGCAGCTCGTCCGGGCCGACGAAGTCGGAATTGGTGAACTCCGGAATGTCGAGCAGCTCGGACCACTGCTTCCAGCCGATCGCCGCATAGCGCTGCCCGTCGTCCGGAACGTCCTTTTCCCCCAGCATTTCGAAGGCCTCGAGCACCTTGGCCTTAGTCAAGCCGTCGGTGCCGGTGCCGGCCACGTTGGTGGTTTGGCCGAGCGCGGTGATGATCAGGTCATCGGTCTTGCGACCGAGCGCAAAGGCGCCGGCGTTGGCGAGGACCTGGCGCTCGTCGATGTTGATCTTGAGCTCGTCCAGGTGATCGACCCAGTCGCCGGCGTAAAAGTCCTGCAGCTGGCACTCGACCGGGGTGTGGTCGATGTTCATGACCGGCACCTTGCCGTGACGTGCCTTGGTCGAGGCGCTGCCTTTGCCGACCTTCTGGAACACGGTCGAGCTGCCCTGAACACTGTTCTTCACGCGAACGGTGTTGCGCAGCTTGGAGCCCATCCGCTGATAGGCCTGATGGACCTCTTCCTCGAACTGCTTGATGAAGGCTTGATCAATGGTGGTGGACAACGTTCGTCCCTCCGTGATGGTGGCGAGAGACGACACGCGGTTGGTCCGCGGTGACGGACGTAGCGAAACGCTTCGCCCGACTTTGTCCGCCGCGGGCCGCGGTCTGGGCGGGTGCGCCCCGCCTGGGCGGGCCCGAGACCGGCGGGCCGACGCTTGTGGCGCCGGTTGATCCGCTGCTCAGGCCGGAACGTGGTGGCGGCTAGCCGATCCAACCCTCGAGGATCGACGCGTGAACCTTGGCACCAGCGGCGTACCAGAAGAGAGCGGCAGCCTGCTCCGCCGGAATGGAGGTGGCGCCCCTAAGAAGGACGCCGCTCGGCGACAGTGTGATGGCGCCGGTGCCGTCGTTGATCACGAAGACCTTGCCTATCCCGATATCGGGGATCGTCCAGGTGTCGCCGGCGCCGGTGTAGACCTTGACCTTGTCCCGGTCCCCCGCGGCGAATGCATACGCGCCCGCGACCGTGTCTTCGACCGGCCCGAGTTTTTCAGGAGTGACCGCCCCGTCGGCGATGTCTGCCGTGGCTACGACGTCCTTGCCGGCAAGGGCGCCCGCATCGGTGATATCCGCAAGCGCGTGGGTATGCGTCGTAGGCGCTGCCAGCTGCGCAATCGCCTGCGCCGTACGAAGCGGCGTCATCGTCTTGGCGTTGTCGGTACCCGTCTCGGCCTCGGCCTGGCTCGCGATTGCCGGGTTGACCTGAGCGCCCGCCTCGATGCCGTCAAGCTTGGACTTGTCGCTCGCGCTCAGGAAGCCCGCCGCGCTCGTCGTGGCATCGGCATGCGTGTGCCCGGGCTCGGAATACGTCCGGTCGAGCTCGACGGGCGTTATCGTACCGTCAGCGATCTTGGCGGCGGTGACGGCACCGTCATCGATATCGGCCGAGCCGACCGTGTCCTTGCCGGCGAGAGCACCCGCATCTGTGATATCCGCAAGCGTGTGGGTATGCGTCGCGGGCGCCGCCTGCTGCGCAATCGCCTGGGCGGTGCGGAGCGACGTCATCGATCTTGGCGCTGTCGGTACCGGTCTCGGCCTCGGCCTGGCTCGCGATTGCAGGGTTGACCTGGGCGCCGGCCTCGATGCCGTCGAGCTTGAACTTGTCGCTCGCGCTCATGAACCCGGCGACGCTTGACGTGGCATCGGCGTGTGTGTGCCCGGGCTCGGAATACGTCCGGTCGAGCTCGACGGGCGTTATCGTACCGTCTGCGATCTTGGCGGCGGTGACGGCACCGTCATCGATATCGGCCGAGCCGACCGTGTCCTTGCCGGCGAGCGCGCCCGCGTCGACGACGTCAGCCAAAGTGTGGCTATGCGAAGCGCTTGCCAGCCCGGCCACGATCTGAGCACGGGTCAGCTTGCGGGAAGTACCAGCTTGATTGGCCTCGAGCTCGTCGCTGTCGTTCGCCTGGCTCGCTGCCGGGAGTTCGCTGATCTTCTTGGCCATGTTATGCCGCCTCCAGCACGCGAAGGTCGCTGTCCTCGGTCAATCGGAGTTCCCCCCCTTCGGTCAGCCGGTCGTTTGGCCCCAAGCCGGGGCCCTGGCCGTTGATGACCACGTTGACGCTCTCCGGACGGATCACGATGTCGCCGAGCGGTGAGGTGGCGCCGCTGAGCACGACCTGATTGCCGGCGCCCACACCATCGACGTTCTCGAGCAGCGTGCCGCCCTGGCGGGCAATGTGGATGCCGGCGTAGAGGCCGGGGTTGCCGTCCGATGGATCGCGGACACGATTGCGATCGATGCGAAATGCTTTTTGCGCAGTCGTGTGGATGCCGTCGCGACCCGTGGTATCGATCGAACAGCGCTCGATGAAGCCATTGAGCCGCTGGCTTGGGCTGGCCTGGGCGCTCAGTGCGATGCCGTGGTAGTGGCAGTTACGGGCAACCATCAGCACGACCGTGACGTCATCGCAGTCGTAGGCGATCAGACCCGAGCCGTTGCCGCCGACTGCGCTCGGGATGCCAATCTCGATCGCAACAAGATCGGCGCAAAGCCAGCGGTGGGACTGGTGCTCGAAGTGAAACCCGTCGCCCTCGCAGCTTTGAGCGCGGCATCCGATGATCCGACCATCGGTAACGCCGGCAAACCCGAAGCCGATGCCCTGCGAGCTCGCTTCGCCAATGTAGCCTTGGGCCGCACAGCCGATCACCTCGACGTCGTTCGCGCCATGCGTGGGGCAGTTCAGCTGCACGCCGTCACCGGGAGCGCCATTGCCAGCATGCTCGAACGAGGTGTCCCGAAGGCTCAATCTGGCCAGGCCCTGCGAATCGGGCGCGAGGATGCCGTAACCCATTCCCCGATGGTCGCAGCCGGCGGCCAGCACGTCGGTCGTATTGTCTCCGAGCAAGAGGAAGGCGTTCTGGGTGTTGCGGGAGACCACGTTCAGCACCTGCAGCCCCGCGGCGCCGAGCGCGCGGATCGAATCGCCGTTGGCGATCACGTTGGCTTGGTCGAGTTCGAGCCCATCGGTGTCGAACACGACGCCCTGGCCCGTCACCTCGAACAGCAGCAAATCGACGAACGGCATCTTGGCCGTGATTTTGCCGTCGCCCCTGAGGACCAGGTCATTTTGAGTGATCCGTAGATAGCCCGTCGTACGGAACGTTCCTCCGGAGACGACCACTTGGTCGCCCGGCTGCCAGGCGTCGATCGCCGCCTGAATCGCCCCCGTGCTGTCGGTCACGCCGTCGGGGACGCCGCCGAACTGCTGCGGAGTCCGGTCAACCATCTAGAGGCTCCATTTGGCTGCGCCCCAGTCGATCAGCCGCTGTTGATCCGCGGCCGACAGGGCGCGCGTGACCCCGACCGTCGCCATGACGTCGACTTCCGCGTAGCCGAATGGCGCACCGTCGTAGCGGCCGCCAAGCACGATCTCGGCCGGCGTCCCGAAGGTGCCGGCATATGTGTCGCTGATCGAGCCGCCAGAATCGCGGAGCACGCCCACGCCGGTGCCCACAGTCCAGACCGAGACTTGTGCATTGCCGGTGTCGGGGCGCACCATGAGCAATTGGGCGTTCAAATCGGTCTCAATCGATCTGCCGAACACCCGCATGTTGTCCGACGTGACGCTGTCGTTCTGAAAGGTCCAGAATTCGGCGTGATCGGTGCCGCTCGTCGGTGCTGCCGACATAATGCCCTCAAAGTCACCGCGATTGCGCACGGTGTAGATCACGGCAACCGAAAACGGCTCGAAAGTCGGCAAGGTCCCCGACATCTCCATGACGTCGTCGACGCCGTCGAACTGCACGACCGTGCGCCCTTGAACATCAGTGGTGCGGGTCGGCCTGGCACCGCCGGTCTGCATCCAATGTCGGCCCTGGTTGCTTTGGTCGTTCCATTGGTCAACCAGACCGCCGCTCTCGACGAAGGCGCTGTCGAGGGCGTCGTGATACCAAGCGAGATCGGCGCCGAAGTGCATCGGATTCCATGCGAGTCCGTGACGTGCCGCAACGTAGTTCTCGAGTTGATCGCGCTCGGCGCCGGTCAGCTCGCGGGCGTAAAGACCAATTTCGTAGATGTCGACGGCGCCGAAATCAAACGGCGCGCCGGCATTGTAGCGTGCGCCCAGGACGATCGCGGCCGGCGTACCGAACGCCGCCGTGGTCGAGATATCGCCCCTGATCCCGTTGAGGTCGCGCAGCTCGACATTGATGGCGTCGTCAGCGAAGGTCACGATCGCGTACTGCGCTTGGGTCGAATCGATACCTTCGATGAACACCTGATTCGGTTGCGCGGACCGTGCGAACACCTGCACCCGTCGACTGAGCGCCTGCTCGTACTCCAGGGAAAAGAACTGCTGGTGATCGGCCCCAGTCGCCGCGGACGCCGAGAAGATGCCCTGGAAATCGACCGCCGTGCGCACCCGGTACACGATGAAGAAAGTGAGACCGCTGGCGAAGCTCGGTGGCGTGCTGACCGACAGGACGTCATCGACGCCATCGAACCGAAGCAAAGTGCGGCCCACCGTATCGGTGGTCTTGGTTGGCCGCTTCGAGGCTGTAGGCTGCGTCGCGTCGTTGCCCTGGCCGCTAAGATCTCCCCAGGTGCCTCCGACGTAGGAACTGTCATCGGCATCATACCAGAACGCGAGCCCGCTCAACCGGTTGGGCGCGAAGCGTTGCCGACGTTGCTTCCTCGGGCTTAGGTTCAGTTGCCCGCTCAGCCCGAGGCCAAGTGCGGTCATGGCTTACTGCCGCTCGCAGATCTGTGCGACGATGTTGCCTGCGCCAGCCGCGGAAATGATCGAGACGTAGTCCGCCCCTTCGAAGACCGGCAGCTCGTGCCAGGCTCCTTCGGGCAGATAGGGATCGCTCGTGGTCGCTACGACGCTCGCGTCACCTTGCCTGAAATGGGCCGCGCCGCCGATCGCAATGATGCTCACGACGCCATTTTCCGCGCCGATCGCCGTCGTGTTCCGGGCGGCTGTCGTCTCGGTTGGCGTCAGATTGTGCACGGTGCCCCAAGGCATTATCGGCAACGGCAGACCGTCGTCGTCCTGAACGAGCTTGGTCGCGGTCGGCCCTTTCCGGCGAAGTCTGGCCATGATCGTCTCCTTCGATCGGGCACCGAAGGGTGCCGTCCTAGCGATGATTCACGTGAAGAGAGCTGATTGCGCCGAGGCGGGAGGCGCGTCGGAACAGCGGCCGCCTCCACGGCTCCGGAGGTCGGGTGTTACGTCTGGATCGGGTAGAGACGCCTGAAGCCCTCGGTGACCTGCGCCACGAAGGCGGGATCCCGGTCTCGCCAGTAGCGGGGATCACGCATCATCTGCGCGAGTCCGACCTCGTCGAGCTCCGACGCCGGGCCGTTGGCCTCCCGCAACACAGCCGGCTCCCGCGCTTGCATCATCTGATGAATGGCGAGCACGCCATCGTAGCTCGACGACAGGGTTCCGAGCACGTCCTCGGCCAGATTTGCCTTACCCCAGGTCTTGATCTGGCGTGCCATGGTCTGCCACGCGGCTTCGCCGCCGAAGTGCGCTGCGAGCCGTTCGACGTCGCGGGTCGCCTGGAGTTCATCAACCGTTGCATCGATCAACGGCAGGAGGCGCTCGGCGGCCAGGTCGTAGACCAACTGCGCCTGCCTTTCGGTAAATCCCGCGTCGTGCAAGCGAGCATTGATTTCTGAATCGGGCTCGAGAAGCTCATCGTGCGACACGATCTGATAGGCGTCCGCCAATTCGGGCACACCAAAGGCGCGACGCAGACGCTTCTGACCCTCGTCGTCGCCGTCGTCGAGCGGGAGCGGAACCATCGTGCCGAGCTTGCGCTCGAGCTCCAGGTACGATTTCAACAGAGCGTCGGTGCGGATGGCACCGTCCTCGGCGCTCCAGAATTTCTCCGGCACTCCGGCTGGGCGCTCTCGACAGTCCGCATGGAGCGAAGCCGCAGTCTCGGCAGCTTCGGTGGGACCGACCTGCGGCGGGTTCTCGATCGACGGTTCACTTGTCGGCAGTTGCTGTTCGTTCATTACCTGGATCCTGACCTTCACCCTCAGTTGGAGCCGCGGATCAAGCGCGGCCTCGCTCGACCATGGCAACGATTGTGGCAACGGCGCACCGCTGCCCCTCTAGATGTCGAAGCTGTGCGTCCGTGGCGCTGGGCGGCAGCCGACGCTCGAGCACCGACCGCTGCAAGTGCTGAAGCACCGCCTGGCCATCAGGCCCGGCAAGGCAACGCGCGTAGGCTCGGCAGAGTTCGAGATTCGAGGTATGGTCCGGCAGCAGCAAATCGGCTTCGAACCAACCCCAGCCAGCAGCATCGTGCTCAGTGGCCATCCGAACTCTCCGCCGCCCATCGGCTTGGGCATCTGCCGGCGGCACCCCGAGAGCGTCGAGCAGCGCGGGCAGCGGCTCGAGCTCCCGGACCAGCTGGCCCGGAACGCCGAGCCGTTCACCTAGCCAGCGGGCAGTTGCCGGAACATCGACCGTGCGCACCGCCTCCGGGCCCATTTGCGCCGTGGCTTGCAACCAGAGCAGCGTGTTCTGTACGTCTTGGCGGGCCTGAATCCGGGCCAGGGGCGATTTGTACTGCAGATCGACCGCCCGCCCATCGAGCGTGATGTGTGGCACCTCGCCGCGTCGACGCAGGATCGAGATCGCCCTGGTCAGGAGCGGCGTGAGCAGTTCCGCTTGCAGGCGCCCATAAGTGGCGCCGAGCAGCCGGGTCATCTCATTGCTCCGCTCGAGCACCTCGGTCGCGGTCATCTGGCGCGATGCGATCGGCGCCAGACGATCGACCAGCAAAGTATGCCGGATTCGCCCCCGCAGATCGTCGAGCACCAGGTTCGAGACGTCGAACCGCCCGGGCGCTTGCAAGGGCGTGAGGCCGGCCGATCCGACCGCTTTCGGAATGATGCTGCCCGGCACCAGGCGGATATTGGCCGGATTGAGCACGCCGTCGTCGTCAGCCTGCCAGATTCCGGTCACGGCGATTGAGGCGTTCTTGAGGATCAGCTCGACTACTTTGTTGACCGTCTTGATATCGGGCAACACGGTCATTACCGGTGAGCGGCCGTAGACTTCGCCAGCACCCTTGAGCCAACGGAAGCTGATGAAGGGCGACGATGCGAAATGGCCGACGGCGAGAGGGGTCGGACGCGACGTGTCCTGTGCCAGCAGAGCGAGGTAGGCATACCCGCCGCAGGGCGCCGCGAGCACGGCCTCGACCACGGCGAGGCCGCGTGCGTCATGCGAGCCGCAGGCGGCGAGCACGTCCTTGGGGACTTCTGCTTCCGGAAAGCGCGCCTGCAGTACGTCCGGTGGCAGGGTCAGCTCGCGAAAGTGGCCATTGATCTGGCCGTTGGGGCCGGCCTCGAACAGCATCTCGGCCATCGGTACCGCCGTCAGCTGAAAGGCGCTGAGCCCGCCGACCGGGGCCTCCTCGAAGAGCAGGGTGGCGTTACCGATGGCGACGAGATCGAGAAACGCCTGATGAATTTCGACCGCGAAGTTCGAGCGATCGAAGTGTGACTGCAAGGTGAGGGTGACGCCGTCCAGGCTCTCGGCGAGCAGCCCGCGCTCGATTGGCCCGACGTCACGGCCCGGAACCAGACCGAACCATTGCGACCATGGCGGCGTGAGCTCGGCCAGCAGAGAAGCGGCAAGTTGTTCGACCGCATCGGGAGCGGTGCCATCGAACAGCCGTTCTGCATAGTTCCTACCGGGGGCGAACTCCGACCCGAGGCCTGCACCGCGCTGCGGCAACGCGTAGGTGTAGCAATCACGCCAGAGGCCTTCCCAGCAGCGACGTCGCTTCTTCGCGCGCTGATAACGCGACCAGACGGCCTCGAGCGCAAGCTCACCCATGAACGCTTCTCCGCGACTGACTTGGAGGGTTTGGACCCGACGCGCTCGGCTGCGAGGGTCAGGAACAGGCACAGTTCGGCCGTTGATGAGAGGTGTATATTCCTATTGCAGTTCGCTGTCAAGCCCTGAGTTCACTGTGGCGCTCGTCACCGCCATCTGCAGTTGACCAGGAGCGTGAGCGGGTGCTGGCTCGATGAACCGGCACGCATCGAGTTTGAGGTGAGCGAACAGCTGCCACGGGGTGAGCACCCAAGGAGCTTTGACGCCAAGGAGTCGTTTGACCACGGTGACGCAAGTCAACGGAGCAACCACCAACGATCCACGGTGCAATTTCGGCCGCGTCGTCCCGATCAGGACGCGGTGGCCCTGAGCGCGGTAGAAGCTCGCAAGATCGATCTCGGCGGCCACCGGCAGGACGAACAGTTCGATGCGGTCCTTCAGGGAATCGCAAATAAGCCAAGCGTCGCCGTCGCGGAGCGCCACAAAGCAATGCCGAAAGCCCCGCTTCAGCCCGCGCAGCCATACGCAGCCGCGGTCGACGAAGACGACCAGAGCCAGCTTGGGTGCCCGCTTCGGAGCCTCGCTCATCGGACGATACCTTTCGCCCGGAACACTTGGTCGAGCTGCGCCAGGGCCTCATGCCAATGCTGGAGATCGCAATATCCGTTCGACCGACCGGGATCGGGCGGCAGCATCATGCGGCCGTAGCGGACCAGCGCTCTCAGATGATCGGATCGAAGACGGCGGGCCCGATAGAGCTTCGTGACGAGACGGTGGATGTCGCCGGGTTCGCATGGTCTGCAAACCCGCGCCAAACCGGCGACCACTCGGGCGCCATCGACGCTGGCTTGATGGCAGGCCATATACCAAAACCAGGCGTCGGCAGCGGTGGCAAACGGTTCGGTCGGCTCCTCCTGGTGTGCCGGGGACGGGCAACCATCCCGGCCTCGCGTGGAAGTCGGCATCGATGAGGGCCAGCTTGTTTTCAAGGAAATTCCTCATATAGAAGAGCACGAATTGCGTGCTCTTGTCAAGGAGTTAAGGACAACGTTCCTACTGACAGAGTGGAGCGCAGTCCTTACGTTGATGCAAAGCCATCCGGAAGCCGGAGCCGATTCCTATGTTTACTCACAGAGAAGTATGGCAGGGTATTGACCGGCTCGCCCGGCAGCACGGGCTGACGGCGTCTGGCTTGGCCCGCCGTGCGGGTCTCGACCCAACCACGTTCAATCCCAGCAAGCGCATCACGAAGCAGAAGAAGCCTCGCTGGCCCAGCACGGAAAGTCTGGCCAAGATTCTGAACGCGACCAGCACGCCGTTCGACAGCTTCGTCGCCTTGATGAGCGATCACCCTGCCCGGCCCGATGCACCGTCTCCGCAGCGTCTGCGCTGCATTGCCCTCGATCAGGCCGATCGAGCGACCCTGTTCGACGAGGCTGGCTTTCCGGTCGGCGAGGATTGGGATGAGATCGACTTCCCCAATCTCGATGACAGCCACGCTTACGCGTTGGAGGTCCGCGGCGACAGCATGATGCCCAACTATCGCGACGGTGAGCTCCTGATCGTGTCGCCGGCAGCGAGCATCCGCCGTCACGATCGGGTGATCCTGAAGACGATCTCTGGGGCGACGTTGCCCGGGCTTTTGCTGCGGCGGACCGCGCAGAGGATCGAGTTGGCGCCCTTCGTCACGAGGGCCGCTTCCCAGGTCTTTTCCATCAAGGACGTGGCTTGGCTGGCGAGGATCCTATGGGCTAGTCAATAGGAGCCCGGCGTCTGAAGCAGGGCGAGAACCGGGCCAGCCTTCGTACCGCCGGGCCTGTCAGGGCGTAGCGATTGCCGAGCGGACAAGAAAAGGGCCGCCGGTGGACCGGCGGCCAAAGCAACAGGGAGGCATCACAACGTCAGGGAGGACATCAGCTCGGCCGTGGCAGGACGCCGCTGTTGGCGGTGACTCCAACCAGACGGCTAAGCTGACGCATACCTAGCACGGCAGTCCTTGATTTTTTCTTAACGCGCCGTCGCCAGACCAGCGCAATAATCTGTCGAGATAGTGTGACCGCTTGCAGGTCGGTGGTCGCGATTGCTGCCGGAATCGACATCCTCCGATTGCCGAGGTGATTGATGCACCCGGTACAGCCGATCGATCGTCGACGGCAGTGCTTCTCGTCAATTTGTAATTGTATCGGCGTGTAACAATCTGCCACACAAAGTGATTAGAGTTCGTGTTCGACGCTGACTAGCTTGCCGCCTGATGGAGTGCCGACCTGATGGAGTGCCGGATGGTGTCTCGCAAGTTCGGGCCGGGGAAGATGGTCCTCCTGACACGACATTTGGACCGGGTTCGGGTGTGGCGGCGGCCGGGAGCAAGCGAAGCGGGGTGGAAACACGGTGTCTGCCGATCGGGAACGGGTGGCGTTCTGTGTCGGCCGGGGTCGTCAGGAGAGTGACGGGGCCGGTTCGTCGGCTGTCGTGCCCCGATCCGTCCGCCGGGTGGCCGCCCGCGCTCGCGGGCGCGGTTGCCCTGGTTCGAGCGTGAACAGCCGGCGCGCGGCTCAGAGGTAGAGCTTCATGATCCCCACGCCGACCACCAATGCCATGCTGCCATTCCGCGTGCACGGCTTCGACAACCTTGCCGCCGGCCTCGACTATGCCGCCGAGGGTGAGACTGGGTGCAACTTCTTTTCGGCCCGTGGACAGCTCGAACAGACACTGACCTATCGGGAGTTGCGTGAGCGGGCGGTCGCTCTGGCCCTGCGTCTGCAGACGCTGGGACTGGCCCGTGGCGCGAGAGCGGCGATCGTTGCCGAAACCTCGCCGGAGTTCCTGGTGTTCTTTTTCGCATGTCAGTACGCAGGTCTCGTTCCGGTTCCCTTGCCGCTGAGTGTGAATTTCGGCGGTCGCGAGGCCTACGAGGAGCGTCTGTCGGGCATGATCGGCACGGCTCAAGCCGAGATCGCCGTTGCCTCCATGGAACTGCTCGGGACCTTGCGCAACGCCTGCGCGCTCACGCCCGGCACTATGGTCGGGACGCACGAGGAATTCTGCGGACTGTCGGCCAGGGGGGGGAACCTTAGGCCGTTGAGCGCCGAGGAGCCATGCTACATTCAATACTCCTCAGGGAGTACGAGCCTTCCGCGGGGCGTGTTGGTAACCCAGAGGGCGCTGGCGAGCAATGCGAGTGCCATCGCAGACCAAGGGCTGCATTTGAGGTCGGGCGACCGCTGCGTGTCGTGGTTGCCCCTCTATCACGACATGGGACTCGTCGGCTGCTGCCTTACTCCTGTGATGACCCAGGTTTCGGTTGACTACCTGGCCACGACCGCGTTTGCACGACGGCCACTGACCTGGCTGAAGCTGCTGTCCGAACTAGGTGGAACCATTTCGTTCAGTCCAACATTCGGTTACGAGCTTTGCGTTCATCGCTCGATGAGAAGCCCTGAGCAGGACTTCGATCTCTCGAAATGGCGGGTTGCCGGCGTCGGTGGCGAAATGATTCGGCCGCGCGCCCTGCAAGAGTTCGCCAAGCACTTCTCGACGGCGGGGTTTGACGCAAATGCATTCGTTCCGAGCTATGGGCTGGCCGAGGCGACTCTGGCGGTGACCTTCGCCGATCTGGGTCGGGGTGTGCGGGTCGACTGGGTCGATTGCGGCCCAGCGTTTGAGCGCGGCCGCCGCGCCCTTGCGGTATTACCGGAGAGTAAGGCGCGCGCCTCGCGCTGCCGGCCCTTCGCGCTATGCGGTCGCCCGATGCCCGGGTACAGCATCGAGATCCGAGACGATGCGAAGCATCGACTGCCGGAACGAACGGTCGGCCGAGTGTGCATCAAGGGGCCGAGCTTGATGACCGGCTACTTCCGCAATCCCCAAGCGAGCCGGGCGATCCTCGCCTCGGATGGCTGGCTCGACACGGGTGACATGGGCTACATGGTCGACGGCGAGTTGGTGATCACGGGGCGCAGCAAGGATCTGATCATCTTCAACGGACGCAACATCTGGCCCCAGGATCTCGAGTGGGCGGTCGAGAAGCTGGAGGGCGTTCGTCCGGGCGAAGTGGCGGCGTTTGCTGTCAATGGCGTGGATGACCGCGAACGGGTGGTCATGGTCGTCGAATGCCGCCTGACCAATGCCGCCGAGCAGCGCGCGCTGCGGCACGCCATCAAGGCTGCCGTGCAGAAGCTGGCGAGCATCGAGTGCGAGGCCGTCCTCGCTCCGCCGAGATCGTTGACCTTCACCACATCGGGGAAGCTGAGCCGCGCCGCTGCCAAGGCCAATTATTTGAGCGGGGTGATTCGGGATGTCGCCCCGATCGAGAGCGGCCAAATGGAGTCCTATGCCGTCGCGAGCTAAGGGTTGCGGCGCGCCAAGCGGGCGACTTGACGTCCAGAGGACAGTTTAGCGGATGAAGGGACCCGTCGCCGTTACCGGCGGCACCGGGTTCATCGGTCGGAAAATAGTGGCGCGGCTGGTCGAGAACGGCTGGCAGGTTCGGGTTCTGGTGCGCCGACAGGACCACTCCTTGGAGCAGCCTGGCGTGACCATCGTCCACGGTTCGCTCGAGGATGAGTTCGCGCTGCAAGAGTTGGTCGCCGATACGGTGGCCGTGGTTCACTGCGCTGGAGCCATAACGGCGCCAACCCGCAAGGTTTTCGAGCGGATCAACGCTCTCGGTGCGGCAAGGCTGGTCGATGCCGCCACGGCCGCGCCAAGCCGGCCGCGCTTCCTCCTGTTGTCCTCTCTGGCGGCGCGCGAGCCAAGATTGTCCGCATATGCCGCGAGTAAGCGCAAGGGTGAAGAAGAAGTGCGGCGCCGAGCCGATCGCGGCGGCCTCGATCTCTGCGTGGTGCGCCCGCCGGCCGTGTATGGCCCGGGTGACCGCGCGACGCTGCCGGTGTTCCGTCAAATGCGGCGAGGTCTCCTGTTTGCTCCCGCGGTTGCCGATGCTCGGTTTTCTCTTCTCTTTGTCGACGATCTGGCGGAGTTGGTTTTGTGCCTGCTGGACGCGCCCGTGTGGGGCGGCTGCGTCATCGAACCCGATGACGGTCGCAAGGGCGGCTATCGCTGGGCAGATTTGGCCGAGATCGCCAGCCAGCAAATGGGTCGTCGCGTACGCACCCTGGCCATCCCATGGCAGGTCCTGGCGCTCCCGGCGGGTATCGGTCAACTCGCCGGTGCGGCATTCGGTCGCCCGCCGCGTCTTTCCCTGGGCAAGCTTCGCGAGTTGTTCCATTCGGACTGGGTTTGTTGCGGCTCGATGAAGATGGTAAGCGGGTGTCGGGACTCGCCCACAACGTTCGAGAGCGGCTTCGCGCGCACGATGGCATGGTACGAGCAGAACCGATGGCTTTGACGTTTCCGGTGCTCCCCATCAAACCATGCGCGACGGCCTCCAGGTGCGGATCGCTTCGACTTCGGCTATTGCACCTTAGGCGTTCGTGAGATCGGATCGGCAGCCATGACCCTCGAGGACGACGCACTTTTTCGAGACGTCTGTGCGTTGCTTGAGCGCTACGCACCCACCGATGTCGAGCTCACCCCGGCCACGGAGCTCAGCGGCGATCTCAATATCGATTCCGTCGCCGCGATGGATCTGATCATGGAGATCGAGGACAAGTTCGGCATCGACATCCCTATTAACGTCCTCTCGGACTTGAGAAACCTTCAGGATCTGGTAGAGGTTGTGCGCCAACAGATCGAAGGCCGCTGAATTCATGGACATCTTCGACAAATACGCCTTGATCGCGGGTCGTCACGACGAGGTCGTTCAGGCGGGCGCCGACCCTTTTGGTGTCTGTGTCGGCGAGGTTGTCTCAGCCACGGAGGCACGGATCAACGGGCGCGACACGATCCTGGTCGGGACGAACAACTATCTCGGTCTTACTTTCGATCCCGCCTGTATGGAGGCGGCGATCGAATCGATCCGTCGCCATGGGACCGGCACGACGGGATCCCGCATCGCCAACGGCACCTATGCGATTCACCGCGAGCTCGAGGCCGAGATCGCCAGCTTCTTGAGGCGTCGCTCGGCGTTGATTTTCCCAACCGGTTATCAGGCCAATCTGGGCATGTTGGCGGGCCTCGCAGGACCGCGTGACTTCATCTTGATGGATGCCAACTCCCACTCCAGCATTTATGACGGCTGCCGTCTGAGCGGCGCAACGGTGGTCCGGTTTCGACACAACGATCCAGACGATCTCGACCGTCGGCTCAGTCGCTTGGAGGGACAAGGCGACTGCAAGCTTATCGTGGTCGAGGGCATCTACAGCATGCTCGGTGACCGGGCGCCGCTGGCGGAGTTCGCCGAAGTGAAACGGCGCCATGGGGCCTATCTTCTCGTCGACGAGGCTCACGCGCTCGGCGTGCTTGGCGACAACGGGCGAGGGGCCGCCGAAGAGCAAGACATTGAGGACGAGGTCGATTGCGTGGTTGGCACCTTCAGCAAGAGCCTGGGCGCCGTGGGCGGGTTCGGCGCTTCGGATCATCCAAAGTTCGATGCTCTGCGCTACTGCAGTCGACCCTATATGTATACCGCGTCCTCCTCTCCATCGAACGTGTCCTCGGTGCTCTCGGCTTTCCGTCAGATGGCTGCGCGACCGGAGCTGCGCCAACGCCTGTGGGCCAACGCCAGGGCGCTTTATGACGGGTTGAGTGCCGCCGGGTTCGAGATCTGTGCACCAATGAGCCCGATCATCGCCGTGCGCCTCCCGGACGAGCGGGCGGCGGTCTGGGCGTGGAATTGGCTGCTCGAGAGTGGCGTCTACGTCAACCTGGCGCTGCCTCCCGGCACACCGAACGCGGCCTGCCTGTTGCGCTGCAGCTTGTCGGCCGCCCATACGCGCGAGCAGATCGCCGAGGTCTGTCGGCGTTTCGCGAAAGTCGCTGCCGAGCTCGCAGGCGAGCAGTCCGCCCCGATACTCACCGCTCGCGCCTGAACGGCAAAGTTCAGCGGAATCCGCCCGCCCGGTAGAGACGCCAGGCAAGGACGCTCGAGGCGAGAATCGGGTGGCGTCGCTGCCAGGGCGTGAGTTCGATCTCGACCCCTGAATGGCGGCGGATTTTCCAGGCGAGGTACGCGGCACCGTCCTCGAAAGTCAGGCCGGCCTTGATCAGGCGGAGCACGGACAGAAACTTGCCGAACACGCGCCGCCGTTGCCAGCGGCTCGTAGCGCGCCGCTCGGTATGGGCAGCTCGAGCGGCCGCCGACTGTTGCCGCAGGACGACCTCGGTCACCCGATCGTACCGGTCGGCGAAAGCATGATACAGACGGAGTGACTGCTCGGGCGACTCCGCCCGGAGCTCGGTCCGGTAGGTTTCGGCGAACGCCCGCGACCACAGGCGTTCGGGCGCCGCACCGATCGGCAGAAGCGGCAGCGTCTCTCGCACCATCGTTCTGATAGCGTCCGCGAGCGCGTTGGTGATTCGGGTCTTGACGCGTTCGTCGCGGGCCCAGAGCACAACCGTCGGCTGAGAAAATCGGGCCCAGAAATAGGAATCAAGTGTACGTCTCGAGACTAGGCGCTCGAACTGATCGAGTGAGACGATGGCGTATTTCGCCCTGGCTATTCGGCCGCCGAGGGTTGCTTCGATATAATACACGTTAGGTGGCAGGAGGGCGTTGAGCGCCCGCATTCCCCAATTCCGATAGACCTGCCGATAGCTCTCGGTCAGAAGATACAGATCGACGATCCTGCCCTCGATGCTCTGCTGTCTGAGACAGCTGCCATAGAACAGCACGGCGAGGACCGCTCGGCCGTGTCGAAGACGCGCCGCGTCGGCGACGGTCACGACCGGAGCAGATGGAACCGCGGCGAGCTCGTCGGCGACCAAACGCACCAGAGCGTCCGGCGGCTGATCCATCAGTCAGAGCCTAACGAACCGCACGCTGTCCGCAGCGGTCAACACGAGCGGCTGATCGGGCGAGGGATAGAACAGCTCGCCGTCCAGCGTGAAAGGCGATCCCAGTGTCAAGCTGAGACGATGGGCGCCCCGGCTCGCGTAGGAGTCCGGATCCAAGCTCGCCCGTCGCCAGCCGTAGAGCACCTTCGGCGCCGAGCGCAGCAAGTGGACGGGTGGGTAGGCGATACTGGTGTATCGGATACCTCCGGCGGTCTGGTTCCAGAACGGTTGGGAGCGCAGGATCAGGCGATCCAGCGTGGTCGCGAGAACCAGCAGGAGACGAGATTGCTCGATCGGTCCGTTGTCGATCTGAACACCGATTTCGTGGCTCCTTAGGATGCCGTTGTTGGGGCCATGCAACAACCCCGCGAGGAGGGTGCCGACCAGGGTCAGACTCATCCCCAGATTACCCTTGAGACCGAGCGGATAGACTCTCTCGTGGCACAGCTCGATGGCATCGTAGATGGCCGCGGCGCCAAAGAACATGCAGCGCTGCGGCGGTATTCCCGGCAGATTCTCGACCCGAAGGATGTGTCGGGTCTGGACATGATCGTCGATCTTTCCGGCTTGCGCACTTCGCACAAGACGGTGCAGGCCGCGGTCGATCGGTCTGCGCAGGCCCACGTCCGCGGCGGTCATGTTGGCCATACCCCGCGGCAGAAGCGCGATCGGGGGCTGTCGCTCGAACGGCCGGGCTTCGAAGAGCGCGGTCAACATTCGCTGGACGGTGCCGTCACCGCCATTGATGACCAGAAGACCGACTTCGCGGCGGGCAAAATCGCCGAGAATGGCGAGCAGGTCGGAGCTGCTGTCCGCCTCAGCGTGCAGCAGGTCTGGAACTCTCCCCACCACAGCGTGCAGATCATCGAGGCCGCGCTGGTTGCGCTGGCTGTTCGGATTGCTGAGCAGCCCGATACGGATCACGGGCGCGCCTGCGGGACGGCCGCGGACAAGCGGCCAGCACCAACCATCAGCTGATCGGAGACGCCCGAGGAGACCGGCGCGAAATCCGCCAAGGCGGGATCGAAGCCGCGAACCTCGCTCCGCATGCGCCAGCCTTCCGTGGCCGCCTCGATGCGGTAAATCTGATACTGGGCGCGCCGTTCAGGCCGCGCGTCCAGCCTCGAGGCCGAGGGCACGCCGAGCGCCGGAATCGGCGCGCGCGGCCCCTCGAGCTGGCGGGCTCGCGGCGCATGCTCGTGGCCGTGCAGGATCACTTCTGCGCCCCGGCGGGCGACGACCTGGCGCAATTCTGCGCCATCGGTGAGGCGTTTTCGCCACATCCTTGCGCCACTAAGCGGCGGGTGATGCGTCAGGATGACCCGACACCGGCCCTCGGCGGCGAGATCCGCGAGCAGCCGATCGAGAGCCTGAAGCTGCGCCGCCCCGAGTTCGCCCGGTCGCCATGCCCGGCGCGGTCGCGACCGCGCTCGACAGGCCGACGATGGCGAGCGGTCCGCGCCGGCGAAGGAAGGGGAACCGATTGCCGTGATCTGACCCGGGATCGTCGGAGGTCATGTAGTCGGCCCAATGGGCCCATGTGCGCTCTCGCTCGATCGGCACATAGGCATCGTGATTGCCGGGCACCACCGAGATCCACTCGGGCGGACCCAGCCGCCGCAGCCAGGCACCCGCCTGCACGAACTCGGCCTCCAGCGCGAGGTTGACCAGATCGCCCGTGATCACGACGTGATCGGGTGCCTCCGACTGAAGATCGCGGCGCAGCGCCTCCAGGACTTCCGTCCGGTGTGCCCGCTGCTTGCGCAAGCGCCACGCCAGGTAGCCGAGGCAGCGCTTGTTCGCGAGCTGCCGCAGCCGTGACCGGCGGCAGCGGGCCGATATGCAGGTCCGAGATGTGGGCAAGCCTGAACACCGCTGATCGTCTGTCAGCCGACCGATCGGAGCGCGTCATGCGGCGCGCAAGCCGGTCAACATATAGAATATTTTGGTTGATTCGTCGAGCACGATGAGAGGCATGCCACCGTCACCCGCGCCGGGCGAGGATCAGATTGACCAGATCGAGATCGGCCGGCTTGTCGACGTCGATCGCGGCCTCCGCGAAGGGCAGGCGCACGGCCGCGACGCGAGACGCCGATCACCGCCGAGGCGCGGGCCATGGCCGCGTCCAGCGTCAGGCGGCCAAAGAAATAGGCCAGCAGCGGGCCAAGGCCGAAGGCCCGGACGATCCGCCAGGGGCGTTTGCGCTCCTGCTCGACCCGGCGCCAGAACGCGACCGCCCGCGGGCCGCCGCGGCGTCAGAATGGCGAACAGATTGGCGCCCGAGTAGCGCGCGTCGCGAAAGCGAAGGTAGGTTCGCTGCGACTGAGGATAGGCCCCGCGAATGACCGCCGCCGTGGTCAGACCGGCGACGAGATCGGCGCCGCTCGCCCTTGCGGCTTCGCAGAACTGCTCGACGATCGGCACGCTGAGCAGCGGATGGTCGGCGGTGGTGACCAGGACGGGCAGGGCGTCGGCGATCTGCTCCAGGGCGGCAAGCACGCTCAGGCTCGGCGTGGCCGCACTCGCGAGCCCGCGACAGCGGCCCCGTTCCCGCCAGGTCCGCAGCGCCGGCAGATGATCGAGGAGCGCCGGGTCTTCCAGCGCGACGAAGATCCGCCCTATGCTCGGACTGGCGGCCAGCGCCTCGACCACCCGGACCAGCATCGGCAGGCCGCCTGCCGGCGCCAGGCACTTGTGCTCGACGCCGCAATAGCGGGCGACCGGATCGTCGCCGCCCCGGCGACCGGCGAGCACCAGAGCGGTAAACTGCCCGCCGGTCTCCTCGTCCTCAGGCCTGATCACGTCAACGATTTCTCATACACCCGATAAGTCTTGTAGGGTCGGCCGCCGACCATCCGGATGATGTCGTGGGTCGGGCGGTTGTCCTCAAGTACCCAGGAGAGCTCGGCCTCCTTGGCGCCGTGCTCGGCATGCCAGCTGCGGACCGCCTCGATCACGCCGAGCGCCAGGGCGGCGCCCTTCTGCGTGCCCTGATATTTCTTGCGCACGCCCATGAGCGGCATCCGGGCGGAGCGGGTGCCCCGCACCTTGAGGCGCCAGAGCAGCTTCGCCCAGCCGAACGGCAACAGCCGGCCGCCAAGATCCGCGATCGCTTCGTTGATGTTCGGCAGCGTCACGGTCATCGCCGCCGCCTCGCCGTCCACCTCGCCGATCCAGGCGTACTCGGCGCGGACGATCGGCTTCAGGTTCTTGCCCATGTGGCGCACCTCGGCGGGCGTCATCGGCACGAAGCCCCAATTGTCGGACCAGGCATCGTTGAAGATATCGACGATGGTCCGGAGCTCCTCGTCGAAGCGGCGCATCTCGATCGGGCGAAAGCTGAGGCCGGCGCCCTTGCTCAGACGCTCGAGCATGCGCCTCGCGCGAGGCGGCGGTGGCGCGACCACGTCGAAGGCATAGGCGATCAGGTCTCTCGCCTTCCGGTAGCCCCGTTCTTCGATCCGGAGGCCGTAGTGGCGCGGCACGTGGCCCATCATCAGATAGGGCGGCGTGTCGAAGCCCTCGACCAGGAGCCCGGTCTCGTCGTTGACCGACAGGGTGAAGGGGCCGGTCACCCGGCGCATGCCGCGGGCTCCGAGCCACGCTTCGGCGGTCTCGAACAAGGCAGCGAAGACCTCGTCGTCGTTCTCGCCCTCGAGGAAGCCGAAATGCCCCGTCGCATCCCCGTAGCGCTCGAGATGCAGGCGATCGACCTGGGCGCTGATTCGCCCGACCGGCCGCTCGCCCCGAAACGCGATCCAGTAGGCGACCTCGGCATGCTCGAAATAGGGATTCTTCCTCGGGTTCAGGTGCTCCAGGCGCTCGAACGTCAGAGGCTGAAATCCAGTTCGGAGTCGCCCGCATAGAGCCGCGCCGGCATCATCAGAAACTGCTTGAGCGCGCGCCGGTCCTCGACCGGCTGGATGCGCAAAGGCGTGGCCAAGAGCTGAACCCGTTCTCAATCGGTGACGAGTGCATAAGGCCCTATGACAGCTCGTCGAGCAATGCCTTGGCGTCCTTGAGGTCGGCGGTGTCGAAGCCCTCGGTGAACCAGGCGTAGACTGGTGCGAGGAGGTCGCGGGCCTCTGCGCGCCTGCCCTGATCGGCCCAGAGCCGGGCGAGGCGGTCGCGGCGCGCAGCTCCCAAAGCTTGGCGCTCTGCTGGCGGGCGACGGCCAGGGCGCGGTGGAGGCAGGCTTCGGCCGTGGCCCGATCGCCGCTGGCCAGGCGCAGCTCTTCCCCCGTGAGCCGATGCAGCTCCGCTTCAAACCAGTGCTCGCCGCTCGCATTCGCCGCATCCAGAGCCTCGGCTAGCAAGCGCTGGCCCTCGACAGCTCGACCTGCGATGCCGTGCGTCGTGCCCAAAAGAGCGAGGAAGTACGGCACGATACAGCGCGGCACCCGTCGCCCGGTAAGCGCTCGAGGCCGTCTTCGATGCGCGCGATGCCCTCCTCCACTCGACCCTGCTGGGCTACCGCCCAGCCGTCGAAAGCTACGGCCCATGCGCGCCATAGTGGAAAGCCGTGCTCGGCAGCGAGTGCATACAGCGTCGACCCTCGCTGCCGCACGCCGGGGTATCCCGGCGGACCTGGTCCAACATGCATGCGTGGAATAGAGCATAGGCTAAGCTCGCGGGATGCAAGAGCCGCTCGGCATCATCGACCGCCTCGTAGCAGCGCGCGACGGCTTGCTCCGGGTAGCCCAGCTGAAACAGCGCGAAACCCAGCCCAGTCCAGGCCTGCAAGCCGCGGATCGTAGGCGTAGAGGGAGGCGAGGGACCGGTGCCGCTCCGGGTCGTAGAGGGCGATGAGTTTGCTCGAGATGCCCGCGCGCTTCAACTGGCTCACCCCGCCAGAGCGCGCCAATTCCGGCCGCACGGTGGCCGACCATCAGCCCAGCCACATCCCGCTCCCGCTCGGCGGAGTGGAGCAGCTGCCCGGCAATCTCTCGCGCATCAGCGTGCTCTGCACGCACCACGTGGAACACCCATTGCCCGAACAGCAAGGGAAATAACCGGCCCCGGTCGCCTATCTGCCGGCACAGCTCTTGTGCGCGAGCATAGGCTCGACCGGTCTCGGGCGCGGCGTGTCCCTTGGCTGAGATCAATGCTCCGCCGAGGGCGATCTGAAGGTCAACTTCTCGTTCCGCGCGCGCCGACGCGTCGGGAAGGGTCGCAAGAGCTCCAAGGCCTTGCCGAAGTGACGCGATGGCTTCCGTCAGCGCTGAGCCGCTCGCTCGCCCGCTGCCCGGCCTCGTCCCAATATTCGACGGCCTTCTCCGTGAGCCCTGCCTCTGTGCAGTGGCGTGCCAGAAGGTCGGGCTGCACTCTCGCGGTTTCCGAGAACCGCTTTTCAAGGACGCCCGCAATTCGGCCGTGCAGTTGCTGGCGGCGGGGCTTGAGCAGCGACTGATACGCGACGTCCTGGACCAGCGCGTGCTTGAAGCTGTAGGTGGCATCGGGCGGGGTACCGCGGCGGAAGATCAGCTCGGAGTTCGACCAACTGGTCAAGGGCGTCGTCGAGTCGGCTTCCGAAAGTCGGGGCCACCGCGGCAAGAAGCTCGTGAGTGAACTCGCGGCCGATCGCGGCGCCGATCTGGGCGACCTCCTTGACCGGCGCGAGGCGGTCGAGACGCGCCATCAGCGAATCGTGCAGCGTCGTCGGGATCGCAAGCGGCGGCAGGGGGCCGGCGAGCTCGTAGTGATCGCCTGCGTCCTCGAGCAGACCCAATTCGAGCACCGTCTTGGTCAGCTCCTCGACGAACAGGGGCACGCCGTCGGTGCGTGCCACGATCTGATCCAGGACCTCGGCGGGCAACGGCTTGCCGCCGGTGAGCCGGTCGATCAGCGCGGCGCCCTGGCGGCGGCCGAGGCGGTTCATGGTCAGCGCCGTAACGTGCGCCTGGCCCGACCACGGCGGCCTAAACTCGGGCCGGTAGGTGAGCACCACGAGCGCCGGCAGCCTGCGCACCCGCTCGACCACGAGGTCGAGCAGCTCCAGGGTCGAGGGGTCGACCAGTGCGCGTCCTCGTAGACAGCCAGCACCGGCTGCGTGCCGCGAGGCCCGCGAGCTGCTCGACCAGCGCCTCGAGCGTCCGCTGTTTCTGCCCTCGGGCTGAGCCTCAGGCGCCGGGTAACGCTCGCCCGGTCGGGACGCCCGAGCAGGGCAGCGAGCAGGGCAGCGGCTTCGCCAGCCGGTCGCGTCGACCGGGCGAGCAGCGCCTCGAGCTTGGCGAGCCTGCGCCTCCGGCGGCTCGTCGCGATCGAGCTCGCCGCCCGCTCCAAGCTGGCCGATCACCGGATGGAGCGCGCTGTTGGTGTGGTAGGGCGAGCAGTAATGGCTGAGCGGCGTGTGTGGCTCGTCGCCGAGCCGTTCGCGTAGCGCCTGGAACAGGCGCGACTTGCCGATTCCCGCCTCACCCGCGATCAGGACCACCTGGCCGTCGCCGTCCTTGGCCCATCGCCCAGCGCTCGAGCAGGATGCCGAGCTCGTGCTCGCGCCCGACGAGCGGCGTAAGGCGCTCGCCGTGCAGCGCTTCGAACCGACCCTCGGCGCGGCCCGCACCCACAACTCGGAAAGCTGCAAGAGGCTCGGCGAAGCCTTTGACGCGCTGCGGGCCGAGGTCGGCCAGCTCGAACAGGCCGCCCAGCAGCCGCCGCGTGGTCGCCGCTGATGACCACCGCGCCCGGTTCGGCGAGCGCCTGGAGCCGCGCCGCGAGGTTCGGCGTCTCGCCGACCACCGCCTCCTCCTGCGCCGCGCCCTCGCCGATCAGCTCGCCGACCATGACCACGCCAGTGGCGATGCCAACCCGCGCCGCGAGACCGCTCGCCGGCCGGCTTGCTCGAGCCTGCCCGACGCGCCTCGACCAGCTCCAGGCCAGCCCGCACCGCCCGCTCGGCCTCGTCCTCGTGCGCCTGCGGCCAGCCGAAATAGGCGAGCACGCCATCACCCATGTACTTGGCGACATGCCCGCCCCAGCGCTCGATCACCTCGGCGCAGGCGGCCTGATAGGCCCGGATCACCTGCCCCATGTCCTCGGGATCGAGCCTCGCCGAGAGCTCAGTCGAGCCCACCAGATCGAAGAACATCACCGTCAGCTGCCGCCGCTCGGCCTCAGATCGGGGTGCGGACTCGGAGGGTGGGGACCGAGGAAGCCCGGCTTCGGCGGCAAGCAGGTCGGCTTGGCCATCGCCCAGGGCTCGGATCGCCTTCAGCAGCAGACGCCGATGGCCGAGTGAGACCCCGAGGTCTTGCAGGTCCCGATCGGTAAGCTCGGGCAGGACGTCGGGTACGATGTCGTTGTCGCGGAACGCCTGCTCGTAGCGCTCCAGCCCCAGCTCGCGCAGCCAAGTCGCGATGTCCACGTCCGTATTCCGCCGGCACTCGCCTCTGAACGGATAGTTAGCGCAGACCGCAGCCAATTCGCGATGCAAATCGGATGCGCGCGCCGGGCCTCGACCGGCCGGATGCGAAGCGGTATCGCCCCGAGCGCAGGCCCGGTGCCATAAGTTGGCCTGCTCATAGGGCAAAATCGGCTCGCCCGGCGACGCCCGAGCGCTGTCGGCCGTAGCGGATTGTCCGCTGTCGCCTTATCTAAGGCCTGCGGATCACGAACCGACGGATGCACGATCGGGAGGAAGCACAGCGATGCGATGGCCAGTCTCTGCTCGACCTGACCACGGAGGTGTCTGCACCCGACGCAGCGCCGGCCTGGGCCGCCGCCGGTGATCCGCCGGACCCGACGCTTGGTGCGCGACGCGGGCTCGATCGCCGTGAAAGGCGCCGCGCTGCCGGCAGCGACCATGGCCACGCTGGCCGAGCGCCTGCCAATTCTCTGGGGGACGAGCACGGCGCCCTGGGCCTGGCAGGCGAGCGAGTTCTGGCGTATGAGCCTCGAAAAGCCGAGCGCGTTCGGCCAGGCCTGGTGGGCGCTTGGCCTTTGGCCGCTTCAGGCTTGGCTGGCCATGGCGCGCGCCGGCCACGGCCGGCGGACGGCGCTGCCGCTCGAGCTCGCCGGATTGTGGACCGGCGCCCTGCACGACGCCATCAAGCCGGTGCACCGCCGGGTCACCGGCAATGCCCGCCGACTGTCGCGCCGACGCTAGGTCAGTGCTTCCGGTGCGCCACCGGAGGCCCTTGCGCAGCGCCATCAAACTCTCTAGCCGCCGCCGGCTGGATCAGATAGTGCGCTCGCGTGACCCGTCCCGAGGATAGCTCGACGGGCTCGGGCCGGCTGAGGTCGGGTCGGTCGACCTCACCGCGGGCAAGTCAGGACGAGGCGCCGGTCTGCTCGACGCCAACGCGTAAGCCAAGAGGGAGCCGCCGGGTCACCCGGCGCGCCTCGCCGACCCCGAGGCCAGGACCAAGCTCGAAAGCTGGTCCTAGGCGGCGCTGCGGTGCGCGCTGCCCGGCTTGCCCGACGTCTGCGCCGGCAGCTCGCGCACGCTCAGCTCGCCGGCGATCTGGCCGCCCCGCTCGAGCTCGAGCTCGCCATAGCAGATCTTGCCCTTGACCCGGCCGTTGGCGTGCACGATCAGGCGGCGGCGCACCGTCAGGTCGCCCTCGTAGACCCCGCTGACGTCGGCCTCCTCGACCTCGCAGCTGCCGATGAAATGGCCCGAGGGCTTGATCTCGAGCGCGCGCGTCGCGTTCATCGTCACCTCGACCTGGCCCTCGACGACCAGGCGATCGCAGGCCGTGATCTCGCCCTTGAGCTGGATGCCCTTGCCGACGATCAGGCGCTTGCCGATCTCGCCGTCCTCGTCGTCGGCCATGGGAGCGGAGGCCGGCGCCGGGCGCCGGCGCAGGCGCGGCGGTCGGCATGCGCTCGGCGAGCGCGGGCGGCAACGGCAGCTTGGTCGATGGCGCGCTGCTGGCGGCGGACTTGGTCGCCGGCTGATCGGGACGCGCATTCTGCTTGAAGAGCATGGTCCGATACCCTCACGTGAATGGAAGCTGAGCCCGCCACCGCAGGCGGTGATCACCTTCGGACGTCGGGGTTAAGTCGGAGTTAACGTTAACCGGCGGGCGCCGGTCGGTCGAGCGCGCCCGATCGCCGCGGCAGTCCTGGCGGGCGGACGCAGTCTGAAAGTCGGGCCACCCTGCGCTCGGTATGGGGTTGCATCGCTCGCGCGGTTGGCTTTGATCCTCCTGCCGCGCAACCCTGCGGCGACTGTGCGGAGCGCGAAAGCGATGCCGGATATGCCCATTCTGAACGTCGAGGCGATCCCGCTCGAGCCCACGCGGATGATCGCGTGGGGCTCGGGTCTCGCCGTAGGGATCGCGATCTATCTGGTCCTCGCGCTGATCCGGCGGCTGCTGATCCGGCGCCTGCACGGCGAGGGCGGGGCGCGCGCACCCGGCTGGCGTGAGGGGTTGCGCGACGCCCTCTCGGGCACCTCGCGGCTCTTTCTGCTCGTGCTGGCACTCTACGCCGGCGCCTTCGTCGCGCAGGTGCCCGCTGCGGCGCAGCGCGTGATCGAGTCCGCGCTGGTCATCGCGCTGTTCCTTCAGGGAGCACTCTGGGCCAGCCGGATCGTGGCCGGCTGGATCTCGTGGTACGCTGCCCAGAAGGCCGCCGAGGGTGCGGCGATCACCAATGCGCTGGCGATCATCCAGCTGCTTGCCCGCGTTGCGGTCTGGTCGCTCGCCCTGATGCTGATCCTCAACAACCTGGGTTTCGACGTGACCGCCCTGGTCGCCGGCCTCGGCATCGGCGGCGTCGCGATCGCGCTCGCGGCGCAGAACATCCTGGGCGATCTGTTCGCTTCGCTCGCCATCGTGCTCGACCGGCCCTTCGTGGTCGGAGATTTCATCGTCTTTGGCGACTATCTCGGGACGGTCGAGCGCGTGGGCATCAAGACGACACGGATCCGGAGCCTCTCCGGGGAGGAGCTGGTGTGCTCCAACACCGACCTTCTGGCCACCCGCATCCGCAACTACAAGCGCATGGCCGAGCGACGCGTGGTGTTCTCGATCGGCGTCACCTACGACACCACGGCCGAGCAGCTCGCGCGGCTGCCGGCGCTCCTGCGCGAAATCGTCGAGGCGCAGCCCGAGGTACGGTTCGATCGCGCCCACTTTCAGAAGTACGGCGACTTCGCCCTGATCTTCGAGATCGTCTACTGGATGCTGGATCCCGACTTCAACCGCTACATGGACACCCAGCAGGCAATCAACCTGGCGATCTACCGAAAGGCGCAGGCGGAGGGCATCGCGTTCGCCTTTCCGACCCAGACCATCCACCTGGAGCGCTCTGCCCCCGCCGCAACGAGCTGAGCTCTCCGGATCGCCCGCCGCCGCTCTCCGTCCACTCAGCCCTTGACCGCGCCGATCAGCATGCCGCGGCGGATGTAGCGCTCGAGTGCCATCGCCATCAGCACGACCGGTGCGACCATGATCAGGATCAGGACCGACATGTACCACCACTGCGGCCCGCGGGTCGCGTTCTGCGCCGCGATCAGGAGCGGCAGCGTCTGGGTGTTGGCGGTCGAGAGCATGAGCGCCAGCAGATACTCGTTCCAGGTCAGGATCAGCATCAACAGGAAGGCCGAGGCGAGCGAGGCGCGCGCGATCGGCAGCACGATCGAGCGGAAGATCCGGAAGCGCGAGGCGCCGTCGATCATCGCCAACTCCTCGAGCTCGATCGGGATGCTCTGGAAGAAGTCGCGCATCAGCCAGACCACGATCGGCAGGTTGACCGCGACGTAGGTGATGATCAGGGCGGCCAGCGAATCGCGCAGGCCGACCTGCTGGAACAGCACGTAAACCGGGATGACCACGGCGACCGGCGGCAGGATGCGCTGCGAGATCATCCAGAACGCGATGTCATCGTTGCCGAGCGCCCGCTTGAAGCGCCGCCCGACGGTCTGGACGAGCAGCAGGAAGACGGCGAGCCCGAGCGCCAGCGCGAGCTCCCAGGCGAGCCCGACGGCGACTACAGCGGCAATCATCAGCGCGACCGAAAGAACGAACAGCCCGATGTTGCCGAGCCGCGGCCGATAGGTCAGGCGCGCGAGCCCGTAGCCGGCCATGCTGCCGAGGGTGAGCGCGATCACCGAGCTCGCGAGCGCCACGATCACCGAGTGGAGATAGGGCCTGAAGGTATCGGGGCCGAGGTCGACGAAGATGTACTTCCAGGCGTGCAGCGACGGCTGGAAATCGACCCACATCATGTAGAAGGGGCCGTCGTTGACGTCGATCGGCAGCTTGAACGAGGTGATGAACACCCAATAGAGCGGGAACAGGACGATGAACGCCCAAAAGCCCAGGACCAGGTACGCCAACGCGATGCTGAGCGGTGACGGGTCGAGGGCCGAGCGCGGCCGGATCAGCCAGGCGAGGCCGGGCTGCGACGAGGCTCGCTCACGGCGGGGCCGTGCTTTCGGGCGCCGCAGGAACGCGAGCAGCGAGAGACAGACCAAGGAGACCACGAACAGCAGCATGTAGGCGACCGCCGCCGAGCCGCCGAGGTCGAGGGCGCGCCAGGCGACATAGGCGTGCAGCGTCATCGATTCCGAGGCGATGCCGGGGCCGCCGTTGGTCAGCACGTTCGGCAGGTCGACGATCTTGAACGCCTCGATCACCCGGATGATCACGACCGTGATCGAGACGGGCACGATCGCCGGCCAGGTGACGTAGCGGAAGGTCTGCCAGCGATTGGCGCCATCGACCAGGGCTGCCTCGCGCTGGTCCTGAGGCTGGCTCTCGATCGCCACCAGCAGCACGATGAACATGAAAGGGATCCACTGCCAGGCGTCGCCGATCATGACCGCCATGCGGGCGCCCCAGGGATCGGTCACCCAGGAGGTCTCGCCCCAGCCGAAAAACTGCCAGATCGGCGTGAACGGGCCCTTGGTGGTGTCGGTCAGCATGCGGAAGGTGTAGGCGATACCGACCGGTGTGATCATCATGGGCAGGAAGAAGACCACCCGGAAGAATTTGCGGCCCGGCAGGTTCTGGGTGCAGAGCAGCGCGAGGCCGAGGCCGATCAGGTACTGCGCGGTGACGCCGAAGCCGACGTAGAACAGCGTCACGACCAGGCTGCCCGGGTGGCCGCCGCCGGTGTTGGTGGCGACGATCAGCAGAGATGGCAAACCAGACGACGACGGCTATCGGGCAGCGCCGAAGCAACCCCGGAAAGGCGTAGTCCGCGCTTCGCGCGTAGCGCACCAGGAGCGCGATCAGCGCCAGGGCGGCGAGGCCGAGGACGGCCCAGGCCGCTCGCGCCAAGCTGCCCGAAGTCGCCCAGGAAATGGAACTGCTCACTGCCGAGCAGCAGCTTCTTGTAGTTGAGCAGCCCGACGAACTTGAGCTCGAAGCCGCCTTTGACGAACCTGAACCGCGACAACGAAAAATAGAGCGAGATGATCAGGGGAAAGATCGACATGGCGAGCACGACCAGCACGGCCGGCAGGACGAACACCGCCGGCGCGTGCTGGTCGAGGCGTTGGGCGCAGTCCGCCGAACGGGCGGGCGTGCGGTGCGCCGGCGCGAGACCCGGCCCGGTAACGGCCGGATCGTCGCGCCGGAACGCTTACGCGGCTTTGCCGGTTCCTCAGTCGGTCCGGATACCTAGGGTCGCCTTGTACGCAGTGAGCTGCTGGTCTTTGCCGAGCTCATCGGTGATCTCGTTCCAGCCTTTCTTGATCTCGGCCATCGCCTGCTCTTTGTCTATTTCTCCCGCGAGCAGGCGGCTGATCGCGGTGTCGAGCACGATCTGCTCGTAGCGCTGGTTTTGCGGAATGCGCAGGTCGAGCACCATGTTGGGGCTGTTCAGGCTGTCGGCGATCGCGCCGAGGTAGTTCTTCGCCGCCGCCTCGCTCATCCCGGCCTTGAGCCAGAGGTCGAGGTTCTCGAACTGCGAGATGCGGTACGGATTGAAGCCGGTGCTGCCGATGGTGACGTCCACGTTCGACTGCGCCGGCTGGCTCATGTAGGAGAAGAAGTCGTAGACCGCCGCCTTGACCTCATCGGAGCTGGCAGCGTTGATCGCGCCCGACCAGCCGCCGAAAGCGGCGAACGGCGCGTGGTTGATGCCGTCGACGGCATGGGGGCAGCGTCTTGGCGTCGCAGTCGACGAGCTTGCCGGTCGCGCGGTCGAGCACCTGGCTGGAGCCCGGCAGGATGACCGCGCCGACCTTGTCCTGCACCTTCGAGGTCGTCGGGTCGATCGCCAGCGTGCCGATATCGCCCCAGTCGACCGAGAGGGCGCAGCGCCCTGTGGTGAACAGGCCGCGGGTGTCGCCGACGTCGAGATTGATCTCGTCCGGCGGGCCGTACTTGGTCGTCTCGGTATAGATGTCGAGCGCCTTGCCGAAGGCCTCGTTGTCGAACAGCGGGCTCATGTCCTCGGTGTTGAAGAACGCGCCCTGGGCGGTGCCCTGGGACTGCAGGAAGCCGCCGGCAACCGAGATGATCATCCAGTAGGACTGGGCGTTCCGCTTCTTGGCGATGCACGAGCCATAGTCGGCCTTGCCGTCGCCGTTCAGATCCTTGCCGTGGAAGGTCTTGGCGATGTTGATGTAGTCGTCCCAGGTCTTCGGTGGCGGGAGGCCCGCCTCCTTCAGCAGGTCGCTCCGGTAGTAGACCATCTGGAAGTCGCCATCCAAGGGGATGGTGTAGATCTTGCCGTTGTAGGTGGCGCTGAAGTTGCGAAAGAACGGCGCCACGTCGTCCCATTGCAGGGCTTTGTCGGCCTTGACCCGATCGGTCAGGTCCTCGAGATAGCCGGGCTCGATGAAATCGACCATCCATTGCGGCGCGAAGACCGTGCCGTTGATGCTGTTGGTGCCGGTAGCGAAGTCGGTCAGAAGCTTGTTGTAGAGATCGGAGAACGGCACGGTCACGACGTTGATCGTCGCCCCGGTCAGCTTCTTGAAGTCCGGGGCGCGCCGCTGCAGCGGCTCGGCGATCTGCGGCCCGCTGAAGGTCATGACGGTCGCTTCGACGCCGTCGTATTTCATCTGCGCCGCCGCCTCGCCGGAGCCCAGGGCGAGGCCGCAGCCCAAGGCCGCGGCGCCGAGGGCGCCGATGCCGCGCCTGCCGATACCAGTCTTCATCTTGTGCCTCCCAGTTCGACCCGACCGCACCGGCGGCGGGCCAGAAGGAATCACTACCCCGAGGCCATCCGGAGATCAACTGGCGCCACTCTGCCCGGTCCGGCTGCCGGCCCGATCAAAATCACTGCGATACACTGAGGTACCGGGGCCGAGGGGAAACGCGGATTGCCCCCGGCGCCATTCGAGCGACCCTGCGGGCATGACCGCCGCCCGCGTGTTCGCCCTCACGCTGCTGCTGACCGGCTGCGCCAGCGAGCAGCCGCCGCTCTGGCTGGCCGTGCCCGGCCTCGCCTACTGCTATCGCACGATCGCCGATCCCGACTGCTATCGACAGCCGGTCGCGGGCGCCGAGGATCGCCTGATCGCGATCGGCCCGCAGGTCGACCACGTGCCGCTCGCCGCCCTCGAACCCGCCGGCCCGCCGGGCAAGGAATGATCGGGCCGAGTCCCCCTCTGGTGAGCTCGCGGGCTTCAGTCGCGGCGCCACAGGAGGCACCGCTCCGCCATCGCCTCACATCGGCACTCCTTCTCTCTGATGCGCTCCGTTCAAAAGACGTGCAAAATTTTTGGCTGTCGGGCGTAGTTACCCGGATTTCGAGGCCGGGCGCGGCCAAGGGCCGTGCGGCGGTCCCACGAGGCCGACATGATCGGGTCGAGCCCAGACGCGATATTCGCCTGCCGCACCGCCTGGTGCGCTTCTGCACGACCTCGAAACCACACCGAAGACCTGAGTGAGCGACGCCGGCAGCGCCTGCGCTGCCCGTGCTCGTAAGAAGCCGTTGCCGGCAGCGCCTGCGCTGCCCGTGCTGGTCCGAAGCCGTTGCGGGCAGCGCTCGCTGCCCGCCGGCCCGTGCATTGGAAAGGAGACTTTGATGCCGAATTCGACAAAACCGCCGCGATTTCCTGGCCAGCCTGTCCACCGCCGGCGCCGCCAGCCTGCTCGGTGCCCGGGGGTCACTCGCCGCCGAGGCGCCGCTGGAAACGACCACGGTTCAACTCACGACAGCGGCCGGCATCTGTATCGCACCGCAGTATCTGGCCGGCGAACTGCTGCGCGCGGACGGTTTCACCGATGTCAGCTTTGTGCCCGCCATGAAGGGGCCCCCCGGCGCGACCATGATCGGACGCGGCGAGGCCGACTTCACCTCCACGTTCGCCGGATCGGTCATCCTGCCCATCGATGAGGGCGGCGCAGATCACGGCACTCGCGGGCGTACATCGCGGGTGCTATGAGCTGTTTGCCCACGAGGGCGTTGACAGCATCATGTGACCTGAAAGGCAAGCGGGTCGGCGTGCCGGTGCGCTGCGCTCGAGCCCGCACCTCTTTCTGTCGAGCGATGGCGACGCACATCGGTCTCGACCCGAAGCGGGACATCGAGTGGGTCGTCCGCCGCCCGGCGGCAGCGCCCTGGAGAGCGTTCGCCGAGGGCAAGACCGATGCATTCCTCGGGGTTCCCGCCCGACCGCAGGAGCTTCGCGCCCGCAGATCGGCCGCGTGATCCTCAACACCGGAACCGAGCGGCCCTGGTCGCAATACTATTGCTGCATGCTGCTCGGCAACCGGGACATCGTGCACAATTATCCCGTGGCGACGAAGCGCGTGCCTGCGCGCGGTCCTCAAGGCCTTGATCATTGCGCGGCCGAGCCCCTGCGCGGCCGCGCGGCGCTCGATCGACGGCGGCTTCGCGACCGCTACGACTATGCGGAGCAGACCTTGACCGAGGTTGCGGTACGGCTCCTGGCGCGACTACGACCCCGCGGACACGATGCGGTTCTACGCGCTGCGCCTCGCGAGGTCGACATGATCAAGTCGACCCCGAACACGATCCTCGCCGAAGGGACCGACTGGCGCATCCTGACGAGCTCAAGCGCGAGCTGAAGGCGTGAATATAGAACTCGGGCTGAGCCCGAGCGGAACATCGTGGAGGACTTCACATGCCGATCATTCAGAGCCGCCGCGATTTCCTGGCCAGCGCGTCGTTGGCTGCGGCTGCTAGTATGCTTGGCGGCCGTGGGTCGCTCGCCGACGAGGCGCCGCTGGAGACGACCAGGGTGCGGCTGATGCGGATACCTACGATCTGCTGGGCTCCTCAGTATGTCGCCGGGAGTTGCTCGCGCGCCGAGGGCTTCACCGAAGTCCGCTACGTAAGCGCGGAGTCCGCGGCGGCCGTCAATGAAGCGGTCGCGGAGGGCAGGGCGGATATCAATCGGCATTTTGCATCGCAATCGGTGAACAGTGATCGACCGCGGCGGGGCGAGTCACGGTAATGGCCGGCGTGCACTGGGCTGTTTCGGGTTGTTCGCCGCAGCGAGCCGGTCCGCAGTTCGCGCGATCTCAAGGGCGAGACCGTCGGCGTGGAGGAGCTCGGGGTCCAGCGAGCACCTATTCCTCGCTGATCAGGGCGGCTTACGTCGGCTTCGACCCTCGCGACATCAATTGGGTCGACCCGCCCAATTGCCCAGGCCCCTACGAGCTATTCCAGGGTAAAGTTGACGCCTGCCTGGCCTTTCCGCCGAGCTTCCAGGATCTGCGGGCCCGGCATGTCGGCCACCTCGTCGTTGACAGCTCGATAGACAGCCCGTGGTCGCAATATTTCTGCTGCATGTGGCGGCGGCAACCGCGAGTTCGTTCGCAGCCATCCTGTGGCGACCAAGCGCGTGACTCCGCGCCTTCCTCAAGGCTGCCGATCTGTGCGCCGCCGAGCCCGACTGGCGCCGCGCGCCGGCTCGTCGATGGCGGGGTCACGCCGCGTTTCGACTCGCGTTTCAGACAATGCGCGATGTCCCTTACGACAGATGGCGCGACTACGACGCCGAAGACACGGTGCGGTTCTGGGCGCTCCGCCTGCACGAGGTCGACATGATCAAGTCGACCCCGCAGGAGATCCTCGCCGCGGGCACCGACTGGCGCTTTCTCGAACGAGCTCAAACGCGAGTTGAAGGCGTGAATATGGCTTCGGGCTAAGCCCGAGCCGAACATGGTGGAGGACTTCGCATGCAGATCATTCAGAACCGCCGCGATTTTCTGGCCAGCGCGTCGCTGGCCACGGCCGCTGGTGTGCTTGGCGCCCGCGCGTCGCTCGCCGATGAAGCGCCGCTCGAGACGACCACGGTCCGGCTCCTCAAGGAATCCGGCGTCTGCGACGCGCCCCTCTACGTCGCCGAGGAGCTGTTACGCGCGGACGGATTCACCGATGTCCGCTACGTCCATATCGAGGAGGGCAACACCGATGCGGGAATGGTCGCGGACGGAAAGCTGGATTTCTCGCAGAGCTACGCGCCGGAGGCGCTGCGCCAGATGGATGCCGGCAAACCGATCAAGGTGCTGGCCGGCGTGCATCCCGGCTGCCACGAGCTGTTCGCCCGAGAGCCCGTCAACAGCATCGGGATCTAAAGGGCAGAACCGTGGCTGTTCTGGAAGAGACTGGTTATGCGAACCGGCTCATTCTCTCGGTCATGACGACTTATGTCGGGCTCGATCCGGCCAAGGACATCGCCTGGGTCACGGGCCCTGGAGCCACTCCCATCGATCTCTTTGTCGACGGAAAGAGCGATGCGTTCTTCGGCGGCCCGCTCGAGGCGCCCGCTGTGGGCGCGGGGCTTCGGCCGCGTGATCCTCAGGACCGCGACGGACCTGCCATGGTCGCAGTATTTCTGCTGCATGATCGCGGGCAACTCGGACTACGTGAGAGATTATCCGGTCGCGACCAAGCGCGTCGTGCGCGCGGTCCTCAAGGCTACGGACATCTGCGCCAGCGAGCCAAAGCGGGCCGCGCGGCGGCTGGTCGACGGCGGGTTCACCGAGCGCTACGACTATACGCTGCAGAGGCCTCGGTGACGTGCCCTACGCGAAGTGGCGGGAGTACGACCCTGAGGACACGCTGCGGTTCTAGCCCTCCGGCTCCATGAGGTCGGCATGATCAAGTCGAGCCCGAAGGCGCTCGTCGCTCAAGGGACCGACTGGCGCTTCCTGAACCAGCTGAAGCGCGAGCTGAAGGCGTGAGCCATGCGCGCGGCGTTGGTTCTGTCCTTGCGCTCCTGACCGGCCCGGCGCTGGTCCAGGCGCATGAGGCGGCCCACGAGGAGGAGCAGCGATTACCGACTCTGGGGGCGCGCCCGATTTCGCGCTCACCTCCCAGGATGGCGCGAAGGTGACGCTCGAGTCCCTGCGTGGCAAGGTCGTCGCTGTGACCTTCATCTACACCTCGTGCCCCGATATCTGCCCGATGCTGACCGACAAGATGGCGCGGGTGCAGGACGAGCTGGGGCCGGATTTCGGCGCCAGGGTCGCCTTCGTATCGATCACGATCGATCCGGAGCGTGACACGCCCCAGGTGTTGAAGGAGTATGCCGAGGCGTTCAAAGCGGATCTCGCCGGCTGGAGCTTCCTGACCGGTGACCCGGCGAGGGTGCTCGAGGTGGCGCATCGTTACGGCGTGGCGGTGACCAAGGCGGCGGACGGCGCGATCGACCATACGCTGCTGACCACGCTGGTCGACCGGCAGGGCAGCATGCGCGTGCAATACATCGGCTATCGGTTCGACGAGGAGGAGTTCCGCCACGACCTCCTCGACCTCGTGAACGAGCCTTGACGCGCCTGCGCAACTTCGCCGTCGGTCTGGTCTCGCGCGCACCGGCGCGGGTCCAGACCAAGCTGCTGGTCGCGTTTCTCGCGATGGTCGCGCTGCTCATCCTGCTGGGCGCGGTCGGGCTGCGCGTGCTCAGCGGGATGAACGAGCGGACCGAGGAGCTGATCGGGCTGCAGCGCAAGATCGCGGCCTATCGGCAGGTCCAGCACGACACCACCCGGCAGCTCTATGGCGTCTCCAACGCGCTCTTGTCCCAGGACGAGCGGACGCTCGATGCCGTGCTGCGCCAGCTCAGCCAGTTCGGCTACGACCTCGACCGGCTGCAGTACGTGGAGCAGGACGAGGTGGATCTGCTGGCGCGGGTCAGGCAGGACTACGACCGCTTCATCGAGATCGTCACCGGGGCGGTCGAGCGCGCCCGCGCCGGACAGATCGCCGAGGCACGCGAGCTGCAGCTGAGCCAGGCGAGGCCGCTCGCCGATCGTCTCGAGCGTCTCACCAATGAGCTGGTGAACGTCGCCGAGGCCGACATGCTCGAGCGGATCGAGGCAAGCCAGCATGCCTATGAATGTCGCGGCGGGTCGTGGTCGAACTCGCGCTGGGCAGCATCCTGCTGGCGCTGGGTCTGGGCTACGTCTTCTCGTGGTCGCTGATCGGGCCGGTCACCGAGATCGAGGCGCGCCTTCGCCAGATCGCCGCCGGCGACTTCGCCAGCGGGCGCAGGTCGCGAACCGCGACGAGCTGGGCGCGCTCGCCGCCAACGTCAACCGCACCAGCGAGGAGCTCGGGCGCCTCTACCGGCAGATCGAGGAGCGGGCACAGGAACTCCGCGAGGCGCTCGAGCGGCAGACGGCGACCAGCGAGGTGCTGAGCGTCATCAGCCGCTCGACCTCCGAATTGCAGCCGGTGCTGGACACCATCGTCGCCACCGCTGCCCGCCTTTGCCGCGCGGACCGGGCGATCATGTGGAAGCTCGACTCCGACGGCAAGTATCACACAGCAGCCGCCAGCAAGGCTGACGAGGCGTTGCTGCGCTACCTGGCGGAGAACCCTGTCGTTCCCGGGCGCGGAACGATGTCGGCCGAGCGGCGCTCGAAGGCAGGACTGTGCACGTTCCCGACCTGCTCGAGGACCCCGAGTTCACCTGGTTCGAGGCCGCGGCCAAGGGGGAGAATCCGAACCGTTCTCGGGGTCCCGCTGTTACGGGGGAATGCGGTGATCGGTGTGATCACCCTGTCAAGGCGGGAAGTCGTCAAGCCGTTCACGGACAAAGAGATCGAGCTGGTCACGACCTTCGCCGACCAGGCCGTCATCGCGATCGAGAACGTCCGTCTGTTCGACGAGGTCAACGCGCGGACCACCGAGCTGACCGAGGCGCTCGAACGGCAGACGGCGACCAGCGACGTGCTCACCGTCATCAGCCGCTCGACCTCCGAGCTGCAGCCCGTGCTGGACACGATCGTCACGACGGCCGCCCGCCTCTGCCAGGCAGAGTGGGCGACCATCCGGAAGCTCGGATCGGACGGCAAGTATCACCTGGCGGCCCGAGTGCGACGGAAGAGGAGTTCATACGGTACCTGGCGCAGAACCCCATCGTTCCCGGACGGGGAACGATAACCGGCCGTGCCGCGCTCGAAGGCAGGACCGTGCACGTTCCCGACGTGCTCGAAGACCCCGAATTCACCTGGTTTGGGGCGCAAGCCAAGGGAAAGCAGCGCACCGTGCTCGGCGTGCCGTTGCTGCGCGGGAATACCGTCATTGGTGTGATCATCCTGCTGCGGAACATCGTCAGGCCGTTCACGGACAAAGAGATCGAGCTGGTCACGACCTTCGCGGACCAGGCCGTCATCGCGATCGAGAACGTCCGCCTGTTCGACGAGGTCAACGCGCGGACCACCGAACTGACCGAGGCGCTCGAACGGCAGACGGCAACCAGCGACGTGCTCACCGTCATCAGCCGCTCGACCTCCGAGCTGCAGCCGGTGCTGGACGCGATCGTCGTGACCGCCGTACGCCTCTGTCATGCGGAGTGGGCGGTCATCTGGAACGCTCGATCGGACGGCAGGTATCACCCGGCGGCCTCCAGTGCGACGGAAGAGGAGTTCATGCGGTACCTGGCGCAGAACCCCGTCGTTCCCGGACGGGGAACGATAGCTGGCCGTACCGCGCTCGAAGGCAGGACCGTGCACGTTCCCGACGTGCTGGCCGACCCCGAATACACCCGGTTCGAGGCGCAAGCTAAGGGAAAGCAGCGAACCGTCCTCTGCGTGCCGCTGCTGCGCGCGGATGCCGTGATCGGCGTGATCGCTATGTGGCGGGATATCGTCAAGCCGTTCACGGACAAACAGATCGAGCTGGTCACCACCTTCGCTGACCAGGCCGTCATCGCGATCGAGAACGTCCGTCTGTTCGACGAGGTCCAGGCGCGCACCCGCGAGCTGACCCGCTCGGTGGCGGAGCTGCGGGCGCTGAGCGAAGTCAGCCAGGCGGTGAACTCGACCCTGGAGCTGCAGTCGGTCTTGCGTGCGATCGCCGCTCATGCGGTCGCCCTCGCCGAGGCCGACGCCGGTATCTTCTGCGCCTTCGACGAGAAGGCTCAGGTCTTTCGTCCGCAGGCGGCGCACGAGATGGACGCGGATCTGCTCCGGATGGTCACCGAGCGGCCGGTCCGGCTGGGCGAAGGCGCGATCGGTCAGGCCGGGCTGCGCCGTCTTGCGGTGCAGATCGCGGACATCGACGCGGAGCCGGGCTACGCCCTGTACGACACGGTCCGCAAGCCCGGCTATCGCGCGTTGCTCGCCGTGCCGCTGCTCCGCGAGGACAGCCTGGTGGGCGGCCTGGTCATCTGCCGGAAGACGCCCGGGGCTTTTGCCGCCGAGACGGTCGACCTCGTCCAGACGCTCGCCAACCAGTCGGTGCTGGCGATCGAGAATGCCCGCCTGTTCGAGGCGCTCGAGCAGAAAGGGCGCGAGCTCGCCGAAGCGAGCCGGCACAAGTCCGAGTTTCTGGCCAACATGAGCCACGAGCTGAGGACGCCGCTCAACGCCATCATCGGCTTCACGCGGCTGGTGATGCGCCGCGCCAGGGACGTGCTGCCGGCGAAGCAGCACGACAATCTCGGCAAGATCCTGACCAGCGCCGAGCATCTCCTGTCGCTGATCAACACGGTGCTCGATCTGGCCAAGATCGAGGCAGGACGGGTCGAGGTGCGGCTGACCACGTTCCTGCTCGAGCCGCTGATCGATCAATGCCTGCGCACGGTCGAGCCGATGGTCCGGGACGGGGTGCGGCTCGCCAAGGCGATCGAGCCCGACCTGCCGGAGCTCGACACGGATCAGGAGAAGCTCCGCCAGATCCTGCTCAACCTCCTGGGCAACGCCGCCAAGTTCACGGAAAGCGGCAGCATCAGCGTCGGCGCGCGCCATCGAGATGGCCGGATCGTCCTCGAGGTCGCCGACACCGGCTGCGGCATCCCGCAGGAGTTCCTCGATCTGATCTTCGAGGAGTTCCGCCAGGTCGACAGCAGCAGCACGCGTCAGCACGGCGGCACCGGTCTCGGGCTTTCGATCAGCCGCCACCTCGCCCGCCTGATCGGCGGCGACATCGACCTTGCGAGCACGGTCGACGTCGGCTCGACCTTCACGCTCACCTTCCCGGCGCGTTATGAACCGCCGGCCGCCGCTCCGTCATTGGAGGCCTCGGAAGCCGCGGGGGAGGTGGCTCGGGCCGATCGGAACCGCTGCATCCTCGCGATCGACGACGATCCGGACACGATCTATCTCCTGCGCGAGAACCTCACCGAGGCGGGCTATGAGGTGATCGTCGCGAGCGACGGCGAGGATGGCCTGCGCAAGGCGCGCCAGCATCGGCCCGGCGCCGTGGTGCTCGACATCCTGATGCCGCAGAAGGACGGCTGGCAGGTCTTGCACCAGCTGAAAGCCGATCCGGAGACCCGCGACATTCCGATCATCGTGCTCTCGATCGTCGACCAGAAGGACCTTGGCTTCCGGCTCGGGGCGTCCGACTACCTCCTGAAGCCGCCCGATCGCGATGCCCTGATCGGCGCGCTCCGGCGCGTCGCCGCCCCGCCCTGCCGTCTGCTGGTGGCCGACGACGATCCGCTGGTGCCCGATCTGATCCGCCAGCTGCTCGAGGATCTCGGTTGCGAGATCGAGGCCGCCGACGACGGTCGGGCGGCACTCGCCATGCTTGCCAAGCGCAGGCCGGATGTGCTCCTGCTCGACCTCTTGATGCCAAACCTCGATGGCTTCGGTGTGCTCGAGCAGCTGGCGCAGAACCCGGCGCTCGCCGGACTGCCGGTGATCGTGCTGACCGCCAAGACGCTCACGAGCGACGAGCGGGCGCTGTTGCAGCGGCGCGTGCTCGCGATCATCGAAAAGCGCGGCCTCGATCGCGCGACCCTGCTCGAGGAAGTGCGCCGGGCATTGCCTGCCTGCGGCGGCGCGCAGGAGGCGGAGGGATCGACCGATGCCGAGGATCCTGATCGTGGAAGACGTGGAGCTGAACCGCGACCTGCTCGTGCAGCTTCTTGAGGACGACTACGAGGTCCTGACCGCGCCGGACGGGGCGAGCGGGCTCGAGGCAGCGGCGCGTCTCAGGCCCGATCTGATCCTGATGGACCTCTCGCTGCCGGTGATCGATGGCTGGGAGGCGTCGCGTCGCCTCAAGGCGGACCCCGCGCTCCGCCACATCCCCGTGATCGCGCTGACCGCGCACGCGATGCAGGGTGACGAGGCCAGGGCGCGCGCCTGCGGGTGCGATGACTACCTCGCCAAGCCGATCGACGAGACGCTCCTGTTCGAGAAGCTCGACCGGATCCTGGGCGGAGCCAAGCTCTGAGCGGGGAAGCGCCGATGGCTGGAGGCGCGCGAATTCTGATCGTGGACGACGAGCCGTTGAACGTCGACCTGCTCGAGCAGGAGCTCGAGCTGCTCGGCTACGCGACGATCAGCGCGGCCGATGGCCTGGCGGCGCTCGAGCGGCTCGCTGCCGAGCCGGTCGATCTCGTGCTCCTCGACGTCATGATGCCGCGGCTCGATGGCTATCAGGTGCTGCAGCGCATGAAGATGGACGCGAAGCTGCGGCACATTCCGGTGATCGTGATCTCGGCGCTCGATCAACTGAGCAGCGCCGTCCGTGGCATCGAGCTCGGCGCCGAGGACTATCTGCCGAAGCCATTCGATCCGATTCTGCTGAAGGCGCGCATCGGCGCCTGTCTCGAGAAGAAACGCTGGCACGACCGCGAGGTCGCGTATCGGCGTGAGATCGAGCGGGAGCGCGAACGCGCCGATCGCCTGCTTCACGCCATCCTTCCCGAGTCGGCCGTGGCCGAGCTCAAGGCGTCGGACCGGGTCACGCCGCGGCGCTACGAGGGGGTCGCCGTGCTGTTCGCCGACATCGTCGGCTTCACCGGCTATTCCGAGGCGCATCCGGCCGAGGAGGTGGTCGCCAACCTCGACCGCCTGATCGAGGCTGGCGAAGCGCAGGTGAGCGAGCATCGCCTCGAGAAGATCAAGACCATCGGCGACGGCCTGATGGCCACCGCCAACCTGCTCGAGCGCCACGCCGATCCGGTGCTGGCCAGCGTCCGGTGCGCGCTCGCGATCACCGAGGCAGCCCGGACCAACCCGGCCGCCTGGAAGATCCGGGTCGGCATCCACGTCGGGCCCGTGGTGGCAGGCGTGGTCGGGCGCGACAAGTTCAGCTTCGACCTCTGGGGCGATACCGTGAACGTCGCGGCGCGCTTATCGACGCTCGGCTCGAATTCTGCAGTTTACCTGAGCGCGGATGCCTGGTCGTACGTGGCCGGCCGCTGTGTCGGGGAACCGCTGGGACCGGTTTTCGTCAGAGGCAAGGGAGAAATCGAGGTCCACCGCTGTGTGACGATCTTGCAAAACGACGCCCCTTGAGGATCGCGCAGCCGCAGGACGGCTCCTCCCGAAGTGCGCCGGCAGGCTGCGGCACAGGCCCGGCGATCCTATTCCTGCTCTGACCGGGCCTGCCACCAGGCGAGGCAGCGGCGGGCGAGCGCCTCGGTCGCATCGATGCAGGGCGCGAGCGGCGGCCCGGCGGCCAGCGCCAGCGGCAGCTCCGTGCAGGCGAGCAGCACGCGCCCGGCGCCGCGCGCCCTCAGATGTTCGACCGCGCGAGCAAGCAGCGGAGCCGCCTCGCCGGCGCGATCACGTTTGACCAGCGCGATCGCCGGCAGCACGCATTGGGCCATGACGTCGCGCGCAGGCTCGATCGCCGGATGGCCGGCCGCGGCGAGGCGCGACTGGTAGAGGCCGGCCTCGAGGGTCGCGGCGGTGGCCAGGAGGCCGAGCGGCCCCGGCGGCACCTCGAGCCGCTCGATCTCGGCAAGCGCGGCGTCGACGATGTGCAGGATCGGCAGCGCGGTCGAGGACGCCAGCTCCTGGTACCAGAAATGCGCCGTGTGACAGGGAATGACGATGCATTCGGCGTCCGCCCTCTCCAGCCGGCGCACACCCTCGCGCAGCGCCGCAAGCGGCAATTCGCCGCGGCCCTCGAGAATCGGCGCGACCCGATCGGGCACCCGCGGGTCGGAAACCACGACCAGGGGCAGATGGTCCTGATCACGCCCGCTCCGCGTGAGGCGGATCAGCTTGGCCATGAAGTCGACCGTGGCCGCCGGTCCCATCCCGCCCAACACGCCGATCATCGGCGCGTCCCTCCCGTTCTTGCCCGTCGGACATCGTAGAGGGTCGCGGGCCGCGCGCGAAGCCTGCCTCCGCTGCGTCCGGATCCGGCCCCCGCAACGTCCGGCGGCTGCTGCCTCGGCGGATCGAAAAACCCGACATTTGGTGTATGGTGACGCAGCGTGACTGGCCCAACCAACGCCCCCGTCACAATGCAGGACTGATCAGTCAACGTCTGGATGAAAAGATTTGTAAATAGTGATCTGGTGGAACGATCCTCACGTAGAAATTGTTCTCACAGGTAAGCCGTCGAGACTTTCCTGCAGGTGGACGCATGCGGATCCTGTTCGTTCACAATCGCTATCTGATCCGGGGTGGCGAGGGCGTCTCGGCGGAGGCGGAAATCCGCCTGCTCCGCGCCATGGGTCACGACGTCGATAGCCACGAAGAGAGCAACGTGCGCGTCGCCGAGCTCAGCCGGGTGCGCGCGGCGGCCCGCACGGTCTGGTCGGCCGAGACCTATGGCGTGCTGCGACGGCGGCTCCGTGCGGGGCACTACGATGTCGTCCATGTCCAGAACTTCTTTCCGCTGATCTCGCCCGCGGCGCACCATGCGGCCAAGGCGGAAGGCGTCCCGGTCGTGCAGAGCGTGCGCAACTACCGCCTCATCTGCCCGGCCGCGACGCTGTTTCGCGACAATCGAGTATGCCAGGACTGTATGGGTCGGGCCGTGCCGTGGCCCGGTGTTCTGCACGGTTGCTACCGCGAAAGCCGGAGCGCCTCGGCCGCGGTGGCGGCCATGATTGTTGCGCACCGGATGGTGCGAACCTGGCAGCGCAAGGTCGACGTGTTCGTTGCGCTAAGTCGCTTTACTCGCGACAAGCTGATCGAGGGCGGCCTGCCCGCCGACAGGGTCGCGATCAAGCCGAACTTCGTCGACGACGAGCCAGGGCAAGGCAGCGGTCGCGGCGACTATGCGCTCTATGTCGGGCGGCTCGCGCCGGAGAAAGGGCTGGCGACGCTGCTCCAGGCCTGGCAACGCCTGGAACCGCCGTTTCCCTTGAAGATCGTCGGTACCGGGCCGCTCGCGAGCCTCATCGAGGATGCAGCTGCCGCATCGCCCTGGATCGAGTGCCTCGGACGGTTGCCGCTGGAGCAGGTCCGCGCGATCATGGACGATGCGCGCTTCCTGATCTGTCCCTCGGAATGGTACGAGCCGTTCGGGCGCGTGGTCATCGAGGCGTTCTCGCGCGGCGTTCCGGTCCTGGCGGCGCGCATCGGCGCGCTCGAGGAGCTGGTCGAGCATGGCCGCACGGGGCGCCTGTTCCGCGCAGGCGATCCCGACGACCTGGCGCGCCAGGCCGGGTGGTTGCTCAGCCACGATCTTGCCGCCATGCGCCGCGCGGCGAGGCGGCAGTTCGAGCGTCACTACAGCGCCGAGCAGAATTACGCTTGCCTGATGGCGATCTACCGCCGCGCGATCGCTACGTGCCGTGAACGTGCCACGCCTCCTCGGGAAACGCTTCGACCCGCCCGCAATTGACCGGAGGCGGGGGAATCGGTCCTTAGTCACCGGCCGAGCGGCGCATCAAGAAGCTCCATCCACCAGCAGAACGCTCGGGCCACCAGTCGATCCAAGCACGGCCGATCGCCGCCGGGCCCACCGCCGCGACCATGACCCATTTTGCAGAAGATTCTGGACACAACTCATGCACGCCCGCGAGGCTATCTGGGTGGGCGCCCAGGTAGTGGCACCCCGACTGACCAGCAGCTTCCCCTCCTGCTGTAAATAAGCGCGGCCGCCGCAGCTCACGCAAATTCCGACTTGCCTATCCTATCCTGGGGGATAGGATAGGTTCTATGCGTGAAACTCTCCTTCACCAGACCCATCCGGAAATCATCAAGCGGCTCAGGCGCGCGAAGGGCCACCTGCGCAGCACGATCACGATGATCGAAACCGGCCGGCCCTGCGTCGAGCTCGCTCAACAACTGCGCGCTGTCGAGAAGGCGATCGCAGAAGCCAAGCGGGCGCTCATCCAGGACCATGTCGATCACTGCCTGGAAGCGGCGATCGGGCAGGCCGGTCGCGAGCAGCGGACGACCATCGAGGAGTTCAAGGCGATCGCGCGCTACCTCTAGCGACTGCCGGAGACCCCGCCCCATGCTCGGCGCCGCACTATCCTGGCTAGGTCTCGCCGAGATCATGATCACCATAGCGCAGATGGGGATCATCATCACGAGCACGATCACGGCCACACCCACGGCGTGGTAGATCCGTCGATCGCCACGACCACCCGCGGCATCTGGGCGATCAAATGGTCGTTCGTGATCCTGGCGATCACCGCTGCGGCACAGCTGGTTATCGTGGTGCTCTCGGGCAGCGTCGCGCTCCTCGCCGACACGATCCACAACCTGGGCGATGCCGCCACCGCGATCCCGCTCTGGATCGCGTTCGCGCTGGCGCGGCGGCCGCCGAGCGCGCGCTTCACCTACGGCTACGGCCGGGTGGAGGACCTGGCCGGGGTCGTCATTGTTGGTATCATCCTGTTCAGCGCGATCGTCGCCGGCTGGCGAGGCGGTGATCGGCTGCTCGAGCCACGGCCGATCGCGCTGCTCGGCTGGGTCGCAGTCGCGGGCGTGGTCGGATTTCTCGGCAACGAGGCAGTCGCCCTGTTTCGCATCCGGGTGGGGCGCTCGATCGAGAGCGCGGCGCTGGTCGCCGACGGCTACCATGCGCGCGTCGACGGGCTCACGAGCCTCGCCGTGGTGCTGGGCGCGCTCGGCGTCTGGCTCGGCTTCCCGCTCGCCGACCCGCTCGTCGGGCTCGTCATCACCGCGATGATTCTCGGCATCGTCTGGCAATCGGCAAAGGCGGTGTTCACGCGGCTCCTGGACGGCGTGGACCCCCACATCACGGCCGAGCTGCGCCACGCCGCCGAGGAGGTGCCTGGGATCGCCGCGGTCGATGGCGCCCGGGCACGATGGGTCGGTCACCGGTTGCAGGCCGAAGCCGACATCGTGGTCGATGCCGAGCTGCCGGTCCGCGAGGCAGCGATGCTTGCGGAGAAGCTGCGCTCTGAGGCGCAGCATCACCTGCCGGCTCTGTCGTGGCTCCGAGTCGAGATCAAGGCTATCCACCACCACGCGCAGCAGGTCGAAACCGACGGCGGCAATGCCTGGCAGTCCGTTGACCGTCACCGTCCCCGGAATGGTCAGGTCGAAAACCGTCATCGCCATCCTCGACCCGAACGGTAGCTCCTGCTACTTGCGCCGCGCCTCGATCCGGCGCACCAGATCCGCCAGCACGCGCCGGTAAAGCTCGTCCTTCAGCACCGCATCCTCGACGCCCACGTCGAGGTTCGGGTTGTCGTTGATCTCGATGATCGCCAGGCCGCCGTTGGCCTGCTTGATATCGACGCCATAGAGACCATCGCCGATCAGTGAGGCCGCGCGGCAGGCGAGCTCGCTCACCTCGGGCGGCGCCTGGCTGATCGGGTGGGTCTTGAAGCGCCCTTCTTCGAACCGGCCGTCAGCCTCGTGCTTGACGATCTGCCAATGGTTCTTGGACATGAAGTACTGGCAGACGTAGAGCGGCTCACGGTTGAGCACGCCGACCCGCCAGTCGAAACTGCGTCGGCACGTACTCCTGGGCCAGAATCAGGTCGGAATCCTCGAGCAGCTCGCTCGCCCGCGCCTTCAGCTCGGCCTCGTCCTTGACCTTGAAGACGCCGCGCGAGAACGAGCCGTCGGGCACCTTGAGGACGATCGGGAAGCCGAGCTGGCTGCCGATCGCTTTGAGGTGGCTGCGGTCCAGCACCACGGTCTTGGGGGTCGGCAGGCCGTGCGCGGCCAGGAGCTCGGCCAGATAGACCTTGTTGGTGCAGCGCACGATCGAGCTCGGGTCGTCGATCACCGCGAGGCCTTCGCGCTCGGCCTTACGCGCGAACCGGTAGGTGTGGTTGGTGAGCGCCGTCGTCTCCCGGATGAACAGCGCGTCGAACTCGCCGAGCCGCAGGAAGTCCTGCCGACCGATCCGCTCCACCTCGAGCCCCATCTGGGCGCCGACGCGCACGAACTTCTCGATCGTGGCGGGTTTGGAGGGCGCCAGGTCCTCCTGGGGATTGTACAGAATGGCGATGCTGTAGCGGGGTACCGGCTGCGCGGGACGCGCCCGCCACGGCACCTTGAGGTAACGCGCCAGCGCCGAATTGAACCATGCGGCCTGCTCGGCGTTGAGCTCGGCCGGCAAGAGCGGCTCGACCGAGCGGATCTTGAAGCCGCCGTTGCGGGTCGGCCGGATCGCGACCGCGAGCAGCGGATGGCGGAAGCGGTCGAACACGGCGCGGGCGAGATCGAGGAAGCGCGCGTCCTCGGTGGCGCCGAACGCGACCAGCAGGCGGACCAATTCGGTCAAGGGCTCCGGCAGCTCGGCCAGGCGCTTGGCCAGGACCGCGTCCAGCTCGGGCAGCGCAAACCGATAGAGGGACTTCCGTCCGAGATCGAGGATGGTCTGGACCGAAGGGATCACCTTGTGCCCGCGCGCCTCGGCGAGCAGCGAGGCGTAGTAGCCGGTACCGAGATAGACGCAATCGCGGCTCAGATTGACCACCCGCACGGAGCGGGCGCGAAAGTTCTCGGGGCGGGTGATGTAGATGCGCGGCAGCCAGACCAGCTGGGCGAGCAATTCCGGAAACGCGGACGGTGGCTGCTCGCTCAGGACGACCTGCATCAGAGGGTAGCGTCCCGCTTGCTGAGGATGACCGCGGCGCGCAGCTTGGATCGGCCGTACTTGGCCATAAGCTCGAATTCCCTCCGCAGGATCGGAATGCTCACCCGATCCGTGCTGGTGGCGTGACCTGAGGCAATATAGGGGTCGTGGGCGTAGATAAATCGTTGATCGCAGCCCGATACGATGATCCAGTGCGGCTCCTTGTCGCCGTAGATGCGATACTGGCTGATCAGCACCAGCGCCACGGCGCCGGCCGCGAGGCGCTCACTCAGCTCGTCGGCCGAAAGCGGGTGCCGATGGACCTTGACGTCGCCCTTCCTGATCTCGTCGAGGAAGTCCTCATGCACCAGGCGCATGACCTCCTTCTTGTCCGGATGGCGGACGGTGTCGAGGAACGGCGGCCCCTCGTCGTTGACGAACAGCTCGACCGCGAAGCCGCGCCGCGCGGCGGCCAGCGCCAGACCGTGCGGGCCGCAGCCGCCGTGGCCCGAGGTCATGAAGATGGTGGTCGATTCGCGCCAGAGGCGGAGCTCGAGCCGGCGATCGAGACGAAGCCGCTTGTCCAGCGCCTTCATGGCCATCATCAGGGCGGCGGCGCCGCAGGTGAACTCGAGCGTCTGACGGTAGTGCGGCACCCGCCAGGCGATCGGCTGGACGCGCGGCACCAGCGCGTGCTCCATGCGCAGGGCGTCGCTGTCGTCCTCGTAGTAGGCGTGGTAGATGCCGAAATCGACATAGCCGGCGCTGCGGTAGAGGGCGACCGCGGCCGCGTTGTCCGGGCTGACCTCGAGCCGCATGACCGCGGCGCCGCCATCGAGGGCCGCCGTCTCCGCCGCCCGCAGCAGGGCGCGACCCAGGCCGTGGCCGCGCCGCTCGGGCGCGACCGCCATCGAGTAGAGGCGGGCAAGCGCCGTCCGACCGTGGAACAGGACCAGCGCGTAGCCGATCACGCGGCCGGCCTGCTCGGCGACCAGGCAGCTGGCGGTGTCGGTGGTCAGGAAACGACGAAGGCTACGCCGCGAGAGCCGGTCGTAGTCGAAGCACCGGTTCTCGAGCTCGAGCAGCGCGTCGAGGTCCTCGACAACGGCGGGGCGGATCGACCAGCCGGGCGCAGGCGCGGGGCGCAGCCGCGCGCTTCTGGCCTCAGGCAATGCAGTCATGAGGTGGCGTCTTCCGCCCGGGGTCGAACGACGGTCATTGGCGCTAGATATAGGACGGTCGGGTCGACTAGAAGACGCCGCAGCGCTCCCTCGAGCGGTCCCATGAGCAGCGCCGGGACGACACCGATGCAGCGGGCGCTGGCCGAGGCGGAGGCGGCGGCGGCGCGAGGCGAAGTGCCGGTCGGCGCGGTGCTGCTCGATGCCGGGGGGCGCGTCCTGGCCGCCTCGGGCAACCGGACGGAGGAGCTCAAGGACCCGACGGCGCACGCCGAGCTGCTCGTGCTGCGCGCCGGCGCGCGCAAACTCGGCGCGCCACGACTGGTGGACTGCGATCTGTACGTTACGCTCGAGCCCTGCCCGATGTGCGCCCAGGCGATCAGCTTCGCCCGCATCCGCCGGCTCTACTACGGCGCCGCCGATCCGAAGGGCGGCGGGGTGGAGCACGGCCCACGGATCTTCACGAGCTCATCCTGCCACCACGTGCCCGAGATTTACGGCGGGATCGGGGAGCGCCAGGCGTCCGACCTGCTGCGGCGGTTCTTCCGTGAACGCCGCAACTGATCCCGCACACGCCGTCGCCTCCTCGGCGGACGGCCCAGGACCGTCTGCTAGTGTCGCCGGCTGGTCAACTCGAGCGGCAACTCGAGCTGGTCTTGCCGGTAGCGCTCCAGGAAATCGCCAACCGCGTAGCGGACGAGCCAGGCGAGGGACACGCGATGCTCTTCCGCCAGCGCCGACAACTGCTCATAGTCCCGCTCGTCGACGCTGACCGTCACCCGCGTTGCCAGCTTTTTTCCCCGCCTGGCCCGCACCGCCGCTGTTATCCTCCCAACGCTCTGCATCAGAGTGATGAACGGAGCTGCAGACTACTGCTAAGCGATGACGGCCGTCAAGCGTTACTTGTGCTTTTTTGGCGATGAATTGTCATCCGTCTGCGCCAGGCGCAGAAGCCACTGGCAATGGCGCGCCTGAGGCAGATCATCCGCCGTACCTGTCAACTTCTCGCCAATCCGATCATTTTTGCACGATTTTGAAATCGCCTGAAATCTTTCGGCCGCCGCCCCGGGACGCAAGGCCCGGCGGGTCAATCGATAAAGGCCTGTGGTTGGTCCAATTGCATCGCTACAGGCTTTGGCGGTCATCGCCCGCGCGGCTGCGGAGCCGCAAAATCGACCTGACACCGGCGCCCGGATGGCGTTTAATGGGCGGAACGGAAGGCGAACCGTTCGGGGGAGGGCGAGCGGACCATGGCCAAGCGGGTGCTGGTGGTCGACGACGAGCCGAATATCGTCATGTCTCTGCGTTTCCTGATGGAGCGGGAGGGATTTGAGGTCGAGGTCGCGCCGACCGGCGAGGCGGCCCTCGAGGCGCTGGACAGGGCGCCCGCCGATCTCGTCCTGCTCGATGTCATGATGCCCAAGCTCGACGGCTTCGAGGTCTGCCAGCGGATTCGCACCAATCCCACCTGGGCTACGACCAAAATCGTCATGCTGACCGCGCGGGGCCGTGAGATCGAGCGCGAGAAAGGCTTGGCGCTCGGCGCCGACGCCTACGTCACCAAGCCGTTCTCGACCCGCGAGCTGGTGGCGAGGGTCAAGCAGATGCTCGATTCCGCCTGAGCCGGGATCGCTGCCACCGGCACCGGTATGCCTGCTCGCACGCGTCTCTGGTTGCTGTTCGGGGTGCTCGGCCTGACCACCGCCGCCGCGCCGGTCGGCGCTGACTGGCTGATCGCCCGCTACGCCCTGCCCGCCCCGCTCGCCTGGACGGGCGTCGCCGTGGTTTTGATCGGCGTGGAGGCGCTGATCTGGCTCGTCCTCGACTGGAGCTGGATACAGCCGGGCACGGCGCTCGCGCGCGAGATCAGTCTCCTGCTTCACGCCAATGCGGAGCGTGCGATCACGCCGCCCGAGGGCCATGGCCTTGGCGAGCTGGTCGATGCGATTCTGGCACTCGCCGAGCGTTGGCGCCGGAGCCATGGCGAGCAGACGGCGGCGCTCGAGAACGCCATGGCGCGCGTGCGCGACCAGCAGAGCCGCCTCGAGGCGGTGCTGCGCAATCTGTCGGACGGCCTGATCGCCTGTTCGGCCGACCGGCGCATCCTTCTGTTCAACGACGCCGCGCTTCGCATTTTGGGCGGCAATCCCGAGCTCGGGCTCGACCGGCCGCTCGATCGCCTGATCGCGCGCGAGCCGATCGTCCATGCCTTCGAGCTGCTGCGCGAGCGCCAGGGCGGAGCGGATTCGCGCCCGCTCGCGCCGGAGCGCGAAGAGTTCGTCTGCGCGACCGCCGACGGCGCCCGGCTGCTCCGCTGTCGCCTCGCCCTGATCCTCGATCCGGCGGGCGTGGCAACCGGCTTCGTTCTCGATTTCGCGGACGCGACCGAGCGTCTCGCCAGGATCGAGGAGCGGGGAGCCCGGCTTGCTCAGATGAGCGAGGAGCTGCGGGGGCCGGTCGCCGCGCTCCGGGCGGCGGCCGAGGTGCTGGGCGAGCGCCACCAGCTGGAGCCCGCCGAGCGCGCCGCCTTTGTCGACGTGCTGGAGCGGGAGAGCGCCGCGCTCAGTAAGCGCCTGGAGGAGCTCTGCGCCGCCGCCGAGGGGCTGGCGGCGGGTGACTGGCCGCGCGCCGACCTGTACAGCGGCGATCTGGTGCGCTGGGTCAACCGACGCCTGGCGGGCGATCCCGCCGGACTGCGCCTGACCGCGGTCGGCCCCGGTCTCTGGCTGCACGGCGACGGTTATCATCTGACCCTGCTGCTCGAGCGGCTGGCGCGCCGGACTGCCGACGCAACCGACGTCGATGCGCTCGACCTGGAAGCGCACGGGCGCGACCGGCGGGTCGAGCTGGATCTGGTCTGGCCGGGCGAGCCGCTGACGCTCGGCACCATCGAGGCCTGGCTCGATCGGCCGCTCAGCCCGGACCAGAGTAGCTGGCGGCTGCGTGAGGTGCTCCGCCATCACCAGAGCGAGCTCTGGAGCCAGCGCCACGAGCGCGCGGGCTTCGCCCTCCTGCGTCTGCCGCTGCCGGCGCCGCGGCGGCAGCAGCTAGGCTTGCGCCGAAGTGGCGCCGCGCCTCTGCCGCCCCGGCCCGAGTTCTACGACTTCGACCTTCTGACCAGGCGCCGCGATCTTGCCGTTCCGCAGCTCGCCCGACCGCTCGGCGAGCTCAGCTACGTCGTCTTCGACACCGAGACCACCGGGCTCGATCCCGCGCACGACGATCGGATCATCCAGATCGCCGGCGTCCGGATCGTCAACCGGCGGCTGCTGAGCGGCGATGTGTTCGAAGCCTTGGTCGACCCCGGCCAGCCGATCCCCAAGAGCTCGATCCGCTTCCACGGCATTACCGACGCCATGGTCCAGGGGCGGCCGCCGCTCGAGATCGTGCTGCCACAGTTTCGTGCCTTCGTGGGCGATGCCGTTCTGGTGGCGCACAACGCCGCCTTCGACATGGCGTTCGTCCGGCGCGACGAGGAGCGCTGCGGCGTGCGTTTCGACAATCCGGTGCTCGACACGTTGCTGTTGTCCGCCGTCCTGCACGATCACGTCATCGAGCATTCGCTCGATGCGATCGCGGCGCGCTTCGGCGTCACGCTGGTCGACCGGCACCAGGCGCTCGGCGACGCGATCGGCACGGCGCAGGTGTTCTTACGGCTGCTCGAGCTGCTCGCGGCCGAGGGCGTGCGCACCCTCGGCGACGCGCTGACGCTCGGCGAGCGGGCGGGTGCGCTGCGGCGCCGCCAGGCCGAGCAGTTCGGGGCCGGGCGCGCCGGTCGCACGACGCCGGTGCAGCCGGCCGCGGGCGACTGAGGGGGGCCGGCATGCGTGACGCCGAGCGCGGCAAGCGGCTGATCGCGGTCTTTCTGCTCGGGCTGGTCCTGATCAATTTCCCGCTGCTCGCCGTGGCCGAGGCCGGCGAGGCGCTGTTCGGTCTGCCGCCGCTGTTCGCTTATCTGTTCGGCGTCTGGGCCGCTCTGATCCTGCTGCTCGCCTTGATTGTCGAGCGCGGTCGCTGAGATGTTCGAAGGCCCTGCCATCCTCCTGGTCTCGAGCGCTTATCTGGCGATCCTGTTCGCGATCGCGCATTTCGGCGACCGGCGCGCCGATCAGGGCCGCAGCATCATCAACAACCCTTACATCTACACTCTCTCGATCGCGGTCTACTGCACCGCCTGGACCTTCTATGGCAGCGTCGGTCGCGCCGCCGCGGGCGGTATCGGCTTCCTGCCGATCTATCTGGGTCCGACGCTGATGGCCTGTCTATGGTGGTTCGTGCTGCGCAAGATGCTGCGCATCACCAAGGCCTACGGCATCACCTCGATCGCCGACTTCGTCGGCTCGCGCTACGGCAAGAGCGCGCTGCTTGGCGGTGTCGTCACCCTGATCGCCGTGGTCGGCATCATGCCGTACATCTCGCTGCAGCTGAAGGCGGTCTCGACCAGCGTCACGGTGATCCTCGACTACCCCGCCGAGGCGCCCTTCTGGCGCGACATGGCGCTTTACGTGGCGCTCCTGCTGGCCGCCTTCAGCATCCTGTTCGGCACCCGGCACATCGACGCGACCGAGCACCACCAGGGCATGGTCGCGGCGATCGCGTTCGAGTCGGTGATCAAACTGATCGCGTTCGTGACCATCGGCCTGTACGTCACCTTCGGTCTGTACAATGGCTTCGGCGACGTCTTCCGCCAGGCGATCGACGCCGGCTACGGCGAGCTCCTGACCTTCCGCGGCTCGGGCCTCTCCTTCGCCGACTGGTTCGCGCTCACCTGCGTCGCGGGCATGGCGATCCTGTTCCTGCCGCGGCAGTTCCAGGTGGCGGTGATCGAGAACATCAACGAAGACCATCTGAACAAGGCGATCTGGCTGTTCCCGCTCTATCTCCTGGCGATCAACCTGTTCGTCCTGCCGATCGCGCTGGCTGGGCTGCTGCGCTTCCCGCGCGGCGCGGTCGACGCCGACTTCATGGTGCTGCTCCTGCCGATGGTCGAGCAGCGGCATCTGCTCACCCTGTTCACCTTCCTGGGCGGTCTGTCGGCGGCGACCGCGATGGTGATCGTCGCGACCGTGGCGCTGAGCACCATGCTCTGCAACGACCTGATCATGCCGGTGCTGCTCCGCCTGCGCTGGCTGCGCCTGAACGAACGCGAGGACTTGTCCGGCCTCCTGCTGGCGATCCGCCGCGGCAGCATCCTCGGCATCCTGCTGCTCGGCTACGCCTACTTCAAGATCGTCGGCGAGTCCTACGCCCTGGTCACCACGGGGCTGGTGTCGTTCTGCGCCGCGGCCCAGTTCGCGCCGCCGATCCTGTTCGGCATCTACTGGAAGGGAGCGACCCTGCGGGGCGCCCTCTCGGGGCTCTGCGTCGGCTTCCTGATCTGGTTCTACACGCTGCTCGTGCCGGCGCTGGCCCGCTCCGGCTGGATCGACGCGACCTTCCTCGACCATGGCCTGCTCGGTCTCGGTCTGCTGAAGCCGTACGCCCTGTTCGGCGTGAGCGGGCTCGACCCGGTTACCCACTCCCTGCTCTGGAGCCTGCTCGGCAACGTCTCCTGTCTGGTCGGCTGGTCGCTGCTCGGGCGGCAGGGCAGCTTTGAGCGCGTCCAGGCGTCGCTGTTCGTGGAGGTCGACCGGTTGAGCGGCGGCCCCCATTTCTGGCGGGGTAGCGCCGCGGTCGCCGATCTGCGGGCGCTGCTCGCGCGCTATGTGGGCGCCGAGCGGGCAGGGCAGGCGCTCGCGCAGCACGCTCGGATGCGCGGCCTGGCTCTGGCCGCCGACGCGCAGGCGGATCCGGATCTGATCAATTTCGCCGAGCGTTTGCTGGCCGGGGCGATCGGCGCCGCCTCGGCCCGGGTGATGATCTCGACCGTGGTCAAGGGCGCCGATTTCAGCCCAGACGAGGTCATGGCGATCCTGGACGAGGCCTCGCAGGTGATCGAGTACAGCCGCAAGCTGGAGCAGAAGTCGCAGGCGCTCGAGCAGGCCACCCGAGAGCTCAGGCGGGCCAACCAGCGTCTGACCGAGCTCGATCGGCTGAAGGACGAGTTCATCTCGACGGTCAGCCACGAGCTGCGCACGCCGCTCACCTCGATCCGCTCGTTCTCCGAGATCCTGCTCGACAACCCCGATCTGCGCCTCGAGGAGCGCAATCAGTTCCTCGACATCGTGGTCAAGGAGTCGGAACGTCTGACCCGCCTGATCAACGACATCCTCGACCTCTCCAAGATCGAGGCGGGCCAGATGGACTGGCATCTGACGACCTGTGATCCGCGCGCGATCATCGAGGATGCGCTTGCCGCGACCAGCGGGCTGTTCAAGGACAAGCAGATCGAGATCGAGCCCCAGCTCGCCGAGCGCCTGCCGCCGATCACGGTCGACCGCGACCGCTTGATGCAGGTGGTGATCAATCTGCTCTCGAATGCGGCCAAGTTCGTCGAGGCGGGGCACGGCCGGGTCCGGGTGCGCCTTGCCTGCGAAGGCCGCGACCTGGCGATCAGCGTCGAGGACAATGGTCCAGGCATTGCGCCCGAGCACTGCGAGGCGGTGTTCGAGAAGTTCCGCCAGCTGGGCGGTGACCCGATGACCGGCAAGCCGCAGGGCTCGGGCCTGGGCCTCACCATCTGCCGGCAGATTGTCGAGCACTTCGGCGGCCGCATCTGGGTGGAGCCGGCGGTGCCGCACGGCTCCGTCTTCCGCTTCACGCTACCGGTCGCGGCGCGCACGCACGCACCCGCACCGGCCACGGCCACGGCCGGCGAGGACTGATCCGAACCGAACTCAGGCCTGGCGCTGGATCCGGTGGCGCAGCTCGTCCAGGAGGGCGTCGAAGCCATGGCGCTCGATCACCGAGCCGAATTCCGAGCGTTGGGTCACGATCATGCTGATGCCTTCGACGATGACATCGATCGCCACGAAACCATCACCGTCGCGCGCGCGCAGGCGCCAGTCGATCGCGAGTGGCGGCCCGTCGTTGCTCAGGATATTGCTCGAGACCAGCACATCATTGTCGCTCACCGGCTTGGCGCCGGTGACCTCGAAGTCCTGACCCTTGTAGACGTGCAGCTTCGAGGCGAGCGTGTCGAGCGCGAAGGCGCGGAACAGCTTCAGATACTCGGCGCGTTGTTGATCGCTCGCGGTCCGCCAGTAACGGCCGAGGATCAGCCGGCCCACCAGATCGAGGTCGATCGGTCCGCTCAACAGATCGACCAGGCGATCGAACTTCTGCTGGTCGCTCAAGGAACCGTCGCGCAACACATCGAGCACCTCGGCGCCCACCGTCTGGATCATCGCGCGGGCATTGTCGGCGCTCGGTGCTGCGGCCGCGGGACGCAGCCCCGTCATCGTCGCCAGCAACAGGACCAGCAGGCCGTACAACAGGCGGCGCCGGCCAAAGGCCTCACTGAGCATGCCCGATCTCCGGATCCTCGAGAGCCCCGCCCGACGGATCGCCGGCGCCCGAGCCCCCCGTGTCCTTGTAAACGTCCTCATTATAGATGTCTTCCTTGTAGATGTCCTCAATCGGGGCCGGAGCACCGTTGCGGATCTCGTTGGCACGCAGCTGGCGGACCAGCGTGCGGGTCGCGGCGTAGAGATCGATGCTGGTCCGCTTCAGCTCGTCGATCTGATCGAGATTGCGCTCACGAAACGAGAGGGCATTGGTGCCGAAGCGGGCGAGGGCAATATCGGTCGGCGCAAAGTAGAACAGTGGATCGAAGCCAAAATCGACCACCCAGCCGATCGCGTCGCGCGGGTTGGAGGGGCCCAGCACCGGCAACACGAGATACGGGCCCGGGCCGACCCCATAGACCGCCAGCGTCTGGCCGAAGTCTTCACTGTGCCGCTCCGGCATGCCCACGTGGCCACCGACGTCGATCAGGCCGCCGACCCCGATGATGGTATTCAGCATGAACCGGCCGAGCGTCTGCTCACCGCGGTGGAATTGGCCCTGCAGCAGGTCGTTCGCCAGCACCACCGGGGTGCGCAGATTGGCCAGGAAGTTGGTCACCCCGTCGCGGAAGAACTGCGGCGTGACCATGCGGTAGATGCGCGCCGCCGGCTCGAGGATGAGACCGTCGAGCACGTAATTGAACTGGAACACCGCCCGGTTGACCGGCTCCAGCGGGTCGTTCTCGTTGTCCTGAGCCATCGCCGCCCCGCCGAGCGGACCGCCGGTCAGAAGCAGAGCTGCGAGCGCGAGGCTACGGGAAGCCTTCAACACGGCCGTCGCCCCGGGTCGGCACCGTATCTGGGCTGAAGCGAACTCGTCACACTGCGTCCCCCACAACGCGTTGCCGCCCGCGCGTCCGCTCGGCAGCCGCGCGCTGGCGTCAGCGTGTGACCAGCACGATCTCAGGTGAGAATCAAGCTTCACGAGAGGCACCCGCAAGCTGTGCGAGCCCGGATCGCCGGCCGCACCATAATTGCTGACGCCGGTCGCCCCGCGGCCGAGCGAGCCCGGAGCGGCGGCAGCAACTGCCGCCGAGGCGGCCTCGCGTGATTGAGACTTACCCGGATACTTCGTTCCCCGCGGCTTCAGCGTTGCGCCACGGGGCGATAGCCGGCCATTGTAAACAAAACGTAAACAGCGCGGCGGGCGCCGAGCCCGGCCCCCGAGGAGCCAGCCGATGAACGATGTCCGGATCGTGACCTTGGACAGTCTGCTGCGTCGTCTCGAGGACGTGCTCGGCCCGGACAGCCTGCTCTATCAACGCTTCGACCAAGGTCTGCGTCTCGAGGACGAACGTCGCTTGACGGATGCGATGACCAGCCTACGGCTGTATCCGGATGACGTTCGCCGTCTGGTCGAGGACACGGTGATGAGCTGGTTGTTCGGCGCACGTGGCGATGCGGTCACGTGCCGGTTGGAGGCCACGCCGCGCGGCTAAGCCACCCCGCAACTCCCCCACCTTGCTTGAGGCGGTCGCGAGGCCGCCTCTTTTTTTCTGTGATTGACATAGCGACATAAAGAAATGTAGATATGCATATCCAGACCAACGGATCGGCCATGACCGACCAGCCCGACAGCCTCGAAACCCTCCTGAGCGGCCTGCGCGCGGCCGCCGAGCCGAGCCGGCTGCGTCTCCTGGTCCTCTGCAGCCAGGGCGAATGGACGGTCAGTGAACTCACCCAGGTCCTCGGTCAGAGCCAGCCGCGCATCTCCCGCCATCTCAAGCTGCTCGCCGAGGCCGGCCTGCTCGAGCGCTTTCGCGAGGGTAGCTGGGTGTTCTACCGGCGTGCCCAGAGTGGGCCGGGCGCGCGGCTCGCCCGCAATCTCTGCCGTATGCTGCCAGCCGAAGATACCGACCTCGCCCTCGATCGCCAGCGTCTGGCCGCGGTTCGCGCGACGCGCCGGGATCAGGCGGCAGCTTATTTCGCCGCCCAGGCCGCCCGCTGGGACCAGGTGCGCTCGCTCTACGTTGACGAGGCCAAGGTCGAAGCCGCGCTGCTCAGCCTGTTCGGGGAGCAGCCGCCCAAGAGCCTGCTCGACATCGGCACCGGGACCGGGCGCATTCTGCAGCTGATGGCGCCCCGGATCGGCTTCGGCCTGGGGGTCGACCTGTCGCGGGAGATGCTCGCCGTGGCGCGCGCCAATCTCGACCGGACCAGTCTGCGCAACTGCCAGGTCCGGCATGGCGACATGTACCATCTGCCGCTGCCCGACGGCGGCTTCGACGCCGCAACCCTGCACAACGTGCTGCGCTTTGCCGACGATCCCGCGGCCGCGCTCGCCGAGGCGGCGCGCGTCCTGCGGCCGAGCGGCCGGCTCGTCGTGGTCGACTTCGCGCCGCACCGGCTGGAGTTCCTGCGCCAGGAGCATGCCCATCGCCGGCTCGGCTTCGCCGACGCCGAGATCAAGAAGTGGTTTGCCGCCGCCGGCCTCGAGTTCGAGCCGCCGTTCCGGCTCGAGGGCGATCCGTTGACCGTGGTCATCTGGCCCGCCCGGCGGATCGGCGCCGTCGAAGCCTTCGATCAGCCCCCTCTCGGCCGCACGGCCACAGGACGAGACGTCGCATGAACGACAAGAGGACGATCCCCTTGAGCGAGCGCGCCTTCGCCTGGCCTGGCGAGCGGCGGCCCGAGGTTGCCATCTCGTTCGAGTTCTTTCCGCCCAAGACCGAGGCGGCCGAAGAACGGCTCTGGCAGACGGTCGAGGAGCTGAAGCCGCTCCAGCCGCACTATGTGTCGGTCACCTGTGGCGCGGGCGGCAATCCGGCCGAGGGCACCGCGGCCTGGGTCGCCGCCTTACGCGAGCGGGCCGGCCTCGAGGCGGTCGCGCATCTGACCTGTGCGAGTGCGCCCCGCGCCGCCATTGACGCGATCGCACGGCAGTATTGGGCCTCGGGCGAGCGCCGCCTCGTCGCGCTGCGCGGCGACCGGCCGAAGGATTCCGAGGTGCGGCCGAATGGCACTCACTACCCCTTCGCGTCGGATCTGGTCCGAGCGTTGCGCGCGATCGCCGATTTCGAGATCAGCGTCGCCGCCTATCCGGAGACCCATCCGGAGGCGGCCAGTCCTGAGGCCGACCTCGACAATCTGAAGCGCAAGGCGGACGCGGGCGCCGCCCGCGCGATCACCCAATACTGCTTTGAAACCGAGACCGTGCTGCGCTTTCGCGACCGCATGGCGGCGGCTGGGATCAGGCTGCCCCTCTCGATCGGCATCATGCCGATCCACGACTTCGGCCAGATCAAGCGCTTCAGCGAACGCTGCGGCGCGGGCGTGCCCGACTGGCTGGCCGCGCGCTTCGAGGGGGTGGACGACGATCCGGTCGAGCGGACCGCGGTCGCCGCCAGCGTGGCCGCCGAGCAGATCCGCCGCCTGGTCATCGAGGGTATTCGAGAGCTGCACATCTACACCCTCAACCGGGCCGAACTCACGATCGCGGCCTGCCGGCTGCTCGGCCTCTGGCCGGGCCTGGCGCACGCTGCCTGAGGCGGGGTCGCGATGGCGGACTTTCTGAAGACGCTCGAGCAACGCGTCCTCCTTTTCGACGGCGCCATGGGGACCCAGATCCAGGGTCGGGACCTTTCGGTCGAGGGCGACTTCTGGGGCAAGGAGAACTGCTCCGAGATCCTGAACCTGAGCCGGCCGGACCTGATCCTCGAGATTCATCTCGGCTATCTCGAGGCGGGTGCCGATGCGATCGAGACCAACAGCTTCGGCGGCTCGCCGGTGACGCTCGGCGAGTTCGAGCTGGCCGAGCAGGCGTTCGAGATCAACCGGCGTGCGGCCGAGCTGGCCCGAGACGCGATCGCCAAGGTAGCAACCGACGGCCGCACGCGCTTCGTCATCGGGGCAATCGGCCCCGGCACCCGCCTGCCGTCGCTCGGTCACGTCGACTACCGGCGCCTCGAGGAGGCGTTCACCATCCAGGCGGCCGGGCTGCTGGCGGGCGGCGCCCAGGTAATCCTCTGCGAGACCTGCCAGGACCCGCTCCAGACCAAGGCGGCGGTCAACGGCGCGCGTGCCGCGATGCGCGCGGCCGGCGTTACCGTGCCGCTCATCGTTCAGGTCACGGTCGAGACCACCGGCACGATGCTGGTCGGCACCGACATCGCGGCCGCGGCCACGATCGTCGCGGCGCTCGATGTGCCGATCATCGGGCTCAACTGCGCGACCGGCCCGCAGGAGATGGCCGAGCACCTCGCCTTCCTCGGCGAGAGCTGGCCGGGGCCGATCTCCGTGCAGCCGAATGCCGGTCTGCCCGAGCTGATCGACGGCCGCACCCGCTACCCGCTCGGGCCGCGCGATCTTGCCGCCTGGCTCGAGCGCTTCGTCACCGAGGACGGCGTCGCGATCGTCGGCGGCTGCTGCGGCACCACGGCCGAGCACATCTCGGAACTCGACCGGATGCTGCGCCGTCTGGCCGAGGATGGTGAGCGGCCGCGCCCGAAGCGGCGCGACGTGACGCCGCCGGCCCAGCTCGCCTCCCTCTACAGCGCCGTGCCGCTCCGCCAGGAGCGCGCCTATCTGTCGATCGGCGAGCGCTGCAACGCCAACGGCTCCAAAGCCTTCCGCGAGCGTCAGGCGGCCGCCGACTGGGACGGCTGCGTCGCGATCGGGCGCGAGCAGGTCAAGGAGGGCGCGCACGCGCTCGACGTCTGCACGGCCTATGTCGGCCGCGACGAGATCGCCGACATCACCGAGGTGGTGGGCCGTCTGCGCGGCGCGGTCGACAGCCCGCTGGTGATCGACTCGACCGAGCTGCCGGTCCTCGAGGCGGCACTCGAGCTCTATGGCGGCAAGGGGGTGCTGAACTCGATCAACTTCGAGGACGGCGAGGAGCCGCCCGCGCGCGCGTCTGGAGCTCGCCCGCAAGTTCGGCTCCGCGGTGATCGCGCTGACCATCGACGAGAGCCGGCATGGCCAAGGACGTCGTGCGCAAGGTCGAGGTCGCGCGCCGCCTGGTCGATTTCGCCTGCAACCGCCATGGCCTGCCGCGCCATGACCTTCTGATCGATCCGCTGACCTTCACGATCTGCACCGGCAACGAGGACGACCGCGGGCCTAGGCATCGCGACCCTGGACGCGATCGAGCGGATCGGCGCCGAGTTCCCGGACATTCAGATCATCCTCGGCCTCTCCAACATCTCCTTCGGGCTCAATCCCGCCGCCCGCCACGTGCTCAATTCGGTGTTCCTGGACGAGGCGCTGAAGCGCGGCCTGACCGGTGCCATCCTGCACTCGTCCAAGATCATGCCGCTGCACAAGATCGCGCCCGAGGAGGTCGAGCTTGCCCTCGACCTGATCTTCGACCGGAGGCGCGAGGGCTACGACCCGCTGCACGCCTTCATGGCCCGCTTCGCCGACCGCAAGGCGGCGAGCGAAAAGAAGGAACGCCCGGCCGCGCTCGAGGAGCGGCTCAAGCAGCGGATCATCGACGGCGACCGTCAGGGCCTGGAGGCGGATCTCGAGGAGGCGCTGGCCAAGTACCCGCCGCTCGACATCATCAACATCCACCTGCTCGACGGCATGAAGGTCGTGGGCGATCTGTTCGGCAGCGGCAAGATGCAGCTGCCCTTCGTGCTGCAGAGCGCCGAGACCATGAAGGCCGCGGTCGCGTACCTCGAGCCGCACATGGAGCGGGTCGAGGGCAGCCAGAAGGGCACCATCGTGCTCGCCACGGTCAAAGGCGACGTCCACGACATCGGCAAGAACCTGGTCGACATCATTCTGACCAACAACGGCTACCGGGTGGTCAACCTGGGCATCAAGCAGCCCCTCGCCAACATCCTGGCCGCCGCCGCGGAGCACCGCGCCAACGCGATCGGCATGTCCGGCCTCCTGGTCAAGTCGACCGTGGTCATGCGCGAGAACATGCTCGAGATGACCCGCCAGGGCCTGAACGTTCCGGTGATGCTCGGCGGCGCGGCGCTGACCCGCCAGTACGTCGAGGAGGACTGCGTCAGGGCCTACGGCGCGGGCCGGGTCGCCTACGCCCGCGACGCCTTCGACGGCCTTCGCCTGATGGACCGGATCATGTCGGGCTGCTTCGACACCTACCTCGCCGAGCGCCAGGAGCAGCAGAAGGCAAGGCCCCGGCGACAGAAGCCCGCCCGGACTCTTGCGGCGGTGGACGGCGTCGCGGCCGCTCTTCGTCCGCTCGAGGTCGAGGAGACGCGGCTGCGGCGGAACGAGCTTTCGAGGGGCATCGAGGTGCCGAAGCCGCCCTTCTTCGGGCCCCGGACGGTCGAGGACGTGCCGGTCCGGGCGCTCCTTCCCTACCTCAACGAGAACATGCTCTACCAGTTCCACTGGGGCTACAAGAAGGACGGCCGGACGCTGCCCGAGTTCCTCGCCTGGGCGGCCAAGGAGCTGCGCCCGATCCTGCTCGAGCTGATCGGGGCGACCGAGGCCGAGCGGGTGCTCCGGCCGCAGGCGGTCTACGGCTACTGGCCGGCGGCCGGCTCCGGCAACGACGTGATCCTGTTCGACCCCGAGGATCACGGGCGCGAGGTCGCCCGCTTCAGCCTGCCCCGCCAGGCCAAGCCGAACGGCCTCTGCATCGCCGATTTCCTGCGTGATGTGGCCGAACCAGAGCGCGACGTCATCGGCCTGCAGGTGGTGACGGTCGGCCAGCGCGCCTCGGACGTCGCGCGCGAATGGTTTGCCGCCAACCGCTACAACGACTACGTCCGCCTGCATGGGCTGGGGGTCGAGCTGGCCGAGGCGCTGGCCGAATATGTGCACAAGCGGATCCGCTCCGAGCTCGGCTTCGGCCATCTCGATGCGCGCGAGCGGGCGGAACTCCTGAAACAGGGCTATCGCGGCTCGCGCTACTCCTTCGGCTATCCCGCCTGCCCGAACCTCGCCGACCAGCGTCAGCTGCTCGCCCTGCTCGACGCCGCGCGCATCGGCATCGAGCTCTCGGAGGAAGACCAGCTCTGGCCCGAGCAGTCGACCTCGGCGATCGTCCTCCACCACCCGCAGGCGCGCTATTTCAACGTCTGAGGCGGCAGCGCCGCCCGGCCGGACTTTCGGCCGGCAACCCTTTGTTAACCATTGCTTGACAGGGTTGCGGATGGTGGAACAGGTGTCGCCGCGCCCTGATTGGGCCGGGGCGGGGGGGTGGGCAGAAAATAGACAGCGGCAGAAGGCGGGCCCGAAAGATCGACCCCGAAGGACGGGGGCGGGCCGGGAGATTGGGGCGGAGATGGAAAGGACGGCGGCAGCTCGAAGACGGGGTTATGGTGGTGAGCCGGATGGTCAAGATTGAACTCAATCCGGGGCGATTTTGGCTTGAGATTGATCCGGGGGTGGAGTTACGATTGATGCCGAGAAGGAGCGCTTGCACGGCAGATTGATTTGTAACGGCATGATCGAGAGGAGATGAGACGGCGCCTTCGGCCGATGCGCCAAATCGGCTTTGGATCTGAGACAAGTTAATGACCGACGATCAATTGAGATTGATCCGTTAGTTTCATTCAGAGCGCACAGCACTGTCCGATTTATGTCGCATGATTTACTTGATAGAGCACAGAAGTGGCGCATCCGACGCAAATGGTGAGAAATCTCACTGATATCAACATCAAGTCAATTGACTCCACTGATATCAGCAATCGTCTCCATGGGTTGATTCGGTCGCGTTCACAGTTAGTTAGCATACGGATCGCGATTGATCGCGGCGGGCGTGATCTGGATGATTGAGTCAACGCTGATCGCGCGATCAATCGCACGGGTGTGCGCATAAGCGCCAGATCTGTAGCATTCGGCCCCGCGAAGCGCCCCTCGATCGCGCGCAACGTTTGGGAGCATAGAGGCGGGCGCGATCCGGTTGAAGCCGTAAGCCGACAGGCGCACAATGCGAGCGCACTCCGGACGAAGGGATTGCCGGTGGGCGGCTGGACAGCCTGGAAGGTGTTTGTGCCGACGGTCCTGGTGATCGTTGGGTTTTTAGGCTGGTATTTCCGGGAGACGCTGAAGGCGTATCTGCCCAGCCCAGCACGGCTCGCCGGCCTGATCCGGCAAAGGGATCTGCCGCTGCCGGCGGGCGAGCGGTTCGTGGTCCTGGTCGCCGATCTGCAGGGTGACGACGACAAGCGCACCCACACGCGGCACGTGGCGGCGGCACTCGAACCCTACCGCGGGCTCGATGTGGTCGCGATCGGTCCCGGACCGGAATGGGGCGTCGAGAGCCGAGATGATTTCGAGGCCAAGGCGCGAGCACTGCTCGCAACTCGCCGTGGCGACGTGCTGATCTCGGGCGATGTCGCAAGCGCCGGCAAGGGCGTGCGCCTCCGCATCCTGCCGAGTGATCGCAGCGTCGAGATGCAGCGCGGCTCGCCGCAGGGACGCCGCACCGGCGAATATACGCTTGCCGATACCGGGCTGCCGCTCGACTTCGATCGGGATTTCGAGACCGTGCTGGTCGCCCTGGTCGCCGCGAGCGTCGCGCCCGCAACCCAGCGCCAGGGGCACTACCTGGTCGACGTGCTGAAGCCGGTGGCCGGGAAGCTCGGGCACCTGTGCGCGCACATGCCGGATGGCCTCGACGCGGACCAGCGCGGCAGCCTGGTGCATTCCTTCGCGCTCGCCGCCTCGGTGCTCGGCGAGCAGACCGGCGACAGCAAGTGGCTGGAGCAGGCGGTCGGCGCCTATCGCGCCGCCCTGGAGGTGTACACGCGCGAGCGCGTCCCGCTCGACTGGGCCACGACCCAGAACAACCTTGGCACCGCGCTCTCGACGCTCGGCGAGCGCGAGGACGGCACCCAAAGGCTCCAAGAGGCGGTCGGCGCCTATCGCACCGCCCTGGAGGTCAGAACGCGCGAGCGCGTCCCGCTGCAATGGGCCGGGACCCAGAATAACCTGGGCACCGCGCTTTCGACGCTTGGGGAGCGGGAGAGCGGCACAGAGCGCTTGGGAGAGGCCGTGGCCGCCTACCGTGGGGCCCTCGAGGAATGGACCCGCGAGCGCGTTCCGCTGCAATGGGCCGGGACCCAGAACAACCTCGGCAACGCGCTCTCGACGCTTGGGGAGCGGGAGAGCGGCACAGAGCGCTTGGGAGAGGCCGTGGCCGCCTACCGTGGGGCCCTCGAGGAATGGACCCGCGAGCGCGTTCCGCTGCAATGGGCCGGGACCCAGAATAACCTGGGCAACGCGCTTTCGACGCTTGGGGAGCGGGAGAGCGGCACAGAGCGCTTGGAAGAGGCCGTGGCCGCCTACCGTGGGGTCCTCGAGGAATGGACCCGCGAGCGCGTCCCGCTGCAATGGGCCACGACCCAGAACAACCTCGGCACCGCGCTCCAGACGCTCGGCGAGCGCGAGGACGGCACAGAGCGCTTGGAAGAGGCCGTGGCCGCCTACCGTGGGGCCCTCGAGGAATGGACCCGCGAGCGCGTTCCGCTGCAATGGGCCGGGACCCAGAACAACCTCGGCAACGCGCTCTCGACGCTCGGCGCGCGCGAGGACGGCACCCAAAGGCTCGAAGAGGCGGTCGGCGCCTATCGCGCCGCCCTGGAGGTCTACACGCGCGAGCGCGTCCCGCTCGATTGGGCGATGACCCAGAACAACCTCGGCAACGCGCTCTCGACGCTCGGCGCGCGCGAGGACGGCACCCAAAGGCTCGAAGAGGCGGTCGGCGCCTATCGCGCCGCCCTGGAGGTCTACACGCGCGAGCGCGTCCCGCTGCAATGGGCGATGACCCAGAGCAACCTCGGCAACGCGCTCCAGACGCTCGGCGAGCGCGAGGAGGGCACCGAACGCCTGGCGCAGGCGGTCGTCGCCTATCGCGCCGCCATGGAGGTGTGGAGGCGCGAGCGCGTCCCTCTCGACTGGGCCGGGGCCCAGAACAACCTCGGCAACGCGCTCCAGACGCTCGGCGAGCGGGAGAGCGGCACCAAACGTTTGAAGCAGGCGGTCGGCGCCTATCGCGCCGCCCTGGAGGTCAGAACGCGCGAGCGCGTCCCGCTCGACTGGGCGATGACCCAGAACAACCTTGGCGGCGCGCTCTCAACGCTCGGCGAGCGCGAGGGCGGCACGCAAAGGCTTCAAGAGGCGGTCGCCGCCTTTCGCGACGCCCTGGAGGTCTTCCGACCGGCGGGCGCTTCGTACTACGTCGACCTCGCCGAAGCTAACCTCGCGCGCGCCGAGGGGCTGCTCGCCGAGCGGCGGGGCAAGAGCGCGGCGGAGTGAGGAGGACGCCATGAAGCTCAGGCTGCACCACATCAACTTCTGCACGACCAATGTGCCGGCAATGGACGAGTTCTATCGCGAGGTGCTCGATCTGGCGCCGGAACCGAGCATGCAGGCGGTCCGCGACACGAGCCAGGGCTATGCCGGCGATGTGGCCTTCGTCACCGACGGCACGACCCAGGTGCATCTCGCGGAGAAGGATCTGGCGGTCGGCTTTCGCACCAGCCAGCCCATCAACCCGCTGGAGCGGGGCCACATCGCCTTTCGCACCGACGACATCGAGGCCTTCAAGCGGCGTCTCGACGCGAGGGGCATCGCCTATGCCGATTACGGCGGCTGGGCGACGAACGGCTGGCATCAGATCTTCTTCTATGATCCCGAAGGCAACATCATCGAGGTCCACCAGATCCGGTCCTGACGGTCACCGAGCGCGGGTGCGTCTGGCCCGGCCATCTGGCGCGCGTGTTGCACTGAGGTTACAAACACGCCTAGTCGACATCCGTTCTTGGGAGGGATGCCATGCTGCGGATCTGGGGCCGCACCAACTCGATCAACGTCCAGAAGGTGATGTGGGCGGTCGGCGAGCTCGGCCTCGCCCACGAGCGGATCGACGCGGGCGGCGCCTTCGGCGGCCTCGATACCGAGGACTACGGGGCGCGCAACCCGAACCGCAGGATTCCGACCGTCGAGGACGACGGCGTCGTGGTCTGGGAGTCCAACGCCTGCGTGCGCTATCTCGCGGCGCGTTACGGCGCCGGCCGTCTCTGGCCCGAGGACGTGCGCAGGCGGGCCGGGGCCGACATGTGGATGGACTGGCAGCAGACCACGCTGCTCGCCGACATGACGGTGGTCTTCCTGGGCCTGATCCGCACGCCCGAGGACCAGCGCGACCATGCGGCGATCAAGGCGGCGGCGGAGCGGCTCGGCGTCACCTGGCGAGTCCTGGACGGGCATCTCGCGGATCGGCGCTTCGTGGCTGGCGACACCTTGACCATCGGCGACATCCCGGTCGGCGCCGCCTGCTACCGTTACTACAACCTGCCGATCGAGCGGCCGAGCTTGCCGAATCTCGAGGCATGGTGCGAGCGGCTGCAGCAGCGCCCGGCGTTCCGCGAGCACGTCATGCTGCCGATCACTTAGTGACCCGGGCCGCAGCGCCGCCAACCCGGTCGTGCAACGAATGGGGGAGGGCACATCGATGCGCTATCGACCGTTCGGCCGGACCGGCCTCGAGGTCTCCGAGCTGGTGTTCGGCGGCGGCTGGGTCGGCGGCATTCTGATCCACCAGGACGACGAGACGAAGCGCGCCGCGCTCAGGCGCGCCCTCGACGCCGGCATCAACTGGATCGACACCGCGCCCTCCTACGGCGATGGCAGGTCCGAGGAAGCGCTCGGCTGGCTGCTCGAGGAGGTCGAGGAGAAGCCCTATCTTTCGACCAAGGTGCGGCTCGATCTCGAGCACCTCGTCGACATCCGGGGGCAGGTCGAGGCGAGCCTCGAGCAGAGCCTGAAACGCCTCAGGCGCGATTCGGTCGACCTGGTCCAGCTGCACAATCCGATCGGGCCGCGCACCACCGACCGGCTGATCGGCGTCGAGCAGGTGCTGGGTCTGGGCGGCGTCGCCAACGCGCTCGAGCGGGTGCGCGCCGAGGGGCTGACCCGGTTGACCGGGATCACCGCGCTCGGCGATCCGGCCGCCTGCTGCGAGGTGCTCGCGAGCGCGCGGTTCGATTCGGCCCAGGTCTACTACAACCTGCTCAATCCGAGCGCCGGCGGGACCATGCCGCCGGCGTGGCGGGGTCACGACTTCGGCGGCCTGCTCGCGATGTGTCGTGCGGGCGGCATCGCGGTGATGAACATCCGGGTGCTGGCCGCGGGGGTGATCGCGACCGAGGTCCGCCACGGCCGGGAGATCGCGATCACCGACGGCGCCGATCTGGCCTCCGAAGCGGCGCGGGCGCGGGCCGTGTTCGCCCGCCTCGGCGCTCGCTACGGTAGCCGCGCGCAGACCGCGATCCGCTTCGCGCTGGCCAATCCGGACATCACCTGCGTCCTGGTCGGGATGGCCGAGCTCGCGCATCTCGAGGAGGCGCTGGCGGCGGCCGAGATGGGCCCTCTGCCGGCTGAAGCTCTGGCCGAACTGCGCGATCTCTACGTGGGCAACTTCGGCCTCGTCTGACCTAATATCGGTCCCGCGAAGTCTTCACCTGCGCGGGGCGCGCCCGCCGCGCCACCAACCCGGGCGCGCAGACCAAGCGCGAAAGTCGGGACTTTCTGCGCTTGGTATAGCACCGCGCCCGCCGCGGGTCGGCTATCCGCTCGACGAATCGGCGGCGGTCGCCGCGCGCTCCGTCTGGTCGACCGGGAACAGCGCCAGGCCGCAGTGAGGGCAGTGGCTGAGCTCGCGCCGATGGACCATCCAGCGGGTGATCTCGGCGGCCTGATGGTCGGTCAGCCCGAGCCGATCGCGCAGCTCCTTGAGCTGATCGCCCTCCTCCGGCGTGATCGTGCCGCTCGCCAGAATGCGGCTGACCGCGGCCTCGAACTCGCGCCGCCGCTGGTGCAGCTGTTCCGAGAAGCCGGAGGCGAGCAGGCCCGCCGGCAGGGCGACCATGCCCAGGCCGATGATCGCGATCACGCCACCGACCAGCTTGCCCAGCGGTGTGATCGGCACCATGTCGCCGTAGCCGACCGTGGTCATGGTCACGACCGCCCACCAGAGCGCGTCGGGAATGCTCGCGAAGACGTCAGGTTGCGCCTGATGCTCGGCGAGGTAGGCGAAGCTCGCGGCGACCACGAGCAGCATCACGAGCACGAAGATCGCCGCGGCAATCGGACCCGCCTCGTTGCGGAGCACGTTGGCGAGCAGGTTCATCGACGCCTGATAGCGGGTCAGCTTGAAGATCAGGAGCAGCCGGAACACCCGCATGAAGAGCAGGTCGACCGGTGCGAGAAAGCCGAGATAGAAGGGCAGGATCGCGATCAGGTCGACGAGCGCGAGCGGGGTCAGCATGTAGCGGATGCGCCCGAGGATCGGCGCCCGATAGCGCCCGTGGCTGCCCTCAACCGCGGTCCAGACCCGCGCCGCGTATTCGATCGAGAACAGGATCACCGAGAGCCACTCGAAAGCCCAGAACCACACGTGATACCTGGCATCGAGCGAGGCTTCGGAATCCAGGACGATCGCGGCCACATTGGCGACGATGAGGGCAATCAGCAGGCCGTTCAGGACGCGCGCGGCCGGGTCGTCCGGTTCGGTCCGCTCGAGGATCTCGTGAGTGCGTCGTCGAAGGGTCGTCATGCCGATTCTCTTGCGCTCGTCGTGGCGCGCGCCACCCGCGTCACTGCGCGGCCGTCGCCGGGTCGCGAGCAGTCTTGCGCGCGCCGCGCGCTGAAGCTAGAAGCATGCCATGACTTGGCTCGTCTCCACCGGTCGAAGCGCGCCCAGCCGACGACGACGGCTCCCTTAAGCGCGCCGCGGCGGCAGCGCCGCCGACTACGACCTCGCGGCCCCGTATCGAAGCGGGCCACCCGGAGACCAGCCATGAATCCCCTCGCTCACCCGTTCGCCACCATCGCGCCCGCGCCCCTGATGCGGCGACTTAGCGGCGCCGACGCGGAGGCCTTCCAGGCGCTCCGGCTCGAGGCGCTCGAGCGCCATCCCGCGGCCTTTGCCGCGAGCCACCTCGAGGAAGCCGGCCACTGCCTCGCCGAGGTGGCGAGACGGCTGGACCAGGGGGCAGTGTTCGGTACCTTTATCGAGGGCCTCCTCGCCGGCAGCGCCGGCTTTGCCCAGCCCGAGCGGGCCAAGAAATGCCACAAGGGCGTCCTTTGGGGCGTCTACGTGCGCGCACCGGTGCGTGGTCAGGGTCTCGGTCGCGGCCTGGTCGGACAGGCCATCGACTACGCCCGGGGCCGGGTCGAGCAGCTGCACGCGACCGTCACCACGAGCAATCAGGCGGCCCGCCAGCTCTACCGCGGCCTCGGCTTTCAGACCTACGGGCTCGAGCCGCGCGGCCTCAAGGTCGCCGGCCGGTACTTCGACCAGGAGCTGATGGTCCTCTTACTGCCGGCATGAGGTGATGGCGGGCCAGCGCTCTCGAGCCGGCCTCAGTTCGCGCTGGTGGAGGCGGGCTTCGGCCCGGTGCTGCGGATCGCGTTCAGCTGCTGCAGCAGGCCGAACCAGAAAGGCGCCCCCAGCGAGGCGGCGAGAGCGGTCACTGCAAGGCCGAGAATTTTGAAGAGCACCGCCTCGAGCTGCGACAGCTGCTGGGCCGGGTAGCACGCCACCAGGCTGAAGTGCGATTGCGGCGCGGCGCCGGGTTGACCCGTGTCCGCGGTGGTCGCCCGGCAGGTGCCCCAGCCGACGGGCAGGGCACCGAAAGCGCTCATGAAGTTGCCCTGCGCGGCCTCTGCGGCGAGCTTCGCCTTGATCTCCTCCTGGCCCTGGCTCGCGAGCGCCGCCATGGCGGCGACGGTCGCCCTGAGACTGGCATCGGCGCTGAGCCGCATCAGTACCTGAAGGCTGTCGGCGTTGCAGGCGACCGCCAGCACGAGGCCGATGCCGAGGAGCCACCATTGCACGTTCCGCTTGTACCAGCCCGAGGCACGGTCCATGGCGGCGTTGAACCAGTTCTCGATGCCCTGGACCGCGGCCGTGATGTCCTGGTCGACACCGTCGAGGATGGCGGTGAGCGACTTGTAGAGTTCCGCGTTGCCGGCCCCGGTGGCGGTCGGTTTCAGCATCTCGATGGCGTCGCGCAGGCCCTGGAAGTCGAACGGCTTCGTCGCCGAAGCCGGCACCGGCTTCAGGACGTCGATCAGGGCGAGCGCGAAGTTGGTCGCCGGGACGTAAGACGGGATCTGGCCGCCCGTGCGAATGCCTGCCTTGCTTCCCGGCGCCAGCATCTTGACCAGGGGGTGGTCGAGCACCTTTTTCGCTTCGTTTGAGGCAATGTCCAAGGTGGCCTTGCCATCGAGCTGGCCATCGTTCAGCAGATGGATGATCGCGGTCTCGAGATTCTTGGCCCGCCAGCTGAAGACCTGGGCGATCCACTCCTGAATGGTCGTGCAGAACAGCGCGACGATCAGGTACATCAGGACGAGGCCGATCGAGACGTCGATCATCACCGAGCCGGTCATGACACCCCCTCCCAGGTCATGGGCGCAACAGCCCTGCAACCGCCGATAATTCTAGACGGGTCGGCGACACGAGCGCGAGCGATCATGCCAGTGATCAGGGCCGGGAACTCATAGACGGGCTCAGTTCGCGCCAGGCCGCCGATGTCCGGCTCCAGGTTGAAAGCGGCCGTCGTTCTCGAACTCCGTCATGTCGCAGAATAGCCAAGAACGGAAGTCAACGCAGCTCGTCCAGCAGCGCCTTGGCGTCCTTGAGATCGGCGGTGTCGAAGCCCTCGGTGAACCAGTCGTAGACCGGCGCGAGGAGGTCAATGGCTTGCTGGCGCTGGCCCTGATCCGCCCACAGGCGGGCGAGGCTGGTCGCGGCGCGAAGCTCGAGCGATTTCGCCTGCTGTCCGCGTGCGGTATCGATCGCCCGCTGCAACCACGCTGCCGCTTCGGCAGCAACGCCGGTCTCGGCGAAGACCAGCCCCCTCAGCCGGTAGATCTCCGCCTGATAGTGGCACTCGCCCGTCGCAGCGGTGGACTCCGCTGCCCGATCCAGCGCCGCAAGCGCGTCGTCGAACTCGCGGGCCTGGAGGTGGACTTCCGCAATGAAACCAAGCCACTGGGTGCCGAGCAAGCGGGCGCCCGTCGCCTCCCAGGCGGCGAGGCCGGCGCGCAGCTGTGCGAGTCCCTCCGCCCGCTCACTGAGGCCAACCAGGGCAAAGCCCCGGCACATGGTCGCGTGCGCGAGCGACACCAGCAGGTGATGCTCGCGCGCGATCCCAATCGCCGTCTCGGCTCGTGTTCGCGCGGCATCGAACTCGCGTCGGAAGGCGTGCAGCACCGCGGCCAAGGTCAGGGCGAAGGCGCGGCTGTGTGCGTGCGCGAGGGGTTGAGTGAGGGCGAGGCCAGCTTCGACCCTCGCCAGGGCGCGGTCGGGGAAGCCGAGAAACCAAAGGGCCCGGGCCGAGACTAATCGGCACACGACGCCGGCGCGCTCCGTGTAGAGCAGAACGTGAGTCGGATCCTCCCAGGCCGCGACCGCATCATCGATCGCAATGCCCTCGTCCAGCACCGCCATCGCATCGGCAAACCGGCCGAGGGAGTACAACGTGGTGCCGAGCGCGCGCCGAGACAGCGCACGGCGCAGCGGCGCCCCCTCCTCCTCGGCGAGCGCGACGAGCTGCCCGGCGAGATCATGGGCCCGCCGGAGCTCGCCCCGGACATGATGGTAGTGCCACAGGCCGCGCAAGACCGGAAACAGCTCGGCCGATCGGCCCAGTTGGTCGCACAGCGCCGAGGCCCGGCTGTAGGTCCGTTCAACCTCCGGAGCTGCATAGCCCTTGGTTGCAATCAGCGGACCACCGATCGCCAAGCAGACGGCCAACTCCTCGTCCAGGTGTTCTGCGGCGTTCGGCAGCGCTCCGATGAGCTCGAGCCCTTTGCTCAGGTGAGCGATCGCTTCCAGGTTGGCTGAGCGGCCAGCGGCCAGTTCGCCGGCGCGGCGCCAGTAGGGGATCGCCTGTTCGCCAAGGCCTCCATCCGTGAAGTGACGGGCCAGCAATTCCGGCTCGGCTATCGCCGACATCCGGGAAGCCTTGGTCGAGCGCCTGAGCGATTCGGGCATGCAACTGCTGGCGTTTGGACTTCAGCAGCGATTGATAGGCGGCGTCCTGGACCAGGGCATGCTTGAAGCTGTAAGTGGCATCGGGTGGCACTGCCGCGGCGGAAGATCAGCTCCGATGGCGACGAGCTGGTCGAGGGCGGCGCTGAGGTCGGCTTCGGAGCAGGGGCGAGACTGCGGCGACCAGCTCATGTCCGAGAATCGCGGCCGATGACCGCGCCGATCTGGGCCACCTCCTTGACCGGCGCCAGGCGATCGAGGCGCGCCATCAAGCGAGTCGTGGAGCGTGGTCGGAATGGCGAGCGGCGGCAGCGGCCCGGCCAGCTCGTAATGGTCGCCGGCATCCGCGAGCAGGCCCGAATTCCAGCACCGTCTTGGTCAGCTCCTCGACGAACAGCGGCACGCCATCGGTCTTGCGCAGGATCTGCTCGAGCACCTCGGGCGGGAGCGGCTTGCCGCCGGTCAGGCGCTCGACCATCTGCGCCCCCTGGCGCTGGCCGAGCCGGCTGAGCGTGAGCGGGGTGAGGTGCGCGTAGCCGGTCCAGGGCGGGGTGAACTCGGGCCGGAAGGTGATCAAGAGGAGCACCGGCAGCCGCTGGATGCGGTCGATGATCAGCCCGAACAGCTCGACCGAAGTCGGGTCGATCCACTGGGCGTCCTCGAAGACCATGAGCACCGGGCGCTGCCCGGCGAGGCCCTCCACCTGACCCAGCAGCGCCTCGAAGGTCCTGAGCTTTTGCGCCTCCGGTGTCAGGTTCACGGGCGGGTAGCGCCCGCCCGCAGGAACGGAGAGCAGCGCCGCGATCAGCGGCGCAACCGCGGCGACGCCTTCGGTCGCCTGAGCGAGCACCGCCTCGAGCTTGTCGAGCCTGGTGTCTGCGGTGTCTTCCGCCTGGAAGCCGGCGGCGCGTTCCATCTGGTCGATCACCGGGTAGAGCGCGCTGTTGGTGTGGTAGGGCGAGCAGTAGTAGCGCAGCCGGGTGTAGCGGCTCGTCGGCCAGGCGCTCGATCAGGCTGCGGGTCAGACGCGATTTGCCAATGCCGGGCTCGCCCGAGAGCAGCACGATTTGGCCTTCGCCGTCCTTCGCCCAGTCCCAGCGCTCGAGCAGGATGCCGAGCTCGTGCTCGCGCCCGACCAGCGGCATAAGGCGCTCGCCGTGCAGCGCTTCGAACCGACCCTCGGCACGGCCTTCGCCCTGGACCCGAAAGGCCCTGACCGCCTCGGCGAAGCCCTTGAGATGCTGAGGACCGAGATCAGCGAGCTCGAAGAGGCCACCTACGAGCCGCCGGGTACGCCGACTGATGACGACGCTGCCCGGCGCCGCGAGCGTCTGGAGCCGCGCCGCCAGGTTCGGCGTCTCGCCGACCACCGCCTCTTCCTGTGCGCCGCCCTCGCCGATCAGCTCGCCGACCATGACCAGGCCGGTCGCGATGCCGACCCTGGTCGCCAGGGATTCGCAGGTCGGCATCGCCAGTCTGCCGACTGCCTCGGTCAGTGCCAGCCCGGCGCGCACCGCCCGCTCGGCCTCGTCCTCGTGCGCCTGCGGCCAGCCGAAGTAGGCGAGCACACCATCGCCCATGTATTTGGCGACGTGCCCGCCCCAGCGCTCCACCACCTCGGCGCAGGCGCCATGATAGGCGCGGATCACCTGCCCCATGTCCTCGGGGTCGAGCTTGCGCCGCCAGCTCGGTCGAGCCGACTAGATCGCACGAACATCACCGTCAGCTGCCGCCGCTCGGCTTCGGCAGTTCGCGCCCCGGCGGCTTGCGCTGAAGCGGTGCTTGGCCGGATGGATGGCTGATTTGCGGATAGGGTCTGTACGGCAGCCTGCAGGTGGCGACGCGGTCCCAACGGCAGACCGAGCTCCTTCAGGTCATCGTCCGTCAGATGCGGAAGGTGGTCTAGCTCGACACCGTTGTCAGCGAACGCCTGTGCGTATCGGCCGAGCCCGAGCTCGTCGAGCCATTGCACGATACTTTCGGCCATCCTGCGGGTCCTGCCCTTTCGCGGGTTGGCCAAAGTCTACGATTGGGTGGCGATCGCGTCCATCGACCTCGAATGACCGCTTGGGGTCAACCTGAGAAGGTCGACGGCCGCGGCCAAGGGTCGGCTCTGTGACCTACAGCGGCCGAGCGCCGGCGGCGCCGCCACGGTCGAGCGTAGCCAGGAACCGGCGTTAGTCGCCGCGGCAATCAAGGGCTGGAGCCGACCTGTTGCGGCCCCTCCTTGCGTTTCGACTAAGGGCGAGTCTTGACCCTTTGGCTCACACGACCGGAACCGGGCCTCGGCGCGGCTCGGGAAGCGCTACCTGCTGAAAGAGCCTGGCGGCCCGAGCATCAATTCCCGCCGCGCCGCCTCTACCACTGACGTGGCTGGCCGCGTCGCATTCCTGGCCAGAATGATAGCCTCCCGTGCGGCTTCGTCGGCAATCGGCACTGCCAGCACACGCCGACCGTCGTAAGAGCGATCGCCCGGCGGCACCGTGTAGCTGATGCCAACGCCGTCGCCGATGGCGGCGAGACTGCGCATCACCTCGAGCGCCGCCACCCGGTGGCTCACCACCGGCGAGCGCGCCACCTGCCGAAAGAGGCCCAGAACGTGCCGCACCGACAGTCCCTCCTCGAAAAGAATCAGGGGATAGCCGGCCAATTCGCTCAGGCTGACACTGTCCCGAGCCGCGAGCGAGTGGCCTTCGCCGACGAACGCATGCGGCACGGCCTCGCCAAAGGGGATGCGGTCGAAGCCGGAATCGAGACCGAGATCATAGGTTATTGAGATATCGATGCGCCCGTCGATCATCTCCCGGGCGAGCGTGGCAAAGTCGGCCACACGCCAACGCAAATCGACGGCAGGCAACGCTCGACGCAGGACTTGCAGCGCGTGCGCGAGATGGCTGGGTGCGAGATCCTGGAAACATCCGAGGAGCAGCGTCCCCTCCACGGCAGTGCGGCTGACGGCGGGATCGTCCAGCCGCCGCGCCAGCGCCAGCAGGGCCTCGGCCTGCTGCACATAGTCCTCGCCGAAGGCCGTCAGGCGGACGCGGGCGCCCTTGCGCCGGGCGAACAGCCGCTGGCCCAGCCGATCTTCCAACTGGCTCAGCGACACCGACAGGGAGGGCTGGCTAACGTGCAGTATCTCGGCGGCCGCGGTCAGGCTTCCGGCTTTGGCCACGGCAACGACGTACTCGATCTGCCGGATTGTAAGATATAGCATGAAGCTAATTCTCGCATATCGAGATATTATTCGCAATTCCGGACGCGAGCGACTAACCCGGGAAAGAAGTTCAGGAGGGGACATGACCCACCCGCTGATCAGCCAGGAGCAGATCGAAACCTTCAGGCGAGACGGCGTCGTCCTCGTCCGCGGCCTCTTCAGGGACTACGTGGCAACCTTGCGCGCAGGCGTCGAGCGCAACATGGCGGAGCCCGGCCCCTATGCGGCGGAGAATCTGAAGGCGGGCGAGACCGGCCGGTTTTTCGACGACTACTGCAACTGGACACGGATCCCGGAGTTCAACGAGGTGGTGCGGGGCTCGCCCGCTGCGGAGGTGGCGGCTGATCTGACGGGGTCGGACAGCATCCAGGTTTTCCACGATCACGTCCTGGTCAAGGAGCCGGGCACGTCCAAGGCGACGCCCTGGCACCAGGACGGGCCCTACTACTTCGTTGAGGGCGATCAGGTGGTGAGTTTCTGGTCGCCGCTGGACCGGGTGCGCCAGGCGGCGCTCCGCTGCGTCGCCGGCTCGCACCGCTGGGAAAAGCCGGTGCTGCCGACGCGCTGGCTGTCCGAGGAGAACTTCTACCCCGACGAGGACAGCTACATGCCGGTCCCGGATCCCGATGCCGAGGGCATGGACATCCGGGAATGGGAGATGGAGCCCGGCGACGCCGTCGCGTTTCACTTCGCGACGCTGCACGGCGCCCGAGGCAACACCGCCACCTCCCGCCGCCGCGCCTTCAGCCTGCGGCTGATCGGCGATGATGCCAGCTACGTCGAACGGCCCGGGCGCACCTCACCGCCGTTCCCGGGTCACGGCATGCAGCCGGGGGAGAAGCTGCGCGAGGATTGGTTCCCGATGGTGTTCCGGCGCTCGGACGGAGCGTGCCGGACCAACCGAGTTTGGGAGCCGCGAGGTAATTAGTCGTGGCCCGCTCGGCGACGCGTCAAGCGTGGCAAGCCCGCGGGGCCGTTAGTACAGATTAGGCACAATCTGCCCGGCCCGGAGGCTCTCCTCGACGCCCTTGGGGCGCGGCGCGGCTTTGGGAACCTTCGGCAGATCGACCGGGACCTTGTGGTACGGGATACTGCTCAACATGTGGCGGATCAGGTTCAGCCTGGCGCGCCGCTTGTCGTCGGCCGGGACCACGTGCCATGGCGCCACCGCGGTGTCGGTCGCCTCGAGCATGACCTGATAGGCTTTGGTGTAGTCCCACCAGCGACGGACCAATTCGACGTCCATCGGGCTCAGCTTCCAGTGCTTGACCGGGTCGCTGATGCGGGCTGCGAACCGCCGGCGCTGCTCCGCCTGACTGACGTCCAGGAAGTACTTGAGCAGGATCATGCCGCTGTTGGCGACGATCTCGCGTTCGACCGCAGGCGCGAGCCGGAGAAAGTGCTCGTATTCGTCGTCGCTGCAGAATCCCATGACCCGCTCGACGCCCGCCCGATTGTACCAGGACCGATCGAACAGGACGATCTCGCCGGCTGCGGGGAAGTGGGTGATGTAGCGCTGGATGTAGAGCTGGCTCTTCTCCCGATCAGAGGGCTTCGGGAGCGCGACGTGCTTGAATACGCGAGGACTGCAGCGCTGCATGATGCGACTGATGACGCCGCCCTTGCCGGCGGTGTCCCGTCCTTCGAAGACCACGACCACACGCGCACCCTCGGCTACGGCCCACGCCTGCAGCCGCGTCAGCTCGACCTGAAGCTTGTAGAGTTCCTTCTCGAACTCCTTGCGCGTCATCTTCTTCGGGCTGAGAACCGCATCTGCAGATGAGTCCACGCCCCTCTTCTTGCCTTTTGCCAACCTTGACACTCCTGATGTCGCCGCAAACCCTGTTACCTGAGCGATCAAACGCAGAAGCGCAAGAGTAACCAAACGCTTCGCTGCTCCTCCATCCAAACGGCGCGTTCGCGAGCTCTCCGCCAGCCCGAGGCCCTTCTGGCTGCCGTCCGTCGAGCACCGCCTCGACAATATCCGGCGTCAAGCGGATGAGCAGGGAGCAGACGGCAGCCATAGAGCGGCCGTGAAGCCCTCCTGCTCCGCAAGTTGGTGATCGTGATGTCCGAGTTGGGTCAGGTATTCCCTTCCGGGCCACCTGGCCGCCGCGTCTGCTGCTAAGGGTGAAGTTGGCGAAACCAAGAAAAATGGCTGGAACTCTTTGCCAGGCGCCCTGGGCGACCCCAAGAATGCGCGGATGCGATCAGCACCAGGATCCGGCGCTCGAGCGCAGCTGGGATTCAGCCGCGCTCGAACGCCGTTCCGTCGAGATCAGGCGAGATCGAAGCGGTCCAGGTTCATCACCTTGGTCCACGCCGCCACGAAGTCGCGCACGAACTTCTGCTGCGCGCCGTCGCAGGCATAGACCTCCGCCAGCGCCCGCAGCTGGGAGTTCGAACCGAAGACGAGGTCGACACGGGTGCCGGTCCACTTCAGTTCGCCGCTCGTGCGGTCGCGCCCCTCGAACACGTTCTCGTCCGAGGTCGCCTTCCACTCCGTGCCCATGTCGAGCAGGTTCACGAAGAAGTCGTTGGTGAGCGTCTCCGGCCGCTTCGTGAAGACGCCGTGGCCGGACTGGCCGAAGTTCGCATTCAGCGCCCGCATGCCGCCGACGAGGACCGTCATCTCGGGTGCGGTCAGCGTCAGGAGTTGCGCCTTGTCGACCAGCAGCTCCTCCGCCGGAACGGCGTACTGGGTCCTTGAGGTAGTTGCGGAACCCGTCCGCGACCGGCTCGAGATAGGCGAAGGACTCCACGTCGGTCTGCTCCTGCGACGCATCCGTGCGGCCCGGCGCGAAGGGAACCTCCACGTCGTGCCCGGCGTTCTTCGCGGCCTGCTCGACCGCGGCGCAACCGCCGAGCACGATCAGGTCGGCGAGCGACACCTTCTTGCCGCCGGACTGCGCGGCGTTGAACGCCTTCTGAATGCCCTCAAGGGTCTCCAGCACCTTCGCCAGTTGGGCCGGCTGGTTGACCTCCCAATCCTTCTGCGGCGCAAGACGGATGCGCGCCCCGTTCGCCCCGCCGCGCTTGTCGGAGCCGCGGAAGGTCGACGCCGAGGCCCAGGCGGTCGAGACCAGCTCGGAGATGGAAAGTCCCGATGCGAGGATCTTGGCCTTGAGGTTCGCGATGTCCTGCGCGTCGATCAGCTCGTGATCGACGGCGGGGACGGGGTCCTGCCAGATCAGTTCCTCCGCCGGAACCTCCGGGCCGAGGTAGCGTGCGCGCGGGCCCATGTCGCGATGCGTCAGCTTGAACCACGCCCGGGCGAAGGCGTCCGCGAACTGATCCGGGTTCTCGTAGAAGCGCCGCGAGATCTTCTCGTAGACCGGGTCGACCCGCAAAGAGAGGTCGGTGGTCAGCATGGTCGGCGCGTGCCGCTTCGATGGGTCGAACGCATCCGGAATTGTCGCGGCGTCGCCCTTCGCCTGCCACTGATAGGCGCCGGCCGGGCTCTTGGTCAGCTCCCATTCGTAGCCGAACAGGTTCTCGAAGAAGCTGTTGCTCCACTTCGTCGGCGTCGTGGTCCAGGTGACTTCCGGGCCGCCGGTGATCGCGTCTGCGCCTTTGCCGGTGCCGAAGCTGCTCTTCCAGCCGAGGCCCTGCTCCTCGATGGCCGGCGGCTTCCGGCTCGGGGCCCACCAGCGACGCATCGCCGGCGCCGTGCGTCTTGCCGAAGCTGTGTCCGCCGGCGATGAGCGCGACCGTCTCCTCGTCGTTCATGGCCATGCGCGCGAAGGTCTCGCGAATGTCCCTGGCGGCGGCGACGGGATCCGGCTTGCCGTTCGGGCCTTCCGGATTGACGTAGATCAGACCCATCTGCACGGCGGCGAGCGGGTTCTCGAGCTCCCGGTCGCCCGAGTAGCGCTCGTCGCTCGAGCCAGGTTTTCTCGTCGCCCCAGTAGACGTCTTCCTCGGGCTCCCAGACGTCCTCGCGCCCGCCGCCGAAGCCGAAGGTCTTGAAGCCCATCGATTCGAGCGCGACGTTGCCGGCGAGGATCATCAGGTCGGCCCAGGAGATCTTGTCGCCGTATTTCTGCTTGATCGGCCACAGCAGCCGGCGCGCCTTGTCGAGGTTCGCGTTGTCCGGCCAGCTGTTGAGCGGCGCGAAGCGCTGCTGGCCGGCGCCGGCGCCGCCGCGCCCGTCGCCGATGCGGTACGTGCCGGCGCTGTGCCACGCCATGCGGATGAGGAGCGCGCCGTAGTGGCCGAAATCCGCCGGCCACCAGTCCTGGCTGTCCGTCATCAGCGCGGTGAGGTCCTGCTTCACGGCCGCGAGGTCGAGCTTCTTGAACTCCTCCGCGTAGTTGAACGCCTCGCCCATGGGATTGGACAGGCTGGAGTTCTGGTGGAGAATCTTGAGGTTCAGCTGGTTCGGCCACCAGTCCCGGTTCGACATGCCCCCAAGGGTCGTGTGCGAGTGCGTCACCGGGCACGTGGGCGCGAGATCGTCCATGCTTTCTCTCCGATCGTGGCTGCGTTGGCTGAGCTGCTTCGTGGACAAGGGCCATGAATGCTCTGGAAGGCGATCCTCTGCGATGGCCGGCGCGATGGCAACGCGCCGGACGAGTGGACCGGGCACGGGCTTCCCGCGAAAATGCCCGTCCTGAAACAGGATCGAGCCGAAGGCGCCAACGTTCAGGCTGCTCGGCACATCAGTCATCGACGCATCGTCTGTGCCCGTCATGCGCGGCAGTTGCGACATTGGCCATTCCGTACCCCCCCTTGACAACTTCTAACAAAGCGGTCTCATTAGGTTAAGTCGAATTTTCTGATCGTTACAATAAGGTATGCTTATGATCAATCTGACGCTGAAGCAGCTCCGCTACTTCGAGGCGCTGGCCCGACACGGCCACTTTGGACGCGCGGCGGATGCCTGCGCGATCTCTCAGCCTGCCTTGCCCATGCAAATCAAGGAATTGGAGGAAACGCTAGGGGCGGCGCTGTTCGAAAGAGGCGCGCGACAGGTCTGGCTCACCGGCTTCGGGGAAGAGTTCTCCCTGCGCGGTCGGGCGAGGATGAGAGAAAGCCCCGCGAGAACTCGACGGGTCGGCGACACGAGCGCGAGCGATCATGCCGGTGATCAGGCCGTGAACTCCTAAACGGGCTCAGTTCGCGCTGGGCCGCCGATCTCCGGCTCCAGGTTGAAAGCGACCGTCGTTCTCGAACCTCGTCACGTCGCAGGATAGCCCACAAGCGGTCACTGCGGCCCTCGAGGAGGCGGCGCCGTAAAGGCTTATTCGACCTGGGCGGCGATGCCGTGAACGAGCCTCGCCTGGCTCTCACGCTCAGATCGGCAACTTCGGCGGGAAAACTTCGTCGCCGATGCCCTGCACATGCTCCCATGAGCGTCGCCAGAGAGCGAGCTATTGGTCGGGGCGCGGGCCCGACTTTGACGAGCGACTCCTGACGGGCTAGCACCATCACCGGCCTAGCACCTCGCTGGCCGCGAGGTCAGCACGTGGGGCGCGCATGGAGGAGAGGCAAGATGACCACCCGACTCATGTTGGTTCGGCATGGCGCCACGATCCTGTCGGCCGAGGACCGATTCGCGGGCTCGACCGACGTCGATCTGTCGGAGGTAGGTCGGGAGCAAGCGCGCGGTTTGGCAGAACGGCTGGCGCAGGAGCCGCTGTCGGCGGTGTTCGCCAGTCCGATGAAGCGCACGATCGAGACCGCGAGCATCGCGACCACGCCGCACGGGCTGAAAGCGGTACCGGTCGACGGTCTTCGTGAGATCGACCACGGACGTTGGGAGGGCATGCGGCGCTCGGAGGTCGAGGCGCAGTTTCCGGAGGAATACGCCGGGTGGGAGGCCGACCCGTTCACCTTCGCGCCCGAAGGCGGTGAGGCCGGGCTGAACGTGCTCGCCCGGGCACTGCCGATGATCCGCCGGATCGTGGTCGATCATTCGGACGCGACCGTGCTGGTGGTCTCCCATAAGGCGACGATCCGCCTTCTGATCAGCAGTCTCCTTGGGTTCGACGCACGTGGCTACCGGGATCGCCTCGACCAGCAACCCTGCTGTCTCAACATCCTCGACTTCAAAGATCCGGTGCGGGCGCGGCTGATGTTGTTCAACGACGTTTCGCACTACGAGGGCGTGCCGAGCCACCTGTTGAGCAGTCGTCTGTCCAAATGGTGGGACCCCGCGCCAGCAACCACCTGACAGCCTTCGGGAACAGGCCTGTCGCACCATCCCTTAGCGATGAGTGGCAGCGAGCATGGAATTACGCGAATGCATATGTCGTGAGGCTGACCATCTCGCATAGCGTTGACCGTCCGGCCGCCAAGGCCTTCTGGCATCGGCGGGAGCCAAGACCGAAGCGCGCCGAGTGCCTGGCTCCCATGCTGAAGCGAGATGACTGCCGCAGTATCGGCTCAAGGTGAAAACGGAAAAGGTGAAACAGCGCTTAGTTGAGCCGACCGAACCCAGCGAAAGCCGACCTTCGGCTGTCGAACGTCCGGTACTAGGGGTGCTGCGGCCTTGGCTGGCGGTGCCTCGGATAGGGCGTTCCTAGCCAAGGCACTAAATCGCTCCGCGATAGATTGGTGTGGTTCCCGGCTTGGGCCGAGCACGCTCGTCGGCCGGTGAGATCATCGTAAGCAGCGAACGCGTTCCTGAAGATCGAGGTGTCAACCTCAACCAGGGAGGCGTTTGGCCCGCGCCCGCGAGCTGCTCCACGTGGCGCCCCCCGTGACGGCATCCGAAACGGCTGACGCGAGCGCGCCGCGCGCCCAACCATGCCCCTGCTGCGGCGGCCGCATGCTCGTCATCGAGATCTTCGCCCCCGGCTGCGAGCCGAAACACCCGCCGCAACGCGCGCCACCGCTCGGCCCGAGGGCCATCTCATGAGACCACCCACCAAGCTGCCCAACAGCCGTGCTGCCTTCGATCGTCGCGGCTCAACCACCAGCCTCGCCACCACGCGCTCCGATGCGACCGATCAGCAGCCGATGGCGCCTGCCAAGCCACCACTCGACGGCCTCCACCCTCTTTCGACCCAACCAGAGCCCCACCCTGCATGGGCCCAGCGATCGCTCAGCCGCTGCCAACTCGACGCCACCGCCCTCTCCTCTGACCTCGAATCCCCATAGCCCTGCGCTACCGTCGCGGCTGCCCCATATTCTGCACCCCGTTTCGAAGGCGCTTGAGCTAACCGAGAATGGCGTGGCTGTCTGAACCAGGGAGGGACAGCCATGAAGCGACGCAGATGGAAGCCCGAGCAGAAGGCCCTGATCGTGCTCCAAGGGCTCAAGGGCCGGCCGATCGGCGAGCTCTGCGCCGAGCATGAGATCAGCCAGGCGCAGTATTACCAGTGGCGTGACCAGTTTCTCGCCAACGCCGCGAAAACGTTCGAGCCGGCCGGCGCCCCACAACGCCAGGGCCGGCTCGAACGCGAGAATGCGCGCCTCGCGTAGACTTTCACCTGGGCCATGGATCGTTCACTGACAGGGACACGGGGCCTCAGGGGACGTGGACGATCACCTCACCCTCCACGATCTCGGTCGGGACGTCGAACTTGGTGACGCTTTGAGCGGCCCATTCAACGGCCCTCCTGGTAAATTCCTCTGCGGCGGCTCTGCTCTCGAAGATGCTGACGGTCGAGACCATGTCCTTGCCGGCGATGATCGTATAGCTGGTCAGCCCCGGCATCTCTTTGATGATCGGAACGAATTCCGTCTTCCCCTTGTCGGCAAGCTCATCGACGGCTGCTCCGTGCACTCTGTGATGGCGAATGGTGCGAACATAGGGCGTCTCCTCTTCAATCTTTTACGCCTCTTCATCCCGGTTTGCGCCCGGTGGAGACGATCATGCCACCGGGCTTGACGATCCATATACATTCTTCGATCAACCGTGGCTTTTCCGGCACGTGCGCAAAGGCTTCCTGGCTGATCGCGGCGAGCATCACTTCGGTCTTGTCACGCTCCCTTGCCTTAGACCGCGCGCCCAGCGCGGCGCTGATCCCCCTCACGTAGACCCCGGCGGCGGTTGGCATGCCTGCGATCCGTTGTCGATGTACACGTAGCATCTGCCAGTCCAAGCCGCTGTCCAGCGACGCACTTCCAAGCGCGCTTCGGGTCACGAAGGGAAAAATGGGCAACTCGGGCTCGGACGGCCGGTCACGTGTATGAACCGGACCGCCATGACGTGGCCGGACCAGTCACTTCAACGCTGGCCAGGGCTGATAGAGGCCCTCAAAAATGCGCCTCGTCCCAGAGCCGCCAGTCGAGGGCGTTGAAGCGGTCGTGGCAGGTGTTGATCGCCTGGGCCAGGGCTTGGTGCAGGCCCAACGCGACCAGGACCTCGCGCGCGAGATTCTTGGCGTGCGCATCTTGATGGCTTCTCGCGTCCCGGAGCGCGTCGTGCCAGACTTGGTAGGGGCCGATCAGCTCCGCGACCGCGGGCACCGGCGCCGCCGGCTCGCACCCGGCCGCCGCCTTCTCGAGGACCCGGTAGGCTCGCTCCTCCAGCATCCGCAGCTTGCTGCCGGGCTCGGCAAGCTCCGGTAGCGCACTTGCCAACCGAAAGTCGAGGTACGCCTGGTGCATCGCGTCCTGGCGAAAGGCGAGCGAGCGCATCGCGGCGAGAAGGCGCGCGGCCTTGTGGCGCTCGTCCTCGGCGAACCGCTCCTGGTCGACCTGCTGCCACCACGTGTGGCTCACGCGCAGCTGCTCCACCAGGCGCATCCGTCCGGCGCGAAGCCGAAGCCTGGCCGCCGGATCGTCCGGCGCGAGCGCCGCCATCTCGCGCGCGAGGTCCGCGCAGATGGCGAAGAAGCCGTTGACGTGATGGCGGAATTTTTGCTCCGGGATCGGCGCGTCGAGCAGAGAGATCACCGCAACGCCGACCAGCACGCCGCCGATGATCCCGAGCAGTGTCTCGCTGAAGCTGGCGAACGAGTAGACCTGGCCCTGATCAAGGTTGATCAGCTCGAGAAGCCAAAGACCGCTGCGCATTCCCGTCACGGCGGTCGACGGGGTCGGGCTGTTGGCGAAGTAGCCGAAAACGAAGAACGTCAGAATCAGGAACGGCGCCAGCTGCCACATGTCGGTCAAACCCGGCATGATCCCGAAGTACAAAACGGCGGCGGCGAGCGGGTCGAAGATCAGGCTCCGCAGCGCTCCCTTGGACTGAAACGGTGGTGCGAAGGCGCTGATACCCGGCATCAAGGAGGCGTACAAAATCATCTGGGAAGCGCCGGGCCAGTTCAACTGGATCCAGAGCAATGAGCCGATCGTTACCGCCACTGTCGCAACGATCGACTTGCGCCACCGGTCGCTCGTCAGGCCGAGGTAGACGTGCGGCGCTTCGGATCGCAGCCGCGCCGCGGCTGGTTCGGGGCGTTCCGGCGCGCTCAACCTGCCGAACGCCGCTCGAACCGTCGCCGCGCGCTCGGCCATCTCGAGCACCTTGGCCAGCGCCGCCGCCAGGACCGCCTTGTCGAGTGCGGTGTGTTCGCGCGCATGCAGATCGGCGACCACGTCGTCGACCGGCGCCCGCATCCTGGCGTCCGGATCGCTCTGCGAAGCATCGTCGCCGGTGCGCTCGGCACCAAGGCTCTCGATCTGCCCCTGCAGAGTTTGGAGCAGGTCGCGAAATGCCTGCGACTGAGCGAGCATTGCCCTGACCGTCGGTGCGGCCATGCAGGTCTTCAGGGTCTCGTCGAGCGTGATGCTCAGGGTGACCAGCGCCTGGACTTCCTGGACCAACAACTCGTAGTCGGGGCGCAGCGCGGCCAATCGGCCCGCTTCCTGGCCGGCGATGCGCAGCGCGAGGCGCAGCTCGGGCATGGCCCGGATCAGCTCGTCCTCGATCCGGCCCATCTCCGGCGGTGGCGCCTCGCCGCGCCGGGCCGACCTCACGTCGAGCGCGAACAGCCGGGCGCTGCCCTGAAGGACCCGGCGGAGCCCGTCCTGGAAGTGCTTCTCGCCGGTGTGCGGCCAGACCACCCCGTGCATGATCAGCACGATCGTGATGCCGACGATGTTGCCCGAGATCCACGAGACCGCGCCGTCGAAGGCGGCCTCGGGCTGATCGGCGTTGGTCAGGGCGATCAGAACCATCGAGACGCCGGCGAACAGCCAGGCATAGGGATAGCGGCTGCCTTGCAGCAGGTAGACCACGAGGCCGTACCCGCAGGCCACGGCGGCGACCAGCAGGTCGCGATCCTGCGGGAGCACGTGAAGCACGGCGAGCCCCAGGATCGAGCCGATGACCGCGCCGGTCATGCGCAGGATGGCGCGCCAGAACGTTCGACCGAAATAGGCGGTCTGCAGCATGAGGACCGGGAACGCGGCGCCGATCGCGCTCCAGCCGAACCACAGCGCCACGGTCTGGGCGATCACCACGCCGACCGCGGTCTTGATCGCGATCACAGTGCTGAGCGGGTCGAGCCAAGCCGGCAGGCGAAACCCCAGGGTCGGCTCGACCGGGGCTGTGCCGGGCGGCGTCGGCGCGGGTCGAGACGGCGCCGCCACCGCGCTCACCCGGTCAGGCGCGGGGCGCAGCGCCACCGACTATCCAAAATGGAATTACTTGACCTGCCTACCCCAGTAAATCCTAGCCTGAGAAATTCGATCTTGTGCGAGACGGTAAATGGCAGCCTGTCGCATTTTTGCTTCGCCGCCTTTCTTCATGGGTCCAAGCAGAAAATTCGGCAAATCCTTTTCAGCATGCATGACGCAATCCAACTCGATTGCTGTCACGCCAAGGTTTGAAATGATCACGTGAGGTATCAATTTGATCCGCACAAATTCATTGCTTTGCTCAAGGAAAGCGATGAGCTGCTCCCGGCCCTTGGTCTGAATTTTCGGGTTCTCAAATGTAGCATCCGTCGTGTAGAAGTTATCAACCAGATCAACAAAACGTCTACTGTTATGGGTATCGAAATAGTCGTGCCAATACGCCTCATCAACTTGCCTCATGGCTTTCTCCTCTGACCTCCTGGCAGGCTATCAACACCCTTTCGACGAAGTGGCGAGCAACCATCTGCTTGTTACCTCAATCCAAAGCTGGGACGCGGACCTGCCGACAAACAGCTCTTCTGATGTTGATTGGTCAGATGGGAGCCAGGATAATCGTTGGGCCTGCTGGCAATCAAGGGAAAATTCTCAAGTCGTGCCCAACGGCCAACGCAACGGATGACACTGGATGGAGGATGAAAGGAGTGATCCGGAACCCTATTCAAGGGATTCTCAATGGCCGCTTTGGGCCAAAATGCGAACTCGTCCTGCGTCTCGGGTATGTCCGTTCTTGAGCCGGTTGCGAACGTGATGAAGGCGCTCCGAGGTCATCATGTGGCATGGTTCCAGCTCCCGAAGCGAGTCTCTGGATCATGCGATACGAGCTTACCGAAGGCGCATGGGACGTCATCAAGCCGATGCTCCCCGCCTCTGGCGGCGCGCTTATGAGTTCGCGGCCTAGCTCAATCGCGGGCGGTTCAGCTCCACGCCTCGGGATTGGGGGCGGGACGCGGCGGCAGGCCGATCCGGAAGCCCTCGGGCAAGGGGTCGTCGGGCTCGAGCACGAACTGATGCAGACCGGTGATCCAGGCGCGCCCGGTGACCTTGGGCCGGACGTAGAGAATGCCGCCCCGCTTCTCGGCCGACACCGCCCGGCCGATGAAGCAGGTGCCGAGCACGCCCTCGAAGAGCACCTGCTGGTTCAAAGCGATTTCGCCCCTCGTGTGGAGCGCCGCGACCCGCGCCGAGGTGCCGGTGCCGCAGGGGCTGCGGTCGAGCGAGCCTGGCGGGCAGACGATCGTCTGCTTGAGATCGCCTGTCGTGGTGTGGGCCGAGGTGAAGAGCGTCTGGTAGCAGCGGTTGATGTCCGCACGCTCGGGATGCTCGATCCGGAGCTGGGCATTGGCTGCCTGGATGATCTTCCCGGCCGCCCTGATCATCTCGGCGTCGTTGTCCGGCGCGAGCCGGATGCCCAGCAGGTCGGCATTGGCGATGGCGTAGAAATCGCCGCCGTAGGCGACATCGATCGTGAGCTCGCCCATCGTCTCGACCGTGATCCGCGCGTCCCGATGCAGGAGGAACGAAATCGACGTTGACGAAGCCGACCGCGCCGACCCGTCCGTTCGCGACCTCGACCTCGCAGGTCACGAGGCCGGCGGGGGTCTCGATGCCCAGCGTGGTAGTCGGCTCCCTGGCCGGCACCATGCCGGTCGAGACCACGGTCATCGCGGTGCCGATGATGCAGTGCCCGCACATCGGCACGTATTCGTCCTGCTCCATGATGATCACGGAGAAGTCGGCGCCCTCGGCGATCGGCGGCATGAGCAGGACCGAGCACATCATGCCGTGGCCGCGCGGCTCGAAGTTGAGCATGCGGCGCAGGCCGTCGTCGTGCCGCCAGAGCCAGGCGCGCTTCTCGAGCAGCGTGCCGCCGGGCGGGATCGGATAGCCGCCGGTGATCACGCGGGTCGAGTTGCCCTCGGTGTGCGAATCGATGGTCTGAACGACGCGGCGAAACACACCGGCCATGAGGCTCTCCCCCAAAGGTGCAAGTCTTGAACACTTCCTATACCGGATCGATCTCATGTGTGGCTAAAGCCTTCGCCAGTCAGGAGCTCAACGATCTCTATTCCCTTGGCGTGGTCAGCATAGTAAGGTCGACGGAGAGTTCCTGCAGGTTTCTGCGTCCGTGACCAGCATGAGCTTGTAGTCTGCGGAGCAGACTGCCAGTATCCGCAGATCATTCCTTGATCTTCGACTTTTGTTGTGCGCTGAAGCCAGAGCGGTAGAGTCGTGTCGTCTCGATCTCGCAGCGGATCACCTTTCACCCACGTCTTAGCCTGATGTCAGGCCCCGGGGCTCGCCGTGCCTTTTCCGCAGCATCAAAACGTCCGTTTTCGGCTGCATTGGCGACATCGTTGATGCCGCGCGAAACGTCCGGGATGTGCCAGAACCGGAAACTCTATGTGATTTCGCGTGTGACCGTTTTGAGCCCAGAATGCTCGTTCGTCCAGGTGCGGCGAATGTCGGCTCCATTGCCGTCCGGTATCTAGCCACACCAGGTGGGCGGTCAATGTTTTCTGCTCAACCAGTCAAGCGCCTTGGCGGCTGTCCCTGGCCATTGGTCGTCAAACTGTATGTAGTGGCAGGCCCCGTCGACCGCGAAGAAGTCCGCCGTTTCATAGCGTTCGGCCATCAATCGCGCGGTGCTTGTCGCCACGGCCTTGTCCTCGGTTCCAGAAACGAAGAGCAGGGGGCAGGAGACCTTTTCTTGGTCGACACGGGTGGTTTGGCGAACGTCGTACATCCAGAAAACTAACTCGAAAAGTACACGCCCGGATTCGGTGTCGAGACGCGCATGGATGTCACGTTGCATATCGGCGGGCAGCGTATTCAGCCCATATTTCGTCAGAAGCTCTAGGTCCTGTCCCAGCGCCTGCTCCCAGAAAGCGCCTGCCGAAATGAACAACTTTCCCAGTTCGCGCTCCCCGTCCGTCGTCGGCAAAATGCCGTTCACAATGCTGCTGTTGAGAAGAACGCCCGCTCTTACGGCCCGCTCGGCCGCCAGCAGCTGCGCGACAACTCCGCCGAGCGAGTGGCCGACAACAACTGGATTTTCGCCAATCTCTTCAATCGCTTGCCGGGCATCGTCCACGAAATCCGCGATGCTTACCCCGACAAGCTTGGCGTCTCGTTCCGGTCCGGGCGGTAGGTCATGATGCCGGTAGGTTAGGCTGTGGCAGACATATCCCGAAGCTTCGAAAGACATACGGACATTTTCCATCGTCCAAGGCGCAGCGTTGGTGCCAGTCAAAAGCAGGACTGGAGGTGGCGAGTTAGTTGGCATCTGAAGTCCTCAAAGAAAGGGGCCGCCGGATAGCGAACCCACCATCGTCGTTTTGTCCGGCTAGTGCACTGATTCCAACGGAAAATTCGCTTCGGATCTGAGGGTGTGGTAGTCTCTCCTTGGCCAAGGGAAGACGGCGATGGAACTTGCGAGCGCGGATCGGGCGCGGCTGGAGCGGATCGTGTCGGGCCGCAACAGTCCGGTAAAGCATGTCTATCGGGCGCGGATCGCGCTGCTGGCGGGCGAGGGGCTAGGCTCGACCCGGATCGCCCGGGCGGTCGGCAAGTCGGAGCCGACGGTGCGGCGCTGGCTGGCGCGGGTCGGCGGGCGGGGGTCGACGGGCTGTTGCGGGATGCGACCCGGCCGCCGGGCAGGAAGCCTTTGCCCAAGAACACGGTCGAGCGGGTCGTGCACATGACCCTGCACGAACGGCCGCCGGACGCGACCCACTGGAGCGCCAGACGGCTGGCCAAAGCGATCGGCATCGGTCACGGCGCGGTGCAGAAGATCTGGGCGGCGCACGGCCTCAAGCCGCACCTGGTGCGCCGCTTCAAGCTCTCGAACGATCCCAGGTTCGTCGAGAAGCTCGCGCGATGTGGTCGGGCTCTACGTCGATCCGCCGGAGCATGCGCTCGTGCTGTCGGTCGATGAGAAGTTCTCAGATCCAGGCCCTGGATCGCACGCAGCCGGGGCTGCCGCTGAAGAAGGGTCGCGCCGGCACCATGACCCATGACTACAAACGTTACGGCACCACGACCCTGTTCGCGGCGCTCGACGTGCTCGACGGCACGGTCATCGGCCAATGCATGCTCAAGCACCGCAGCCAGGAGTTCATCCGCTTCCTGCGCCGGATCGATCGGGAAACCCCGGCCGGGCTCGACCTGCATCTGATCCTCGACAACTACGCCGCGCACAAGACCCGGGCGGTCAAGCGCTGGCTGGCGCGGCATACCCGTTGCCACCTCCACTTCACCCCGACCTCGGCGTCGTGGGCCAACGCGGTCGAGGGCTTCTTCGCTCAACTCACCACCAAACGGCTCAAACGCGGAGCCTTCCGCTCGCTCCTCGAGCTGCACCGGGCGATCGACGCCTACCTCGCCGAACACAACGCCAACCCCAAGCCCTTCGTCTGGACCAAGCCGGTCGCCACCATCATCGACAAGGTCAGCCGGGCAAAGCAAGCGTTGGAGTCAGTGCACTAGGTTCCACGGATCTTGGGTGTTGCGCAACCGGTTTCAGGTCCACCTTGTCCGCAAGACCGCCCTTCGACGAATACTGGCAGGCTTCCGAAAGGGGTCAATCTGAGAAGTCGGCGTGAGCTCCGCTAACTTCCGCTTTTGTGCATTTGCGACATCGCTTCAAGCTCCGCCACGTTCGCCCCGAGCATCGGCTGCAGCGTTGTGGTCGCGCACGCGCGTGGTTGTGGTCGCGCACG
>CAWFGZ010000003.1:0-119458 GCA_963815435.1 uncultured Alphaproteobacteria bacterium
CGGCGGCCGTAACTATCAGTTGACCGAGGTAGTTGTAAAACTCGGCCATATGCTGGAACGCCTGTCCTGAGAAAGGTGCAGCATCCCGCACTACTAGTACTCAGTTCCGTGCCATTAGGCGCCGATCGCCGGAGTACAGTGACAATGTGTCGGGTGCAGGCAATCAGCAGGAAAGGCTCTCAATCGATGCGATACCAGCCGACCTAGGCTGGTTCCTGTCCGGGTTCGCGCTGGGTGAATCCAGTTTCATGCTCGTGTGCCGTCGGCGCGGCGACTACGAGAGGGGCTGGAAGATCTCGGCGGCCTTCAACGTCTCGCAGCAGGATCGAGCTCCGCTCGATCTCTTTATGCGGACGCTCGGCTGCGGAAGCATGCGTAAGGCCGGCAACGATGACTGGTACTGGGAGGTCAATCGCCTCCTGGACATCCGCCAGCTGATCGTTCCGTTCTTCCAACGCTTTCCGCTGGTCGGGACCAAGGCTGAGGATTTCAGGCGGTTTGCAACCGCCGTGGAGCTGCTCTCGCAGCCGATCCTCTCGGACTCTGACTACACCAAGGTTCTTGCTCTCCGTGAAGGGATGAACCGCGGTGGAAAAAGGCGCCACTCGATGGAGAGAATCCTCAGAGACTTATACGCCGAGCCCTGCTGCTGGGCAGCAGCAGGGATGAGATAGTCCGCTCTCATGGGCGACCACGCGATGAGGCCTTGCGCTCGATGTCGGCATAGGCGATCGTGTTGATGCGGTGAACTGCAGCGAGCGGAAGAAGCCGCCCGCCAGCAGCAGGGCGATGATGAGCCAGGCGGCGTGTCCCAGCGGAAGAGGCCATAGCGGCCAGGAAGCCGGCGCTGAGCACCGCATTGGCGATCAGCACGCGGCGGAAGCCGAAGCGGCGCAGGATGGGCGCGGCCGTCACCTTCATCGCCATGGCGCCGACCGCGGCGGCGAAGGTCAGCATGCCCGAATGGAACGGCGTCAGCCCGAAGCCGAGCTGCAGCAGCAGCGGCAGCAGGAACGGATGGCGCCAATGCCGATGCGGAACAGCGTGCCGCCGGTGATGGCGGCGCGGAACGTCGGCGACCTCGAGCAGCGTGAGGTCGATGAGCGGATGGGCCGCGCGCCGCGCGTGGCGGACATAGAGCGCCGTCGCCGCGGCGCCGACGGCGAGCAGCAGCAGCGACCTGCCCGGTCGGCAGCATGTCGCGGCCGAGCGTCTCGAAGGCGAGCACCAGCCCGGCCAGGCCGATGCCGCTCAGCAGGAAGCCGGCGACGTCGAGCGGCGGCGTCTGCTGCTCGCGCGATGGCGGGGATGAAGCAGGGTGGCCAGCGTCAGGCCCAGCACGCCGATCGGCAGGTTGATCCAGAAGATCCAGCGCCAGCTGAAATAGGTGGCGATGAAGCCGCCCAGCGGCGGCCCGACCACCGGCCCGATCAGCGCCGGGATGGTCAGATAGGCCATCGCGCGCACGAGATCGCGACTTCGGGACCGCGCGCAGCAGACACCAGGCGCCCGACCGGCACCATCATCGCCCCGCCCATGCCCTGCAGGATGCGCGCGAGGACGAAGTGCCGGCAGCGCCGTTGCTGAGGCCGCACAGGATCGAGCCGAGGACGAAGATGACGATGGCCGGCGCGGAACACGTGGCGCGCGCCGAAGCGGTCGGCGACCCAGCCGCTGACCGGGATGAAGACGGCCAGGCTGAACAGATAGGCGGTGATCGCGAGGTTGAGGTGCAGCGGGTTCTCGCCGAGCGAGGGCGATCGCGGGCAGGGCGGTCGCCAGACGGGTCGATCGAGGTTCTCCATGAACAGCGCGCAGGCGACGATCAGCGGGATCAGCATCGGCCACTGTTTAACAAGACCGGTACGCGTAGAATACGCGCGTCACTGTGGTCTCGCCTTGGCGAGCATAGAAAGGGCCCGCGCCGAGGCGGGCCCCCAGTCGTCTCGAGACAAACTTGCCGGCGTCAGGCCACTGCACCGATGATGGCTCGGTACTCCGCTTCCGGGAACGCCTTCAGCGTCGTGGTCCGCACATTTCCCTGCGAGCCGAGGGAGACCACGTACTTGGCAAGCGCCTGATCGTCAGGAGCGTCTCACGGTCAGGACGAGGTCGTAGGCACCCATGGTCATGTGAAGGCTCTTCCATTCCACGCCAAATTTCTTCGCCAACGCGCGCGCGTCGTCCAGCGCGCTTGGGTGACGCCTTGACGTTCTTGATGCCCTGATCGGTCCATTGAGTGAGCAGGATATAGGTCGCCATCGGTTGCTTCTCCCCCAGTTAAGGGCGCCAGATAGTCGCGCCGGTGCCGGCGTCGGCGTCTGTTCGGAATTGAGCCACCTCGTTGCCGAGACGGTCGATCCTGGCTTCGAGACCGGCGGCGCGGCTCGGGCGTCCGCGTTGGCGAATTTAGGAGCGGGCGCAGCAATTGGACAGGAAAATTCGATGAGATCCTTCGCGCTCACGGTAAGACGAGGTCGCCACCGACGCCTGGGGCGACGAACTCGGCATCCATCCGGGCCAGCCGCCTGGCGGGGCTGCGGAAATAGTCCTTGCTACCCGGTCGCGCCTGCCAGGGAAGCGCCATCCCGCCGCCGCACTACCCGGACAGGCCCCTAGCGGCGAGAGCTCCGCCGGCGGCTGCGACCCCGAGCGCCTGGCCCGCCGGTGCGCTTTCGCCAGCTTCGGGCAGCGGCCTCGGCGGCGGGGCCCGGCACGTGATCGAGCAGGCGGAAGGTGAGCTGACCGGCGAGAGCGTCGACTTCGACCAGCTCGACCCGGACCCGATCGCCGAGCGCGAACGCGATCCCGCTTTCCTGACCGATCAGGGCGTGCCCGGCCGGGTCGTGCGCGAAGTACTCCCGGCCGAGAGCGGAGACCGGGACCAAGCCCTCCGCCAGGGTCTCGGCCAGCTGCACGAACAGACCGAAGCGCTGCACGCTGGTGACCGTCGCCTCGAAGGCGCTGCCGATCCGCTCCGCGAGCAAGAGTGCTACGAAGCGGTCGCGCACGGTGCGCTCGGCCTCCATGGCGCGCCGCTCGCAGCGCGAAAGCCAGGCGCCGAGCTCGTGCCCGTCGTCCTCGGCCGGCTCGAGACCGCCCTCGCCGAGCCCGAGAACGCGGATCAGGGCGCGATGGACGACCAGATCGGCGTAGCGGCGGATCGGTGAGGTGAAATGGGCGTAGCGTCCCAGATTGAGCCCGTAGTGGCCAATGTTGCAGGGGCTGTAGACCGCCTGGCTCTGGGCGCGGAGCAGAAGGTTGCCGATCAGCGGTGCGAGCGCGTGCTCGCGCAGCCGCTCGAGCAGCCGGGCGACGTCCCTGGGCCGCGCCAGATCGCCACGGCCGCGCGCGAGACCGAGCTGCTCCAGGAGCTGCGCCAGACCTTCGAGCTTGACCCGATCGGGCCGGTCATGGATCCGGTACATGCAGGGCCAGCCGGCCTGCTCCAGCGCCTCGGCCGCGCTGACGTTGGCAGCGATCATGAACTCCTCGATCAGGCGGTGCGCGTCGAGGCGCGCGCGACGATCGATCGCGAGCGGGCGACCCGCGTCATCCAGCCGGACCAGCGTCTCGGGCAAATCGAGATCGAGCGTGCCGCGTCGCCGTCGCGCCTCGAGCAGTGCCCCGAACGCGCCGAACAGCGGCTGTATCGTCCCATCCAGCAGCGGCGCGGTCGCCTCGTCGGGCTCGCCGTCCGCTGCCGCCTGCACCTGCTCGTAGGTGAGCCGCGCGCGCGAGCGCATCAGAGCCCGCACGAAGCGGTGGCCGAGCTTGCGCCCGCGTGGATCGAACCGCATGCGGACCGCGAGGCAGGCGCGTTCCTCGTCGGCGCGCAGCGAGCAGAGGTCGTTGGAGAGCGCCTCCGGCAACATGGGCAGGACGCGGTCTGGAAAGTAGACCGAATTGCCCCGCCGTCGGGCCTCGCGGTCCAGCGCCCCGCCCGGCCGGACGTAATGGGCGACATCGGCGATCGCGACCACGACCTGCCAGCCGCCCGGATTGGCCGGATCATCGTCGGGCGCGGCAAAGACCGCATCGTCGAAATCGCGCGCATCCGCGCCGTCGATCGTCACCAGGGGCAGGTCGCGCAGATCCTCGCGCCGATCGTCGGCGATCGGCGTCGCACGCTCGGCCTCGGCTTCGGCCTCCGGCGCAAAGGCGATCGGCAGATCGAAGCTGTGCGCGGCCATCAACGAAAGCGCCCGGGGGTCGCCCGGCTGCCCCAGCCGCTCGATCACCCGGCCCCGATCGAGTCCGAGCTCCCGCCCGCCGATCCGCTCTGCGACCACCAGCTCGCCCGCCTCGGCGCCGCCGGCCTCGGCGGCCCGGAGCTCGAGCCCCCGGCCGCGCTCGCCGATCGGGCGCACGCGGAGGCCGTCGCCCGCACGCTCGAGGACGCCCGACGACCCGGCTCGGCGTCTTGGGCAGGACGCAAATGATCTCGCCCCGATAGTCGTCGCCGTCCGCCCGGCTGAGGCGCGCCAGCACACGGTCGCCAATCCCAGGCGCCCGGCCGCGCGCTCGTCCGCCGAGCAGGAGAACCCGGGTCGCAACTCCGCGCGTCATGAGCCAGGCTCAGGGGCCGAGCCAGCAGCTCGCCATCCGGGTCGAGCCCGGTCACCTCGAGCACCGCAACCCGCGGCGGCTCGCGTGCCGGCTCCAGCGGCCGGTCCGGCGCCAGGCCTGGCTCTAGCTCGCGCAGCAAGCGCTTCAGCTCGGTGCGCTCGCGCCCCTTGACGCGAAAGGCCCGCGCGAGGTCGCGCCTGCTCGTCCCGGGCGGGCTCTGCTCGAGATGGCGCGCCAGATCCTCGCGGCTGGGCAAGCGGGAGCCTGTCCGGCCCGAGGGGCGGCGCCGCCTGGTTGAAGTCATGGTCACCAGCTAGGTCGATCCGTGCGCGGATCGGCAATCGAGCGGCAATTCCAATTCACTTGATGCTGGTCCCGGCGGAAGCTTTGGCCCGGCCCTTGCCGGCCCTGGCCGAGCTCTTGCCCGCGGCCTTCGCCTTACCGGCCTTGCCCTTGGCTTTGGCCGCACGCTCGGCCAGCAACTGAACGGCCCGATCGAGGGTCAATTGCTCCGCGCTCTCCCCTTTGGGCAGGCTGGCATTTTGCTTGCCATGCTTGAGATAGGGGCCGAAGCGGCCCTCGTGGAGGGTGACCGGCTTGCGGTCCTTGGGATGCGCCCCGAGGTCCTTGAGCTTCTTCTGCGCCGGGCGCGCTTTCGAGCCGACCTCGGTGAGCAGGGCCATCGCCCGGTTCATGCCGATGGTCAGCACATCGTCCTGCGGGGCCGAGCCGGACGAAGCGATCGTGTTTGATGTAGGGGCCGTAGCGGTTGATGCCGGCCTCGATCGGCTCACCGGTCTCGGGGTGGCGGCCGACCTCGCGCGGCAGGGCAAGCAGAGCGAGGGCGGTGTCAAGATCGAGGTCCGCGGGCTCCAGATTGGGCGGCAGCGAGCAGCGCTTGAGCGTCTCGCCATGGCCGCGCTGGACGTACGGGCCGTAGGGGCCGCGCCGCAGACGCACCTCCTCGCGCGGTCGTCGGATCGACCCCGATCAGGCGGTCCTTGGCCTCGGCGTCCGCTTCCTCCGCATCGGGCTTGACGCCAAGCCGGCGGGTGAAGCGGCACTCGGGGTAGTTCGAGCAGCCGACGAACGCGCCGAAGCGACCGAGCTTCAGGCTCAGCTGCCCGGCCCCGCACAGCGGGCAGCGGCGCGGATCGGCGCCATCCTGACGCGGCGGGAACAGATGGGGCCCCAGCAGCTCGTTCAACGCCTCGATCACCTCGGCGACCCGCCGTTCCTTGACCTCGCCCACCACGCCGTCGAACGGGTCCCAGAACTCGCGCAGGACCTGCTTCCAGTGGCGCTCGCCGGCGGCGATGTCGTCGAGCCGGTTCTCCAGCGCCGCGGTGAACTCCGGCTGCACGTATTGATCGAAGAAGGCGACCAGGAAGGCGTTGACCAGCCGGCCGCGGTCCTCGGGCCGAAAGCGCTTGCTCTCGAGGCGGACGTAGTTGCGGTCCTGTAGGACCGAGATGATGCTGGCGTAGGTCGAGGGCCGCCCGATGCCGAGCTCCTCGAGCCGGCGGACCAGGCTCGCCTCGGTGTAACGGGGCGGCGGCTCGGTGAAGTGCTGCTTGGGCGAGATCTCGCCGCGGCGCAGCCCGTCGCCCGGCGCCATCGCCGGCAGGATGGCGCTGGCCTCGTCGTCGTCCTGCGCCGGATCGTCCCGGCCCTCCTGGTACAGGGCGAGAAAGCCGTCGAAAGCGATCGTCGATCCGGTCGCGCGAAAGCCGACCTGATCATCGGCCGAGGCCAGATCGGCGACCACGCGGTCGAGCAGCGCGCTCGCCATCTGGCTCGCAAGCGTGCGCTTCCAGATCAGCTCGTAGAGGCGCCGCTGATCGCCGTCGAGATAGCGGCCGACCTGATCCGGCGTGCGGCCGATCTCGGTCGGCCGGATCGCCTCGTGCGCCTCCTGTGCGTTCTTGGTTCTGGTCCGATAGGCGCGCGGCTTCTCGGGCACATAGCGCTCGCCGTAACGCCTGGCGATCTGCTCGCGGCAGGCGGCCAGCGCCCCGCCGGAGAGGTGCACGCTGTCGGTCCGCATGTAGGTGATCAGGCCCACGGTCTCGCCGTCCAGCGTCACGCCTTCGAACAGGCGCTGGGCGGTGCGCATCGTCCGCTCGGCGCTGAAGCCGAGCTTGCGCGCGGCCTCCTGCTGCAGGGTCGAGGTCGCGAACGGCGGCGCCGGATGACGCTGCACCTGCTTGCTTCTCGATGCTTTCGACGGTGAAGCTGCGGCGCTCGATCTCGGCCACCGCCCGCTTGGCGTCGGCCTCGCTCGCGAGGTCGAACTTCTGCAGCTTCTTGCCGTCGAGGCGGGCCAGAGCGGCGTTGAAGTTTGCGCCCGCGGGCGTTGCGAACTGGCCGTCGATGGTCCAGTACTCGCGCGGCTGGAAGGCCTCGATCTCGTCTTCGCGCTCGCAGATCAGCCTGAGCGCCACCGACTGCACGCGGCCCGCCGAGCGCGAGCCCTGGAGCTTTCGCCACAAGACCGGCGAGAGGGTGAAGCCGACCAGATAGTCGAGCGCGCGGCGCGCCTGATAGGCGTCGATCAGGCCCTCGTCCAGATCGCGCGGATGGCGCATCGCCTCGAGCACCGCGGACTTGGTGATCTCGTAGAAGACCACCCGCTTGACGTCGACGCTGTTGATCGCGCCAAGCTCTTTGAGCGCGGCCACGAGATGCCATGAGATCGCCTCGCCCTCGCGATCCGGGTCGGTCGCCAGATAGAGGTGGCGGGCATCTTTGACCGCCCTGGCGATCTCCTGGATGCGCGGCCGCTTGTCGGCGAGCGGCTCGTAGATGATCCGGAAGTCCTCCTCGGGCAGGACCGAGCCGTCCTTCTCGGGCAGGTCGCGGACGTGCCCGTAGCTCGACAGCACCCGGTAGCCGGAGCCGAGGTACTTGTTGATGGTCTTGGCTTTGGTTGGCGATTCGACGACGACGACGTCCATGCGGCGAGAATGGCCCTGCGCGAGGTGGTTGACGGCGCGCGACCGGTGCCGGTCCGGCGCCCCTGATATGTGGCCGGGTCAGGCCGATGCAAGGGAGACCCGGTTGCCGGGATGGCGCTCGATCCGCCCCTCGAGCTCCAGCTCGAGCAGCGCGCGGCTGCACCTCGGCGGTCGACGCATGACACTGCCGGATCAGTTCGTCAACCAGCAGCGGCTCGGGGCCGAGGCCTTGGCGAACCCGGCTGACCAGGTCGCACTCAGACGCCGGAACGACCTCCGGTGGCGCGGCTGGCGGCGCCGTGGCCCGCGTGAGGAGAGGTTCGCGTGCAACCTTTCGCGGCCCAGGCACCGCGCTTAGTGGTCCGAGTGCGGCGCGGATGTCGTCGGCGCTCTCGACCAGCGTGGCGCCGTCGCGCAGCAGCTGGTTGGTGCCGCGGTGGCGCGGGTCGAGCGGGCTGCCCGGCACGGCCATGACCTCGCGGCCCTGCTCGGCGGCGAGGCGCGCCGTGATCAGCGAGCCCGACTGCGGCGCCGCCTCGACCACGACGACGCCGAGGCTGAGGCCCGAGATCAGCCGGTTGCGGCGCGGAAAGTGGCGCGCCTGGGGCACGGCGCCGACCGGTCGCTCGGTGATCACCGCGCCGCTGGCCGCGATCCGCTCGAACAGCTCGCGTTGTCCTCCGGATAGGGGACGTCGATGCCCGAGGCGATCACGGCGACCGTCGCCCCGTCGGCTGCGGCGAGCGCGCCCTCATGGGCCGCGGTGTCGATGCCGCGCGCCAGCCCCGAGACCACGACCAGGCCGCCCGCAGCGAGGTCGTTGGCCAGTCCCTTGGCGAGCATGCGGCCGTTGGCGCTGGCATTGCGCGCGCCGACGATCGCAACGCTCGGGGCGGCGAGGAGCTCCGGACGCCCGCGCATCGTCAGAAGCGGTGGCGGATCGGCGATCTCGGCGAGCCGCTCGGGGTAGGCGGGCTCACCCGAGGCGATCAGCTGGCAGCCCAGCCGGGCAAGCGCCTCGAGCTCGGCCTCGGCGTCGGCACGCGGGCAGCGCCGCCAGCGCTCTTCGGCACCTACCTCGCGCGCGAGCCGGGGCAGCTCCTCGAAGGCGCGGCGTGCGCTGCCGAACCGCTGCAGCAGCTTGAAGAAGGTCCGCGGCCCCACGCCGCCCGAGCGGGCCAGCTGCAGCCAGTCGAGCTTTTCGGCGATCGACAGGGTCCGGGCCATGGCCGGACACCAAGCCCAGCAGCGGTCGTCTGTCAACCCATGATCAATATAACCAGATCAATTTCGCCTATCTGGCGATATCACGTGAGCCGCCGAAGCTCAGCTTGGTCTCCTGTCCGGTCACCAGGCGGTGGATGTTGCCGGCGTGCTTGAGCACGATCAGGAGCGCCAGCGCGAGATAGAGCTCGCCTGCCTGGAAATGACCGAGCCAGAACGCCACCGGGCCAGCGGCGGCCGCGCCGAGGACCGAGGCGAGCGAGACGTAGCGGGTCAGGCCCGCGATCAGGAGGAACAGCGCGAGCACGATGAGACCGGCGAGCGGCGTCAGCGTCAGCACAACCCCGGCCGCGGTCGCGACGCCCTTGCCGCCCCGAAACTTCAGCCAGAGCGGAAAGCAGTGGCCGACCACGGCACCGAGCCCGGCGACGACCGCCATGTCGGGTCCGAAATAGCGATAGGCGAGCCAGACCGGCAGCGCGCCCTTGAGCACGTCGAGCACCAGCGTGGCCAGCGCCAGCCCCTTGCGACCGGTGCGCAAAACGTTGGTCGCGCCGATGTTGCCCGAGCCGATCGCGCGGATGTCACCGGCGCCGCCGGCCTTCGCTACGAGCAGCCCGAACGGGATCGAGCCGATCAGATAGGCGATCACGAAGCCGATGATGTACGGCACCCAGTAGATGGGGCCCCCGAGCGGTTCGATCATGGCGCGCCCCTCGGTGTTGCGACAGCGCCATCATGGATGGCTTGACCCGGCGGCGCAACCGCCGATATGGACATCTCAAATGACCATATGGGGCGGGCCATGTCCGAAGCCGTGCTCGAGATCAGCGCCAGCCAGTTCAAGGCCAGGTGCCTCGCGCTGTTCAAGGAGCTCGAGGCGCGCCGTTACGACCGAGTGGTGGTCACGCGACGCGGCAAGCCGATCGCGGAGCTGCGGCCGGCCGAGACCGAGATTCCGGATCTCTACGGGGCCCTGAAAGGCCGGGTCTATATACCTCCAGGCGTCGATCTCACCCAGCCGGTCCTGGAGGACGTTCCTGAGGCGGAGTCAGGCGAAGGGCCTCCCTTCTGAGAGGAAGCAGGTCTTGGTTCTGCTCGACACCTGTGCGTCAATCTGGCTGTTTGAGCAGCAGCCGATGTCGGTCTCGAGCCTGGACGCAATCCGTGTGGCGGCGCGTAGTGCGGGCGTCCTGGTCTCCCCCGTCTCCGCCTGGGAAATCGGGCTATTGGCGCGACGATCGCGCGGACCATTGACGTTCCAGCCCTCGCCGCATGACTGGTTCGCCGATCTGCTCGCGTTGCCCGGAATGAGGCTGACGCCGCTGAGTTCCAGAGCGGCGATTGGCGCCTCCTACCTGCCCGGGCAATTGCACCGGGATCCGGCCGATCGCCTGCTGATTGCCACGGCCCGGGAACTGGATGTGCCGCTGGTGACACGCGACGCACGCATCCTGGCCTATGCCGCCGAGGGGCACGTGCGCGCGCTCGCCTGCTGAGCCGGCGCGCACGGCCGGCGATCGGGGCCGGCCTTGCGTCCGGGATCAGGATCGGCTCAGATCGAGCGCCAATCGGGAGTCGTTGCATGCTCGAGCCAGCCCCCACCCGGGCCGGGTTGATTGAAGCTCTTCGCCCTTCGATCGCCGCCCTGCCCGCGTCCCAGATCCGCGAGGTTGCACATCCCGGCATGGGCCGGGCCGACCTCATACCGCTCTGGTTCGGCGAGCCCGACCTGCCGACGCCCGCGTTCATCTGCGAGGCAGCGAGCCGCGCGCTCCAGGGGGGCGATACCTTCTACCAGCCCAATGCCGGCATTCCCGAGCTGCGGACGACGCTGGCCGAGTACATGAACGGCCTCTACCGCACCCGGCTCGGGCCCGAGAACGTGATCGTCTCGGCCTCGGCCATGAATGCGCTGATGCTGGTCATGCAAAGCCTGGTCGATCCCGACGACGTCGTGGTCACGACCACGCCCGCCTGGCCGAACCTGCCCGCCGTGCCGCAGATCCTCTCGGGCCGCATCCGGAGCGTGCCGCTCAGCCCGGGCAACGACGGCTGGCGGCTGGATCTCGAGCGCCTGTTCGCCGCCTGCGACCGGCGCACCCGGGTCATCTTTCTGAACTCGCCGAACAATCCGACTGGCTGGATGATGTCGGCCGAGGAGCAGCGGGCGGTGCTCGAGTTCGCCCGCCGGCGCGGCATCTGGATCGTGGGCGATGAGGTCTACGCCCGGATCGTCTTCGACCGGCCGGTGGCACCCTCCTTCCTCGAACACGCCGAGCCGGACGACCGCGTGATCGTGGTCAACAGCTTTTCCAAGAGCTGGGCGATGACCGGCTGGCGGCTCGGCTGGATCACGCTGCCGGCCGAGCTCGGCCCGACCTTCGAGATGCTGACCGAGTACAACATTGCCGGCCCGGCCGGGTTCATTCAGCGCGCCGGCGTGGTCGCGGTGCGCGAGGGCGAGCCCTTCGTGCAGGAAATCGTCGGACGCTATCGAGCCGCCCGAGATCTGGTCCTCGAGCGGGTCGCTGCGATCCCGCGGCTCAGCCTGCCGCGGCCGGCGGCCGCCTTCTATGCCTTCATCCGGGTCGACGGCATGACCGACAGCCTGGCCCTGGTGAAGGAGCTGCTCCTGGCGACCGGCGTCGGCCTCGCTCCCGGGGTGGCGTTCGGCGAAGGCGGCGAGAGCCATTTGCGCCTCTGCTTCGCGACCAGCTTGCCGAAGCTCGCCCGCGCGCTGGACCTCATCGCCGCGTTCATGGACCGGCGCTGACGATCCGCTCAGTACGGCTCGCCGCTCTTGTGGACGTAGACCAGGCCTTCGGGCCGGCGGCGGAGCTCCATGTCGATGTCGGAATAGACCACCTCGTCCTCGGCGACACGGCTGCCTATCTCGAGATAGACGGCGGGCTTGGCGGAGCGATTGATCAGGTGATGGCCGTCGGCCCGCCCGGCCGGGAAGCCTGCGACCATGCCCGGGCGCATCGGCTGCTCGCCGGCGTCGGTGACCAGCGTCACCTCGCCGCTCGACCACATAGACGAACTCGTCCTCATGGCTGTGCCAGTGGCGCTGCGATGACCAGCTGCCGGGCGGCATATCGACCAGGTTGACGCCGAACTGGGAGAGCCCGAAGGCATCGCCGAGCGCCCGCTTGACCCGCCCCTCGACAGCTCTGCGAAATGGCTCCGGATAGCCTGAGCCCCGGCGCTCGGGCATCTCTTTCGGATCGAGCGCGGGACCATGGACTTCACGCTTCACGATCAATCCCCTTGCTGCTCAGGTTTGCCAATGCGGCGTCCGTGCGTTCCACCAAGCTGTCGGAGGCGCTCGGGTCTCGCAAGTGAAATCCGAGTCGCCGCCGGCGCGCGCCATCGCCGCTCGAGCCCCGATCATCGGTCGGCCGACCAGCGGCCGAGGGTTGAAACCGGCGCGCGCCACCCCACGTCCAGGGCCAGCAACAGGGCGGTCGCGAGCGAGCCGCGGCGGGGCGGGGCGCTTTCGATCCTGGCGCCGCGATGCTCGCGCGGCCATTTCTTGACACAACGAGAGCGGCACGGGCGGCGGCAGCGTCTTCGTGCGGCGCAAGCAATGGAGGGTTCAGCATGGCCACGGCGTTGAAGGACTTTCGCATTCAGCTGTCAGATCCGGGCCTGTTCCGCGAGCAGTGCTACATCGACGGCGCCTGGGTCGACGCCGACAGCCGGGCAAGCAGCGAGGTCACGGACCCGGCTTCGGGCGAGGTCATCGGCACCGTGCCGAAGGTGGGCGCGGCCGAGACCCGGCGCGCGATCGAGGCGGCCGAGCGCGCCTTCAGGGCCTGGAGCAAGACCACCGCCAAGGAGCGCGCCAAGATCCTCCGCAAGTGGTTCGATCTGATGATGGCGAACCAGGAGGACCTCGCGATCATCATGACCCGCGAGCAGGGCAAGCCGCTCGCCGAGTCGCGCGGCGAGATCGCCTACGGCGCCGCGCTTCGTCGAGTGGTTCGCCGAGGAGGCGAAGCGGATCTACGGCGACATCATCCCGACCGTGGCCGAGAACCGGCGCCTGATGGTCTTCAAGCAGCCGGTCGGGGTGTGCGCCGCGATCACGCCCTGGAATTTTCCGAACGCCATGATCACGCGCAAATGCGCGCCGGCGCTCGCTGCCGGCTGCACGGTCGTGGTCAAGCCCGCGAGCTTCACGCCCTATTCCGCCCTGGCGCTGGCCGAGCTCGGGGAGCGCGCCGGCATCCCCAAGGGCGTCTTCAACGTCGTCACCGGCGGCGCCAGGGAGGTCGGCGGCGAGCTGACCAGCAACGATACTGTGCGCAAGCTGTCGTTCACCGGCTCGACCGAGGTCGGCAAGATCCTGCTCAAGCAGTGCGCCGACACGGTCAAGAAGGTCAGCATGGAGCTCGGTGGCCATGCGCCTCTGATCATCTTCGACGACGCCGACATCGACGCCGCGGTCAAGGGCGCGATCGCGTGCAAGTTCCGCAACTCCGGCCAGACCTGCGTCTGCACCAACCGGATCTACGTGCAGGAGCGGGTCTACGACGAGTTCGCCGAAGAAGTTCGCGGCCGCGGTCGCCAAGCTCAAGGTCGGCGCCGGCCTCGAGCCGGGCATCGAGCAGGGCCCGCTGATCGAGCCGGCGGCGGTCGACAAGGTCGAGCGCCACGTCGCCGACGCCAAGGAGCATGGCGCGTCGGTGCTGACCGGCGGCAAGCGGCATGCGCGGGGCGGTCTGTTCTACGAGCCGACCGTGCTCTCGAACTGCACGGTGGACATGCTGATCAGCCACGAGGAGACCTTCGGCCCGGTGGCGCCTCTGTTCAAGTTCAAGGACGAGGACGAGGTGATCGGCCTCGCCAACAAGACCGAGTACGGGCTGGCTAGCTACTTCTACGCCCGCGACGTCGGCCGCGTGTTCAAGGTCGCCGAAGCGCTGGAAGCCGGCATCGTCTCGGTCAACGAGGGCATCTTCTCGACCGAGGTCGCGCCGTTCGGCGGCTACAAGCATTCCGGCATCGGCCGTGAGGGCTCGAAGTACGGCATCGACGAGTACCTCGAGATCAAATACGTCAACCTCGGCGGCATCTGATCGCCACGGGGTCGCACGCGACCCGTCGGCTCACGTCCGTTGCATGGCCGGGCCCCGCGCCCGGCCATGTTTGCTTGGCGGACCCGGTGCGCGGCAGTTCGCGAGATGGCGGCTTGCCCGAGTGGCAACGCTTCGCCAGACTTGCGCTCCCATCGCGTGATCCAGGAGGCGACGACGATGCAGCGGGTCCTTTTCGTCCTGTTGGCGGCGGGCGTGCTCGCCGGCCCCGCGCTGGCGCAGGAGGTCGATATCACCAAGGCCGTCCATTGCGCGACGCTCTCGCAGCAGTTCGGCAATTCGCTCAAGGCCGCCAAAGTCGAGGACGACGTCAAGAAGGCGGCGAGCGATCTGGCCAAGCAAGGCGATCAGGCCTGCATGGCGCACGATTACGACACCGGCCTGGACCGGCTGCGCCAGGCGCTCGAGCAGATCAAGCTGAAGCCGATCGTCTGATCCGGAGCGGTCGCCGCGGCGGCTCGTCGACGGGCATGCGCGTTTGAGAGGAACGGAGTCCCGGCCCTTGGCGAAGTTCGACCTGTTCGTGATCGGCGGCGGCTCGGGCGGCGTCGCCTGCGCCCGGCGCGCCGCCTCCTACGGCGCGCGGGTCGCTCTGTGCGAGCCCGGCCGGGTCGGCGGCACCTGCGTGATCCGCGGCTGCATCCCCAAGAAGCTGATGCGCTACGGTGCCGTCTTCGCCGACGACTTCAAGGCGGCGCAGGGTTACGGCTGGCGCTTCGAGCCGCCCCGGCTCGACTGGGACGCCCTGATCGATGCCCGCAACCGCGAGATCGAGCGCCTGAACGGCGTCTACATCGGCATGCTCGACAAGGCCGGCGTCACCCTGATCAAGGCGCGCGGCCAGGTCGTCGGCTCGCATGAGGTCGAGGTCGAGGGCCAGATCCATCGCGCCGAGCGCATCGTGGTCGCGGTCGGCGGCAAGCCGAGCCTGCCCGATCACACCGGGATCGAGCACGCGATCACCTCGGACGATGCGCTCGAGAACCTGCGCGAGCGGCCGGAGCGTCTGGTGGTGATCGGCGGCGGCTACGTCGGCGGTCGAGATCGCCTGCATCTTCCACGCGCTGGGCGTCAGGACAACGCTGCTCTTGCGCCGCGAACTGCCGCTGCGCTGGCTCGATCCCGACGTCCAGCAGTTCCTCGGCGAGCAGATGCGGGCGCACGGCCTCGACATCCGCGGCAGCACGCCGGTGCATCACGTGGAACGGGCCGGCGGACGGCTGGTGGTGATGACCGCGACCGGACCGGTCCCGGCGGATGCGGTGCTCTACGCGACCGGCCGGATGCCGATCCCCAACACCCGCGGCCTCGGCCTTGAGCAGCTCGGTGTTGCCATGACCGAGAATGGTGCGATCAAGGTCGACACCGCCTGTCGGAGCAACGTCGAGAGCATCTACGCGGTCGGCGACTGCAGCGATCACGCCGCCTGCGGCATCGACCCGGCGCAGTTCGATCTGACCCCGGTCGCGATCGCCGAAGGCCGGGTGATCGCCGAGACCCTGTTCAACAACAACCCGCACGTCGTCAACTACGACCAGGTGCCGACCGCGGTGTTCGGCATCCCCGAGGTCGCCTCGGTCGGCCTGAGCGAGACCCAGGCGCGCGAACGGGGCCACGAGGTCGCGGTCTTCAGCACCAGCTTCCGGCCGCTGCTGCACACTTTGACGGCCGAGCCGGTTCGGACCATGATGAAATTGGTGGTCGACCGCGCGAGTGATCGCGTGCTCGGCTGTCACATGGTCGGTGACGATGCCGCGGAGATCATCCAGGGGCTGGCGGTCGCGCTGACGGCCGGCGCTACCAAGGCCGAGTTCGACGCGACAGTCGGCCTGCATCCGACGGCGGCCGAGGAGTTCGTCACCATGTACCAGGCAACGGCGTGAGCCGCGCTTAACGACGAGGGGACGCCGGCATGGCGCACAATTGGACACCCGCGAGCTGGCGGTCGAAGCCGGCCCGGCAGATGCCGGAATACCCGGACGCCGCGGCGCTGGCCAAGGTCGAGGCGCAGCTCTCGCGCTATCCGCCGCTGGTGTTCGCGGGCGAGGCGCGCAACCTCAAGGAGAAGCTGGCCGAGGTGTGCGCCGGCCGGGCGTTTCTGCTCCAGGGCGGCGACTGCGCCAAATCCTTCGCCGAGTTCCACCCCGACAACATCCGCGACACGCTTCGCGTCTTCCTGCAGATGGCCGTGGTGCTGACCTTCGGCGCCGCCATGCCGGTGGTCAAGGTCGGGCGCATGGCCGGTCAGTTCGCCAAGCCGCGCTCGGCGCCGACCGAGCGGCAGGGCGAGCTCGAGCTGCCGAGCTACCGGGGCGACATCGTCAACGGCCTCGAGTTCGACGCGGCCGCGCGCATCCCCGATCCGGCGCGCCAGATCCAGGCCTACGCCCAGGCCGCCGCGACCCTCAATCTGCTGCGCGCCTTCACCGACGGCGGCTATGCGGCGCTCACCCGGGTGCACAGCTGGATGCTCGGCTTCGTCGACCGCTCGCCGCAGGGCGAGCGATACCGCGACATGGCCGACCGGATCACCGAGGCGCTGGCCTTCATGGAGGCCTGCGGGGTCACCGACGCGACCACGCCCGAGATCAAGCGGACCACCCTCTACACCTGCCACGAGGCGCTGCTGCTCGGCTTCGAGCAGGCGATGACCCGGGTCAATTCGACCTCGGGCCTCTGGTACGACACCTCGGCGCATCTGGTCTGGGTCGGCGAGCGCACGCGCGACCCCGAGGGCGCCCATGTCGAGTTCTGCCGCGGCATCGCCAATCCGATCGGCTTCAAGGCCGGGCCGGGCATGACCGCCGGACGGAGCTCCTGACCCTTTGCGACATTCTCGATCCGGCCAACGAGGCCGGGCGCCTGACCGTGATCTGCCGGATGGGGCACGAGCAGGTCGAGCGCCGTCTGCCGCCCCTGATCCGGGCGGTGCAGCGGGAGGGCCGCAGGGTGGTCTGGACCTGCGATCCGATGCACGGCAACACGATCAAGTCGAGCAGCGGCTACAAGACCCGCCCGTTCGACCGGATCCTGGCCGAGGTGCGCAGCTTCTTCGCCGTGCACAAGGCCGAAGGCACGCATGCGGGCGGCGTGCATGTCGAGATGACCGGGCAGGAGGTGACCGAGTGCACCGGCGGCGCCCAGGCGATCACCGACGAGGGGCTGAGCGATCGCTACCACACCCACTGCGATCCCCGCCTCAACGCCTCGCAGAGCCTCGAGCTCGCCTTCCTGATCGCCGCGGCGCTCAAGGAGGAGCGCCAGGCCTTGCGGGTCGCGGCACAGTAGCCTCGGGCAGTCATCGCCGGGAAACCCGCCCGGATCAACGTGGTGATGACGGATGCGCATCGGCTCACGCCCTCCGGCAAGCTCCGGGCACGTGGCCTCGGGGTGCCGTTTGAGGGCGTTCCCGGCCCGTACAACGCGATCACCGATGTCGCCGAGGTCGCGGTCGGCTACGCGACGCTGATCGAGGGGGAAGGGCCGCTCATCGTCGGCCGGGGTCCAGTGCGAACCGGGGTCACCGCGATCCTGCCGCGCCGCCCTGACCAGCTCGACCTGCCCGTGTTCGCCGGCTGTTTCAGCCTGAACGGCAATGGCGAGCTGACCGGCACGCACTGGATCGAGGAATGCGGCCAGCTCACCTGGCCGATCACGATCACCAACACCCATGCCTGCGGGCTTGCGCGCGACGCGACGCTGCAGTGGGCCGTCGCGCGTCTGCCGGGCCGCCTCGACGACAACTTCGGCCTGCCCGTGGCAGGCGAGACCTACGACGGCTGGCTGAACGACATCAACGGCTTTCACGTCAGTGAGCGGCACGTCTTCGACGCCCTGGACGCGGCCGCCGGCGGGCCGATCGAGGAGGGCAGCGTCGGCGGCGGCACCGGTATGATCTGCTACCAGTTCAAGGGCGGCTCGGGCACCGCCTCGCGCCGGGTCGGGCTCGACGGCCAGGACTATGTCATCGGTGGGTTCGTCCAGGCGAATTTCGGCCGGCGGCGCGAGCTGATCATCGCCAGTCGGCCGGTCGGTCGGCTGCTCGACGCTCCCATTCCGGCGAGGCGGCAGGACGGGTCGATCATCGCCGTGATCGCGACTGACGCCCCGCTTCTGCCCCATCAGCTGAAGCGCCTTGCGCGCCGGGTGGGCCTCGGCGTCGCCCGCTCCGGTACCTTCAGCCATCACGGCTCCGGCGACATCTTCCTGGCGTTCTCGACTGCCAATGCCGCCGCCCTGGCGTCCCGAAGCGGCCTCGCCGGGCTGTCGTTCATCCCCGATCGCGGCCTCGATCCTTTGTTCGAGGCGGTCGTCCAGGCGATCGACGAAGCGATCGTCAACAGTTTGATCGCGAACGAGGACATGATCGGCCGCGACGGCCACTTCGTCCCGGCGCTGCCGCGCGAGCCGTTGCTGGCGATCCTGCGGGACGGGGCCGCCCGAGGCGGTGAAACGCCAGCTTAGGCGCCGGAGGCCCAGATGACAGGTCATTGCCGGACATGGCCGCGAGGTCTGAGCCTCGGCTTGCTTTGGTACGTCCAGGTCCCTAAGTCGGGTCGATTTCCGCAGCGCAGGGAGTCGCGACGATGAGTCCGAGCGCACGTGAGCTGGCAGCCCTCACCGACAAGTATTTTCTGAAGACCCGGGAGGTGGTGCGCCGGTTCGGCGACGCGGACGCCACCTATGCCGTCTTCATGCGCCGCCCGGTGGTGTTCACGCCCAGGCTTGCGGTCGACTGGCTGCACGAAATGGCCGCGGCGCGCGGCACCCGCTTCGAGGTCGAGCAGCGCTACGCCGAAGGCGACTGGGTCGGCGCCGGCGAGCCTTTGATGTACATCTCGGGCTCGCTCCAGCATCTGGTCGACCTCGAGACCGTCTTCCTCCAGAAGCTCGGGCCGCCCTGCGTGGCGGCGTTCAACGCTTTCCTGATGTGCACCGATCTGCCCTACGTGGCGTTCATCGCCATGGATGCGCGCCACTGCGCCGGCGCCGAGATGGCCGAGATGATGGCCTATGCGGCGAGCGTCGGCTCGACCAAGGCACGGCGCGAGGCGAATGCCACGGGCTTCGTCGGCAACGCCAACGACGCGACCGCGCACTACTTCGGTCAGAGCCGCGGCCTCGGCACCATGCCGCACGCCCTGATCGGCTATGCCGGCTCGACGCTCCGCGCCGCCCAGATGTTCCACGAGACCTTTCCGCAGGACAATCTCTACGTCCTGGTCGACTACTTCGGGCGCGAGGTCAGCGACACGCTCGAAGTCTGCCGCGCGTTTCCGGACCTCGCCGCCGAGGGCCGGCTCGGCGTCCGCGTCGATACCCACGGCGGGCGCTTCGTCGAGGGCCTCGATACCGCCCATTCCTACGCCGTGCTCGACCGCAACTGCCCCGATGCCGTCCGAACCTACCGCAGCGAGACCGAGCTGCGCTGGCTGGTCGGCACCGGCGTGACCGCGGCGGCGGTCTTCCACATGCGCGAGCAGCTCGACGGGGCCGGCTTCGACAAGGTCAAGATCATCGCGAGCTCCGGCTTCAGCCCGAAGAAGTGCAAGCTGATGGCGAGCGTGCGCGCGCCGATCGACATCATCGGCACCGGCTCCTATCTGCCCGAGCTGTGGAGCGAGACCTACGCCACCGCGGACGTGATCGCCTACAACGGCGAGCCGCGGGTCAAGGTCGGCCGCGAGTTCCTGTTCCCCGAGCGCCCCAAGGCGGCAGAGTAGGTCGCCCCCCGCCGGCAGCCGGGCCCAAGCGCGCCGGACCGCAGATCGGCCGCGTCGGCTCCTCGATCGCTGGTTGCGTCATTTTGACGCCGCGGCGGCCGTCTCCTAGGATGTCCGCACGCGTCCTTTGTACGCATGCCGGAACGCACCCATGCCGAGGCGGCGACGGCTGCGCGCGCCCCGGTGCGTCGGCACGGGAGAACGATCGTGGGTCTCTTCTTGCAGATCGTCGTCTTCTTGATCGTTGCCGCGGTGGGTTTCGTGATCGGCTGGCTGGTCCGCGGCGCGAGGGCCCGGAACGAGATCGAGCAGCTGGAGGGCAACTGGCAGGCGCGCCTGCGCACCGCAGAGAGTGCACGCGCCCGCTGCGCAGGCGGTGCTCGGCCCGACCAAAGCTCAGAGCGAAGCCCGGCGCAGCATCCCAGCGCGGCGATCCGAAGCTCGAGGAGCGCGTCGCGCAGCTGCAACGGGAGCTCGATGGCGCGCGCCGCACCAGCGCCGAGCAGCGGAGCGAGATCGAGCGCCTCCTGGGCCGGCTCTCGTCACTGCAGGCGGCGGCCGTCGACGGCGGGCAAGGCGCAGCCCGGCGCCTCGCGCCTGCGGCGACGCCTGCGGTGGCGGACCCGAGCGCCAGGGAAGGCATGCCGCCCGCACGGCTCGCGGCGCCCGAGGGCCAGCCCGACGATCTCAAGAAGATCAGCGGCATCGGGCCCGGCATCGAGAAGACCCTGCACGATCTCGGCGTCTTTCACTATCGCCAGATCGCCGCCTTCACGCCGGAGAACGTCGCCTGGGTCAATCGGCGCCTGCGCTTCAAAGGCCGGATCGAGCGCGAGAACTGGATCGGCCAGGCCAAGACCCTGGTCGCGGGCGAGCCGACCAGCTGACGGCCCGGCGGCGCTCCGGCAGAGATAACGCTGGATCGAGACAGCCCGGCGGCGCTATAGATTTGCTGCTTGATCGTCCTTTTCGGGAGACGAGCGCGTGCGCGCACCCTGTGTAGCCAATCTCGATACCGCGCGGGATCTGCTGGAGTTCGGTGTGGTCGACGAGGCCGCCCGGGCCCTGCTGGAGCTGCGGCGTTGTGCCCAGACGCCAGGCTGCGAGGACTGGCGGAACTGTAGCGCCATCCTGGAGGACACCTGGCACGCCGCGGCCGAGGTCAAGCTGCCCGAAGCGCGCGAACGGCCCGACGGCGCCGACCAGGCCTGAGCCCGGGCGCGTTCGAATCAGGCGGGCGGGAGCTGTGTAGCCGGCTCGCCGGCGGCGGCTCGCCTTGCGCGCGGATTTCAGCTAGACCGGCGGCCCTGTCCCTGCCGCTGCCGGAGCGCCACCGATGCCAGAGCCCGAGACGTTCGACTACGTCATAGTCGGCGCGGGCTCGGCAGGCTGCGTGCTCGCCAATCGCCTGACCGAAGAGCCCGATGTCCGGGTCCTGGTTCTCGAGGCGGGCCCCTCCGACCACGCCTGGGACTGGCGGCTGCACATGCCGGCGGCGCTCGCCTACCCGCTCAAGGGGCGCACCTACAACTGGCACTACGAAAGCGAGCCCGAGCCACACATGGACGGCCGGCGGATGTACTGCCCGCGCGGCCGCGTGCTCGGCGGCTCGTCCTCGATCAACGGCATGGCCTATGTGCGCGGCCACGCGCGCGACTACGACCGCTGGGCGCAGGCGGGGCTCATGGGCTGGGACTACGCTCACCTGTTGCCCTACTTCAAGCGCGCCGAGAGCCGCGAGGCGGGGGGCGATCTCTACCGCGGCAGCTCGGGGCCGCTCCAGGTCGCGCCCGGTGCCTGTCGCAACCCGCTCCATCAGGCCTTCATCGAGGCGGGCCAGCAGGCCGGCTACCCGTCCACGGCCGACATGAACGGCTTTCAGCAGGAAGGCTTCGGCGCGATGGATCGGACCACGCACCGCGGCCGGCGCTGGAGCGCCGCGCGCGCCTATCTGCGGCCGGCGATGCGACGGGCCAATGTGACCGTGCGCACCCGGGCGCTGACCACGCGCATCCGGATCGAGGGGACGCGCGCCGTCGGGGTCGAGTACGCGGCCGGCGGCCCGGTTCAGCAGGTTCGGGCCCAGCGCGAAGTGATCCTCGCGGGCGGTGCGATCAACTCGCCCCAGCTGCTCCTGCTGTCCGGGATCGGCGCAGCGGATCAGCTGGCCGAACTCGGCCTCCCGGTGGTCATCGATCTGCCGGGCGTCGGCCGGAACCTTCAGGATCACCTCGAGATCTACGTCCAGCACGCCTGTCTGCAGCCGGTCTCGCTCTACGGCGCGCAACTGCCCTGGAACAAGCTCTGGATCGGCGCGAACTGGCTGTTCCTCGGGCGCGGCATCGGCGCCTCCAACCAGTTCGAGGCGGGCGGCTTCATCCGCTCAACCGCGGGCGTCGAGCACCCCGATCTGCAGTACCACTTCCTGCCGATCGCGATCAATTACGACGGCAGCAATCCGCATCGGGGCCACGGCTTCCAGGCTCATGTCGGGCCGATGCGGCCGACCTCGGCCGGCTGCGTGCGGCTGCGCTCGGCCGATCCGCGCGAGGCGCCATCGATCCTCTTCAATTACATGGCGACCGAGGGTGACCGGCAGGAGATGCGCGCGGCCGTGCGCCTCACCCGGGAGGTCTTCGCCCAGAGCGCCTTCGATCCCTACCGCGGCCCGGAGCTGGCCCCCGGCGCCGATGTCCAGAGCGATGCCGAGATCGACGCCTTCGTGCGCGCGAAGGCCGAGAGCGCCTACCACCCGTCCTGCACCTGCAAGATGGGCCCGGACAGCGACCCCATGGCGGTGGTCGACGCCGAATGCCGCGTCTACGGGATCGAGCGCCTGCGCGTGGTCGATGCTTCGATCATGCCGAGCATCCCGTCCTGCAATCTCAACGCCCCGACCATCATGCTGGCCGAGAAGGCCGCGGACCTGATCCGCGGCCGTCCACCGCTCGATCCGCTCGACGTGCCCGTCCACATCGCGCCGAACTGGGAAACGAGCCAGCGGTGAGTAGAACTCAGCGTTCCTCTGACGGCGTGGTCGCGGGCGAGGGGCGCTTGGCGCCAGGCACCGCGCCGCGGCGCCAGGTCGCGACGACCACGCCGAGGGCGAGCACGGCCCAGTCGAGCGGCGGGTCCCACCATCGCTTCGAGGGCCACTGGCGCCATTCCCGATAGGCGAGCAGCGGCGTGATCGCCCAGCCGTACCATGGCACCCCGACCAGGTAGCGCGACAGCTCGATCGGGCCGGCCGTCAGCAGGAAATGCAGCGGCTGGTCGACCGCCTGTTTCCGCACCTCCCACAAGACCGCCCGCGTCGCCGGCGGCAAGGCGGTCTCGAGCCCAGCGACCGGCGGCAACCACCATCCATGCCCGGACGAATTCAGATCGTGATCCGAGCGGGAACTCGCTGTCGCGACCCGGCTGGAAGCAGATTGATCTTGATGAAGCTGTTTCATCAGCCCATGGATAATGTCCGGCACGGCCACACTAAGGTAAACGAGAACAAGTGCCAGCCGAAGGGCAATCGATCGAAGCTGACGTGATTTCACCGATTGCAGAATGAGATTCTCGTGCACGGACATGCTCTTGGCTCTCCTTTGAGCCATCGTGCCGTCGGATGACGAGAAGTATGCCTGCTCGCGGGAGGAGCATTCGTGGTTAAGATTCTATTGACGTACGTCAGTGCCGTAACGGGCGCGGCAAGTATCGCGGAGGGCCGGCGCGCGAGCGCGCGATTAACCGACTTTCTCAACAAACTCCTTACGCCGGTGTTTTACGCTCCGAGACCGAGGAAACTCCCGAGAGCGCGCCAAAGCCGCCATGCTTCTTCGCTCCGCGACCGGCCCGACCGGTCCATCCCTCCTGGTGCGGTACGGCGCGGATCTGGCCCGGATCGTCGACCGCGGCCAGGCCGAGCTGGCAACCGCGCACGGCGTGAAGCTGCAAAGGGTCGACGCTCTGATGCGCAACATCGTGCAGCTGAGCTTCGACGGCATTCTCTCGGTGCGCGCCGATGGCCGGATCGACACGGCCAATGAGGCGGCTCTGCGCATGTTCGGCGGCCGGTCGGACGAGCTGGTCGGCCGCCATCTGCTCCAGCTGTTCCCGGATCTGCAGCGCTACCGCCGGATCGAGCGGGCGCGGCCGGGCGCGGGCGGCGAGCGCCTCGAGGGCATGGCCCGGCGGAGCGACGGCACCGCCTTTCCGGTCGAGCTGTCGCTGCGTCCGACCACGGTCCACGAGGAGCGGCTGCTGATCGCCATCGTGCGCGACATCACCTTCGCCAAGGCGCAGGAGAGCAGGCTCCGCCATCAGGCGGTGCACGACGCGCTGACCGGCCTGCCCAACCGGGTCCTCCTGAAGGACCGCCTGACCCAGGCGCTGCGCGGCGCCGCGCGCGAGGGCAAGCCGCTCGCCCTCCTGCTGCTCGATCTCGACCGCTTCAAGGAGATCAACGACACCCTCGGCCACCACGTCGGCGACCTGCTCCTCGAGCACTTCGCCCAGCGTCTGCACGGCTGCATTCGCGAGAGCGACACGATCGCCCGCCTCGGCGGCGACGAGTTCGCCATCCTGCTGCCGGCCGAGTCCGACGTCGAGCGCGCCTGGGCGCTCTCCGATCGCATCGTCAGGGCGGTCCAGCAGCCGTTCGAGGTCGCCCCGGGCCTCCGCCTCGAGGTCGGCGTCAGCATCGGCATCGCGATGTTCCCCGAGCACGCCGACGACCAGGCGCGGCTGCTGCAATGCGCCGACGTCGCCATGTACGCGGCCAAGCAGAGCGCCGATGCGGTACAGATCTACGACCGTCAGAAGGACCACAACACGATCCGCCACCTCACGCTCTCCGGGGCGCTCCGCCAGGCGATCGAAGGCGGCGAGCTGTCGTTCGACTTCCAGCCCAAGCTCGACCTGCTCGGCGGCACGATCCGCAGCGTCGAGGCCCTGGCGCGCTGGCGCCACCCGGCCCAGGGCGCCATTCTGCCCGACGAGTTCATCCCGCACGCCGAGCAGACCGGGCTGATCCAGCCCTTCACCCGCTGGAGCTTCGACGCCGCGCTCGCCCAGCTGGCCGCCTGGCAGAGCGCGGGGGTCGACATCAGCGTCGCGGTCAATCTTTCGACCCGCAGCCTGCACGACGAGAAGCTGCCCGAGACCATGGCGATCCTGCTGCGCAAGTGGCAGGTCGAGCCGGGCCGCCTGACCCTGGAGCTGACCGAAAGTGCCGTGATGCTCGACCCCGACGGCGCCCAGCGGAACCTCTATCGCCTGCACGATCTCGGCATTCGCCTGTCGATCGACGATTTCGGTACCGGCTACTCGTCACTTTCGCACCTGCAGCGGCTGCCGCTGCACGAGCTCAAGATCGACAAGTCCTTCGTCGTTCACATGATCGACAACGACAACGACCTGGTGATCGTCCGCTCGACCATCGATCTCGCGCACAATCTCGGTCTCACGGTGGTCGCCGAAGGCATCGAGAGCGAGCAGCAGCTGGCGACCCTGCGGGAGCTGGGCTGCGATCTCGGCCAGGGTTTCTTCGTCGCCGAGCCGCTGCCGATCGAGCAGCTCACCCTCTGGTTCGACAAGGCACCCTGGAAGCCGAGCCTGGCGACCGCAGAGGCCGCGCGCGCCGCCTCCGATCGTGACCGGCCCGATGAGCGTCGGGACGGCGGCAGGCTCCTGCTCGTCGAGTAGCGGATCCACGCTAGCGCTGCTGGCGGCGCCAGCGTTCGACCACCGCGGTGACGAAGCTCTCGTCCGGGCAATTGCCCTGCCAGGATTTCGAAAACCGGGCTGTGCCACTCTGCGGTTGCCGGTCCGGCGGCAGGTGGTCGACCTGGATGCGCAGCGGCAGCGCCACGCCCTCGCCCGCCACGATCGCCTCGGCGTCGCCGAGCGAGGGCAGGAAATCCAACAGCCCGTATGCCGTGTCAGTCGTGAGCCCACGGACGATCTCCTGATCGCGCAGGCTGGTCATGCGGAAGGCGAAGGTCGTGTTGCACTGGGAGAGGATGGTCGGCGCCAGCTCCGATGGCCGCTGGCTGACGATGCAGAGCGAGACGCCGTACTTGCGGCCTTCCTTGGCGATTCGGGCGAGCGCCTCCTTGGTCGGCTCGAAGCCGAGCGCCGGACTGGCCGGGGCGTAACGGTGCGCCTCCTCGCAGACCAGGAGAATCGGCTGCGCCCCCCGGCTCCAGAGGGCGAAATCGAAGGTCGTGCGACAGAGCACCGAAACGACGACGTTCAGCACCTCCGAGGGCACGCCGGACAGATCGATGATCGTGACCGGCTTGCCGTCGACCGGGATGCGGAACAGGCGCGAGAGAATCCTGACCATGTTGTCCTGGACCGAAATGCCGCCGAACATGAAGGCGAAGCGGGAATCGGCAGTCAGGACCTCGAGGCGCGTCTTCAACCAACGATAGGGGGCCAGGCTCTCCGGCTTCTCGAGGCGCCCCATGGCCACGTCGAGCAGGCGGGTGACGTCGGTCAGGCGGTAGGGCACCGGCGTGTCGACCGTGATGTGCAGAGCGCTCGGGCGCTCGCGCTGGAAGGACGCCTTGGCGATCGGGATCAACTCGTTCAGGATCGCGATCACCGCCGCCCGATCGCGCGACTGCGGCTTATTGCCGACGATCACCGAGGCGATTTCGTCCGAGGTCAGCAGCCAGTAGGGCAGCTGCAGACTGTCGGGGCCGAGGATCTCGGCTTGGCCGGCGAAGGCGCGCGGGTATTCGTTGTGCGGATCGAGCAGCAGCACATGCGCATTGGCGTGGGTCTCGAGGATGCGCTGCAGGATCAGGCTGACCGCGCAGGACTTGCCGCAGCCCGTGGTGCCGAGGATCGCGAAGTGCTTGCCGAGCAGGTCGTCGGGCGAGATCAGCACCGGCTGAGAGCGGTTCAGATGGACCGTGCCGATGCGCACCGTGGAGCTGGCCGAGGGCGCGTAGACGCAGGCGAGATCGTCCTGATTGACCGGCAGCACCGCATCGCCGAGCGCCGGAAACGCCGAGATGCCGCGCCGGAACCGCCCCGGCCGCCGGCCGTCCGTCGGGCGGGTCTCGCCGATCAGCTCGAGCTCGGCGAGCCGGACCTCGCCATCGCCCGCGGTGCGCGCGGGCACCGGAATGCTGAGCCCGCTGACGATGCCGTAGATCGTGCTGTCGGGCATCCGCATCTTGACCAGTCCGCCCTTGTGCAGCGGCGTGTCGTCGGCGTGGTCATCGTCGGCGCCGCGGGGCTCGATCACCATCACGACCTGCGAGCCGGATACGCAGACGACCCGCCCGATCTGATGCTCCTGCTGTGACGCCACTACCGCTCTCCGGGGACCACTGACGGAGCGAAGCGCGATTGCCGGACCGAGTGCGGCGCGCGACACATCACGCCGGCAGCGGATCGCCCCCGGCGATTCATGCCGATCGGTCGTTAACGATCTGCTTAGCTGCGCGCCGTGGCTGGCTCACGACGACGTGAGCCGGCCGCCGCAGGCCGCCCGATGATCGGGCTCAGCGCCCCGCTTTGGCGCGGCGCGGCGACGTTCGGATGCCGGGGCCGCGCTCGCGTCCGGCCCGATGCTTGGCCGGGCCGTGGGTCGTGATCAGATTGTTGGCGGTATTGACCAGGGCGATGTGCGAGAAGCCCTGGGGAAAATTGCCGAGCTGGCGCCGATCGCGCGGATCGTATTCCTCGGCCAGGAGGCCCAGATCGTTGCGCAGCGACAGCAGATGGTCGAACAGGCGCTCGGCATCGGCCATCCGCCCGGTTTCGGCATAGGCGTCGGCCAGCCAGAAGCTACAGGCGAGGAAAGCCCCCTCGCCCTTCGGCATGCCGTCGACGTCGTCTTCGGTCCGGTAGCGCAGGACCAGGCCGTCGACCAGGAGTTCGCGCTCGATCGCGGCAATCGTGCCGCGGACCCGCGGGTCGTCGGGCGGCAGGAAGCCGACCTGCGGCATCAGCAGGAGCGCCGCATCGACCGTCTTGCCGCCATAGTATTGGACGAAGCTGTTTTTCTCGGCATTGAAACCGTTCTGGCAGACATCGGCATGGATCCGCTCGCGCAGCGCCCGCCAGCGCTCGACCGGACCGCCGAAACCGTAGAACTCGACCGCCTTCACCGAGCGGTCCAGGGCGACCCAGGCCATGATCTTGGAGTGCGTGAAATGGCGGGGCGCGCCGCGCATCTCCCAGATGCCGTGGCCGGGATTGGTCCAGACCCGCTCGAGGTGGTCGAGCAGGATCTGCTGCATGCGCCAGGCGTCGTCGTCGCGCTCGAGATCGAAGCGCCGCGCCACATGCATCACGTCCATGAGCTCGCCGAAGACATCGAGCTGCAGCTGCTCGAAGGCGCCGTTACCGATGCGCACCGGGCGGCTGTCCTCGTAGCCGGGCAGCCAGGCCAGTTCCTGCTCCGTGGCGCGGCGCTCGCCGGCGACCCCGTAGAGGATCTGGAGCTCCTCGGGGTGGCCCGCGGTGGCCCGCAGCAGCCAGTCGCGCCAGGCCCGCGCTTCGTCGTGGTAGCCCGACGTGAGCAGCGCGTAGAGGGTGAGCGTCGCGTCACGGATCCAGCAGAACCGGTAGTCCCAGTTGCGCATCCCCCCCAGTTGCTCTGGCAGCGAGGTCGTCGGCGCCGCGACGATGCCGCCGGTCGGCTGGTATGAGAGGCACTTGAGGGTAATCAGGGAGCGGATCACCGCCTCACGCCAGCCCTCCTTCGGGTGGTCCTCGTAGATGCAGCGACCCGACCAGCCGCGCCACCAGCCCTCGGTCTCGGCCAGGTTCTGCGCGCAGTCGCGCATCGAAATGCCCGCCTGATGCGAGCGGCGGTAGGCGAGCGCGAAGGGCACGCTCTCGTCCGCCTCGACGACGAACTCACCCAGAGTGGTGAAGTCCTGCCCCTCGAGCGCGATCGGCGTCCGCAGCTCGACCGCATCCGGACCCGCGATCGCCCGGATGCCGAAGTCCTGCCGCCGCACCCAGGGCACGATCTTGCCGTAGCCGAAACGGACGATCAGTTCGGATCGCATCTTGACCCGACCGCGCTCGCCCCGCACCAGACGGACCAGCTCGACCCGCTCCTCGTCCTCGGTGAGGGGCATGAAATCGATCAGCGTGACCGCGCCCTCCGCCGTCTCGAACGTCGTCTCCAGGATCGCCGTGCCGGGACGGTAACGGCGCGTGGTCCGCTTGACCTCACCGGCCGGGGCGATCAGCCAGCGGCCATTTTCCGGCGTGCCGAGCAGGGCGGCGAAACAGGCATCGGAGTCGAAGCGCGGCAGGCACAGCCAGTCGATCGAACCGTCGCGGCCGACCAGTGCCCCGGACACCATGTTGCCAATAAAACCGTAGCTCTCGATCGACTGGCTCATGCTCCCCTCCGGGGTGACTGATCCGAGTCAAGGAGACGAGGAGGCCGACGGCGGCTGGGCGGGTGGCGGCTCGACCTCCGGAATCTTGGGCAAGGCAAGCATACCCTCGCGTTCGAAGGGGATCGATCGCGCCACGAAGCCATCCAGCTCCGCGTCACCCGCCAGACGATAGCTCAACTGGCGACCGATGCCGAGTTCCATGACCCGCTGCACAAGATCGTTGGTCGGCACGGTGACGGTCACCGGAACGACCGTCTCGCCGAGCGCCGGCAGCTCGAAGCCGTCCGCGGTCCAGCCGCGCGCGAACGGCTGGGCATTGACTTCGAGGGCAAACCTGAGCCTGTCGACCGCAAGGTCGAAGTCGTTTGGATTGCGCAGACGCAGATCGACCCGCAGCTCCTGCTCGAACAGGCCGGGCCGGCTCAAGGCGAGACCGGCGAGGCTGACCTCGGGCGGCTCGACCCTGGAGGTGAGCGGTCCGACGCAGGCCGCCACCAGCAGACCGAGCAGCAGCCCCCCTTGGCGAGCACGTCCGCACATCGACCGTCTCCGTCTGAATTCGACGGGCAGACCCTAGCCTGGATCGGTGAAGTTTTTTCACACGCGCGGTGCGCCGCGCCGTCAATCCCAGCCGTGCGCCTCGAAGAAGCCGGCGCGGTCGAGAAGCTCGCGGGAATAGTTACGACCGACAGTGTAGAAATCCAAATCGAGGCCGTGGCGCACCGCCCGGATCACGTTGCCCACGCCGCAGTTGTAGGCAGCCAGCGCCCCACGCAGCAGCGCCAGACCATGCAGCACGGTCCGGCGCCGGAGCAGCGTCCTCGTCTCGATCACGACCGCGCCGGCGTGGCGGATGTTGGCATCGGGGCCTTGCCAGTCGCCAGTGCGGGCGAACTCGTGTGCGTCGTAGTCGAGCAGCATCAGGCCGCGGCCGAAGCCATGGCGGTCGGGGGGCAGCGGCTGCGGGCGGTGGGGCAGGGTGTAGGCGCGCGGCGCGAAATCGGCCGAGCCCGAAGGGCCGCGCGGCGTCAGCCCCAGGCCCCAGCGCGACTGGCGCGAGCCGAGGGCGACGATGATCGCGGGCGCAATGCCGAAATCGGCCGCCGCCGCAACGATCGAAGCCCCATAGCGGGCCGCCGCCTCCAGATCCTCCAGAAGTTGCGGGTGATCGAGCGCGTAGCCGGTGTTGAAGTGGGCAGGCGCCTCCGGCGGCTCTGGTTCGAGCAGCGCTTGCCAGGTTGCCGGGCCGACCACCCCGTCGGCGCGCAGTCCGCGCGCGCGCTGGAAGCACCGCACCTTTGCCTCGGTGCCGCGGCCGAACAGACCATCGACCATTACGGCGCGGTCGTGGCGCCGCAGGACCGCCTGGAGTTCTCGCACCGTGTCACGCAACTCGGGCGAGGTGTGGGCGAAGCCGTCGTACAGGCGAAGCAGTGGGTCCGGCATAGCACCTTCCGCGAATGCAGGTTTTTTTTCCTATATCAGTGTCGGCTATGACGGTCAAGTGAAACTAAAAGTTGCTGGCGGTGCTGCCGGTATCCTGATTCGTCTTGGCGCCGCGGCTTGCTCTTTTACGCGCCGCTGACGAAGATGCGCGCCCGGATTGCCGCGGCCGCCGAGCCGAAGGCGGGACGTGGGGTCAGCCGTTGGAGCCTGCTGATGGATCAGCCCCTCTGGCAGCCGTCCGCCGAGCCGATCGACCATGTCGGCTCCGAGTCCACGCTCACCGAGCTGCGCTGCTGACGGACGCCGCCCCACGGTATGCAACCGAGGCGGTTGTTCGCACGCATCATCTGGCTGGCGCTGCCGGTCACTCTGGCGCTGCTCGGTGCGTGGTTGCTCGGCCGTCTCGCCGGGCTGCCGGCGCTCCTCGCCTGGCTGGTCGGTCTGGCGCTGAGCGCCGGCCTCGCCTGGCTGCGCGAGCGGCGGCTCGAAGCGACCAGCCGCTACCTCGAGGCGCTGGCCGAGGGCCGCGAGCCGGAGCCCCTACCGGATTTCGGCCGGCTCGGCGGCGACGAGCTCGCGACCGCCCTGCATCGCCTGGATCGTGCTCTCGCCGAGCAGCGGGCGCGCAAGGCCGAGACCGACCGGCTGCTCACGACCCTGCTCGATGCGATCCCGGATCCGCTGCTCGTGGTGGTCCCGGGTCGTCAGGTGGAGAACGCCAATCGCGCCGCCGCCCGGCTGTTCGGCCAAGAGCCGGCGGACAAACCGCTCGAGGCCAGCCTGCGCAATCCGGGCCTGCTCGCCGCGGTCGATCAGGCGCTCGCCGGTCACGGCGAGGTCCAGCTCACGATCCGTCTGCCCGGCGACACGCCCCGCGCGTTCGGCGCGATCGTCGTGCCGGTCCGGGTGCGGGGCGGCCCGGCGGTCCTGGTCGGCCTGCGCGAACTGACCGAGCAGCTGATGATCGAGCGGATGCGCTCGGACTTCGTCGCCAATGCCAGCCACGAGCTCAGAACGCCCCTTACCGCGCTGCGCGGCTTCATCGACACCCTGGCCGGGCCGGCGCGCGACGATCCCGAGGCGCGCGAGCGCTTCCTCAAGACCATGGCCGCCGAGGCCGAGCGCATGTCGCGGCTGGTCAACGATCTCCTCTCGCTCTCGCGGATCGAGCTGAGCGAGCACCGGCCGCCCGAGACCCGGATCGATCCCGCCGAGTGCCTTGATGCGGTGATCGCCACGCTCCAGGGTCTCGCCGAGCGGCGCGGCACCACGATCGAGCTCCGGGTGGACGCGGGCCATCCCAAGGTCGTCGCCGATCGCGACCAGCTCATGCAGCTGCTGACCAATCTGATCGACAACGCGATCAAGTACGGCGGCGACCACGGCCGGATCGAGATCAGCTGTGAGCAGCTGCCTGCAGCGCCCCCCGGCGCCGGGCCGCTGACCGGGCGCAAGGCGCTGCGCATCAGCGTGCGCGACCATGGCCCGGGCATCGCGCGCGAGCACCTGCCGCGCCTGACCGAGCGGTTCTTCCGAGTCGATGCCACGCGTTCGCGTCAGCTCGGCGGCACCGGGCTCGGTCTCGCGATCGTCAAGCACATCCTGCGTCGCCATCGCGGCCACCTGGCGATCGAGAGCGAGCCGGGCGAGGGCACCACGGTCACCATCTTCCTGCCGGCCGACGCCGCCTCGGAGGTGGCCGGGGAGGTCGCCGCGAGGGCTTCACCCGCGCGGCCGAACGCCCGCGGGTAACCTTCGACCGGACGCCTCCGGAGGCGGATCAGAGGCCCTTTGTCACAGAACTGTCACCGAGCCGTCATCAAATCCGCACGCACCTCATCCAACTGTCCGACCATCCTGAAAGCAGCATGGAGGGCGAGCCGATAATGCGGATGACGCTGAGGGCCATCCGAAGCGATTGCCTGATCAAGAACGTGAGCTTTGGCGCCGTGAGCCGCGCCGCCATGGTTGCAGGCGTGCTCGCTTTCATGACATCGGCCGCGCCGGCGGCTGAGATCTCGGGAGCGGGTGCGACGTTCCCCTATCCGATCTATGCCAAATGGGCGGAAGCCTATCAGCAGAAGACCGGCAATCAGCTGAACTACCAGTCGATCGGCTCGGGTGGCGGCATCCGGCAGATCAAATCCAAGACGGTCACGTTCGGCGCCTCCGACAAGCCGCTGACGCCGGACGAGCTGAAGCAGGCCGGCCTGGTGCAGTTCCCGATGATCATGGGCGGCGTCGTGCCGGTGCTGAACGTCGAGGGCATCGAGAGCGGCAAGCTCAAGCTCGACGGCAAGACGCTCGCCGACATCTTCCGGGGCGAGATCGCGAGCTGGAACGATGACCGGATCGCCGCGCTCAACCCGGACGTCAACCTGCCCGACACGGCGATCGCGGTCGTGCACCGCTCCGACGGCTCCGGCACCACCTTCCTGTTCACCAACTACCTCTCCCAGGCGAACCCGAGCTGGAAGGAGCAGGTCGGCGCCGACGCCTCGGTCCAGTGGCCGGTCGGCATCGGGGCCAAAGGCAACGAGGGCGTCGCCAACAACGTGCAGCGGACCGCGGGCGCGATCGGCTATGTCGAATACGCTTACGCGCTCCAGAACAACCTGCCCTACGCCCTGATGATCAACAAGGCCGGCAAGGCGGTCGCCCCGACCAGCGAGAGCTTCCAGGCCGCGGCGTCGCACGCCGACTGGGCCAACGCCGAGGGCTTCTATGTCATCCTGACCGATCAGCCGGGCGACGACAGCTGGCCGATCACCGGCGCGAGCTTCATCCTGATGTACGAGCAGCCGCAAGATCCGCAGGCGTCGCTCGAGGCGCTAAAGTTCTTCGCGTGGAGCTACGCCAACGGCAACGCCATGGCCGAGGAGCTGCACTACGTCCCGATGCCCGAGAAGGTCGTCGGCCTGGTCGAGCAGATGTGGAAAGAGCGGATCAAGGGCGCCGGCGGCAAAGCCGTCTGGACCGAGGCCTCCGCCCAGTAGAGCAGGGCTGCCCCATTGGATGAGGGTGCCCGGCGGACGACCCGGCCCCCCGTCCACGGTCTTGCGGTCGGGAGACATGGCAATCGCGATCAGCAGCGTCCCGCAGGCCCAGGTGATGCAGCACGTCCGCCGGCAGCGCCGGTTGGACGATGTCTTCAGGTATCTGACGCTCGGCTTCGCGCTGGTCGTTCTGCTCGTACTCGGCGGGGTGATCGCGGCTCTCGCCAGGGGTGCCTGGCCGGCGCTCTCGACCTTCGGCTTCGGTTTCCTGACCACCGAGGTCTGGAATCCGGTGACCGAGAAGTTCGGCGCGCTCGCGCCGATCTACGGCACGCTGATCACCTCCCTGATCGCGATGATGATCGGCATTCCGATCAGCTTCGGGATCGCGGTCTTCCTGACCGAGCTCGCCCCGCTCTGGCTGCGCCGGCCGGTCGGCATCGCGGTCGAGCTGCTCGCGGGCATCCCGAGCATCATTTACGGCATCTGGGGCTTCTTCGTGCTCGCGCCGATTCTGCAGACCTCGGTCCAGCCGTTCCTGATCGCCACCTTCGGCAAGCTTCCTCTGATCGGCGTCCTGTTCCGCGGCCCGCCCTACGGCATCGGCATGCTGACCGCCGGACTGATCCTCGCGATCATGGTGCTGCCGTTCATCACCGCGATCATGCGCGAGGTGTTCGAGCAGGTCCCGCCGATGCTGAAGGAGTCAGCCTATGGCCTCGGCGCGACCACCTCCGAGGTGGTCTGGCAGGTGGTGCTGCCGTCGACGCGGGTCGGCGTGGTCGGCGGCATCATTCTCGGCCTCGGGCGGGCGCTCGGCGAGACCATGGCGGTGACCTTCGTGATCGGCAACGCACACCGGGTCTCGGCTTCGCTGCTCGCTCCGGGCACGACGATCTCGGCCTCGATCGCCAACGAGTTCACCGAGGCCGTGGGCGATCTCTACCTGTCCTCGCTGATCGCGCTCGGCCTGATCCTGTTCGTGATCACCTTCATCGTACTGGCGATCGCCAAGCTGTTGTTGATCCGCATGAAGCGCCGCCTCGGCACCTGAGCTCCGCCCCGGACCTTCAACCCATGACCCTCTACGGCCGCCGTCGCCTGACCAACTACGTGGCCCTGACGCTCGCCGTCGGCGCCGCCGCGATCGGCCTCTTCTGGCTGATCGCGATCCTCTGGACGCTGGTCTACAACGGCATCGACGGCCTCAGCGCCGACGTGTTCACGCAGTCGACCCCGCCGCCCGGCAGCGCGGGAGGGCTCGCCAACGCGATCTTCGGCAGCGTGCTAATGACCGTCGTGGCAACCCTGGTCGGCACCCCGATCGGCATCCTCGCCGGCACCTATCTCGCCGAGTACGGCAAGACGCGGTTGCTGGCCGAGGTCATCCGCTTCATCAACGACATCCTGCTGAGCGCGCCCTCGATCGTGGTCGGTCTGTTCATCTACGAGATCATCGTGGTGCAGGTCGGGCACTTCTCGGCCTGGGCGGGCGCAATGGCGCTCGCGATCATCGTCCTGCCGGTGGTCGTGCGCACGACCGAGGACATGCTGAACCTGGTGCCGGCCTCGATGCACGAGGCGGCCGCTGCGCTCGGCGCGGCGCAGTGGAAGGTGATCACCAGCGTCGCCTACCGTGTCGCCCGCAACGGCATGATCACCGGCGCCTTGCTGGCCGTGGCGCGGATCAGCGGCGAGACGGCGCCGCTCTTGTTCACCGCGCTCAACAACCAGTTCTGGACCACCAACATGAACGGCCCGATGGCCAACCTGCCGGTGGTGATCTTCCAGTTCGCCCTCAGTCCGTACGAAGACTGGCAACGGCTGGCCTGGGCGGGCGCCCTGCTGATCACGGTGTTCATCCTGGTGCTCAGCATCTGCGCCCGCGTGCTCGCCGCGCTGAGCACCAAGGGAGCATCGCGATGAGCCTGGTCCAGACGAGAGCGGCCGCGCCAGCACCGATGCCCGCGAGCGAGGCAGGCCCGGCGCCAGCCGCCGTGGCGCAGCCGGCGCCCAAGATCAGCATCCGCAACCTGTCCTTCTACTACAACGATTTCAAGGCGTTGCACGAGATCAGCCTGCCGGTCTATGACCGCCTGGTCACCGCGCTCATCGGGCCGTCCGGCTGCGGCAAGTCGACCCTGCTGCGGGTGCTGAACCGGATGTACAGTCTCTATCCCGGGCAGCGCGCGAGCGGCGAGGTGCTGTTCGATGGCGAGGACATTCTCTCCGCCAGGCAGGACCTCAACCTGCTGCGCGGCCGGATCGGCATGGTCTTCCAGAAGCCCACGCCCTTCCCGATGTCGATCTTCGACAACATCGCCTTCGGCATTCGCTTGTACGAGAGCCTGTCCGGCTCGAAGATGCAGGATCGGGTCGAGGCGGCGTTGCGGCGCGCTGCGCTCTGGGACGAGGTCAGCGACAAGCTCCAGCAGAGCGGGCTTGGTCTCTCGGGTGGGCAGCAGCAGCGCCTGTGCATCGCACGCGCGATCGCGGTCAGCCCCGAAGTGATCCTCATGGACGAGCCCTGCTCCGCGCTCGACCCGATCGCGACCGCCCGCATCGAGGAGCTGATCGACGAGCTGCGCGACAACTTCACCATCGTCATCGTGACCCACAACATGCAGCAGGCCGCCCGCGTCTCGCAGTACACGGCCTTCTTACACCTCGGCAAGCTGATCGAGCACGACGAGACCGAGCAGATCTTCACCAATCCCAAAGAGACGATGACCCAGGACTACATCACCGGCCGCTTTGGCTGACCCCCGTCGGAACCGCGTTCATGACCAATGACCACACCGTCAAGTCCTACGATCAGCAGCTCAGCTTCCTGACCCGCAAGATCATCGAGATGGGCGGCCTGGTCGAGCAGCAGCTCGCGTCGGCGATCGAGGCGCTCGCCAACCGCAACATCGAGCTCGCCGCCAGGGTGATCGAGCACGACGATCAGGTCGACGATCTCGAGGAAGAGATCGACAAACAGGCGATCCGTCTGCTCGCGACGCGCCAGCCGATGGCGATCGATCTTCGTCACATCGCGATGGCGATGAAGATCTCGAACGACCTCGAGCGGATCGCCGACTACGCGACCGGCATCGCCAAGCGGATCGATCAGCTGGCCAAGGTGCCGCCGGTCCAGTCGCAATACTCGATCCCACGCATGGCCCAGATCACCCAGGCCATGATCAAGGAGGTGCTCGACGCCTATGTCGAGCGCGACGTCGCCCGCGCGGTCGCCGCCTGGCACCGCGACGACGAGGTCGACGCCATGTACAATAGCCTGTTCCGCGAGCTCTCGACCTACATGCTGGAGGACCCGCGCAACATCTCGGCCTGCATCGACCTGCTGTTCATCGCCAAGAACCTGGAGCGGGTCGGCGACCACATCACCAACATCGCCGAGAAGATTCACTACATGGTACACGGTCAGCGGATCAACCGCATGCCCCAGCCGGCGGCCGCCTCATGAAGCCTGTAGTCCTCGTGGTCGAGGACGAAGCGCCACTGCAGCAACTGCTCGCCTACAACCTCGAGCGCGCCGGGTTTGCGGTCGAGCAGGCGTACGACAGCGATGAAGCCCAGATCCTGATCGCTGAACGAGCGCCCGATCTCGTGCTGCTCGACTGGATGCTGCCCTGGATGTCGGGGCTGGAGCTCTGCCGGCAGCTCCGGCGCAAGCCCGCGACCGCGAATCTGCCGATCATCATGCTGACCGCACGCACTGAGGAGCCCGATCGGCTCCAAGGCCTGAACACCGGCGCCGACGACTACATCACCAAGCCGTTCTCGATCGAGGAGCTGATCGCGCGGGTGCGCGCTGTGCTGCGCCGGGTGCGCCCGGCCTTCGCCGAGGAAGCGCTGCGCTTTGCCGACCTGACCATGGATCTGGCGGCGCATCGGGTGTTCCGCCAGGGGCGCGAGGTGCATCTCAGCCCGACCGAGTTCCGCCTGCTGCGCCAGTTCCTCGAGAGCCCGGGTCGGGTCTACTCGCGCGGCCAGTTGCTCGATCTGGTCTGGGGGCGTGATCAGGAGGTCGAGCTGCGCACCGTCGACGCCACCATCCGGCGCCTGCGCCGCGCCCTCAACGCGGGCGGCGAGACGGACCTCCTGCGCACCGTGCGCGCGGCCGGCTACGCCCTCGACCACGCCGCCGCATCTGGGAACGGCAGCTCCGTTCGCACCGCGTGACCGGGCCCGTTCCGCTCAGCGCGAACCGGCCGCCTCGATTGATACTCCCGATCTGATCGCGCGCCGCCGCGCGGCCCACGGCCGTGCCCGCCAGCATGGCGTCCGCTCGGCAGTCGCCGGTCCTTGACCGCCGGCCAGGTCTTCGGCAGCTTCTTCCCCGTCTTGGCGAATTGAAGGTCGCGTTGGGACCGTATCGTAGGAGATGGCAGGGATGAACGGGACGCTGGTCGGGCGGCCGGCAGAAACGGCGCGCCGGGTCCTGGTAACGGGCGGCGCCGGGTTCATCGGCGCGCATCTCTGCGGCCGGCTCCTGGCCGCGGGGAACGAGGTGCTGTGCGTCGACAACTTCTACAGCAGCTCGCGGTCAAACATTGCCGATCTTCTACCCGATCCGAACTTCGAGCTCCTGCGCCACGACGTCACCTTCCCGCTCTACGTCGAAGTCGACGAGATCTACAATCTCGCCTGCCCGGCCTCACCGATCCACTATCAGCGCGACCCGGTGCAGACGACCAAGACGAGCGTGGTCGGGGCGATCAACGTGCTCGGCCTGGCCAAACGCACCAAGGCCAGGGTCCTGCAGGCGTCGACCAGTGAGATCTACGGCGATCCCATCGTGCATCCGCAGCCAGAAGACTACCGCGGCAACGTCAATCCGCTCGGGCCCCGCGGCTGCTATGACGAGGGCAAGCGCTGCGCCGAGACCCTGTTCTTCGACTATCGCCGGCAGCATCGCATGGCGATCAAGGTCGCGCGGATCTTCAACACTTACGGGCCGCGGATGCATCTGAACGACGGCCGGGTGGTCTCGAACTTCATCCTGCAGGCACTCTGCCACGAACCGATCACCGTCTATGGCGCCGGCGCCCAGACGCGCTCGTTCTGCTATGTCGACGACCTGGTCGAGGGACTGGTGCGTCTGATGGCGACGCCCGCCGAGATCACCGGGCCGATCAACCTCGGCAACGCCCAGGAGATCACGGTGCTGGAGCTTGCGGAAACGATCATCCGGCTCGCCCGCTCGCGCTCCAAGGTCGTGTTCCGGCCACTGCCCGAGGACGACCCCGGGCGACGCTGCCCCGATCTGAGCCGGGCGCGCTCGATCCTCGACTGGCAGGCTCGGGTCCCGCTGGAAGACGGCCTCGCCCGGACGATCGAGGATTTCCGCCGGCGGCTCACCGGCTCGCCCAAGCCCTAGGAGCCTCAGCCATCGCTCCCCGCCTTCCGCATTTCGCTAGCTTCGCAATGGTGTAGTCTGTCGGCTCGAGGAAAGAGCGCTCAACCACCATTGCGATCGGGGAGGACAGCGATGCTGAAGGGGCTCGATCCGCTGCTCAACGCGGACCTGCTGCGAGTGCTGCGTTCGATGGGCCACGGCGACGATCTGATCATCGCCGATGCCAATTTTCCGTCCACGACCATGGGCCGGCGCCTGGTGCGCATGGACGGCGTGTCGGCGACGCGGGTGCTGGAGGCGGTGCTCTCGGTCATGCCGCTCGACGATTTCGTCGACGAGCCCTGCGCCCGGATCGAGGTGGTCGGCGACCCCGATGCCGAGCCCGAGGTCTGCCAGGAGTTTCAGAAGATCATCGACCGCGCCGAGGGCGGCCGCTGCAGGCTCGGCAAGATCGAGCGCTTCGCCTTCTACGAGCGCGCCCGCCAGGCGTTCGCCGTGGTCGCGACCGGCGAGACCCGCCTCTATGGCTGCGTGCTGCTCAAGATGGGCGTGGTCCGCCCCGCCTGACCCGGTGACCGCGGTCGCAAAGGGTCGATCGGGCGCGATCCGACGCTATTTCATGGTTGACGCATGACGCTGAATTGGGCAGCATAGTGGTGCACAATGATGGCGAAACATCGCCGCCGCAATCCTCTGGAGGGCCCGCCGTGAACACTGCAGCCGAGGAAAGAAAACGTCTGATCGAAACCCTGATCGACGAGGCGAGCGACGTCGACCTGGTCTGCTATCTCGCCCACTCGGGTGGGGCGACCTTGGTCAAGGATTTCCTCCAATGCATCCGCGACGTCGAGTTCCTCTCCGTCGACGATCTGTTGCATAACATCGCCATCGTACGGCAGAAGAAAAGCGAAGCGTCTGCCGATCCCCTCTACCAGGTCTTCCACCGGCTGATGAACCCCGAGGGCAATGGTGCCGTCGCGGCTCGAATGGCCGAGGCTCGACCGGCCTCGGTCGCCCTGAACTAGCCGCCGGCTTCTTTCTCGCCGCTGCTGGCGGTCGCCGAGCGATCGCCAGCGCCTGCGTTGCGGCTGCTTGGGTCTCCCCAAGCTCGGGCGCTTCGCATTTTCACGACCGCGCCGCACCGCCTTCGCCGCCCTCCAGACCGAAGAGCCCCGCCGCCTCGCGCGGCCGGCGTGAGCCCTTGGTCCTGCCAGCAGTTCGTTCCCTTCTGGCTCGAAGATGGCTATGCTGATCCCAGCGCGGATCCTCGCAGAGGATTGGGCATGACGATCATCGCGGGCGACGTCTTCAGCGCCTTCAGGGCGGCTGGCATCAACGACGAGACCGCCAAACGAGCCACCGCCGAAGTCGGCGACATCAAGGACCCGACCGAGGAGATCAGCGAGTGCCTGGGCCGCATCGAGACCCCGCTCACCTACAAGCGCTGGACCCTCGGCATCACCGCGACCGGCTCGCTCGCCACCGCCGCCGGCGGGTTCGCCCTCGATTACAAGGCCGCCGTTGCATAGCGCCGAATGCAAGACATCCTGAGCACTAAGGGGGCGCCATGACTAGCACCACCGGCGGTTCACGCTCGCAGAAGCAGAAGGCTTTCTACCCCGCGAAGCGCTTTTCGGGCTCGATCTCGTGGAACCAACAGAGGCTCCAGTGTACCCTGAGCGCGGAGATTGGCGACGACGGATCCTTAAGGATCGATCTCGACGATGTCCCAATCAACAACGATACCTCATTCCTCTTCCAGGCGCTGAAAACCGGCTCCAAGTTTCCTCTCTTCTGCGTCGACGCCGTCAGTGACGATGATGACCGTCTCTCATCCAAAAACCTGTATTTTACAAATCCCGGTGATAGAAGTGATGAGAGTGGTAGCTACTTCACCTTCTCGGGTTACTGCAGCAAGGCCAAGATCATAATCAACAATACTGATGGAGCCGCCACAAGCAGGATCACATACTGGGTGCGTGGTTTCCGATGCTTCGGCATTCTCCATAGCAAGACCGAATTCGGCGAACTAACCATGATTGGTTCGGACTGCGATGACCCTATGAAGATTGCAGGGCGTCTGGACCTAGAAACAAATTTCGATCTCATGTCGACCGATAGGCGTGGTGATTTACTCGCCTTCCTCGAACATGTTATGTGGATTATGTCATTTGCTTGTGGAACGTTGCTTAAGAGCCCAGTTCGGGCATTCGCTAATGCCAACACCACCGAGTTGGAGATACAAAGTGCGAGTGTTTCCGCTCACACAATGTTGCCTCCTTTTAATTATCTTCACCTTGATCCAATTTTCGAAAGAACTGTTTCCAGTTATTTTGATAAGCATACGGAATGTAAAGATATTCGAGTGCCTATTGAATTGATCCTCATAAATCCAAGCTATAGAGATGTTGGTTTGCTGACAATGGCTATAGCTATTGAGCTTTTAGCAGATCGATTTCTGAAGGAAAGCGACAAAACGTTTATAGCCAAAACTCGATTCCGTGAGTTACTTCACGTATTGAAGTGTACTATCGATGCTTCAGAATTGTTGTCGAATGCAGACAGAGACTTTATCATGAAAGCAGTCGTCGAGGGTAACAGGCTATCATTCAGATCAAAAATCGACAGACTTGTGTCTAAATGGCAAATATCTATGTGTGATCTGCCCCCGGACTTAGTAAAAAACTTGGTCAATGTACGAAATACGTTCGCTCACGGAAAAATTCTGCGGGAAGAAAAGAAGACACGGGCAATCGATAGCTGGGAGTTGCTGCTTGCTGTTCGGGATTTCTTGACCCGAATCATCCTATCGAGGATAGGGTATGTTGGGCAGTATGTCTCCTATATCGGTGGTCAGCACACGCGATCCTTCCCGTCATGCGAGCGTCAATACTAGTGGAAGGGCTGGAAGGCCATCGGAGGGACTCCTAGGAGAGAAAGGGTTCTTTGATCGGGCAAGGGGTTGGTTGCTCGTTTTTTGCTGCCGGAGTTGCGGTAGCGCGCCTGCGCTCACCGCCTGCCGAGCACGGCTTCGCGGTAGAAGACGAACAGGCCGCTCGCGATGATCACGCGTGCAGCCGGTGAGCATCCAGAGGTCGGGCACGTCGCCGAAGACGAGATAGCCCAGGATCAGCGCCCAGACGATCTGGCTGTACGTGAAGGGCGCGATCAGCGAGGCGGGCGCGATCACCAGCGCCTGGATCAGGATCAGGTGACCGGCTGCGCCGAGCGCCCCGATCGCCACCATCCAGAGCCAGTCGAGGGCGGCGACCGGCTGCCAGTAGAAGGGCACGATCAGGGTCATCACCAGGGCGCCGACCCAGGCGAGGTAGAACAGCATCACGAAGGGCGTCTCGCTGGGGTCGACGCTGATCATCCGGGTGAAGAGCTGGTAGAGAGCGAAGCAGGCGGCGGTGACCAGCGGCAGGAGGAGCTGCCAGGGGACCTGACCGAAGCCCGGTCGGATCACGATCAGGACGCCCATGAAGCCGACGACGACGGCCGCCCAGCGGCGCCAGCCGACCCGCTCCTTGAGCAGCGGCACCGAGAGCCCAGTCACGATCAAAGGAGCCGTGAAGGTGATCGCGTAGGCGTCCGCGAGCGGCACCACGCTGATCGCGCCGTACATGCACCCGGTCGCGACCAGCAGCAACAGGCCGCGGCCGATCTGCAGGCCGTGCCGGCGGGTGCGCAGGAAACCCATCACGCCGAGCCGCGGCAGCATCACCAGCATCAGCGTGCACTGGAAGAAGTAGCGCGCCCAGACCACCTGCGGGAACGGATAGCTCTGCATCAGGAGCTTGCCGATCGTGTCCATGGCCGTGAACAGGCAGATCGCCAGCACGGTGAGGCCGATGCCGACCGCCGCCGACCCGCCGGCCGGGGCGGCCGCGGCCACGCGCGGAACGGCGTCAGCCAGGCTCTTGCGCATCCCTCTTCGTCATCCCCTCCTGCGTGGTCGTCGGGCTCGATGCCTGCTGCCCGTCGCCGGAGCGGCTTGCGTTGGCGCAGCGCCGAACTAAACTAAGTCTGGTCAAGGAGCTCCACGATGCGCATGGTCAACGTCCACACCGCCAAGACCCATCTATCACGCCTGCTCGACGAGGTCGCGGCCGGCGAGGAGATCGTGATCGCGAAGGCCGGCAAACCGGTCGCGCGCCTCCTGCCCTACGTGCCGCGCCGCGAGCCGCGCCAGCCCGATCTGCTCAAGGGCAAGATTTGGATCACCGACGATTTCGATGACCCGCTGCCAGAAGATATCATGGCCGCGTTCCGCGGTGAGTGTCCTTGAGCTACCTGCTCGATACCCACGTCCTGCTCTGGTGGTTCAGTCAGAGCTCGCGGCTGAAGCCGAGCGTACGTGCCATGATTGCCGATCCCCAGACGCCGATTTTCGTGAGTGCAGCGAGCTTCTGGGAAGCGGCCATCAAGCGGGCCCGACAAAGATTGGCCTTCGATACGGCGGCACTTGTCGGCGCCGTCGTGGGAAGCGGCATCGGGCAGCTGCCCATCACCACCGAGCACGCGCTGGCGGCTGGCGATTTGCCACGGCACCATGACGATCCATTCGATCGCATGCTGGTGGCCCAGGCGATCGCCGAGAATTTGACCATCATCTCGAACGATGCGCGGCTGCGCCTGTACGCGGTGGCGTTGACCGAACCCTAGACGGCGCCTGGGCTTGGCCGCGCGCCGTGCTAAGCTCGGCCCATGTCGACCCCCGAGGTCATCCGTCTCGGCACCGGCGCCGGATTCTCGGCCGATCGGCTCGACCCGGCGGTCGAGCTGATCGCCAAGGGTCAGCTCGATGTCATCGTGTTCGAGTGCATCGGCGAGCGTACGCTCGCCTTCGGCCACCGCGATCGCATGGCCGACCCGCAGGCGGGCTACAACCCGCTGCTCGAGCGTCGCCTCGGCGCAGTCCTGCCCCTCTGTGCCCGCCACGGCACGCGGCTGATCACCAACATGGGAGTGGCCAATCCGCGCGCCGCGGCCGGGAAGGCGGCGGCGCTCGCGCGCGGGCTCGGTCTCCGCGGGCTCAGGATCACGGCACTCGAGGGCGACGACGTGAGCGACCTGATCGGTCCCGACACGCTGCTGCCCGAGGCCGGCATCACGGTCGGCGAGGTCGGCCGTCGGATGGTCGGCGCCAATGCCTATCTGGGCGCCGATGCCATCCTGCCGGCGCTCGAAGCGGGGGCGGACGTGGTGATCACCGGCCGGGTGGCCGATCCGAGCCTGTTCCTCGCCCCGCTCCGGCACGCCTTCGGCTGGGCCGAGGACGACTGGCCGACGCTCGGCGCGGGCACCCTGGTCGGCCATCTGATGGAGTGCGCGGCCCAGATCACCGGCGGCTACTTCGCCGATCCCGGCTACAAAGACGTCTCCGACCTCGCCCGGGTCGGCTTCCCGATCGCCGAAGTCGCTGCGGACGGCCGCGCGGTCATCACCAAGCTCGCCGATGCCGGCGGCCTGGTCAGCGAGCGGACGGTCAAGGAGCAGCTCCTCTACGAGGTCCACGACCCGGCGGCCTACGTCACCCCGGACGTGGTCGCCGACTTCAGCCGCGTCGCGATCGGCGAGCGGGCCAAAGATCGGGTCGAGGTGAGCGGCGCCGGCGGCCAACCGCGACCCGAGCGGCTCAAGGTCACGGTCGCCTTCGATGGCGGCCTGCTGGCCGAAGCGGGCATTTCCTACGCCGGCCCCGGGGCGAGGGAGCGGGCCGAGCTCGCCGGCGCGGTGGTCGAGGAGCGGATGGTCGGCCTGCACGGCTGCAACGCACCGCTCCGGATCGACCTGATCGGCGTGAGCGCCCTGCACGCGACCGCGCGCCGCTATCCGAGCGATGCGCGGGACGTACGCATGCGCGCAGCACTGCGGGCGAGCTCACGCGAGCAGGCGGAGCTGCTGCTCTGGGAGGTCGAGTCGCTGCTCTGCTGCGGCCCCGCGGGCGGCGGTGGCTATCGCGGCCAGATCACGCCCTCGGTGATCACCCAGAGCGCCTACATCGACCGGGCACAGCTTAGCCCCCGCGTGGAGATCATCGAGGCATGAGCCGGCGCGTCCTGCTGCGCGAAATCGCCCACGCCCGTGCCGGCGACAAGGGCAACCGCTCGAACGTCGCGGTCTATGTCTACGATCTCTGCGACTACGCTGCGCTCAAGGCGCAGCTCACGCCCGAGCGGCTGAGAGCCGAGTATCCCGATCTGCTCGGGGGCCCGGTCCAACGCTTCGAGCTCGACCATCTGGGCGCCCTCAACTTCGTCATGGACCGGGCGCTCGAAGGCGGCGTCAACGAGTCCCTGAACCTCGATGCACACGGCAAGTCCTGGAGCTTCCTGCTGCTCGGCCTCGAGGTCGAGCTGGACGAATGATGCCCGGCAGGCCGCCCTGGTCGCGCGCGGCCTCGGGTTCTGATCGAAGCGGCCGCCTGCCGGCGCCAGCCCCCGCCGAGCGCATGGGCGCCGACCCTCCGGCGGCAGCGGCCGAGGCGGCCGGGGGCCCGCTGCTCCGAGATGGCGCATTCTGTCGGGTCTGGCTGAGCGGCGGTCTCGCCGGCGTCCTGCGCTGGCTCGAGCTGCTCGCGGTCAGCGTCTTCGTCCTGCAGCGGACCGGCTCGCCCTTTCTGGTCGCTCTGCTGACCTTTCTGCGCATGGCGCCCTTGTTCCTGTTCGGCATCCCGGCCGGCGCGCTCGCCGATCGCTACGACCGGCGCCGGCTCCTGATCGGCGGGCTGGTCGTGCTCGGCCTGGCATCGGCGATCCTCGCCGCCTTGGCTCTGACCGATCGGATCGAGATCTGGCACGTCGCGCTCGGCGCTTTTCTGAACGGCATCTTCTGGTCGTCCGAGCTTCCGGTGCGGCGGACCATGCTCGGTGAGATCGCGGGCGGGGCGCGGCTCAGCCGCGCGATGGCCCTGGAATCCGCGACCAGCAATGCGACCCGGATGGTCGGGCCGGCGCTGGGCGGCGTCCTGATGCAGACGCTCGGCCTCCTCGGTGTGTACCTGATCGGCGTGGTCTTCTACGCCGTCTGCACGATTCTGATCGTCCGGCTCGCCTACCGCTCGGCGAGCCCAGGCGGACCGGTCGCTTCGCTCACGGCCATGCTGGCAGACGGCTGGCGCTACACCCGCTCGCGCCGGCTGATCGTCGGCGCGCTCGCGGTCACCGTGATCGTCAACCTCTGGGGCTTCGCCTACATCACCATGGTCCCGGTGATCGGCGATGAGGTGCTCGACCTGTCGCCGGCGCTGATCGGAGCACTGATGTCGACCGAGGGGCTGGGGGCCCTGATCGGCGCCCTCCTGGTCGCGCGCCGCGACCGGCCGCACCGCTACACCCAGATCTATACCGGCTCGTCGCTCGCCTTCCTGCTTGGCGTGCTCGCCTTTGCCCTCTCGCGGTCGTTTCCGCTCTCGCTCGCTCTGATTCTGCTCTGCGGCATCGGCATTGCGGGCTTCGCCGTGATGCAGAGCACGATCACCTTCCTCGCCGCACCCGCCGACATGCGCTCGCGGGTGATGGGGCTGCTTACCGTCTGCATCGGCGCGGGCCCGATCGGCATGCTGCATGTCGGACTGCTCGCGGATTGGTTGGGCGGCGCCAACGCGGTCGCGCTGATCGCGGTGGAGGGGCTGGTCGCGCTCGGGCTCGCGGCGCTCGTCTGGCCGGAGCTGGTCCGCCCGGTCGACCTGCGTGGGGCTGAAGTCTAGGGCAACCCCGGCGCGCGCGGGAGAGAGACTGCCCCCGTCCGCTCAGACGTCCATCGGTGGCCGGGCATGCTCGCCAACCACCGGCCGGTCCCGATGATCGAGGCGGCCGTCGAGATCGGGGCCGAGGTCCAGCCAGACGTAGCCGGCGGCGAGCGCGAAGACCCCGAACGTGATCGCGATCCGGGTGGCGACCTGCTCGGCGCTGCTGCCGCGCCAGCGCGCCCAGAGCCAGGCGAGGGCCGCCGACAGGAGGACGATCAGGCAAAACAAGGTCACCGTCTGGGCAGTCGCGGTAATCATGTTTCTGTCGCCCCGCCCCTGGTGTGCTTCCCGTCTCGCCCCCGAGGTTAAAGTTTCCCGGGTCGCCGGGCAACGCTCGCCCGAATAGCATGGTATGCCGCGAGAGACGCCGCGGTGCGGCTCCGACGCCGCGAGCCCGCGCCGCTGAACGACGCTAACGTCCTTGCCGTTTGGCCCGAATCAGGCCCGCGCCGGTGCGAGCGGCGCTAAGGGCCTTGAAAATGTCGATGTTGGAGCTTAACTTACTATCCGGTTAGTTATTAACATCGGGCGACCATGGAAGAGCGATCACCGACCCGCTGGCGCCGCCGCAAGGAGGCGCGCCCCGACGAGATCCTGGCGGCCGCGCTGGAGAGCTTCGCTGCGCGCGGCTTCGCCGCCACGCGGCTGGAGGACGTCGCGGCCCGGGCCGGGATCAGCAAGGGCACCCTCTACCTCTATTTTAAAGGCAAGGAGGAGCTGTTCGAGGCGGTGGTGCGCGCGACGCTGCTGCCCAATCTCGAGCGGGTCGAGGCGCTGGCCGCGTCCTTCGAAGGGCCGAGTGCCCTGCTGCTCGAGCGGCTGCTCCTGACGATCGCGGGCGTGGTCAGCTCGCAGATCGGCGCGATCCCCAAGCTGGTGATCGCCGAGGCCGGTAACTTTCCGAACCTCGCCCGCTTCTATCTGGACGAGGTGGTCCGCCGCGGCCTGCGGCTGATCGGCACGATCCTGCGGCGCGGGATCGCACGCGGCGAGTTCCGCACGATCGACGTCGACCACGCGGTCTACTGCGTGATCGCCCCGATGCTGATCGCGGCGCTCTGGAAGAACTCGCTCGAGGCGTATGACGACGGGTCGTTGGACGCAGAGGCGCTGGCGCGGGCGCATCTCGATCTGCTGCTCCGCGGCCTGGAGATTGACAGGCAATGAGCTGGCTTCAAGACGCTATCTCCTGGCTGGGTGGCCTGGTGGTCGCTCTCGCCGCAGCCATGGGGCTCGGCGGCGACGGTGGGCCGCTGGTCGTTCAGGGCTATGTGGAGGGCGAGTACGTCTACGTTGCCGCGCCGGTCGCCGGCCGGCTCGAGACGCTGGCGGTGGCGCGCGGCGCCCACGTCGCCGCCGGCGCTCCACTGTTCCAGCTGGATCGCTCCAGCGAGCAGCCGGCGCGGGACGACGCAGCGGCGCGTCTGGCGCGCGCCGAGGCCAACCTTGCTAACCTCAAGAAAGGCAAGCGCCCCTCGGAGATCGAGTCGATCGAAGCGCAGCTTGCCCAGGCCGAGGCCATGCTCGAGCTTTCCGACGTCGCGCTGAAGCGGCGCGAGGAGCTGATCGGAACCCACGCCGTCAGTCGCGAGGCGGTGGACGAGGCCCGCGCCACTCACGACCGCAACCAGGCCCGCGTCGCGGAGTTGCAGGCCGAGCTGGAGACGGCGCGACTTGGCGCGCGGGCGGACGAGATCGAGGCCGCCGGGGCGGAGGTGACCGCGGCCCGGGCGCAGCTCGCCCAGGCCGAGTGGCGCCTCGACGAGCTGTCTCAGGCGGCTCCCAAGGCCGGCCTCGTCTTCGATACCTTGTACCGGCCGGGCGAGTGGGTGGCCGCGGGCGCGCCGGTGGTCTCGCTGCTGCCGCCCGAGAACGTCAAGGTCCGCTTCTTCGTGCCGGAGCCGCGGCTCGGCGCGATCGCGGTCGGGGACGTGGTGCAGGTGCGCTGCGATGCCTGCGCGCCGGACCTGAGCGCGACGATCAGCTACATCTCGCCGGATGCCGAGTACACGCCGCCCGTGATCTACAGCCGCGAGATGCGCGCCAAGCTGGTCTACCTGGTCGAGGCTGGGCCCCGGCAGCCGACCGCGCTCCGCCCGGGCCAACCGGTGGACGTGACCCTCCCGCCGGTACCGACGGGCTGAGATCGCGCGCCATGGCATCGGCGACGCCTGCGATCAGCGTCCAGGGCCTGGCCAAGGCCCTGGGCGGACGCTCGGTGATCGAGCACTTCTCGATCGACGTGCCCGCGGGGCACATCTTCGGCTTTCTCGGGCCGAACGGCAGCGGCAAGACCACGACCATCCGCATGCTGTGCGGCCTGCTGACGCCGGATGCCGGCGCGGGTCGCTGCCTCGGCTACGACATCATCAACGAGAGCGAAGAGATCAAGCGCGAGGTCGGTTACATGCCGCAGCGCTTTGGCCTCTACGAGGACCTCAGCATCCGCGAGAACCTGGACTTCGTTGCCCGGATCTACGGCGTGCCGGAGGCCAGACGACGGGTCGGCGAGACGCTCGAGCGGCTTGGTCTGGTCGAGCGCGCGCGCCAGCTCGCCGGGCAGCTGTCCGGCGGCTGGAAGCAGCGCCTGGCGCTCGCCGCCTGCCTGCTGCATGCGCCCCGCCTGCTCCTGCTCGACGAGCCCACCGCAGGCGTCGACCCAAGGCGCGGCGCGAATTCTGGGATCAGATCCATGAGCTCGCCGCTGAAGGCATAACCGTCCTCGTCAGCACGCATTACATGGACGAGGCCGAGCGCTGCCATGAGGTCGGCTACCTCGCGGCTGGCAGGCTCCTGGTGCACGGCGGCGTCGAGGAGGTGCTCGAGAAATCGGGCCTCACCACCTTCGAGGTCCGGGGGCCGGAGCTGGAGACCCTGGCGGCGGAGCTGCGCGCAAAGCCCGGGGTCGAGATGACCGCGGCGTTCGGCGCCAGCCTGCACGTGAGCGGCACCGATCCGGCGCTCCTCGAGCGGAGCATCGAGCCCTTCCGCTCCGATCCGCGCTACCGCTGGGTCAGCACCCGACCGAGCCTCGAGGACGTGTTCATCCACACGCTGGCGCGCGCCGGAGTGAGCACGTCATGATCCGCGCACCCTTGCCCTGGCGCCGCTTCCTGGCGGTCCTGATCAAGGAATTCATCCAGATGCGGCGTGACCGGCTGACCTTCGCCATGATCATCGGCGTGCCGGTGATCCAGCTCATTCTGTTCGGCTACGCCATCAACACCGACCCCAAGTATCTGCCGACCGCGCTGCTGGTCGCCGACCCGGGCATGTTTTCCCGCAGCCTGGTGCAGGCACTCGAGAACTCCGAGTATTTCAAGGTCGTCCGCGAGGCGAGGAGCGAGGCCGAGGCCGGCAATCTTCTGGCGCGTGGCGACGTCCAGTTCGTGATCAGCATTCCCGAGGACTTCAGCCGCGAGCTGTTGCGCGGGCGGCGCCCGGCGGTCCTCGTCGAAGCGGACGCGACCGACCCTGTCGCGACCGGCAATGCGCTGGCGGCGCTCGCCAGCCTGAACCGCACCGCGCTCGCTCATGACCTGAAAGGGCCGCTGGCAACGCTGGCGGGCGGCCAACCGGCTTTCGAGCTGCGCGTGCATCGCCGCTACAATCCCGAAGGCGCCACCGCTTACAACATCGTGCCGGGCCTGATCGGCACCATCCTCACCATGACGATGCTGATGATGACCGCGATCGCGGTCACGCGCGAGCGCGAGCGGGGCACGATGGAGAACCTCCTCTCGATGCCGGTGCGCCCGTTCGAGGTGATGCTCGGCAAGATCCTGCCCTTCGTGGTCGTCGGCTATCTCCAGGTTGGCGTCATCCTGATCGCGGGCAAGCTTCTGTTCGACGTGCCGGTGCTCGGCTCCTTGTGGCTCCTGTCGGTGGTGCTGGTTCTGTTCATCGCCGCCAACCTGGCGGTCGGCTTCACCTTCTCCACGATCGCGGAGAACCAGCTTCAGGCGATGCAGATGACGTTCTTCTTCTTCTTGCCGTCGCTGCTCCTGTCGGGGTTTCTGTTTCCGTTTCGGGGCATGCCGGAATGGGCGCAGGTCCTGGGCTCGGTGTTCCCGCTGACCCATTTCCTCAGGATCGTGCGTGGCATCATGCTCAAGGGCAGCGACTGGAGCGAGATCGCGCCCGAGATCTGGCCGATCGCCGCCTTCATGCTGGTTGCCGGCGCGATCGCCCTCAACCGCTACCGAGGCACTCTGGATTGAGGCCGCCGCCCGGACCCGAGCGGAAATTCGTCCGAAGCACTCGGACGCGTTAGAACCGGTGGTGCTCCAGCGCGCGATCGGGTAAGCGCTGCCGGTGATCTCCGGGCCGAAGGACGATTGATGTGGATAGCATCACCGACGATCCCCCTCCCGCGATTGCGGCTGAGCTGCAGGCCGCCAGCGCCGCTCTGGATCAGCGGATTCCGGGCAAGGCCGCCACTAACCTTCTGATCGCGACCTGGAATCTGCGCGCCTTTGCCTCGCTGACGCGCAAGTGGACCGCGGCCGCCGACGACAGCCCGAAACGCGATCTGCGTGGCCTGCGCGCGATCATCGAGGTCGTCCAGCGCTTCGATGTCATCGCGCTCCAGGAGGTCAAGGGTGATCTGCGGGCGCTCCGCGACATGGTGCGCTTTCTCGGCGACGACTGGGCGTTTCTGATGACCGATGTCACGCGGGGCGCCGCCGGCAACGACGAGCGGCTCGCGTTCCTGTTCGATCGCCGCCGGCTCAAGCCGTCGGGGCTCGCCGCCGAGGTCGTGGTGCCGCCCGAGTGGATCTCCGGCGAGGGCGAGGCGGCACTGCGCCGGCAATTCGTCCGCACGCCCTATGCGGTCGGCTTCGTCACCGCCGCGGGCGCCACCTTTATCCTGCTCACCGCGCACGTCGACTTCGGCGAGGCGGCGGACGAGCGGGTCGCGGAGCTCGCCGGCATCGCCCAGTGGATGGCCGCCTGGGCGGCGCAGAGCAACCGCTGGCATCATAATCTGCTGGTCCTCGGCGACTTCAACGTCGATCGCCGCGGCAGCCCGCTCTGGCAGGCCTTCACCTCCACCGGCCTCAGCGTCCCCGAGGCGCTGAACGCCGTCCCGCGCACCCTGTTCTCCGATCCCGCCGCCCCGGACACCAACCACTTCTACGACCAGATCGCCTGGTTCGAACGCGGGCGGGAGGCGCTCATCCAACTGACCTTCGAGCGCGCCGGTAGCTTCGACTTCCTGCCCTTCTTCTATCGGGAGGCCAATCTCTCCAAGACCGCAATCTCGTGGCGCATCTCCGACCACTACCCGCTCTGGGTCGAATTCGCGCTCTGAGCCTGCCAAATTTCGAAGCTTTCTGCGCTCGGCAAGAGATCTATGGCCGGCGATCAGGCCGTCAGAATTTCTTGCCAGGATTTCACGAGCCGGTAACTCACTTGCCATTTCGCGCGACTACCATAACTCATGGCCAAATCGTCATCACCGGCGAGTATCGCTCAGATGAGACGTCAAGCCGCCCTCGACCGCGCTGCCGCTCACTACGACAGTGGCAGGTTCATGGCCGAGCTCGCGCGTTTGATCGCGGTGCCGAGCGAGAGCCAGGACGCGCGCGGCGCGCCCCATCTCGCCGCCTATCTGACCGAGCACCTGCGCCCCGCGCTCGAGCACATGGGCTTCGTCTGCCGGGTGCTGGTCAACCCGGTGCAGGGCGGCCCTCTGCTCCTGGCCGAGCGGATCGAGGATCCGGATCTGCCGACGGCTCTGGTCTACGGCCACGGCGATGTCATCCGTGGCCTCGACGACGCCTGGGACGAGGGCCTCTCGCCCTGGCGGCTGATCGAGCGCCAGGGGCGAATCTACGGCCGCGGCACCGCCGACAACAAGGGCCAGCACGCGATCAACCTCGCCGCCCTGGGCGCGGTCCTCGCCGAGCGCGGCCGGCTCGGCTTCAATGCCAAGGTGCTGATCGAGACCAGCGAGGAGATCGGCTCGCCCGGCCTGCGTGAGATCTGCGCCAACCACCAGGCCGAGCTCGCCGCCGATCTGTTGCTCGCCTCGGACGGGCCGCGCCTCGCGCCCGACCGCCCGACCATCTTCCTGGGCAGCCGCGGCGCGCTCAACTTCGATCTGGTCGTCGACCTGCGCGAGCAGGCTCACCATTCCGGCAACTGGGGCGGCCTGCTGGCCAATCCGGCGATCATCCTCGCCCATGCGATCGCGACCATCGTCTCGAAGACCGGTGCCATCCGGATTGCCGCGTTGAAGCCGCGCGCGATCCCGCCCGCGGTCAAGCGGGCGCTCGCCGACCTGCCGATGGCTGCGGCCGCGGGTGAGCCGGCGATCGATGCCGGCTGGGGCGAGCCCGGCCTGTCGCCGGCCGAGAAGGTGTTTGCCTGGAGCAGCTTCGAGGTCCTCGCCTGGACCACCGGCAACCCGGACAACCCGATCAATGCGGTGCCGCCGCGCGCGACGGCTCGTTGTGGGATCCGCTACCCGGTCGACGCCGACCCGGACGAGTTCCTGCCGGCGATCCGCGCGGCGCTGGACGCGGCGGGGCTGGGGCAGGTCGAGGTCCGGCCGGCCGACGTCGCGATGTTCCGCGCGACCCGCACCGACCCGGAGCATCATTGGGTCACGTTCGCCAGGCGCTCGATCGAGCGGACGACCGGCCAGCCGCCCGTGGTCCTGCCGAATCTCGGCGGCGCGCTGCCCAACGACTGCTTCGCCGAGGTGCTGGGCCTGCCGACCGTCTGGGTGCCGCACTCCTACCGCGGCTGCTGCCAGCACGCGCCGAACGAGCACACGCTGCCCGCTATCCTGCGCGAGGGCCTCCTGATCATGACCGGCCTGTTCTGGGATCTGGGCGAGCCCCGCGCCAACGGTTGAGCGATTCGCGCCGCGCGGCGCGCGCCATGCCTTTGCGGTAGCGCTACCGGGTCAACCCGACCCGGCGCCCGATCCTCTGAGGCGCAGGTACATCATCGCGGCGAGCAGGGCGTCGTTGAACGCGTCGTGCTCGACGGTCTCGGGCAGACCGAGCTCCTCGCGGATGGTCGCGAAGCGCAGGTCGATGTGGCTCCCGGCGGCACGCTCTTCACTTTGGCGTCGTAAAAGAGGGCCGAGACCTCGATCTGCCGGTTGGGCAGCGGGATGCCGAGTTTCGGGCGGACGTGCCGGTTGAGCACCGCGGCGTCGAACTCGAGATAGTAGCCGACCAGCGGCCGGCTGCCGATGAAGCGCAGCACCTGATCGATCGCCTGGTCGGCGGGCACACCGCGCTCGATGTCGATCGGCCGCAGCTGATGGATCAGCACGCCCTGCGCCCCGGGCGCTTTGGGCGGGCGAACGACCAGCTCGAGGCGCTCGCTGGTCAGGATGCGGCCGTCGCGAATCAGGATCGCCGCCACCGAGAGCAGCTCGGCGCGCTTGATGTCGAGGGTCGTGGTCTCGCAGTCGATGCTCACCACCTCGCCCGGCGGCTCCGGGTCGAGCAGGAAGGCGTAGGCCGGATCCTTGAGACGACGCCGCAACCACTGCCGCCGCAGGCCCACCAGCATCGGCTCAGAACATTTTCAGATTGAAGTGGTAACGGACCAACTCCCTGAGCTTGCTCACGATCGAGAGGGAGTCCTTGAGCAGATCGCGCTCGAACTTGTTGAGATCGTACGGGCGGATGAAGTTGTCGAGCGGCTGCTCGATCTTCAGCCTGACGAGCTGCGCCTGGAGCCTGAGGCCGAGCAGGAAGCTGTAGGCCTCGATCAGGTCGGTCGCAAAAGCGCGGTCGAAACAGACCACGCTCTTCCAGCTTGCGAATGCGCTCGACCGTGTTGGTCTCCTCGAGCCCGGCCTCGAGCCCCAGCGAGCGGATGCCGTGGACGATCGGGAAGATGCCGCCCTTCTTGATGTCGAGCTGGTCCTTGTGGGTGCCCTTCTCGACGATCAGGTTAGAGAAGATGCCGATCGGCACATCGAAGCTCTCGATCGCCCGGGCAAAGCGGGCGCAGAACGCCTTGTCCTCGCCGGCCAGCTCGAGCAGGTAGCGCTTGGCGTCGGCGAGGAGCGCGGCGTCGCCCGCGACCGGCGCCGCGTCATAGAAGATCGCGACGTTCATCAACGCCTCCTCGTCCGGCGTGATGAGCCAGTCGCGCAGCTGCTCGCGCCAGGCGGCGAGCGGCCTGCGCCAGGCCGGATTGCTGACCATGACGCCCCCGGGACAGGGCGGATAGCCGAGGTCGATCAGACCCTCGGTGAAGGCCTGCGCCACGCCCTCCAGATCCGGGTGCTCGAAGCCGTCGCGCAGGATCAAGCCATTGTCCTGATCGGTCCGCAGCGCCTGGTCGCCGCGGCCCTCGCTGCCCATGACGATCAGGCAGGCGTTGGCGATCAGCTCGACGGGCGCGACCATGGCGAGCAGCTTGGCCGCGATGCGCCGGTTGAGCTCGGCCACGAGCTGGGTCACGAAGCGGATCTTGGTGCCCTGGCCGTACAGCACCTGGACCAGAATGGCCAGCTGACGGCTCGCCGTGCGCAGCTCCTCCTGGGTCGAGGCCCGGTCGATCTGCAGGCCGATGATGTAGGACTGGCTGGAGAGGAAGCTGAGGAGGTCGACCTGCTCGAGCACACCGATGATCTGTTCGCCGTCGCGCACGACCAGGCGCCGGACGCCCTTCCGGGTCATCGACAGCAGCCCATCGAACAGAAAATCGTCGGCCTCGATCGTGACCAGATCATAGCTGGCGATCGGCCCGACCGGCGCCTCGACCGGCGCGCGGTTCAGGATCACCGCTTCGCGCATGTCGATGCCGGTCACGATGCCGACCCGCTCGCCGTCGCGCACCAGGAGCGAGGTCGCCTTGTTGACCTTCATCAGACGCGCCGCCTCGACGATCGATGCCGCGGCCTCGACGTAGAGCGGCGGGTGGATGTAGGCATCGCGCACCCGCGCGGTCATCACCGGCTGCAGCGCGCTGATGGTCTGGCGCGCCGCCAGGGCGTCCAGCTTGAGCGAGATGTCGCGGAAGAAGAACTCGGCGAAAGCCTTGTTGTTGGCGGTCAGATCGATCAGCTCGTCGACCGGCAGGAGATAGCAGATCACCTCCTCCTCGACGACGAAGTCGTGCCGGCACTTGCGCTCGACCAGGAGACTCGTGTCGAAGCACTCGTTCGGTCCGTGCACGGCGACGATCTCGGCGCCGGCCATCTCCTGCACAACGCCCTTGATCACGATGAAGAACGACTGCGGTATCTCACCCGCGCGCGCGATGGTCTCGCCTCTGCGAAAGAAGGCGACGTCCAGGCTCGCCTTGAAGCGCTCGAGTTCGCGCCCGCTCAGGCGATCGAACGGCGGGTTGGAGAAGTCGAAGGCCTTGGGCACGGCGGTCCTCCCCCGCCCGACAATAACGCCCCGGGACGGGTCTGTCCCGGGGCGTCTCGAGGATGCGACCGGCCTGGTTCAGTGAGCGGCGGCGGTCGCCGCGCCGAGGCCGGTCTGCGAGCGCACGTACTGCGCCTCAAAGGCCGCCTCCTCCGCGCGCGCCGTCTGGCTGCGGTCGGTGACCGAGAACAGCCAGATGCCGGCGAAGGCGACGGTGATCGAGAACAGCGCCGGGTCCTTGTACGGGAAGATCGCGCTCTCGTAGCCGAGGACCGCGACCCAGACCGTGGGCGAGAGGATCACCAGCACGACCGCAGTGAGCAGGCCGAGGAAACCGCCGATGAAGGCACCTCGGGTAGTCAGCCGCTTCCAGAACATCGAGAGGAACAGGATCGGGAAGTTGCAGCTCGCCGCGATCGCGAAGGCAAGGCCGACCATGAAGGCGATGTTCTGCTGCTCGAACAGGATGCCGAGCGCGATCGCGACGATGCCGAGCACGATGGTGGCGATCCGCGACACCCGCACCTCCTGCACGTCGGTTGCCCGGCCGCGAGCGAACACCGAGGCGTAGAGGTCGTGGCTGACGGCCGAGGCGCCGGCCAGGGTCAGCCCCGCGACCACCGCGAGGATGGTCGCGAAGGCGACCGCCGAGATGAAGCCGAGGAACAGGTTGCCCCCGGTCGCCCTGGCGAGATGGATCGCCGCCATGTTGCTGCCGCCGATCAGGTTCTTGATCTTGTCGACCGCGCCGTCGGCTCCCGCCTGGAAGAAGGCCGGATCGGCCATCAGGTAGGTGATCGCGCCGAAGCCGATGATGAAGGTCAGGATGTAGAAGTAGCCGATGAAGCCGGTGGCGTAGAGCACCGAGCGGCGCGCCTGCTTGGCATCGGGCACGGTGAAGAAGCGCATCAGGATGTGCGGCAGGCCGGCGGTGCCGAACATCAGCGCAAGACCGAGCGAGATCGCCGAGACCGGATCGCTGACCAGGCCGCCCGGGGCCATGATCGCCTGCCCCTTGGGATGCTCGCGCACGGCCTCGGCGAACAGCGCCTCGGGGCTGAAGCCGAAGTGCCAGAGCACCGCGAGCGCCATGAAGGTCGCGCCGAAGAGCAGGAGGCCGGCCTTGATGATCTGCACCCAGGTGGTGGCGAGCATGCCGCCGAAGGTGACGTAGAGGATCATCAGAATGCCGACCACGATGACCGCGCGCGCGTAGGGCAGCCCGAACAGGAGCTGGATCAGCTTGCCCGCGCCGACCATCTGGGCGATCAGGTAGAAGGCGACCACGGTCAGCGTGCCGCAGGCGGCGAGCGAGCGGATCGGGGTCTGCTGCAGCCGGTAGGAGGCGACATCGGCGAAGGTGTACTTGCCGAGGTTGCGCAGCCGCTCGGCGATCATGAACAGGATGATCGGCCAGCCGACCAGGAAGCCGATCGAGTAGATCAGGCCGTCGTAGCCCGAGGCGTAGACCAGGCCGGAGATGCCGAGGAACGATGCCGCCGACATGTAGTCGCCGGCGATCGCGAGGCCGTTCTGGAAGCCGGTGATGCCGCCGCCGGCGGCATAGAAGTCGGCCGCCGACTTGGTGCGCTTGGCGCGCCCAGTAGGTGATGCCGAGCGTCGCTGCGACGAAGATCACGAACATGACGATCGCCGGAACGTTCAGCGGCTGGCGCTGGACCTCGCCGGTCACGGCTTCGGCCGCGAGGGCGAGCCCGGGGTCGAGCAGAGCCGAGGCGATGCCCGCGGTGACCCCGCCAAGAATGCGCGGCATCATTTTGAGCCCTCGATGATCTTTTGGTTGAGCGCATCGAATTCCGCGTTCGCGCGCCGGACATAGAGACCGGTCAGGACGAAGGCCGCGATGATGATCAGGACGCCGACCGGGATGCCGACCGTGGTCACGGCTCCCGCGCGCAATCGGGATGCCCAGCACCGACGGCGCGAAGGCGATCACCAGGATGAAGCCGTAGTAGATGACGAGCATGACTACGGCCAGGGTCCAGGCGTACCGGCTTCGTTTAGCGACGAGCTCTTGGAATCTCGGATCATTGACGATCCTGGAAAGCCTCTGCTGATCCATTTTCTGGTGCTCCTCCTTGCTCAACAGCCAAGGTTGGCGAAAAAAGCGCATACCGCACCTGTTGCCGCCGCTTTATTTGGCGGCGACAAGTCGACATCCCGAGTTCTCGGAAAAGGCGACGTTTTCCCCAGTATCAGAGGTTTGAATACTGCGGATGATGACAAACGGTCGCGGATGCTGCGGCGCAGCAAAATTCCGTTGGTAATCGCCGTACTTTCGTCCGGACTGCGTCAATTTGACCACTGGTCGGGGCAGCGAACCCGCGATTTCGCCTGCCGCAGGTCGCCACCTATCGACGCGCCATCGCGTCTGCCTCCGCGTCGGAGCCGATCCGGCCGCGGACCTGCAGCCAGAGCGCAACCGACCAGCAAAGCAGGGCCCATGCGGCGCCAAGCGCCCAGCCTGCAATAACGTCGCTCGGCCAGTGCACACCGAGGTAGATCCGGCTGATCCCGACGACGAGGGTGATCAGGACCGCGAGCCCGATCAGATAGAGCTTGAGGGGGCGCTGTGGCTCGACACGGGCGAGCAGCGCGCCGAGCGTGAGATAGGTGATCGCCGACATCATCGAGTGCCCTGAGGGGAAACTACCCGTAAACACGCGTGCCGCGTGCGGCACGAGATCGGGTCGCGGGCGTGCGAAGCCCGCCTTGAGCGCGAAGCCGATGACGACCCCGCCGCCGATCGCGACCAGGAGAAATAGCGCGACCGGGACCTTGCGGGCGAGGACCAGATAGATCGCGGCCGCGAGGGTGATCGTGGTGAGCACGGCGATGCTGCCGAGCGCGGTCAGATCACGCATGGCTTCCTCGAGCCAGGCGGGCCCTAGCGGACGGGTCGGGTCGGCCGGATCGCGGAACGCCATCAACACCTGTCGATCGAGGCGCGCGAGCTCGCCCTCGTGCATCTCCTCGGCGATGCCGAAAAACAGCCAGAGCCCGCCCGCGAAGATGAGCAGACTGAGGAGCAGGCCGAGCTCGGGCATGCGCCCCGCGAGCCAGGCGCGCCAGCCGGCCCGATCGTTGCCGTCGGACGCGCTCGTGGGTGCCGCCATGCGTCCCATGTTGGGCCAGGGCAAGGTGCCTGTCGATGCCCGCCGGCGCCGTGAGCGCGATTGATCCGCGGCCCGGCTTGGGCATACTCGCAGGCGCGGCCGACCCGCGGCGAACCACCTCGAGGGCAACCCTGCATGAACATCATCCGACTGGCCGTTCTTCTGCCAGCCCTCGCCGTCCTGGCGACGCCCGCGCTCGCGCTCGAGGTCCACGAATCGGTCGAGGTCCCGGTCCCGCCCGAGAAGGTCTGGCAGCTGATCGGCCCCTTCTGTTCGATCCAGGACTGGTATCCGGCGGCGGGACGGTGCACGCCCTCGAAGCAGGATGGCGCGGCCCTGCGGACGCTGACCGCGGCCCAAGGCGCGAAGGTGATCGACAAGCGGGTGCAGTATTCGGACGAGGGGATGTCCTACAGCTACCGGATGGTCGAAGGTCCGCTGCCGGTCGCGGACTATGAGGCGACGCTCGCCGTGATGGACGCTAAGGGCGGCTCGGTGATCACCTGGAGCGGCGAGTTCTCGGCCAGGGGCACGGACGACACCGCGGCGACGAATGCGATCGCCAGCCTCTACCGGGCCGGCCTCGCCGCCCTCAAGGAGCGGCTCCGCTAGTGCCGGGCCCGATCCCTCGGCGGGCTTGCAGCGCCGCCTTCAGCGCCTTGGCGACCTCGAGGCGCTCCTCGACGGTCAGGAAGGCGCCGATCACCAGATGATCGCCATGCGAGTGGAGCACGAGCTGGCTGTCATGGCGCGGCGGATCGTCCATCGCGATCCGCACCCAGTAGGAATCGAAGCACCACTCGCGCGCCCGCCCGTTCGGCTCGACCCGCCGCACGGTCAGGCCGGCCTGATCGAGCCGGATGAACTCGGCGCGCCGTCCCTGGCGATAGTTCCAGCGAAAGGCGAGATAGAGCAGCAGCACGTCCAGCCCGAAGAAGCCGGTCACCGGCCAAGCGCCGATCAGGAAGAAGCCGGCGCCGACGGCGGCGCTGACCGCGACCACGGCGATCATCAGGATCGCGAAGCCGAACGGCGGCAGGGATCGGTTGGGGTACAGAACCGCATCGAAGCGCGCGGCCGGAGAGACCTCCGGCGCGAGCCCGGCGACGGTCGGGGTCTGGTTCATGTGCCGAGATATAGAATGGCCGGCGACCCGGCGCCAGCGGAGCGATGGCCGGGCCTGATCAGCCCGAGCCGGCACCGCGCATGACGCCCCGTCAGGTCAGCGCGTTCTTCAGCCGGCTCGCGGCGGTCAATCCGGCGCCCGAGACCGAGCTTCGCTACGTCGATCCCTACACCCTGCTGGTCGCCGTGATTCTCTCTGCCCAGGCGACCGACGTCGGCGTCAACAAGGCGACGGCCAGGCTGTTCCAGGTGGCCGACAACCCGCGGGCGATGCTCGCCCTCGGGGAGGCGGGCCTTCGCGACTACATCAAGACGATCGGGCTCTACAACAACAAGGCCAAGTCGGTCATCGCCATGAGCCGGGCGCTGATCGAGGAGCACGGTTGCCAGGTGCCGCGCGAGCGAGCGGCGCTCGAGAAGCTGCCAGGCGTCGGGCGCAAGACCGCAAACGTGGTCCTCAACTCGGCCTTCGGCCAGCCGACCATCGCGGTCGATACCCACGTCTTCCGGGTCGCCAACCGGACCGGCCTCGCCCCGGGTAAGACGCCGCTCGAGGTCGAGCGCGGGCTGGAAGCGCGGGTGCCGAAGAGATACGCCCGCCATGCCCACCACTGGCTGATCCTGCACGGCCGCTACGTCTGCACCGCGCGCAAGCCCAGTTGTCCGGCCTGCGTGGTCCGCGATCTCTGCCAATACCCCGCGAAGACCCAATGACCCGCGCGCAAGCACGCGCCTCGGGTCAGCCCGCGAGCCGTTCGATGTCGACGGGCGGCGGCTGCTCTCCGAGTTCGCCGAGCAGGGCCTTCGCGTCCTGTAGGTCGGGGGTGTCGAAGCCTTCCGTGAACCAGTCGTAGACCGGAGCGAGCAGCTCGCGGGCTTCGTCCGGCTTGCCCTGGCGGCGCCAGAGCCGGGCAAGGCTGGTCGCGGCGCGCAGCTCCAGGGATTTGGCCTGCTGCTCACGCGCCACGCCAAGCGCTTCGAGGAAGCAGCTCTCGGCTTCGTCGTCGCGGCCTGGCTCGGACAGCAGGAGCAGCCCGCCTCTCAGCCGATGCAGCTCAGCGTCGTAGAGGCGTTCGTCCCGTTCGGCGAGGGCCAGCTCTTCGTCGAGGATTCGTAGCGCCGCTTCCGGCGAGCCTGCGGCGCCCAGGGCCTCAGCAAGCCATGCCCGAAAGCACGGCCGAAACAGCTCCGAGCTTGCGGCGGAAGGCGATCCGCGGCAGGCCTTCGGCTCGGGCGTCGGCGCGCAGGGTCTCCACGAGCGAGGTCTTGCCGATCCCGGGCTCGCCGGCCAGCAGCACGACCTGGCCACGGCCCCCGTCCCTGACCTTCGCCGACAGTCTCGCCGACCGCGACGACGCCGGTGGCGATGCCGATCCGCACCACCAGCTCGATGTTTCGGTTGCGCCCGACCTGGTCGTTCAGCGCCGGCATCGCGTCGACGATGGCGAGCGCCGCCCTGACCGCCCGCTCCGCATCTCGCTCCAGGGCCTGCGGATAGCCGAAATAGACCAGAATGCCGTCGCCCATGTATTTGGCGACGTAGCCCTCGAACTGGGCGATGGTGCTGGCGCAGGCCTCCTGATAGGCGCGGATCACGTCCTGCAGATCCTCGGGATCGAGCCGGGTCGAGAGCTCGGTCGAGCCCGCGAGGTCGCAGAACATCACGGTCAGCTGCCGCCGCTCGCCGCTGGACACCGGCGGCTTGGCGACAGATTGGATCTCTGGCAATGCGAGCGCTGGAGGAGCGGAATCGGACGGCGCAGCCGCTCGGCGTGACGTGATCGCGGTCGGCGCCAGCGGCCGCTTGAGCGGCCGCGCTGCCGCCAAACAAGGATGAGAGATGCCCGAGACTCTGCCATGGCTTCTGACCTGCACCCTGATACCGGTCGCGACGATCATGATCGGCGGATGCGCCGCGGTGATCCGGCCGCAGGGCAAGGCGCTGGTCAGCGCGTTCGATCATTTTGCAGCGGGGGCGGTATTTTCGGCCGTGGCGGTTGAGCTTCTGCCCAAGCTGCACGAGGTCGATCGGCCCTTGGCGATGATTCTGGGCTTTGCCGCCGGCGTTCTGGCGATGCTGGCGAGCAAGCGCTGGTTCGAAGCGGCCGGCGCGCTGGTGCCGACCGCGGTCGATCTGTTCATCGACGGGCTCCTGATCGCGATCGGGCTGGCGGCCGGCAGGTTCGGCGGCATGGTGCTGCTCGCGGGCCTCTCCGTCGAGGCGCTCTCGCTTGGCCTCTCGAGCACGCCCGCCCTGGTCCGCCGCGGCGCCACCAGCGTCAAGGCGATCGCCACGATGGGCGGGCTCGGTCTGATGATCCTGCTCGGCGCGACCGCGGGCTATGCCGCCATCGGCGCGGCGCCGCCCCTGATGGCAGCGATCCTCGGCTTTGGCGTCTCCGCGCTGCTCTACCTGGTGACCGAGGAGCTCCTGGTCGAGGCGCACGATACGCCGGACACGCCGCTGATCACGGCGACCTTCTTCCTCGGCTTCCTGATTCCCATTGTGCTCGCCCACCTTTGAGCGAGACGGGCGGCGCTAAACCGGGCAGCCACCGGCGATCTGATCGCGCCGGCCGGGATCGGCCAGCTGGTTGGCGCTCGATCAGCCGAACTCCTTAATGCTCCTTGATCCGCCCCCGCTAGCCGAAGCGGTTCATGAGGTTCTCGAGATATTCCTGCCGGCCGGACTTCGGCTGCGGCTCGAGTCGCTTGTCGGCGACGTATTTCGCCAGGTCGTCGAGACTCGATCTGCCGGCGAGAATGTCCTTGCCGAAGGCGCTCCGCCAGCCCGCATAGCGCTCGTCGACGAATTTCTGATAGGTGCCGTCCCCGCTGATCGCCGCGGCGTTCAGAAGTGCTCTCGCGGTAGCGTCCATCGAACCGGCATGCGCGTGGAGAAGGTCGTCGGGCTCGATCGACTGGCGGCGGATCTTGGCATCGAAATTCATGCCACCGGTCGTGAAGCCACCGGCGCGCAGGATCTCGATCATTGCCAGCGTCAGCTCCGGCACGTTCATGCCGAACTGGTCGGTATCCCAACCGAGCAGGTCGTCGCCGCGGTTGAGGTCGAGCGAGCCGAAAATGCCGAGCGCCGCGGCGAGCTGGATCTCGTGCTGGAAGCTGTGCCCGGCGAGGATCGCGTGGTTCTGCTCGATGTTGATCTTGACCTTCTTTTCGAGGTCATAGGCCTTGAGCATCCCGAAGATGGTGCCGACATCGAAGTCGTACTGATGCTTGGTCGGCTCTTTTGGCTTCGGCTCGATCAGGATCGTGCCCTTGAAGCCGATCTTCTCCTTGTGCTCGACGACCATCGTCAGGAAGCGGCCGAGCTGGTCGAGCTCCTGCCTGAGATTGGTGTTGAGAAGCGTCTCATAGCCTTCGCGCCCGCCCCACAGGACGTAGTTGGCGCCCCCAAGCTCATGCGTCACCTCGAGCGCGTTCTTCACCTGCGCCGCCGCGTAGGCGAAGACATCCGGATCGGGGTTGGTGGCGGCGCCCGCCATGTAGCGGCGGTTGGAGAAGAGATTGGCCGTGCCCCAGAGGAGCCTCACCTTCGCCGTCTCCATCTTCCTGGCGAAGATTGCCGCGATATCGCGCACGTTCTTGTTGGATTCGGCGAGGCTCGCGCCCTCCGGGGCGATGTCGCGGTCGTGGAAGGTGAAGAAGGGCATGCCGAGAAGCTCGAACATCTCGAAGGCGACGTCCGCCTTGAGCTTCGCCTTCTCCATGGAATCGCCGAACCACGGCCGAAGGAACGTCTGGCCGCCGAAGGGATCGGTACCGGGCCAGGTGAAGGAGTGCCAGTAGCAGACCGCGAAGCGGAAATGGTCCTCCATGCGCTTGCCGAGGACGACGCGATCCGGGTCGTAGAAGCGAAAGGCGAGGGGGTTCCTGCTGTCCGGCCCCTCGTAGCGGATTGGCTTCTGGTCTCCGAAAAATCCGGTACTCATGACGCAAGGGCCTCCTTGATGGCGGAATAGACTGCGCGGTCGCGCCAATAGGACTCACGGTAGCGCTCGACTGCGCCCTTTTTCCGGCGCGATCGACTGCTCGATCTCGGGCGGCCGGCAGATCTGCAATGCAGGTGGCACTCGCGCGCTGATGGCGGCGCCACCCGGTGCAAGCCGATCCGAAGGCTCGCGCGCGGGTCGCGCCGCATCTGACACATCTCTCGAGTGGGTCCTGGCCTCCCGACCTTTGTGCTTTCGAGGCATCCTTAACCGGGATTCCCGGCTCCCGACACCTGGACGCCCATCATGCGTCGGTTCCTCGCATTGGACAAGGCGCTCATGGACGTCACCGTCCATTGTGACCGAATTCAACTTGGCCTACTCGAGGACCGCGGCCTCACGCAGGCGCAAGGTCAGCGGTCAAGATCGTGCTTCCCCTTCTGCCCTCCCAGTCTCTGTCCATGTCCAGAAGTTGGCCACCAGAGGCCCGGACACGGTGTGCCACAGGCTGAACAAAGCTCCAGGCAGAGCAACAACCGGACTAAAGTGGATGGTCGCGAGGGTGATCGCCAGACCGGAGTTCTGCATGCCGACCTCGAAACACATGGCTTTCTGTTCGGCGACCGGCATCCGTGCGACGCGCGCGATCAGATAGCCGGAGCCGAAGCCGAGCAGATTGTGGGCGATGACGGCGCCAATCAGGGACGCTGGTATCGTACGGAAATTTTCGTAGTTCGCGCCAATCACGAAGCCGACGAGCAACATGATCGCGAGAACCGAGATCAGCTGAAAGGCTGCGCTGATCGGCTCGATCTTCGCGCCAAACATGGCATGCACCAGCACGCCTAAAGCGACAGGTACGACGATGATTTCGACAATGGAGCGAAAGAGGGCGGTCGCCGAGACGTCGATCAGAGTACCAACCAGCCACAGCGTGAGGATCGGCGTCATCAGCGGCGCAATCAGCGTTGAGGCCGATGTGATCGCCACGGACAACGCAACATTGCCCCGGGCGATAAAGGTTACCAGGTTCGAGACTGTGCCCCCCGGGCACGCACCGAGCAACACCATCCCGATGGTAAGGTCCGTCGACAGGCCAAACATCCGTGACAGGGCCACGGCGAGGAGCGGCATCACGAGGTATTGTGCCGCAACACCTCCGAGTATTTTCCACGGCTGCAAGAGCAAGGCCTGGAAATCACTCCTGCGGACCGTCATGCCGACCCCGAACATGACAAGGCCGAGTAACAGCGATATGTTCGGCCCGACCCACGCGAACGCCGCCGGCGCGTACCAGCCGAACGCTGCGGCCAGAATCACCAAGATCGCGAGATACTGCCCAGCGATCGAAGCTGCTCCGCGCAATATTCGTATCATGGATTTCCGCAGCTCCCGATTTGTTCAGGTTTCGAAATAGCGCGTCCGGTCGAGATCGGGAAGAAGCCCGAGCTGCTTCGGCTGCCACCCCAGCAGTTCCCGGGTTCGCTGGCTGGAGGCCGGGTTGTCGAGCGCTGCGAAATGCGCAAACCAGCCAAAGTGGCGACCCGCGAGGAGGCGATGCGCGGCCTCTCCGACGCCGAGCGCGAGCGGCTGCTGCGCACGCTCCAGACCATCAAGGGCAATCTGGTGCGTGAGGAGATTTCGCGTGCCTCGCCGGTTCTGGCCCCGGCGAAAGCGGCCGAGAGGCCAAGCGCCGAAGTTCTGGGCGCGCGCCGGCGCGGAGACCCTGCACCGCATCCTTCGGGGTGATCAGGCGGTAAGCAGCGATCGCCGCCTGAAGCTCCTCTGACCGCATTGACATCGGCACAGTTACCGTTTTCCTGGCTTCCAAGCTTACATGTCGCGCACCGATTGAAGCAGAAGGACCCCTCAACAGAGCTCCTCCACCGGGCGCCCGTCCACCGTGACCGAGTTCGGCGGGAAGCTATCGACTTTCTTGGTATTATATTGCGGCACGGTCCATGTCTGCATTGGCTCGCGGACGTCTCCCGTCACGCGCAGCAGTGTGTACTTGTCGACGAGGCTCCAGCAGACGAACACGCACCGGGGGACCTCGCTTTTGTACTCCACTTCGAAGTTGTCCAACCGTTCTGTAACAATTCTCTCGTGGGTCATCTTGGTAACCTTCAATGCATTGGATACCTTAGTCGAGATATTCACCGTGTTCCCCAGGAAATTGACCCCGCCGGTGACCGAGAACTCGACCCCGAACGTCTTTTCTTCGGTCTCGGTGGCTTCGATCGTCACCTGATAGAACAGCTCAACTTTCTTGGTTCTTTGTTCACCCTCCCCGTGGTCATGGTAGTAGCCATTGTCGCCGGTTCGGTCCCAATACTCCTCGCGCCGCAGGATGTAGTACGGCGATCGCTGAAACTGAATCAGCTTGTTGCTGAAGCGACCGTCGTGGACCAACGCCGATGGCACCGCTATCTCGCCGATCACCTCCGCTGTCGATTGCTCCGGCGGCATTTTGTCGATATCCGTGACCCGTGGAATGTCGCCGATCTGCCCCGGATCCTTCCCGGACTGCAGCTGCGGCGGATCGCGCAGCTCCCAAGGCTCGAAGGTGAACAACTGATCGACGCCGCCGCTCCACCCCCAGCGCACCAGCAAACCGCGCGAGCTGCCGATGGTGGCCCACTCGTTCTTGCTGTGCTCCTGGATATTGAACGTGTTGCCGACGGGGTTCATCAACTTGAAGGTCTGGAACTTCTCGGCAAAGTCCGGGAAGTCCGGACTTCCACGCGCGGTGCGGCCAGGAAGCGGTCGCCCACGGGAAACATCGTCAGGAAGAGCGGTGTCGGAACACCATTGTCGACCGCCGACATCAGCTGGATTTCGGTCTCACCCTTTTTGTTCTCACCCTTGGGCAGGACCAGCCAAAGCTGGTCGTTGCCCCGGGATTCGCTCCAACGCAGCACCTCACGGTTGGTGCCGACACCAAGAAACTCGTCGCGGGTATGCTCGCGAATACGGAAAAGGCAGCTCACCTCATCGAAGATGGTCATTGAATTTCCCTCCAAACGGTGCTGCAGCAGGGCGATCATTCACGGGAATTCCCCATTTGGCTCGCCGTGATCGAGCATACCCTCGCTGAAAGCGGCGTGCGAAGCAGTTTTGCGCCCGCAGCGGCAGAGAATGCCGCGCGCCGGCCGCAACTCGTCGGCTATCCTGCTCATTCCGAGCTGGCGGCCGAGGCGGCGTGGCGGCCGAGCCACCGCGATGGCCGCACGTCGTGGGTGCCCGATAGCCGCATGGGCGAGCCCGCCAAACGCGCGCGGCGCAAACGGTTCACAGGCAGCATCGCCTTGGTTCGGGCGGTCAAATTGCGGCCCCGAGCTTCGCCGGGCCCGCGCCGTCCGATCAGGGTCGCGAATGCGGCGCTCCGCCATGCCCGACCATCGAGCCTGAGCAGGCCATTCTCTTACTTCGCACCGCGGCCCACCAGGTCGCACTCATTCGCTGGTCCCGGCCCGCAAGGGCTTCAGCGAGCGCAGATAGGCCACCAGCGCGTTGAGGTCGCCATCGGTAAGGTTGACGTAGTAGTGGTAACCCATCGGCGGCATGAGCGGCGAGCCGTCGGCGCTGATGCCCCGGGTGATCGCCAGCCGGATCTGATCGTCGGTCCAGCTGCCGATGCCGCTGTCCGGGTCGGGGGTGATGTTGCGCGATACCGAGATACCCCACGGGCCGAAGAATTCGTTGCCGCCGGCGCCGAGCCGGTGCGCGAAGTCGGGCTGGCCCTCGACCATCGGCGTGTGGCACTCGATGCAGTGTCCGAGCGGGCCGGCGAGATAGGCGCCATAGGTCACCGGGTCGTCGCGCGAGATCTCCGGCACCGACCCGACCGGCGGGCCGTAGCTCTCGGGCAGCGGGATGCGGTATTCCGAGGGCGGCACCTGGTTGCGCACGGGCTTCACCTGACGGAGGTAGGCGACCAGCGCCCGCACGTCCTGATCGGACATCTGCCGGTAGAGATCGATCGGCATCGGCGGGCCGATGATCCGGCCGTCGGGCCGGCGGCCCTCGCGGATCGCCGTGAGGATCTGAGCGTCGGTCCACCTGCCGATCCCGGTCTCCGGGTCGGGGGTGATGTTGGGCGTGTGGACCGTGAACGCACCCTCCTCCTCGATCAGCAGGCCGCCCGCGAACTCCATGCCCGGCACCGGGCCGTCCGGGCCCTGCTGGGTGTGGCAGTTGCCGCAGGCGGCGATGCTGCTGATCAGATAGGCGCCGCGCTCCAATGGCGTCTCCGCCCGTCCCGGCCACGCCGGCAGTGTGACGACGAGCGCGACCAGTGTCAGCGTTGCCGGGTCCAGACCTCGGTTCATGATTGTTGCCTCCCTGGATCGAGCAGCCGCCTCGCCCCGCCGGACGGACGCGTCTTGGTTTAGCTTTAGCCAGAATCAATCAGGATCTTCCTCGTCAACTGGGCCGCGCCTGTCTCACGCTGCCGAGGACACCACGGCCGACGAGCCGGGCCCGGACCCGGCAGATGGAACGCTGTCAGAGGCTGCCGGCGAAAGAGCCGTCCAGCTTCAGCGCGCGGGCGCCGTTCTGGCCGAACATGGCAACGAAGTCGCCGGTTGCGACGGCCCCGTCCAGGAGCGCGTGCAGGTCGCGCATGAAACGGCGGGTGCCGTCCGGCACCGGCTCGCTGTGGATCTGGCCGAAGTCGGTCGCCAGCACCACCTGGCGCGTGCCGGTCGCCAGAATGGACTGCGCGAAGCGCTCGAGCGGCACCTCCTCGATCGTGTGGATCGCGAGGCAGTGCTCGATGAAGACGCGCGGGTCACTGGCCAGCTCCACCATCTGGGCGTCGCTGAGATCGACCGAGGGGTAGTGCGGATGGGTCAGGAGCACACGGTCGATCCCGGCCTCGAGCGCAATCGGCACCAGGCGCATGATCTCAGCAGCGCAAAGATGGCCAGTGGCGAGGATCGACCCCGTTGCCGCGACGGCCTCGAGCACGGGCCGGAGCGCCGGCCTCGGCCGCAGCTCGGCGTCGAACACCTCGACCGGCTCGCCCAAATCGCCGGCATGCCCCATCTCGGCATGGCCGCAGGACCAGCGCGGGTCGAAGGCGCGGCCGAGGGCCCGGAGATGCGCCACCGCATGCACTGTTGGCATGTAGACGACGAAGGCGGGGTCCTTTCCCGCCCCTTCCGTCCGGGACCTGTTTCCCGAGGCGGCGCCATGCACGGCATCCGGATTGAGGCCGCCGACAAAGCGGTTGAGGACGACGCTGCCCAGGAACCGCGCGCCGAAGCGGGACCGGGCCAGGGCCGCCAGAGGCGTGGTCGCGTAGGTGTGGTTCTTCAGGACCAGCGTCATGCCATGGGGGCGCGCGGCCTCGGCAAGCGTCGCTACGTCGTAGCGCCGATCGACCAGCTCAGGCCCGACATGGTAGTGCGTGTCGACGATACCGGCCGCCTTTATGCGCTCGAACAGCGCGTCCTCGTTCATGTCAGTCGCTCCCGCCAGACCCGGTGCCATGCCTCGAGCTGCAAGAGGCTCCAGAGGCGAGTCGCTACCTCGAGCTCCGACCGGTCGTCGAGCCGCTGCAGATAGGGCCTCGGGTCGACGAAGCCACGGACCCACGCATCGCCTGCTGTCAGCGTGTCCCGCGCATAGCCGCGCAGGGCGCCGGAGAGCCAGGCAATGAGCGGCATGCTGAAAGGCTGCTTTTTTCGGCTCACCATCCACTCCGGCAGGTCGTCCGAGAAGGCGGCAAGGAGCAGGCCTTTCGGCCGCCCGTCCGGCCGCTTGATCGCAGCCGGCAGGGAATGGGCGAGCCAGGTCACCCGCGTATCGAGGAAGGGCGAGCGGATCTCCAAGGCCGAGGCCATGCCGAGCTTGTCGATCCGGGCCAGGTGGTAGTTGCGCAGCCGGTTCGAGGATTCGAGCCGCAGGATGCGGTCGAGCGGCGAGAGGGTGGGCTGCGGCTCCGCCACGCCGTCGAGATAGCTTGCCGGCGGCGCATCGAGGCCCAGCTCCTCGGGGTGGAAAACCATCGTCCGCGGCAGATAGTCGGCGAGGCTGGCGGGCGCGTCGTCGAAGCGGGCATAGCCGCCCCAGAACTCGTCCGAGCCGTCGCCGCTCAGCGCCACCTTCGTCTCCTCGGAGATGCGGCGCGCCAGCAGCAGGGTCGGCAGGGTCACGGGATCGGCAATCGGATCTTCCGTGAAGCGGGCGGTCTCCTCGAAGAGGTGGGGCAGCGCCGCCGCCTCGAGACGGACGATCTCGTGCTCGACGCCCAGCGCCTGGGCCATGCGCGCGGCATAGTGAGTCTCGTCCTCGGGCCCCGCGACGTCGTAGCCCACGGAGAAGGCCACCTTGCGCAGGTCCGGCCGCTGGCGGACGAGCGAGGCCGCGACGATCGCGGAATCGGCGCCACCGCTCAGCAGCAGCGCGTTCATGAAGTCGCCCGTCGCGCGGACGGCGACCGCGGCGTCGATCTGCTGCCGCACATCCGCCGTCGTGGCAGTGGCGTCGGTCGTCGCGGGCGGATCGGTGTAGCGCCCGCTCTCGACCGTGCCGTCGGCGAGGAAGCGCCGCCAGGAGCCAGGCGACAGCTGCTCGATGCCCTCGAAGGAGGTGTGGAGCCCGCCGACGCTCTTGTAGAGCAGATACTCGGCGGTCGCTTCCGGCCGTATCCGCAGCGGGCCCACCGCTACCTGCAGGGCGGCGATGGTCGAGGCGAAGGCCCAGCCCTCGCGCCATCGCGCGATGTAGAGCGGCTTCTGGCCCCAGGTGTCGCGGGCCAGCGTCAGGCTGCCGTCGTTCGTGTCGTAGCGGGCAAGCGCGAACATGCCGCGCTTGCGATCGAGGCCGCGCGGGCCCCTGAGGGCCAGCACCGCCTCCAGCGCCACCCCGTCGGAGTCCTCGGGGTGATAGTCCTCGCCCAGCTCGCGCAGCGTCTCGCGCGGCTCGAAGACCTCGCCATTGAAGACCAGATGCCCGCCCCAGCGATCGCGCAGCGGCTGGAGCGCGAGCTTGAGGTCGCCATGGATCGCGAGCCGGACATTACCGAGCGCCACATGGGCGTTGCCCCAGACACCCTCGCCGTCGGGCCCGCGAAACCGGTGCGTCGCCTGCATCCGGGCGACGATCGCCCTGAGCTCGCCCGCATCCAGCGGCGTGGGCGAGAAGAGCCCCACGATGGCGCACACGGCCGGGCCCTCAGCGCAGCACCAGCTCGCCGTGCATCAGCAGGCGGACCGGTGTCTCGAAGCTGGTCGAAATCGATCTCCCAGTGCTTGGGGCCGCGCTTGAGGTGGACATGCGCTCCCATCGAGCCCGAGGGATGGTTGAAGCGAAAGTCCGTCTCGCCGGCATCGGCGTCCTCGGGCAGGCTGACGAGCCCGGTCGTGGTCAGGAAGGCGCCCATCGCCATGGCCGCCGAGCCGGGCAGGGAGTGATGTTGCTGGCCTTCCGAGAAGCAGGTCGCATCGCACTCGAGCCCGCTGCCGCTCACGCTCACCACATGGTAGACCAGCACCTTCGATGGGCTGGTGGGATGGCCGACCCGTGCCGCATAGGCGTCGCCCAATGCCGCGAGCTTGCTGACCAGCCCCGGGTCGACCTTGTCGACGGGCAGCGCCGCCATCACGAAGATGTTGCCGTGCTGGACGATGTCGCCGCGCACGGTGAGGCCGCCTTGAGTGAAGCCGAAAGGCTCGCGCGTCTCGGTCATGTGCGCCCAGAGGTGGCGAAGGCGGACGAAGCGGATGCCCCAGTCCCGACGCCACCATTCCTCCTCCGGCGGCGTCAGCTCGATCTGCTGGTGGGTGGCGAGGTTGACGGTACGAAAGCTGCCGGCCTGTCCGGTCGGCACGATACCGCGCAGCATGGCCACGACCGCCGATGCTGAGGCGGCGTTCGAGCATTCCATCCGCGAATAGAGGCGGCGGGCCTTCCGGTCCACCTGGTAGAAGTGAAAGGTAAAGTCGTGGTGCTCGTGCGCCCCGCCGATGACCGCCACCTTGTTCGACTGATAGTGACTGCCGCCCAGCCCGTCGGTCGCGACCTCGTTCGCCATCAGGTCCAGGATGACCCTGTGCCGCGAGCGGTCGCTCGACACCTGCTCGGCCTGCAGCACGACAAGCCGACTGGTGCCCGACCTGACGATGGCACAGGAGAGCTCCGGCACCCCCCTCCGGACGACCGTCCTCGGCTCCTCCGCAACCTCCTCGAGTGCCGCGTCGCTCATCGTCATCGCCCCGCTGTGAAGTCCGACGCCCGGACGGCAATGGCCGGAAAGCCGGCCAACGCGTCGGCATCGGTGGTGACGAGAGGGATGCCCAGGCCTTTGGCGAGGGTGACGAAGGGCGCCATGAAGGCCGAGCAGCTCGAGGCCAGAATGACGGCCATGTTGTTCTCAAGAGGTGCCGGAAACTCACGGCCCCTGAACAGCTCGGGCGCGGCCGTGATTATCCGGCGTGCCACCTCGTGCGACAAGGCTCCGGAGCGGAGCGCCGGGGCCAGGTGATGGGGCAGGACGGCACGCCAGATCATCGGCGAGGCCCAGGCGGGGTCGCGCCGTAGCACGGCCTCGGCGATCTCCGTCAGCTCGCCCTGCACGTAGAGGGCTGCGACGAGCTCGCTCGAGACGACGATCATGCCGACTTTCCTTGGGCGAGGGCGCGGATCTCACGCGCTTCCGCCAGCCTCGCCTCGGCATCGGGCACATGATCGGTATGGCCCCCGCGCAGCTGCGCCAGGATCTCCTCCGGCACGCTGACACCCTGCTCCGCGGCCTTGCAGTAGAGGCGCCAGTAGAGAGCCTCGTCCAGCTCCAGCGTGATCGGGATCATGTCACTCGCCCACTATTTCGCGGAGACGGAGATCGAATCGAACCTTAGCCTCAGTTCGTCCAGATCGCGCTGATAGGTCTCCTTCGGGCCATGCTTCAGCCGCGACAGGCCGCGAAAGAACTCCTCGTGCCCCAGGCCGGGCGAGAACGAGATCAGCACCTTGATCGGGAGCTTCGTGTCGTTGCCGTAGGCGTGCACCGTGTTGGGCGGCACGACCACGATCGAGCCCGGCGCGTAGGACCGACTGGTCTCGCCGCAAAGGATCGTCGGGTTGCCCGCGACCACGTAGAAAACCTCGGTCGTCGTGCGGTGCAGATGGGGATCGGCGCCGATGGTCTCCGGCGGGACCTCGCGCTCATACATCTCGATCAGGCCGCCGGTGTCCTTGGAGAAGATCTTGAACCGGACCAGGCTGCCCGGCTCCATCTGAAATACCTCACCCTCCCCGCCAAGCGAGATCAGAGGGGTCAAGGTTTGCCTCCGCTGCTTCAGTTGGTATCCGCGGGAATTCGCCAGATCCCGGCTGCTGAACGCTGATCATGCGTCGGTCTTGCGCATGAGGCAAGCCTTCGAAGGCCCGGCCAGCCTAGGAGGCCATCCGGAGCGGCTATCTGATACTTGCGCCTCGCTTTCTCGGCGCGTTGATCCGCCGGTCGAAACCGACGCGAAGAGGCTCCACTCTCGCTTCACCGATCGGGTACGCCACGATCGCACCTCTTAATCCGCATCAACCATCTGATTCGATTAGCAAAATCGGACGGCTACGTCCATCTTGGGAATCCGGGTTTAGAGGAAAAGCGCCATATCATGCTGCATAGTGTAGACGGAGGTCGTCATGGCTGAGGGGACCACTTCAGGGCCATCGCAGACGTCAGCTCAGCCGGTGCGGAAGCGACTGCGGGCGCGTGCGAAACACTAGCATCTCTGTCGTGCCGCCAGGATCACGCCGCCGGGCAGCGCGAGTTCGGCGCAGAGAAGCTGGGGATCGTCGAACAGCGTGTCGCGTACGGACGCAAGACGGGCGCGCCACTCGGGTTCCTGATCGCGGACGTCCATGTCGTCGACGATCAGCACGCCGCCGGGCCGCAGAGCGGCGATGGTCGCCTCGAGATTATGGATCTTGCCGCCGGGGCTGTCCGGAAAGATCAGGTCGAACGTGCCAAGCCGCGCGACGAGTTCGGCGCCGTCACCCACGACGATGGAGACCCAGTCCGGCCAACCGCCGGCCCGCACAAGTGCGGCCTGCGCCCGGTCGAGCTCGACGCTGATCACCTCCACGTCAATCCGCTGTCCCAGTCCGTGCACGATCCAGGCCAGTCCGACGCCGGCGCCGGTGCCGAGCTCAAGCACGCGTCCGCCCGATGGAACCGTGGCCGCCAGAACCGACAGCAGCCGGCCGACCTCCGGTTCTGACGACCGCCCGAAGCCTAACGCCTGCGCGCGGGCGTAGGCCGCCTCGACGGCCGCAGGCACCGGTAAGGCATTCGATGCATCTGTCGTCTCCTTCAAGCCGGGATACCCCAGTTGGCGGCTCCTGAACGGCGAACATCCGTCGGTTCTGCGCTTGAGGCAAGCCTCTCCGAGGGCCGGACCAACTCATGAGGCTGCCCACAGCTGCGATCTGAGGCTTGCATCCCACGGTGGCAGAGCGTTCCGTCACGCCTCCGGCCGTATCGAGCGCAAGAAAACGCGATGCGTTCGACCGGCCCCGGCCCCTGCCTCAACAGCGTTGCAGGATCGCTGCCGCGACCGCGTCGGGAAACTCCTCGTGGACCGAGAGCTTGCCGCTCGGCAATTCGACCAGCTCCACGCCCTCGATCCCCCTCAGGGCCTCGATCTCGGCCTTCGAGCGCGGCGGCGTCTTCGCCCCATAGAGAACCAGAATCGGGAGCGCGGCGGCGCGGGCCGCGCTCAGAAATTCCTCCCGGCTCGCGAACGGATCGAGGGCGCCGGTCACGAAGCGGACCGAGGCGTGGCGGGCGCCAGGCGCCCCGGTCACCCTGAGCTTCTGGCGCATCCGCTCGTCGTTCAGCCAGGCCTTGTCGGCGTAAACGTGGCCGGCCGCCATGTGGCGGATCACCGGGCGGCTGACGTTCAGCCGGTAGAGGAGCGGGCCGACCACGGGCAGGTCGACCCAGCGGCGGACGGACGCGAACCAGGGCCTCCTCGCCTGCATCATGGTCGGCAGCGGGCCGCGCCAGGTCGGCGCGAGCAGGACGAGGCGGCCGGCGCACCCCGGGTTCCGGGCCGCGTGGCGCAGCACATAGCCGGCGCCATGCCCGGCCGCGGCGATCACCGCCGGCTCCGGGTAGACCTTCTCGAGCGCGAAGGCGAGAAAGGCGCCCATCATCTCGGGCGTCCAGTCGACCATCGGGCGCGGCCGATCGCCGAAGCCCGGCCAGTCGGTGCTGACCGTGTCGAACCGCGCTGCGAGGCGCTCCTGCAGCGGCGCCAGCTCGCGCCGCGTCGAGATCGAGCTCGGCGCGGGCAGGAGCAGCGCCCGCGGGCCGGCTCCCTCCCGGGTCAGGCCGAGGACGACCTCGGCGCCGTTCCAGGACCAGGGGATGATCGGCTCATCGAGCTGCGCCATGGCTTCGAGATAGTACTCCCGGGCGCGCGGGCAAAACGGTTCGGACGCTTCCCTTCGATCACCCCGCCCGAGACTAGCTCCCGGAGTAGCCGAACTGGCGGCTGTTGCTACGACCTACGCCGCCTGCGCCACCGCCTCGAAGATCTGGCGCTCGAGCGCGCCAGTGGTGCGGCATGTGGGCGTGGTCGCCATCGGGCTCCCGGGCTCGGCCGTGAAGGTCGAAGCGAGGGTCAAGGTCGTCCCCTGCGGCTCCTCGCCGACCGCCGCCCGCAACGCGACCCGGCGGTTCTTGTCGGGCACGGCAACCAGGTAGTGCCGGTTCTCGCTGTCCTCGACGAACAATCGCGGCTCGGAGCATTCGGCCCAGTCGCGGCCCGCAAAGCCGCCGTCCGCCGTGACCACGCCGCTCGCCGGATCGCTCGCCGTGACCTTCAGACCGCTCGCCCGGAGCGCCGCGACGGTCCGCTCGTACAGCACCTGCCGCTCGACGTCCTGGTAGGCGCGGCTGGTCGTGGTCTCGGGCGGACCGAGGGCGGCACAGGCGCCGAGCAGCGCGAGGCCTGCTGCAGACAACGTCAGCCGCAAACCCGCGGGACGCCGCGCGGGCGCGGTACCGTTTTGCCGTTTCAGCCTTGCCATGCACTCTGCTCCCGGCATCCTCTGAGTTGGAACGCCGGGCGGCAGAGTAAAGTCCCGCTCTTAGGGCGTTGGCGGTTAGCGCGCTGGGTGCCACGATACGCCAGGCCGGCGGCGACGCTGCGGGCGCGACGCGCCATGAACGGCCCTCGATCAGCCTCCTCCAACCTGCGCCCATCGCGTATTGTCTCTGTGCAACCCCCCGAGATGAAGAAATGGACCTGATGGCGTTCTTTCATCCGGATGTGTTCTTCAAGTTTCTCGCCGCTCTCTTGGCGCTGGTAAACCCATTGTACGGAATCCCGATCTTTCTGAGCATGACCCAGGGTTACTCGCCGGCCGAGCGCAACCGAACCGCGCTGATCGCCTCGATTGCGGTCACGGCAACCGGCCTCGTCGCAACGCTGATCGGCGAGGAGGTGCTGGGCGTGTTCGGCATCGATATACCGTCGTTTCGCATCGCCGGCGGCATCATCATCCTCGGGATTGCGCTTGCCATGTTGAAGGCGGATGAGCCTTCGGCGGGTGATGCCAAGGCCGCCTCGGCGGGCCATGGGCGCAGAGGCAACATTGCGGTCGTGCCGCTCGCGATTCCCTTGACCATCGGTCCCGGCGCAATCGCCACCGTGATCGTGTTCGCGCACCAGCTCGACGATCGCAGTGAAATCGTCACCCTGGTGCCCGTCGTCCTGGGCGTGTGCTTTCTGGTCTGGCTCGGCCTGCGCTTCGCCGCGCCGATCGCGGCGTTGCTGGGCGACACGGTCATCAGCGTGATCACCCGGATCATGGCCATCATCCTCGCCGCCGTGGCGATCGAGATGGTCATCACCGGTGTCATCGACGTGGTCGATCAGCACTATCCCAATCTGCGGAGCGAGCCCAAACAGTCCTCCTATCTCTCGCCATGTTCGGTGGAGGCCGGCGAGTGTCGGGACGAGATGGCCTGGATGATGCGGCAGGGCCGGCGGCGACGATGCGGCCGAAGCGCGCCATGAACGGCCCTCAATGAGCCTCCTCCAACCTCTGTCAATCGCGTAATGTGTCCCCGTAACCCCGCAGGCGGCGAGACAAGCCGTCGTCGCGCCCCTTCCTCATCAGAGAGCTGCACCAGATTTCGCACGAACCACCACGATGGCCGATTTCCTATGTTCTCAAAACGGCCAACTCCTGACCGCCTTCGCGTGTCGAGGGGAACGCAGCTTGCTGATCCCGTGATTTGGCAGGCGCGCGACGACCGCAACGGGGCAAACCTGTCAGCCATCAAGCTGCGGCATCTCGATCGGCCTGATCGCTTCGTAGGCGCGGGCGACTTGGAGAACCGCACGTTCACCACCGACCGGACCGACGATTTGCAGTCCGATCGGAAGCCGTTTGGCCGAAAGTCCACACGGAATGGAGCACGCCGGGAGCCCGGCGAGATTGAAGGGGAACGTGAAAGGTGTCCAGTCGGCCTTCCAGCTCCCGTTCTGTTCGCCAGGATAGTCGAGGCCGACAGGAAAGGCGACGATCGGCATCGTCGGCAGGACGAGAACATCAAAAGCGCTGTGCACGGCCTTCAAAATCGCAGCGAAGGCTGAGCGCGCCACGTGGAAAGCGCGCACATAGTCCGGCGCCGGCGTGCGCAGGCCATAGCCAATCAAGTTCAGCAACCCGATATCCATGGCGCCGCCGCTCCGGGCCGCGACATCGGCCAAGGATGCCGCCATGGCGGCGCCGTTGATCGTGAGGTAGACCTGCGCCACGTTGGGAAGCTCGAGCTCGATCTCCTCAACAATGGCACCATGGTTAGCAAGCACACCCACCGCATCGTCGACTGCTCGTGCGATTTCCGGATCGACGGGTGCATTGCTGATGGTGCGCGCATAGGCGAGCTTGCGTCCCGTAATGCTCGCGTCGAGCGTGGAACGAAAGTCGTTCCGGCCGGCGAAATAGGCATAGGGATCGCGAACGTCGTCCTCGGAGAGCACCTCCAGCATCAAGGCCGCGTCCCCTACCGCCCGGGTTAGTGGGCCGTCGGCAACCAGCGGGCCTCCTGTCCCGGGAAGCGTCGGCACGCGCCCGAATCCGGGCTTGAATCCGAAAATACCGCAAAACGAGGCAGGGATGCGGATCGAGCCGCCACCGTCGCTGCCGAGATTCAACGGCGCGTAGCCGGCGCACGTGGCCACCCCTGCTCCGGCGCTCGATCCGCCGGGCGTGAGTCCCGTGTTCCAGGGATTACGGGTGATGCCAGTGAGCGGGCTGTCGCCGACGCCCTTATGTCCGAACTCTGTCGTTGTCGTCTTGCCGAGGAACACGGCACCGTGCTCGCGGAGTCGGGCGACCGCAGGCGAATCGACGGGCCAGGGGCCGTCGGCAGAGACGGTGGTCGAGCCGCTCCGGGTGGGCCATCCCCTGGTAAGGAACAGATCCTTGATTGTCGCCGGGACGCCATCGAGGAGGCCTTGGGGCTCGCCCCGCATCCAGCGCGTCTCCGATTGGCGAGCGGCCTCGGTGGTCGCCTCGTCGTCGAGGAAGCACATGGCATTGTACCGATGATCCAACGCGTCAATGCGCTGGAGGCAGGCCCTCACCACTTCCACCGGCGAAAGGGCGCGGTCGCGGTAGGCCTCGATGAGCCTTTCCGCCGACAGGAGGTGGATGTCGTCTATGGTAGGGTTCCCTCAACGGCACGACCGGGCGAGACAGCAGCTCGCCCGGTCGCTGGTTAAGTTAATGGAGTATCGTGGAATGGGTTGCGAACCGCTAGCCGCGGATCGCCGCATTGGCCTTCTCGGCCGCCGCCGTCATGGCATCCTTCGCCGACTTCGTTCCGGACACCACCTCGTTGACGCCGATCATGAAGGCGTCCTGGATGGCGGCCGACTGCGGGTGGAAGAGGATCGCCTTGGCGAGATCGACATTGGCGTTCTGCAGGTTAGTCAGCGCCGCCGCCGCTGCCTGCTCGCCGAAGGCCTTCTTGAAGCCGTCGCTCGACCAAGCCGAGACGCGGGTGGTCGCGAGCCCGGCGGCTGAGGTCTGCAGCGACGTCGGTTTGCTGGTCGCCCACAGCAGGAAGAGGAAGGCCGCCTTCTTGGCCTCCGACTTGGCGTTGATGCAGGCCTGCCAGTGCGACATCATCGGCACCGACTTCTTGTCGGCGACATGCGGGAAGGCGGCGAAAGCCGCCTGCTTGGCGACGCGGCTCTTGCTCGGGTTGGAGATGTCTGTGGCGAAGTTGCTGCTGTCGATCGCCATGGCGGTGGCGCCCTGGAGGAAGTCGTTCAGCACCTCGTACCACTCGTAGGTGCCGACGCCGATCGGACCGGCCTCGCGGAGGAGTTGGCCATACATGTTGATGGCCGCGATGCCCTCCGAGCTGTCGAACACTGCCTTGCTGTCCTTCACCATTTCGCCGCCATAGGAGAAGACGAAGCCCATCGCTGCCGGGGTCGAGTTGCCGCTCGCCTTGGCGCGCATAGCAATGCCGGACATGTCGGCGGTCTTCATCGCCTTCGCGGCAGCAAGCAACTCGTCGAACGTCTGAGGCACGGCCAAGCCCTTCGCGGCCAGCGCGTCGTCGTTGATGAATAGCGTCATCGCTTCCGATGTGATCGGGAAGGCATAGCGCTCGCCGTTCGACCACACCGGGAAGCCCTGGGCGGTCTTGAGCAGGTCGCTCTCGTCGTACCAGGTGAGGTCGGTCAGCGTCTTGTCGGCATAGTGGGCATTAAGCGGCTCCAGCCAGCCGGCGGTGATTCCCTGGCCATACGCGAGGAACATGAAGACGTCGGGCGTCGTGCTGCCGCCGGCGAGCTTGATCGGCAGTGCATTGAGGAATTCGGTCTCCGACTGGAAGTCGGTGTTGACGGTGATGCCGGTCAACTCGGTGAACTGGGGTAGCAGTGGGGTGATGGCGTTCGACCACGGGTGGGTGGCGCCGGCAACGTTGATCGTGGTTCCCGCTAATTGCTTCCAGTCGATTGCGGCACTCGCATACATGGCGGCATAGTCCTCGGCGAAAGCCCAACGGGGCAGTACCGACATGCCCGACATCGCGACGCCGGCAACGCCCATGCTTTCGACGAAGGTACGCCGGCTCAACGGCGCATGTGTGTTCAACCAGTCTTTCTTCCCAGTCATTTGCGTCCTCTCCGTTGTATGAGCGGTGCCGGCGACTAGCGCCGCGCCCGCCCGGCTGCGCTTGCTAGTTGACCGCTCCGAACGTCAGGCCCCTGATGAGCTGACGCTGCACGAGCATGACGAACACGATGACCGGCGCGATCATGATCACCGCGCTGGCGGACAGCTTTCCCCAATCGATCTGTTGGTAGCCGATGAACTTGTAGAGGCCGACCGGAATGGTGGTCACCGACGAGCTGCCAAGAACCAGTGAGAACAGGAACTCGTTCCACGAAAACAGGAACGTCAGAATCGCCACCGCTGCCATTCCCGGTCGGGCGATCGGCAGCATAATCAGGGAGAAGGTTTGCCAATGGCTCGCGCCGTCGACATACGCAGCATCCTGCAGTTCGCGTGGCAGATCGCGAAAGAAACTGCGCATCAGCCAGACGACCATCGACAGATTGACGCCGAGATGGGCGATGATCAGTCCGAGATGGGTGCCGAGCAGGCCGGTCCGGTAGAAGATGACAAAGAAAGGAATAAGCATCGCGATCGGCGGCGTGAAACGGGTCGACAGGATCCAGAAACCGAGGTCGCGCGAGCCGCGGAACTCAAAGCGGGCAAGCACATAGGCGGCCGGTACGCCGAGCAGCAGGCCGGCGGCGGTGGTGCCGAGGCCGATGATCAGGCTGTTCTTGAGAAAGCCGAGAACGGCCGGGTCGGTCAGCACCTTCAGGTAGTTCTCAAAGGTCGGCACGAAGATGAAGGTCGGCTTGCGGGCGACGACATCGACCTCCTGCTTCAGCGACATCGTCACCAGCCAATAGACCGGGAAAAGAGTCCAGATCGCGAAAAGGGCGAGGGTGATCCGCGGACCGATTCTGAGCTTCTCGCGCCAGCCGAAGGCGTTCATCTCAACCTCCTCCACCAGCGTTTTTGTCTAGCGCGGTCCGGCGCAGGAGCACGTTCGCGTAAATCGCCATGATGATCATGATGATGATGGCGATCGCGGCGCCGCGGCCGAGCGAAAGGAACTCGATCGCCTGCTTGTAGCCGTAGAGATTGACCGTCGTGGTCGCGGTCCCCGGACCGCCCGCTGTCAGCACGTAGATGAGGTCAAAGGTCTTGAACGCGTCAATCGAGCGGAACAGAACGGCGATAAAGAGGAAGGGCTTGAGGAGCGGCAGGGTGATATAGAAGAAGATCTGGAGAGTGCTCGCGCCGTCGAGCTTCGCTGCTTCGAACGGCTCGCGCGACAGCGAGGCCAAGCCGCCGACGATGATCAGAAACATGAACGGCGTCCACTGCCACGCATCGACCAGGATCAGTGACGCCAGCGCTATCGAATGGCTGCCGAGCCAGTCCTGCGGCGGGATGCCGACCTGGTGCAGCAGGTAGTTGACCACGCCCAGGCCGGGATTGAGCATCATCCGGAAGGTGAACAGCGCCGCAATCGGCGTGATGGCGAGTGGCAACAGATAGATCGTCCGCAGGAAGCCGATCAGGCGCGTCTCATTTTGGAGGACGACCGCAATGGAGATACCGATCGCGCTCTCCAGCGCGACGGCGGCCACCGTGAAGACAAGGCTCGTCCACAACGCCTTCCAGAAGTCCGCCGAGGTGAAGAGCTCAGTGTAGTTGCCGAGGCCGATGAAGCGCGCCGGCGGATCGGTCAGCAGGTAGTCGGTGAGGCTCAGCCAGACGCTGGTGAGGAACGGCACGACCGTCAGTCCGAATAGAAGGACGACGGCCGGCACCAGCATGAGAAAAATGAAGCGCGATTCCGAGTCGGCTCTGAACGGCGCATGGGAGCCACGCCGATGCCAGATGGAGGATTGCATCATGGCACCGGGCTGTGTCGCTTGACGCGCGACCGGCGATAACATTCAACCCTCCGACGAGCCCCCCGGTTGGCCCGGCATCGCGCATGCGCTTCCGGCTACCAACGACTTTTTATCGATAAGACATCGGCTGAATAACTGTCAATTGGCCTGCTCCGCCCGCGCCGGCGTGCGCGTAGCGGGTCTGCAGGCTCATGCAGGTCCGGCTGCCGGACCTTGCGCTGGTGCGCTTCCATGAAGGCGCGCAGGACCGCGTTAATGCGGGTCAGGTCGCCGCGGCCCTGGGCCTTGAACCAGGCCAGCACGTCGGTATCGACCGGCCGGGCGGGACCACGACCCGGGCATGGCGCCAGAAGTCCTCGTCCAGCTCGATCTCCGGCGCATCGGCGCGGGTCGGCATGTAGTCACCGCAGCAGTTGAGGGGATACGATACGCATCTCGCGGTGCGCGGGGTGACATGATGGGGCAGGCCGCGGACGAGACGCGCTATGAACGGCCCTCGATCGGCCTCCTCCAACCTGCGGCAGTCGCGTATTCTGTCCCCCCATAACGCCCGGACTCCCCTCTTTGCCAATTCAGAGACGTGTTAAGTGATTTCCTAATTTTCATTAGCGTGTCTGCACGAAATCTGACTGCTTTCTTCAAAGGCCTCAATACACTTGCAAGTTCGATCCAGCCTCTACTGAGATCCGACGATCCCAGGTTAACAGGCCGTTGACGAAGTTCGGGTTGGTGTGAGATTCGCTGTTGGTAGAACAGCGAAAGGGAATGCCAACCATGGCGATGGGCCGGCAGGGGCCACGACAGGGCGCGATGCTGGTCACCTGGGAGGAACTGCCGAAGTCGCCGGGGCACGTGTTCTACGACCGCTTGCAGGCGGTGCTGCTCGAGACGGGCTTCGACGCCTTCGTCGAGGCGCTGTGCCAGCCCTACTATGCGCCGGCCATGGGCGCGCCGTCGCTGCCGCCGGGGCGCTACTTCCGGATGCATCTGGTCGGCTATTTCGAGGGCATCGCCAGCGAGCGGGGGCTGGAATGGCGCTGCGCCGATAGCCTCTCGCTGCGCGACTGCCTCGGGCTCGAGCTGCGCCAGCGGGTGCCGGACCACAGCTGGCTGAGCCGGAGCCGGGCCCGCCTGCCGCTCGAGGTGCACAAGCGGGTGTTCAACTGGGTGCTGGAACGGCTGGCGGAACGCGGTCTGGTGAAGGGCGAGCGCATCGGGATTGACGCCTCGACCATGGAGGCCAACGCGGCGATGCGCTCGATCCGACGGCGCGAGGGCGGCGCGACGTACCGCGCGATGCTGGCGCGGATGGCCGAGGCGAGTGGGGTGGCGACGCCGACCGCGGCCGAGCTCAAGCAGTTCGATCGCGAGCGCAAGGGCAAGCGGCTCTCGAACGCCGACTGGGCGAGCCCGAGGCCAGGCTCACCCGCATGCCGGACGGGCGCACGCGCCTCGCCTACAAGCCCGAGCACGCGGTCGATCTCGACACCGAAGCGATCGTCGCGGCCGAGATCCAGCCCGCCGACCAGGGCATCAACGGGCTGTTGATGTTCCCTTGGCGATAAACTCGGGGGCAAAGTTATCGATGACGTGGACGCCGATCAGCCGGCGCAGTCGTGGCAAGTTGTCCAGGAGAAGGTGCAAGGCGGGAAAAAGGTGCCGCAACCTTTCTCGCGATGTGGGCCGCCGACTGGTCGGGGTTGCACCGCGGGGCAGCGGGGTCCATCTCGCATCAATCGGCGATTACTTGAAGAGGCTCAGTAAAAAGTGACGCAAAAATGCGTCACCCCGGCGCATATATGTGCCACTCATGCACCATCGATGCGACAGGCCAAGTTAAGCTACAATTGAATCAGCGTGCGATGTCTGAGCCTCGACTTGGCCGCAAACGCGCTGGAGCGAGGCCGGACGATGCCGCAAGGCTTGCCGAAGGGGCATCGGCAACGATCTCCGGGGCTGGCGCGCGGGGGGCAAAGGTGCCATCTTTGCGGTGGTCCGAAGGAACCGTCAAGCATGCCAGCACCTGATGAGAGCCTCGATCTGCTGACCGCGCTGGCCGAAAGCCCGACCATGACCTACCAGGTCGAGACGCGGCCGGAGGCCGGGATTGCCTTCGATCTGCGCTCGGACTACCGGCCCTCGGGCGACCAGCCCCAGGCGATCGAGGAGCTGGTCGAGGGCGTCAACGGCGGCCAGAAGGATCAGGTCCTGCTCGGGGTCACCGGCTCGGGCAAAACCTTCACCATGGCGCAGGTCATCGCGGCGGTGCAGAAGCCGACCCTGATCCTGGCGCCGAACAAGATCCTGGCGGCGCAGCTCTACGGCGAGATGAAGGGCTTCTTCCCGAACAACGCGGTCGAATACTTCGTCTCTTATTACGATTACTATCAGCCCGAGGCCTATGTGCCGCGCACCGATACCTACATCGAGAAGACCGCGGCGATCAACGAGCAGATCGACCGCATGCGCCACTCGGCGACGCGGGCGCTGCTCGAGCGGGACGACGTGGTGATCGTCGCCTCGGTCTCCTGCATCTACGGCATCGGCTCGCCCGAGGTCTACGCCAAGATGGTCTTGAACCTCCGGCGCGGCCAGACGGTCGAGCGCTCGAAGCTGCTCCGCGCCCTGGTCGAGCTGCAGTACAAGCGGAACGACCTCGACTTCCACCGCGGCACCTTCCGCGCGCGCGGCGATACGATCGAGATCTTCCCGGCGCACCTCGAGGACCGCGCCTGGCGCCTATCGCTGTTCGGCGACGAGATCGAGGCGATCGTCGAGTTCGACCCGCTGACCGGCGAGAAGACCGATATCCTCGAGCGGGTGCGGCTCTACCCCAACAGTCACTATGTCACGCCCAAGCCGACGCTGGCCGAGGCGGCCGAGGCGATCAAGGTCGAGCTCAAGGAGCGGCTCGAGCAGCTCCGCACCGGCGGCCGCCTGCTCGAGGCCGAGCGGCTCGAGCAGCGCACGGTCGCCGATCTCGAGATGATCACGGCGACCGGCAGCTGCGCCGGGATCGAGAACTACTCCCGCTACCTGACCGGACGCCGGCCGGGCGAGCCGCCGCCGACCCTGTTCGAGTACATCCCGGACAAGGCACTCCTGATCGTGGATGAGAGCCACATCTCGGTGCCGCAGCTGGGCGGCATGTACCGGGGCGACTTCCAGAGGAAGTCGACGCTCGCCGAGTTCGGCTTTCGCCTGCCGTCCTGCGTCGACAACCGGCCCTTGAAGTTCGAGGAGTGGGACCTGATGCGGCCGCAGACGCTGTTCGTCTCGGCCACGCCCGGCCCCTGGGAACTGAAACAGACCGGGGGCGTCTTCACCGAGCAGCTGATCCGCCCGACCGGCCTGATCGACCCGCAGTGTTTCGTTCGCCCGGTCGAGAGCCAGGTCGACGATCTGATGGCCGAGTGCCGGGACTGCGCCGCCCGCGGCCTGCGCGTCCTGGTCACCACGCTGACCAAGCGGATGGCCGAGGACCTGACCGAATATCTGCACGAGAACGGCATCCGCGTGCGCTACATGCACTCCGACATCGACACCCTCGAGCGGATCGAAATCGTGCGCGATCTGCGCCTTGGCGTGTTCGACATCCTGGTCGGGATCAACCTCTTGCGCGAGGGGCTGGACATCCCCGAATGCGGCCTGGTCGCGATCCTGGATGCCGACAAGGAGGGCTATCTGCGCTCGCAGACCTCGCTGATCCAGACGATCGGCCGGGCGGCGCGCAACATCGAGGGCCGGGTGATCCTCTACGCCGACCGCATGACCGGCTCGCTCGAGAGCGCGATCGGCGAGACCGACCGGCGGCGCGCCAAGCAGCAGGCGTTCAACGAGGCGAACGGGATCACGCCCGAGAGCATCCGGAAGCAGATCGGCGACATCCTCCGGCACGTCGCCGAGCGCGACCACGTGACGATCGATCTCGGCGCCGACGCCCCGAGGGCGCTCACCGGCAAGAGCCTCAAGGCCTATATCGGCGAGCTCGAGGCGCGGATGAAGGAGGCCGCGGGCAACCTCGAGTTCGAGGAGGCCGCGCGCCTGCGCGACGAGATCCGCCGCCTCGAGACGGCGGAGCTCGGCGTGCGCGAGGCGCCGACCGCGCGCCCCGCCGATCAGCGGGCCAGGACCGAGACCACCCGCGCCCGGGCCCAGCGCATCGCTAAGTCAAGACGTCACCGTTCCGCCAGTCGTCGCTAAGAATTGATTCCGCATTTTACTGTTTTCGTGCGTCGGACGTGCAGTAACTTAGAAATATTAGGAAATCACAATCCGCAGGTCATGCGGTCGGAATGGCCATGTCGAAGATAATTCCAAGAACTCATGAAATCGTGACGGGCGCCGGATCGGAGCGGGCGGCGGCCGCCAGGCGGTGCGAATGCGACACTGTTGGCCTTATGTTCACGGCAAACTGACGCATATGTGCGCCAGGGGTGACGCATTTATGCGCCACTCATGCGCCAGCCATGCGCCAGTTGACAACTCACACGCGAACAGTGAGGCACTCATGCACGAATTCGGGGCGACCAACGCGACAGCATGGAAGCGGCGATCGCCGACCATCAATCTTGCGTAATTGCGACATGTACGTAGACGGCATGTGAAACTCCCTAGCAGGGGCCGACAGCTGGCACGGATGATCGAGAAGTACGGATCGAACCGATGAGGTACCTGGTCGAGGTGTTCTGCAGCGACGATGACGAGGGCTATATCGCGGTCGTGCCCGATCTGCCCGGGTGCTCGGCGTTCGGCACGACGCCGGAGGCGGCGGTCCACGAGATCGGCGATGCCACCCTGGCCTGGATTGCCGCCTGCCGCGCCAGCGGCGACCCGGTGCCCGAACCCAGGACCAAAACCCGCCGCGCGGCCTGACAGCAAGCGCCTGCGAAAAGAGCCCCGACCCCGGTTCCAGCCGACTTAACCGAACATTAACCATTTGACGGTTAACGATATCTTTGGATGGTCCATGCGACCTTGGGAATCCGTGCCGCGATTCGCCGGGCGAAGGGGGGCGTGGCCGGTCAAGGGACGAAGAAGGGGCGTGGCCGGGTGGGAGGTTGGCCAAACGTGGGGGGGGCCCGGACAGAAAGGGTCCAGACCTCGTTTCCCCACCAGACCCCGTTCCCCCTCGGATCGAAGCCATGAGGTACCTGGTCGAGGTGTTCTGGAGCGACGATGACGAGGGCTACATTGCGGTCGTGCCCGATCTGCCCGGGTCGGCGAGACGCCCGAGGCCGCGGTGCACGAGATCGGCGACGCTATCGAGGCCTGGATTGGTGCCTGCCGCGCCAGCGGCGACCCGGTCCCCGAACCCAGGACCAAAGCCCGCCGCGCGGCCTGAGAGCGGGCGAACAGCGCCCCGTTTGCCGTCAACAGCGTTTACCGGGAGGGGCAGAGTCCGGCCGACCGATCGCGCCGCCAGGGTAGGGGTGATCCGCCTGCCGACGTGACCCGCGGCGTATCCGGGGCGGGAATGTAACGGTCATCGCCGTCTCCCGCTGGCGGTTCGACCTCGTCGCGGGTAGCATGTCGGAATGAACCAGCCGTACCGACCGGCGCAGAGCCTGACCGAAGTTGCCGCGCAGGCGACCCTCGAACCGCTGGCTTTGGGCGACCCGCGCTATGTCGACCTTTCGGCTGGCCGGGACACCAAGGAGCTGCGGCAGTTGCGGCTGCATCTCGAGGACCAGCGCGGGCGTGACAACCGCTTCGCCAAGGTGGCGTTCACGGGCCACCGCGGGTCGGGCAAGTCGACCGAGCTGCTCCGCCTCGAGCACGAGGTGGCCGGCCGGTTCTTCCCGCTACACCTCTACGTCGACGAGACGCTGTTGCGCGACCTCGATTACACCGATCTCCTGCTCTGGCTGGTCGACAGCCTGACCCGGGAGTTTGCGATCGCAGACATGCCGCTCGACCGGCGCCTGGTCGACGACGTTGCCGAGTGGTTCGCCGAGGTCGCTAAAGAAGACGTCACGACCCTCAAGAGTGGCTTGACGGCTGAAGCCGAGCTCGAAGGCTCGGCCAAGCTCGGCCTGTTCGCCGCCAGCCTCAAGATCCTTGCCCGGCTGAAGTCGATGGTGAGCGGCAGCCTCGAACGCCGCGAGACGATCCGGCGCGACCTGCAACGCTACAGCGGCGATCTGATCGCCCGAGTGAACGGGCTCCTGCAGAACGCCGCCCGCGCCCTCGAACGCAAGGGTCGGACGCCCGATCTCCTGATCGTCCAGGACAATCTCGATCGCCTCTACCCGGACGCGGCGCGCCGCCTGTTCCTCGACAATGGCGATCTTCTGAAGGACCTGCGCGCCCACTTCATCTTCACAGCGCCCGTCGCCCTGGTCATGTCGCCGGCCAACATCGGCCGGGTCTTCGAGCACCAATTCACGATGCCGATGGTCAAGACCGAGCGCCCGGACGGCAAATCGTTCAAGGCTGGTCTGGACGCCCTGACCGAGCTCATCGCCAAGCGGGTTGACCTCGGCCGGGTCTTCGCCTCGGACGAGGTCGTCCGCACTCTCGTCCGGATGTCGGGTGGCAGCGTGCGCGACCTGATGCGGCTCCTCGATCAGTCGCAGCTCTCCGCCCGGGTCGACGACAAGGATCGGATCGACCCAACGAGCGCGCGTGAGGCCGGGCGCAAGCTGCGGATCGAGTACGAGCGGCTGCTGGTGCCGGGCCCGGTTTACTTCCCGCTCCTCGCTGAGGTGCACCGGACCAAGCAGCTGCCGAGACCGGACGCAAAGGTGGACCAGCAGGCCGTTCAGGCGGCCCGAGCGTTCTGCGCCGACCTTTTGACCATGGGCGTGGTGCTCGAATACAACGGCGAGCGCTCATGGTTCGACGTACACCCGATCGTGCGCGAGAGCCGGACGTTCAAGGATGCCGTCGGTGCACGCTAAGGAACGAGCGCGGCCCGCAAAGAGAAAGTCGCCCAAAGCCGACCCAATTGAGCGCGAGTATCGTCGACTGGCGCTCGCGGTCGGCGACGTCACCGGCTTCCGGCTCTACGTCGCGACTTACAATGATCCGCGCCTGCGCGATCGCCTGATCGAACGGCTCCAGGTCGAGCAGGCAGCTCGGAAAATCTGCATCACCAGGCTTGACCTGACCGGCTGCGACCGCGAGAGCAGCCTCGCCCGCCTGCTGCGGGAGCACATCGAGAAGACGCGCCCCGAGGCGGGCTGGCGGCAGACGGTCATGGTCACGGGCCTCGAGGACCTGCTCGACTACGGTCGCGAGGCGGACATGCGGTTCCTGGAGACGGCCAACCTGCAGCGCGACGTGCTGCCGACGTCGGCGCCGGTGGCGGTCGTGCTCTGGCTGTCGCCGCTGGCCGCGGCCGCGTTTCCGAGGGCCGCACCCGACCTCTGGCATTGGCGCGGGGCCGGCTTCGACTTCACCGGCCCGGCGGGAGAGCGGGTCGAGCTGCTGCGCGACCTAGTTACCATGCCCTACGAGCGCGAGCTCGGGCTTTCCGGGGACAAGCGACGCGGGCGGGCCGCGATGCTGGAGGAACTTGTCGCCGAGCTCGACAGGAGCGGGCCGCCCAGGTCGCCGCGCGCGACCGCCGAGCGGACTGACCTCCTTGGGCAATTGGGCCAGACCTATCTCGATCTCGGTCGCGCTCGCGAGGCGCTGCCGCTGTTCGAGCGCCAGTTTGCCCTCGCGCGCGAGACCCTCGACCGCGGGGGCGAGGCCGCCGCGCTCGGCAATCTGGGCAATGCCTACGACCTTCTGGGCGAGCCGCGGCGGGCGATCGAGCACTACGAGCAGTGGCTCGCGCTCGCGCGCGAGATCGGCGACCGGCGGGGGGAGGCCGCCGCGCTCGGCAGTCTGGGCAATGCCTATCTTCTCGACGAGCCGCGGCGGGCGATCGAGCACTATGAGCAGGCGCTTGCGATCGCGCGCGAAATCGGCAACCGGCGAGGCGGGGCCGCGGCGCTCCGCAATCTGGGCGTAGCCTATGCTGATCTGGGCGACCCGCGGCGGGCGATCGAGTGCTATGAGCAGGCCCTCGCAAGCGCGCGCGAGATCGGCGACCGGCGGGGCGAGGGCAACGCGCTCGACAATCTGGGCAGCGCCTGGGAGACCCTGGGCGAGGCGCGGCGGGCGGTCGAGCACTATGAGCAGGCCCTGACGATCAGGCGCGCTCGGCCGACCGGTCGGGCGAGGGCACAACACTCGGCCTTCGGGGCATTGCTTATGCCATGCGGGGCGAGCTGCAGCAGGCGATCGAGCACTTCGAGCAGTGGCTGACGATCGCGCGCGAGATCGGTGATCCGCGGGGCGAGGGCGTCGCGCTGTTCAATTCGGCCCTGGCCCTGGACCAGCTCGGTGAGCGCGGCGAGGCGAGCGAGCGGGTGAAGGCGGCCCTTCGGATCTTCGAGCAGCTCGGCACGAAGCATCTTGCTGAGAAAGCGCGGGCGCAAGCTCGCCGAATGGGAGGGCAAGGGCGGCGGCTGAGATTCCGGTCGGCCGGCACTGGCGGAGCCCCTCCAGGTCCGGTAGGATGGGCGCGCGGACTGATGGGAGTGGCGGCATGGTAGTGGTCGCGGGGTACGGGTCCTGGCGGTCACCGATCACGGCGGAGCTGGTCAGCACGGCTCAGGTCGGGCTCGCCCAGCCGAGCCTGGATCGGGAGGTCGCCTACTGGCTCGAGGTCCGGCCGGATGAGGGCGGGCGCACGGTCCTGGTGCGCCGGCCGATCGGCGGCGCGCGCGCGGACCTGACGCCCGAGCCCTTCAACGTGCGCACGCGCGTGCACGAGTACGGGGGCGGCGCCTACGCGGCTCGAGAGGGCATCGTGCTGGCGGCGAATTTCGCCGATCAGCGCCTCTATCGCCTCGCCGCGGGGGCGGCGCCCTCGCCGCTCACGCCCGAGAGCGGCGGGCGCCTTCGCTACGCCGATCTGGAGATCGACGCCGCGGGCGAGCGGGTGTTCGCGGTGCGCGAGGATCATCGGGCGGGCGGCGAGGCGATCAACAGGGTGGTCGCCATCGGCCTCGGCCATGGCGATGACCCCGGCGCGGTCGTAGCGGAAGGGCCACGATTTCTTCAGCTCGCCGCGGCTTTGCCCCGATCGCCGGCGGCTTGCCTGGCTGAGCTGGGACCATCCCGACATGCCCTGGGATGCGAGCCGGCTCTGGCTGGCCGAGCTCGGCGCCGACGGGCGCCCGGGGCCGCCGCGCGCGGTTGCAGGCGGCCCGTGCGAATCGATCGTGCAGCCGGCCTGGTCGCCCGACGGGCAGCTCTATTTCGTCTCGGACCGGACCGGCTGGTGGAACCTCTACCGGCTCGCAGACGGCGGGCCGATGCCCGTCTGCCCGATGGCGGCCGAATTTGCCGGGCCGGCCTGGGCGTTCGGCCTGCGCTGGTACGATTTCCTGAGTGCGGACACGCTCCTCGCCTGCTTCGGCGAGGCCGGCCGGTGGCATCTCGCGCGGATCGAGACGGCAAGCGGCCGCCTGAGGCGGATCGATCTCCCCTACAGCGAGGTGGGCGGCGTCATGGTCGCGGGCGGGCGCGCCATCCTGCGCGCGGGCGCGCCCGATCGGCCGGCGGCGATCCTGCTCCTCGATCCGGCGAGCGGTGCCGTGAGCGAGCTCGCCAGCGCGGGCGACCCGGGGCTCGACCCCGCCTTTCTCGCCCGGCCGGAAGCGATCGAATTCCCGAGCGAGCCGGGCCAGAGCGCCCATGCCTTCTACTACCCGCCGACCAATCCCGAGTTCAGGGCACCACCTGGCGAGCGGGCGCCTCTGGTCGTCAAGAGCCACGGCGGGCCGACCGGCAGCACCTCGAGCGAGCTCCGCCTCTCGCTCCAGTACTGGACCTCACGCGGCTTTGCGGTCTGCGACGTCGATTACGGCGGCAGCACGGGCTACGGGCGGCCGTACCGCGAGCGCCTGAACGGGCGCTGGGGCGAGGTCGACGTGCTCGACTGCATCAACGCCGCCCGCCATCTCGTGGCCGAGGGTAGGGCCGACGAACAGCGCCTCATGATCACCGGCGGCAGCGCCGGCGGCTACACCACGCTCTGCGCGCTCACCTTTCACGATGTGTTCAAGGCGGGCGCCAGCCACTTCGGCGTAAGCGATCTCGAGGCGCTGGCCAAGGACACCCACAAGTTCGAGAGCCGCTATCTCGACCGGCTGATCGGGCCCTACCCCGAGGCCAAGGCGCTCTACCGGGCGCGCTCGCCGATCCACCACGTCGAGCGGCTGTCCTGCCCGATCATCTTCTTCCAGGGGCTGGAGGACGCGGTCGTACCACCGAACCAGGCGGAGATGATGGTCGAGGCGCTGCGGCAGAAAGGCCTGCCGGTCGCATACCTGACCTTCGCGGGCGAGCAGCACGGCTTTCGCAAGGCCGAGACCATTCAGACGGTGCTGCGCGCCGAGCTCACCTTCTATGGCCGGGTGTTCGGCTTCGCGCCGCCAGATGCCATTGCGGACATAGTGATCGAAAACGCCGCTGCGCTTCAACGTTGACGCGTCCTTCATCCGCTCTGATAATCGCAAAGCTTAACCTTTACGCGCCCATGCTAGGGGGCGGAATCGCGGGCCGCGACGTGCGGCGCCGGTGGAGGTTGCCTTGACGGAGCTAATCCTCAGCAGCGTTGCGCTGATTGTATCCGTGATTTCGGCGATTTTCTCGTTTCGCTTGCAAAAGACAGATAGTCGGCGCTCCACACGCGAGCAGTTGAACGGGATCATAAGAGATCTGATCAAGCTGAATGCTGAGAATAATTCACTTTGGTTCGTACCGGAGGAGCAGCGCGACCAGATCCACTACCAAAAGCAGAGTTCCATGGCCCAGACTGCCGCGTCGCTGTCCCGCCAGGCAGTCTATCTGGCGGAACAGGAGCCGGCCTTGGTCACCGATGTCGAATTTATGACCATCGCGCAAGGTCTAACCCTAGTCGGCGATCAGGCCGATCTTCGACAGTGGGCGGGGGAGATCGGGCGGTTTTGGCCGCCAATTGATTGATTTTGTTGAAGCGAGACTGGCGGCGGTGAAGGGGTGTGCTGCTAAATAATCGCTCTAGAGCGCGCTTTTGTATTGACATTTTGGCCAGTTCGTGTGCTGCTTTGCGGCATGTTCGTCCGCGAGAAGCAGATCGGCCCCTACCGCTACCTCTACCTGGTCGAGAGCGTCCGCGAGGGTGGCCGTACCAAGCAGCGGATCATCAAGAACCTCGGCCGCAAGGAATCCGTCGACGCGAACGGCGACCTCGATCGGCTCGCCCGTTCCGCCGCCCGCATGGCGCAGCGCTCGATGGTTCTCTCGCTGCTCGACCAGGGCAGCGTGCCGGCGCTCACTACTCACCGGATCGGACCGCCGCTCGCCTTCGAGCGGCTCTGGCGTGAGACCCGCTGCCGGGCCGTGATCGAGGACCTGGCCGCCGAGCGCGGCTTCGGCTTCTCACTCGAACGCGCGTGTTTCCTCACCGTGCTTCACCGGCTGATGGTCTCGGGTTCGGACCGCTCGGCCGATGCCTGGCGCGAAGACTACCGGATCGACGGCACCGACGACCTCGCGCTGCACCATCTCTACCGGGCGATGGGCTGGCTCGGCGAGGAGCTGCCGGACGCCGAGCAGACGGACCGCACGCCATTCGTCCCGCGCTGCCGCAAGGATATGGTGGAGGAGCGGCTGTTCGAAGCCCGCCGCGACCTGTTCAGCGAGCTGTCGGTGGTCTTCATGGACACCACCAGTCTCTACTTCGAGGGCGCGGGCGGCGAGACCCTCGGCCAGCGGGGCCACTCCAAGGACCACCGGCCCGACCTGATGCAGATGATCGTCGCCGTGGTCATGGATCAACGTGGCCGGCCGCTCTGCTGCGAGATGTGGCCGGGCAACACCACCGACGTCACGGTCCTGATCCCGGTGGTCGACCGCCTGCGCCGGCGGTTCGGGATCGCTCGGGTGTGCGTGGTGGCCGATCGCGGGATGATCAGCGCCCAGACGCTCGCCGCTCTGGAGGCGCGCGGCCTCGAGTACGTGCTCGGGGTCCGCGAACGGACCACCAAGGAGGCTCGCACCCTGGTGCTGGACGACGACGGCCCGTTTGTCCCGCTCACCATCCCGCGCCAGGGTCGGCCGGACACCGAGCTCGAGGCCAAGGCGGTGACCCTCGGCGGCCGCCGCTACATCGTCTGTCGCAACCTGGCCGAGGCGGAGAAGGACGCCGCCGACCGGGAGGCGATCGTGGCCAGCCTGCGCCGAGCACTCCGGCACGGCGACAAGGCGCTGGTCGGCAACCGCGGCTACCGGCGCTTTCTGAAGGCGCCTGAGGTCGGCTTTGCGATCGACGAAGCGCGGATCGCCGAGGACGCGCGCTTCGACGGGATCTTCGTCTTGCGCACCAACACCGCGCTCGACCCCCTCCAGGCGATGCTGCGCTACCGCGAGCTGCAGGGCGTCGAGCAGCTGTTCCGAAGCGCCAAATCCCTGCTGGCGACCCGGCCGATCTTCCACAAACGCGACGCGACCATCCGCGGCCACGTGTTCTGTTCGTTCCTCGCGCTGGTGCTGCAGAAGGAGCTCCGCGATCGCCTGGCGGCCGCCGGCCTCGACTTCGAATGGGCCGACGTCCTGCGCGACCTGGATCGTCTCCAGGAGGTCGAGGTCGAGCAGGACGGCAAACGGTTCGTTCTACGTACCCCGACCACCGGCTCGGCCGGCAAGCTCTTCCAGACGCTTCGCGTCGCGCTGCCGCCGAACCTCCGCGACGCTGCCTCCCAGCCCGACGACACTCCCGCCGAACCCGCCCTCTTGTAGTGCTAAGCCCATTCGCGCGCGCTGTAAGCGTCTGAGAATCCGATCTTTCTCCGATCGCGGTGTCGAAGATCGGTCAGGCGTCTTCGGACACCTTCTGGCAAAGAGCGATCAAGGCCGCGCCCAGCGACTTCTATAGGATTATAAACACGCGAGGCTATGCCGATTTTCTGTTTCGACAGGGCCGCCACGAACAGGGCCGGCGCTCGTACCAACAGGCGTTGGACATCTTGAACAACGACACAGACTTCAACAAGTCGGTCAATGGCTACACGTATCAGATGTGGATGGTCAGCGAAGCTGCCCACCGCTTCAACGAAGAAGCCGAGACGTACTACACCCGTGCCAAGCGTCTGCTGGATTCGGTGTCGCACCCGGTGATGAAACAGAATGATCTGAATAGATTGGAAAAGGCGCGGGAAGGCGTGTTCGGGACCGTCAAGGCCGGGCTTGAGCACAGGCCGATGCCGGCCGAGCTCTCGAGCGCCAATCTTGCCGGATAGGGCGCTTGAGGTCGCGCTTCCACCTTCGGCGGTTCCACTCAGCCCACGGGCCCTACCTTCCGACATCCTTGAAGGCTGCTTCAAGGAACACGGCGCCGTGCTCGACGCTCTCCGGGTCGATGCCATGGCCGAGACCCGCGCGGATCGACCATTGCACCGGGATGCCGGCCGCCTGCAGGCCCGCGACCGCGGCGGGCAGCGCCCCGACCGGCACGACCTCGTCGGCATCGCCGTGAACGAGGAACACGGGCGGGCGGCTGATCGCCTCCGCCGCCAGGCGCTCGGCGCCGAGCAGTGCGCCGGAATAGCCGAGCACCGCGGCGAGCGGCCGCGGCCGGCGCGGCGCGACGTGGAGCGCCATCATGGTGCCCTGGGAGAAGCCGAGGAGGGCGAGCTGATGGTCGGCGAGGGCATGGCGCTCGAGCTCGGCGTCGAGAAAGGCATCGAGCAGGGGCGCGCTCGCCTGGACGCCGCGAAGCAGGGCTTCGGGTCGCCGGTCGCGGAGCGAGAACCACTGGCGGCCGAAGGGCGCCATGTCGCAGGGCTCCGGCCCGCCCGGCGCGACGAAGGCGGCATGCGGCAGCCGCTCCGCGAGGGCAGGGGCCAGGCCGATCAGGTCCTCGCCGTCGGCGCCGACGCCGTGCAGCAGCACGATCAGCTGGCGCGCGGGGCCGGCCAGCCGCGGTGCCTGGCGCGGTCCGGACAGTAAGGCCATGCTAACTCCAGAGCGGATAGGTTCAGGGCGGGCCCGCCTTGCCCTTGCCCAAGGGGCGCGCGAGCGATATTGATCGCCCCGCCCGATCGATCGCAAGCCCCGGTGCACGCCCCATCTTCAGCGCATGATCAAGGGTGCCGATTTCCTGCCGCTGCCCGAGCCGGGCGACCAGCCGCCGGTCACCCGCTTCGCGCCGACGCCGTCCGGCTACCTGCACCTCGGCCACGCCTATGCCGCGCTGGTGGCCTGGGAAGCGGCGCGCGCCGCGGGCGGCCGTTGCCTGCTGCGCATCGAGGACATCGACCGGGCGCGCTGCCGGGCCGAGTTCGAGCAGGGCATCATCGAGGATCTGCGCTGGCTCGGCCTCGACTGGGACGGCGAGCCGGTGCGCCAGTCGGAGCGCATGGCGGTCTACGACGAGGCGCTCGACCAGCTGGGTCGCCTGGGCGTGCTCTATCCCTGCTTCTGCACGCGGCGGCGGATCCGGGCCGAGATCGCCCATGCCGGCCAGGCGCCGCACGGCCCGGGCGGCGAGGCGGTCTACCCCGGGATCTGTCGCAGTCTCGGGGCGGCCGAGCGGCGCCACCGGATCGACGCGGGCGAGCCGTTCGCGCTCCGCCTCGACGTCGCCCGGGCGCTCGCGCTGAGCGGGCCGCTCGCCTGGTACGATCTCCGCGCCGGCTGGGTCGAGGCGAGCCCCGACCGCTTCGGCGACGTCGTGCTCGCCCGCAAGGACGTGCCCGGCAGCTATCATCTGGCGGTGACCGTCGACGATGCCGCGCAGGGCGTGACCCTGGTCACCCGCGGCGAGGATCTGTTCCTCGCGACCCATGTGCACTGCCTGCTGCAAGCGCTGCTCGAGCTGCCGCAGCCGCGCTACTACCATCACAATCTGATCGCCGATTCGAACGGGCTGCGGCTTGCCAAGCGCAATCGCGCGATCACGGTGCGCACGCTGCGGCAGTCGGGACGCCGGCCGGACGATATCTGGCAGCTGCTCGGTCTGCCCGAGCCGGCGCCGGCCCCAGCGGCGGCCCCAGCGGCGGGATGATCGGCGGGGCGCTTCGCGTCGTGGCGCTCCTGCTCGCCGGGATCGGGCTGCTCGCCTGCAGTGCGGCCGGGCCCGAGCCCGCGCTCGACGGCGCGACCATGCCGCGGCGCGCCTGGTTGCCGGACGGGCCGCCGCGGGCGGTGATCCTGGCGGTCCACGGCTTCAACGACTACAGCAACGCCTTCGCGGAGTTCGGCGCTTACGCGGCCGCGCACGGCATCGCCGTGCACGCCTACGATCAGAGCGGCTTCGGCGCCAATCCGAACTGCGGGCCGCTGGCCGGGCATTCCGGCCCTGGTCGCCGACCTGCGGCGAGAACGCGAGCGCCTCGCCGCGGTCTACCCGGACCGGCCGGTCTACATCCTCGGCGAGAGCATGGGTGCCGCGGTCATCATCGCGGCGGTCGCGCGCGGCGAACCGCTCGACGCCGCCGGGCTGATCCTCACCGCGCCCGCCGTCTGGGGCGGGGACCAGCTCAACCCCTTCTATCGCGGCACTCTCTGGCTCGCCGCCCACCTGGCGCCGGGGCTCAAACTGACCGGCCAGAACCTCCACAGAATGGCGTCGGACAATCTCGAGGTTCTGCGGGCGCTGGGCAGGGATCCGCTGTTCATCAAGGCAACCCGGGTCGATGCCATCGCCGGCCTGGTCGACCTGATGGACCTGGCGCTCGCGGACTCGTCCCTCCTGCCCGGGCCGCTTCTGGTCATGGGCGGGGCGCGCGACGAGATCGTGCCGCCGACCGCGAACGAGGAGATGATCGGACGCCTGACCGCGGATCCCTGCACCGCGGTCGTCTACCCCGACGGCTATCATATGCTGCTGCGCGATCTGGAGCGGCGCGTGGTCTGGGACGACATCCTGGCCTGGATCGACGCCAGGCCCCTGCCATCCGGCCTCGCCAAGCCATGCGGCGGCTCGCTCAAGGTGGCCGCTGCAGGGCGCGGGTGATCCGGAGCGCGGTGTCGAGGGCGCGCCCAGCCAGCGCGTATCGGCGTCATCGCGCATCCATCCGCCGGACGCGAGATCAGGCCGGCTGCAGGCTCTCGACCGGCGCCTCGAGCAGGGCGACGATCTCGGCCATCACCTTGGCGAGCTGATAGTCCTTGGGCGTGAACACGCGGGCGACGCCCGCGGCGAGCAGGTCCGCGGCGTCCGCGGGCGGGACGATGCCGCCGACCACGACCGGCACGTCGGCCAGCCCCTCGGCGCGCATTCGCGCTCAGCACCTCGGTCACCTGCGCCCGATGCGAGCCGGAGAGGATCGAGAGGCCGACCAAGTGCACGCCCTCCTCGAGCGCCGCGGTCGCGATCCGCGCCGGGGTCAGGCGGATGCCGTCATAGACCACCTCGAAGCCGCAGTCGCGGGCCGCGACCGCGATCTGCTCGGCGCCGTTGGAATGGCCGTCGAGGCCGGGCTTGCCGACCAGCATCTTGAGGCGCCGGCCGAGCCGCGCCGAGAGCGCCTCGACCCTGGCCCGGACCGCGGCGAACTCGGCGGCGGCGCCGGGGCTCATGCGGGCGCCGCCGATCCCGGTCGGCGCCCGGTAGTCGCCGAACACCTCGCGCAGCACCGCGGCCCACTCGCCGGTCGTCGCCCCGGCGCGGGCGCGCGTCGATCGAGGGCGGCATGATGTTGCGGCCATCGCTGGCGGCCTCGTGGAGCTGCGCGAGCGCCGTCGCGACGGCCTGCTCGTCGCGCGCCGCGCGATGCGCCTCAGGCGCTCGATCTGGCCCGCTTCGGCCGCGGGATCGACCGCCAGGAAGCCGCCGTCGGCGCCGGCGGCGAGCGGCGAAGGCGCGCTCTCGGTGAAGCAGTTGACGCCGACCACCTTCTGCTCGCCCGCGGCGATCGCGGCGAGGCGCGCGGCGTTCGAGCGCGACCAGACGCTGCTTGATGTAGCCCGTCTCGACCGCGGCGAGCGCGCCGCCCGAGCGCTCGATCCGGGCGAGCTCGGCGCGCGCATCGGCCTTCAGCTCCTCGACCTTGGCCTCGATCACCGGCGAGCCGTCGAACAGATCGTCGTAGTCGAGCAGGTCGGTCTCGTAGGCCAGGATCTGCTGCATGCGCAGGCTCCACTGCTGGTCCCAGGGCCGCGGCAGGCCGAGCGCCTCGTTCCAGGCCGGCAGCTGCACGGCGCGGGCGCGGGCGGACTTGGACAGCACGACCGCCAGCATCTCGAGCAGGATGCGATAGACGTTGTTCTCCGGCTGCTGCTCGGTGAGGCCCGAGCGAGTTGACCTGGACGCCGTAGCGGAAGCGGCGGAGCTTGGCGTCCTCGACGCCGTAGCGCTCGCGGCGATCTCGTCCCAGAGCTGCGGCGAAGGCGCGCATCTTGCACATCTCGGTGACGAAGCGCAGGCCGGCGTTGACGAAGAAGCTGATCCGCCCGACCACGGCCGGGAGGTCGGCCGGCGGCACCTGGCCGCCGTCGCGCACCGTGTCGAGGATCGCGGTGGCGGTCGCCAGCGCGTAGGCCAGCTCCTGCACCGGCGTCGCCCCGGCCTCCTGCAGGTGGTAGGAGCAGACGTTGACCGGGTTCCACTTCGGCATCTCGCGATAGGTGAAGGCGATCGACGTCGGCGCGTGAGCTCGAGCGAGGGCCGCGGCGGGAAGATGTAGGTGCCGCGCGAGAGATACTCCTTGATCAGGTCGTTCTGCGACGGTGCCGGCGAGGCTGGCCCGCTCCGCGCCCTGGCGTTCGGCGGCCACGATGTAGAGCGCGAGCAGCCAGGGCGCGGTCGCGTTGATCGTCATCGAGGTGTTCATGCGCTCGAGCGGGATGCCCTCGAACAGGCCAGCATGTCGGGCAGCGCGCCGATCGGGACGCCGACCCGGCCGACCTCGCCCGCGGCCAGCGGATGGTCGCTGTCGTAGCCGGTCTGGGTCGGCAGATCGAAGGCGACCGACAGCCCGGTCTGGCCGCGCGCCAGATTGGTGCGATAGAGCCGGTTGCTGTCGGCGGCCGAGCTGTGACCGGCGTAGGTGCGGAACAGCCACGGCCGCTCGCGCGGCGTCGCTCGGGACCCATGTCGTGCTCCTCCGCTCGCCTGATCACGGCATGGCCGGCTCGACGAGCGTCAGCATATCGTATGGTACTCAGGCATAAGGCCAACGGGTGTTGACAGTCAACACCTGATCGCCTAGCCTGCGCGTAATCCGCGGGGAGTGGGCTATGAATAGGGCTATGGATCGAGGTACGGATCGGGCCACGGTCGAGCAGATGATCAATCGCTTCGGCTCGCAGCAGCGGGTCGCCGAGCTGTTGGGCATCTGGCAGACCGCGGTCAGCGGCTGGGTACGCCGCGGCGCGATTCCGACCAGAAGACAGGCGCAGCTGTTAACAATTGCCCAACGCGAGGGCGTCAATCTGTTGCCGGCGGACTTCTTCGCCGAGGCCGGCGGCTGCGCCCGGCCGGCGAAGCGAGCGCGATGCGCCTCGTGGCCAGCGGCAACAGCAACCGGGCCGGCGTCGACCCGAAGCGCGGAAGGTGCCTCCACCATGAACGACACCGCCAAGGTCATCCCGCTGACCGGCGAGGCCACGACACCGGCTCTGGTCGCGGCCGCGCCCGCCAAGGATCTGTACGAGATCGGCGAGATTCCGCCGCTCGGCCATGTGCCGAGCGAACATGTATGCCTGGGTGATCCGGCGCGAGCGGCACGGCGAGCCGACGGTCGCGCATGCAGCAGGAGGTGGTGTCGACGCCGGAGCTCGACAGCCACGAGGTGCTGGTCCTCGTGATGGCGGCGGGCGTCAACTACAACGGCATCTGGGCGGCGCTCGGCAAGCCGGTCTCGGTGTTCGACGTGCACAAGGCGCGCCTACCACGTCGCCGGCTCGGACGCCTCCGGCATCGTCTGGGCGGTCGGCGCCAAGGTCAAGCGCTGGAAGGTCGGCGACGAGGTCGTGGTCCACTGCAACCAGGACGACGGCGACGACGAGGAATGCAACGGCGGCGATCCGATGAACTCGCCCTCCCAGCGGATCTGGGGCTACGAGACCCCGGACGGCTCGTTCGCCCAGTTCTGCCGGGTGCAGGCGCGCCAGCTGATGCCGCGGCCGCGCCATCTGACCTGGGAGGAGAGCGGCTGCTACGTGCTGACACTTGCGACCGCCTACCGGATGCTGTTCGGCCACCCGCCGCACGGTCTGCAGGCCGGGCGACAACGTGCTGGTCTGGGGCGGCGCCGGCGGGCTCGGCTCGATGGCGATCCAGATCATCGCCGCTTCGGGCGGCAACGCCGATCGCGGTGATCTCGGACGAGGACAAGCGCGAGTTCGTCTCTCGCCTCGGCGCCAAGGGCGCGATCAACCGCAAGCAGTTCGACTGCTGGGGCCAGCTGCCGGACATCGACGACGCCGAGGGCTACGCCGCCTACATGAAGAAGGTGCGCGAGTTCGGCAAGGCGATCTGGGACGATCACCGGCAAGGGCAACGACGTCGACATCGTGTTCGAGCACCCGGGCGAGGCGACCTTCCCGGTCTCGGCGTTCGTGGTCAAGCGCGGCGGCATGGTGGTGATCTGCGCCGGCACCACCGGCTACAACCTGACGCTCGACGCGCGCTTCTTCTGGATGCGCCAGAAGCGCATGCAGGGCAGCCACTTCGCCAATCTCAAGCAGGCCAGCGCCGCCAACCAGATGGTGCGTCGACGCGCAAGGTCGACCCCTGCATGTCGGAAGTGTTCGCCTGGCACGACATCCCGCGCGCCCACGACAAGATGCGCAAGAACCAGCACCAGCCCGGCAACATGGCGGTGCTGGTGCAGGCCAAGCGGCCGGGCCTGCGCACCCTCGAGGACGCGATCGAAGGCTGAGGCGGCCGCGCTCGTCCGGCCCGCTCTGAGGACCGAGGGACGGCGGCTGGCGAATGGCGGATGAAGCCGTGCCGCTCGCGAGCGCGTCCGCCGCTGCCCGGCGCTGGCCGCGGCGGCGGGCTGGCGGTCGACGCGGCAGCGAGCTGCTGGCGCGCGCGCGACCGACGCGGTCCGCGCGCTGGTGGCGCCCGCGGGCGCGATCGAGCCGGAGCTGCTCGAGCGCGAGCAGCACGCGGTCCACGGCCTCGCCTGGCTCGCGACCTATGTCGAGGCGCTGCGCCAGATGCAGCGGCTGGGCGAGCCGGCTCGAGCAGGCGGGCCGCTTCGGCGAGCTCGAGCGGCTGATCCTGGAGCTCGGCTTCGGCGAGTACCTGGCGCGGATCGCGGGCGGCATGCCGATGAGCCAGGGCGAGATCGTGCGGCTCGCGGCGCTCGGCCTGGACCAGGGGGCGATCGATGCCTTCGCCGCCGATCCGGCCGTGCGCCGAGCTGATCGCCGAGGGCGACACCGCCGCCCGGCGCGCCGAGCTCGCCGCGCCTGATCGAGACGGGCGACTTCGGCGACTGGGCGCTCGAGGACGAGACGCTCGATCTGATCCGCGAGCAGTTTCGCCGCTTCGCCGAGGAGCAGGTGCTGCCCCATGCCCAGGGCTGGCACGAGCGCGACCAGCTGATCCCGGGCGAGCTGATCGGCGCGATCGCCGATCTCGGCGTGTTCGGCCTGACCGTGCCGGAAGCCTAGGGCGGCCTCGGCCTCGGCAAGGTCGCGATGTGCGTCGTGACCGAGGAGCTCTCGCGCGGCTACATCGGCGTCGGCTCGCTCGGCACCCGCTCGGAGATCGCCGCCGAGCTGATCCGGCTGGGCGGCACCGAGGCGCAGAAGGCCAGATACCTGCCGAGGATCGCCTCGGGCGAGATCCTGCCGACGGCGGTCTTCACCGAGCCCGACACCGGCTCCGATCTCGCCTCGCTCCAGACCCGCGCGGTGCTCGAGGGCGAGCGTCTACCGGGTGACCGGCGCCAAGACCTGGATCACCCACGCCGCGCGCGCGGATCTCATGACCATTCTCTGCCGCACCGATCCGCGCCAGCCCGGCTATCGCGGCCTCTCGATCCTGCTCGCCGAGAAGCCGCGCGGCGACGGACGGCGAGCCGTTTCCGGTCGAGGGCCTGACCGGCGGCGAGATCCCGGTGCTCGGCTATCGCGGCATGAAGGAGTACGCGCTGTCCTTCGACGGCTTCGCGGTGCCGCAGGGCGGCCTGCTCGGCGGGGTCGAGGGGCAGGGCTTCAAGCAGCTCATGGCGACCTTCGAGGCCGCCCGCATCCAGACCGCGGCGCGGGCGATCGGCGTCGCCCGGAGCGCGCTCGAGCTCGGCCTCGCCTATGCCCGGGAACGCCGGCAGTTCGGCAAGCCGATCTACGCCTTTCCGCGGGTCGCCGACAAGCTGGTCGGGATGGTGGTCGAGACCATGATCGCGCGCCAGCTGACGCTCTTCGCGGCGCGCGAGAAGGACGCCGAGCGGCGCTGCGACCTCGAGGCCGGCATGGCCAAGCTGCTCGCGGCGCAGGTCGCCTGGAGCGCGGCCGACAACGCGCTCCAGATCCACGGCGGCAACGGCTACGCGCTGGAGTTCCCGATCAGCCGGGTGTTCTGCGACGCCCGCATCCTGAACATCTTCGAGGGTGCGGCCGAGATTCAGGCCCAGGTCATCGCGCGCCGGCTGCTGGCCGCATAGCCGGGGCCAACGTCGCCGCCGGCGCAGTTCCCGGACCGCCGACAGACGTCGAGCCCGGCACCGGGAATTCTCCCGATACCGGGCTCGAGCGTCGGCGGGATCGGCCCGTGAGGTCGGGCCTTACCGCTGGAAGTCGATGGTCGCGCGGCGATTGGCCTGAGTTCGGCGTGTTGTCCGGGGTCTGCACCGCCAGGTGCGTCTCGCCGAACGCCTCGGTCGTGATGATGTGGGACGGGATGCCCTCCTTGGTCAGCTGGCCGGCGACCGCGTTCGCCCGGCGCTGCGAGAGCTGCATGTTGTACGCGGCCGGGCCGGCGGTATCGGTATGGCCGCCCACGGTAATGCCGCCGAGCTCGCGTCCCTTGATGTCGGCGACGATGTCATTGAGGGTCGTCTCGGCCTCGGGCGTCAGGGTCGCCTTGTCGAATTGGAAGTAGACGACACCCTGGTTGGGCAGCGGCGGCGGCGGGGCCGCGGGCTGGACCTGGGCGACCGGTATGACCTCGGGGCAGTCGAGGTGCCGGTGATCAGCACGGCCTGGTTCTCGGTTCCGGCATGTCGGTCAAGGTCCCGCCGCCGCTGCTCAGCACCGGCTGGTTCCGGCTGTCGATCAGCGTGTTGCAGATGCGGTCCGGCCCGGCTCCGGCCATGCCGACGGCTTCCTGAGCCTGTGTCGGGGCCGGCTGGAACACGCCGACGGCCAAGGCCAACAAGGCCGCGGCCGCCGTGGAGGTGGTCACTTGGCGAAGCATGGAATGGTCCCCTTTCTCACGTTGTCGGACCCATCTCTGGAGTCTCTGCGTCCCCGTCGGAGCGCCAGCCGGGCAAGATCTGCTCGAAGCCGGCAGTTAACTTATGGCCTCGGCCGGCCGCACATTTCCACCCAAACTGCTTCACGTGGTACATCAGTATTGCACTGTGAGCAAGCGCGTACTTGAGAAGCTAGGCCTTCGAGCAATGCCAACCAGTGGGCGCGTTCTTGCGATTGGGCGGCGTGCGCGCGCCATCTGATCTCGCCTGGTCGTCCGGCAGGACGCGGCCCGGCTCGGTCGCAACGGGCCGGTGTCGCGGCGCGGCTTGCCATGGCGAGGGCGCCGAGGGTAGTGTCCAGCGCTCGGCCGGGCGTGTGCGCCGCGAGGCCCTGGCTTCACCGTTCGGCAAGAGGACCGGTGGCAAAACGGGATGTCCGGGCAGCGGCCGCGCGTTGGCCCAGTCCGCAACACTGCATCGGTCCGATCGCTTCATGAGCAGTCAGAGAAAGATCAATGTCGGGGTCGTCGGCACGGGCTTCGTCGCGCGCCATTTCACCTGGGAGCTGGAGCGGCGGCCGGCCTATCGCCTCGCGAAGGTGCTGACGCGGCGCCCGCTCGATCGCTGCCCGGACTTCCCCCGTCCGGACGCGCTGACCCACTCGCTCGACGCCCTGATCGAGGCGAGCGACGTGGTGTTCGAGTGCACCGGCGACGCCTTCCACGCCGCGCGGACGATCGGGCCGGCGCTCGACGCGGGCAAGCCCGTGGTCACGCTGAACGCCGAGTTCCATGTCACCGTCGGCTCGCACTTCGTCGAGCGCGGCCTCCTGAGCGAGGCCGAGGGGGACCAGCCCGGCTGCCTCGCGGCGCTCGGCGAGGACGCCCTGGCGACCGGCTTCACGCCGTTGGTCTACGGCAACATGAAGGCGTTCCTGAACCGCAATCCGACCCGTGAGGAGATGCGCTACTGGGCCGAACGCCAGGGCTATTCGATCGAGATGGTGACCTCGTTCACCGACGGCACCAAGGTGCAGATCGAGCAGTGCCTGGTCGCCAACGGCCTTGGCGCCGCGATCGCCAAGGAGGACCTGATCGGCCTCGAGACCAGCGATCTCAGGCTGGCGGCCGCCGAGCTCGGCGCGGTGGCCGACCGCCTCGGCCAGCCGATCAGCGACTACATCCTCGATCGGGGCCTGCAGCACGGCGTCTTCATCATCGCCCGGCACGACCAGCGCCAGACGACGCCGCTGCGCAATTTCAAGCTCGGCGACGGGCCCCACTACGTCCTGATCAAGGACTATTGCCTGGTCCACCTGGAGGTGTTCAAGACCATCGAGCGGCTCCTGCGGCAGGGTCGCCCGCTGCTCAACAACCGCGCCACGCCGCGGATCAGCGTCGCGAGCATCGCCAAGCGCAGGCTCGAGCCCGGCGAGGTGATCGAGCGCGGCTACGGCAGCTTCGATCTGCGCGGCAGCTGCGTCAACATCGCCGACCGGCCGGGCCATGTGCCGATCTGCCTGGCGAGCGGGCTGCACGTCCGCCGGCGCGTCGAGCCCGGGCAGCTGCTGACCATGGACGACGTCGAGCTGCCCGAGACCGAGGCGCTCGCCGCCTGGCAGGCGATCGAGCGGCGCGTGCTCGCCGAGCCCGGCCGGGCCATGGCCTCCTAGCGCCCGCCGGCGGCAACGGCGAGATCCCCACGCGTCCCCGCCCGAGCCGAGCGAGCCCCGATGGACATCAAGACGACGGCCATCCCGGAGGTGAAGATCGTGCGGCCGGCGCGCTACGGCGATCACCGCGGCTTCTTCTCCGAAGCCTACAACCGGCGCGCGCTGGCCGAGGCCGGGATCGAGGCCGAGTTCGTCCAGGACAACCACTCCTACTCGATCGCGCGCGGCACGCTGCGCGGGCTGCATTTCCAGGCCCGCCGGCGACCCAGACCAAGCTGTTGCGGGTGCTGCGCGGCACGGTGGCCAACGTCGCGGTCGACTGCCGGGGCGGCTCGCCGACCTACGGCCGCCACGTGATGGTCGAGCTGTCGGCCGCCCGCGGCAACCAGATCCTCTGTCCCAAGGGCTTCGCCCACGCCACCCTGACCCTGGAGCCGGACACCGAGATCACCTACAAGGTCGACGCCTATTACGCCCCCGACCACGATCTCGGCGTGCGCTTCGACGATCCCGACCTCGCGATCGCCTGGCCGATCCCGAACGAGCAGATGGTGCTGTCGGACAAGGATCGGCGGCTGCCCTGGTTCCGCGATCTGCCGCAGGTCTTCAGCTATGCCTGAGGCTGCAGCAAGGAAGGACATGTTCTGATGGAGCGCGTTCTGGTTACCGGGGCCGGCGGCTACATCGGCACCTCGCTGGTGCCGATGCTGCTCGCCGCGGGCTACAAGGTGCGGGCGCTGGACCGCTTCTTCTTCGGCCGCGAGCTCCTGCCGCGAGCACGAGCAGCTGGAGCTGATCCAGGCCGACAGCCGCCGCCTCGAGCCGGCCTATTTCGAGGGCGTCGACCACGTCATCGACCTGGTCGCGATCTCGAACGACCCGAGCGGCGAGCTGTTCCAGGACGCGACCTAGCAGATCAACCACGAATCGCGCGTGCACTGCGCGACGCTCGCCAAGGCGGCCGGGGCCAAGCGCTACGTCCTGCCCTCATCCTGCAGCATCTACGGCTTCCAGGACCCCGAGGTGCGCTGCGACGAGACCTACCAGACCAACCCGCTGACCACCTACGCCCGCGCCAACGAGATGGCCGAGCAGGGCGTGCTGCCGCTCGCCGACGGCAAGTTCTGCGTCGTGGTGCTGCGCCAGGCCACGGTCTACGGCTACAGCCCGCGCATGCGCTTCGATCTGGCGATCAACGGCATGACCTACGGCGCCTGGAAGACCGGCGTGCTGCCGCTGATGCGCGACGGCAGCCAGTGGCGCCCGATGGTCCATGTGCGCGACACCGCGAGCGCCCAGATCTTCATGCTCCAGAGCACCCCGCGACAAGGTGAACGGCCAGCTGTTCAACGTCGGCTCGGAGGAGAACAACTACCAGCTCGGCCCGCTCGCCGAGACGATCTGCGAGGTGCTGCCCAAGGAGGTCAAGATCGACTGGTACGGCGATGCCGACCACCGCTCCTACCGGGTCAACTTCGACAAGATCGAGACGCTCGGCTGGAAGGCGAAGTACACCGCGCGCGACGGCGCTCTCGAGATCTTCGAGAAGCTCGAGGCGGCGCGGTCGACAAGACCACCGAGACGATCACGCTCGAGTGGTACAAGACGCTCAGCAAATGGCACCAGATCATCAAGCAGGTCGAGCTGCACGGCGGCATCATCAACATCAATCTCTAAGGCGCCGCAACCTCGACCCGCGCCGGGCGCGGAGCAAGTGCGATCGAACGGCATGTGGAAAGGCATCATCCTCGCCGGCGGCTCGGGCACCCGGCTGCACCCGGTGACCCGCGCGGTCTGCAAGCAGCTCCTGCCGGTCTTCGACAAGCCGCTGATCTACTTCCCGCTGACCACGCTGATGCTGGCCGGGATCCGCGACATCCTGGTGATCACCACGCCCGAGGATCAGAGCGCTTTCCGCCGCCTGCTCGGCGCCGGCGAGCAATGGGGCCTCGAGCATCCGCTACGCCGTCCAGCCCAGGCCCGAGGGGCTCGCCCAGGCCTTCCTGATCGGGCGCGACTTCATCGGCGACGACGACTGCGCGCTGGTGCTGGGCGACAACATCTTCTTCGGCCACTACATCCGCGAGGACCTCGAGCCGCGCGGCGGCGCAGGCGCAGCGGCGCCACGGTCTTCGGCTATCAGGTGAGCGATCCCGAGCGCTACGGCGTGGTCGAGTTCGACGAGGCCGGCCGCGCGATCTCGATCGAGGAGAAGCCGGCCAAGCCCAAGTCCAGCTACGCGGTGACCGGGCTCTACTTCTACGACAACCAGGTGGTCGACATCGCCGCCTCGATCCGACCGTCGCAGCGGGGCGAGCTCGAGATCACCGACGTCAACCAGCGCTACCTCGAGCAGGGCGAGCTCCGGGTCGAGCGCATGGGCCGGGGCTACGCCTGGTTCGATGCCGGCACCCACGACAGCCTGCTCCAGGCGGCCGAGTTCGTGCGCACCATCCAGGAGCGCCAGGGCCTGCAGATCGCCTGCCCCGAGGAGATCGCCTACCGCCTCGGCTACATCGACGCCGCACCAGCTCGAGCGCCTCGCCGAGCCGCTGCGCAAGACCGACTACGGCCAGTACCTCTTGCGCATCCTCGACGAGCAGGGCCCGCGCGACTGGGCCGGCCTCAACCCGGGCTGAGCTCGTGCGGCCCTGCGCGGACGGGGAAGCACGGCTGCGGCCCTGGCCGGCCTGACCATGAGGGGTGCCCCGCTGGCTGAGGCTCGACGCCCGCCGGCCAACTGTGGCAGCATCGGCCTCGCCATGGCCAGCGATGTCGGAACCCTCGATGCTGCACTCGCCGAGCGCGAGCGGGTGCTGCGCATCCTGCACGAGGAGGCGCCGCGATTGTGCGCGCGCGGCATCACCTCGCTCAGCCTGTTCGGCTCGACGGCGCGCGGCGAAGCCGGGCCCGAGAGTGACGTCGACCTGCTCATCGAAACGGACCCCAAGGCCAGCCTCGGCTTTTTCGAATTGTATGATCTCCAGGAGGAGCTCTCGACGCTTCTCGGCCGCCCCGTTCAGTTCGCCTTCGGCTCGGCGATGCGGCCGTGGCTCCAGGAGTGGATCGAAGAAGATCGGATCGGGATCTTCTGATGGCCGACAAGACGGTCCGCCTCTACCTCGAGCACATCCAGGAGGCCATCGGTCTGATCGAGGAATATGCCCGTGGACGGCAGCGCCAGGATCTCGACCGCGAACCGATGCTCCGGCAGGCGATCGAGCGCAACATCGAGATCATCTCGGAGGCTTCCAGGCGTTTGCCGGACACGATGAAGGTGCGCTACCCCGACATACCCTGGCCCGCGATCGCCGCCATCGGCAACGTGCTTCGCCACGAATACTATACAATCGAGCTTGACGTGATCTGGCGGATTGCGACCCGGGACCTCCGGCCGCTCGCCGCCGCCGCCGACACCCTCCTCGCCGAGGTGCTGCGCGACTGGAAGAGGTGAGCTGGCCCTGAAGATCACCTGCGACGCCGCGACCGAGACGCTGACCCCAGGGGCCCCCAAGGCGGGGGCCGCCCGGATCGCATGGCCGGAGGCGACGGAAGTGCGTCCTCCAGGCGCCGCCTCCATCGCTGATGTCGATGGAGGATTGAGTGGAGGCTGATGCCGGATCAACATCTGGATCAAGCTCAGCGCTTGCGAAAACCGAAGGATTCCCGCTGCTTCTCCCGCCCCGCGTCTCCAGCGCTGGAGGCGCCCTCCAGCCCGCCTCCTGGAGCCTTGCCTCAACCTCCGGCGTTACTTGTGAGGCTCAAGATGATCATGCGCCACTTTTGCCGCATGATGGCGCAGAAATGCGCCAGGTGATGCGCCAGTGTGACTAGTTTTCACGATAAATGCAAATCTTCGAGGCAAACATTACTCTGGCATTTTCGGCATGATCTGCTATCTTGCGGCGGTAATCTGACTTAGGATTCGACCTCGAAGGAGCCCTTACTCGCCGGCGCTCTCCCATTTCACAAACTGATCTTGGATCTCGCGACCGGCCGCACGCTGATCGCCGCCTCCAGAGGGGCGGGCGGGGGCGCCTGCGACAGCGGCTCACGTCGCCATTTCGTGCGTCAAACGGAACTCGGCCTCGGCACTCTCACGCATGACGAGCCGGGCGTTGGGCAGGTCGTTTCCCTCCAGCTTGGCTGCGATCTCCTCGGGCGGCAGCCCATACCCCCGCCACCGCGCCAACAGGCGCTGTCTCAGCATCTCTTCCGGCACTTCGATCAGAACGGTCGTATCGAACAGAGGGGCGAGTGTCGTCCAGGGCGACCTGTTCAGGAGGAGATAGTTGCCCTCGACAATCAGATGGCGGACCGACGCGGGAATGAGCCGCGCGCCGGCCCGCGCGATTTCGAGGTCGCGATCGAACACCGGAACGGCGATCTCAGCTTCCGTGTTCTGGCGAAGACGATGAAGCATGTGGGCGAATCCGGCGACATCGAAGGTCTCCGGAGCGCCTTTTCGAGCCCTCAGGCCACGCGGCACCAGAACCAGGTCATCGAAATGATAGCCGTCCATCGGCATGACGGCTGCGCTTCCCGGCCCGCCCTCGTCCAAGCGGACGACGAGCTGCTCGGCCACCGTTGACTTGCCCGCCCCGGGCGGGCCCGCGATGGCGGTCATGCTGCGCCGGCGCGCGCCTCGCTGGCGCACAATCTGGACAAGCTCCTCAAGATCGACGACCGTCGACATCAGATCGCTCGCATGGCCTGGTCACGTCCATTCGCACGCTACGCCGGCGGCAAAGGCAGTCTGCTGCGTTCGGTCGCCTGCCTGTGCGCCTCCTGCGCGGCCTTCAGCTGCGCTTTCGTATACATGAGAGCATGGGCCGCGAGGTCGTGGCCGTCCTCCCACAGGTTTCGCCAGATCCCCAATATGCCTTCGAGGGGCTGGCCGACCACGCGCGACGAAAACGATTCGAAGGTGATCGGTCCTTCGTAGCCGGTCCGCACCAGGGCGCGGAACACGGCCGCAAGGTCGATATTGCCCGATCCCAGGTAGCCGCGATGCGAATCGCCGGTGTGAAAATAGCCGAGATCGCCGCCCGTCTGCTCGATGGCAGACGGAATGTCCGATTCCTCGATGTTCATGTGATAGACGTCGAGATGGACCTTGACGTTGGGGGCGCCGATCCGCCGGCACATGTCGACGCCCTGCGCGGCGGTGTTGAGAACGTTGGACTTGTAGCGGTTCACCACTTCGAGGACGAGCGTGATCTGGCTCTTTGCGGCGCTCTCAGCCACCTGGCGGAGGATATCGATCGACTGCGCCACTCCGGCGGCCGTCGTCGGCCGGGAGTATTTGCCGAAGGCCGAATGCAGGATGCCGCCGACATATTCGCCGCCGCAATCGCGGCAGACGGCGACGGCCTGCTCCAGCTTCGCCTTGCCGCGCCTGCCCTTTTCCGGATCGCCGCTCGAGATGTCGCTGTCGAAGTCGAGCCCGAGCGAAAAATTGATGCCGATGCCGTTCCTTTCAAGCTGCCTGCGCGTGAAGTCGGGATCGATCGAGCCGGGATCGAGCGCGGGCGCCTCGATGAAGTCGTAACCGAGCTCAGCGGTCTTCCCGATCGCGCGCGCGCATTCATCGTGGCTCCAGCCGGCCTCCCAGACCAGAGCATGCACCCCAAGCTGGTTCATTGGAACGCTCTCCCCTAAGTCCACGGTCTTTTGTTGGCACTTGCGAAGCCGGTATCGCGGCAGCAACCGACAGCGCCCTCACCGTAACTTAGCATCAACATCCTATCTACTGGTCACGATCCTCGCCGCCGTCCTAGTCAGGGGTAACTTCGGCCCAGGGCTCGATTTCGTCGCTCTCCGGATCTTCCCAGCAGAGTTCGAACGGCCGTGCCCGAAACGCATCGAGGAGGTTGGCGGGGATACGCCCGCCGCATGATTCTCGACGGTCCAGACGCGGGGCGCGGCCGGCCGCCGAGGGCGGCGACACGGGATCCGGTACGCCCCCACTGCTTTCCGCTAGTTTCCCCAATCGCCGCGCACCTCGCGGAGGATCTTCACCCGGTCTGGCGGCGCACCCTCGAGGTAGCGATCGAGTAGGCGCACCAGCCGCTGCGCCATGGCCAGCGTGCTGTCCATCGTGGTGTACTTGTACAGCCCGAGCCGGCCGAGTGGGATCACAGAGGCCCAGCTCCGCGACCGCCGCGAGATAGCGGGAGAAGATCTCGTCCTCCCACCAGACCGGATACATCGGCACGCTGTCGTCGATGATCTCGCGCAGCAAGATCGCGGGTCGGTCGAGTGCATCCGCATCGTGCCCATGGTGGATGACCCCGAAGTCGGTGGTGCGGCAGACCGGCGTCTCGGGCCACGGGGTGTAGAGCCAGGCGAACGGCACGCCGTCCGGCGCGGTGCCGAGCGGCCGACGGTCAGGCCCCTCGATCCGCTCGGTCTCGACCCGGTACCCACGCCACTCGAGCGGGCCGAAACGGTGATCAAGCAGCGCGTCGATCGGCGCGGTCGTGATGACGAGATCGGCGGAAAACTCGCCGTCGGTCGTCACCGCGGTGGCCCCGCGGCGGTCGGCTGCGACCCGGACGACGGTCGTGCCGTAGCGCACGTCGAACGGTGCGAGCAGCTGGTCGAAGAGCGAATCGAATCCGTCCCACCGGGTAGTAGTGCGGGGCCGCGCTTGGCAGGCGATACTCGCCGCGCTCGGCGATCCGCTCGAGCCGGCGCAGCCGGCCCCAGTCGGCAGGCATCTCCTCGAGCCGCCGTCCCCAGAACTTGCGGTTGAACCCCTCGAACGCGAGCTCCGTGAGCGTCGGGCCCGACCGAGGTCTCGAGGTACTCCCTGAGGTCGCGTTGTCCCGACAGCTGTTCCGCCCGAGCGATCGCCGCCCACTCCCGCTCGATCTGGGGGCCGCAGGGAAGCTTCCGGAGGCTCGCGCGGTCGACGGGGAAGGGGATGACCGGGTACTCGGGTCGAAGGCGGGTGCCCTGGTAAACACGCCGCTCCTGGAGCTTGAGCAGCCCCGCGAGAAACGGTAGAATATCGGTCGTGCCGCGGAAGACACTCACGATGCGGGGGCCATACTCGTACGGGAGCCCGTCCTCCGTGTAGTGGGTCCGGAGCATGCCACCCGGCACGTCGGTCTGCTCGAGCACGGTGATACGTGCGCCCCGCGCTTCGTGCAGAAGTCGCGCCACGCTGGCCCCCGCGAACCCCGCTCCGATGACCACCACCTCCATGCCAAACTCCCGCCGCGTTGGCTGATGAATATTCTCTTGCTGGGCGCGCTCTCCTGGAACCCCGAGCGCGTCCGGGTGCTCGCCGAGCGGGGCCATCGACTCTGGGGACTCTGGTCGCGGAGCATGAGCCTGGGACCAGGGTCCCTACCGGGTGACGGAGGACTGCATCTGCCCGGTCGACGCTCGCGGATGCTGCGCGCACGATCCGCGAGCAGCGAATCGATTGCGTCTACAGCCTCTTCCAGGTCTACCACCCGCGGCTCTGGGGCCCGCCGCGCGGGGTCGAGCACGACGTGTGGACGCTCTTGCGCAGCGCTGCTGCTCGCGCGCGAGCGCGGCGCGTTCGACGCTGCCGATCGTACGCCACTGGGGCTTCGACGTCCAGCACATGGACCTCGAGCGTGACGCGGGCCCTCGACGGCCACATCTTCTGCAACCGCGAGAAGCTCGCCTACTGGACGGCGCCGCTCGCCGGGGCGGCTGCGGGCTCGATCTGTTTCCGACGGCGATGTCGTCGCGTTCCTCGACAGCGATCGCCCGAAGCTCGAGTTCATGAACGAACGTGCTGTCCGAACGCCTCTCGGCCCGGACCGGCGAGCTGCACACGGTGTGCATCGGCCGGCCCTTCGGGCATCGACTACCTCGCCGCTCGCGCGAGCGCGGGATCCACGTCCACGTCTACGGCAACACGTGTCGACGACGTGTACCGGATGATCGCGCGCGACCTGTCGTTCGCGCAGCGCGCGCAGGGAGGCGCTCGCATCCTGCGGCGGTTCCTCCACGTGCATCCCTCGCTCCAGACGGGCGGATGCGCCGTGGAGCGAGGTGCGCCGCGCGAAGGCCGACGCTGGGTCGAGGGAGTTCTCCCGGTACGACGCCGGCTGGTCCTACGTCGGCAGTCCGCTGCCGTGGGAGCCGCTCGACGACCGGCGCGCGATCCCGAACCGGATCGTCCACCTATCTCCTCGCCGGCCTCCCGGTCATCAGCCGATCGGCGGCCCGGATACTACCGCTACGACGAACTCGCGCGGCTCGGCGTCGAACCTCGATCTCGTGGACGGCGACTAGGACGGACTGCGACACTCCCTCGAAGCAGAGGCCCGGATCGCGGGAAGAGCGCCGTGCCAACGCCTTAAGCCAGCGCACCGCATATTCGTTCGACGCGACGATCGATCCGCTGCTCACCGTGTCTTCGAGCGTGCGCAGGGAGCGGCTATTTCGTCCGTTCCCAGCGGGAGCGCACCCGCATTCACGTACCCGTCGGCGCCGTGCACGTGATCCACTTCAACACGCGCTCCGGACCCCCGCGCTCCAGTCTGCGCGGCATTTTGCGTCGGCTGCATGCCGCCATCCGGCTGCGCCCGGCGCTCCGCCTGGCAGCGGGCTCGTGTGCCGTCCGCCATCGGGAGGGCGCTGAGCCAGCGGCGCGAGGCCGCAGACGGCGGTGTGGAAGGCCAGGCTGCTTGCCCGCAGGCTGCGCGGCGTCCCCGGGATCGGCACATTCGGCCCGATCAGGCGGCGGCGGGCGAAGATCCCGCGTGAAGAGCGTGAAGCCTCTTGCGCTCGAGCGGTTGCTCAAGCGACCCGTCGTGCGAACCGGTAGCGATCGGAGCCATGCTGACGTGATGAATCTGGGTCCTCGCTCGTCGGCGCAATGCCGGTACGAGTGCTCATGCGGCGACGTACCCGGGCGGCCCTCGCCGGCTGGCTTCAGCATGAAAGGCAATCTCGGGGATCGCCGGCGGCTGTTCCGCGCCTGCCTCCGCACCGGCGGCGCGCGAGTCGGCGCGCTGCTGCGCGCCCGGAGCTGCTGCGGCCGAGTCCGGCGCGGGGAGGCCGACACGCTCGGCTGCTTACTCGATCAAGGACTTTGGTCTCGCGAACTTACTGGCCGAGTGAGATCGGACGGCGGTGTGCCGCGAGATCATCGCGCACGGCACCCAGTACTTCGGCGAGTTCGCTTTTGAGCTGCTCGCCGTCGTCCCCTATGCGTACTGGCTGCACACGCGGGGGCAGCTCGAGCGCACGGTCTCCTACCCCCGACACCCGGCCGCTCTATTATTTCTCACCCACACCACGAGGAGCGCCCGGTCCCGCGCAGCTATCGTGCCGATCACCGAGTACCCGATCGGCCGCTGGCGGATGCGTCCGTTACGACCGTAAGGCGTTTCCGAGGGAGCTCGACACACGTCAAGCTGGCTGCCACCGCCCTACAAGGCAAATATACGCCGGACGGTCGCTTTCGTCTGGGACCGCAAGCTCGCTTGCATCATCTGCAACAAGATGACTCGGACGAGCGTTACCGCTGGCATCGAGGCCCCGCCAACTTCATTGATACACAGCACTATTGCTTTCGCGCTGATCGGCCGGCTCCGCGACGCGTTATCAGGTCGATCTACAACCGCCCGCGCCCGGCCGACATCGTGAACGACCACCAGGCAATCTGCGAGATCCCGGGGACATCGAGGCGGTTGAGCGCGCCTTTCCGGACGTACTGGACCATCCAGCAGCTCCATGCCGAGCACCCCGATCTCGAGCTACAACGAGCTCCAGCTCTGGCTCTTCGCGGGCTGCGGGACGCTTCGTCTCGGTGCTCGGCGGCAGCTCGTACCTGGCGAGCTGGTTCGGCGGGACCAACATCGTGCTACGCGCGAGCGGGGATGGGAGGTCGCGTGCGGAGCGTACGAGAACTGGTTCGACCTGTTCTCCGGCGCGCGGGTGCTGCGCGCCGGTCGGGCGGGGAGTTGCTGCGCGCCGCGGAACGCGAGTTCCTTGCGTGAGGCCGAGGTGAGACCTTTACATATGCATCCTTGCTTATCGCTAGCATCCGATGCTCTAGGCGGCGTCGATCCGTTCGGTGGCTTCGGCACCGGGTACCGGCGTGATCGCCGTCGGCACACTGTTGCCGCCCGCGATCGTCTGGCGGCGCAGGCGTGCGGCGTCGCAGCGACCAGATCTGGCAGTAAGCCAAAAACGGGCGCGAGGCTCGTGCCGGAGTAAGCGCCCCGGGGCGTGCCTGCGGCCGGCCCCAGGTTGACAATCCCGGCGGCGCGCGACGTATGCGGCAAAGGTCGGGGGACGGTTCGATCGAGGCGTTTCCTTCGTGCCGCATAACGAGGGAGGCCGTGATGCGCCAGCCGATCAGCCGCCGTTCCGCGCTCCAGACCCTGTCGGTCGCCGCGGCGGGGGCCGCGACGTCGCTTGCTCTGCCCCGCCCGAGCCGGGCGGCGACGGACGTGCAGATGATCAGCCATCGCTATCCCGCCCTCGAGTACTACGCCGAGAAGATGCGCTCGGCCCTGCCCGGCGTGAAGGTCAACACCCAGCTGATGCCGTTCGACAAAGCCAAAGAGCTCGCGAGCATCGCCCTGTCGTCGAAAGGCGACACCTTCGACATCGTCTACGCCAGCGACGCCACGGTGCTGGAATAAGCCAAGAACGACTGGCTCCGGCCGCTCGACGATCTCTGGGAGAAGTACAAGGACGAGTACAAGCTCGGCGACTTTGCGGAGTTGGTGGTCAATTCCTACCGTTACGAGGGCAAGCTCTACGTCCTGCCGCACACCGTCAACGTCATGCTGTTCTTCTATGGGAAGGACCTGTTCGAGGCGGCCGGCAAGCCGCCGCCCAAGACCATCGCCGAGTATGCGGCGCTCGCCAAGGCGTTCAACACGCCGGCGCGAGCCGGCACGATCAGCTGCCAGAAGCCGGTCATATGGGGACGTTCTATTGTTGCGTTCTACCTGTCGTTTCCACGAACGTTGTTCAGGTGAACGAGCATGGGGTGCCCTCCTGTTGGAGCGTGACCGGTCCGGCGGGGCGGTGCAAGGACGCTGCGCGCCGGCTGGCGCCGGTCGCCTGCGGCGCTCCTGGCGCCGCCCCGGCGGACCGGTCGTCGGTGATCGCAGGTCGGGACGGAGGAACCGCGCCGTCGGTCAAACCGAGGAACGCCGGTAGATGCAGACGGCTGGCGGGCGGCTGGTGGGCGAGGGCGGCATGCGGCCGGGCGGTGTTGTAATGGTCGAGCCAGGGGATGAGCGCGGCGGTGCGCTCGTGCGAGCTCGCAAAGGGGCGCGCATACGCCCATTCGCGCAGGCTGGTCTGGATGAAGCGCTCGGCCTTGCCGTTGGTCCGCGGCGTGTACGGCCTGGTGCGGAGGTGACGCAGCGCGAGCCCGCCGCAGGCGTGGCGCCAGTGGTGGCTGCGGTAGGCCGAGCCGTTGTCGGTCATGACCCGCTCGACCGTCACACCTTGGCCGCGAACCAGGCGACCGCGCGTTCAGGAACGGACCGCGCTGGTCTTGCGTTCGTCCGGCAACACCTCGCTGTAGGCCAGGCGCGAGGCGTCGTCGATGCAGACGTGCACGGCCTCCCAGCCGGCGCCGCGCCTGGTGCCGCGCCGCCCGCCGGTGATCCGATGGCCGACCGCCTCGATCCGCCCGAGCTTCTTGGTATCGATGTGGAGCAGCTCGCCCGGCCGTTCGCGCTGGTACGGAGATGGGGTTTGGGCTGCAGTGGGGCAAGGTGGCTAAGGCTTAGGCGGAGCAGAAGGTAGACCGACCGTCGAGAGGCGGCATGGCGAGTTTGCTGGCGATCTGGGGGCCGCTCAGCCTCTGGCGGCGCAGGCGTTCGATCTCGGCGATGCGCGCGGCCGGCACCTCGTGGGGGCAGCGCCTGGGCGCCGAGCTGCGGTCCATCAGCGCCGCCGTAACCGCCGGCGCGATAGCGCGCGAGCCAGCGGTACGCCTGCCGCTCCGACAATCCGGCCGCGCCGGCGGCCGAGCCCACCGTCCAGCCCTGCTCGATCACCCGCCGCACCAGCAGGAGTCGACCTTGGGACGTCAAACGGGCATTCTCGTGCAGGTTCATCCGGGTGATCTCCCGCTCAGCGCTGACCGTCTTGCAACCGACAGCCTGACCGGGCTCCCCGGATGAACAACCTTCATAGCAACCACATCTAGTGCACAACCACGGGCGGCTAAGTGGCGATCACGCGCGGAGAAAACGCGACCCCCTCCCCAGGTCGCTCGCGACCATCGGCGCGATCCGCGGCGACCACCACGCCAAGGCGGGCAAGCTCGACGGCCAGCTGGTCAAGGCGCCATGCCGCGCAAGGTCAACGGCGGTCTGGAGATGGGCCGTGCGCTCGACCGGATGAGCAAGTGGGCGCTGTCCGGAGCTGCTGAAATGCTAGAATTGCGAGGCTATGCGCACACATTCCAACGAGACATCGATCGCAGCATAGTGCTCCATGGCTGTCCCTCCATGCTGATGCTTGGGGCCGATCTGCGGACCCGGTTCCACCATCACCGTGAGGGACAGCCGCCTCCTAGGAATGAGGGATAGCCGCCTCCTAGGAAAAGGCCGAGGCGGCCCGGCCCGATTACCGCATCTAAGGGTACACTCTGAGCGTGTGGAAGCTCAGAACTGGTGACCCACCTTGACGTTGCGCGTGAGCGCCGCCGGCGTGCATCGAAACGTCGGTGCCGTAGATGACCGGCTGCGGAGTGCAGCCTGCCAGCGCGAGCAGCAGCAACGTCGCTGGGAGCCAGCAGCGCCGTGGTGGCTCTGCGCTCCGTGACGGGGCGCTCATGGCGCCGAGCTCCACATCTTGACCAGGGAGCATCCGGCCTGCCCGCGTGAGAGATCTGCACGCGTAGCGTGTGACTCGTCACACCTGAGCTGCGCCAGCGCCTCTCGACGCTCAGATCGGTCCGATGTCGCGGGAACGCGCTGCTGGGCAAAGCGTTTAAGCATCGAACACCTTAACATCGTTCGATGGAGGTCATGGCCATGCCACATGCGGATGATGAGCTGATCATTCATCGCTATGCGAGCGCCGAGCTTGCGCGCCAGGCCGTTGACCGCAAGCAGGAGGCTAAGCCCATGCTCGCCTCAGCCATCACCTACCTAATGACGCTCGCGAGCTGTACGGCACTAGTCGCAGCGCTAGTCGCCTATCACAGCCTCGCGACGTTCGCAAGCTAAGGGAGATCACAGCCATGCCGCATGCGGATGACGAGCTGATCGTTCGTGCGATGCGCGCCTACTTCCTGGCTGAACCGGACCCCACAAAAGCGGCAGCGTCGATGTGGCGCCCGGCGCACCGCGACAGTGCCGTGCGCCAAGCCTGCCGCACGTCCCGATACC
>CAWFGZ010000004.1:0-35423 GCA_963815435.1 uncultured Alphaproteobacteria bacterium
GAGGAGAGCGGCTGCTACGTGTTAACACTTGCGACCGCCTACCGGATGCTGTTCGGACACCCGCCGCACGCCCTGAAGCCAGGCGATAACGTGTTGGTCTGGGGCGGCGCCGGCGGCCTCGGCTCGATGGCGATCCAGGTCATCGCCGCCTCGGGCGCCAACCCGATCGCGGTGATCTCGGACGAGGACAAGCGCGACTTCGTGCTCTCGCTCGGCGCGCGCGGCGCGATCAACCGCAAGCAGTTCGACTGCTGGGGCCAGCTGCCGGACATCGACGACGCCGAGGGCTACACCGCCTACATGAAGAAGGTGCGCGAGTTCGGCAAGGCGATCTGGGCGGTCACCGGCAAGGGCAACGACGTCGACATCGTGTTCGAGCATCCGGGCGAGGCGACCTTCCCGGTCTCGGCCTTCGTGGTCAAGCGCGGCGGCATGGTGGTGATCTGCGCCGGCACCTCGGGCTACAATCTGACCCTCGACGCGCGCTTCTTCTGGATGCGCCAGAAGCGCATGCAGGGCAGCCACTTTGCCAATCTCAAGCAGGCGAGCGCGGCCAATCAGATGGTCGTCACCCGCAAGGTCGACCCCTGCATGTCGGAAGTTTTCGCCTGGCACGACATCCCGCGCGCTCATGACAAGATGCGCAAGAACCAGCACCGCCCCGGCAACATGGCGGTGCTGGTCCAGGCCAGGCGGCCGGGCCTGCGCACCCTCGCGGACGCGATCGAAGGCTGAGACGGCGGCAGCGTCAAAGCAGCGCGCCCGCTGCCAGCGGCGCGAGTTTCGCGACGATCTCGGCGATGGTATCGGCCACCTTGGCGGCGGTCGCCGCGAACTCTTCAAGCTTCTTTAACTTGTCGAGATCTCCGGCGAGGCCCTTGTTGATCCCGTCCATCTGGCTTTGCAGCTGCTGAACCTCGGCCGAGTTGTCCAGATTTTGCAACGTCACGAAGGACAGCTCTTTCAAGGCCGCTGTCAATCTGCTCCGAGCAACGTCGATTTCCGCGAGGCGCTGGGTTTCCTGAGGGGTCAGTTGTCGACCGTCGTCAAACGCACTGCGATTGATACGCCGTTGCTCCGCCTGGAGTTCCTGCTTGAAGGTCAGCAATGTCGCTCTCAGCCGCCTCCGCCGCTGCCTCGATCTCAGCGATGGTTTCACTCTTGGGAGCGATGGTTTTACTCTTGGGCATGTTTTAGGCCTCCTTTTTGGACGCTGCAGCGACAAACGATTTCGCAATCTTCGAGAGCGTCTCCGCTTCGGCAGCGAAGGTCTCAATCTTGGCAATCGCCTCCGGGAGCGTCACATTCTTGCCCTGGAGCTGGTTGGTGAGCGCCTCATGCGCATCGTTCATCTTGGCGAACACGTCCGATGGCTTCGCTTCGAGGAGCTGATTTAATTTATTGGCGCTCTGGATCAGCTGCTCAAGATTTTGTTGCGTGCGTTGCGTGCGGCTCGAGTTGAAGGCTTCAAGCCGCTGGTTCACGTCGTCGGCCATGGTTGCCAAGGGGTCGATGGCCGCTTGTTTGGCCGCGAACTGAAGGAGGTTGGTTGCCTTCGCGATGACAGGCTGAGCCTCCGTCGTTGCCCGCTTGAGGCCGTCCAGTTTGACCGAGGCCACATACTGACCGACGATCCAACTGGCGGCATCGCCGACCGGCGTCTTGAACGCTGACAGGTCGACCGGCTGCTTTTCTGGCTTGGGCTGATTTGTCTGCTTGGCTTGCGCCGCGCTGACTGTCTCGACCGTGCTGGCGAGGCTGTCAACGCTGGCAAGCGTGGCATTGACGTTGGTCGTCACCTTGGCTGCGGTATCGGCGCTCACCAGGGCCACCAGATTATTGGCGTAGGTGGTGATCGAGCCCATGAGAACCGCCATGTTGCCCAGCGCCGGGGGCGGCGTTAGGGGCTCTTCAGGCGGGTTGTCATTGGGGTAATGTAGACTTAAGCGACAGTGCTCCGAGTTGAAAAGGCAGTCTTCCTTCCCGCCTTTGGGGGGGGCTGGATCTCGACCAAAGCTTCTCCCGCAACGGCCTTCTCGCGAAGCTGGGCCGCGTGAGCGTCTGTGACTTCGCGGTTGAGCGAATTGAGCGCAGTTTCTGCGTTTTGGGTCGCCGTGGCGAACGTAGTAATCGGTTGCTGGTAGTCGGTAACCGAGCACGCGGTGAGCCCGACGAGCACTCCTCAGACGAGACCCGAACAGCCCCACCCGGATGCGCACATGACATTCCCTCCCAATTTAGGCACGATCATAACGCTTGAGGGACGCGAGGGGCAAGCGTGCGTTGCGTAAGTCTAGGGTGAGTTGCGTATAGCGCGCATCGAGCGACTTTGCAGGGAGCCAGTGCTAGGCCGCTCATTCATGAGGAGAACATGGTTAAAGGCCCTCTCGAGCGCTGCCGGTCCGGAGCGGGAGAGCGCTTGTCGTGCCTAAACCGTTAAGCCGCCTCTGCCAGACTACCGCTGTTAGATAGGATCGTGACCATGGTTGCCTCATCTGCCGCGACTGCACGACAGGAAGCCAGCCCACCAACCAGGGTGGCCGTTGACGCCACCCTGACGCTGCTCGCCCGCGGGACTGACGAGGTGCGCGCACTGGTGGCGCCCGCGGGCGCGATCGAGCCCGAGCTGCTCGAGCGCGAGCAGCACGCGGTTCACGGCCTCGCCTGGCTCGCGACCTATGTCGAGGCGCTCCGCCAGATGCAGGGTTGGGCTGAGCGGCTCGAGCAGGCGGGCCGCTTCGGCGCCCTCGAGCGGCTGATCCTGGAGCTTGGCTTCGGCGAGTACCTGGCGCGGATCGCGGGCGGCATGCCGATGAGCCAGGGCGAGGTCGTGCGTCTCGCAGCTCTCGGCCTCGACCAGGGGACGATCGAGGCCTTCGCCGCCGATCCGGCCGTGCGCCGGCTGATCGCCGAGGGCAATACCGCTGCCCGGCGGGCCGAGCTCGCACGCCTGATCGAAGCGGGCGACCTCGGCGACTGGGCGCTCGAGGACGAGACGCTCGATCTGATCCGCGAGCAGTTTCACCGTTTCGCCGAGGAGCAGGTGCTGCCCCATGCCCATGGCTGGCACGAGCGCGACCAGCTGATCCCGGGCGAGCTGATCGGCGCGATCGCCGATCTCGGCGTGTTCGGCCTGACCGTGCCGGAAGCCTGGGGCGGCCTCGGCCTCGGCAAGGTCGCGATGTGCGTCGTGACCGAGGAGCTCTCGCGCGGCTACATCGGGGTCGGCTCGCTCGGCACCCGCTCGGAGATCGCTGCCGAGCTGATCCGGCTCGGCGGCACCGAGGCGCAGAAGGCAAAGTACCTGCCCAAAATCGCCTCCGGTGAGATCCTGCCGACGGCGGTCTTCACCGAGCCCGACACCGGTTCCGATCTCGCCTCGCTGCAGACCCGCGCCGTTCTGGAGGGCGAGCACTATCGGGTGACCGGCGCCAAGACCTGGATCACCCACGCCGCGCGCGCGGATCTGATGACCATTCTCTGCCGCACCGATCCGCGCCAGCCCGGCTATCGCGGCCTCTCGATCCTGCTCGCCGAGAAGCCGCGCGGCGGCGAGGCGCAGCCGTTTCCGGTCGAGGGCCTGTCCGGCGGCGAGATCCCGGTGCTCGGCTATCGCGGCATGAAGGAGTACGCGCTCGCCTTCGACGGCTTCGCGGTGCCGCAGGACGGCCTGCTCGGCGGGGTCGAGGGGCAGGGCTTCAAGCAGCTCATGGCGACCTTCGAGGCCGCGCGGATTCAGACCGCGGCGCGCGCGATCGGCGTCGCCCGGAGCGCGCTCGGGCTCGGCCTCGCCTACGCCAGGGAACGCCGGCAGTTCGGCAAGCCGATCTATGCCTTCCCGCGGGTCGCCGACAAGCTGGTCGGGATGGTGGTCGAGACCATGATCGCGCGCCAGCTGACCCTGTTCGCGGCGCGCGAGAAGGACGCCGAGCGCCGCTGCGACCTCGAGGCCGGCATGGCCAAGCTGCTCGCGGCGCAGGTCGCCTGGAGCGCTGCCGACAACGCGCTCCAGATCCACGGCGGCAACGGCTACGCGCTGGAGTTCCCGATCAGCCGGGTGTTCTGCGACGCCCGCATCCTGAACATCTTTGAAGGCGCGGCCGAGATTCAGGCCCAGGTCATCGCGCGCCGGCTGCTGGCCGCATAGCCGCGGTCAACGTCCCAGCCGGCCAGTTCCCAGACGGCTGACAAACGCCGAGCCCGGCACCGGGAATTCTCCCGATACCGGGCTCGAGCCGTCGGCGGGATCAGCCCGTGAGGCCGGGCTTACCGCTGGAAGTCGATGGTTGCGCGGCGATTGGCCTGCAGTGGCGTGTTGGGCGGGGTCTCTACCGCCAGGTGCGTCTCGCCGAACGCCTCGGTCGTGATGATGTGGGCCGGGATGCCCTCCTTGGTCAGCTGACCGGCGACCGCGTTCGCCCGGCGCTGCGAGAGCTGCATGTTGTATTCGGCCGGGCCGGCGGTATCGGTGTGGCCGCCCACGGTAATGCCGCCGAGCTCGCGTCCCTTGATGTCCGTGACGATGTTGGCGAGGGTCGTCTCCGCCTCGGGCGTCAGGGTCGCCTTGTCGAAGGCGAAGTAGACGACACCCTGGTTGGGCAGCGGCGCCGGCGGCGGCGCCGCGGGCTCGACCTGAGCCACCGGCATCACCTCGGGACAGTCGACGGTGCCGGTGATCAGCACGGCCTGGGTCCTTGGTGTCGGCATGTTGGTCAAGGTCCCGCCACCGCTGCTCAACACCGGCTGGTTCCGGCTGTCGATCAGGGTGTTGCAGATGCGGTCCGGCCCGGCTCCGGCCATGCCGACCGATTCTGCCTGAGCCCAACTCGATTGGGAAAAGCCGACGGCGACGGCGAACAAGGCCGCGGCCGCCGCGGAGGTGGTTACTTGGCGAAGCATGGGAATGGTCCCCTTTCTCACGTTGTCGGACCCATCTTGGGAGTCTCTGCGTCCCCGTCGGAGCGCCAACCGGGCAAGATCTGCTCTAAGCCGGCAGTTAACTATGGCCTCGGCCGGCCGCACATTTCCACCCAAACTGCTTCACGTGGTACATCAGTATTGCACTCTGAGCAAGCGCGTACTTGAGAGGCTACGGCTTCGAGCAATGCCAACCAATGGGCGCGGTCGTGCGATTGGGCGGCGTGCGCGCGCCATCTGGTCTCGCCGGCGTCGTCCGGCAGGACGCGCGGCCCGGCTCGGTCGCAACGGGCCGGTCTCGCGTCGCGGCTTGCCATGCCGGGGGCGCGCAGGGTAGTGTCCAGCGCTCGGCCGGGCGTGTGCCCCGCGAGGCCCTGGCTTCACCGTTCGGCAAGAGGACCGGTGGCAAAACGGGATGTCCGGGCAGCGGCCGCGCGTTGGCCCCAGTCCGCAACACTGCATCGGCCCGATCGCTTCATGAGCAGGCAGAGAAAGATCAATGTCGGGGTCATCGGCACGGGCTTCGTGGCGCGCCATTTCACCTGGGAGCTGGAGCGGCGACCGGCCTATCACCTCGCGAAGGTGCTGACGCGGCGCCCGCTCGATCGCTGCCCGGACTTCCCCCGTCCGGACGCGCTCACCCACTCGCTCGATGCCCTGATCGAGGCGAGCGACGTGGTCTTCGAATGCACCGGCGACGCCTTCCACGCCGCCCGCACGATCGGGCCGGCCCTCGACGCGGGCAAGCCCGTGGTCACGCTGAACGCCGAGTTCCATGTCACCATCGGCTCGCACTTCGTCGAGCGCGGCCTCCTGAGCGAGGCCGAGGGCGACCAGCCCGGCTGCCTCGCGGCGCTCAACGAGGACGCCCTGGCGAGCGGCTTCACGCCGTTGGTCTACGGCAACATGAAGGCGTTCCTGAACCGCAATCCGACCCGTGAGGAGATGCGTTACTGGGCCGAACGCCAGGGCTATTCGATCGACATGGTGACCTCGTTCACCGACGGTACCAAGGTTCAGATCGAGCAATGCCTGGTCGCCAACGGCCTTGGCGCCGCGATCGCCAAGGAGGACCTGATCGGCCTCGAAACCGGCGATCTCAGGCTGGCGGCGGCCGAGCTAGGCGCGGTGGCCGATCGCCTCGGCCAGCCGATCAGCGACTACATCCTCGATCGGGGCCTGCAGCATGGCGTCTTCATCATCGCCCGCCACGACCAGCGCCAGACGACCGCGCTGCGCAATTTCAAGCTCGGCGACGGGCCCCACTACGTCCTGATCAAGGACTACTGCCTGGTCCACCTGGAGGTGTTCAAGACCATCGAACGGCTCCTGCGGCAGGGTCGCCCGCTGCTCAACAACCGCGCCACGCCGCGGATCAGCGTCGCGAGCATCGCCAAGCGCAGGCTCGAGCCCGGTGAGGTCATCGAGCGCGGCTACGGCAGCTTCGAGCTGCGCGGCAGCTGCGTCAACATCGCCGACCGGCCGGGCCATGTACCGATCTGCCTGGCGAGCGGGCTGCACGTCCGCCGGCGCATCGAGCCGGGGCAGCTGCTGACCATGGACGACGTCGAGCTGCCCGAGACCGAGGCGCTCGCCGCCTGGCTGGCGATCGAGCGACGCGCCCTCGCCGAGCCCGGCCGGGCCATGGCCTCCTAGCGTCCGCCGGCGGCAACGGCGACATCCCCACGCGTCCCCGCCCGAGCCGAGCGAGCCCTCGATGAATATTGAGACGACGGCCATCCCGGAGGTGAAGATCGTGCTCCCGGCTCGCTACGGCGATCACCGCGGCTTCTTCTCCGAAGCCTACAACCGGCAGGCCCTGGCCGAGGCCGGGATCGAGGCCGAGTTCGTTCAGGACAACCACTCCTACTCGATCGCGCGCGGTACAATGCGCGGACTGCATCTCCAGGCACCGCCGGCGACTCAGACCAAGCTGCTGCGCGTGCTGCGCGGCTCGGTGGCCAACGTCGCGGTCGACTGCCGGCGCGGCTCGCCGACCTATGGCCGCCACGTCATGGTCGAGCTGTCCGCCGCCCTCGGCAACCAGCTCCTTTGTCCCAAGGGCTTCGCCCACGGCACCCTGACCCTGGAGCCGGACACCGAGATCACCTACAAGGTCGACGCCTACTACGCCCCGGACCTCGACCTCGGGGTGCGTTTCGACGATCCCGATCTCGCGATCCCCTGGCCGATCCCGCCGGAGCGAATCGTGCTCTCGGACAAGGATCGCCATCTGCCCCGCTTTCGCGATCTGCCGGCCGTGTTCAGCTATCCCTGAGGTTGCAGCAAGGAGGGGCGTGTCCCCATGGAGCGCGTTCTGGTTACCGGCGCCGGCGGCTACATCGGCACCTCGCTCGTGCCCATCCTGCTCGCCGAGGGCTACAAGGTGCGGGCCCTCGACCGCTTCTTCTTCGGCCGCGAGGTCCTCGGCGAGCACCCGCAGCTCGAGCGCATCCAGGCCGACAGCCGCCGCCTCGAGCCGGCCGTGTTCGAGGGCGTCGACCACGTCATCGACCTGGTCGCGATCTCGAACGACCCGAGCGGCGAGCTGTTCCAGGACGCCACCTGGCAGATCAACCACGCATCGCGCGTCCAGTGTGCCACGTTCGCCAAGGCGGCCGGCGTCAAGCGCTACCTCCTGCCGTCCTCCTGCAGCATCTACGGCTTCCAGGACCCGGAGGTGATCTGCGCCGAGAGCCATCCGACCAATCCGCTGACCACCTACGCCCGGGCCAACGAGATGGCCGAGCAGGGCGTGCTGCCGCTCGCCGACGCGGACTTCTGCGTCGTGGTCCTCCGCCAGGCCACGGTCTACGGCTACAGCTCGCGCATGCGCTTCGATCTGGCGATCAACGGCATGACCTACGGCGCCTGGAAGACCGGCGTCCTGCCGCTCATGCGCGACGGCAGCCAGTGGCGCCCGATGGTCCACGTGCGCGATGCCGCGCGCGCCCAGATCTTCATGCTCCGCGCGCCCCGGGAGCAGGTGAGCGGCCAGCTGTTCAACGTCGGCTCGGCGGCCAACAACTACCAGCTCGGCCCGCTCGCCGAGACGATCTGCGCGGTCCTGCCGAAGGCGGTCCGGATCGACTGGTACGGCGATCCCGACCACCGCTCCTACCGGGTCGGCTTCGACAAGATCGAGGCGCTCGGCTGGAAGGCGAGGTACGGCGCGCGCGAGGGCGCGCTCGAGATCTTCGAGAAGCTCGAGGCGGGCGCGGTCGACAAGACCACCCAGACGCTCACCCTCGAGTGGTACCAGACGCTGACCCGCTGGCACCGGATCATCAAGGAGGTCGAGCTGCACGGCGGCATCCTCGACATCAACCTGTGAAGGGGCGGCAACCTCGAGCCCCGCGCCGGGGGCGCGGGCAAGGGCGAACGGACGGTCATGCGTAAAGGCATCATCCTCGCCGGCGGTTCCGGCACCCGGCTGCACCCGGTCACCCGCGCGGTCTGCAAGCAGCTCCTGCCGGTCTTCGACAAGCCCTTGATCTACTTCCCGCTGACCACGCTGATGCTGGCCGGAATCCGCGCCATCTTGGTGATCACCACGGCCGAGGATCAGCCCGCCTTCCGCCGCCTGCTCAGCGCCGGCGAGCAATGGGGCCTCGAGATCAGCTACGCCATCCAGCCGCGGCCCGAGGGCCTCGCCCAGGCCTTCCTGATCGGGCGCGACTTCATCGGCGCCGATACCTGCGCCCTGGTCCTCGGCGACAACATCTTCTTCGGTCACTACATCCGCGAGGATCTCGGCCGCGCGGCGGCGGAGACCAGCGGCGCCACCGTGTTCGGCTATCAGGTGCGCGATCCCGAGCGCTACGGCGTGGTCGAGTTCGACGAGGCCGGACGCGCCGTCTCGCTCGAGGAGAAGCCGGCCCGGCCGAGATCCAACTATGCCCTGACCGGCCTCTACTTCTACGACAACCAGGTGGTCGACATCGCCGCCTCGATCCGACCCTCGAAGCGTGGCGAGCTCGAGATCACCGACGTCAACCAGCGCTACCTCGATCAGGGTGAGCTCAGGGTCGAGCGCATGGGCCGGGGCTATGCCTGGTTCGATGCCGGCACGCACGAGAGCCTGCTCCAGGCGGCCGAGTTCGTGCGCACCATCCAGGAGCGCCAGGGCCTCCAGATCGCCTGCCCCGAGGAGATCGCCTACCGGCTCCACTACATCAGTGCGAGCCAGCTCGAGCGCCTCGCCGAGCCGCTCCGCAAGACCGACTACGGCCAGTATCTGCTGCGCATCCTCGGCGAGCAGGGCCCGCGCGACTGGGCCGGCCTGAACCCGGGCTGAGCGGCGGCGTCCTAAGTGTCAATGATCAAGGCAAATTTTTGTTCCATATATAACTTTGGCATTTTCGACCTGATCTAGCTTATAGCGGTCGAAGTTGGGGCGCAAAATTAGACACGGACGGAGCAATACTCGCAAAGAATTGCCCATTGCGACGGTTCGTCTCGGAAGCGCAGGCTCACGACCGCTACCGAACAGCCTCCAGATGCCTCCACCAGATCACTCGACGGGAAGTCATCGACTTTGCTACGACGCCGTGTGAGGGCTAAGGCCCGAGGCTTCGGCGAAAAGGGTCCTGCCACCATTTCCCCGCCAGCTGGCATGGGAAAGAATTCTACTTGCGGAAGTGGGAGTTCAGAGAAAAATGAGCAGCAAGTTATGACGGTTACAGATGTTCCAAGCTATGAAGACTTCTTGGACGTTGGCTCTGATCACCTGCAGTTAGCATGGGATCAAGCGGCCACTCTGTTAAAGGATCTTCATGACACTTCTTTCGATTATGATCAGGAAACAAAGGACGAGTACTGGAACGCCTCTCGGAGAATTCTCCTGACAGCTCTTACTATCGCACAGCAGGGGGTTGAGCTCGCTCTCAAAGGCTACATTGCCGAAGTATCTCCGTATCTTCTAATCCAAAATCCAGCTGGCAAACTTCCAGGTTCTTCCGCCAATTCCAACATACCCTTTGGCGATTTCAAAACGATCGACGCGCAGGATCTTGTGAAGATGGTAACAGCGTTCACAAGCAAGAACCTGTCGGAGCCATTTCGGAGACGATTTGAAGAACTTCGAAATAGTCGAAATCAAATAATGCACTCTATTGGCGAAAAAATTACAATCGAACCAGCTCAGCTCATTGAAATCATTCTTGAAGTGCATTCGGAATTGTTGCCGAACAACCACTGGCCTACAGACCGAATGCGATTTCTTGACCGGTCACCCGTCGCACACTTGGGAGCTTCTGAGTTTACTCGTAACACGGTCTGCTGGGAGCTGGAGATAGTTTTGAATTTGCTGCAGCCGTCCCAAGTGAAGAAGTTCTTTGGCATCGACAAAAAGCAGAGGCGTTATTCATGTCCCAAATGTTTATCAGAGGCAAATCTTGATGCAGGGTTTGAGCATCGGCTCGCTATCCTGACCCCCAAGTCGCCAAAGGCCACAAATGTGTTTTGTTTCGTTTGCAACGAGACGTTCCCCGTCAAGCGAAAGACTTGCGATAACTCCGAGTGTAAAGGAAACGTTTTCCATGACGAGTGGGGATGTTTGTCGTGTGCGTTTTGAGTACGAGAATTTTGGATCTCAGGTCTGCTTCGGGGCAGACCAGTTGCTCGCGCCTCCCACGGCCGTGCCGACCTCGCTCGGCCATGGGGGGCATTGAGTTGACTGCTTTATTTTGGTTGCGGGGGTGGGATTTGAACCCACGACCTTCAGGTTATGAGCCTGACGAGCTACCGGGCTGCTCCCCCCGCGAAGACCAGAGGACAGAGGACAGAAGACAGAGGACAGACCGCGGGAGGGAGGGCCTGGGCCTCGTCTCGGGAAGCGAGTCGCGACGAAGGGGGGCGCGGGATTGACGAGGTGACTACCGGGGACTACCATTCGGCCCATGAAGGTGGTCGGCATCAAGCAGCTCAAGGCGCGGCTGTCCGAGTACCTGCGCCTCGCCAAGGCGGGCGAGACGGTGCTCGTCACCGAGCGCGACGAGGTGGTGGCCGAGCTGCGCCCGGCGCGCCGCCGGCCGCCGATCGCCGAGCGCCTCGAGGAACGCCTGGAGGCGCTCGCCGCGGCTGGCGAGATCAGCCGGGCCGGCCAGCCGAAGGGCGACTGGGCTTGGCGAAGCCGCGGTCTCGGGCTGCCCGCCGGCACCGCGCAGACGTTGCTCGACGCGCTGCGGCAGGAGCGCTCCTGAACGGCGTCATGGCCTCGGCCGCGGCCCTCTACCTGGATACCTCCGTGGCCTTGCGGGCGACCCTCGAGCAGGGCACGACGCCGGAGATCGAGCAGCGGATCGCCGCCGCACCGGTGCTCGTGACCTCGCGCCTCGCACTGGTCGAATCGGCGCGTGCCCTGCTCCGGGTCCGGCTCCAGGGCGGCGTGCCCGAGCGCCGGCTCGCCGACGCGCGGCGCGAGCTCGATAGCTTATGGAATCGATGCGAGCTGTGGGAGCTGAGCCCGGCGGTCTGCGATCTCGCGGCGCTGCTGGTGCCCGAGCAGGCGCTGCGCACGCTGGATGCGCTGCATCTGGCGACCTTCGTCCTGGCGCGGCGGCAGATCGAAGGACTCGAGCTGCTCACCGCGGACCAACGCCTCGAGGAGGCTGCGGGCTCGGCATGATGAGGCACCTGGTCGATCCGTGCCGCGGCTCCCAGTCCGGCGCGCACAACGCCGGGCGCCGGACTGGGGCACGCTGCCAAGGCGTTGGGCTGGTGGCGAGGCGCAGAAGGAGGTCACCGCCAAAGGGGGCGGGCGGGGCCGGCTGCCACAGGGGCTCACGTCACGATTTCCTGCGTCAAGCGGAACTCGGCCTCGGCACTCTCACCCATGACAAGCCGGGCGTTGGGCAGGTCGTTTCCCTCCAGCTTGGCTTCGATCTCCTCGGGCGCCAGCCCATACCCCCGCCACCGCGCCAACAGGCGCTGTCTCAGCATCTCTTCCGACACTTCGATCAGAACGGTCGTATCGAACAGAGGGGCGAGCGCCGTCCAGGGAGACCTGTTCAGGAGGAGATAGTTGCCCTCGACAATCAGATGGCGAACCGACGCGGGAATGAGCCGCGCGCCGGCCCGCGCGATTTCGAGGTCGCGGTCGAATACCGGAACCGCAATCTCAGCTTCCGCGTTCTGGCGAAGACGATGGAGCATGTGGGCGAATCCGGCGACATCGAACGTCTCGGGAGCGCCTTTTCGAGCCCTCAGGCCGCGCGGCACCAGAACCAGGTCATCGAAATGATAGCCGTCCATCGGCATGACGGCTGCGCTTCCCGGCTCGTCTTTGTCCAACCGGACGACGAGCTTCTCTGCCACCGTTGACTTGCCCGCCCCGGGCGGGCCGGCGATGGCGGTAAGGCTGCGCCTCTGTGCGCCTCGCTGCCGCACAATCTGGAGAAGTTCCTCGAGATCGATGACCGTCGTCATCAAGTCGCTCGCATGGCCTGGTCACTTCCACTCACACGCTACGCCGGCGGCAATCTGCTGCGTTCGGTCGCCTGCCTGTGCGCCTCCTGTGCGGCCTTCAGCTGCGCTTTCGTATACATGAGAGCATGTGCAGCGAGGTCGTGGCCGTCCTCCCACAGGTTTCGCCAGATCCCCAATATGCCTTCCAGGGGCTGGCCGACCACGCGCGACGAAAAAGATTCGAAGGTGATTGGTCCTTCGTAGCCGACCCGTACCAGGGCGCGGAACACGGCCGCAAGGTCGATATTGCCCGATCCCAGGTAGCCGCGATGCGAATCGCCGGTGTGGAAATAGCCAAGACAGCCGCCCGTCTGCTCGATGGCGGACGGGATGTCCAATTCCTCGATGTTCATGTGATAGACGTCGAGATGGACCTTGACGTTGGGGGCGCCGATGCGCCGGCACATTTCGACGCCCTGCGCGGCGGTATTGAGAACGTTGGATTCGTAGCGATTCACCACTTCGAGGACGAGCGTGATCTCGCTCTTTGCCGCGGTCTCGGCCACCTGGCGGAGGATATCGATCGACTGCGCCACTCCGGCGGCCGTCGTCGGCCGGGCGTATTTGCCGAAGGCCGAATGTAGGATGCCGCCGACATACTCGCCGCCGCAATCGCGGCAGACGGCGACGGCCTGCTCCAGCTTGGCCTTGCCGCGCCTGCCCTTTTCCGGATCGCCGCTCGAGATGTCGCTGTCGAAGTCGAGCCCGAGCGAAAAATTGATGCCGATGCCGTTCATCTCGAGCTGCTTGCGCGTGAAGTCGGGATCGATCGAACCGGGATCGAGCGCGGGCGCCTCGATGAAATCGTAACCGAGCTCAGCGGTCTTCCCGATCGCGCGCGCGCATTCATCGTGGCTCCAGCCGGCCTCCCAGACCAGAGCATGCACCCCAAGCTTGTTCATTGGAACGCCCTCCCGCAAGTCCACGATCTTTGGTTGCGCTCGCGAAGCATGTATCGCAGCGCAACCAACAGCGACCTCACCGTAACTTAGCGTCAACATCATTAAAAGGTGCCAGGCAGCGCCCATTGGCAGATCGAGAACCGCCTTCACTGGGTGCTCGACGTGATCATGGGCGAGGACGGCTCGCGCGCCCGCAAGGACCACGGCCCGGGAAACCTCGCCCGACTGCGCCGCTTCGCGCTCAATCTGCTGCGCGCCAACCCCGACCCGGGCTCCACCCGCGGCAAGATCAAGCGCGCCGGCTGGGACGACGCGTTCCTCCTCCAGATCCTCGCCGCCGCCTAATGCGAGCGCCTCGACGCAAAACCTTACCCGGCCTGTCAAGTACTCGGCCGAGCTCTAGCGTGCGAGGCCGAGGCGCCCACGCTGCCGAAAGCCGCTCGCTTGGCACGTACCGGCCTCGAGGCCACTGTTGCCGAGGCCAGGCGCCGGCGCCGTCACACGCTTCGAAGGAACGCCCCGGCAGCGGTTCATATCACAGTGCCGTGGCCCCTTCTCGCGCTGATGTGGTAGCCTTGGCGACTGGTGGGAACGATCACCCTTGGCAGCCAACGCACGGCCTATTCGACTCTGGAGGAGGGGGTTAGGTCGCGCGAGCAGCTGTCGAGGAGGCCGGGTAGGCGTAGGGTCGTCCCGCCAACCAAGAATCGGAGGAGATCACATGGCGCTGTCGGACGAATTGGCCTTCATGAGCGCAACCGAGCTGGCGCTGCGCATCCGCCGGCGCGACCTGTCGCCGGTCGAGGTCGTGGACGCCTTCATCGCGCGGATCGAGGCCCGCAACCCAAGTCTGAATGCTCTCGTCTATTTCGGCTTCGACGATGCCCGCGAGCGAGCCAGGGCGGCCGAGCAGGCGTTGATGTCCGGCGCTGCGCTCGGGCCGTTGCACGGCGTACCAACGGCGATCAAGGATCTGTTCGATTTCAAGCCGGGCTGGAAGAGCACCTTCGGCGGCGTGCGCGCGCTCAAAGACTTCGTGCCGGATTTCTACTGCGCCTTTGCCGAGCGGATCGAGAAGGCCGGCGCCATCCTGCTGGGCAAGACCAACAGCCCGGTGATGGGTTTTCGCGGCACCTGCGATAACTATCTGTTCGGACCGTCGCACAATCCCTTCAACACCACCAAGAATACCGGCGGCTCCTCGGGCGGCAGTGCGGCCGCGGTCGGCGACGGCCTGCTGCCGCTCGCCGAGGGCACCGACGGCGGCGGCTCGATCCGGATTCCGGCCTCGTGGTGCGGCGTCTATGGCTACAAGGCCTCGTTCGGGCGCCTGCCGTTCTTCGCCGGTCCCAACGTCTTCGGCGGCACGTCGCCGTTCCTGTTCGAGGGACCGCTCACGCGCACGGTCGAGGATGCAGCACTCGCGCTTACCGCGCTCTCGGGCTACGACTCGCGCGATCCCTTCAGTCTGGACGAGCAGGTCGACTTCACGACCGCGACCCGTCGCTCGATCCAGGGCTGGCGGATCGCCTACAGCCCGAACTTCGACGTTTTCCCGGTCGACCGCCGGGTTGCCGCGGTCGTCAGTCAGGCGGTCCGCGCGTTCGAGGAAGCCGGTGCCCGGGTCGAAGAGGTCAAGGTCGGGATCAAGCGGCCGCAGCGCGAGCTGAGCGACCTCTGGTGCCGCCTGATCATGCCGCTCAACGTGCAGACCTTCGAGACCTTCAAGAAGAACGGCCTCGATCTGCTCACAGACCACCGGGACGACTTTCCGCCCCAATACCTGCGCTGGGTCGAGGCGGGCTATCGGATGTCGGCGTTGGATTTCTTCAACGATCAGGAGACGCGGTCCGAGATCTACGGTGCTATCCAGACGGTGCTCAACGACTACAATCTGCTGATCACGCCGACGCTGGCCTGCCTCCCGGTCGACAATGCCGACGACGGCAACACCATGGGGCCGGGCGAGGTCGAGGGCGAAGAGGTCGACCGACTGATCGGCTGGTGCCTGACCTATCTGATCAATTTCTCCGGCCATCCGGCCGCTTCGATCCCGGCAGGCATGGTCGAGGGGCTGCCGGTCGGGATGCAGATCGTCGGGCGGCGCTACGCCGACGCCGACGTGCTTGCGGCAAGTGCGGCGTTCGAGCGGCTTAGGCCCTGGCGCCAGACCTACGAGATCTGTGCCAAACGCCCGCTCTGAGGCGTAGCTCCAAGCAATACGAAGATGGGAGGAGGCATGTCGGCCGATCTGCCAGCGCAGGCGCGAGCGGTGATCATCGGCGGCGGGGTGGTCGGGGCGAGCGTCGCCTATCACCTGGTCAAGCTCGGCTGGCGCGATGTCGTGCTCCTGGAGCGCAGGCAGCTGACCTCGGGCACGACCTGGCACGCCGCCGGGCTGATCGGCCAGCTGCGCGCGACCCAGAACCTCACGCGCCTCGCCAAATATTCGGCCGAGCTCTACACCGGCCTCGAGGCCGAGACCGGCCAGCCGACCGGCTTTCGCCAGCATGGCAGCCTTGGTCTTGCGCGCACGAGAGAGCGGTTCATCGAGCTGCGCCGTCAGGCCTCGATGGCCGCGACCTTCGGTCTCGAGGTCGAGGTGATCACGCCCGCGGAGGCCCGCGCACGCTATCCATTGCTCGAGGTCGGCGATCTGGTTGGGGCGATCTTCATTCCCTCGGACGGTCAGGCCAACCCGATCGACATCACCCAGGCGCTGGCCAAAGGCGCCCGCATGGGCGGTGCCACGATCATCGAGCGTTGCAAGGTGACCGGCATCACCAGGGCAAACGGCCGGGTCACCGGCGTCCTGACCGAGCGCGGGCCGATCGCTTCCGAGGTCGTGGTCAACTGCGCCGGCATGTGGGGGCGCGAGGTCGGGCGCATGGCCGGCGTCAACGTGCCGCTCCAGGCGTGCGAGCACTTCTACGTCCTGACCGAGCCGATGCCGGAGCTGCCGCGGGATCTGCCGGTGCTGCGCGACCCGGACGGCTGCCTCTACGTCAAGGAGGATGCCGGCAAGCTCCTCCTCGGCATGTTCGAGCCGGTCGCCAAGCCCTGGGCCACCGAGGGCATCCCGGAGGAGTTCGAGTTCGGCGAGCTGGCCGAGGACCGGGATCACTTCATGCCGTTCCTCGAGGACGCGATGCGGCGCATCCCGGCGCTCGAGCGGGTGGGCATCCGGAAGTTCTTCTGCGGCCCCGAGAGCTTCACCCCGGACGACCGCTATCATCTCGGCGAAGCTTCTGAGCTCAAGGGCTTCTTTGTCGCCTGCGGCTTCAATTCGATCGGCATCCAGTCGGCCGGCGGCGCCGGCAAGGCGCTCGCCGAGTGGATCGTCGAGGGCCGCCCGACCATGGACCTCTGGGATGTCGACATCCGGCGCATGCTGCCGTTCCAGGGCAACGCGGCCTATCTGCGCGATCGTGCGGTCGAGGGCCTGGGTCTGCTCTACGCCATGCACTGGCCCTATCGGCAATACGCGACGGCGCGACCGGCGCGGATCACGCCGCTGCACGAGCGTCTCGCCGCGCGCGGCGCCTGCTTCGGCGAAGTGGCCGGCTGGGAGCGGCCGAACTGGTACGGGGCGCCGGGCACTGCGCCCGCCTACGACTATTCCTACGGCCGCACGCAGTGGTTCGACAACTGGGCGGCCGAGCACCGGGCAACGCGCGAGACGGTCGGCCTGTTCGACCTCTCGTCGTTCGGCAAGTTCCTGCTCCAGGGGCGCGCTGCCGAGGCGGTACTGCAGCGGGTCTCGGCCAACGACATCGCGGTCGAGCCGGGCCGGATCGTGTACACACAGTGGCTGAACGAGCGCGGCGGCATCGAAGCCGATCTCACGGTCACGCGCCTGGCCGAGGATCGCTTCATGATCACGACCGCAGGCGTCAGCCAGGGACGCGATTTCCACTGGCTGAGGCGGCACATCCCGGAGGACGCACACGCCTTCCTGACCGATGTCACCTCTGCCTGGGCGGTCCTGGCGCTGATGGGACCCGGGAGCCGCAAGCTCCTCTCCGGTCTGATCCAGGCGGATCTGTCCAACCAGGCGTTCCCGTTCGGGGCGGCGCGCGAAATCGAGATCGGCTACGCGCTGGCGCGGGCGCAGCGCATCTCTTACGTCGGCGAGCTCGGCTTCGAGCTCTGCGTGCCGAGCGAGTTCGCGGCGCCGGTGTTCGACACGATCATGAGTAACGCTGGCGGCGAGATCACTCTCGCGGGGTTCCATGCCCTGAACTCGCTCCGCCTGGAAAAGGCGTTTCGCCACTGGGGGCACGACATCACCGACGAGGACACGCCGATCGAGGCGGGGCTCGGCTTCGCCGTAGCGCTCGACAAGGCGACGCCCTTCATCGGGCAAGACGCCCTCCTGCGCGCGAGCGACAAGACCCCGACCAGGCGCCTGGTCCAGTTCAAGCTCGAGGACCCTGCGCCCCTGCTCCACCATGACGAGCCGATCGTGATGGACGGCCGGCGGATCGGCCTCCTGACCTCCGGCAGCTATGGCCACACGCTCGGCGCCGCGCTCGGCATGGGCTACGTCCGCGATCCGGACGGCGTCACGGCCGATCTCCTCCGCTGCGCCCGCTTCGAGATCGAGATCGCAGGCGAGCGCTATCCGGCCGAGGCGAGCCTTCGGCCCTTCTTCGACCCCAAGGGTGAGCGCATGCGCAGCTGAGCGCGGCGCGCGGCCGGCCGGGCGAGCCGTGGGCAGCCATCATCCGGCCTGACGGCGTTCCAGATATCCCTTGAGCGCGACCGCGTTGTTGCGCTCCACGTCCCTGGCGCCGAACACGAGCGTGACGGTCCCCTCGCGGCTTTTCTCCATCAGGAGCCGGACGGCCTCCGGACGCCCATCCAGCTCCTTCGCATAGCGCTCGCGGAACCCGTCCCACTTGGCCGGTTCGTGGCCGAACCATTTCCTCAGCTCGGTGCTCGGCGCCACCTCCTTCAGCCAATGGTCGATGGCCGCCCGCTCCTTCTTGAGCCCGCGTGGCCAGACGCGGTCGACCAGCACGCGAAAGCCATCCGATGGTCGCGGTTCGTCATAGACCCTGCGCAGCCTGATCATGCCACTGCTCCCACATGCCACAACCTGGAAGAGAATTGGTAGCCAGTAGCACAAACGCGGCAACTGGACTACGAATCCCGGGATGACAGGGAGAACGAGGCGGAGTTGGGACTGCACGCCCCGCTCCGCCCAACAGAGGGATGGGAGACATGTCACGGAAGATCCTGGTTCTGCTGGTTGCGCTGGCTCTTTCGGCGTGCGCCGCAGGCAGGGCGCCGAGCACGTCGAGTAACGGCGCGGGCACGACGTCGAGCGGGCCGAGTGCCAGCGCCTCGGGCTGGGCGGTCGCCATCATCGGCACGCCGTTCGTGCTCGGCTTCAAGACCGCGGTCTGCGCGGCCACCGTCGTGGTCGCGGGGCCGATCGCAGGTATCCTGGCCCTCGGCCCCGACCCATACAACCAGGGCCTGGAGATCCTTGGCGACGGGGTCGCGCAGAATTGCGGCGGATCCTACGTCGTCTCCCCGACCGCGGCCAGCTGAGCCGCCCTTGCGCCCCGGTACCATCGCGCTATCATTGCCGCAATCAGCACGGGAAGCGATCGATGGGCCAGGTGATCGTGCGCAAGCTCGACGACGCGGTGATCGCAGCGCACAGGCGGCGCGCGAAGGCCCGTGGCGTGTCACTGGAGCAGCAGCTTCGCGACGTGCTCGCCGAGGCCGCAAAGCCCAGCCGCGAGGAGCTGCTGCAGCGGCTCGCCGCGTGCCGCGCGCTGACCCCGCCGGGCCCGCGCATGCTCGCGGAAGACCTCATCCGGGAGGATCGTGACAGCCGATGACGCTCGTGGTGGACGCGAGCGTTGCGCTCAAGTGGTTCGTAAATGAGGATGGCAGCGACCGCGCGGTCAGTCTCCTGAAGGCCGACAGGCCTGTGATCGCGCCCGATCTGCTCTTGGCCGAAGTCTGCAACGCCGCCTGGAAGTCGTTGCGCAGGCGCGAGATTGACCCGGCGCAGCTCGACCAGATAGCGATCGACGTGGCCGTGCCCTTCCAGCGCCTCATCCCCCTCGATCGGCTGCTCCGGCGGGCCGTGACAATCGCCGGCGAGTTGGATCATCCGGTTTACGACTGTCTCTACCTGGCGCTCGCCGAAGCCGAGGACGCGCCTTTGATCACCGCCGACCGGCGGCTGCTCAAGATCGTGCGCGGCACGTCGTTGGCCGATCGCGTTACGCTGCTCGCATGAGCTGGAACCCCGAGCGCTATCTGGCGTTCGGCGAGCAGCGGACGCGGCCCGCGATCGATCTGCTGGCGCGGGTCGCGCTGGCACGGCCGGCGCGGGTCGCTGACCTCGGTTGCGGGCCCGGCAACTCGACCAGGCTGCTGGTCGAGCGCTGGCCGGACGCGGCCGTTACCGGCGTCGACAACTCGCCTGAGATGCTGGCCCGGGCGCGGGCCGCCGGGATCAGGGCGACCTGGGCCGAAGCGGACATCGCCACATGGGTGCCGGACGCGCCATGCGACGTCCTGTTCTCGAACGCGGCGCTGCAGTGGCTGCCCGATCACGCGACCCTGCTCCCGCGGTTGCTCGGTCAGATCCGTCGGGGCGGCGTGCTGGCCGCGCAGATGCCGCACAACTTCCGCTCACCCTCGCACGTGCTCTTGCAGGAGACTGCGAGTGCCGGCCCCTGGACCGATCGCCTGGCACCACGGCTCGTTCGACAGCCGGTAGCGACGCCCGAATGCTACTACGATCTGCTCGGCCCGCTCACGGCGTCGCTCGACATCTGGCAGACCGAATATCTCCACGTGCTCAAGGGCGACGATCCGGTGCTGAACTGGATCCGGAGCACCGCGATGCGCCCGGTGATCGAGGCGCTCGGCCCCGAGGAGCAGGTCCGCTTCGAGGCCGAGTATGCGGCCCGATTGCGGGCCGCCTATCCGAAGCGGCCCGACGGTCGCACCCTGTTTCCCTTCCGGCGTCTGTTCATCGTCGCGGTGAAACGATAGTCACCTGGGCTCCAGGCGCGCCCCGAGAGGGATGCCCCCGCGGCCGTGCCATCGTTTCGCTTACTGCTTAGCCTTGCCTTCGACGTCGGCCGCAACCCTCATCCTGACGATCTTGTCCGGGTGGCTCGGCGGCTCGCCCGCAGCGAGCCGGTCGACGTACTCCATGCCTTCGACCACCTGGCCCCAGACGGTGTATTGCCCGTTCAGGTGCGGCGCCGGCGCGAACATGATGAAGAACTGGCTGTTGGCGCTGTTCGGATCGGAGGTCCGCGCCATGCCGACGGTGCCCCGCACGTAGGGCTCCTTCGAGAACTCGGCCGGGAGATCGGGCTTGTCGGAGCCACCGCGACCGGTCCCCGTCGGATCGCCCGTCTGCGCCATGAAGCCCGGAATCACGCGGTGGAAGATGATGCCGTCATAGAAGCCCTCGCGCGCCAGTTCCTTGATCCGCGCAACGTGCTTGGGCGCGAGGTCCGGGCGCAGCTTGATGACGACGCGACCCGCGTCGAGGTCCAGGTAAAGGGTGTTTTCGAGGTCCTGGCCGGTGGCGGCAGCGCTGAGGGTCATGGCGAGGACGAGGCTCCCCAAAATGCTCGTGATCCGATGCATGGACGGTGGCTCCTGTTGATCCTGGTCTGGCCCGCCAGCGGCCGTGCGGTGTCCGCTCGCCTTCGACACGCTTCGGGCAGGTGCGTCAAGCCCGAATGTGCTATGGTCGAGGCATGCGACGCGGCCATGACGCGATCTACGCGACCACGGCGGCACCGGCCAGGGAGCGCGCCGCCCTGCTCCGCCTCGCGACCCGCTCCGACGCCAAGGGGCTCGGCCAGCTGGCCCTGCATCTCGGCGCCCTGCTTGCGACCGGCGCCGGCCTGGCCTTTGCCCGCGGCTCGCCCTGGCTGGTTCCCGCGATGCTGCTGTATGGCATCCTGCTGGTGTTCCTGTTCGCGCCGCTGCACGAGACGATCCATCGCACGGCGTTTCGCAGCCGCCGGCTGAACGATGCGGTGGCCTGGGCCTGCGGCGCCGTCCTGATCCTGCCGCCCGAGTATTTTCGCGTCTTTCACTTCGCGCATCATCGCTTCACGCAGGACTCTGAGCACGACCCGGAACTCGCCACCCCAAAGCCTGCCTCGCTCGGCAGCTATCTCTGGCAGGTCTCCGGCTTGCCCTACTGGCGCGAGCGGCTCACGAGCACGCTCCGCCAGGCGCTCGGCCGGGTTGACGAGCCGTTCATCGCGCCGCGGGCACGGCCGCGGATCGTCCGCGAAGCGCGTCTGCTGCTTGGCTTCTATGGGCTCGTGGCGCTCGTCTCGATCGCGGCGACAAGCGATGCGATCCTGATCTACTGGCTCGTTCCCGCACTGCTGGGTCAGCCGTTCCTGCGCATGTACCTCCTCGCCGAGCACACCGGCTGCCCGCTGGTGCCAGAGATGCTGCGCAACTCGCGCACCACCCGCAGCCTCGCCCTGATCCGGCGCCTCGCCTGGAACATGCCCTATCACGCCGAGCACCATGCCCACCCGGCGCTGCCGTTCCATGCTCTGCCCGCCGCCCACGCGCTGCTCGAGGACAAGATCGCCGTACAGGCGAGCGGCTACGTCGCGGTCCAGCGCACGATCCTTAGCGAACTCGGACGAGCGGGTCAGCCCGCGGCATCTTGCCCCAGAATCCAGCCTTCGATCCGACGAACCGCCGGATCGTCGGGTTCGCCCGGCGCGCGCTGACCGAGCACCACGTTGAGCATGCCGAAGAGGCCGACCACGGCGTCGAAGCGGTCGTCACCACCAGCACCGGCGCCGAAGCCGTCCGTGATCTCGGCGATCAGGGCGGGCGCGAGTTTGAGGCCGGCGGCCTTCGCCCAGGCGAGCAACGGCACCGCGTTGGACCGGCGCACCGTCTGCCGCCGTGAAGGTCGAGACGGAGATGACCATAGACCTCGGCGGGATAGGTCTCGGCGACCACGAATCGATGGCGCGCCAGCAGTTCGTTGAGGCTGCCTTGAAACGGCCAGAGTGCGAGATCGACGCCGGCTTGTAGCGCGGGCGCAAGAACATCGCGCCAGCCGGTGATTGCCGCCTTGCCGACCTGCTGGGCGCCGAGGGTCCAGAACAGGGCGCAGGCGGCGGGCCGCGTCTCGGAAGCCCGATCGCAGCGGCGTAGCAGATCAGACCAGGCAAGCCCGAGCCCGGCGAGCAGCTGCTGGCGCCTGCAGCCACTTGGCCGTAGCGGATAAAACGGCCGGTCGAGACAGATCTCGTCCTCCCGCCCGGCCACAGTATAGAACCGCTCGTCGAACTGTTTGAGCGCGGCCGTGAAATTGGCGATCCCGGCAAGTTCGGCATAGGCTCTCGGAAGTCCGATCGGAAAATCGAACCCCAGCAGCACGTGACCACTTCCGGCCTCTTGCCCGAGGCGCGAGCAGAGCCTGTCGAGCGGCCCGACCGGCTCGGGCGCAAACGCAACGTAGCGACCCTCCGGCTGCAACGCTGCCCGGGCGAGCCAACGCTTCGAGGGATGGATGCTCCAGTCGGCGTGGGCGATGAGGCTCGGCAGCAGAGCCGCCGACATCAGAACAGGGTGCCGTCGCTCGCGAGGCGAAGCGGCGGGCCGCCACCCGGCCGACGCTCGCGGGCGATCCGCCGGCCCGCGCTCCAGGTGCCGCCCTCCAGGATCTTCGCGAGCGGCAGCTGTTCGGGCCTGAGGTCGAGTTTGGCGCGGATGCGCTCCGCCAGGCGGTCGATCAGGGCGATCGTCAGCGCCCGCCACTCGACCACGATCTCGGACGCGCCGGGATGCGCCTCGCCGAGCACCGCTTCCTGCCTGGGCCGCAGAACCCCCAGATCGATCAGCAAGCCGCCGTTGCGGTATTCGGCGAGCGCGGTCAGCCGGTCGAGGCCGGTCACCTCGATGCCGGCGTCCTGGAGCGGCTCGATCAGCGAATAAGCGAGCCACTGGGAGAGCTTGTGGAACGGCACGAGGCCACTGGTCAGATCATCGCTCGCGGCGGCGGGGTGGCGGCCGACGTCACCGAGGTTGGTGCCCGCGAGTTCGATCCGTCCGGGCCAGATGTCCCCCAACCCCTCCAGCAGGGCTGCGAGGATGGCTGGCGCGGGCAATCGCCCGCCCGGCGCCTTTCCGGCCAGATAGTCGAACAGCCCGCCAATTCGCGGCGCGTGCACGCCGAACAGCTCGGGCCTGGCCATCAGGCTTCGACCGAGTTGGTTGAGCAGCCGGCAGCGGCCGGCCAGACCGATCAGAGGATTGTCGTCGCGCACCTGAAAAGCGCGCCCGAGGCTCGCCTCGTCGAGCGCCAGCAGAGCTTCGGCATCGGCGCGCCGCGGCTGGTCCGGGCGGCCGGACAGAACACCGGCGCAGAACAGATCGAAGCTCGCTACCGCCAGTCCTTCCGAGCGCGCGTAAGTCTCGCGAGTGGTCGGCTCGACGTAGCGCCAGGCATCACCCGCGCCGGCATCGAGCAGCACGCTCGCCACGACGAGGTCGAAGCGGATGCGCGCCACCTCGTCCGCCGGGACATCGGAAAGCCGGGCCGCCAGCGCCGCCCAGCGATCGCGCCCGCCGGCCGCGAAATGCCGCCAGCGGCTGTGATAGGGCACATCGAGCGTCGGGTAGTTCGCCCGGATGGTGTCGATCACGTAGTCCGCGGCCGGGTCGAGCCGGTCGTGATCGAGAGCGAAATGCTGCAGCTCGCCACGCTCGGCCGCCGCGAGCACGAGGCCGCAGCGCGATGCGGATCGCCTCGGGCGTGCGCAGCCAGGCGATCGCCTCGGCCGGGCTCCGGAACCCTGCCACTCAGCCGGCCTGGTAGTCGGTCAGCGCGCGTCCCTTGGCGATCTCGAGCTCGGTCCCGGGTCGGCAACTCGACGGCGTAGTAGCCGGCCGCCTTCTTGGCGTCGATCTCGACCTTGGCGTCCTCGGGAATGCGATCCGGCCGGGATCGGCACGCGCTCGACGATCTCGATGCCCGAGCGGACCATGGCGTCGTACTTCAGGTTGCTCATCGAGACCAGGCGGTCGATGCGCGTGATGCCGAGCCAGTGCAGAACATCCGGCATCAGCTCCTGGAAGCGCACGTCCTGGACGCCGGCGACGCATTCGGTGCGCTCGAAATAAGCCGCCGCGCGATCGCCGCCTGCCTGGCGCTTGCGGGCGTTGTAGACCAGGAACTTGGTGACCTCGCCGAGCGCGCGGCCCTCCTTGCGGTTGTAGACGATCAGCCCGACGCCGCCGGCCTGCGCGGTCTCGATGCAGACCTCGATGCCGTGCACCAGATAGGGCCGGCAGGTGCAGATGTCGGAGCCGAACACGTCGGAGCCGTTGCACTCGTCATGCACCCGGCAGGCGACCTTGCGCGCCGGATCGGCGAGCCTCGGCGAGGTCGCCGAAGATGTACGCGGTCTGGCCGCCGATCGGCGGCAGGAACACCTTGAGGTCGGGCCGGGTCACCAGCTCGGGGAACATGCCGCCGGTCTGCTCGAACAGGTGCCGCCGCAGGCTCGTCTCCGCGACGCCGCAGCGTTCGGCGACGCCCGGCAGGTACCAGACCGGCTCGATCGCCACCTTGGTGCAGTTGACCTCCCCGCTCGCGCTGACGATCCGGCCGTCGGCCTCGAGCTCCTCGAAACGTACCGCATGCTGGAGCTCCGGCACCGTGAGGCGCGCCTTGGTCACCGCGATCGTCGGGCGGATGTCCCAGCCCTGGGCGAGCTGCTCGGCGAACGCCTCGCCGACGATGTGGCCCCAGGGATCGAGCGAGACGATCTTGGCCGGATCGGCCCACGGCGCGTGCGGCCCGATCGGCTCGGCCGGCGCGGTATTGGTCAGATCGGGTCGATGCAGGGCGTCGAGGCTGCCCGCGGCGATGGCGAGCGCGCGATAGAGCGCGTAGGAGCCGGAATGTGCGCCGATGACGTTGCGCCGGCTCGGGTCGGCGAGCGTCCCGATCACCGGGCCGCGCGCAGCCGGTGTCGCCGCCCCCCAGCGGATCGGCGGCGGCTTCGACCGGCCCGGCCGCGGATGCGAGGTGAGCGTGATGTGGCGCGGCGATTCCGGCCGCTCGGATGGCCTCGGGTCAGTCATCGCGTCCTGTCCACCTGGCGCGGCGAGACCGTCGTCAGGCCGCCAGGCGAGTGGAATCTTTCCTCCGCCGCGGCCATTGGCCGCGCGCGTGGGATATCCTAATCTGGTGATGATTAAGCGAACTGCCAGAGCATGTCACGCCAAGGGGGAGAGAGCCGATGCGTCTGCTGCGTTACGGGCCGAGCGGCACCGAGAAGCCGGCACTGTTGGATGCCGAGGGGCGGATTCGCGATCTCTCGGCGGAGATCGCCGACATCACGCCGGACATCCTGGCGCCGGATCGCCTGGCGCGCCTGGCCGCGCTCGATCCGGCTTCGCTGCCGCTGATCAGCGGCGCGCCGCGCCTCGGCCCGCCGATCGCGCAGGTACCGAACCTGGTCTGCATCGGTCTCAACTACGCCGACCATGCGCGCGAGACCAACTCGCCGCTCCCCGAAGAGCCGATCGTGTTCATGAAGCACACCGGGGCGATCATCGGTCCCAACGACCGGGTGCGCATCCCGCGCGGCTCGAGCAAGACCGACTGGGAGGTCGAGCTCGGCGTCGTGATCGGCCGGCGCGCCTCCTACGTCGACGAAGCGAGCGCCATGGACTACGTCACCGGCTACTGCATCGTCAATGACGTGTCCGAGCGCGATTTTCAGTTCAAGGGCGGCGGCAACCAGTGGATCAAGGGCAAGAGCCCGGACACTTTCGCTCCGATCGGTCCCTGGCTGGTGACCAAGGACGAGGTTCCCGATCCGCACAATCTCGCCATGTGGCTCGAGGTCGACGGCCATCGCTATCAGAACGGCTCGACCACGACCATGATCTTCGGCGTGCCCTACCTCGTGAGCCACCTCAGCCGCTACATGACGCTCCGGCCGGGCGACGTCATCTCGACCGGCACGCCGCCCGGGGTCGGCGCCGGCGTCAAGCCGACGCCCGTGTTTCTGAAGGCCGGCAACGTCATGCGCCTCGGCGTCGAGGGTCTCGGCGAGCAGCGGCAAGAGGTCGTCGCGTTCGGCTGATGCTGCCGACCGGGGCGACGTTCCTTGGCGGCAGGTCGGTTCAGGGAGGACCTGCGCGAAGATCGGCCATCGCCTCGGCGGGGATGATCGCGCCGGGATAGGCGATCACGCGGGCGGCGAGGGCGCAGCCGAGCCGGGCCGCGGCGCCCGGCTCCGCGCCAAGCAGGCGTGCGGCGAGATAGCCGGCGTTGAAGCTGTCGCCCGCGGCGGTGCTGTCGACCACCTTGGTGACCGGAACGGCTGCCACCTCACCCGTAAACGCCGCCGACGACAGGTAGCAACCGGCGGGACCGAGCTTGACCACCACCTCGGCGACGCCGAGTTGGTGCAGTTGGTCGGCCGAGGCCGCGCACGTCGCTCACTCCGAACAAGGCCCGCTCGTCGTCGAGAGTCGGCAGCGCGATGTCGGTCCGGCGCAGCATCTCAACGAACACCCGCGCCGCCTCCGACCGATCCGGCCAGCCAACGGGGCGGAAATTACCATCAAAAGCGACCCGAGCGCCCTGCTCGCGAAGCTCGTCGGCGATCGTCATCAGCGCGGTGCGCTGCGGCTGGTCGAGGATCGAAAGTGTTATGCCCGAGGCGTAGAGCAGATCGTAGCCGGCGAGGCGCCCGCGGATCTGGCCGGCCCTGCTCGCCCTTGAGCAGATCGCGCGCGGCCGATGCGGAGCGCCAGTAGGTGAAGCTGCGCTCGCCCCGCTCGTCGGTGCGGATGGTGTAGAGGCCCGGCAGCCGGCCAGCGAGGCGCGCGACCAGATCGATGCCGATGCCCTCGCTCTGCCACATGGCGAGCATGGCGTCGCTGTAGGCGTCCTCGCCGAGCGCGGTGACGTAGTCGACCTGAACGTCGCTGCCGCGGGTCAACCGGGCGAGGTAAACCGCCGTATTCAGCGTGTCGCCGCCATAGGCGAGGGTCAGCTCGGTCGGGCTGCGATGGCGCAGCTCGATCATGCACTCGCCGATGCTGGCGACCCGGAGGGACTCCCGACTCACCGGAAGTCCCCGATCAGGCCGCACAGTTGAGAGATTGATGCAGCGACTTCTCCACCTCCTCCGCGAGCGTGAGCGCCGCAGTCAGCCCGGGACTTTCGATCGCGAACAGATTGACCAGACCGGGGACGCCGTGCTCGCGCGGACCCTGAACGATGAAGTCGGCCGCCTCAGCGCCCTTTGGCGTGATCTTCGGCCGGATACCGGCGTAGCCCGGCTCGATCGCGCCGTCCCGAAGGCCCGGATAGTAGGCGCGGATTGCGTCATAGAAGACCTCGGCGCGCTTCGGGTCGACATCGTAGTCGATCGCATCGACCCACTCGACGTCCGGGCCAAAGCGCACCTGGCCACCGAGATCGATCGTGACGTGGACGCCGAGCCCGGCCTGCTCGGGCACCGGATAGACCAGGCGCGAGAACGGCCGCGCGCCAGCGAGCGTGAAGTAGTTGCCCTTGCAATAGTAAGCCTTTGGCAGGAGATCGGGATTCACGCCCTCGAACCGAGCCGCGACATCCGGTGCGTGCAGGCCGGCGCTGTTGACGACGATGCGCGCCTCGAGCGCCATCGGCGCCGCGCCGCCGACCTCGAGCTCGATGCCGTCGCCACTCACCCGGCCACGCTCGCATGGCGCCTCAAACGCGATCATTGCACCCTGATCTTCGGCCTCGCCCTGAAAGGCGAGCATCAGAGCGTGACTGTCGATGATCCCGGTCGAGGGTGAGAGCAGAGCCGCGGTGCATTGGACTTCCGGCTCGAGGTCCCGAACCCGGTCGGCGCTCAGCCATTCGAGATCATCGACGCCGTTGGCGGCCGCTTTGGCCCGGATCTGCTCGAGCGTCGCTTCCTGTGCCTTGTCGGTCGCGACGATCAGCTTGCCGCAGCGGCGGTGCGCCACGCCGTGCTCGGCGCAGTAGGTGTACAGCTGCTGCTTGCCGGCGACGCAGCTCCGTGCCTTGAGCGAGCCGGTCGGATAGTAGATGCCGGCGTGGATCACCTCGCTGTTGCGCGAGCTGGTCTCGGTGCCGATCATGCCGGCGGCCTCGAGCACGATCACCTCGCGTCCCGCCAGCGCCAGCTGACGCGCCACCGCGAGCCCGATCACGCCGGCACCGATGACCACGCAGTCGACCCGTTCCATGCCATCGTTCCCGCTTGACCGCGCTTCGCGCTAGTTGATCAGGGCGCCGACCGGACGGTCGGATACCCGGCGCACTTTCCCGCGGGCGACCATGCCTCACGCTCGGCGCTGCCGCCCGCGGTGCAGACCGACACGGATCAGAGCGTGGAGCATGTCGCTCGCGAAGGTGGGGCCGTGGTCCGCCTGCTGATCATGGTGAGCTACCCGCGCTCGTTGCCAGAAAGCGAGGATGGCGGCAAGCCCTCGACGATGGGCGTGGCGGCAATTCAGGCCGGCGCGCACAGGGCGCGATGGCGGCCGAGCCAGGCGGCGCCGCGGACGCCCGAGGAGTCGCCGTGCAGCGGCGCCAGAAGGGGGGTGCGCACGGTGTCGGAGAACACGTAGCGACCCCAGATCGCGGGCACGTTGGCGTAGAGTCGCTCGAGCTGCGAGAGGCCGCCGCCGAGGACGATCGCTTGCGGATCGACCAGGTTGATGACCGTCGCCAGACCGCGGGCCAGACGATCGTCGTAGCGGCCAAGCGTGGCCTCGGCCTCCGCGTCGCCTTGTTCAGCCGCGGTGACCACCGCCCGCGAGTCGCGCTCGATGCCGGTCCGCGTCCGGTAGTCCCGGGCCAGGCCCGGTCCCGACACCCAGGTCTCGATGCAGCCGTTGAGGCCGCAGTAGCAGGGCGGGCCCGGCAGCTCGTCCGGTGCCGGCCACGGCAGCGGGTTGTGACCCCACTCGCCGGCAATGGCATTGGGGCCGGCCAGCACCTGGCCGTGGATCGCCAGACCGCCACCGACCCCGGTGCCCAGAATCACCGCAAACACGCTCGCCGCGCCCGCGGCGGCGCCATCGGTCGCCTCGGACAGCGCGAGGCAGTCGGCGTCGTTCGCGATCGCGATCGGACGCTCCAGCAGCGCGGCGAGATCACGATCCAGCGGCTGGCCGTTCAGCCAGGTGGAGTTCGAGTTCTTGAGCAGCCCGGTCGCCGGCGAGATCGCGCCGGGCGTGCCGAAGCCGACCGTGCCGCGCGCCCCGAGCTCCGCTTCGGCATCTGAGACCAGCGACCGGATGGCGTTCAGAGTGTCGGCGCAGCTACCGTGCGGGCTTGGGCGGCGGCGGCGCAACAGCACCTCGCCCAACTCGGCGAGCGCGATGATCTCGATCTTGGTTCCGCCGAGGTCGATGCCCAATGCCAGCGTCATGACCGCCAGCATAGCGCCGCACTGATTGGATGCCAGAGGGCGCGAACCTCACTGCGGCAGGACGTCGATGATCGAAACTACCCCGCAGGTTGGAGGCGAACCACGATCTGGCGCGAGTCGTCGTTGGCGAGATACTCCGGCTCGATGACCAGCTCGGTGTCTTTGACGTTCTGACCCAGCCACTCGCGGACCCGGTCGAGCCGCCGGTCGGCCAGCCACTTGTTGTACTTTTCAGCCTCCTCGGGGGTCTCCGCCCCGACCACCTTGTGGGACCCGCTGACGCTCGTCTGCAGGACCACCCGGTAGCGGCGGTCGTTGCCCAGTTCGCCGAACAGCGAGCGGAGCTGCGTTTCGGTGCCGGGTGGAAAATAGCTGCTGTTGGTCGGGAAGGTGATCACGACCGGGTGGTCGCCATCGTCCGCCATGGCCGGCTGTGCCGGGGAGGCCGCCTTCGGCTCGGTTGCTGCGCTGGCGGCCGTCTCGGGCAGGGCCGCGACGACCTGGTTCGAAGCCTTCGGCTTGGCCTCATCCGCGGCTTTCGGCTTGTCCTGGCTTGGTGCCGGCGAGGACCGCGTGACGCGCGGCACCTCGACCTCCGGCGCAGCCGGGCGCGCCGGTACGGCAGCCACCGTGGCGGAAGCTGGCGCCGATCGATCACTGTCGGTCGCCCGCGCGGTGCGCTCCGGGCTCGGCTCCGGCGTTGCGGCCGCGACGGCCTTTCGGACGACCACGGGGGTGGCAGCGGTCTCTGTGCCCGGCTTGGCGGCCGCGGGCGGTGTGTTGGTCTCAGCCTGCGCCACCAGGTCCGATGCGCCGGGACGCAACGGAGTCCCCTCGCAATCTTCACCCGGCGTCAGGCGAAACACCCAGAGCGTCGCCCGCGCCTCGCGCACCATGAACTGCCAGTCCCAGACGCTCGCGATCGCCTTGGCCGGCAAGCCGCCGTCGATCAGGGACGCCTGCACGGCATCGGCCCGCGAGCGGGCCAGCCGGTGCGCGTTCAAGGTGTCGTTGCCGGCGACCTCGCTCAGGTCGACATGGCCGATCACCTGCGCGGTCAGAAAGCAATCGGTGGCGACCTGATGGGTCAGCGCGTTCAACTGATTGGTCATCGTCGGGTCCAGCCTGGCGTTGCCCGGCGAAAACCGAACGACATACACCGCGACGTTGGCGATCCGGCCGTCCTTGAGGATCAGAGGCGTCGGCTGGAGCAATGTCTCGTCCGGAGCGGCAGCGCTGGCGGGGGCCCGAAGGCCCAGCCCGGCCAGGAGGGCCAAGGCGACCGACAGAGTTCGAACCGGAGCGCGGACCTCGATGGTGCGGCACGGTATCATTGCCAGCGACCCCCTTGAGAACGGATTGATCGCCCACCTCGAGGCGATCGGGGCCGATAATTTCTCGCCCATAGATTTAAATATACGTTAACCTTGCCCACTGCAAGGCGATAAGGCACGCCAAGGGCCGCGTCGCCGCGGCCCTGCAGCCAACCGGGCAGCGTACCGGCCGGCTACTTGATCTTGGCCTCCTTGAACTCGACGTGCTTGCGGATCTTGGGGTCGTATTTGCGCAGGCTCATCTTCTCGGTGGTCTTCCGAGGGTTCTTTTTGGTCGTGTAGAAGGTGCCGGTGCCGGCGCTGCTGACCAGCTTGATCAGCACGGTGGTTGGTTTGGCCATGGCAAGATACCCTCGCGGCTCGTTCGGCTGGCGAGGAAGATACGAGCCGATCCGGCCCTGTCAAGGCGGCGTGCTCGCTGGTGCGCCGTTCTCACGCCGAGAATGTCGCCCCGGGCGCCGAGGCCAAGGCCACGCTGGCGCACGGAGGACTTTCTTCGACGATCTCGCCGCCCAACTGGCTCGCGTTGACGGCCGCCCTGGCTGGTATAGGATGAGCGCGCAAGCTGCTGACACGAGCGGCCAGGGGGGCGGGGTATGCGAATCACGGCGGTCGAGGCGCTCTATCTGCGGCTGCCCGAGATCAAGGCCCGCACCGACAGCTCCCAGGACGCGCTTCTCATCCGCATCGACACCGACGCCGGCATCACCGGCTGGGGCGAGGTCGACGGCTGCCCCTGGGTGGTCAAGGCGATCGTCGAGGCGCCGATGTCGCACACCCTGGTCACCGGCCTGCGCGCGCTGCTGATCGGCGAGGACCCGCTCGAGACGGCGCGGCTCTGGCGCAGGATGTACGAGCGCACGCTCTACTACGGGCGCGAGGGCGCGGTGATCCAGGCGATGGCCGGGATCGACCTCGCCCTCTGGGACATCAAGGGCAAGGCCTTGCAGCAGCCGGTCTGGAAGCTGCTCGGCGGCCGGCACCGCGACCGCCTGCGCGTCTATGCCTCGAACATGTTCCAGTTCACGCCCGAGGCGACCGCCGATCGCGTCCGCAAGGCCAAGGATGAGGGCTTCACCGCAGCCAAATTCGGCTGGGAGCCGTTCGGCCGCGAGCCGAAGACCGACTGCGCCTACCTGGACGCCATGCGCAAGGCGGCCGGCGACGACTTCGATCTGATGCTCGATGTCGGCCTGGTCTGGGACGCGACCACGACCATCCAGCGCGCCAGGCTGTTCGAGCCCTTCAATCTGTTCTGGATCGAGGAGCCGCTGCCGCCGGACGACCTCGAGGGCTACGCCCGGGTCAGCCGGGCGATCACCCAGCGGCTTGCCGCAGGCGAAGAGGAGTGCACGCTTCGTGGCTTCATGCGCCTGATCGACCAGGGCGGCATCGGCCTCGCCCAGATCGACGTCACCCGCTGCGGCCTCACCCAGTCGATGCAGATCGCGGCCTACGCCGCCAGCCGCGGCGTGCCGGTCGCCAACCACAACTTCACGACCGACATCAACACCGCGGCCTCGCTGCACTTCCTCGCCGCCGCCCCGAACGCCCTGGTGCTCGAGTACTGCGTCGAGCCCTCGGAGATCTCGCGCCGCCTGATCAGGAACCCGATCCGTCTCGAGGAGGGTCACATGCGCGTGCCCGAGGAGCCGGGCCTCGGCGTCGAGCCCGACATGGCGGTCGTAGAGAAATATCTGGTGCGCGACTGAACCCGCGCCGGAACGAACAACCCGGGCGCCGCGAGCGGTCGGCTGGCTGTCAGCCTACAGCGGCGCGGCCCCGTCATGAGGAGGGAAGGCTCATGCGTTCACTTACCGTCGGTCTCGCCGGTCTGCTCACCGCACTCGTCGGCGCGGCGGCCAGCGTCCCCGCCCAGGCGGAGGAGTTCTACCAAGAGACCCAGCCGATGTTCGAGAACTGCGCCGACGGCTCGCTCGACCGGGTGCGCAAGGAGGGCATCGTGCTCGGCGAATTCGGCGATCGCGCCGCACTCGATCCTCGATCCCAACACCAAGAAGGTGAGCGGCATCGACGTCGAGATCAACAACGCCGTGCTCGACTGGCTGGGGGTCGAGAAGCGCACCATCGAGATAATGCCACTGGGATGAGCAGATCCCCTCGCTGCTGTCCAAGCGGACCGACGTGATCGCCCAGAACATCCACGTCAACCCCGAGCGGGTGAAGGTGATCAGCTTCACCGGCCCCGCCTGGTGGTACGGGCCGGTCGTCCTGGTCCAGAAGGGCAACCCCGACGGTATCAAGTCCTACGACGACTTCAAGGGCCAGACCGTGGGCGCGATCTCGGGCTCGGCGGCCGAGAACTATCTGCGCCGGATCGGCGCCAACACCCAGCCGTTCAAGACCGAGGTCGAGGAGCTGCAGAGCCTGGACCAGGGCCGGGTCAAGTACGTGGTCGAGGACGACGTGATCTACACCGTGTTCGCCAAGGAGAACCCGAACGCCAACGATCGAGGCGCTCTGGAGCATCGCGACGCCCTCCGACATCATCTTCGGCGGCGGCTACGGCAACGCCCGCTACGGCATCCGCAAGGAGGACTGCCAGCTGCGGGTCGCCTACACGGCCGCGCTCGCCGAGCTGCGCGCGAACGGCTTCGTGAGCTCGGTCCTCAAGAAATACGGGCTCAGCGACCGCAACCTGTTCTGGTTCAAGCTCAATCCCTGAGCGCGCGACGCCCCGGGGCTGAGCCCGGCCCCGGGGCCCGCCCGGGCGCGCCCGCGACATGGAGCTGTTCAATCCCGAGGTCGCCGTCGAGAGCCTCGGCCCGCTGCTCGCCGGCCTGCTGATCACCGTCGAGCTCACCGTCATCGTCATTTGCCTGAGCCTCGTCCTCGGGCTCCTCGTGGCGCTCGCCCGCATGTACGGGCCGCAGGCCGCTCGCCTGGTTCGTTCTCGCCTACGTCGAGGTGATCCGGGACACGCCCCTGCTCCTGCAGCTCATCTACATTTACTACGTGCTGCCCGAGGTCGGCATCCGGCTCGACAGCTTCACCGCGGCGGTGATCGCGCTCACCCTCAACTACTCGGCCTACATCTCCGAGGTCTACCGCTCCGGCATCCAGGGCATCGGGCGCGGCCAGAGCGATGCCGCGGCCGCGCTCGGCATGACCCGCAGCCTGGCGCTCCGGCGCATCGTCCTGCCGCAGGCCGTCCGCCTCGTCATCCCGGCGCTCGGCAACTACCTGATCTCGCTGTTCAAGGACACGGCCCTCTGCTCGGTCGTGAGCGTGCAGGAGGTCCTGTTCAGCGCCCAGCTGATCGCCGCCCGCAACTACCAGTACTTCACCCTCTACACGGTCGTGGCCGCCCTCTACTTCCTGGTCGGCTTCGCGGCGACGCGGCTGGTCAATCACCTCGAGGCGCGCTCGCGCCAGGGCTATCGCCGGCGCAGGCGGCTGGCGTGAGCGGGCGGGAGGCCAACCGCCGGCCGATGATCGAGGCCGAGGATCTGCACAAGTCCTTCGGCCACATCGAGGTCCTGAAGGGCGTGAGCCTGAGCGTCGACGCGGGCGAGGTGATCTGCGTGATCGGCCCCTCGGGCTCGGGCAAGTCGACCCTCCTTCGCTGCCTCAACTGGCTGGAGGTGCCCGAGCGCGGCCGGATCCGGATCGATGGCCAGGTCGCCTATCGGGAGGAGGCGGCGGGCGGGCGCCTCCGGCTGCAGGCCCCGCGCCGGATCGCCGCGATCCGGGCCACGGTCGGCATGGTCTTCCAGGCCTTCAACCTGTTCCCGCATCTGACCGCGCTCGAGAACGTCATGGAGGCCCCCGTCCACGTGCTGAAGCGCCCCAAGGCCGAGGCGCGCGCGGCGGCCGCGGCGCTGCTCGCCCAGGTCGGCCTCGCCGATCGCGCCGATCACTACCCCGAGGAGCTCTCGGGCGGCCAGCAGCAGCGGGTCGCGATCGCGCGCGCGCTTGCCATGGGGCCCAAGGCGATGCTGTTCGACGAGGTGACGAGCGCCCTCGACCCCGAGCTGGTCGGCGAGGTGCTGGGCGTCATGCGCGACCTCGCGGCCCGCGGCATGACCATGGTCGTGGTCAGCCACGAGATGAACTTCGCCCGCCAGGTCTGCGACCGCGTCCTGTTCATGGAGGGCGGCGTGATCGCCGAGGAGGGCATGCCCGCCGAGATCTTCACCCGCCCGCGCGAAGCGCGCACCCGCGCCTTCCTCAAGGAGATTCTCGAGCGCTGATTTTCCGCCTCCATCGCCTCCATCCACGCTGGAGATTGATCCGCAGCGCTCAGGAATCTCAAGCCGATCTGGATGGCAAGCTCTGCCCCTTTTATCTTGCCGATTACTCGTCGCGATCAAGATGCATCAACTATC
>CAWFGZ010000005.1:0-193040 GCA_963815435.1 uncultured Alphaproteobacteria bacterium
GCGGCGGCAATCTGGACGGTAACCAGGTTCACGCCGGATCCGGTCAGCGTCCATGCCGTCGCGTAGGCACCGAATGCATTGGCGAACAGCAGGAAGAAGCTGCTCAGCAGACTCGGCGTGAGGATGGGCAACGCCACGCGCGTCCAGTACTGGCGTGGCGCCGCACCAAGGCTCGTCGCTGCCTCGCGCCACTCCTTCTGCAGACCGAGCAGCGACGGGATGATGAGCAGGATGGCCAGAGGCATCTGAAAGTAGGTATAGGAGATGATCAGGCCAGAGATCGAATAGATGCGAAACGATGGATAGAGGTGGATGCCGATTGAGCGGAGCAGCAACGTCACCACGCCGGTTGAGCCAAGCGTGATGATAAAGGCGAAGGCGAGCGGCGCCCCGCCAAAGTTCGCGGTCACGTCGGCGAGCGCCGTCAGTGCGTGCCTGATGGAGGGACGCGGCGAGGTGATGATGGCATAAGCTACGGCGGTCCCCAGCGTGATTCCGGCAAACGCGGTGCAGAAGGACAGGAAGAGGCTGTTGCCGAACGCGGCCGTCATCTGCGGGCTGAGCGCCCGCCCGAAGTTTGACAGCGACAACCTGTCGTCGGCGATGAAGCTCGACCGCGCGAGGACCAGCATCGGCAGGATTTCGAAGGCGACGGCGAAGAGCGCGAAAGGCGCGAGCCCCAGCCATGCGAGACGAAGAGGTCGCTTCATCGCCCTCTCCCTCACACCGCAATGACCATTAAATCGACAGCGGCATCGACCGGTCCGTCGTAGACGGCGCTGGCCTGTCGGATGATCGCCTCATCACTTGTCGTCGGGTAGACGTGCGTCAGCACGAGGCGTTTCACGCCCGCCGCTTGCGCCACGCGTCCGGCGGCGTCGGCGGTCATGTGATCGTCCGTCTCATAGCCCTGCGGGAAGGCGCACTCGCAGACGAAGAGATCCGCTCCCCGTGCCAGGGCGGCGAGTTCCGCAACCTCGGTCGCGTCACCGGAGTAGACCACGACGCGCCCGGCGGCCTCGATGCGAAACGCTAGGCTGTTGGTGGTATGGCCGGTCAGTGCGACCGCCAGGGTCCAGTCGTCATGTTGATGACGGCCGACGTCGAGCTCGGTCACGTTCAGGGCGTAGTGTTCCGGAGCGATGCCGTCGAAGAGCTCCGTGATTGCATCGATGAAGCCGCGGAGCCCGCGACAGCCGGCAACCTCCAGCGGTGCCGTCCGCGTCCAGCCGGGCGTGGCATTGTTCGCCTGCAGGAGCCCCACTAGGTCGAGGACATGATCGGGATGGAGGTGGCTGATGAAGATACGGTCGAGGTCGCGGTAGCTGGCGCCAGCTGCGGCGAGCCGTGCCAATGTTCCGGGCCCCATGTCGAGGACCAGCCTTTGCTCGCCGAAGCGCAGCAAGTAGCCAGCGCAGCTGCGGCGTGGCGCCGGAACGGCGGTGCCCGCACCCAGGACCGTAAGCTGCATGCCTGAGGTCATGCGACTGGTCTCCGCCGGCCCATGTCAGGCCGCCCGATCCGGTGCGAGCACGCGGCACGCGTCGGGCCGGAACGACAGGGCGACACGGTCGCCGCGCCGGAACGACTTCTCCTGTGCCGTCGGGACGTCGACGATGAAAGGGTGGCCGCGGGCGTTGAGGGCGAAGCGCTTGGCGACGCCGAGAAAGGTCACGCCGTCGACAGAGGCGATGAGGCTGTTGCCATTGCTCGCCGCAGCGTTTTCAGGCTCGCTGAGAGAAATCGCCTCGGGTCGCACGAGCAGCGTGACGCCCTGGCCGACCAGCATGCGTTCAGTGCTCTCGGCGGGAACCAGAATCTGGTGATCGCCGCAGCGGACGCGCCCTTTATGCGTGTCGCTGACCTGGCCATCGAGAATGTTCATCTTACCGATGAATCCGGCGACGAAGCGCGATCTCGGCTGGGCATAGATTTCTTCCGGCGTTCCGACCTGCTCGATCCGCCCATCACGCATGACGACGATGCGGTCGGAGATGGCTAGCGCCTCTTCCTGATCGTGGGTGACGAATATCGTGGTCATGCCGAGCGCGGTCTGGATTTCGCGGAGCTGGTCGCGCAAGTCGAGACGGACCACCGCGTCGAGCGCGCTCAGCGGTTCGTCGAGCAGCAACATCCGCGGCTCGATCGCCAGCGCCCGCGCGACGGCGACGCGCTGTTGCTGGCCGCCGCTCATCTGCCGTGGCATCTTGGTGCGATCGATGTCGTGAAGTCTCACGAGGGCCAGCAGCTCGTCCACCCGGCGGCTGATCTCGTCGCGGCCGCGCCTGGCGATGCGCATTCCGAAGGCGATATTCTCCGCCGCCGTCAGGTGCGGGAACAGAGCATAGTTCTGGAAGACCATGCCCATGCGTCGGCGGTGCGGCGCAGCGTGCAGGATATTCTCGCCGGCGATGCGCACCTGACCCGAGTCCGGCGTCTCGAATCCCGCTACGATGCGCAGCGTCGTTGTCTTGCCGCACCCCGAAGGGCCGAGCAGCGAGACGAGCTCGCCGCGCTTGATCGCGATGGTGAAATCGCGCAACGCGGCTTGCGCTCCGAAGGTCTTGCTCAGCTCCTCCATCTCGACCCAGGGCATCCTAGAGTGCTCCTCCCGTACTCGGCGGCCCGTCACACCCAACCTCCGTCGACAATAAGATGCTGCGAGGAACACATGCGGCTGCTGTCGTCTGCGGCCAGGAACAACGCTATGCGCGCGACATCGGCGGGATAGAGACGGTCGGGGAGGCATCGCCGTTCTGCGATCTGCCGCTCGCCCGCCGCGTCGAGCCACAGCCGCACCTGGCGCCGGGTCATGACCCAGCCGGGCACGACGCAGTTGACCCGGATGTTCTCGGGGCCGAGCTCGCGCGCGAGCCCCCGGGTCAGGCCGTTGATCGCCGATTTCGCGGTGACGTAGGCGGCGCAGTCGCGGTCGCCGATCATCCAGGTGACCGAGCCGAAGTTGATGATCGAGCCGCCGCCGGCATCGCGCATCTGTGGCCGCACCGCCTGCGCGGCGAAGAACTGATGGCGCAGATTGACCGCCATCCGATCGTCCCAATAGTCGACCGTGACCTCCTCGAGCCGGTGGTGATCGTCGTTGGCGGCGTTGTTGACCAGCACGCGGATCGGCCCGTCGGCGGCACAGGTCTCAGCGACCGCAGCCCGCAGCGCCTCGATGTCGCGCAGATCACAGGCGATGAAGCGGGGCCGCGGCTGCCCGCGCGCCCCGATGGTCTCGAGCAGCGCCTCCGAGGCCTCTTCGGCGATGTCGACGAAGGTGACCCTCGAGCCCTGGGCAGAGAAATGCTCGACCACGCCCGCCCCGATGCCGGACCCGCCGCCGGTCACGAAGACGACCCGCCCCTCGAGGCTCGGATATCTGGCATCCTCGGGGTTCATCCCTGGCTCCCTCTCTGGCGCGCTCGGGCGCTCGCCCACGACGCGATCTGGCGCCGCCGCGCAGCGTGCCCGGACAAACCGGCGCTGCATTGCTCGAAACCGTGCCAGCGGCGCCGCGGCCTGTCAACGTCGGGCGCCGGCCGGGCCCGCGGATGCGCGCCAACGCTCCAGATCACGACCGAGACCGGCAATCGTGCTCAAGAAACAGCAGAAATTGCAATTCCTACTTTGCCACTATACTGATGAAAGTTCGTTGCAACACACGCAAAATCGGTCGAATGTTCAATGGTGTCTCCGCGAAATCATTTCTTGACACGACTTCAGGCTAATTCTGGTTGACATGTAAAACGCGTATCGATAAGACAGGGGTGACGCATAGATGCGCCACAATGGTGCAGAAGTGGCGCGTGTTCTGCTTCCACCGACAAATCTCAAGCCGATCAGCATCAACTCAGTCCATCGCCTTCGCGCCGAATATTGAGAAAACGCCAATGTCGCGGAATCCCTGGACCCTTCGGGAGGCAACATCCTCCAGCGATTGATCCTAACGTTGAGTTGATCGGAGGATCAATGCGCCGGAGGCTACACTTCTGCGCCTTCGTGCGCTCGCGCGCCGGCCCGCTCGCCCGCGATGTCGGCCCGAGCACTTGGAAGGAGGGACCGGATTCCGAAAGAGATATGAATTGGAATTCTCCGGTGGCCGCCGCAGCCAGCGCTGCCTGGGCGTCAACCCAATTGTTAACGTTCTATTCGTGCTGGCGGCATGGTAACGTTTGCGCAGAGGGAGGCCGTACCGGTGAGCACGGATGAGGTGGCGAAGGTTGAGGAACTGTGCAGGAGTTATCTTGCTGCCATGGAAAGCAGCGATCTGCAGGCCGTGCTCGCAAACTTCGCGGATCACGCGACGGCCACGTCACCGATTTCGGGTAAGCAGCCGGCACGGGACTTCTACACCAACGTCATGCGGATCACCAGCGGTCGCTCGATGGCGCTCAAAACGATCTTCGTGGGGGCGTCGGACCCATCGCGGGCGGCGGTTCACGTCGCCTATACGCGCACGGTAGGACATGGCAAGCCGGCTACGATCGAGGCCGTCGATGTCTTCGAGCTGACCGAAGACCGCAGCAAGTTCGCCGCCGTCACGATCATCTATGACACGGCGCCGGTTCGATCCGATTTCGACAAGCTATAAATGAAGCGTTACTCGGCCGCGGAGCTCAAGCGCATGGCCGCCCGCGGTGACTACATGCCGACCCGCGCCGATGCGCCGGAGATCGAGCTGGACGAGGACTTCTGGCGCCACGCCCAGGTCGTGGTCCCGCCCGGCAAGACCTCGGTTCACCTGCAAATCGAAGCCGACGTGCTGGCCTGGTTCAAGGCCCAGGGGCGCGGCCACCTGACCCGCATGAACGCGGTCCTGCGCGCTTACATGAAGGCTCACACACGCGCAAAGCCCGGTAGCCGGCGCTCCGCCCGCGGACCGCAACAAAAAACCGCCGCTCGGGGAGCGGCGGTTGCTGGCCAGGACCGATCGCCCGGCTCAGCTATCTTTGTCGCTCTTCGGCACGATGATCGGCTTGCTCGATTTGCCGTCGTCCGATGCGAGCGTCTGCTTGGTGTTGCCGACGTGCTCGCCGCCGCAGTTGGCGAACGCCGTGCCGCTGCTGACCGCCAAGGCCAGCAAAGCGGCAAGGGCCAGAACGCTGCGTATCATGGCGTCACTCCCAGCTTGGAGAAAGGCAGTCTAGCGGCGGGCGCCCCCCGCTGGCAAACCCTTTCTGTCCGGATGCCGGTCACAACAGGTTGAACACGGCGCCGAGGGAAGTAGACGTCGATGAAGCGCTACTCGGCCGCGGAGCTCGAGCGGATGGCCGGCCCGCGGGGTGACGACGTGCCGACCCGCGCCGAGGCGCCGCAGATCGAGCTGGACGAGGACTTCTGGCGCCACGCCCGGGTCGCGGTCCCGCCCTGCGGATCGACGCCGACGTGCTGGCCTGGTTCAAGGCCCAGGGCCGCTGCCACCTCACGCGCATGAACGCGGTCCTGTGCGCCTACATGGAAGCGCACCAGCGCAAGGCCCAGTAGCCAGCGCTCTGCCCGCACCGGCTGAGCAACGCTCAAGCGCCAGATCTGACCCCTGACCCATCTTCGACAGTGGGTTTTGCTAAGTAGCTGAACGTGAACGGCAATCGGCGCCGCGACCGCGGCGTGGCACTACATTGGCGGGTGGGATCAGTCGGCCGCGAGGGCCTGGACGGTCGGCGGCAGGGCGACGCCGGCGGCGCGCAGCGCGAGGCTGGCGGCGGGGCGCGGGGCGGAGCGGACGAGGAAGCGCCGGCCGTCATGGGCGATCTCGGTCTCGGTCAGCGAGTCGAGGTCGGCGCGGATCTCGGACCAGGAGCCGTCGCGGCCGAGCGCGGCGATGCGCTGCTCCAGCTCGCTCTTGAGCACCAGGGCGAGGAAGGAGCAGAAGACGTGGCCGCGGATGGTCTCGTCGAGCTTGTGGAAGATCGGCCGGGTGGCGAGCAGGTGCTTGGCCGTGCGGAAGGCCGCCTCCACGGTCCAGAGCTGCTTGTAGCGCAGCATGGCGGCGAGCGGATCGAGGTCGGTGTTGGTGCGCAGCACGAAGACGCCGTCGAACCTGGCGTCCTGCCTCGGCCTTGGCGGGGTCGATGGCGAAGTGGCCGTCGCCTTCGGTCTTCAGGAAGCGGCGGAAGCCGGTGTTGCCGACCAGCGCCTTGTCGCCCTTGGCCAGCTGGCGTTCGAGGCTGGCCAGAATGGCGTCGCGCGCGGCGGCGTCCTTCTCGGCCTCCTGATGGTTGCGGCAGAGGATGTAGCGTCGACCGCCGACGGTCACCGCCTTGGCCTCGTAGTCGATCTCATGGCCGCGCTTGGTGATCGTCAGCGGCACGCACGGCGCGGTGTCGGCGAGCACGACATCGCGCACCACCTTGTCGGTGCGCTCGCGGGTGCCGAGCAGATAGAGCAGCCTGCGCGCCTCGAGCGCCGCGATGGTCTCGGCGCTGATCATGCCGCGGTCGGCGACCACGCAGATCCGGCCGATCGCGAAGCGCCGGCGCAGCCGGTCGATCACCGGGATCAGCGTGGTGACGTCGGCGACATTGCCCGGCCACATCTCGGAGCACACCGGCCGCCCGTCGCCATCGATCAGGACCGCCAGGATCATCTGGCGGCAGGTCCGGGCGATGGTCCTTGCTGTGGCCGTGGCGGCCGAGGGTCTGCCCGCCGGCGCCTTCGAAGTAGAGACTGGTGGTGTCCATGAACACCAGGTCGAGCCGGCTGAAGAGATCGCGCCGGTGGGCGAACAGCCGCTCCTCGACCAGGTCCTTGGTGCAGCGCGGGGCGAACGGCGTGCGCGCGTCCTGCTCCTCCTCCGGCAATTCTTCGCCGAGCCACGCCATCGCCCGGTAGAGATGGTGGAGCTCCAGCGCCTCGGCGCCGGCGATTCGGTAGTCCTCGCGCCAACGATCGGCCGCCAGATCCGAGCCGCCCCCCATCAGCCGGTGCAGCACGGTGAGGAAGATCGCCCGCTCGAGCGCGAACTCGTGCCTGCGCTCCCTGGCCAAGTCTTCGATCACCGCCCGGCAGCCGGTCTCGGCCCACAGGCGCTCGAACACCAGGGCCGGCCCGATCCGCCGGACCGCCGCCGTCGGGTCGTCCTGCGCCGCGGTCAGCACCATCGCGAGCGTCGCGAAGCGCGCCCCCGAGCGCAGCAGCCGCTCCAACTGCCCGCTCGCCTCGGAGCGCATCCAGGCGGCCGAGGGTGGCGATCACCCGCTGGCGGACCTGACCTCCGACCCGCCGGCTCTCGGCGATCTGGAGGTAGACGCGTCCGCCGGAGGTCTTCTTGCGGAAGTACATGCGCGCCTCCGCGTGGCGCGCACACACATGTCCACTGTGACCGCATGAATTCAAGCAAAATCGATCGACTGACGTGGCACTACATTTTGAGCTCGACCCACCCCCGACCCTAGGAAATCTGCGGCTTTCAGAGCCTCTCGCCGGCCCCAACTGTCGAAGATGGGTCAAACTGTCGCGTAGTAGTTCCGAGAATGTTTTGTGAAAGGAAGAGATTACTACTGTTCTAGCCGGAAGTCCTAGTTCGCGCACTAAGAATGAAGTAAGCTCAAGATCTGGTCAGGTTGGGCCGGCAACCTCAATCCATTTTATCAGAGAATCTTCGATAGACCATCCCCGTTGACGATTCGTCTGATTACGCCTCCGCTCTTCATGTATATCTTCCATCCAACGCACAATGCGTCGTGCTACCAGGTACTCGCCGAAGCTCTTGTGGGTGAACTCGAAGGTCCGCTCGCCTTCGATCGATCCCGCCTGGCGGAAGTAGAAAGCAGCGAGCAAGCTGACCGCCCCGCGCCGGGCTCCGTCCTTGAAGATGCCCAATTGTGTTGTAAGCTCTGCACGTCCGCACGCACGCTCGACTTCGGTCTCGGTGATCGTTCGCGCGGCGCCGGTGCTGTGCCACGCGGCCAGGGCAAGCTCGTTCAGGAGCGCATCGAAGTCCTCTCTTCGAAGGACCTTGGCGGTCGGGTGCTTGCCGGGTCCCCATTTCCGTTCATAGACCCGGCCGAGAAGGTCCTCGTAAACCAGGTTGAGATTGGAGAAGTCCCGGCGACCGTGGCGATAGCTGAGGGCGAGAAGATAGTTAAACAACGGCTGCGCGGTAATGTCTTCCAAGTCCTTATCGGCGAGAGGGTTCGGCACGCCTGTGTAACCGTCGCCTGTCGCAGCGCCGAACTGGCGCCACCAGCGGTCGCAGGCGTAATCGTTCGCCTCCAGTAGTTTGTGCTCATCGACGAACGCGCGGGCGTCTGTGCCGTGATACGGCAGGACATGTAGGATCTGCCGGTCCTCGAATGAGCGCTCGGCTGCCTGCACTACGATGTCCCGACCGCCGAGCACGATCTTTATGCAGCGTCCTTCCTGTTCGTTCACGCGCTCGACCCGACGGCAGACCGCTTCCACGAACTCCCGTGCCACCTCCTGCCCGGCGCGACCCTGCATCGCGAGCTCGTCCAGACCGTCCAACAGGATCAGGAGCCGACGCTCGCCCTCATTGGAATCCAGCGGGTCATGCGGGAGTACGTTCCAGTCGGCGAGGAAGCCTGAGAACGCCCGCTGCAGGTCGCCCTGGAAGTCGAGCCGGTGCAGCGGCACGTACAGGACCCGGTGATCCTGTCCGGCATGGGCCGCGGCCCAAATTTTAGCGAAGCTGGTCTTGCCCGAGCCTGGACCGCCGCAGATCATCCGCACCGGGTCCTTCGGGTCCCACGCCTCCAGCCATTCCGTCAGATGCAGATCGAGATCGACGGCGATTTTGCGTTTCTGCTCCTCCTCGGCTTCCCCCTCGTCTCCTCGAACGCGCGGCGGCCGAGCGGCCATTCGCTCACCGAACCAGGCCCGGAGCGGAACGTAGACCTGCTCCAGCCCGAAGCTCTCCTCGAACACCGGCTCCTGGACCAGGCGGCGGAGATAGGCGGCGTTCCTGAGCCACGCGCGCTCACGCGCATAGGCTCGGGCAAATGGCGTCTCGGCTTTCCTGAGCTCGGCGTCGATCGGCGCGTAAAGCTCGGGCTCGGACGCCCATTCGCGGTGGAGCGCGAAAGTGAAGTAAGCGGGCAGGCGCCTCGTGATCGAGCCGACCCGCGGCTCGTTCAGCCCGATGCCCGCAAGCCATTCGCCGAACGGCCGCTGCACGACCTCGACGACGGGAAGCTCACCCGGCCGGAGGAAGAAATCCCGGTCGATCCAGATCGTCGCCTGATCGAGGGCGCCGTCGAGCTCTGCGACCAGGCCGAGCGGATCGCTCGGTTCCTGGTCCATGCTCTTCAGCGCCTCGACCGTGAGCTCGGCCATGGCGCGGGCGAGCGCGCGGCGGGTCAGGTGCCAGGCGAGCTCGGGCGGTGACAGATTGCTCTCCAGCTTGAAGGCGGCGATGCCATCTATCGCGGCGTTGACCGCGCCCGCGGCGTTGCCGCTGAAGTAGGCGACGGTCGCCTTGGTGAGCGCCTTGAAGACGCCGGGATAATCGACCCCGAGCCGCTTGTTCCAAGCGGAGAGGGGCGCTTTCGCGTGAAAGCCGAGGGGTTGGTCGAGCATGGCGGCGCGCAATCGCTGATACCGAAATCATGGCCCGGGCATAGAGTACCGCGTTTGTGTCAGGTGGGCGAGTGCAATAGCGGGCCTGGCGGACCGGCTCTCCCAGCAATTCAAATGGGCGCGCCGTCAGGTGCGGCGGCGGGGGAGTCCGCGCGCGGTATCTACCCGACAATCTTCCAGTAGAATCCTTCCGCACCACCAGCCCGTCGCGGAAGGTGTAGAAGTCGCAGCCTCGCACCTCGAGCCGGCGGCCCTCGGAGGTGGTGCCGGTGAGCGTCCATTTGGAGATGCCGGTATCGCGGTCGACGAAATGGCTGGCATCGCCGTAGTGGACATCGGGGAGGCCCCGGAAGCGGCCGGCGAGGGCCGCGCGCACGGCGGCCTTGCCGTCGGAGCGCGCCCCCCAGGGGTCCGGACCGCGCGGCATCTCGAGCACGCAGTCATCGGCAAAGTGGGCCATGACGGCATCGAGATCGTGCGCGTTGAAGGCGTCGCACAAGGCTTCGAGCTTACTCCGGATATCGCTCATCACATCCTCCGGCAAAGGCAAGGTCAAATCGGCAGCGAGAATAAGGCAGGGCGTTCCATGGAAAGCCCCCGCGAGGGGCGAGTTTGATCCGGAATCGCCCGGACCGCAACCTGACGACATCGCTGCCGTGGTGCGCGGGTCGCTCGAGGCGGTGAGGCGGCGGATTTCAACTGGAGCTACTCGACGAAATCGATCCTCGCAAGGGAGGGGTACTCGAAGCTCCATCAGAACTTCGCGACCGGCCGCTTCAGTGGCCGCTCGCGACACACAAAAAGAATTCAAGGTTTGCTGACCGAGAAGGATCGTGCTTGTCGTATCTTGTTCGCCGGGTTCCCAGCCCGGCGACCGTCAGGCAATCGTTTGTAACCACTTCACCCACGCAGGGACTGGAGAGAGGCAGGGCATAGCTCAGGAAGACCTCGAACTGCTCGGCCATGACGCGGTCCCTTAAAAGCGGTTCACCCGTCGCTATAGCTGCGCTTCGATAGCGGCCTTATCGATGACGGACCATACCGCTTCGATCTTGCGGCCGTCGAACTTATAGAATACATTTTCTGTAAACGAAACTTTGCGCCCATTGATGTCAAGGTCGAGGAAATTCCCCTTCGGCGTGCAGTCAAATCTCAAACGGCTCGCAACGTGCGGAGACTCGCAGATCAAAAGATGAATGTCGAAATGAAGGTCCGGGATTTCACGAAAATCTCTCTCCAACATTGCGAGATAACCTGACAATCCAATCAATTGACCGTTGTAGTGCACTTCGTCATGAACGAATTGCCCCAACGCCGCCCAATCCCACCGGTTGAGGCAGTCGATGTAGTCGCGATAGATGGTGGAAAGACTGCTTTCGGTCAAAATGCCTGCCTCGGTCGGATCGGCCCGGTTTCCTTCAGGCCATTCGTCCGCGGAGCGTCCGCCGTCACCATGGGTGAATGTCCGCTACCGGTACGTATGTCATCATGATCAGTTCGCCCATCTGAGGAACAGGCCGGCATCGCCCGGGATGCCGCCCGGAAAGTTCAGGATCGCCGCTCGGATGTGATAGCCCGCGGGGCGCAAGACGTTCTGGTAGTACTCGTAGAGCGCGCGCGGCTGGCCGCTCAGGGTGGCGGGCCAGTCCGGCTCGCCATTGTTGATCGCCCGGGCGCCGTCAAGGCAGACCTCGCTCGGGAAGCGGTAGGCGAGCACGCTCGCCTGTCCGGCCCGGGCGGCGTCGGTACAGCGCTGGATCACAGCGCGGATGTCGTCCGGGGCCAGACCGCCCCGGCGCAGGCGCTCGATCTCGCGCCGGCGACGCTCCTGGGCCGCGGCGCGCTTGTGCCGCGCCTCCTGCACCAGCTCGTCGTCCTCCTCGGCGATCATGGCCTGGAGCTCGGCCGCCGAAGGCGCCTTGGGGGGACGCATGCCGACCGCCATCTCGACCGCCTCCTCCTCGCGCTCGGGCAGGGTCGAGCGGAGGACCCGGCCTTTGTGTCTCTCCAGGCTCTCGATCAGAGCGTCGGCCGAGGTCTCGCGGACCAACACGAACAACGCCGATGTGCCCGGCCGCAGCGCGTCCGCGGACTGGCAGCAGAAACTGCGGTCGAGCCTGCAGTCCGGCGTGTCACAAGCGGCCTCGCGATGCCGGCCGTGGTGCAGGAGGTGATGGACCAGGTCGTGCCAGAAGCGGCCGTGCAGCGGGAGACGATGGCCGATCGCCTGGGAGAGCTGCAAGCGGCCGTCGACGCCGCGCTGGGCGACGCAGGCGTCCTCGAGCTCGACCAGATGGGCGGCCCCGAGGCTACGCAGCTTGTCCAGGACGTCGGCGGCGGCATTGCGATCGTCGAAAGCGACGGCGAGCACTTCGCTCACGTCTGTTCCTCCCTTCGGGCGCGCGCGCATCACGAACGACCTGATCTAAGTCTTATTCAGTTTCAATTCAAAGCCAATGGCGGGGGAAGCCGGCAGGCGATATCCTGCCAAGCAGCAGAAGCGCGCCGGGCGCGTCACCTGAACACGAGAACCTGGAGAGCATCGGTTGCCAGAACGGAACGGGCGGGTCTCGAGATGGGGCGGCTGGATCGTGGCTGGCCTGGCCCTTTGCGCCAGAGCGTGTGACGCTGCCGCGGGCGGCACTGGCGCGGAGGGATCGGCCGTCTGTGAGTCCGGGTTGCAGGCCTATTATGCCAAATACGGCTATCCGAGCACGGCCGGCGGGGAGAGGGCGTACAGGTCGGCCATCGAGTCGGCGAAGGCTTACGCCCAGGCAGCTCGATTGCAGCCCTACTATGCCAAGCACGGCTACCCGAGCACGGCCGGCGGGGAGCGGGCGTACAGATCCGCCATCGATGCGGCGAAGGCTTACACTGATCGGGCCGCGCTGCAGGCCTACTTTGCCAAGCACGGCTATCCAAGCACGGCCGGCGGGGAAAGGGCGTACAAGTCGGCCATCGCGTCGGCGAGGGCTTACGCCGAGAGCTACGTCCCGCCGCCGGCTGGCTGTGACCCGCCGGGCTGATAAGAATGAACGCGCAGGCGGGTTGATCCGCGAGCCGGGTCGCCAGGCCTGCCAACACGCAACAGGGATGGACCCGTCATGTCCGAAAAAGCGGTGCCGACGGTGCTGATCGACAACGAGCGGGTACGGGTCACCGAATGGCGCTTTGCGCCCGGGGCGGCGACCGGCTGGCATCGCCACGGGCTGGATTACGTCGTCCTGCCCATGACCTCGGGCGAGCTCGAGCTGGTGGGTGCGGCGGCCGAGCGGAGCCGGGCGGTGCTGCAGAAGGGCGTGCCGTATTTTCGCGAGGCGGGCGTCGAGCACGACGTGATCAACATCAATCCGTTCGAATTCGCCTTCGTCGAGGTCGAGCTGAAGCAGGCCGGCGCTGCGCTCGCCGAAGGGCCGCGGTCGGCGGGGCGGGCGTGAGGGCGGCCCGCGGCGCAGAGAGGCTTGCCCGGAGTGGGCAAAAGGGCCAGTGTTGGCGGCGGCACCGAGAGAGGCGTCCGGGGCTCGGCCGAAGCCAGCGGCCGCGGGCGGCCCTCACGCCCAATGAAATGAGGAGGTCGGGCCGATGCTGACCATCGAACCGAGCCAGATTCTGGAGAAACTGACCGACTTCCCGATCCGGGTGTTCGAGCCGGGCGACGTCGTCCTCTCCGAGGGCAGTGCCACCGGCTGGCTGCTGTTCCTGAAGCATGGCACCGTCGACATCGTGATGGAGGAGGTCTTCCTTACCCGGGTGAGCGAGCCGGGCGCGGTGTTCGGCGACGTCGCGGCGCTCCTCAGCCAGGCGCACACGGCCGACGTGCTGGCGGTGCAGTCGTCGAGCTTCTACTTCGTCGAGGACGCGGAGAGCTTCCTCCGGGCGGAGCCGGTCGCGGCGCTCTACATCGCGATGGTGCTCGCGCGCCGTCTGAACGCGGTCAACCACCTGCTGGTCGAGGCGCGCATGCGGGCGGCGGAGGCCGGTCAGCGGCGCGGCGTGCTGATCGACATGCTCGATAGCATGCGGCGCGCGCTGCAGATCCGCCTGCCACGCTGAGGGCGGGCCCTCGGGGAGGCGCGGCCGGGGGCGGACCGGGGCCGCGGCAAGGCTTGAACGGCGCAACCGGGTGGACTACCTCCCTGACGGAGGGGAGGCGGGGTGCCTGCTGTTGGCTTTTGCCGAGGCGCTGGCTATAGTCCGCCGCCCGTAAAGGCGCACGATCTCGACGAGGACGACGATGCTGATTTCTCCGGCCTATGCCCAGGCGGCAGGCGGAGCCCCGGGCGGCTTCGACCTCATCTCGCTCGCGCCTTTGCTCCTGATCTTCGTGGTCTTCTATTTCCTGCTGATCCGGCCGCAGCAGAAGAAGATGAAGACGCACCGCGACATGATCGGGGCGCTGCGGCGCGGCGACAAGGTGCTGACCGCGGGCGGCATCATCGGCTCGGTGGTCAAGGTCGAGGACAGCGAGCTTCTGGTCGAGATCGCGAAAGACGTCCGGGTGCGGATCGCGCGGAGCACGATCTCGGAGGTGCTGGGCAAGCCCGAGCCGACGGCGGCGGCGCAGGGGTCGGCCAAGGCCGAGGCGGGCGCTTCGGGCGACGCCAAGACCGGCTTGATGGCGCAGTTGTTCGGCAAGAACCTCATGTCGCAGCTGTTCGGCAAGAAGTAGCCGCGCGCTGATGCTCCGCTTCGCCACCTGGAAGGTCGTTCTGATCCTCGGCGTCTGCTTTGCCGGGCTGGTGTTCAGCCTGCCGAACCTGTTCCCGCGCGCCGAGATGGCGCGCATGCCCGACTGGCTGCCGCACCAGCAGATCAACCTCGGCCTCGACCTCCAGGGCGGCTCGCATCTGCTGCTCGAGGTCGATCTCAAGTCGGTCATCCAGGAGCGGCTGAACACGCTGATCGAGGACGTCCGCACGCATCTGCGCCAGGCACGGATCGGCTATCGCGGCCTTGGCGTGCGCGGCGAGGCGGTGACCTTCACGCTGACCGATCCGGCGGGCGCCCCGCAGGCCCTCGACGTTCTGAGCCAGCTCAATCCCAACCGGTTCTCCAAAGAGATCGAGGTGACGCAGGGCGAAGGCGGCCGGATCGACGTCCGCCTGAGCGACAAGACGGTCCAGGACATCCGGGATGCGGCGGTGCGCCAGTCGCTCGAGATCGTGCGCCGGCGGATCGACGAGCTGGGCACCCGCGAGCCGACCATCCAGCGCCAGGGCGAGGACCGGATTCTGGTCCAGGTGCCGGGCGAGAAGGACCCGGAGAGCATCAAGCGGCTGCTCGGCACGACCGCCAAGCTCACCTTCCACCTGGTCGACATGCAGACGCCGCTGCAGCAGGCGCTGGCCGGCAACCTGCCGCCCGGGTCGGAGCTGCTGCCGAGCGCGGAGAAGGGCGGCGGCCAGGGCGAGCTCGTGGTCCGCAAGCAGGTCGAGGTGAGCGGTGGCAACCTGGTCGACGCTCAGGCGACCTACCAGCAGAACGAGCCGGTGGTCAGCTTTCGCTTCGACTCGGTCGGTGCGCGCAAGTTCGGCGCCGTGACCCGCGAGCATGTCGGCGAGCTGCTGGCGATCGTGCTCGATGGCAAGGTGATCAGCGCGCCCAGGATCCGTGAGCCGATCCTCGGCGGCAGCGGCGTCATCTCGGGCAACTTCACCGCGCAGTCGGCCAACGAGCTGGCGATCCTCCTGCGCGCGGGCGCGCTGCCGGCGCCGCTCAACATCGTCGAGGAGCGCAGCGTCGGCCCCGACCTCGGCGCCGACTCGATCGCCGAGGGCAAGATCGCGGGCGTGGTCGCGTTCGTCCTGGTCACCGGCTTCATGGTGCTCTACTACGGCGTCTTCGGGGTCATCGCAGACATCGCCCTGGTCGTGAACCTGCTGCTTCTGGTTGGCGCGCTCTCGATCCTGCAGGCGACGCTCACGCTGCCGGGCATTGCCGGCATCGTGCTCACGATGGGCATGGCGGTCGACTCCAACGTCCTCATCTACGAGCGGATCCGGGAGGAAGCGCATCTCGGCCGGACGCCGATCGCGGCGGTCGACGCCGGCTTTCGGGAAGCCTTGCGCACGATCGTCGATGCCAATCTGACGACCCTGATCGCCGCGGTGCTGCTCTATATCTTCGGCTCGGGCCCGGTGCGCGGCTTCGCCGTGACGCTCGGGATCGGCATCGCCACGACCATGTTCACCGCGGTGACCTTCACCAGGCTGGTCGTCGCGACCTGGCTGAGGCGCACGCGCCCGGTCATGCTGCCGGTCTGAGGCCCTGGCCATGCGCTCCTTCCGACTGGTTCCCGACGGCACGCACATCCACTTCATGCGCTACGAATACTGGGGCTATGCCTTGTCGGGCGCGCTCATTCTGCTGACCCTGATCCTCGTGCCGCTCAGGGGCCTGAACTTCGGCATCGATTTCCAGGGCGGCCTACTGATCGAGGTGCGCATGCCGGGCGATGCCGCGGATCTCGGCGCCATGCGCTCGACCCTCGGCGGGCTCGGCCTCGGCGAGGTCGCGCTGCAGACCTTCGGCGAGCCGAACGACGTGCTGATCCGGATTCAGCGCCAGGAGGGCGGCGAGGAGGCGCAGACGGCCGCGGTCGAGAAGGTCAAGTCGGCGCTCAACGAGCGCTTCGGCAGCGACGTTTCCTACCGGCGGGTCGAGTCGGTCGGGCCGAAAGTCAGCAACGAGCTGTTCTGGGCCGGCGCCCAGGCGGTTGGCTACTCGTTCATCGCGATCCTCGCCTACATCTGGTTTCGCTTCGAGTGGCAGTACGGCATCGGCGCCATCTTCGCCCTGATCCACGACACCGTCACTACGATCGGCATCTTTTGCATCTTCAACCTTGAATTTAATCTGACCTCGGTCGCCGCGATCCTGACGATCGTCGGCTACTCGCTCAACGACACCGTGGTGATCTTCGACCGGGTGCGCGAGAATCTGCGCAGGTACAAGACGCTGCCGCTGCGCGATCTGCTCGATCGCTCGATGAACGAGACGCTCGCGCGCACCGTGATGACCTCGCTGACCACGCTGCTCGCACTCCTGGCGCTGGTGATCTTCGGCGGGCCGGTGATCCGCGGCTTCACGATCGCGATGATCTGGGGCGTGCTGGTCGGGACCTACTCGACCGTCTACATCGCGACCCCGGTGCTGGTGCATTTCAACCTGCGCAGGGCCGTCGAGCGGGAGCCGGCGGCCCAGACGCCCTGAGGGCCCGAACGGCCGGCCATGGTGGTGACCGCCGTCGTCCCGGCCGGCCGGCAGCTGATCCAGGGCTACTCGCCGGGCGGTTTCCGGATCGCAGGCGTGCGCCACGGTGGCTCGGTGCTGGTCCTGCCCCAGCGCACGCTCGCGTGGCCGGTACGCGATTTCGCCGAGGTCACCCTGGCGAGCCTCGAGCCGATCCGCGCCGCCGAGCCCGCGGTCGAGATCCTCATGCTCGGCTGCGGCGGCCGTTTCGCCATGGTCCCCGCCGAGCTGCGCCAGGCTTTGCGCGCCGAGGGCATCGCCCTCGAGGCGATGGACACCGGGGCCGCCTGTCGCACCTACAACGTCCTCCTCGCCGAGGACCGCCGCGTCGCCGCGGCCCTGATCGCGCTCTGAGGACCGCGCGCCGCGAACGGCCGGCGCCGCTGTGGTCACCGTCGTTTCGGCCTTACCGAAGATCTCTCACAACCGGGCGATCATAGCCAATGAAACATCGCTCGATCACGCAAGGTCGCCCCTGCCTGCTCGCCGCCGTGGCCGCGCTCGCCTGCTTCGGATGCGCCAGCATTGCAGGGACGTCGCCCGCCGACCCCCCTTCGTATCCCACCGTGGCGGGCGGCTGCGCCTGCAGCGTCGCTCCGGTTGCCGCCGGTTGGTTCGAGCGCGTGCTCATCATCGTCCTGGAAAATCAGGACTACGGGGTGGCGATCAGAGATCCTTACCTCGGCGAATTGGCCAAACAGGGTGCCAACTTCACTAATTTCCACGGCCTGTTCCATCCCTCCTACTCAAACTACCTGGCGATGGTGGCCGGCAAAGATATTCCAACGATTTTCGATCAACAGAGAGACCTGAACGAGTGCACGATTGCCGATCTACTAAAATCAAAGGGACTCACATCGAGAAATTATGCCGAGGGATATCCGACCCCAGGCACGAATCATGAACAATGTATCACGGATGATTTCGTTGGCAAATATGCAAGGAAGCACGTGCCGTTCATGAGTTTCCTACCAATTCAACAAAATCAATGCGGCAATATCGTTAGTGGCGGCCAGTTTAATGATGATTTGAATAACAACACTCTACCGGTGTATGCGTTTTATACGCCAGATCTGGATAATGACGGACACGACACGGGGCTGTCATTTGCGTCAGCGTGGCTAAGAAGCTTTCTGGAGCCGCTGCGGCAGAATCAGTCGTTCATGAAGGACACGTTGATCGTGGTCACGTTTGATGAATCAGGCACGCAGTCACGAGATGCGGGTAATCATATCTATACCGTTTTTCTCGGTGCCATGGTGCGGCCTCAGGAAGTCAAGGACAATTACAACCACTATAACGTGCTGCGCACAATCGAGCATAATTTTGGTCTGTGCCCTCTCGGAGCGGGCGATGGTGGTGCAAGGCCAATCGCGTCGATATGGAAGTGAGCCGAGGACTTTAGTCTAATGCTAAAGAAACTTGGGTGGGCTCCAGTCTTGCCTGCGCTTCGCTGCAACGGACCGGCCAAGCTGGCCCGGGTTCAAACTTGCCGACCGCGGCCGGATCGCCCTCGAATTCTTTGCCGCCTTGCCTGGCGGTTCGAAACGGTCAAAGTCGCCTTCGGCAGCCGGCGTCTGGGGAAATGTCGCTCAGTCCGAGATCCTGCGATCACGGACAAAAAGCTACAGCCTCGTCGCTGACGATGTTTCGCAGCCTGGGCCTTGATCCCAATTCAATGCAGATTGAGCTCACGCTGGCTGCTCGGGAACCAGGAGGATTGACCTCAAGGCCGCCCGGGACCCCGCCCTTTGGCGAGGTTGAGCCGAAACGATCAGGGGCGGTTGCCGCTCGTCCTTGCGGACTTGCGGACCCAAGCGATGAGGAAATCATCGCGTGGTGCCAGCGCAAGATTTCCGAAATCCGCGGCGAGCTCAAGGCCCCGCCCGCCGGCAGCGGGGAGGCGCACGCTTCGTACACTGTGCCCAGAGAGACTATGACCGTCGGGGGGCTGACCCCTCGAGTACGCCAGCGACCGGCGGAGAGGTCAACGCCTCGAGCGGCACACCCGGACAGATGACCCGAAAGTTCGGATCGCTTGCAAAGTCGGCTGCGACGTCGTTCTCCAAATTCAGGTAGTCGTCGGTGCTGTAGCTAACATCAAAGCTGACCGTGAAGACAGCGGTCGCTCTTGCTGGAATGAAGAACATGTCGTTATAGCTGAGATCGAACTTCGCAAACGACAAGTCCTTTGACTTGGAACGGCCGCTCTGGAAGATGTGCCCCCCCTGCACGTGCAAATCGAGCACCTGCTGGTTTTGGGACCCCTCATAACTGATTGGAATCTGCGGGCTCTCCCACCATTCCCAAAGGGTCAGCTTGGCTCGAATGTCCAGAGAGGTCGTGTCGCCAGAGATGATTCCTTGCGCCGCACTGACGGAGCAGTGTCCGGTGAACACCAAGGACGAGGTGACATTCACGACAGCCGCGTAGTCGCTCTCGTTTTCCCACAAAAACCAGTAGTCGAACTCCGCTTCATCGGAATTCGTGGCCCCCTCGCGGGCGGTGACTTGGCATTTCACCCAGCTATTCATCAGTTCCAAATGCGAGTCGACTATATATCGAAAGCGTTTCTCGAAAATGATAAAAGGATCGAGGTTGACGAACCAGGACGCAGGTGGCGGTACGAGACCCGCGAGACGCGCAAGAGACTTGCGTCGATTGTCAACTGCGAGACGGAACGCCTCATGGGCTGCGGGCAGGTGCGTCACCGCTTCCGCCATGTGCTTTTCGGCGCGGCGACGCTCCTCGCTTTGCTCGTCCGCCACCAGCCGGTCCAGTCTTTCGATGTCGATACCCGCCTTGGCAAAGGACGTTTTCAGAGCCTGCTCGATCGCGCGCTGGCTGGTCAGACGCTCCCGGCGGCCAGCGAGCTCCGCGCGACGGAGGCTCGGACGGTTTGCCTCCATGGTGGACAACGCGTGCCTCAGTTGGGATTCATCGATCGCTGGCATTGACGTGGCCTCCCTACGATGTCCCCGAGGCGGTTGACCCTCGTGCAGGCCGCCGCTTGGTCGGTGCATTCCACCGCGAGCATACCCGGTTTTCAAATTAGACCAAAACCTTTACGTTCCTTCCGACACCAATCAGTGGTGTGGCAGTTGGGGGGGTGCCCGCAGTAGACCGGGTCGGTATGTCAGTTAAATTTCGTTAATGAATGTTCGTTAATGAAATTAAGATCCGGACAAGGGAGATTTCGTGCTTCGGTTCTAAACGATAGCCGGACCGTCGTGCGATGGTGCGTGCGGCAGGGATCCAAAGATTTCCATTCAGCGCCCCACACCTCGCCCGAGTTTGCGGTTGGTGGTGAGGGGGCTGGTATCTCAGCGTGATTTCAGAGCTGGCCGCGCTGCTCGAAACGAGCGCGCGCTTCGCGAGGTACGCGGGACGTCGGAGCGCTACAAATCAGCTGAGGCCCTCGCGATGGTGGCGCCGCTGCCGCACCAAGCCCCTGGCGCGGCGAGGCAATCGCCGGACCACCTGCGTAACGCTTCGTTAAGCCCGTCTACCTAGCCTCGTCAGGTTGGCTTCGGCGCCACGGACCGCCGAAATGGTTAGGAGCGGCGCTTCGTGGCGGGGCGCACGTCCGCCACCGGCGCCGGGTGGCGAGCGGCAGCCATTTGGAAGCAAAGTTTCGGGAGTCGTCCATGGCCCGCCCTGCCACCTTCCTCATCGCTCGCCGGCGGTTGCTCGCAGGGACCGCCATGCTGCTTGCCCTGACGCTCACCGGGGGGGCCGCGCGCGCCGCTGCGCCGTCGAGCGAAGCGGCCGAGCGGATGGTCCGGCAGCTGGTCGAACGGGTCTGGCAGCTCGTGAGCGAGCAGGGCGCCGATGAAGGCCGTTACCACGAACTCCTGCTGGTGATCGACCAGCAGACCGACCTCAGTCTGCTCGGCCGCCTGGCCCTCGGCCGGTATTGGCGCAGCGCGACGGCCGAGCAACAAGCCGAGTATCTGACGCTGTTCCGCAACGTCATGCTGCGTCGGTTCGTGGAACGGCTGCGGCCCTATGCGGGGAGCGATCTGGGCCGCGCCGAGGAGCGCTTTCGGATCGTCGCGAGCCGGCCGGTCGGACCGCGGGACGTCATCGTGCAGTCACAGGTGATGCCGCCTTCGAGCCCGCCCTTGCAGGTCGACTGGCGGCTGCGCCAGCAGGAGGACCGGCTGGTTATCATCGACCTGATCGTCGGCGGCATCAGCCTCCTCGTGACCCAGCGATCGGAGTTCTCGGCGGTCCTGGAGCGCGTGGGGATGGAGGGCCTTCTGGTCGAGCTCCGCGCGCGCGCTGCCCAGCCGATCTAGCTCAGCGGCGCACTCGCCCAAGTCGCCGGTCATTGCCTGGTCTGACCAGGGCTTGCCGCGGCAATCCGGCCGCCCGGACCCGTTCGAAACAATCAGGTTAACCTTTGGTCAACCATCTGGCTCTATCATGTTCGATGGTCCATGCGATCCTGGGAGTCCGTCCGCCGCAGTACCTTGCGGCGCGAAGTCCCAGGGTCGCATGGACCATCGAGACGAACATTGGCAGCCGATGGCTAATGAAGCGCTAAACAGCCCGTCGACCGCCGCGCATGACGAGCCGCTGGTTGCTTCTGATACCAAGCGGAGAAAGTCCCGACTTTCATGCTTCGTTCGCATGCCCGGGTTGGTGGCGCGCGCCTAGCCCCGGGGGCCGTCCCCGGTGGTCGACCTGGAGCGACGCCGGGCGCGCCCGCGAAGCTGAAGCCTTCACGGGACCGGTGTGATTGGCACCGGCGAGCAGCCCCGGCGAGCAGCCCCTGCAAAGCGACTGCGGCGAGGGCACCCACCGTCGCCGAGCTCGAGCCGGGCGATCAGCGGAGCCTCTTCCACGACCACGCGCTCCGCAACTACCGCCCGAATCGCGACGTAATCGCGACGGCCAGCCGATTGACAGCCGCCCGGACAGGCCGGACTATCGCGGCACGTGTTTCGAGACCCTAGCAACCAGAGACACCGTCACTCGGGGAGACTTCAGTCCATGCTCACTCGTCGATCGACGCTGACACTCGTCGCCGGGGGCGCCGCCCTCGCCCTCGCCGGCCTGCCCGGTCCCGGCCGCCGCCCAGGCCGACAAGCCGCTCACCATCATGACCTCGCTGCCGAACATGGCGTTTCCGTTCTTCGTCCACATGCAGAAGGAGCTCGGCGCCGAGGCCGAGGCGCTCGGCAACATCACTCTGATGGAGAGCGACGGCCAGGGCAGCACGCCCAAGCAGACCGCCGACGTCGAGGCGGCGATGGTCCAGGGCGTGGACGGCATCGTCATCAGCCCGAACGAGGTCGACGCCATGGCGCCCGTGCTGCAACAGGCGGTCGAAGCCGGCATTCCGGTGGTCACGATCGACCGCCGGGTCGAGGGCGTCAAAGGCATCCTCGCCCACGTCGGCGCCGACAACGTCAAAGGCGGCGAAGCCCAGGGCCAGCTGATCATGAAACTGTTCCCGGACGGCGCCAAGGTGTTCAATCTTCAGGGTCAGCCGGGCTCGAGCCCGGCGATCGACCGCAACGCCGGCGCTCCACAACGTGCTCGACAGCCCACGCCGACAAGTACACGTTCGTGTTCGAGCAGACCGCCCACTTCCAGCGCGACAAGGGCCTGTCGGTGACCGAGGCCGGGCTCGCCGGGCATGAGCGAGCCGCCCGATGTGATCGTCGCCGCCAACGACGACATGGCGCTCGGCGCGATCGAGGCGGTCAAGGCGCGCGGGCGACGCCGGCAAGATCAAGATCATCGGCTTCGATGCCCTGCCCGAGGCGCTCGAGAGCATCCGTGCGGGTGACCTGACGGCCACGATCGAGCAGTTTCCGGGCGAGCAGAGCCGGACCGCGCTGGACCTGCTGGTCGACTACCTGCGCACGGGCAAGCAGCCGGAGAAGCGCCTCGTGCTGCTGACCCCGGTCGCGATCACCAAGGACAACTTCGATCAGGCGGAGCGGCTGGGCGAGCTGAAGTAGACGCGAGCCTGCAGAGCCGGTGCCGGCCTGCCCGGCGCCGGCTCTCGCGTTCGGCGAGCGTCATGGCCTGAGCCGCTGCTGCGGGTGACCGGCATCGCCAAGCGTTATCCCGGCGTGCAGGCGCTGGATGGCGTCGTCGTTCGATCTGCTCGCTGGCGAGATCCACGGGCTGCTCGGCGAGAACGGCGCCGGCAAGTCGACGCTGCTCAAGATCCTCTCCGGCGCCGAGACGCCGGACGCCGGGCCGGATCGAGATCGACGGCGCGACGCGCACGCTCGGCCGAGCCCCAGGACGCCCAGGCGCTCAGGGCGTCGCCACGATCTATCAGGAGCTCAACCTGCTGCCCAATCTCGTCGGTGGCCGAGAACGTCTTCATCGGCCGCGAGCCGGGCGGGCGGCTGTTCGTGAGCTGGCGGCGGCCTCGCCGCAGCGGACGCGCGCGGTGCTCGCAGCGGATCGGTCTCGACGATCGACCCGCTCGCGCTGGTCCGCGACCTCTCGGTCGCCGAGCAGCAGATGGTCGAGATCGCGCGCGCGCTGTCGACGGACGCGCGACTGATCATCATGGACGAGCCCACCTCGGCGCTGTCCGAGACCGAGGTCGCAGACCGCTGTTCGCGATCGTCCGCGACCTGCGCCCGCAGGGGCTCGGCATCATCTTCGTCACCCATCGGCTCGACGAGGTGATGCGGATCTGCGACCGGGCCACCGTGCTGCGCGACGGCCGCCTAGTCGGCACCCGCGCGGTCGCCGAGGGCCTTTCGGTCGACGAGCTGATCCGGATGATGGTCGGCCGTCCGGTCGGCCAGCTGTTCGCGCCGCTCGGGCCGCGCGAGCCGGGCGCGGTCGTGCTCGAGGTCGGAGGGCCTCAGCCGGCAGGGCAACCCCCTCGATCCGCATGCGAGCGTGCTCGACGAGGTAAGCTTCTCGAGTGCGCCGGGGCGAGATCCTCGGCATCGCAGGGCTGATGGGCTCGGGGCGCACCGAGCTCGCCCGCTCGATCTTCGGCGCCGATGCCTTTCAGGGTGGCCGGATCAAGATCGAAGGGCGCGAGGTCGCGATCCGCTCGCCGGCCGACGCGATCCGCTGCGGCATCGGCCTCGTGCCCGAGGACCGCAAGCAGCAGGCGCTGTTCCTGGCGCTCAGCGGTGCGCACCAACCTCTCGCTCGCCGCGCTCGGTGATCTGCTGCGCTGGCATGCCTTCGTCGACGAGCGGGCCGAGCTCACCCTGATCGAGCGCTACCGCACGATGCTCAACATCCGCATGGCCGACCCGGACCAGCTGGTCGGCCACCTGTCCGGCGGCAATCAGCAGAAGGTCGTGCTCGCCCGCTGGCTGGCGCTCGAGCCCAAGATCCTGATCGTCGACGAGCCGACCCGCGGCATCGACGTCGCCGCCAAGGCCGAGGTGCACCAGCTGCTCGACCGCATGGCCGCGGTCGGGCATCGCGATCATCGCCATCTCCTCGGAGCTGCCGGAGATGCTGGCGATCCGCGATCGGATCGTCACGATGCGCGAAGGCCGGGTGACCGGCGCGATCGCCGCGGGCGGAGGCGAGCGAGGAGCGCCTGATGCAGATGATGACGCTGGGGCGGGCGGCATGAACCGGGCTCGTGCGCTGAGCAGCGGGGCGGGCGGACGAAGCTTCGATGCCCTGCAGGTCCTCGGCCGCTTCGCGCCGCTGATCTTCCTTCTGGTGCTGATGCTGGTGTTCGCGGTGCTCGAGCCGCGCTTCCTGCAGCCGCTCAATCTGTTCAACGTGATGCGCCAGATCTCGATCACCGGGCTGATCGCGATCGGCATGACCTTCGTCATCCTGACCGCGGGGATCGACCTCTCGGTCGGCTCGCTGCTGGCGCTGGCCGGCCTGGTCGCGGCCGCGGTCGCCAAGGGCGGACTTGCCAACCGGTTCACGGTCGGCGCGGTGCAGGAAGCGCAGCGGCTACGGCTGGTTCCTCGCGCATGCTCGCGGCGCTGGTCGTGGGCCTGGCCTGGCGGGCTGCATCCAGGGCACGGCGATCACCCGCCTCAAGGTGCCGCCCTTCGTCGTCACGCTCGGCGGGCTCTCGGTCTTTCGCGGCGCCGCGCTGCTGTTCGCCGGCGGCGGCCCGATCAGCGGCTTCGACGAGGCCTATCGCTGGTGGGGCCAGGGCAAGATCGGCGCCGAGTGCCGGTGCCGGTGATCGTCTTCCTCCTGTTCGCGGTGCTGGCGCACGTCGTGCTGCGCTACACCCGCTACGGCCGCCAGGTCTATGCGGTCGGCGGCAATCCCGAGGCGGCGCGGCTCTCCGGGCTCGACGTCCGACGGATCACGCTCTCGGTCTACGTGATCATCGGCTTCTTCGCCGGCCTCGCGCGGCTTCGTGCTGTCGGCCCGGCTCAACTCCGCCGAGGCGGTCGCCGGGATCGGCTACGAGCTGACCGTGATCGCCTCGGTGGTGATCGGCGGCACCAGCCTGTTCGGCGGCGTCGGCAGCGTCTTCGGCACGGTCATCGGCTCGGTCCTGATCGGCGTCCTGATCAACGGCCTGGTGCTGATGAACGTCTCGCTCCTACATCCAGCAGATCATCATCGGCGTGATCATCGTGCTCGCGGTCGCCTTCGATCAGTTCGCCAAATCGCGCCGGCGGGTCTGAGCCGGGCGGGGCCGCTCATGATCGATGTCGAGGACGTTCGCCGTGCCGCCGAGCGCATCCGGGGCCGGGTCCGGCGCACGCCGCTCCTCGGCGCGGCCCCGATGCAGAGCCGGATCGCACCTGACTTCGAGCTCGCCCTCAAGCTCGAATGCCTGCAGGTCACCGGCTCGTTCAAGGCGCGGGGCGCGATCAGCAAGCTCACCAGCCTCTCCGCTGCCGAAATCGGCCGCGGCATCGTCACGGCCTCGGGCGGCAATCACGGCGCCGCCGTCGCCTACGCCGGCTGGGTCGCGGGCACGCCGGCGACGGTCTTCGTTCCCGACAACGTCTCGCCCGCTCAAGGTCGCGAAGATCCGAGAGCTGGGGCGCCCGGCTCGAGGTCGAGGGCACGGTCTGGGACGAGAGCAACCGCGCCGCGCTCGCGCGCGCCGAGCGCACGGCCATGCGATCTACGTCCACCCGTTCGCCGATCCCGCTGTGATGGCCGGGCAGGGCACCATCGCGCTCGAGATCCTGGCGCAGGACCCCGCCGTCGACACTCTGCTCGTCGCGATCGGCGGCGGCGGCCTGATCGCCGGCATGGCGATCGCCGCCAAGGCGCTGAAGCCCTCGGTCCGGATCATCGGCGTCGAGCCCGAGGGCGCCCCGACCCTCCACGCGAGCGTCCAGGCCGGGAAGGTGGTCGAGCTCGCCGAGATCACCACCACCGTCCCGACCATGGCCGCCCGCAAGACCGAGCCCGTCAACCTCGAGATCGTGCAGCGCCACGTCGCGGACATCCTCCTGGTGACCGACGACGAGATGCGCACCGCCGCCCGCCTGCTCTGGCTCGAGCACGGCCTCGCGGTCGACCTCTCCGGCGCCGCCTCGCTCGCGCTGCTCACCAGCGGCCGCTACCGGCCGCGCCCCGGCGAGAAGGTCTGCGCCCTGATCTGCGGCGCCGGCACCGACGGGCTCGCCTGAGGCTATGCGAGCGCGGCGAGCAGCGTCCTGGCCTCACTGAGGTCGCGCGTATCGAAGCCCTCGGTGAACCGGCGTAGACCGGCGTGAGCAGGTCGGAGGCCTCCTGCCGCCGGCCCTGACGGTCCACAGCGGGCGAGCGCGGTCGTGGCCCGCAGCTCCCAGAGCTGGGCCTGCTGCGCGCGGGCGATCTCGATCGCGCGGCGGAAGCAGGCGTCGGCGCCGGCCCGGTCGGGGTCGGGAAGCAGCAGCGCGAGCTCGCCAGCGCGACCGTGAACCTCCGCGTCATGCCGGCGCTCTTCGGTTCTGCCGATCGCAGCGGCCGCATCGGCCGCGCAGCGATGCCTTGGGTGCCCTGGCGCAGCCCGCGAGGGCGTCGGCCAGAATGATCAGGCCGTGGGTGTGCGAGATGGTCGAGCCGATCGCCGTGAACTGCGCGAGGCTCGCGCGGATCTCCTGCGATGCCGCGGCTCGCTCTGCTCGGAGCTGAGCGCCCAGCCGCTGCCACAGCAGGCCATGCGCCAGGTGAGGCCGAAACCATGCTCGCGGCCAGGGCCGTCAGGCGTTCGCGAGCCGGTTGAGTTCGGCGGATCTCGAAGCACCAGCGCCGACCGGAAGCGAAACCAAAATCGCGGCCGAAGTGTGGCGGATGAGCCAGCCGCTCGGCCACGTCGAGCGCCTCTCGGCATGGTCCGCAGGGCATGGACGGGATAGCCAAGGGCGCAAGGGTCGCCAAGCGTACACTCGGGAAACAACCCTGACATCCGCGAGGTCGCGGCCGATCGGGCGGCCGCTCCGCGGAGCCGCCGATCGCGATGCTCTACTCCAGATCAGGCGCGGGCGGCCGCGAACTCGCCCATCGCGATGGCGTTGCCGCCGAGGGCCGAGGAGGCCACGAGCAGCTCAGGGTCACGCAGTCCCGCGCCACAGGCAGCGTCTGGCCGCGGCCCCGGCCTTGCGCAGTCGCCCCGAAATTCGTAGCACGACCGCGACCGAACAGGATCTGGAACAGTTGCCGGACATCGCGGACCTCGCGGCAGAGTCCTCGCGCACAGATAGGCGTCACCTCGACCTCGACAGCGGCGTAACCGTTCGCGCCATGGCGAGCAATGACCGAGCGGATCGGCAGCAGATCGAGCTCCAGCGAACGGGCGTCGGGCCGCTCCGGGATCTCGGCAAGCGCCTTCAGCTGCGGCCCCGGTAGATGGCCGATCGCCTCGGCGTTGGCGGAGCGCTCAGGCGCGCTCGCCCGCCCGATGCCATGCCATCGCCTCGGCCGACTGGCCGCGGTCGCGCGGTGGTGGGCCAGCAGCTGGGCGTCGATCGCGACCTCGCCGGTGGCATCGTGCTCCAGGCGTCGGCGATCCGGCGCATGGATGCTGCGGCGCGCTGCCTTGAGCAGGGACTGGTAGGCGGCGTCCTGGACCAGCGCATGCTTGAAGGTGTAGGTGGCGTCGGGCGGCGGCCGCGGCGAAAGATCAGCTCGGCGGCGACCAGCCGTCCAGCGCTCGCGCGAGCTCGGTCGTCCGGCAGCGGCAGACCGCGGCCAGCAGCACGTAGCGAGAACTCGCGGCCGATGCAGGCGCCGATCTGCGCCACCTCTTTGACCTCGGGGATGCGGTCGAGGCGGGCCATGAGCGAGTCGTGCAGCGAGGCCGGGATGCTGGCCTCGCCGGTCTCCAGCACCGCCTTGGTCAGCTCCTCGACGAACAGCGGCACGCCGTCGGTGCGCGCGATGATCGTGTCGATCGTCCCGGTCGGCAGACGTTCGCCGCCGAGGCGCGCCACGATCGCCTCGACCCCGGCGCGGCCGAGGCGGTTGAGGGTCAGCCGGGTGACGTGGGGGTGGGCGGCGAGCGCCGGCTGGCGGTCCGGCCGGCTGGTCAGCAGGAGCAGGACCCGGGCAGTCGGCGATCCGGTCCAGGCACTGCTCGATCAGCTCGAGCGTGGTCGGGTCGATCCAGTGCGCGTCCTCCAGGACCACCAGCACGGGCTGCCGGGCCGCGAGCCCGAGCAGCTGCTCGGACGAGCGCCTCGAGGGTCCGCGCCCGCTGCGCCTGCGGCGTCAGGTCGAGCGGGCCATAGCGCGCGCGGCCGTCGAGGCCGAGCAGATCGGCGATCAGGGGCGCGGCGTCGCGCCCGCCGCGCCCGCTCGAGCAGCGCCTCCAGCTTGTCCAGCCTGGCCTCGAGCGGGTCGTCGCGCGCCGAGGCCGGCGGCGTGGTTCAGCTGCCGGATCACCGGCCAGAGCGCGCTGTCGCCGTGGTAGGGCGAGCACTGGTAGCGGATGCGGAAGTGCGGCTCCTCGGCCAGGGCGTCGAGCAGCGCGCGGCTGATCCGCGATTTGCCGATGCCGGCTTCGCCGACCAGGAGCACGCCCTGGCCCTCGCCGGCCTTGGCCAGCGCCCAGCGCTCCAGCAGCAGCGCCAGCTCCTGATCGCGCCCGACCATCGGTAGCAGCGCCGGTCCGCTCATCGCTTCGAACCGGCTCTCGACCGGCCGCTCGCCGGTGACCGCGAAGGCCTGCACCGGCGCGCCGATCCCCTTGAGCTCGCGCTCGCCCAGGTCCTCGAGCTCGAAGCCGACGCCCAGCAGCCGGCGCGTCGCGTCGGCGATGACCACCTGGCCGGGCGCGGCCAGCGCCTGCAGCCGCGCCGCCAGGTTCGGCGTCTCGCCGACCACCGCCTGCTCCTGCGCCGCGCCCTCGCCGACCAGGTCGCCGACCACCACGAGCCCGGTCGCGATCGCGACCCGCGCGGCCAGAGCCTCGCCCGCCGGCTCGCGCAGCTGCCCGATCGCGGCCGTGATCGCGAGCCCGGCCCGGACCGCGCGCTCGGCCTCGTCCTCGTGCGCCTCGGGCCAGCCGAAATAGGCGAGCACGCCATCGCCCATGAACTTGGCGACGATGGCCCTCGAAGCGCGCGACCACGCCCGCGACACGCGTTCTGGTAGGCGCGGATCACCTCGCGCATGTCCTCGGGATCGAGCCGCGCCGACAGCGCGGTCGAGCCGACCAGATCGACGAACATCACCGTCAGCTGCCGCCGCTCGGCTTCGGCTGGCCTCGCTCTCGGGGCGGCCTCGGCGCCGGCGCCCGCCGCCGCCTGCGGTGCCGCAGCGGGCTCGGCCGCCTCGGCCAGAGCCGCGATCGCGTTGAGCAGCTTGCGCCGGTGACCGACGACCGTGACGCCGAGGTCCTTCAGATCCTCAGCCTTGAGCGTCGGCAGGACCTCGGCATCGATCTCGTTGTCGCGGAACGCCTCTTCGTAGCGCTCCAGCCCAAGGTCCCGCAACCACAGCCGCGATGTCCAAGACGGCCGTCCTCGCCCGGGCGCCTTCCCTCGAATTGACCGAAACCCTAGCCCAAATTCGGCCGCGCGCGCCAGATTCGATGGCGCGGCGGATGGAACGTCCTGCCTTAGAGCGGCCGGTCGTGCATATCGAGGTGAAGCTTGGTGCCGCTGTAGGGGTGAGCGGCGGCCACCCCTTCGTTCAGCTCGACCCCGAGGCCGGGCCTGGTCGGCGGGATGATGTAGCCGTCCTCCCAGCGGATCGGCTCCTTCAGGATCAGGGCGTGGAAGCCGCCCCAGGTCTCGATGCTCTCCTGGATCAGGAAATTCGGGCTGCAGGCGTCGAGCTGGATGTTGGCCGCGCCTTCGATCGGGCCGCAATAGAGATGGGGCGCGATCTGCGCGTAGTGGGCCTCGGCCATGCCGGCGATCTTCTTGCCCTCGAGGATACCGCCGGAGCGCCCGAGAGCCATCTGCAGGATCGAGGCCGCCTGGCGGTCGAGGAGCCGCGCGAACTCGTACTTGGTCGCGAGCCGCTCGCCGGTCGCGATCGGGATGCTGGTCGCGCGCGCGACCCGCGCCATCTCCTCCACGTTCTCCGGCGGCACCGGCTCCTCGAGCCAGAGCGGGTCGAGCTTCTCCAGGCGCCTTGCCAGGCGGATCGCGCCCGAAGCGGTCATCTGGCCGTGGGTCCCGATCAGGAGATCGCAGCGGCTGCCGACCGCCTCGCGCACCCGGGTCGCGATCCGCTCGGCGTTGTCCAGCGCGTCCAGCGACAGCTGGCGCGGGTCGAATGCCGTATAGGGCCCGACCGGATCGAACTTGAGCGCGGTGAAGCCCAGATCGGCGTAGACCGCCGCGCGCGCGGCGGCGACGTCCGCATCAGTGTAGGCGCGCGTATCGCCCGGCGTGTCGGGATAGATGTAAGTGTAGGAGCGCAGGCGCTCGTGCACCTTTCCGCCCAGCAGCTCGTAGACCGGCCTGTCCAGCTCCTTGCCGACGATGTCCCAGCACGCCATCTCGATGCCGCTCAGCACGCCCATGACCGAGAGATCGGAGCGCTGCGTGTAGCCGCCCGAGTAGATCAGCCGCCACAGGCGCTCGATCTTGAACGGATCGGACCCGATGACGTAGCGCTCGCCGACGTCCGCGATCATCCGGGCGACCGTGTCGGGCTGGAACGGCACCGAGTAGACCTCGCCGAAGCCCTCGATGCCACCGTCGGTCACGAGCTTGAGGAAGACCCAGTAGAGCCCGCCATAATGGGGCGGGGGATTGGCCACGACGTACGTCTTGAGATCGGTGATTTTCATTGAATGACGTGCCCCCGGATACCGCTTCGACTTCAAAGAGCGGCGCGCTGCGACCTCATCGGTTCATTCCGCCGCTTCCGGCGCTTCCGGTGCATGCGGCGCTCTCGCCCGGCCGAGGCCGCCCACCCGCTCGCGCAGCCACTGGAACACGACGTAGAGCATCGGGATCAGGAACACCCCGAGGAGCGCCGCTGCCAGCATGCCGCCGAACACGGGCGTGCCGACCGAACGCCGGCTGATCGAGCCCGCACCGCTCGCGATCACCAGCGGCACGAGGCCCGCGATGAATGCGAAGCTGGTCATCATGACCGGCCGGAAGCGCAACCGGGAGCCTTCGATCGCCGCTTCGACGATCGACTTGCCATGCGCGCGCTGCTCCATCGCGAACTCGACGATCAGGATCGCGTTCTTGGCGGCGAGCGCGATCAGCACGACCAGGCCGATCTGGGCATAGAGGTCGAAGCTGAGACGCGCGACGATCACCGCGGCGACCGCGCCGATGATCCCGACGGTGACCGAGAGCAGGACCGGAATCGGAATGTTCCAGCTCTCGTACAGCGCGACCAGGAACAGATAGGCGAACAGGATCGCGAGGGCGAGCACGACCGTGGTCTGGCCGGCCGCCTCCTTCTCCTGGAGTGCGGTCCCGGTCCACTCGTAGCCGTAGCCGGCGGGCAGCACCCGCGCCGACACCCGCTCCATGGCGGCGAGCGCATCGCCGGTGCTGTAGCCGGGGGCGGCCGAGCCGTTGATCGTGACGCTCCGGTAGAGGTTGTAGCGGACCAGCACCGAAGGCCCGAGCACGAGGCGTACCGAGGCGAGCGAGCTGATCGGCACCATGTCGCCATTCGAGTTCCGCACATGGATCTTTAAGATGTCGTCGACTTTCGTGCGGAAGTCCTTGTCGGCCTGGATGTTGACCTGCCAGGTGCGACCGAACAGGTTGAAGTCGTTGACGTAGAGCCCGCCCAGCGTGCCCTGGAGCGCGGTGAAGACGTCGTCGATCTTGACGCCCAGCGTCTCTGCCTTGTTGCGGTCGAGATCGAGGTACAGCTGCGGGGTGTCGGCGGCGAAGGTGCTGAACACGTCTGCAGCTCGGGCTGCTGGTTGGCCTCGACGATCATCGCGCGCATGACCTGGGCGAGCTGCGCGACGTCGCCGCCCGCGAGATCCTGGAGCTGATACTCGAAGCCGCCGGTGCTGCCGAGGCCGATGATCGGCGGCAGGTTGAACGCGAACGCCGTGGCCCCGGGCAAGCGCCGCGAGCTGCGGCTGCACCCGCCGGATGATCGGCGTCGACCTGGAGGTCCGGCGTCGGTCCGCTCGTCGAATGGCGCGAGCGTCATGATCAAAAAGGCGCTGTTGGACTGGGCGAGGCTGTTCAGGAAGTCGTAGCCGGTGATCGAGGTCACGCCCGTGATCCCGGGCGTGGCGGACAGGATCTGCTCGGCCTGGCGGGCCACCTCTTTGGTTCGGTTGACCGAGGCGCCCTGGGGCAGGGCGATCTGGGCGAAGAAGGCGCCCTGGTCCTCCTGCGGCAGGAAGCCGGTCGGCGTGATCCTGAACAAGGCGCCGGTCGCGACCACGACCGCGGCGACTGCGACCAGGCTCAGCACGGCAATCCGGACCAGCCGCTTGACGATCGCGGCGTAGCCGTCGCGGGTCCAGTCGATCGCACCCATGACGTAGCGCATCGGCCCGCGCGTCGTGTGCGCGCCGGGCTTCAGCAGCACCGAGCAGAGGGCCGGGCTCAGGCTCAGCGCATTGATCGCCGAGATCACCATCGACACCGAGACCGCGACCGCGAACTGCCGGAACAGCTGGCCGCTGATGCCCGGGATGAAGGCGACCGGCACGAACACCGAGAGCAGCACGAGCGTGATCGCGATGATCGGGGCGACGATCTCGCCCATCGCCTTGCGGGTCGCCTCCTTGGCCGAGAGGTCCGGCTCCTCCTCCATCACCCGCTCGACGTTCTCGACCACCACGATCGCGTCGTCGACCACGATGCCGATCGCGAGCACCAGCGCCAGCAGCGACACCGTGTTGGCGCTGTAGCCGAGCGCCAGCATGACCGCGAAGGTGCCGATCAGGGAGACCGGCACGGCGATGATCGGGATCAGCGTGGTCCGAGCTTGCCGAGGAACAGGAAGACGACGATCGCCACCAGGACGAACGCCTCGACCAGGGTGTGCAGCACGTTCTCGATGCTGGTCTTCACGAACACGGTCGTGTCGTAGACGATGTCGTAGGTGAGATCCTGCGGGAAACGCTCGGCCAGCCGCTTGAGCTGGGCGCGCACGGCGTCCGCGACCTGCACGGCATTGGCGCCCGGCGCCTGGTAGATCTCGATCGCAGCGCTCGGCGCGCCGTTGTAGAACGAGCTGACCTCCGCGATCTGGGCGCCGAGATCGACCCGCGCCACGTCCTTGATCCGGACCACCGAGCCGTCCGGGTTGGCGCGCACGATGATGTTCTCGAACTGGTCGACCTTGGTCAGCCGGCCCTGGGTCGTGATCGTCAGCTGGAAGCTGCTGGTCCGGGGTCGAGCGGCGCGGCGCCGATCCGGCCGACCGCCGCCTGGACGTTCTGGTTCCGGATCGCGTTCGATGACGTCGTTAGGCGTCAGGTCGAGGCTGGTCAGCTTGTTCGGATCGAGCCAGACCCGCATGCTGTAGTCGAGCGAGGCTGAACAGCAACGCGTCGCCCACGCCGCGGATCCGCTTGATCACGTCCAGGATGTTGATCGTGGCGTAGTTGTTCAGATAGAGCTCGTCGTAGGTCTGTTTCGGCGAATAGAGCTGGATGACCTGGAGCAGCGCCGAGGACTTTTTCTTGGTCGTCAGTCCCTGGCGCGTCACCTCCTCGGGCAGCTGCGGCTCGGCGAGACTGACCCGGTTCTGAACGTTGACGGTGTTGATGTCGGGATCGGTGCCGAGCGCGAAGGTCACGGTGAGCGTGTAGCTGCCGTCAGCGCCGCTGGTCGACTTCATGTAGAGCATGTTGTCGACGCCGTTGACCTGCTGCTCGATCGGCTGCGCGACCGTCTGCTCGACCACCTCGGCGCTGGCGCCCGGGTAGCGCCCGGTCACCTGCACCTGGGGCGGCACGATGTCGGGATACTGCGCCAGCGGGATCGCGAAGATCGCGATCAGGCCGGCGAGCGTGATCACGATCGAGATGACGAAGGCAAGCCGCGGCCGCTCGATGAAGACGTTGGAGATCACGGATTGGCGCCCTCTGCCGGGGTCGCGGGCGGGGCCTCGGTGGCCGCCACCACCATGCCGGGCCGGACCTTCTGGATGCCCTCGACGATCACCCGCTCGCCTTCCTTCAGGCCCTCCTGTATCACCGTCTGCGTGCCCTCGGTCTGGCCGAGCTTGACGCGTCGCGCTTCGACCTTGTCGTCGCCATCGACCACCAGGACGTAGGGGCCCGCCTGGTCGACCTGGAGCGCCGCCTGCGGGACCGCGAGCGCCTGCTCCGGCTTGCCGCTCTCGACCCGGACGTTGACGAACTGGCCGTCGACCAGTGTGCGCTCGGGGTTGGGCAACTCGGCGCGCACGGTGACGGTATCGGTGCCCGGGTCGACCTGGACGTCGAGGAAGTTGAGCTTGCCCGGCTGGTCGTAGAGCTTGCCGTTGGGCAGGGTGACCCTGACCACCGAGGAACCCGCGTCACCGCGCTCCGTCCGGTACTCCAGCAGCTGGCGCTGGCTGACCGGGAAGGTGACGTAGATCGGATCCTGGCTGACGATGGTCGCGAGCACGCCGCTGTCCGGCCCGACGAGGTTGCCGACGGTGTAGTTGGCTAGGCCGATCCGGCCGTTGATCGGCGCCTTGATCTCGGTGTAGCCGAGATCGAGCTTCGCGGTCTCCAGCTGGGCCTCGGCCGACTTCACCTGCGCCTGCGCCACATCCTTGCCGGCGACCGCCTGATCGAGTTCCTGCTTGCTCACGGCGCCGCTCTTGACCGCCTGCTGCACGCGCGAGAGGGTCGCATCGGCCTCGGCGAGCGAGGCCTCGGCCCGGGCGACCTCCGCATCGGCCTGGTCCACCTTCGCCTGGAACGGCGGCTGCTCGATCACGTACAGAAGCTCGCCTTTCTTGACGTCGTCGCCTTCGGTGAACAGCCGCTGTTCGAGAAAGCCTTGCACCCGCGCCCGCAGATCCACTTTGTCGACCGCGACCACCCGGCCGAGGAACTGGGCCGAGGCGGTGACGTCCTGGGGCTTCGACCTGCACGACCGTGACCGCCGGCGGCGGCGGTGCCGCGACCGGGGCCGATTCCTGCTTGCCGCAGGCGGCGGCCAGGAGCGCGAGCGCGAGCGCCCCGAGCGTTCTGCCGCCTCGGGCGCCGGTTCCTGCAAGCCGCACGACGGCCGTCGTCATGGTAGGCCCCCCGTTACGATGACCCCAAGCCGAGACTGGCGGATCGCGCGGCCCGAGCTCGGGCGACGCCGCCGCCCGCGTCCCGCCTACCAGCTCAGGAAGAGGCCGACGTCGCCCGGCACCCCACCCGGATAATTCATGATCTGCGCTCGCACCTTGTAGCCCTTCTGGCGCAGCTCCTTCTCGTAGAACTCGTGGGCCTTCTTGGCAAACCCGGTCAGTGTCTCGGGCCAGTTCGGCTCGTAGTTGTTGATCGCCCGGCCGCCGTCGGTGCAGTACTCGCTCGGAAAGCTGATCACGAGGACTTCGTGCTCGCCGCGTTCGGCGGCGCTTTGCACAACCCGCGAGAGCCGGCTGAACACATCCGGGTGTACGTCCTGGCTCATGAAACTATCGCGAAAGTGATTCCGCTCGTCGTCCATCTTGCGCTTTTTCTCGAGCGCCTCCTTCGCCTTCTCCATCTCCTTTTATCGGCAATCCGCCTGAGCTGGTCGGGCGTGATCAGGTCACCTGCCATGCTTCCCTCCTGCACACAAAAAGCCTCGGCTGGTTGGAGCCAGCTCAAGGGCGTGACGGTGCTACGCACAGCGCGAATCCATAGACCACTGTCGCAGGCGAAGCTAGCGGTCGCGGCGAGCGGACGCGCCGCGGCGCGCGATCAGGCAGCGCTCGATGCCGGCGAGATCGCGATGGTGGCCCGTGACGATCAGGCCATGCTGCTCGAGGATGCGGGCGACCGGATTGCCCTGTCCTTGACCGATCTCGAGGGCGAGGAACCCGGCCGGGCGCAGCAGGCGCGCGCAGTCGGGCGCCAGCGCCCGGTAGGCCTCGAGGCCGTCCGGCCCGGCGAACAGCGCTGCCTGCGGCTCGAAGTCACGGATCTCGGGCTGAAGCTCTGCCCGCTCGGCTTCGCTCACGTAGGGCGGATTGCTGACGATCAGGTCGAATGGGCGATCGAGACCGGCGGCCCAGGTTCGCTGCTCGAACCGCGCCCGCCCGGCAAGACCCAGCCGGTGGGCGTTGGCTTCGGCGATCTCCAGCGCCGCCACGCTGACGTCGACCCCGAGGCCGGTCGCGTTCGGCAGCTCAGTGAGCAGGGCCAGCAGCAGGCAGCCGGAGCCCGTGCCGAGATCGAGGATGCGCAGGGCGGCCTGCCGCTCGGGGAGCGCCGCCAGAGCCGCCTCGACCACGGTCTCGCTTTCCGGGCGCGGAATCAGGACCGCCGGCCCGACCTGGAACGGCAGGCTCCAGAATTCCTTCTCGCCCAGAATGTAGGCGATCGGCTCGCGGGCGAGGCGCCGCCGCACCAGCCGCTCCAGCTCGGCCTCCTCTGCCGGGGTCGAGGCTCTCGAGCGAATCGGCGATCAGCTGGGACCGCTCGCGGCCGGATACCTTGGCGAGCAACAGCCAGGCCTCGGTGCGTGCGCTCGCGATGCCGGCCGCCGCCAGCCGATCGCCGACCCGCGCGACGATCTGGCGCAGGCCCGCCGCTTGGCGGTCGGTACCGTTCTTTGCCATTGGCAGATCTTCCCCACCGGCCGATCATGAATGACCTCGCCAGCGGGTTTTTCAAGAGAGCCGCCGGTCGTGGGCGGACGCGGGATCGGCTTGCAGCGAGAGACTTGCCATGGACATCGTCCAAATCGGTCGGAGAAGCAGGCGCTTCGTATTCAGCGTCGTGCCGGAAGAATTTGTCTTCGCGGTCTATCACCGGCTGGCGCGCCGACGCTTCGTCGACTACGGGCGCCGAACGCTTGGGGTCGACTTCAGATCGGTCGATCCCGGACCGGCCGCACCCAGGGAATTGATTGCCAAGACGTCAGCGAGCGATGACCGACAGCTCGAGCTCGAATCCAATCCCGACAAATATTGCGGCGGCGGCTATCGAATGGTTTTGAACTGGCTTAGAGTGTTGGAGCATTTCTCTTTCAACATCCGAACGGTCGGGTCGATACTCGAATTCGGCTGCGGCACAGCACGCCTGATTCGGCATTTCCGATGCATGGACGGCGTCCAACTCGTCGGGACCGATCTGAACCCGGATATGATCGAATGGTGCAGGCAACACGTCGCAGGGATCGAATTCCATTGCAATGATCTGAGACCGCCGCTGCCGCTAGCTGACGATGCCTCCTTCGATCTCATCCTCGCCTCCTCGGTCTTCACCCACATTCCGCGGGATCTCCAGAAGATGTGGCTCAAGGAAATGAAAAGGCTCCTGCGGCCTGGTGGCGTCTTTCTGTGCACGGTTCTTGGCCGTCTCGCAAAACAATCGCTGTTGGGAGTCAAAGAATATGGCGAGCTGGCGGAAGCTGGTTACCTGGAACTTTCGAGCAATGACGCGGGGGCGACGCTCTCGACCAAGGCCGGCGGGTCGGGCTGGGATGTCTTTCAGAGTCGCGGTGATCTGATCAAGACGTTTGGCGAGGTGTTTCGCATCATCGATTTCGTGCCGGGCAGCCAGGACCTGCTGGTGCTGCAGAGACCGGACGCGCCGGCGCCGCTGACCGCCACACCCTACTCGGGGGAGGTGTTCTAGCGCGTCTCGGACAGAAGAAGTTGTAGGAGCTGCTTTGCAAACTCTGAGCGCCGCGGCCGATCTGACATGACCCTGTTGTCCGTCCGCGCGAAGGACGCGATCAAGACCGGGCTCGCCTTGGTGATAGCCTATGGCGGCGCCTTGTCCATGGACTGGGACAGGCCCTACTGGGCTGGTCTCGCGGTGGCGATGTGCTCCCTCTCGACCTTTGGCAAATCGATCAACAAGGGTCTCCTGCGCCTATTCGGGAACTTTCTCGCGATCATCGTGACCCTGACCCTGCTCGCCCTGTTTCCGCAGGATCGCTGGCTGTTTGTGCTCGTCACGAGCCTCTACGTCGCGTTCTGCACCTACATGATGCTCGGCACTACCCGGTGGTATTTCTGGTTCGTCGGAGGTTTCTCCGTCCCTCTGCTCGCGATCGCCGGCGGACCCATCGCGCTGAACGCCTTCGAGCTCGTGATGCTGCGCGCCCAGGAAACGATGCTCGGCATCGCCGCCTACAGTCTGGTCTATCTCTTCCTCTGGCCGAGCAGCAGCCGCGCCGCCTTCGAGGCCGCGGTACGCAGGCTCGCGGGCATTCAGCGCCAGCTCTTCACGCGCTATCTCGCGCTGGCGACCGCAGGGCCGGACGATGGCAGCGCGAAAGGCCTCATGCTGCAGGCGACGCAGACGCAGGCGGGCCTCAAGGGGCTGCTCGATGGGGCAGAGCTCGACAGCTTCGACGTCTGGGAGGTTCGCCACGCTTGGCGCCGCTGCGTCCGCGAGCTTTCGCAGCTGACCGACACGTTGGAATCCTGGAGGCAGGGCTTCGAAGAGACGAAGGAGCTCGAACTGGAGCGCCTGATGCCCGATTTTCCCGCTTTTGGTGCGGAGCTCGACCGCCGGCTCGCCGAGATCGGCCGCATGCTCGCCGGCCACCCGCCGGAGCGGAGGCCCTTGCCCTTGGAGCTGCGCCTCGACGAGCAAAAGGTCCTGGCTCTATCGCATTTTCAGCGGGCCGCGCTGGTCCTGTGCCGCAACAACATGACGCATCTCGACCGGCTTACGGGCCAGCTCTTCGAGACGGTCGGCGACATTTGCGGCTTCATCCGCGCCGACGCGCGCGCGGTCAATGAGCCCGCGCCCGCGCTGGCGGTTTTGCTCGACTTCGAGCGTCTGGCGAGCGTCGCGCGTCAGTTCACAGCGCTGTGGCTGGCCTTTCTCTGCTGGATCTACGTTCCGGACCTCCCGGACCCGGCCGTGCTCATAGTCGTCGCCAATGCGATCTCGATGTATCTCGCCCTGACGCCGCAGGTCCCTGTGAGAGCGCTGTTCCTGCCGGCGGCGTTCGGCGTTACGTTAGCCGGGGCAGTTCATATTCTCGTGCTGCCCCATCTCTCGAGCTTCACCGGTCTCGGCCTGGTGATCTTTGGGAGCGTCTTCTTGATCTGCTACATGTTCTCGCGACCAAGCCAGATGATCGCCAAATTCGTGGGGCTCGCCTTGTTGGTCGCCGTGGTCCACGTTACCAACGAGCAGCAGTACAGCTTCCTCATGGTTGCGAACTGGGGCATGGTCTGGCCGTTGATCTTCACGGTGCTGGCAGTCACGGCGCACGTTCCCGTATCCTTTCGTCCCGAGAAGGTGTTCCTCCGAACGCTTCGGCGCTTCTTCCGCGGTTGCGCCTATCTGGCTTCGACCCTCCGCTGGGACCCTGGGCACACGCAGACCCACCTGGACCTGCTCAGAAGGGCGTTCCACGCCCGCAACGTGGCGACCGGGCCCGGCCAGCTCGCCGCCTGGGGCCGCGCGCTGCCGAAGGGGGCCCTGGGCGATGCGACGCCGGAGCAGGTGCAGGTGCTGGTCACGAGCCTGCAGGCTCTGGCCTACCGGATGCAGAACCTGCTGGAAGCCCGCGACTACCCGCAGGCGGAGGCGCTGGTGCGGGAGCTGCTCGCGGAGGTCCGTGCGTGGCGGCTGGGCGTGCAGGGGATCTTCGGTAACCTTGGGGCGAACCCGGGCGCGGCCGAGCCCCCGGCCTTCCGATCGAGGCTCGACGCCGTGCTCGACCGGCTCGAGGTGCGGATCGAACAGGCGCCCAGGGCCTCGGACGCGACCGCGATAAGCACCGAGAAGCCGGTAAATATTCTCACCCTCTTCTGCCGAGACGCTGGTCGCGTCCGCCATGTCGAGCGTGGACTTCGCCGAGCAGGCCGGCCAGATCGACTGGGCGCGCCTGCGCGAGGCGCGTTTTTGAGCGGGAGGGCATGCATGGAGCTGATCCCGCACGAACTGGACCTGGGCGGCGTTTTCCTCCCACCGCTGCTGGTCGCCGGCCTTCTCGGTCTCGTGGCCGCGTGGCTGACCGCATATCTGCTGAACCGTTACCGGCTGTCACGGTTCTTTCACTACCCGCCGCTGGTGCTCGTGGCACTGATGGTGATCTACACGAGTTCTGATCTCAATCTTCCTGATCCCGGCGTGAAGCCCATGAAAGCCATCGCAAAGTATCTCGCGACCGGCGCCGTCGTCCTCGTCGCGGCTGGTCTGGTCCTCTTCAAGTACTGGAACTATGTGACCAATCCCTGGACCCGGGATGGCATGGTGCGCGCCCAGGTGATCCAGATCGCTCCGCGCGTCTCGGGGCCGATCGTCGAGCTGCCGATCAGAGACAACCAGCTGGTCGCCAAGGGCGATCTCCTATTCCGGATCGACCCGCGGACGTACCAGGCGGACCTCGACCAGAAGCGGGCCGAGCTCGACAAGACTGTCGACGATATCCGAGCCCTGGGAAAGCAGGTCGAGGCGGCGCAGGCGACGGTCGCCCAGTACGAATCGCTGGTCCAGCAGGCCGAGATCGAGAGCCGGGGCTACACGTCCTCCCGGGACGAGGCCCGGACTACCTTCGAGCGCATCAGTGAGGCGGCCACGAGCGGCGCGGTTTCCAAACAGCAGCTGGACGAAAGCCGCAATCAGCTCGAGATCGCTCAGGCCAAGGTCGACCGAGCCAACGCCCAGCAGATCGAGGCCAATGCCCAAAAGCTCCAGGCCGAGGCGAGTCTGGCCCGCGCCCAGGCCGATCTCGGCGCGGCGGGCGAGGAGAATGCACGCCTGCGTGCCGCCAAGGCGGCACTGCAGACCGCCGGGTTGAACCTCGAGTTCACCGAGGTCAAGGCGCCGGTCACCGGCTACGTCACCAACCTCAACCTGCGCCTCGGTGACCAGACGGTCGCCAACCAGCCGGCGCTCGCCCTGATCGATGTCAACAGCTACTGGGTGCACGGCTTCTTTCGGGAGACCCTGATCGAGAACATGCGCCCGGGCGATCGCGCGATCGTCACCCTGATGAGCTATCCCGACAAGCCGCTGGAAGGGCGGGTCGACAGCATCGGCTGGGGGATCGCCCAAGAGGACGGCAGCACCGGCTTCGACCTGCTGCCCACGATCAGCCCGACCTTCGAGTGGATCCGTCTCGCGCAACGCATCCCGGTCCGCATCCACCTGGTCGACGTGCCGGACGACGTCGAGCTCCGGGTCGGCACCACGGCATCGGTTCTGGTCATGACCGGGACCAGCGAGGGCGACCGTGGCGAGGCGGTCCCCCCGGCCCCGCGCGCGCTGCAGTGATGTCCGGTCCGAATGCAAGACGGACCAACAGATCCAATGACAGGTCGTCCCAATGGCCGGTGGCGAATCATCAATTTGACCTGTGGTGTGACCCTATGATGAGAGATTTTTTGGATTTCATGCCTCATATATTCAAGGGGGTGTATTTGGTCCGGCATATCCTTTTTCTACTATTGTTTATTCTTCTCCTCTGTTCTTTGCTGCTCATCACGGCCGAAGGTTTGCCTGTCGGCGACGCTCTCTACCTGACCGCCATCACCGGACTGAGCATCGGCTATGGCGACATCACCCCGACAACCACCCTGGGCAGGATCGTGTGCGTCGTGATCGGATTCGTTGGCGTCACCTATGTCGGGATCGTGGTCGCGCTCGTGACCCGTGCGTTGACCCAGGCCGTCGAGGAGAAGAGACGGCACGGGAAGGCACCGCCAAGCGATTGAGAACGGCTGAGAGGCGACGACGAGGCCCGCCCGCGCGGCCAGCCCGCTCGCGCCGCACGCGGCATGGCGGCATCGGCCGAAAGCCTCTACCATCACCCGCCGCACGGCGCAGAACGCCGCGACCAAACGAGGGAGCAGCCGCAATGCAACTGACCTGGCTCGGCCATTCCGCCTGTCATCTGGACGTTGCCGGCAGGAGCGTCCTGATCGACCCGTTCTGGACCGGCAACCCGAAGTTTCCGCAGGGCTTCGAGGACCGCCTCGAGCGGGTCGACTTCATCGTCCTGACCCATGGCCACGAGGATCACCTCGGCGACAGCGCGCGTCTCGCCAAGAAATACGACGCCACCGTGGTCGCGATCTTCGAGATCTGCATGCATCTGGGCGGCCAAGGGCTGACGAAGTTCGAGCCGATGAACATCGGCGGCACGATCAGGCGCGACGGCCTCGCCTTCACCATGGTCAACGCCCAGCACAGCTCGGCGATCATCAAGGACGGCGTGCCGGTCACCATGGGTGATCCCGCGGGCTTCGTGATCAAGTCGTCGGAGCGCACGGTCTATCACGCGGGCGATACCGAGATCTTCTCCGACATGGCGCTGATCCAGCGCATCCATCAGCCGAAGATCGGGCTGATCCCGATGGGCGATCGCTTCACCATGGGCCCCGAGACCGCGGCGATGGCATGCAACGAGTTCCTGGAGCTCGAGGTGATCCTGCCGATCCATTGGGGCACCTTCGATCTCTTGACCGGCGATCCGCAGACCTTCAGGTCGCTGGTCCGGCGCGGCCGGGTCGAGCTGCCCAAGCCCGGCGATCCGCTGACCCTGTAGCCGGCGCCCGGAGTCTGGGCCCTCGGCGTCCTCGATGGCGGGTCGGGGGGCGCTCGGCACTGGATTCCGGCCGGCAGGCGTGGGAAGCTGGCGCGAGCAGAGCGATGACGGATGCGTCGGATGAACGCCGTTCGGATTCGCCCGGCTGGGGCGGCCGATGCCGAGGCGATCGCCGAGGTTCAGGCCCGCACCTGGCAGGCGGCCTATCTCGGCATGCTGCCGCACGAGATCCTGATCGGCTTCGGCCGGGCCCAGGGCGCGCCGTTCTGGCAGCGGGTGCTGACGCAGGTCAGTGGCGGCGACGCCGTGCTCGTGGCCGAGTTCGACGGTGAGGTCGTGGGCTTCGTCTCCTCGGGTCCGATCCGCGAGCGGATCCCCGGCTACAGTGGCGAGTTCTACGCCCTCTACGTCCTGCCGGAGGCGCAAGGCTGCGGCATCGGCACCGCGCTGATCGCCCATGCCGGCCGGGCGATGGTGCGCCAGCGCTGGCTCGGCGCGGCCGTCTGGGTGCTCGAGGACAACCAGTTCGGCCGGCGCTTCTACGAGAGCCTCGACGGGCTGCCGCTCGGCGTGGCCAAGACGCTCGCCTACCGCGGCACGAGCTATCCGGCGATTCGCGAGATCGCCTACGGCTGGCCGGATCTGCGCCGCGCGAGGTGGCTGGTCGACGAGCCGGACCGGCGCTGAAGCGGCTCGCCCTGACCCGCTCCGACGCAGCGCCCTGCGGCCGGCTTCGCGGGCTTGAACCGACGCCGCGCCGGCCGTATCCCTGCTCCCATGCGCAAGTTGATCCCCTGCCTGGCTGTGCTCGCTCTGGCCGCCTGTCAGGCATCCGAGAAGCCCCAGGCCTCGCCGCCGGAGCCGGCACCGCCGGCCCTCAGTTCCGGCTCGCCCGCCGCGGCACCGCCGTTCGCAGCCGAGCCGCAGCGCGAACTCTGTCCGGCGCTCGCCGGGGTCATTGCAACCGCGAGCGACGGCTTCGCCAAGCTGCGCGCGAGCCCGATCGGCGCCGCCAGCTGGCTTGGCCGCGACACCCTGCCCGGTACCGCGCGCTGCACGATCGAGGGTGAGGCCTGGCCGCGGGCGCGCTACGCCTGCGCGAGCGAGTCCTATCAGGCCGGCGGTCGCGACGGCGCCGATGCCCGCTTCGATGCGCTCGCGCGCGCCATCGACCGGTGCCTGAGCCAGCCGATCTGGTTTCCACGCGACTGGCAGAAGGGCGCGCCGTTCCAGTTCGCCATGGGCGAGCGGCTGCAGACCTGGACCGATCAAAGCACCCAGCCGCCCTTTCAGGTTGTCCTCAGGATGCAGCAGGACATCGATCGCCGCAGCTATCAGCTGAAGCTCGACCTCGAATCGGTCCGCTGATACCAAGCGCAGAAAGCCCCGACTTTTGCGCTTGGTTCGCGCCCCGGGTTGGTGGCGCGGCGGGCGCGCCCCGCGAAGGCGAAGACTTCGCGGGCACGGCATGAACCGCGGCGCAGGCGCCTCTTGTCGACGCGGCCGCGGTTGCGCTTTGATGCCGCCAGGGCTTTGGTGCAGCGCTAGCATTGGACAGAGCAATGCAGGCTTTCATGCTGTTCACGGGCAGCGGGCCGCTGGTGGTCCTGACCTCGCACGAGGCGATCACCGATCCGGCGCTGCTTGCCAAGTTCCACGCCAAGGGCATCGAGAAGTTCATCGCTCACGCGATCCCGCTCGGGCTCGCCCGCGAGCGCTACGGCGGCCATTTCGAGGTCGTCCTGCGCGACCTGCACGAGAGCGACGACCTGCGTATCCTCGACTACAACGGTGAGCGGGCGTTTCGCCTCTTCCGCCTGGCCGAGCTCGGCCCGCCGATCCTGCACGAGCCGGACTGACACCAAGCGCCGAAACGCCGGGCCGTGGCGCTCGGTCCACGGGGCGGGGTCCCCCGCCGGCGACGCTGGCGTGATTTGTTCTTGTTATGTTCTGGCCGAGAGGCTAGCCTGCCGCCATGGAATCGCATCGCCATCAGGTGCACAAGGGACGCGGCGCGACCTTCAATCCCAAGGTCCGGTTCGAGAGCGCCGGGGTCGACCCCTTCGACGACGGCTGGGGGTCGCTCGCGCAGGCGCGCGAGGAGACGCCGCGGCCGCCGACCGAGGTGGTGCCGGATGCGAGCCGCACGGTGATCGTTCGCAACCGCTCGCCGGACATTCCGTTCGAGCAGTCGATCAATCCTTACCGCGGTTGCGAGCACGGTTGCATTTATTGCTACGCGCGGCCGAGCCACGCTTACCTGGGCCTGTCACCGGGGCTGGATTTCGAGACCAGGCTGCTCGCCAAGTTCGACGCCCGGCACCTCCTCGAGGGCGAGCTCGCGCGGCCCGGTTATCGCTGCCAGCCGATCGCGCTCGGCACCAACACCGACCCCTACCAGCCGGTCGAGCGGCGTCTTCGGATCACCCGCGGTATCCTCGAGGTCCTGGCGCAGTGCCGCCACCCGGTGACCATCGTGACCAAATCGGCAGCGGTCCTGCGCGATCTCGATCTGCTCAGCTCGATGGCCGAAGACGGCCTCGCCCGGGTCGCGGTCTCGGTCACGACGCTCGAGCCCACGCTCGCCCGCACGCTCGAGCCACGCGCGGCGGCGCCCTATCGACGGCTCCAGGTGGTTCGGGCGCTGAGCGAGGCGGGCGTGCCCGTGAGCGTGATGATGGCGCCGATCATCCCGGCGCTGAACGACCACGAGATCGAGGGGGTGCTTGAGGCGGCGGCCGGCCACGGTGCCCGTCACGCCGGTTACGTCCTCCTTCGCCTGCCCCATGAGATCAAGGAGCTTTTCACGGCCTGGCTGGAAGCGCACACGCCGCTTCGCGCGGAGCGCGTGCTCTCACTGGTCCGCCAGTGTCGGGGCGGCCGGCTGAACGATCCGACCTTCGGTCGCCGCATGCGCGGCGAGGGGCCGTATGCCGAGCTGATCGCGAAGCGCTTCGCGCTGGCCAAACGGCGCTTTGGCCTCGTGCAGGTCGACCCGCCGCTGCGCACCGACCTGTTCGAGCCGCCCACCCCCGGTCAAAGCCAGCTTCGCCTGTTCTAACTCTTATACCAGCCCCATTAAGAACGGACCGTTGCCCAATCGAAGTCGCAGAGGGAGCGGATGCGGCCGGTCTCGGTGAGCAGCGCGTTCCAGGCGGTGCAGCAGGCGTCGAGGATGTCGTCATGCGTCGGCCAGAGGCGGTGGGAGAGGCAGCGCTCGCGCAGATACAGCCAGACCCGCTCGATCGCATTGAGCTCGGGCGAGTACGGCGGCAGGAACAGTGGGGTGATGTTGCCGGGTAGGGCGAGCGTCTTGGCGATGTGCCAGCCGGCGCGATCCATCAGCACGACGGCATGGGCGCCGGGGCTGACCGCCTGGGCGAGCTCGTCGAGCATCGCCTGCATCGCGGCGGCGCTGACCGTGGGCAGCACCAGGGCGACGCCGGCATCGCGCTCGGGACAGACCGCGCCGAACAGGTAGACCGCCTGGTGGCGCAGGTCGCGCACGCCACGCGGGCGCAGGCCCTTCTGGTACCATCGTCGGCAGACGCGGCCGGTCTGGCCGACCCGGGCCTCGTCCAGGAACCAGACCTCCAACTGCTCGGCGTCGGGGTGATCGCGGGCGACCTCGGCAATCAGCGCCGGGAACTTTTTTTAAAAGCCTCCTGGGCCTTGCGGTCCGCCTCGGGATGGATCGGCCGCGCCTTCTGCCAGGACAGATCGAGGTCGTGCAACAGCCGGAGCATGCCGTTCTCGCTGTAGACGACCCCGAAGCGGCCCTGCACGATCCGACACAGATCCTTGGCGCGCCACGTGCTGACGCCATCGCGCTCCGGGTCGGGCCCACGCAGCACCAACGCCCTGAAGGTCGCCAGCTGGCCCTCGTCGAGCCAGCTCGGGCGGCCGCTCTTGGGCCGATCGCGCAGCCCCTCGACGCCCTCAGCGTTGAACCGGATCACCCAGTCCCTGAGCGTCTGCCGGTCCATCCCCGCCTGACGGGCCGCTTGTCCGCGGCTCATCCCGTCCAGTGCGATGGCCACGGCGAGCAGCCGACAGGCGACCCGACCCTCGGTCTCTTGGCGCGCCAGCCGACGCAGCTCCTCGGCCGCGATGTCCTGTCGAATCGCCAATCGTGCACCCATGGCGCCGCCCCGCTGCATCAACTCGCAGCGTTACGAATTACATGTCCGCGAATTTCACAACTAGGGTGAGTCAAAACATCGCAGGGCTGGTATCAGCTCTGATTTCAGGGAGCTGGTTTTAGCTAAGCGCTTGATTTTGATGGCGCGCCCGGAGGGGATTCGAACCCCCGACCCCCGGATTAGGAATCCGATGCTCTATCCTGCTGAGCTACGGGCGCGCGTGATCTCGCCGCGAGCGGCGCGCCCTCGACTAGCGCCTTTCGCCCCCGGCCTGCAAGCCTTCTCGCGGCCAGACCAAGTCCTGCCATGACCTCAGTGCAGCGCGGTGAAGAGGCACCCATCCGCCACGTCGAAACGCGACACAGCCCTCTCGGTCGCGAGATCCGACCAATCACTTCCGTCTCTCGGCGTGAGAACGACGGCCCGATGGCCGGGTGGTGCTCCCACTTGGCGTAAGCGTACCTCAATGGCGGAAGTGGCGCAGCGACTTTCGGGCTGATCGAGGTTGTGAGGGGGCTGACCGGTGATGATGTGTTCGGGGATCGGGAATTGTCGTCTTGCGCTAGTTAATATGATTTCATACGCATATTGGTTGACATGGTTCGAGCGCTTCGAATCGTCGTTGCGATGGCCGCCCTGCTCTTTGCGGCGAAGGGGCAGGTCGCCGGCGAGCCCGACTGGAACGCGCCCCTCGCGGTCGCACGGGTGCTCTCGGGCGAGCGGTTGCAGCTCGAGGATGGCCGCACGGTCCGTCTTGCAGGCATCCGCGTTCCTGGCACCCCGAGCGACGACGGGCAAAGCGGCGATGCCGCGGATGTTGCCGGGTCAGCCGCGGCGGCTCGAACCGCGCTCCTGCACCTGCTCGCCGGACAACCGGTCCGGCTCGGCCTCGCCGCGGCGCGCTACGATCGCTATGGCGAGCTGGCGGCGCAGGTCGAGCGCGCCGACGGCCTCTGGCTCCAGGGAGAGCTGCTCGAGCGAGGGCTCGCTCAGGTCCAGACCCGACCGGGCGAGGTCGAGCGCGCCGCTCTGATGCTCGAGCGGGAGCACGTAGCGCGCGCGGCCGGGCGGGGCGTCTGGGCCGATCCCGCTCGGGCGCCCCGAAGCGCCGCGGGGGTGGCCAACGCCGTCGGGAGCTTCCAGATCGTTCAGGGCCAGGTGCGGCGGGTCGGCGCGACCAACGACTTCATCTATCTGAACTTCGGGCCGGACTGGCGGCGCGATTTCACCTTGCGCATCCGCCGCGCCGATCTGGACGACGACTTCGCCGGGTCCGGCATCGACGTCCTCGCGCTGGAGGGCCGGCGAATCGAGGTGCGCGGCTTCGTGCTCGAGGCAGGCGGCCCGCTGATCGAGCTCTCGCACCCCGAGCAGATCGAAGTTCTGCCTTGATTCGGGCGACAGAGGATCGCCCCAGGTAAGAAGATCAATCAACGTTCCAGAGGCTCATCTCAATGCCGGTGACGCCAGCCAGATCCTGGCAATAGTAGAAGGTGCAGAGCGTACGGTTCGCGCTGACGAGGGTGCAGGGATAACCGAGGTCCCGGTTCGGTAGCCCCGCGCGCAGGATGATCGCGCTCCGCAGATCCCAGGTCCGCCCCCGATCGGTCGAGACCACGGCGCGAATGCTGTAGTCGGGCGAGCGCCAGCCATAGGTGCAGACGATCCGACCATCAGCCAGCTCGACGAGGTGCGCCGGGTAGCCCTCGATTCCGGTCGACGCCGGCTTCGACCAGCTATGCCCGCCATCGGCGGAGGTGACCTGGTAGAGGCTCCGGGTCCGGTTCTCGCGCAACAGCAGCAGGATCCGGCCCTCACCCAGTGCGAGCGCGCAGGGCTCCTCGAACAGGAGGCCTGGCTCGGAGGCTACCGAAATTGGCCGGCCCCAGCTCCGCCCGCCGTCCCCGGAATGCATTACGAACACCCGCTCGTAGGCCGGGATGTCGCAAAGCGGCAGCAGGAGCTCTCCGTCGGGCAGCTCGATCGCACCCCGCATGTTGTAGCCACCCACGAACGGCGCCGTGTCGAGCTCGATCGTCTGGCGCCAGGTCTCGCCGCGGTCGTCCGAGATGTGGACGAAGGCGCGCCCGGGCCCTCGCGCCCGTTCGGGATCAGCTGATCCGAGGTCGTCCAACTCCTTCGAAAGCTCGAGGCCACGCGCCAGATCGCCCGGCAGAGCCAGAGACGCTGCGGCTTCGAGCTTGTGCGCTTTGGGCAAGGTCAGCCACTGGAAGCGCCACTGATGCAGCAGCACGCGACCCTGCGGCAGCGCCGTGAGCCCGGCGCATTCGACGCCGAACCACTCGTGCCGCGGCGCGATGACCGGGGCGCTCCAGGTCTGTCCCTGATCGTTCGAGCGGATGATCAGATTGTGGAAGTATGGGTCCTGGGGCGGATGCAGGATGAACGGCCGTCGGAAGGTGCGGTTGAAGACGACCAACCAGTCGCCACCCGGCAGCCCGACCGTGTGCGGATGCGAGCAGTAGGCGTGCGGTTCCCGATGGACGACCCGATACTCGCCGGCGGCCGCAGGCGATTGCATTGGGGCGCCGCTAGTCGAGGAGTCGGAAGCGCGTGCAGCGGATGTACTGCAGCGGCTCGGCGTCCTGATGAGCCTGCAGCCCGAGATCAACCTCGATTACGTCAAGGAGGCCGGGCTGAAATTGCCGGACGCGCCCCAGGGTGGGCCGCAGGACGAGAAGGAGCTGCTCGAGTGGGCCAAGGCGATGACCAAGCGCGACGGCGATACCGTCACGCGCTCGGGCATCATGATGACCGGCTCTGGCAACCAACCGACCGTGACCTGGGGGATCGTCGCCCACCAGATGGGCTTCCGGCGCGCGAGCGACGATCTCAAGACCGCGGCGGTCAATCCCGAGGCCGGCAAGAAGGCGATGGAGTCGGTGCTGGCGCTGTTTGACACGTGGAAGGTCTCGACCCGCGACATCGCCGATCGCTATAAGGCCTTCGGGACCGGCGAGGGCGCGATCTTCTGGACCGGCCCCTGGACTCTCAACGGTTACGTTCAGCAGAAGTTGAACTTCGCCACCGTCCTGTTTCTGAAGATAGGCGACGAGCGCGCGACTTACTTCGAGGAAGGCGGCATGGAGCTCTACAAGCAGAGCGATGAGGGTCGCTACGAGGCGACCATGCAGGCGGTAAAGTGGCTGTCCGACAACAGCTTCCTCTGGACCACGGTCGGGCGCGGGGTGACGCCGCGCAAGTCGATCCTCGACCGGCCCGACTACAAGACCGCCGGCCACCCCTGGAAGGTGCGCGGCGCGTTCGTCGAGGGCATGCCGTTTGCGGTCGTGGGCGAGGTGCCGGTGACCGAGGGCCCCGACTTCACGATCTATCAGGGCAGCAACTTTCTCGCCAAGACGCTCGAGGGCGTCTGGGTCGGCCAAGCCAAGATCGACGAGACGATGGATAAGATCGCCGAGCAGTGGCAGAGGGATCTCGACAAGGGCTGAGACAGGCCGATCGGCCCGCGCCGTCGCGGCCTAGCGCGGGCCCGCCGATCGGCCGGCGAGGTCATCCTCGGATGGGGAAGGGGCCGCCATGGCCACCACCATCATCGGTCAGGAGACGGCCCGGGCGACTTCTCTGATCCCCCGGTCCGATCCGGCGATCGAGTGGCAGGCTACGCCTTCGTCGCCTTCTTCGCCGTTCCCTTCCTGGTCTTCAACATCTGCCCGATCCTGTTCGGCGCGGTGGTCGGCTTCACCGAGTGGGGCATCATCGGCCGGCCGGAATGGGTCGGGCTCGAGAACTTCCGAACGGCGCTTGCCGACGAATGGGTTGCGGTCGCGTTCCGCAACGTCCTGCTCTACGGCCTGATCATCGTCCCCGGGGTGACCGTTCTCGGGCTGTCCTTTGCGTTGTTCGTCAACCAGCGTTGGCCGCTCTCGGCGCTCGCGCGGACCGTGTTCTTCTCGCCTTACGTCGTCTCGGCAACCGTGATCGGCCTGATCTGGGTGTGGATCCTCGACACGCGCTTCGGCATCATCAACCAGTATCTTGGCGTCTTCGGCATCGAGCCGATCCCCTGGCTGACATCGACCCAATGGTCGCTGATCGGCGTGAGCATCGCCTCGATCTGGTGGGATCTCGGCCTCGCCTTCGTGCTGTTCCTGGCCGCGCTGCGGGACGTGCCGCCAGAGCTCAACGAGGCTGCCGAGGTCGATGGCGCAGGGCGCTGGCAGCGCTTCTGGCACGTGACGCTGCCGCACATCCGCCCGGTGCTGAGCATGGCGGTGACGCTCCAGCTGATCTCGACCATGCGCATCTTCAGCCAGGTCTTCGTCATGACCAACGGCGGCCCGAACGGCTCGTCGTCCTCGGTGATTTTCTACGTCTACACCACGGCGGTCGCGCGGACCGCCATGGGCTACGCGTCCGCGATCTCGATCCTGCTGTTCTTCGCGATCCTCGCGCTCACGCTGCTGCAACGCTTCATTCTGCGGGAGCGGGTCCGTGGCTGATCTCGTCACGGCTTTGAACCGGCGGATCGTTGGCACCCGGCTGCGGCTCGCCGATGTCCCCCTCTGGCTCGCCGGCATGGTGGTCGTGGCGCTCTGGGCGGCACCGTTCGTCTGGATGGTGAGCACATCGCTCAAGCCGGCCGGTCAAGTGATGACCCGGAACATCGAATGGCTGCCGCGCACCGTCGTGTTCGACAACTACGCCAAGGTATTCGAATACCCGGTCTGGCGCTGGGCCTTCAACAGCGTGGTCGTGGCAACGATCTCGACCGCGCTCTGCGTGGTCGCGGGCGCGCTCGCCGGCTACGCGCTCGCCCGGATGAGATTTCCGGGCCGCAATCTGATCTTCGCGATCTTCCTCGCCTCGCTCATGGTGCCGGTCGAGATCACGGTGGTGCCGATGCTGATCGCGATGATCCAGGTCGGCTGGGCGAACACCTACCAGGCGCTGATCCTGCCGACCGTCGCCAACGTCTTCAGCGTCTACATCTTTCGTCAGTTCTTCCTGACCTTCCCGCGCGAGCTCGAGGACGCGGCGATCATCGACGGCGCCGGGCGCTTTCAGATCTTCTGGCGGATTGCCTTTCCGCTCGCGCGGGCACCGGCGATCGCCGCCACGGTGATCATTTTCACCTTGAATTGGAACAACTTCCTCTGGCCGCTCCTGGTCACTTTCAACGAGAGCATGAAGACGCTCCCGGTCGGCATCGCGGTGTTCGCCCCGGTGGTCCGCAGCAAGACCCAGCTCGAGGGCTTCGGCATCGCCATGGCGGCGGTCACCATCCTCTCGATCCCCAGCCTCGCCCTGTTCCTGTTCCTGCAGAAATACTTCATCCAGGGCATCTCGAGCGGCAGTCTCAAGAGCTGACCGCCCGGGGCCTCAGGGAGCCTTCTGCCCATGGCAGCCAAGCTGTTCATCGACGACGAATGGGTTGCGCCGGAATCGGGTGCGACCTTCGCCACGATCGATCCTTCGACCGAGGAGCCGATTCAGGAGGTCGCACGCGCCAACGCCCATGACGTCGATCGGGCGATGCAGGCGGCGCAGCGGGCGATGTCCGGGCCCTGGCGCGAGATGGCACCGGCCGAGCGCGGCCGGCTTCTGTTCCGGCTGGCCGATGCGATCGAGGCGGCCAGGGACGAGCTCGCGCTGCTCGAGACCACCGATGTCGGCAAGCCGCTCAGGGGATCGCGCGCTGACGTGGACGGCGTCGTCGCCACGCTCCGCTACAACGCCGGCGCCGCCGACAAGATGGAAGGCACGACCGTGCCGCTGGGGCCCGAGGTGGTGGACTTCACCCTGCTCGAGCCGCTCGGCGTGACCGCGCACATCGTGCCCTGGAACTACCCGCTCGGCATGGCGATCCGCTCGCTGGCGCCGGCCTTCGCTGCCGGTTGCAGCGCGGTCCTGAAGCCGGCCGAGCAGTCGCCGCTTTCGGCGCTGCGGCTGGCTGAGCTCTGCCGCGAGGCGGGCTTGCCCAAGGGTGTGCTCAACGTGGTCACGGGCTTCGGCGAAGAGGCGGGCGAGGCGCTGGTCCGCCACCCGCTGGTGCGCGGCATCAGCTTCACCGGCAGCGTCGAGACCGGGCGGCGGATCATGACCATGGCGGCCGAGCGCACCCGACCGGTCGTGCTCGAGCTCGGCGGCAAGAACCCGATGCTGGTGTTCGCCGACGCCGATCTCGAGCGCGCCGCCGCGGACGCCATCGAGGGTGCCTTCGACAACAGCGGCCAAGTGTGCTCCTCCAGCTCGCGTCTGCTGGTGAGCCCGGAAATCAAGGACGGGCTGATCGATCTTGTGCGCACGAAGGCGAAGGCGCTTCGGGTCGGGCCCGGGCGCGACGATCCGGACCTTGGCCCGCTGGTCTCGGCCGAGCAGTACGCCAAGGTGACCGGCTACATCGAGGCGGGCCGGCGCGAGGGTGCCAGCCTCGTGTTCGGCGGCCGGCGCCCGGAGCATCTGAACCGCGGCTTTTTCATCGAGCCGACCCTGTTCGACCGGGTCGTTCCGGACATGCGCATTGCCCGCGAGGAGATCTTCGGCCCGGTCGCCACGGTGACGACGTTCGAGGGCGAGGATCAGGCGCTCGCGATCGCCAACGGCCTGGGCTACGGGCTCTCAGCCGGCGTCTATACCCGTGACATCTCGCGCGCGCTCCGCCTCGCCCAGCGCCTCGAGGCGGGCTCGGTCTGGGTCAACGGCTGGTACCTCGGCGGCGTGCAGGCGCCGACCGGAGGCATCAAGGATTCCGGCATCGGCCGCGAGCGCGGCTTGCCCGGCATCCGCAACTACCTGCAGATCAAGAACGTCGCGATCCGGCTCTAATACTAGTGCACATGGGGTAACGGCGGGCGACTGAGGCAAGCTCTCGATCGAGTCGACCCGAGTCGGAGAGCTGCTATGACCACCTTCGCCGGACTGGATGTCTCGCAGGCCAGGACCACGGTGTGCATCGTCGATGAGCGAGGTTGCGTGACCTGGCGCGGGAGCTGTGCGACCTCGCCCGCGGCGATCGCCCAGACCCTCGCGACACGGGCCTCCTCGCTCGAGCGGGTCGGGCTGGAGAGTGGCCCGCTCGCGCCCTGGCTGGTGCACGAGCTGCACGCCCTCGCGCTGCCGGTGGTGTGCTTGGACGCGCGTCACGCCCGGGCGGCTTTGTCGGTGCAGATCAACAAGAGCGACGCCAACGATGCCGACGGCCTGGCCCAGATCGTCCGCACGGGATGGTATCGCGAGGTCGCGGTGAAGAGCGTTACTGCTCATCTCGTGCGCGCGACCTTGGGCGTGCGCAAGCAGCTGGTCGGCATGCGGACCGAGGTGATCAACCAGATCCGCGGCCTGATGAAGATCTTCGGCCTGATCCTGCCGAAGGGCAGTGGCGCCCGGTTCGAGGCCAGTATCCGCGCGCGCCTCGCCGAGCATGCTGAGCTGGGCTTGGTGATCGAGCCCTTGCTCGCGGCTTGGCGCGCCCTCGACGATCAGGTCGAGGCACTTGAACGCCAGCTGGTGCGGCGCGCCCGCCGGCATGAGGTGTGCCATCGACTGATGACGGTTCCGGGCGTGGGCCCGCTCACGGCGTTGGCGTTTGTCACCACGGTCGACGATCCGGCGCGCTTTCGACGATCGTCGAGCGTCGGTGCTTACATCGGTCTGACGCCGCGGCGCCACCAATCGGGGGAGCGCGACGTGAGCGGCCGGATCTCCAAATGCGGCGACCGGCTCACCCGCAGCTACCTGTTCGAAGCCGCGAACGTTCTACTCACCAGGGTCGAGCGTTGGTCGTCCCTCAAGGCCTGGGCCATCAGGCTGGCCAAGCGCAGCGGCGCCAAGAAGGCGAAAGTGGCGCTCGCGCGCAAGCTCGCCACCTTGCTGCACCGGCTCTGGCAGGACGGCACCACCTTCCGCTGGACAGCGGAGGCCACCGCGTGATGATCTGATCTTAAGAGGTTCGCCGATCGGCGAACGCGGTCCCTGCCGGGACGATGCGAGGGCGAGCTCGCTGCGTCTGTTGCGCACCCAACTCGAATCGGGGCAAGCGCGCAGTGCACATTGAGCGGCCCGAGCGTCCGACGCCTTGTTGAGACGGGCACGCGCCCGATCTCGGAGAGAACCATGAACCCGGCAGGACGACACGTTGCTGATCAACCCGACGCTTGCCTCGGCCAACCCGCCGTTAGAGAACCGGCTCAGTCCGGGGCGAGCGAATAAGATGGGCGGCTCGATGCTCACGCCTGGACCGGAGGGGTAGCATCCGGGGCCTTGGCGCCGATCAGAAAGCCGCGGACTTCCAGGTCCTCGTCGATGTCGGGCCAGTGCAGCGCATCGCCGAAGGGCAGGATCTCCCAGTTGTCTGCGCTGCTCCGGCGGCGCGCGCAGCAGGCGCGGGTACCACCAGAGCGGCACCGAGATCTCGCGGCCATCCTGGAGGAGGACATACATCCGCCGTTCGTCGAAGCGCACGTCGGCAACCTCGGGTCTCACTGCCTGCACCGCTGCCGTCGCACTTCAGACGTCCAGATTGACCACCTTGAGGGCGTTGGTCTGGATGAAGTCGCGCCGCGGCTCGACCACGTCGCCCATGAGGGTGGCGAAGATCTCGTCGGCCTCGTCGGCGTGGTCAACCCTGACCTGGTAGAGGCTGCGCACCTCGGGATCGAGGGTGGTCTCCCAGAGCTGCCCGGGGTTCATCTCGCCGAGGCCCTTGTAGCGCTGGATCGAGAGGCCCTTGCGGCCGGCGGCCGTGAGCGCCTGGATCAGATCGAGCGGTCCCGTGACCGGTGACACGGCACCCTTGCGCTCGAGCGTCGCCGGCGGCATCGAATGCGCCGCCGAGCTCGGCGATCGCGGCCATAGCCGGCGGCCTTCGGGGCTGCGCGCGGTCTGCGGGTCGAGGCGATAGCGATCGCGCCGCTCGTCGCGCCGGCGCATGAAGACCAGCGTGCCGTCCTCGGCGCGCGAGCCCTGCCAGATCTCCCCTGCGCCCGAGAGCCGATCGGCGATCCGCTTGGCAAAGCCCTGGCCGGCCGCCTGCCCGGTCAGCGCCTCTTCCTTCAGCGCGCCGGAGAGCGCCGCGGCCTCGACCAGCTGCGCCGGCAGGCGCCGCTCGAGGGCGTGGATCATCTCGGCCGCCCGGCGCGCCCGCGCGACCAGTGCGGCGAGCCGCTCACCCTCGTACGTCTCGCCCGCGGCGGTCACCAGACGCGCATCCTCGAGGCCGCTCGCGATCAGATAGTCCTCGAGCTCGGCGTCGTTCTTGAGGTAGCGCTCGGCGTTGCCGCGCTTGACCCGGTAGAGCGGCGGCTGGGCGATGTAGAGATGGCCCGCCTCGATGATCTCCGGCATCTGGCGGTAGAAGAAGGTGAGCAGCAGGGTGCGGATGTGCGAGCCGTCGACGTCGGCGTCGGTCATGATGATGATGCGGTGGTAGCGCAGCTTGGTGAGGTCGAAGTCGTCGCGGATGCCGGTGCCGAGCGCGGTGATCAGGGTGCCGATCTCGCCCGAGCCCAGGATCTTGTCGAGGCGCGCCCGCTCGACGTTCAGGATCTTGCCGCGCAGCGGCAGGATCGCCTGGAAGGCGCGGTCGCGGCCCTGCTTGGCCGAGCCGCCGGCGCTGTCGCCCTCGACCAGGAACAGCTCGGACTTCGCCGGATCGCGCTCCTGGCAGTCGGCGAGCTTGCCGGGCAGGTTGGCGACGTCGAGCACGCCCTTGCGCCGGGTCAGCTCGCGCGCCTTGCGCGCCGCCTCGCGCGCGGCCGCCGCCTCGACCACCTTGGCGACGATGATCCTGGCCGGCGCCGGGTTCTCCTCGAGCCAGCGATTGAGCCCCTCGCCGATCAGCCCCTGGACCACCGGCTGGACCTCGGAGCTGACCAGCTTGTCCTTGGTCTGCGAGGAGAACTTGGGGTCGGGCATCTTGACCGAGAGCACGCAGGTCAGCCCTCGCGCGCGTCCTCGCCCGAGAGCGGCACCTTCTCGCGCTTGGCGATGCCGCTCTCCTGGGCGTAGGCCTGGATGCTGCGGGTCAGCGCGCTGCGCAGGCCGGCGAGGTGGGTGCCGCCGTCGCGCTGCGGGATGTTGTTGGTGAAGCACAGCATGGTCTCGTGATAGCCGTCGTTCCACTGCAGCGCGGCCTGCGACCTCGATGCTGGTCGCGCTCGCCGGCGATCAGGATCGGCGGCTGGTGCAGCGACGTCTTGGCGCGGTCGAGATAGGCGACGAAGGCCTGCAGCCCGCCCTCGTAGTGCAGGACCTCCTCGACCGGCTCGGCGCGGCGCTCGTCGCGCAGCAGGATGCGTGACGCCGGCGTTGAGGAAGGCCAGCTCGCGCAGGCGGTGCTCGAGGGTCGGGTAGCTGAACTCGGTGCGCGTGAACACCTCGAGCGAGGGCATGAAGGTGATCTCGGTGCCGCGCCGGCCTCGGCCGCGCCGACCACGGCGAGCGGCGCCACCGGCTCGCCGCCCTCGTGAAGCGCATGCGTGCTCGTTGCCGTCGCGCCAGATCCTGAGCTCGAGCCACTCGGAGAGCGCGTTGACCACCGAGACGCCGACGCCGTGCAGCCCGCCCGAGACCTTGTAGGAGTTCTGGTTGAATTTGCCGCCGGCGTGCAGCCGGGTCATGATCACCTCGGCCGCGGAGACGCCCTTCGCCTTCGTGGATGTCGGTCGGGATGCCGCGGCCGTTGTCGCGCACGGTGACCGAGCCGTCGGCGTTGAGGATCACCTCGACCCGGTCGCAATAGCCGGCCAGCGCCTCGTCGATCGCGTTGTCGACGACCTCGAACACCATGTGGTGCAGGCCGGAGCCGTCGTCGGTGTCGCCGATGTACATGCCCGGCCGCCGGCGCACCGCCTCCAGACCCTCGAGCACCTGGATGGAGGTCGAATCGTAGCGCCTCGGCGGCGATCGGCTCGAGCGGCGTCGAGCAGGCTGGAGCGGGTTGGGCTGGGTCATGGCGCTGCAGTCGGTCGAATCCCGCACGCGAGAAGAACTGCGCCCGCTCGCCGAACGGCGCGAAGACGCGCGGCCTCGGTGCCGGTGAGCCAGGCCTGCGCGCCGAGCGCGCAGAGCTCCTCGAACAGCGCGCCGCGGCGCGCCGGATCGAGATGGGCGGCGACCTCGTCGAGCAGGAGGATCGGCTGACGCTCGCCCTCGGCCGCGCGCAGGCGCGCCTCGGCGAGCACGATCGCGATCAGGAGCGCCTTCTGCTCGCCGGTCGAGCAGTCGCGCGGCCGGCCGGCCGCTGGCGCGCTCGCGCACCAGGAGGTCGCTGCGATGCGGGCCGGTCGCCGTGCTGCCGGTCTCGGCGTCCTGGCGCCGCGCGGCGCGGCGAGCGTCTCGGCGAAGCGCGCCTCGGCATCGAGCGCGGGCAGCTCGTCGAGCCAGCGCCTCGACCTCGCCGTGCGAGCGCGAGCTCGGGCTGCGGGCAGCCAGCCCGGCGCGTCGGCCGCGAGGCGCCGCTCGAGCCCGCGGATCGTCTGCGCGCCTGGCGGCGGCGACGGCGACGCCGGCGGCGGCGACGCCGGCTCTTCCAGCGCGCCGAGCCAGGCGGGCTCGACGCGGCCCGTCGCGCAGCAGCCGCGCGCGCTCGCGCAGCGCCATGGCTGTAGCGCGACGATCTGGCCGGCGTGCGCCGGATCGCCGGCCAGGACCAGGCGATCGAGGAAGCGCCGCCGGGCGCCGGCGCCCTCGCTGAACAGGCGGTCCATGGCCGGGGTCAGCCAGACCACGGCGGCGATCTCGGCGAGCGCCGCCTGGCTCGCGGCGCTGCGCCGTCGATCGGAAGGCGCGGCGCTCGCGCTCGCCGTCCTGCGACGCGCCCGGTCGCCGAGGTCGACGGCGCCGCGCGGGCCCTCGAGCCGCGCCGCCACGGTCCAGGCGCCGCCGCCGCGATCGCGGTCGACCTCGGCGAGCCGGGCGCCGCGCAGGCCGCGCCCCGGCGCCAGGAACGAGATCGCCTCGAGCAGGTTGGTCTTGCCGGCGCCGTTGGGACCGGTCAGCACGACCGGCCGCGGATCGATCTCGAGGCGCAACTCGCGCGTAGGAGCGAAAGTCGTTCAGCGATCAGCCGGCGCACGGCGAGGGCGGCGCCCGGCATGACCGCTGTTGCGCCCGGCGCGCGCGGACCGAGCGCAGCGTCGCAGCGCGAGCGCCATCAAACGCGCATGGGCATCAGCACATAGAGGGTGCTGCTGTCCTTGGGGTCGCGCACCAGGGTCGGCGAGCCGGCATCGGCCATGGCGAACTCGACCTCGTCGCCCTCGATCTGGCTGCTCATGTCCAGGATATAGCGAGCGTTGAAGCCAATCTCCAGCGGGTCGCTGCCATAGCCGACGTCGAGCTCCTCGACCGCGCGGCCGGCATCCGGGCTGATCGCCGACAGGGTCAGCTTGCCTCGGCGAGACTGAGCTTGATCGCGCGCGACTTCTCGGTCGAGATGTCGCGACCCGGTCGACCGCCTCGCGAAAGCTCCTTGGTCCGCGCGACCAGGAGCTTGTCGTTGCCGCTCGGGATCACCCGCTGGTAGTCGGGAAAGGTGCCGTCGATCAGGCGCGAGCGCAGCACCGCGCTCGTCGACCTGGAAACGGATCCGCGCGGTCGAGAGCGCCACCTCGACGGTCTGCCCGGGGTCGACCTCGTCGATCAGCTTGCGCACTTCGGCCACCGTCTTGCGCGGCACGATCACCGGCGGCATGCCTTCGGCGCCCGCGGGCAGCGGCGATCTCGACCCGGGCCAGCCGATGGCCGTCGGTGGCGACGGCGCGCAGACAGCTCGCCGGCACCCTCCTCGACCGCGTGCAGGAAGATGCCGTTGAGGTAGTAGCGGGTCTCCTCGGTCGAGATGGCGAAGCGGGTGCGGTCGATCAGCCGGCGCAGCTCGGCCGCGCCGATCGCGAAGCTGTGGTCGAGGCCCTCGTCGGTCATCGCCGGGAAAGTCGTCGGCCGGCAGGCAGGGCAGATCGAAGGTGCTGCGCCCGGCGCGCAGCGTGATCTCGGCGCCGCTCTCGGCCCGCTCGAGCGTGACGCGCACGCCCTCGGGCAGCTTGCGCACGACGTCGTAGAGCGTGTGCGCGGGCGCGGTCGTGGCGCCTGGCTGGCTGATCTCGGCCTCGGCTCTGCTCGACCACCGAGAGGTCCATGTCGGTCGCGGTCAGGCGCGAGCGCGCCGTCGGCCGCCTCGAGCTTGACGTTGGACAGGATCGGGATAGTGGTCCGGCGTTCGACGACGCTTTGAACATGGGCGAGCGACTTCAGCAACGCCGCCCGCTCGATGGCTAGCTTCATGATCGCGCCAAAGTTCCGTGGTTGCGGGCCGCTCGATCGGCCCTGGCATCACCGGCCCGCTCGGTGGCGTGACCGCGGAGCGTGCGACCTCGCCCCCGTCGGGACCGTGAGCCTAGCATCAATGGATTGAGTGAGGCAGCAAAAAAGGCTCGACCGAGCGGGATCGGGCGAGCGCGCCGGGCAGCCTAGCCGCGGAGCAGGCGGCGCAGCAGCTCGATGTCGTCGTTCAGGATCGAGTCCAGCGGCCCGCAACTCCTCGATCCGGCGGATCGCGTGCATCACGGTGGTATGGTCACGGCCGCCGAACTTGCGCCCGATCTCGGGCAAGCGAGCGCGGCGTCAGCTGCTTGGCCAGGTACATCGCCACCTGGCGCGGTCGGGCGACTGCGCGGGCGCGGCGGGCCGAGTGCATGTCGGCGATCCGGATGCCGATAGTGCTCGGCGACGCGCTTCTGGATTTCCTCGATCGTGATCCGCCGCTCGTGCGCGCGCAGCAGGTCGCTGCAGCGACATCCTGCGCCAGCTCCAGCGTGATCGCCCGGCCGACCAGGGTGGCCTGGGCGACGATCCGGTTGAGCGCGCCTTCGAGCTCGCGGACGTTGGCGGTGATCCGGTGCGCCAGGAATTCCAGCACCGGATCCGGGCACCTCGACCTCCTCGGCGAGCATCGCGGCCTTGGCGCGCAGGATGCCGAGCGCAGCTCGTAGGTGGTCGGATGGATGTCGACCACCAGCCCCCAGCCGAGGCGCGAGCGGATGCGTTCCTCCAGGCCGAGCAGCTCCGAGGGGCTGCGATCGGACGAGATCACGATCTGCCGGCCGCGGTCGACCAGCGTATTGAAGGTGTGGAAGAATTCTTCCTGGGTGGTTTCCTTGCCGGCGATGAACTGGACGTCGTCGACCATCAGCACGTCGGCCGAGCGGAACAGCTCCTTGAAGCTCATCGTGTCCTTGAAGCGCAGCGCCTTGATGAACTGGTACATGAACTTCTCGGCCGACAGGTAGACGACCTTGCGCCGCGCGTTCTGGCGCGCGGATCTGCCAGGCGATGGCGTGCATCAGATGGGTCTTGCCGAGGCCGACGCCGCCGAAGAGGAACAGGGGATTGAAGGGCGGCGAGTCCAGCTCGGCGACCCGCTTGGCCGCGGCGAAGGCGAGCTCGTTCGGCGTGCCGACGACGAAGTTCTCGAATGTGCAGCGCGGGTCGAGCGGCGCGCCGATCTCGCCCTCCGCGCTCGCTTCGAGGGGCGGCGGCGGCGGCGGCGCTGGCCTGCGCCGGCCCGGCCGCCGCGCCGGCGCTGGTCCAGGAGGCGGAAGGCGGAGACGCCGCGGTTGGCGACACGGCCGGACTCGCCGCCGCCGAAACGACCGTCAGCGCAACGCCGCCGATCTCCGGATTGAGGCGCCGCCACAGCGCCCTAATGCGATCGGCGTAGTGCGCCGCCACCCAGTCGCGCAGGAAACGCGTCGGCACCGTCAGCAGGACCCGATCGCCCTCGAGGCCGGCCAGCGTCAGCGGCGCGAGCCAGGTCCGATAGGCCATGTCCCCGAACTCGGCGCGCAGCATCCCCTGCACCTGCGACCACTGCTGGTCCAGACCAAGGGTGGCGCTCTTGGGTTGGGGGTTCATGGGGACATGAGGCTCGCTACCAACTACCCACTGCCCATGCCAGCGGACGCTGGCATGGGCGAGACGCCGCAATATTTATTCTCTGGACACGAAGATCCCCGCTTGATCAGCAAGTATCGAGCTCGCGATCGGAAAGACGCCCGGCTTGTCGAAGCGAAACGCAAGAGGCTCAGCTCTTGAAACCGAGGATAATCCGGCGGCATTCTCGGCGCAAGGTGATCGAAAGGGGAACGTTAAATATCGCCTTTAAGTTGAAAGGTTGTGTCCGGATACAGATCAATCTAGCCCCGATTAATTCAAGTCATTTCGCTCAATTGCGAGCAAAATTCTCGCTCACTACACAGTTGCCGCGACTTGGACGCCAGAACTAAGTTCAAGCGGGAGATCAGGCCGCGATTTTCGCCTTTAAGGAGACGGGCTTGCCAGCTCGTTCACCTTCTTCGAAAGGCGCGAGATCCGACGCGACGCCGTGTTCAGCTTGAGCACGCGCTTGCTGACGCCGCGGCGAATTTCCGGCTCGGCGGCGCGCAACGCGCTCTCAGCGGCTGCGGCATCGCCGCTCGCCACGGCCAGCTCAACCTTCTTTATGAATGTCCGAATCCGGCTGCTGCGGGCACGGTTGACCGCCGTCCGCTTGGCCGTCTGACGGATGCGCTTTTTCGCGGAACGATGATGCGCCATAGGCTGTTGCCCTGCTCCCGAGTGGTTGCGGCCAGGGCTATAGCCCTCTGCTTCCGGGTCGTCAACGGCCGCGCCAGGCCAGCCGCCGGCCTCAGCGATGGTTGAAGTTCGGCGTCCGCTTCTCGACGAACGCCTGCATGCCCTCCTTGCGATCTTCGGTGGCAAAGGTGGCGTAGAACACCCGTCGCTCGAAGCGCAGTCCCTCCCGAAGCGTGGTCTCGTAAGCGACGTTCACCGCCTCCTTGGCCAGGGCGACGATCGGCTGCGATTTCTCGGCGATCGTTTCGGCCAGCTTCAGCGCCTCGTCCAGGAGGTCGGCGAGCGGCACGACCCGGGCGACGAGATTGGCCCGCTCCGCCTCTTCGGCGTCCATCATCCGCCCGGTCAGCACCATCTCCATCGCCTTCGACTTGCCGATGGCCCGGGTCAGGCGCTGCGTCCCGCCGGCCCCGGGGAGCGTGCCGAGGTTGATCTCGGGCTGACCGAAGCGGGCGTTGTCGGCGGCGATGATCACGTCGCACATCATCGCGAGCTCGCAGCCGCCGCCCAGCGCGTAGCCGGCCACGGCGGCGATGATCGGCTTGCGGCGCTCGCTCACCTGCTGCCAGGGCCCGATGAAATCGCTCTGAAAGGCGGCGATGAAGTCCCGGTCCTGCATCTCCTTGACGTCGGCGCCGGCGGCAAACGCGCGCTCCGAGCCGGTGAGAACCATGACCGCGATTTCGGGATCGGCATCGAAGGCGCCAAGCGCCTGGTTCAACTCGCCGACCAACTGCGCGCTCAAGGCATTGAGCGCCTTCGGCCGATGCAAGGTGATCAGGCCGATCGGTCCGCGGCGGTCGACCAGGATCGTCTCATACGCCATGCCTGCTTGCTCCTTTGCCTGGTTTCGAGCGCGGCGCCAGAGCTGGTCGCCGGCCGCTCTCGGGCAGAGCCGCCCCGAGCTAACGAGCCGGTATTAAGACCATCCGCCCGCCGGGCGTCCAGGCCCGATTTGGTCGCACCGCTCGCTCGAGCCGGCGGCCCTCAGCGCTGACAGCGGGCGCAGTAGAAGCTCGCCCGATTGGCCTGGACGATCTTCTCGACCGGCCGTCCGCAGACCGGACAGGGCCGGCCCGCGCGCCCATAGACCGCAAAGCGTTCCTGGAAGAAGCCGAGCTCGCCGTCGGTCTGGACATAGTCGCGAAGGCTGGAGCCACCCGCTTCGATGGCTTCGCCGAGCACCGTCCGGATGGCCTTGGCGAGGCGCCCCGCCTGGCCAACGCCAAGATAGCCGGCGGTTCGTTGCGGCGACAGCCGCGCCCGGAACAGGCTTTCGCAGGCGTAGATATTGCCGACGCCGACGACCAGGCGCTGGTCCATCAGCGCGACCTTGAGGGGGCTCTGCCGCCCGGCGAGGACCGCGCCGAGGGTGGTGCCGTCGAAGCGCTCGTCGAGGGGCTCCAGACCCAGGTCGGCCAGTCGCGGATGTCGCCAGAGTTCGGCGCTCGGGACCACGTCGAGCATGCCGAAGCGGCGCGGGTCGACGAAACGCAGCCGCGTGCCGTCGTCGAAGCCGAAGGTCAGGTGCTCGTGCGGCCCGGCGGGCGGCCCGTCGAACAGCAGCCGACCCGACATGCCGAGATGGAGCATCAGCGTGTGGCGGTCATCCAGCTCGGCCAAAATGTACTTGGCCCGGCGGGCGAAGCCGAGCACCCGGCGCCCGACGAGCCGCTCGGCCAAGCGGTCCGGCAGCGGGAAGCGCAGGTCCGGGCGGCGCTGCTCGAGGGCGGTGATCCGCCGTTCGACCAGGCGCGCCGCCAGCGCCCGCATGATCGTCTCGACCTCCGGCAACTCAGGCATGGGCGGCCGTGCGCCCCGAGGTCGCGGGGGGTGCTTGTCGGCGCGCGGCCGGTCTCCTACAACGCCACGCAGTCTGGCCGCACTGCGGCCTGCCATGCGTCTGTGCCATGACCGATTCCATCGAGCGCGCCCAGCGCCGCCTCGCCATGTCGTTCGGCTACCAGGAGGTGCGGCCCGAAGACAAGTCCCGCCTGGTGCGGGAGCTGTTCGCGCGCGTGGCGCACCGCTACGACCTGATGAACGACCTGATGAGCGGCGGCCTGCACCGGCTCTGGAAGGCGGCGATGATTGACTGGCTGGCGCCGCGCCCAGGGCTCCGCCTGCTGGACGTTGCCGGCGGCACCGGCGACATCGCCTTTCGTATCCTCGAGCGGGTCGCAAAGCGGGCGGGCTCGCCGGCCGAGATCATCGTCTGCGACATCAACCCCGCAATGCTCGAGATCGGCCGTGACCGTGCGCTTGACCGCGGGCATCTCGATACCGTGGCCTGGCTTTGCGCCGACGCCGAAGCCCTGCCGCTTGCCGACCGCTGCGTTGATGCCTACACGATCGCCTTCGGCATCCGCAACGTCACCCGGGTCGAGCGGGCGCTCGCCGAGGCGCGCCGCGTGCTGCGGCCGGGTGGTCGCTTCCTCTGCCTCGAGTTCTCGACCGTCCGCCTCGCTGGCCTCGAGCGGCTCTACGATGCCTATTCGTTCACCGCGGTGCCCTGGCTCGGCCAGACCGTGGCCGGCGATCGGGCGGCATACGAGTATCTGGTCGAGAGCATCCGCCGCTTTCCCGATCAGGCGACCTTTGCGCGCCTGATCGAGCGCGCGGGGCTGGGCCAGGTGCGCTATCGCAATCTCTCGGGCGGCATCGCGGCACTGCATTCGGCCTGGCGCGTCTGAGCCATGCTGCGCGCGGCTCGTCATCTCTGGCGCCTGATCGGGATAGGGCGCTGCCTTGCGCGACACAACGCCCTCTTTCCGCTCGAGCGCCTGCCGTTGCCGGAGTTCCTGCTGCGCCTCGCCCGATGGCTGTCGCGCCAGGACGCGCCCGGGCGCCCGGGTCAGCGCCTGGCCGAGGCGCTGCAGGAGCTCGGGCCGAGCTTCATCAAGCTCGGCCAGAGCCTGGCGACGCGCGCCGATCTGCTCGGCGAGGCGCTGGCCGCGGACCTCTCGCAGCTGCACGACCGCCTGCCGCCGTTCGATGCGGCGCTCGCCCGCCAGATGATCGAGCGTGAGTTGGGCCGTCCGCTCAGCGAGCTGTTCACGAGCTTCGACGACCAGCCGGTCGCGGCGGCCTCGATCGCGCAGGTTCACTTCGCCGTGACCACCGAGGGCCAGGAGGTCGCAGTCAAGGTGCTGCGCCCCGGCATCGAGCGTCAGATGGCGCGCGACATCGACTTCTTCACCTGGATCGCGAGCTGGGTCGAGCGCCTGCAGCCGGGCTTTCGCCGCCTCAAGCCGATCACCGTGGTCGAGACCTTCGCGACCTGGACGCGTCTCGAGATGGACCTCAGGTTGGAGGCCGCCGCCGCCTCGGAGCTGGCGGAGAATTTCGCCGACGACGAGGGCTTCCGCGTGCCGCGGGTCGACTGGCAGCGGACTGCGCGCCGGGTGCTGACCCTCGAACGGGTGAGCGGGATCGCCTCCGACGAGCGCGCCGCTCTGCTGGCCGCGGGCTTCGATCCGGATCGGGTCCTGCGCGCGGCGGCCGAGATCTTCTTCAAGCAGGTGTTTCGCGACGGCTTCTTTCACGCCGACATGCACCCCGGCAACATCTTCATTGACGCCCAGGGCGATCTGGTGCCGGTCGACTTCGGCATCATGGGCCGGCTCGACCGGCCGACCCGGCGCTATCTCGGCGAAATGCTGCTCGGCTTCCTGAACGCCGACTACCAGCGGGTCGCCGACGTGCACTTCACCGCGGGCTACGTCCCGGCCGATCAGGACAAGGCCGCCTTCATGCAGGCTTGCCGGGCGATCGCCGAGCCGATCCGCGGCCGGCCGCTCGCCGAGATCTCGGTCGGCCGGTTGCTCGGCCAGCTGTTCGAGGTCAGCGAGACCTTCGCGATGGAGACCCAGCCGCAGCTCCTGCTGCTGCAGAAGACCATGGTGGTCGCCGAGGGGGTCGGCCGCGCCCTCAATCCCGAGCTCAACATGTGGCAGCTCGCGCAGCCCCTGATCGAGGTCTGGATCACGGCCAACCTCGGCCCCCAGGCCCAGTTGCGGACCGCAGTCGAAGACGGGCTGGAGGTGGCGCGCCGACTGCCGCAGCTGGTCGACCGTGCCGAGCGTACCCTCGAGGCGCTGGCGAACAGCGGCATCAAGCTCCATCCGGCATCGCTCGACGCCTTGGGCACGCGCCAGACGAGCTCATCGGCGCAGCTGCTGCCCTGGGCGCTCTGCCTGATCCTGACCGGCGTGCTGCTCGCCGTCCTGCTGCAGTGAGGAGGCGCCGCGGCGCGGCGCTCACGCCGCACTGATACTCTGCTCGACGCGGCGCCCGGTGACCTTGTCGAACCGGCTGGCGTCACTCATTTCACATACAGCCAATGGCGCAGCTCATCCACCGCCATTGGCGCAGCGAGCGGGACGGTGGACCGGTGCAAGGACAGAGGATTCTGCTCATCGTTGCGGGCGGCATCGCGGCCTACAAGAGCCTCGAGCTGATCCGCCGCCTGCGTGAGCGGGGCGCGGCCGTCCGCTGCATCGTGACCAGGGCCGGCGCGGAGTTCGTGACGCCGCTGGCCCTCGCCAGCCTGTCCGGCGAGCGGGTCTTCGAGGACCTGTTCTCGCTGACCGACGAGGCCGAGATGGGCCACATCCGGCTCTCGCGCGAAGCCGATCTGGTGGTGGTCGCGCCGGCGACCGCCGATCTGCTCGCCAAGATGGCGCACGGGTTGGCCGACGATCTGGCCTCGACCACGCTGCTCGCGACCGACAAGCCGGTCCTCGTCGCGCCCGCCATGAACCCCCAGATGTGGCACCATCCGGCCACGCAGCGAAACGTCGCCCGCCTGCACGCGGACGGCATCCGGCAGGTGGGCCCAGCACCTGGCGACATGGCCTGTGGCGAGATCGGGCTCGGTCGCATGGCCGAGCCGGGCGAGATTCTGGCGGCGATCGAGGCCCTGCTGGCGCCGGCTGACGCGCGGCCGCTCAAGGGTGTCCGCGCCCTCGTGACCAGCGGGCCGACGCTGGAGGCGATCGATCCGGTCCGGTTCATCGCGAACCGCTCGTCCGGCAAGCAGGGGCACGCGATCGCCTCGGCGCTGGCGGCGGCGGGGGCCAAGGTGACCCTGGTGAGCGGACCGGTGCGGGAGCCCGACCCGCCGCAGGTCAGCGTGGTCCGGGTCGAATCGGCCGCGGACATGCTGGCCGCCTGCCAAGCGGCGCTGCCGGTCGATGTGGTGGTGTGCGCGGCGGCGGTCGCCGACTGGCGGGTCGCCGCACCGTCGGCGCAGAAACTCAAGAAGCGGGCGGGCAAGGCGCCGACCCTGCTGCTCGCCGAGAATCCGGACATTCTCAAGACCTTGTCGCAACCGGGCCCGGCGCGGCCGCGCCTGGTCGTGGGCTTCGCCGCAGAGACCGAGGATCTGGAGGCCAACGCGCGCCGCAAGCTGACAGCCAAGGGTTGCGACTGGATCGTCGCCAATAACGTATCGATGGAAGAAGGCACCTTCGGCAGCGTTAACAACACTGTACAACTGATTCGCAACGACGCCGAACCCGAGGCTTGGCCAAAGCTGTCCAAGGCGGAGGTGGCGGCGCGTTTGGTGGCGCGAATTGCGGCGCGCTTGCGCGGCGCGGCAGCGGTCGCCGCATGAGTGTGCTCAAACGATCGGGCGACGCGCCAGGAGGCCGTCGACCCCTGTCAATCGCTTCGGCGGGCATCATCTCAGGTCGGGAGACCGAAACGCAGGACGAGTTGCCATGTTGAGGCCATCAAAGAAGCTGGTTCTCGCGCTCGAGGCGGTCGCCGACATCGCCTTTCATGGCGGCGCCGAACCGGTGCAGAGCCAGGACATCGCTCGACGCTTGTGTTTGCCCCGGCGCTACCTGGAGCAGGTCATGCAGCAGCTGGTGCGTGCCGGCATCCTGCGCGGCGTCCGCGGCCCCCGCGGCGGTTACCGCTTGGCGCGCGAAGCGCGACGGGTCAGCGTCGGTGACGTGGTCCGCGTGGTGCGGGGCATCGAGGAGCCTTCGGTCCACGAGGAGTTCGCCTCGTCTTCCGAGCTCGGCCGCAGAGTCGTCGGTCCATTCTGGACGGCGACCGAGCGGGAGTTGATGGCACGGCTCGATCGGGTCACGATCGACGATCTCTGCCGGCGGGCGGAGGACCAGGGCGTGGCCAGCGAATCGCACCGCGCCGTCGACTACGCCCTCTAGCCCCGGCGGACCCGCCCGGTACCCGGCTTACGCTCAAAGCTGGGCGTTCAGCGCGTTGGCGCGCGCCTCCAGCTGCTCGGCCTCGTCGAGGCGGCGCAGCTCGCGCAGGACCTGGGCGAGATTGCGGATGGTCGTTGCCAGCTCTGGATCATCCGTGCCGTGCGCGTGTTCCTCGATCGCCAAGGCGCGGCGCAGTAAGGGCTCGGCCTTGACATAGACGCCGCGATCGTACTGGAGCAGCGCGAGGTTGTTGAGCCCGAGCGCCAGGCTCGGATGGTCGGGGCCAAGGCTCTTCTCGTCGATCGCCAGCGCCCGCGTGTAGAGGGGCTCGGCCTCGTCGAAGCGGCGCTCGGTTCGGTACAGCTCGGCGAGGTTGTTCAGGGTGAGCGCGAGGTCGGGATGGTCGGGGCCGAGCGCGGTCTCCTTGATGGCGATGCTGCGCTTGTAGAGCTCCTCCGCCTTGTCGTAGTCCTCCTTGGCGAAATAGGCGACGGCGAGATTGTTCAGGCTCTGCGCGGTCTCGGGATGGTTCGGCCCGAGGCTCTTCTCGCGGATGTCGAGCGCCCGCTGGTGCAGCTTGATCGCCTCGTCGACCCGGCCCTGAATCCGGTTCAGCTCGGCGAGGTTGGAGAGCGTCGTGGCGAGCGAGGGATGCTCGGGGCCGAGCTCCTTCTGCTCGACCGCGAGGGCCTGCTCGTACAGCGGCTGCGCTTCGGCGTAGCGGCCCTCTGCATAGTAGAGGGTCGCCAGGTTCTGGCGGGTCTCGGCCGTCGTCAGGTGGTCGCTGCCAAAGGACGCGGTGCGGATCTCGAGTGCCCGGCGATAGAGCGGCTCCGCATCGCTGAACCGACCCTGGGTGGCATAGAGCACGCCCAGATTGTTCAGGCTCTGAGCGACCTCGGGATGCTTCGTCCCGAACACCGTCTCGCGAATCTGGAGCGCCCGGCGGTGCAGCTTCTCGGCCTCGTCGTAGCGACCGAGCACGCGATACAGTTCGGCCAGGTTGTTGCAGCTCTGGGCGACGTCCGGATGGTTCGGGCCGAGTGCCGCTTCACGCATCGCGAGCGCCTCACGATAATGGGGCTCGGCGGCCTGATAGCGGCCCTCGGCGTGCAGGATGTAGGCCAGATTGTTGACGCTGGTCGCCCGGCGCGGATCGCTTTCTTTGTATTGGTCGCTCAGCCGGAGCGCGTCATTGAACAGGCGCTCGGCGTCACCAAGCCGACCTTCCTCGGCCGCGCGCAGCCCGGCCTTGCTGACTTCGTACCATTCATCGTTCTGTGCCCGGCTCGGCCCCGCGAGGGCGATCAGCACAGCAACGATCAGGCCGCTCGCAAGGCGACGAAGGACGATCGCCATGCTCCCTCCCATGCATGATTACCTCTAGATAACCATGAAACCGACCCCAAACCTATCCACAATTTGGTTAACGCTACGTGAGATTTTTTCGCGACCCGGCTGAGAATGCTGGACGGGCCAGCGACTGTGCTCGCGAAGCGGCCCCCTGCACGCCGAGATGAGGGCCCGATGCTGAGATGACGGCCGGCTGCGGCGCCGGAGGTGGGGATGGCGTGCTCCGACCAGCAGTGCTCTCGCGCAAAGGCACCCCGAGATCCATATCGAGCACTGCTCCCCGAGTCCGCGGCCTGGCCATGGTGAAGCGCCGCCGCCTGCCGTACAAGAGGTGGGGGATGCGCGGCGGCGCTTCGTCGGCGTCCAGCCTGACGGGGCGGCATTTTGCCGCGTCCGGATGGTCGACGCGCCGGTCATTCCGGGCAGTCGCGACGACCACGGAGCTCCGAGATGAACATTGCCAGTCTGTTCGTTCGCGCCAGTCGGGGGCACGCGGAGCGGCCGGCCGTGGCGCTCGGGGCCGACGTGCTGCTGAGCTACGGCGGGCTGGTGTGCCGGGCGGCGGTCATGGCCGGGCGCCTCGGCGAGGCCTTCGGCCTGCGGCCGGGCGATCGGGTCGCGCTGGTGATGAAGAACGTGCCCGAATACGTCGAGCTGCTGCTCGCCGGCTGGTACGCCGGCCTCACCATGGTGCCGGTCAATGCCAAGCTGCACCCGCGCGAGTTCGAGTACGTCCTCGGCCATTCCGGCGCCAAGGTCTGCTTCGCGACGGCGGACCTGATCGATGCCGTCGGCCCGCTCGAGGCGAGCGTCGAGGCGCTCGAGCGGGTCGTCGAGGTGGGCTCCGTCGACTACCGCAGGCTGCTCAAGGGCGATCCCGTGGCGATGACCGAGAACGATCCGGACGCGGTCGCCTGGCTGTTCTACACGAGCGGCACCACCGGCCGGCCCAAGGGGGCGATGCTCACCCATCGCAACCTGTTGGCCATGACCCTCAGCTACTTCGCCGACGTCGATCGGATCGGCCCGGACGACGCCATTCTCCACGCGCGCGCCGATGTCGCACGGCTCGGGCCTCTACATCCTGCCGCACGCGGCGCAGGGCGCCTGCCAGATCGTGCCGGCGAGCGGCGGTTTCGACGAGGCCGAGATCTTCGACCTGCTCGCGGCGCCCTGCCGTGGCATCACGATGTTCGCCGCGCCGACCATGGTCAGGCGCCTGGCCGAGCATCCGCTCGCCGGACGGGGCGATCATCCGGGGCTCAAGACCATCGTCTACGGCGGCGGGCCGATGTACCTCGCCGACCTGGAGCGCGCCCATCGGGTGTTCGGCTATCGGCTCGCCCAGATCTACGGCCAGGGCGAGAGCCCGATGTGCATCACCGCGCTCGACAAGCGGGCGCATGCCGATGTCGCCCAGCCCCGCTATCGCGAGCGTCTGGCCTCGGTCGGCCGGGCGCAGCTGGTGGTCGAGGTCGAGGGTCGCGGACGCGGCCGACCGGCCGCTCCCGCCCGGCGAGCCGGGCGAGGTCCTGGTCCGGGGCGAGAGCGTGATGCAGGGCTACTGGCGGGACGCCGAGGCGACGGCCGAGCACGCTCCGCGGCGGCTGGCTGCACACCGGCGACCTCGGCGTGCTCGATCAGGACGGCTTCCTCACTCTGCGCGACCGCTCCAAGGACCTGATCATCTCGGGCGGGAGCAACATCTATCCGCGCGAGGTCGAGGAGGTGCTCCTGCAGCACCCTGCGGTCGCGGAGGTCGCGGTGGTCGGCAGGCCCGATCCCGAATGGGGCGAGAGCGTGGTCGCCTTCGTCGTGCCGGCAGAAGGCCAGCGCGTCACTGCCGGCGACCTCGACGCTCATTGCCTTGCGCGCATCGCCCGCTTCAAGCGGCCCAAGGACTACCGCTTCGTCGACGCTCTGCCCAAGAACAACTATGGCAAGGTGCTCAAGACCGACCTGCGCGCGCGGCTGCAGGAATCGTCGCCGCCGGCCACGGAACATACCGTCGGCCAGGCGCGCCCTTGACGCCCGGGCCGCCCCGCACGACCCGGCGTCCCCTACAGCGTCAGCAACCGCCGCGCACCATGGTGCGACCTACGATCCAGTCGCTCGTTGCAATTAACCTAAAATTTTCGCTACCGTCGGCCTCGCGGATCTGGCGGAGGCGGGCACGGCACCATGACATTCAGCGGTCTGTTGACTTTCGTCCTCGGCCATGCGCCGGACTTCCATGCTGCCGAGGCGCAGGCCTGGATCCAGCCCGGCGAGAAATTCGGCCGCTATCAAGGGCCCGACGGCTGGATCTACGTCGAGATCACCGGTCTCAACGACGGCAAGCTGCCCTCGGGCCGGCTCTATGCCAAGGCATTCGGGCGAAGATTTCCGCACGGCCGGGCTGGGAGCTGTCGTCTGAGCGAGCTCGACCTCCGCTTCGACGACCGCGCCTGGCAGGCGATCCGCCGGAACGGCTGGCGGGAGCCCGGTGCAGCGCTCGATCTCGAGGAGCTGCTCGCGGCGCCTCAGGCGGCATGCCCGAACGGGTCAGCGCCGGCTTAGCCCGATCAGCGCCGGATCAGGATTGCGCAGGGGGCGCCATCAGCCCGCTCGGCACGCAGCGGCTCGATTGAAAGCTCCGGCCGAGCATCGGCCACTGGAACTCTTCGCGCGGCATGTGCGGATAGGCGCCGAATTTCTTCGTCTGCTCGTCGGTGACCTTGAGCAGTTCGGCCCGCGTCGATTTGCAGGCGTCGGACGAATTGAATTCCCGAACCTGACGCCATTGCGGCAGCGGTGCATCGGTGACCGACACGCTCTCGGTCAGAATCTCGACGCTTACTTCGGCCGACGGCGCTGCCTTGACCTGCTCGAACAGGTTCTTCAAGGAGCGGCGGTCCTCCTCGGAGAGGCCATCCGTCTTGCCGGGAAACTGGGACTTGCGATCGGGCAGAAATTCGAACACCTCCATGAACGCGGCGGTCACGGTATTGTCCGGCGGCGCGATCAGGACCCAGTCGCGGCTCATCGTAGAGGCGGCTGGCTTGGCTGGGGTGGGTGTGGTCGTTGAGCAGCCGGTCGTGATCGCCAGCAGCCCGATCACGAGCGCAACGGGGATTCGCATGCGTTTCCAACTCCCGGGAGGTTCTCGCCCGACGTCTATACCAGCGGGCGAAACGTGGCAACCGGTCGGCTCCGGCCAAGGCTTCAGGCGGCAGCCTGCGTGTGAGCGGCCAGCCCGCCGGCACTCGTCATGACAGAAACAAGCCGATCGATGGTTTATTCTTGGTTGCTATCGTCCGTTTTCGCGCACAATCGTGAGCGGGTTTCGCTCGATGGCGCGGCGCGGGCACCCTGAGGTCGAAGCCGCCCGATCGAGCAAGGGACCGGAGAGGGGGCATGGGGGATCGTCTCAAGGACAAGGTCGCGCTGATCACCGGCGCCGGCTCGATCGGGCCGGGCTGGGGCAACGGCAAGGCGACGGCCGTCCTGTTCGCGCGTGAGGGCGCCAAGGTGTTCGGCGTTGATCTGAGCCTGGACGCCGCCGACGAGACGCGCGCCATCATCGAGCAGGAAGGCGGCGTCTGCCGAACCCACCAGGCCGACGTCGCCAAGGCTGAGAGCGTCGAAGGCATGGTCGGCGCCTGTGCGAGCGCGTTCGGCCGGATCGACGTCCTCGTCAACAACGTCGGCATTGCCCGCACAGGCGGCATCGTCACGACCGAAGAGGCCGACTGGGATCTCGTCAGCGACGTCAATCTGAAGAGCGTTTATCTGGTCTGCAAGCACGCCCTGCCGGTCATGGAACGGCAAGGTGCCGGCGCGATCGTCAACATCGCCTCGATCGCGGCGCATCGCTGGACCGGCGTCAGCTACGCCAGCTACTATGCGACCAAGGGCGGCGTGGTCGCGCTCTCGCGTGCCATCGCGCTCGAGTTCGCCGCCAAGGGCATCCGCTGCAATTCGGTCTCGCCCGGGCTGATGAACACGCCCATGATCCACCACGGTCTGACCGGCGCCTACGGCGCCGAGGGCGACATCGAGAACCTGATCCGGGTCCGCGACGCGCAATGCCCGATGGGCCACATGGGCACCGGCTGGGACACTGCCTACGCCTGCCTGTTTCTCGCCTCGGACGAAGCGCGCTACGTCACCGCCCACGACCTGGTGGTCGACGGCGGCATCACGGCGAAGATGGTGTGAGGGTCAAGTTCGTGTGAGGCGGGCGGCGTGCCGCCCCGGCTGCAGCTGCCGTGTCCGGTCGGCTGACACACCTTTGTGCCCGCTCAGAGGCCGGCAATGAGCGACGCGCCCGAGTTCATGCGTCGCCCGCGCTGAGCGAGCGTCCCGTAGCAGACTGAAGCGGTGGCCGGACCGGGGCCCACCCGATCCCGCAGCTCCCACGCCTGAGGCCGTGGAACAAAGCCGGTGCCAGCCAACCTGCAGCCGTACCGATCAGGGCGCGGCGAACCCGCACGTCCTGCCACTACGAGATGAAAATTAGTCTAAGTTCCCAATCGACCTCGTCGATTCGTCAATATTAACTAAGAATCAAAAAAGTAGAATTTGTTAATATTAAATCAACATCGTTAACATTACTTTCACAAACATTGACAATTGTCAATGTATTTGCTTAGTATGCATTCAGGACGCCCACAATCTTGCGATGGGGGCAAGAGCATGAATTTACGATTGTGTGTGCTGATTCTCGGATTGCTGGTCTTCGCACGACCGGCGCTGGCGGAAACGAATGGTTTGGCTCTGGCCGGCGTCAGTATTTCGCCGGAACTCGGCAATAGCCTGGTCGATCAAAACGAGTGTTTCACCAATCCTTACGCCTTGTACTGGCAGAGCTGTGTCAACGACGATTTGAACATAAGCCTGAATGAGTCGGAGCCACGTATCACCATAGTCGATCAAATCGCGATGATCATCTACAAGTACAAAGACCTGAGGCTGCATACCAAGCTCCGGCCGAACACCAAGCTGACCTTTACCGTTGGCCTGCTCAGTCTTTACGAGAAAGAAACCAAGGCCCAGCTCGAACTCAGGATCCGGTTCTGACCAGGATCAGGCGACCGGCGCCGGGTCGCCGAGCGCCCCGAGGGTCGCCGCGCCGCCGGCGGCCCGCTCGATCAGGGCGTCGATCTCCGCCGCTTCCAGGGGTCGGGCGAGATAAAAGCCCTGGAGCTCAGCGCAGCCCTGCTTCGAGAGCCAGCTGGCCTGCGCGCCAGTCTCGACGCCCTCGGCGCAGACCGCCATGCCGAGGCTCCGTCCTAGGCCGAGCATCGCGTCGACCATGGCCGAGGCGTCCTCGCGCCAGTCGAGCGCGGCGGTGACCGCGCGGGCGATCTTGATCTTGTCGAGCTTCTGCAGGTAGCCGAGGCTCGAATAGCCGGTGCCGAAGTCGTCGATCGCGATCCGCACCCCGAGCTGCTTCAGGCGCTCGAGGATCTCGCAGGCCGCGCGCGGGGCGCCAAGCAGAGCGCCCTCGGTGATCTCGAGCTCCAGGCGTTGCGCCTCGAGGCCCGTTTCCTCGAGCGCCGCCTGCACCAGATCGAACAGGCCGTGATGGACGAACTGCGCGGGCGACAGGTTGACCGAGATACGCATGCGCGGCCAGGCGATCGCCTGCCGGCAGGCAGTGCGCAGCGCCCAGGCGCCGAGCGGCACGATCAGGCCGCTGTCCTCGGCGACCCGAAGGAAGTCCGCGGGTAGGACCAGCCCGAGCTCGGGATGGCGCCAGCGGAGCAGCGCCTCCAGACCGACCACCTCCTGGCTGTCGGCGCTGAGCTGCGGCTGGTAATGCAGCTCGAACTCGCCCTGCTCGAGCGCTCGCCTGAGATCCGCTTCGCGGGCCTTGCGCTCCTGCAGCTCGGCATCCATCCCGGCTTCGAAGAAGCGAACCGTGCCGTCCCCCTCCCGCTTCGCCTGCGAGAGCGCGATGTCGGCGTGACGCAGCAGCTGATCGGCGTCTTCGCCATCGGCCGGGATCAGGACGACGCCGATGCTGGCCGAGAGGCTTGGGGCCCGGCCGTCGAGCTCGAACGGCTCGGCGAGGGCGCCAAGCAGCTGGTCGCAGAGTGCCGCGACGTGGTCCGGATCCGCCGCGTGCCGCCGCAGGATGGCGAACTGGTCGGCGCCGATCCGGGCCAGCGTGTCGACCTCGCTGATGCAGGCCCGGAGCCGCTCGGCGCAGGCTCGGATCAAACGATCGCCGGCGGCAAGGCCAAGGGTGTCGTTGAGCTCGCCGAACCGGTCCAGGTCGAGCCACAACAGGGCCGACTGCTCACCCTCCAGGCGGGCGCGGGTCAGCGCGTGGCCGACGCGCTCGAGAAGCAGGCCGCGGTTCGGCAGATCGGTCAGCGGGTCGTGCGAGGCGATATGTTGGACCTCGGCCGCAGCCAAAGTCTCCAGGGTCACGTCCGCGCCGGTGCCGCGGAAGCCGAGCAGCTTGCCCGCGTGATCCAGCGCGGGATTGCCGCTGATCTGGAGGTAACGCAGGCCGCCGTCGGGCTCGGCGATGCGGAAGCGGAAGTCGCGCACGGGGCGCCCGCGCGCGAGATTGGCGCGATGGCGCACCCAGGCCTCGTCCTCGGCCAGCTCGGGAGCCGGGCGCCACGGCTCACCGCTTTGGACCAGCGCCGCGAGCGCGGCGGGCGCGTTCGCCGAGACCATGGTGAAGCGGAGCTCGGCGTCCATCTCCCAGAACCACTCGGACGATGCCGCGGCGAAGTCGGCGAGCCGGGCCTCGGCGTCCCGCCGGCGCTCGACCTCCGCGCCGAGCTCGTCCATCCGGCGCATGAGTGCCGGGCAGAGAGCGATCGCCATCACGGTCATGAAGGCCGCACCGTCGGCGAGGGCCGCAGTCAAGGGCTGGCTCAACCACGCGCCGAGCAGCGCCCCGATGTCGAAAGTCGCAAACAGCGCGCCTGCCGCCAGCGCGATCAGCACGATGCGCAGAACGTCCTTGCGTGCAGCGGCGTTGCCGAAGATCCGCAGCGCGCGCGGGCCGAGGTCGATTTGGTCATGGGAACTGGCCATGGATGCCGAGCCGACGTGATGTCTGAGCCGCCTACCCTCGCACGTCGGCGCTAAGAAAGGCTGTATCGCCCGAACGCCGGCGCAGGCCGCCGGAGCGGCATTAACCGGGGGTTAACGATTGGCCGTTAATCCGATCTCCGGTGGGTCCATGCGACCGTGGGAATCTGCGTCCGGTGTATCGGGGCGGGAATGGAGGCCAGGCAGGGCGCGCTTTCTGGCGCCAATACGAAGCGCAGAAAGTCCCGACTTTCGCGCTTGGGCGGCGCGCCCGCGTTGGTGGCGCGCGCCTGGCTGCCGGAGCCGACCTCGGTGGTCGATCCGGAGCGGCGGGGGGCGACCCGCGAAGTGGAGACTTCGCGGGACCGACATAAGATCAGGCGAGCGGGAGCCGGGCGAGGCGCTCGGTCAGGAGGGCGAAGAAGCCGTCGGCGTCGATCCGCTCGATCACCTTGGCATTGGGCGGCTTGCCCGTGCGGCCCGACCAGTCGACCACGGTGCGTCCCAGCGTGTGCTCGCCGATGGTCTCGATCGCGACGTGGCAGTCGCGGCCGGAGAACAGCTCCGGGCGGAGCAGATACGCGATCGCGCAGGGATCGTGCAGCGGCGCGCCGGGCCGGCCGCGCCGGGTCTGGTCGTAGATGTTGTAGAACTCGAGCAGACCGCTCACCGCGGCACCGACCGTCGTGCCGAGCGCCCGGATCGCGGCGAGGCGCTCAGCCGTCACCAGCGCCTGATGGGTGACGTCGAGGCCGCACATGGTGATCGGCACGCCCGCCTCGAACACCATCTTGGCGGCATGCGGGTCGACGTAGATGTTGAATTCGGCTGCGGGCGTGACGTTGCCCTCGCCGATGGCGCCACCCATGAGCACGATCTCGCGCAGCCGGCCGGCCACGTCGGGTGCTTTCTGCATCGCCGTGGCGACGTTGGTGAGCGGCCCGATCGGACAAAGGGTGACCGTGCCGGGCGGCCGCGCGCGCACCAGTTCGACGATCGCATCGACCGCGTGCGCCGGGGCGAGCGGCAGGCTTGGCGCCGGCAGCTCGGCGCCGTCGAGGCCGGTCTGACCGTGGACGAACTCGGCGGTGACCAGCGGGCGAGCGAGCGGCCGATCACAGCCGGCGTGGACCGGGACGTCCGGGCGCCCCGCCAGCTCGACCACCTTGCGGGCATTCGTGTGGGTCAGCGTGAGCGGCACGTTGCCGGCGACGGCAGTGATCGCCAGCACCTCGAGCTCGGCCGGCGAGCCGAGGGCGAGCAGGATCGCCAGCGCATCGTCCTGGCCCGGGTCGCAGTCGATGATGATCGGTCTCGGGGGCATGGCTTTGGAATCCTCGTCCTCGTCGCCCGTCCTCCGGAGTGCTATCCTCGATCGAGTTCTGCCCGCAAGCGACGTCGATGCAATGACCGATCGCAAGCTGCTCCATTGGGCGTTCGCCGGAACGCTGAGCGCGCTCGTCTGCTGCTTCGCCCCAATTCTCCTGACGTTGCCGGCGCGATCGGCCCTTCGAGCCTGGGTCACGGAGGCACGATGAGCCCGATCCGGCGGCAGTCGACCATCACATGTCCCCACTGCGGGCACCGCAGCGTCGAGACGATGCCGACCGATGCCTGCCTGTATTTTTATGATTGCCCAGGTTGCAGCGCGCTGCTCAGACCCAAGCCTGGCGATTGCTGCGTGTTCTGCTCGTTCGGCACGGTGTCATGTCCACCGATCCAGGAGGCGCGCCTCGCCCCTCAGCCGGCGGGCTGCTGCGGCTCCGGGGGGCGGTAGCGAGCTGGTCGGCGGTACCAAAACCAACTTCGCGTTGGCGTGCCGCTCGCTAGCCCTGCCACTCGACGGTATGTCCGCTCGGGTCGGCGTGGGGCACGGCGGGCGGTTCGCCCTCGATCGTGCCGAGATGGATGAAGCCGACCAGGCGATCATCCGCCGAGAGGCCGAGCGCCGCCTTCACGTGCTCGTCATAGGCGTTGGCGCCGGTCAGCCACTTGGCGCCGAAGCCCTGGGCGTGCGCGGCGAGCAGGATGTTCTGCACGGCCGCGCCGGTCGAGAGGATCTGCTCGATCTCGGGGATCTTGGGGTGGTGGCAGTCGACCCTGGCCGCGACCGCGATCAGGAGCGGCGCGCGCAGCGGCCGGGCCCGCTCCTGTTCGAGCGCCGCCTCGGGCGCATCCGGCTGACGCCGGCCGAGCGCCTCCGCGAACACTTCACCCAGCCGGTGGCGAGCCTCGCCCCGGATTAGGATGAAGCTCCAGGGCCTGAGCCGGCCGTGGTCGGGCGCGCTGGCACCGGCCTGGAGAATCCGCTCGAGCGCCGCGCCCTCGGGTGCCGGCTCGATCAGGAAAGCCGGCGCCACCGAGCGCCGGGTGATGACTGCTTGAAGGGCGTCCATCGCGGCCTCGTGCTGCTCTGATGCCGAATGGCGTTTCTGCCTGCGCGGCGCCGGTAACACAAGGCCGCACCCGCGGCGCCTGCGTCCGCGCGGCGTCCTTAACGGTCGCGCAATCAATCCCGGTTACCGTCTGATCAACATCTTTGGTGTTGCGTTGCCGCACCGGCCAGCCCTTGCTTTTGTTGAATGATTTGGCCTATGTGATGCGGCGCACAAGCACGGATGGCGAGCGGACCGAGGAGGGGATGCTCGATGGATGACCGGCACGGCTACTACTTCGAGGACTTGGCCCTCGGGATGACGGCCGTGTTCAGCAAGACGATCACCGAAGCCGATCTGCTCCTGTTCGCGGGCGTCTCAGGCGACACCAATCCGCTGCATCTCGACGAGGAGTTCGCCAGCCGGACCATGTTCGAGAGCCGGATTGCCCACGGCATGCTGACGGCGAGCCTGGTCTCGACCGTGCTCGGCACGCGGCTGCCCGGTCCGGGTGCGGTCTATGTCAGCCAGACGGTGCGCTTCCTTGCCCCGGTGCGGATCGGCGACACCGTGATCGCCCGCGCCGCGGTCGAGGAGCTGCTGATCGAGCGCCGGCGCGTGCGTATGGCGACCATCTGCACGGTCGGCGAGCGCAAAGTGCTCGACGGCGAGGCGGTCCTGATGGTGCCGCCCAAGCCCGAAGCCGGCTGAAGCCGGCGCTGGCGCGTAACCGCCGCCGCCAGTCCGCGCCCGCTTCCCCTTCGTCTCGCCCCTTCCGGATCGCGTCGCTCGGGCGGCGCCGGATGACCGTCTGTCATCGCTGTGCTACAAGCAGGGTGCAGCGGAGAGCACACCCAATGGCGATCCGACCCGAGCAGCTCTACAAAGACGACTTCTACGCCTGGACGCGCGATCAGGCGCAAGCACTCCGCCGTCTCGCCGAGGAGCGCTGGAACGGCCCGCTCGACCTCGAGCATCTGGCGGAGGAGGTGGAGGGCTTGGGCAGCGAGCAGCAGTGGGCGGTCGAGAGCCAGCTCGAGCGACTCATCGAGCATCTTCTCAAGCTCGGGCACTCACAGAGCCCGGCGCCACGCCGGCAATGGATGTCAACAATGCGCGCACCGAAATCCAGCGTCGAATGACCGCAACGATCCGGCGTGAGGTCGAGCCGGCCCTCCAGGAGCGATATCGAGCTGCGCGGCGTAACGCAAACCTTGCCCTTCTCGACCAAGGTGAGAAGGAAGCGGCGCGCGCTCTGCCTGCGGGTTGCCCCCTACGCTTTCGACGATCTGACCGCCGATGAATGGTGGCCGGTCAACCGCCACGGCCTGCGCGACGAGGACTGAGCCACGCCTCATGGCATCGCGTCTTGAGCAGCTCTACGAGGAGGACTTTTACGCCTGGACCCGTGATCAGGCGCAGGCGCTGCGCCGTCTCGCCGCGACCCGGCCGAATCTTGCGCTCGATCTCCCGCGCCTGATCGAGGAGGTGGCAGACTTGGGCGTCAGCCAGCGCGACGCGGTTCGCAGCCAGGTGCGCCGGATCATCGAGCATTGCCTGAAGCTGGAATATTCACCGGCGCGCACCCCCCGCACCGGCTGGTATGAGACCACCATACAAGCCCGCACAGAGATCGAAGATAAAATCACGCCGTCGATCCGGCGTGGCCTGCCGAAACGACTGCCCCGACTTTGGCTGCAGGCCCGGCGCGACACGGCGGCAGCGCTCCGCCTCCACGGCGCGCCCGAGGCCGCTGATGCCTTGCCGGCGGAATGCCCCTACCGCCTCGCCGATCTGCTGCGCCACGACTGGTACCCCGCGAGCCGGCACAGCCTGACCCCTTGAACCGAGCTCCGCCGCGCCGCGACCGGCCGTTCGTGGGACTGCCCTACTTCACATCGGTGTCACGATGTGGTGATCGGGGCGCCTGCGGCGCAAAGAGAGCCTTTTCGGCCGGCCCGCGGCGACGACAATGGGTACGCAGCATGCTATCTACACCGAGACGCGGCGCGAGCGAGGAGGAGGACCATGCAGGTGCGGGTTCGACGCGGCTGGGAGCTGCCGGAATCGGCGGCGACCCCCGAAGCGGTGTTCATCGACCGCCGCCGCCTGATCAAGGCCCTCGGCGCCGGATCGCTGCTCGCGGCGACCTCGCCCTGGCTGCTCAGCGGCGGCGCCAGCGCGGCCGAGTCCGCGGAGGATCCCTCGGCACATCTCTATCCGGTGATGCGCAATACGCGCTATCGGGTCGAGGGCGAGATCACCCCGCAGTCGATCACGAGCACCTTCAACAACTTCTACGAGTTCGGCTCGAGCAAACGGATCTCGGAGGCTGCGCAGGCGCTGAAGATCCGTCCCTGGACCCTCACCATCGACGGCATGGTCGAAAAGGAGCAGACGATCGCGATCGACGATCTGCTGGCGAAGATGCCGCTCGAGGAGCGGGTGGTGCGCCATCGCTGCGTCGAGGCCTGGTCGATCATCGTGCCCTGGAGCGGCTTCCCGATGGCCAAGCTGATCGAGCTGGCGCGCCCGCTCGGCTCCGCGAAGTACGTCCAGATGCACACCTTCCTCGAGCCAGACGTCGCCCCCGGTCAGCGCCAGTTCTGGTATCCCTGGCCGTACACCGAAGGGCTGACCCTCGCCGAGGCGACCAACGAGCTCGCCTTCATGGTGACCGGTGCCTACGGCAAGCCGCTGCCCAAGTCAAACGGCTCGCCACTGCGTCTCGCGGTGCCCTGGAAGTACGGCTTCAAGCACATCAAGTCGATCCAGCAGATCACCTTCACCGACCAGCAGCCGGTCAGCTTCTGGGAGGCGATCGGTAACGGCGAGTATGGCTTCTGGGCCAACGTCAATCCCGACGTGCCGCATCCCCGCTGGAGCCAGGCGACCGAGCAGCGGATCGGGACCGGCGAGCGCATCCCGACCAAGCTGTTCAACGGCTACGGCGAGTTCGTCGCTAGCCTCTACCCCGATCTGAGCGACAAGAAGCTGTTCGTCTGAGCCAGCCGGGCCGGCAAATTCGGCGCCGACCTCACGCCTCGCCCCTGGCCAACACGGCCGAAATATGGCTGACTGAAGGAGCGATCCTGCGGCTAGGCGCGCGGGCTGATCGGACGCACGCGGGCGCGGGGCCCGATCACCGAGGGAGCATCGGAATGAGGCTGAGAAGGACGCTTTGGGCCGCCCTTGTCGGGCTGGCGATAGCATTCGCCGTCCAGGGAACGGCGGCCGCGGCCGCGGAATCGACGCTCCGCGTGGTCATGAATTCGGATCTCAAGATCGTCGACCCGATCTGGACCACGGCCTACATCTCACGCGACTATGGCTACATGGTCTACGACACGCTGTTCGCGCTGGACGAGAAGCTGCAGGTCCAGCCGCAGATGGTCGATTCCTACGAGATCAGCGACGATCAGCTGGTCTACAACTTCACCCTGCGCGATGGCCTGATGTGGCACGACGGTCAGCCGGTCGCGCCCGAGGACGCCATCGCCTCGATCGAGCGCTGGGGCCAGACCGACAGCATGGGCCAGCTGATGATGTCGTTCGTCGACAACATGAAGGCGACCGGCCCCAAGACCTTCCAGATGACCCTGAAGGAGCCCTATGGCCTCGTTCTGCTCTCGCTCGCCAAGCCAAGCTCCAACGTGCCCTTCATCATGCCCAAGCGGATCGCCGAGACGCCGGCCAACCAGCAGATCTCGGAGTACGTCGGCTCCGGTCCCTTCATGTTCGTGCGCGACGAGTGGCAGCCCGGCAACAAGGCCGTGTTCAAGAAGTTCGAGGGCTACAAGCCGCGCAGCGAGCCGCCCTCCTGGGCTGCCGGAGGTAAAGTCGCCAAGGTCGACCGGGTCGAGTGGATCTGGATCCCGGATGCGCAGACCGCGGTCAACGCGCTCCAGAATGGCGAGATCGACCTGATCGAAATGCCGCCGCACGACCTGCTGCCGTTGCTCGAGCGGGATCCGAACGTTGTGACCTTCGACTATAATCCTCTCGGCAACCAATACATGCTCCGCATGAACTGGCTGTATCCGCCCTTCAACAACCAGAAGATTCGCCAGGCGGCGCTCGCCGCGCTGAATCAGGAGGATTTTCTGAAGGCGGTGATCGGCAATCCCAAGTACTATAAAGTCTGCCCGGCGATGTTCATCTGCGACACGCCGTTCGCGACCGACGTCGGCGCCGACGTCCTGGTCAACTCCCACTTCGATCTGTCCAAGCAGCTGCTCAAGGAGGCGGGCTACGACGGTACGCCCGTGGTGTTGATGCAGTCGACCGACCTCCCGGTGCTGGCCAATCTCGCCCCGGTCGCCAAGCAGCTGCTCGAAAAGGGCGGTTTCAAGGTCGACATGCAGTCGATGGACTGGCAGACGCTGGTCTCGCGCCGGGCCAAGAAGGAGCCGCCTTCGCAGGGCGGCTGGAACGCGTTCCTGACCTCCTGGGTCGCAGCCGACGTGCTCAATCCGATCAGCACCGCCGCGCTCAACGCGTCCTGCGACACGGCCTGGTTCGGCTGGCCGTGCGACGAGGAGCTGGAGAAGCTGCGCGACGCCTTCGCGCGCGAGACCGATGCCAAGAAGCAGGTCGAACTCGCCCATCAGATCCAGGCGCGCGCCCTCGAGGTCGGGACCCACGCCTACCTCGGCCAGTGGTATCAGCCGATGGTTTATCGCAACACCGTCTCGGGGGTGCTGCGCGGCCCGGCGCCGTTCTTCTGGAACGTCAGCAAGAGTGGGTGAGCACGTCCGGTCGACATCGCCCAACCGACTATCTGACCCGAGGGCACCGCGGGTAAACGCGAGGAGGTTTGGGTGCGCCAGACCCTCAAGATCACCCTGCGCGAGGCGCTCGAGCTCAACCGTCAAGAGGCGCGCGCGGCGGCCGGTGAGAGTATCGAGGAGGCGGCGATCGCAGTTTGAGCATGGATAGACGGCGTTGACGTAAAAGCGCGCTGCGCTCCTGCGACATCTCGGGCGGCACGGGTGCCGGCTACTCCGCGAAGGCGGCCGGCATTCGTGGTGGCACAATTCGGTGCAGAACAAGTGCTCGGCGGTGCCGCGGCACAAGGATATTGATGAGGACCTGGCGCGGAAGATCTGCCGCGATCTCGGCATCGCCAAGGTCAAGTGAGGCAGGCGGGTGTCGGCAGATTGGGAAGCTGAGGCGCAGCCAGGCAGGCAGGGCAAAATCCCGACCGTGACCGGAGCCGGAGCGCGGTGCTAGGCTGACCTCGACCCGCCGGAGGTCAGCGCCGCTCATGCTCGCCTTCATCGCCCGACGCCTCCTCGCCACCTTGCCGGTGCTCGCCATGGTGGCGATCTTTGTCTTCCTGATGCTGCGCCTGACACCGGGCGATCCGGCAGCGATCATCGCCGGCGACAACGCGACCCCGGCGCAGATCGCGGCGATCCGGGATCAACTCGGGCTCAGCCAGCCGATCCCGGTGCAGTTCATGATCTGGTCCGGCAAGCTGCTCCGGGGCGATCTCGGGCAGTCATTCTTCTTCAAGGCAGAGGTCAGCGAGCTGATCGGCCAGCGGGTCGGGCCGACGCTGGCGCTCGCTACGGTCACCATGATCATCACCGTCCTGATCGCGGTGCCGCTCGGCGTGGTCGCTGCCTATCAGCACGGTGGCTGGATCGATCGCCTGGTGATGGGCTTCTCGGTGCTCGGCTTCTCGGTGCCAGTGTTCGTGCTCGGCTATCTCCTGATCTGGGTCTTCGCGATCGAGATCAAGCTGTTCCCGGTCCAGGGCTACCGCAGCATCACCGACGGCTTCTGGCCGTTCCTCCACCGGCTGATCCTGCCCGGGATCACGCTCTCCGTGATCTACATCGCGCTGATCGCCCGGATCACCCGGGCGAGCGTGCTCGAGGTGCTGGGCGAGGACTACATCCGTACGGCGCACGCCAAGGGCCTCCCCAATCGCGTCGTCCTGATGCGCCACGCGCTGCGCAACGCGGCGGTGCCGATCGTCACGGTGATCGGCATCGGCATCGCCCTTCTGATCGGCGGCGTCGTCGTGACCGAGAGCGTCTACAACATCCCGGGCCTCGGCCGCCTCACCGTGGACGCCGTGCTCGCGCGCGACTACCCGACGATCCAGGCGGTGATCCTGCTGTTCTCGTTCGTCTACGTCCTGATCAATCTGCTCATCGATCTCAGCTACACCCTCCTCGATCCGAGGATCCGCTATTGAGGGCCGCCTCCGAGTAGTAGCCTCGTCGATCAGGCGGCCGCGGCGGCCGCTTCTGCGAGGACGCCCAATCTCCTCGGGCAGGCGGCCCGCCACCCGGGCGTGCAGTTCGGCGGCGCGGTCCTCCTGGCCATGGTTCTGATCGCTCTGCTCGCCCCGCTGCTCCACACCCTCGACCCCGCCGCGATCGATCCGAGCCATCGCAACCTCACCCCGGGCAGTGTCGCACCAGTCGAGCTGGCCGATGGCCGCGAGGTCGACTGGGTCCACTGGATGGGCACCGACACCCTTGGGCGCGACGTCTACAGCCGTGTGATGTACGGCGCCCGCGTGTCGCTGATCGTGGGCGCCGTCGTTGCGGCTTCTGAGCATCGCCCTCGGCCTGCTGATCGGCCTGGTCTCCGGCTACATCCGCTGGCTCGATGCGATCGTCATGCGGGTCATGGACGGCCTGATGGCGATCCCGGCGATCCTGCTCGCGATCGGTCTGGTCTCGCTCTGGGGGGGCGGGCTCGCGACCGTGATGATCGCGATCGCGATCCCGGAGATCCCGCGCGTCGTCCGTCTGGTGCGCTCGATCGTGCTGTCGGTTCGCGAGGAGCCCTACGTCGAGGCGGCGATCGCGCTCGGCACGCCCACGCCCCTGATCCTGATCCGCCACGTGCTGCCGAACACGGTGGCACCCCTGATCGTCCAGGGCACTTATGTCTGCGCCTCGGCGATCCTGCTCGAGGCGATCCTCTCCTTCCTTGGCGCCGGCATCCCGCCCGAGACGCCGACCTGGGGCAACATCATGGCCGAGGGGCGCCTTCTGTTTCAGGTGTTTCCGCACAACATCCTGTTTCCGGGAATTTTTCTGGCGCTCACGGTGCTCGCGGTGAACGTGCTGGGCGACGGGCTGCGCGACACGCTCGATCCGCGGCTGACCGGTCGGATCTAGCCGAAAATGGCGATGGCGAGCAGGGTCGAGACGTCGGTCACCGAATTGTTGATCGCCGAGGCGACGCCAATGTGCACGTCGGGCACGGCGTTCATGACGGTGGTGGTGAGGGGCGCCACGGTCACGGTCATGCCGAGGCCGAGCACCACCATGGCCGGAAAGAACTCGATCCAATAGGAGAAGCCGACGCCCGTCCGGCGAGCAGCGCGAAGCCGCAAGGCGGTGATCGAGGGGCCCGCCGATCAGCGGCAGCCTGGCCCCGAACCGGTCGAGCAGACCGCCCGACCAGCGCGACAGCGCGGTCATGATCAAGGGAAACGGCAGGAAGGCGGCGCCGGCCTCCGCAGCCGAATAGCCCTGGATGCGGATCAGGTCGAACGGGATGAAGAAGAACGCCCCGCCCAGCGCCATATAGAGGAGCAGGGTCATCAGATTGACGCCGCTGAACGTGCGCGAGCGGAACAGCGCGAGCGGCATCATCGGCGCCGCGCGTGGCGCCTCCACCGTGATGAACGCCACCAGAAGCAGGCGCCCCGACGCAGCGCTGTGAGGGCGACGACGGGGTGCTGCCAGCCCGGACCGCCCGCTTCGGATCAGCGCCGAACGTGAGCGGCGCCGAGTCCGAGCGCGGCGAGCACCGGCTCCCGGCCAATCCAGAGGCGCCGGCACCGCCTCCACGCGGCTCTCCGGCATGTGGCGCGCGGTGAGGAACAGAGTGACGAGCGCGATCGGGACGTTGACGAAGAAGATCGCGCGCCAGGAGAGCACATCGGCGAGCCAGCCGCCGAAGGTGGGCGCGACGACGCCGGCGATCGCGGTCGCGCCGGCCCAGGTGCCGATCGCCTTGCCGCGCTCCGGTCTCCGGGAAGGTCGCGCCGATGAGGGCGAGGCTGGTCGGCACCATGAGCGCGCAGCCGACGCCCTGGATCACGCGCGCGCCGAGCAGCGCCGCGACGCTCGGCGCGAGACCGCATCCAATCGATCCGGCCGCGAACACGGCGATGCCCGCCGCGACAAGGACGAGTCGCGAAGTGAGCGGGACCACCGGATCGCCGTGCTCGAGGCGCCGGTGCTGTCGCATCGAGGGCCTGAGCGTCGCGCTGCCCAAGGGCGCCGACCGGCCGCACGCGGTCGAGGAGGTGAGCCTTTCGGTCCGGCCGCGCGAGATCCTCTGCCTGGTCGGCGAATCCGGCTCCGGCAAGTCGGTGACCGCCTACAGCGTCATGGGCCTCCTGCCGAAGGGCCAGCTCCGGCCGGTCGCCGGCCGCATCCTGCTCCAGGGCGAGGACCTGCTGGCGGCGGGCGAGAAGCGCCTGCGCGATCTTCGCTGCACGCGCATGTCGATGATCTTCCAGGAGCCGATGACCGCGCTCAATCCGGTCATGAGCTGCGGCGATCAGATCGATGAGGTGCTGCGCACCCACACGCGGCTCGACCCGGGTGCCCGCCGCGAGCGCATCCGGACCGTCATGGCCGAGGTTCACCTGCCCGATCCGGACCAGCTGATCCACGCCTATCCGCATCAGCTCTCGGGCGGCCAGCGCCAGCGCATCATGATCGCCATGGCGCTGATCCTCGAGCCGGTGCTGCTGATCGCCGACGAGCCGACGACCGCGCTCGACGTGACCACCCAGGCGCAGATCCTCCACCTGATCAAGGAGCTGCAGCGCAAACACGCGACCGGCGTGCTGTTCATCACCCACGACTTCGGCGTGGTCGCCGAGATCGCCGAGCGGGTCGCGGTCATGCAGCTGGGGTCGGGTGGTCGAGCAGGGCGAGGCCAAGCGGGTGCTCTCGCGCCCGCAGCACGACTACACTCGCATGCTGATCTCCGCGGTGCCGAGCCTCGTGCCCCGCCACCGGGCGCGCGCAGCGCGGGCCGATACCGTCCTGCGCACGGCGGAACTCACCAAGGTCTATCGTGGCAGCTGGCTCCAGAAGGGCCGCGAGGTGCGCGCGCTCGATCGGGTCTCGATCGAGGTCCGGCGCGGCGAGACGCTTGGCATCGTCGGCGAATCCGGCTCGGGCAAGTCGACGGTCGCCCGCTGCATCGCCCGTCTGATCGACCCGACCGCCGGCGAGATCTACCTGGGCGAGCAGGAAATCGGCCATTTGAAGCAGCGCAGGCTGCGCCCCTATCGGCAGCGTATCCAGATCGTCTTCCAGGATCCCTACCGCTCGCTCAATCCGCGCCGCACGATCGGCGCCTCGATCGTCGAGGGGCCGATGAACTACGGCCTCGCGCGCGCCGACGCCGAGCGCCGGGCGCGCTCGTTGATGGCGCTGGTCAATCTCGATCCCGAGGCTCTCGGCCGCTTTCCGCACCAGTTCTCGGGCGGGCAGCGGCAGCGGATCTGCATCGCCCGCGCGCTCGCCATGGAGCCCGAGCTCCTGATCGCCGACGAGGCGGTCTCCGCGCTCGACGTCTCGGTCCAGGCCCAGGTTCTCGAGCTGCTCGACGACATCCGAGCGCGCCTCGAGCTCGCGATGCTGTTCATCACCCACGACCTGCGGGTCGCAGCGCAGGTCTGCGACACAGTGGCGGTGATGCACGGGGGCCGGGTGGTCGAAGCCGGCCCGGCGGCCGAGGTGTTCGCCGACCCGAGAGACGCCTACACCAGGTCCCTGTTCGCCGCGGCCCCCGGCAAGGACTGGGACTTCGGCCGCTTCGAGGCGGCCTGAGCGGCGGCTCGTGGCAGGCGCGCGTTCAGTCCTTCGCCGGCAGCGGATGGCCGGGCATCAGCTCGTACGGGTGAACCCAGCCGGGCAGAGCTTTGATGCGCTCGAGCCAGGCGCCGATCTGCGGATAGTCGCTCCACGCGATGCCGAACTCGTCCGGCCAGTAGAGATAGCCGCACAGCGAGAGGTCGGCGATGGTCGCCCGCTCGCCGAGGGCGAACCGGCGCCCCTCGAGATGGCCGTTCAGAATGCCGAGCCCGCCCCGAACCCGCCCGCGCAGGAACTCGGTCACCGGCGTCTCCCCGGTCTTCATGAACTGGATCAGAAAGCGCAGCGTCGCGATGTAGCTGGTCAGCTTGTGGTTGTCCCAGAGCAGCCAGCGGAGGATTTCGCGCCGCTCGTCCTCGTCGGCCCAGCCGAACTTGCCGAACCGGGCGGCCAGGTAGTCCAGGATCACGCCGGACTGGCTGAGCCTCAGGCTTCCGATGCTCCAGCACTGGAACCTCGCCCATCTCGTTGATCTGGCGGAATTCGGGCGTCCGCGTCTCGCCGTTGAAAAAGTCGACGAAGCGCGCCTCCCAGTCGGCGCCGCACAAGGCGAGCATGAGCGCGGCTTTGTAGGCGTTGCCCGACTGGGCGAAGCAATAGAGGCGATATTCGGTCATCGGGGGTTGCTCCGGCCAGGTTTGATTCGGGGCGAGCTCACGCCCCCTGGGCGAGGCCGAGCTCCTGATCATAGAGGCTGATCTCGCCCGACTCGTCGAGCGGGCGGCCGAGATCGCCTTCCAGGATGCGCACGTCCCTCGCCGACCAATGCGCCAGCACACGATCGCCGATGTCGACCGGCGCGGCGAAGAATTCGGCGTCCGAGACATTGGCGACGAAGTCGGGCCAGCCGGGCACGTCGAGCGTCACCTTGACGTAGGAGCCCTGATACTCGATCGCATGGACTTCGCCGGTCATCGCGTTGACCTGGCCGGAGCGGCCCGATGCCGGCAGCTTCTCCAGCTGAATCCGGTCGCGTCGCACGGCGCAATGGACCAGCGTGCCCACGAAGTCGCTCGAGCCCTGGAACAGCAGCGCGAAGCGATCGCCCGGCTCGCTGAGCAGGATGGCCTCGCCGTCGGCGACGGCGGTGACTTTGCCGGAGAGCACGTTCTGGCCGCCCATGAAGCGGGCGACGTAGGCGCTCTGCGGCTCGCTGTAGATCTGTTGCGCCGGGCCCGCCTGCTCGATCCGGCCCTGATCCATGACCACGACCAGGTCGGCGAGCGCGATCGCCTCGAGCTGGGTGTGGGTGACGTGAATGAAGGTGATGCCGAGCTCGCGCTGGAGGCGCTTCAGCTCGCCGCGCATCTGCAGGCGAAGGTACTCATCGAGCGCCGAGAGCGGCTCATCGAGCAGCAGCACGCGCGGATTGGTGATCAGGGCGCGGGCGAGCGCCACACGCTGCTGCTGGCCGCCCGAAAGCTGCGCCGGCATCCGCTCGGAGAAGGCGCTGAGATGCACCCGCTCGAGCATCGCGCGCGCCCGCTCGCGCCGCTCCGCGCTGCGGACTCCACGCATCCGGAGGTTGTAGGCGACGTTGTCGACTACCGTCATGTGCGGGAACAAGGCGTAGCTCTGGAACATCATCGCGGTGCCCCGGCCGACCGGCGCCAGTCCGAGCACGGTCTGCCCGCCGATCCGGATGGTGCCCTCGCTCGGTTCCTCATGCCCCGCGATCATGCGCAGGATGGTCGTCTTGCCGCAGCCGGAAGGCCCCAGCAGACAGCAGTAGCAGCCTTGCGGGATGCGCAGGTCGATAGCGCGGACGGCGATGGTCGGTCCGAACCGCTTGGTGACGCCCTTGAGCTCGATCTCGCCCGAGCTCATGGCCTGATGCCGCTCGCTTCGAGGCGCGCCGCGGCAGGTGGCGCCGGCGCCGCCACCGCACGCCGGGTGCGCCGTCGCTGGATGATCGCGATCGAGGACAGCGCGAGCGCGATCACCACGAACGAGACCGCCGTGGTCACGGTGCCGATGGCGTAGAGTGCGGGCGAGGTGACGTTGGTGGTCATGTTCCAGATCTCGAGCGGCAGCGTGTTGCGCGGCCCGACGGTGACCAGGGTGCGCGGGAACTCGTCGTAGGAGAGCGTGAAGCCGAACAGTGCGACCGCGATCATGCCCGGAAACAGGATCGGCAGCACGATCGTCCAGAGGATCGCCCAGCGGCTGGCGCCAAGATCACGCGCCGCCTCCTCGTAGGCGCGGTTGAAGCGGCTGAACACGGCGAACATGATCAGGAGCCCGAACGGCAGGGTCCAGGTCAGATGCGCGCCGAGCGCCGAGGTTGACCAGTAGGTCCTGAGCCCCAGGAACTGGAACATCAGGCCGATGCCCAGGCTGACCAGGAGGCCCGGCATGATCAGACTCGCGATCGCCAGATAGAAGATGAAGCCCGCGCCGAAGAACCGCCGCCGGAAGGCGAGCCCGGCCATCACCGAGATGGTCACCGTCAGCACGAGCACGATGATCGCGAGCACGATCGAGCGGGCGAAGGAGCCCGCGATGTCGCCGGTCCGCTGCTGCTCGAACAGTGCGTAGAACCAGTTGAGCGACACCCCGTTCAGGGGGAAGGTAAGGCCGCCGTTCGGGCCCTGGAACGACAGGATGAAGATCGCTGACATCGGCCCGTACAGAAACAGGACGAACAGCGTGAAGAACGCCGCCAGCGCGTAGAAGCTCCAGGGGCGCCGGCCGGCCCGGGATGGTTGCATCGCCTCGCCCTTTACCCGGCCAGCTCGCGGCGGACGTCGACGATCCTGAGGATCGCCGCGACCATCAGCGAGACGATGATGATCAGCACCACCGCGCTCGCGGCGGCGGGCGGGTACTGCAGGAGCGCTATCTCGTTCGACATGGCGAACACCACGTTGCCGCTCTGGCCGCCGCTCATGATCCTGATCACGAAGAAGTCGCCCATCACCAGCGCGATCACGAAGATCGAGCCGAGCGCGATGCCGGTCCTGGAGAGCGGGATCACGATCGTGGTCAGGATGCGCAGGCCGCTCGCGCCGCCATCGCGCGCCGCCTCGATGATCGCCGGATCGATCCGCGCCATCGAGTTGAAGATCGGCACGATCATGAACAGCGTGAACAGATGCACATAGGCGACGATCACGGCGAAGTCCGAGAACAGCAGAAAGTCCAGAGGGTGATCGGTGATGCCGAGCATCATCAGTGACTGGTTGAAGATGCCGTTGCGGCCGAGGAACGGAATCCAGGAGATCATCCGGATGATGTTCGAAGTCCAGAACGGCACCGTGCAGACCAGGAACAGCGCGATCTGCCAGAGCAGGTTCCTGACGTGAAAGACCAGGAAATAGGCGACGGTGAACCCGATCACCAGCGTGATCGCCCAGACGATCAGCGCGTATCGGAACGTGCTCAGATAGAGATCGTAGGTGAGGCCGGATTGGAACAGCTCGATGTAATTGCGCAAGGTGAACTCGGGAACGATGTCGAACATGTCGTAGTCGAAGAAGCTGACCACGACCACCATGACCAGCGGAACTCCGAGAAACACCAGGAGGACCAGGGTCAGCGGCAGAACCTGGAGGTAAGGGATCAGGCGCTCGGGTAACTTCATCGGGTCCGGCGGCGCGATGGGGGACGGTGGGGGCGGCCGCAGCCGCCCCGCTCTCGACAGCGAAGGATCAGGCGGCGATGAACTCGTTCCAGCGCTGGATCATGTAGCGGTCTTCGTTCATCAGCGTGTTCCAGCAGGCGACGTGGCCCATGCGCTCCCAGAACGAGCCGCCGTCGCGCACCCGGCCGGGCTGCTCCATGACATTGCCGTAGGGGTCCTTGATCACCTCCTTGGCCGGCTTGCCCTCGTACCAGTAGTCCCATTCGTTCTGGGTCATGAACTTCTTCGCGGTCTCGGGCACCGAGGTGTAGTAGCCCTGCTTGGCGATGAACCCGCCCTGCCAGCCGGACTGGTACCAGTTGAGATATTCATAGGCCGCGTCGAGCTTGATGCCCGAGAGTTGGGCCATCGGCGCGAGGCAGCTGCCCCAGGCGCGATAGCCTTCCTTGAGCGGCACGTAGTAGCAGTCGATGCCGCGCGAGCGCACCGCGGTGACTGCCGGCGACCACATCGACTGCAGCACCACCTCGCCCGACGCCATCAGGTTGACCAATTCGTCGAAGGTGGACCAGAACGCGCGGAACTGGCCGCTTTTCTTGGCGTCGATCAGGATCTCGATGGTCTTGTCGATTTCCTCCTTGGTCATGTTGCCCTTGTCGCCGTATTTGACGTCGCCGCGGGCCTCGATCGCCATGGCGGCGTCCATGATGCCGATCTGCGGCACGTCGACCAGGGCGGTCCTGCCCTTGAATTCGGGATTGAGCAGCTCCGACCAGCTCTCGATCTTGCGACTGATCAGGTCGGGGCGAAGGCCGAGCGTGTCGGCGTTGTAGACCGTCGGGATGCCGGTCGCCCAGCCGGTCGGACCGCTGGCAAACTTCTTGTCGCCGGGCTTCTCGACGTATTGCACCTCGTATGGGTTGATGCCCTGGCGCGAGACCTCGCGACCGTCCGGGTACTGGCCCTTGGTGAAGATCGGCACGACCTGGTCCCACCATTTGTACTTCTTCAGGTCGACCGGCTGGACGATGCCGCGCGGCACCGTGTACATGAGGAAGAAGAACTCGGTGTCGGCGATGTCGAGGGATTCCGGCTGGGTGACGAGACGGTTCAGAAGCGCGGCGTGGTCCGCGGTCTGCATCTCGACCTTGAAGCCCAGATCCTCGGTCGCCTTGCGGGCGATGTCGATGATCGCCGAGTACGAGCCCCCGACCTGGAGCAGGGTCACGTCCTTGATGTTCTGCGCCCAGATGGTCGGGAACCCGGTGATCGCGCCCGAGCCGGCGGCCAGGCCCGCACTGGCTGCAGCGCCCTTCAGGACCGAGCGCCGGCTCCAGCCGCGCCTCTCTGCCGCGGGCTGCCTGGTTTCGATCGTTGGTCGCTTGGCGGACATTCTCAGCCTCCTCGTGCATCCCCAGTTGTGGCATACGGCAGCGCGTGCCGTCCTTGATTGACGGCAATCTTGCCTTCCATCGGCTCGGCTCGCAAGCCGGCGAATTGGCCGGTCGCCAACTCGTGCGACGTGCTCGATCGGGCAGGTCGCCGCACCGCCCGGGGCCGCTTGGCCAGCACCGGCGTCAGGACACCGAGATCGGAGAGCGGCGCGCCCTGAATCTCCCGCAACAGCTTGAGGCGGAGCGCGCGGGCAAAGTCGTCATAGCTCTCGGCGGTCAGCACGAAGGCGTCCGGTCCGCCGATCACATGTTGGGCATAGTACATTTCGAGAACGGGGACTTCGTTGACGATGGCGAGGCCGTTGATGGTAATTCCGGCGGACGCCGCCCTGTCGCGCACCGGGTCGGGATCGCGGCCGGAATTGGTGGGGCCGTCGCCCGAGATGTCGATGACCCGGCGCGCGCCGGCAAACTGATTGTGCTCCAGCAAACCGATCGAGAATTCGAGCGCGTCGGCGATCGCCGTCTCGCCGAGCAGCCAGCGGCCGGACGCTTCGATCTTTCGGCCAAAGGCGATGGCGGACCCGGCGTCGTCGAGCCGCGTCCAGTCGACCACGACGGTCTCCTGGTGGCGGCCGGACCATTGGACCAGGGCGACCGCGAGGCCGGCGGGTGCGTACGCCTCGATCGCCGCGATCACGTCGGGCTCCTGGAAGGCGGCCGCGAGGCCGTGGGTCTGCAGATCGAACTCGCGCGCGTCGACGCTGCCCGACGCATCGACCGCGAGCACCAGCTCCAGATCGACCGGCGTCGCGCTCTCCGCCCGCAGCGCGCCCGCACGGGCGAGCAGCGCCACCACGCTGAGGCCCAACCTGACCAGCCAGCCGATCGAACGGACGGTCACGACAGATTCGGGCTCCGTTTCGCGTCTTGCGATCCCCGGGATGGCGGCTACCATCCTCGGGCCTGCAAGGCACCACGTTTCGGGGCGCAACGCCCCGATACGACAACACACCGCGCGGAGGCACGCGATGGCAAAGGAAATCTTCTGTGCGTACGGCGTCGACGTCGATGCGGTCGGCGGTTGGCTTGGCTCCTATGGTGGCGAGGATTCCCCATGCGACATCTCGCGCGGCATGTTTTCGGGCGAGGTCGGCTCGCCGCGCCTCCTGCGCCTGTTCGACCGGTTCGGGATCAAGACCACCTGGTTCGTCCCAGGCCACTCGGTTGAAACTTTTCCGGAGCAGATGCAGGCGGTCGCCGAGGCCGGCCATGAGATCGGCATGCACGGCTACAGCCACGAGAATCCGATCGCCATGACGCCCGAGCAGGAGGAGGCGATCTTCGATAAGTGCATCGAAGTGATCACCAGGCTCGCCGGCAAGGCGCCGCGCGGCTACGTCGCGCCCTGGTGGGAGTTCGGCGCCAAGACCAACCAGCTGCTGCTGGCCAAGGGGATCAAGTACGACCACTCGCTGATGCACAACGACTTCCACCCCTATTACGTCCGGCTCGGCGACAGCTGGACTAAGATCGACTACTCGAAGCACCCGAGCCACTGGATGAAGCCGCTCGAGCGGGGCCGCGAGACCGATCTGGTCGAGATTCCGGCGTCCTGGAACCTCGACGATCTGCCGCCGATGATGTTCATCAAGGCGGCGCCGAACAGCTACGGCTTCACCAATCCGCACGACGTCGAGCAGTTCTGGCGCGATCAGTTCGACTGGGTCTATCGCGAGTACGATTACGCAGTGTTCGCCATGACCATCCATCCGGACGTCTCGGGCAAACCGCACGTGCTCCTGATGCACGAGCGCCTGTTCGCGCACATGAGCCGGCACCCCGGCGTCAGGTTCACGACCTTCGAGGCGATCGCCGACGACTTCCTCAAGCGCTACCCGCGCAGCAAGCCCGCCCGCCCGCAATCGTAGGCGCGGGCGCAACACGACTGCGCCGGTCCGGGGTGAGCGCGCCGCTGCTCAGGGCGATCTCGACGGCGTGCTTCGCCATCCGGAGAAAACTACTTGTGCTGCGTGCGGCCCGACCCTATGTGTGCACCAGGCTGCTCCCGGACGTTGCTGGTTGTTGCTGCTGCCTCGCTATCTGGCGTCGCCCGCTGCTCTCCACGACAGACGCTGAGAGGGTCTCACGCCGCGGCATGCCGCCCGGCGTGCACTTTGCTAACACGAGGTTACGTTCTTGAAGACCGGAACTGTGAAGTGGTTCAATGCCGCCAAGGGCTATGGCTTCATTCAGCCTGATGGCGGCGGCAGCGATGCGTTCGTGCACATCTCCGCAGTCGAGCGGGCCGGCTATGACCGCCTCGACGAAGGTCAGCGCGTTCAGTACGAGCTCGTCAAAGGCCAGAATGGCAAGAGCTCGGCCGAAAACTTGAAGCTCGTCAGCTAGCCAGCCGGGAGCTGCGAGCGAAGAGCCCTCTCGGGCGACCGAGGGGGCTCTTTTTGTGTCCGGGGCCCGCCGGGGCTCCGCAAGCTCGCGCCCGGATGAAACTGGCGCGCCGTGGCCTCGGGTGCGGATCGATTGATCGGCGCCGCGAGCTGTACAACCGTTTGTCGACCGCGGGTTGCTTTGCCACAGCGCTTTTCCGAGCCCAGGCGCCGCCCCCGACCACGAGCTGGCCGCCAGGGTCTGGCTTGTCCCGCAGGTGGACATAGACTTGACCCGACCGCGCGGGGTGTGTTTGCTGTGGGATCGGCCCGCAACGGAGTGCCTGGCGCCTCGGGGCGTCGAATTGGGGTAAAGCGTCCATGATCGAATCCAGCGATGGTGGCACCAAATCGACGCTCTATTGCTCGTTCTGCGGCAAGAGCCAGCACGAGGTCAGGAAGCTGATCGCCGGCCCCAACGTGTTCATCTGCAACGAATGCGTCGAGCTCTGCGCCGACATCATCAAGGAGGAGGATCGCAAGACCCGCAAGACCTCGGGTCCCTCGGTGATGACCCCGGCGGAGATCAAGGGGGTGCTGGACGACTACGTGGTCGGGCAGGAGCAGGCCAAGCGGGTGCTGGCGGTGGCGGTGCACAACCACTACAAGCGCCTCGCGCACGGCTCCAAGGGCGGCGAGGTCGAGCTGGCGAAGTCGAACATCCTGCTGATCGGGCCGACCGGCTGCGGCAAGACGCTGCTGGCGCAGACGCTGGCGCGCACGCTCGATGTGCCCTTCACCATGGCCGATGCGACGACGCTGACCGAGGCCGGCTACGTCGGCGAGGACGTCGAGAACATCATCCTGAAGCTGCTGCAGGCGGCCGACTACAACGTCGAGCGGGCGCAGCGCGGCATCGTCTACATCGACGAGGTCGACAAGATCTCGCGGAAGTCGGAGAACCCCTCGATCACCCGCGACGTCTCGGGCGAGGGGGTGCAGCAGGCGCTCCTGAAGATCATCGAGGGCACGATCGCGTCGGTGCCGCCGCAGGGCGGGCGCAAGCACCCGCAGCAGGAGTTCCTGCAGGTCGACACGACCAACATCCTGTTCATCTGCGGCGGCGCGTTCGGGGGCCTGGAGAAGATCATCGCGGCGCGCGGGCGGGCGCGCGCGATGGGCTTCGGGGCCGAGGTGCACGGGCCCGACGAGCGCAAGACCGGGGAGCTGCTGGGCGAGGTCGAGCCGGACGATCTGTTGAAGTTCGGCCTGATCCCGGAGTTCGTCGGGCGCCTGCCGGTGGTCGCGACGCTCTCCGATCTGGACGAGAAGGCGCTGGTCCAGATCCTGATCGAGCCGAAGAACGCGCTGGTCAAGCAGTATCAGAAGCTGTTCGAGATGGAGGACGTGCGCCTCAGCCTGACCGAGGACGCGCTGAAGGCGATCGCCAAGAAGGCGATCCTGCGCAAGACCGGCGCGCGCGGCCTCAGATCGATCATGGAGACGATCCTGCTCGAGACCATGTTCGAGCTGCCGTCCCTGCACGGCGTCGAGGAGGTGGTGATCAACCGCGAGGTCGTCGCCGCCACCGCCAAGCCGGTCTTCGTCTACGCCAAGGCGGCCCGGGACGAGCGGGCCGGCTGACGCGGCACCTGAAGCCGCCAACGCGCGCGCGCTAGACCGGGCTGCGCTGGCTCGTCTCGGGGCTCCTCAACGAACATCACCGGCCGTCCCGGATAGGTAGACCTCGGCCTGAGCCGAAGGTCCACGACTGGTCCGAGGAGACGGCTCTTGTTGTTCACGATCGGCCACTCGAACCACGCGATCGAGCACTTCCTGGGCCTGCTGCGCCGCCATGAGATCGAGGCGGTGGCCGACGTGCGCTCGCGACCCTATTCGCGCTTCGTGCCGCATTTCTCCAAAGAGCGGCTGGAGCACAGCCTCGCCGATGCAGGCATCGGCTATCTCTTTCTCGGCCAGGAGCTCGGGGGCAAGCCGCCGCGCGGCGACCCAGATCGCTGGCCGGCCGACTATGCCGGCCGCGTCCGCGCGCCCGCGTTTCGCTCCGGCATCGAAGCGCTGCTCGGGGCGAGCGAGGCAGCGGCGGGTTGTGATCCTCTGTCGCGAGCGCGATCCCCTCGACTGCCACCGGCTCCATCTGATCTGCCGCTACGTCAAGCCCTTGGCAGGTGGGATCGAGCACATCCTGCCGGAAGGCGAGCTCGAGACGCAGGCAGTGACCGAGGGCCGGCTGATCGCGCGCGCCGGCCCGGCCGAGCTGCCGCTGTTTGGGGCCGGAGGGGCTCGATCAGGCGCTCGAGCAGGCCTATGACCGGTGGTGGCAGAGGGCGCGCTGAGCCGGGCGGCAGGCGCTCGCTGGACTTGTCATTGGACGCGCATACAATCGCGGAGCGTTTGTCACAGGAGCGCGCTAACAACCGCCTGGCTCGAAAACGGGCAGCTGCTGGGAGTGCGATCATGGCCCCGCATCGACTGATTTCTTCCCCAGCTCGGCAGGCGGACCCTGCTTCGGCGCTCGGCCCTGGCCGGCGGCGGCCTGATCGCCGGCTCGCTGCTGCCGGCCCGAGCCTTCGCCCAGCAGGGCGCGGCCGCGCTGATCACCAGCGACGACAGATGCGGCCGGCGCTGCCTTACGGCGTGCAGAGCGGGGATGTCATGGGCGATCGCGCCATCCTCTGGGCGGCGAGCGATCGCCCGACGCGCATGCTGGTCGAATGGGCGACCAGCGAGAGCTTCGCCGACGCCCGTAACGTGCAGGGCCCCGCAGCGCTCGAGGACAGCGGTTACACCGCCAAGCTCGATCTCACCGGCCTGCCGCAGGGCCAGAAGATCCACTACCGGGTGGCCATGGTCGATCTGGCCGACCACAAGCTGGTGAGCGAGCCGCTCGCCGGCAGCTTCCGGACCCCGCCGGCGGCACGGCAGAACATCCGCTTCGTCTGGTCGGGCGATGTCGCGGGCCAGGGCTTCGGCATCAACCCCGAATGGGGCGGGATGAAGGCCTTCGAGGCGATGCGCGAGGTCGAGCCCGCCTTCTTCATCCACTCGGGCGATACGATCTATGCCGACGGTCCGATCCCGGCCGAGAAGGAGCTGCCGGGCGGCGGCGTCTGGAAGAACGTCACGACCCGGGCAAAGTCCAAGGTCGCCGAGACCCTGGACGAGTTCCGCGGCAACTTCGCTTACAATCTGATGGACGAGAACCTCAGGCGGTTCAACGCCGAGGTGCCGATGTTCGTGCAGTGGGACGACCACGAGACCGCCAACAACTGGTATCCGAGCGAGGACTTTTCGCAGGATCCGACCAAGAGCGCCTACAAGGTGACCAGCGCGGCCCTGCTCTCGGCGCGCGCGGCGCGGGCCTTTCAGGACTACATGCCGGTGCGCTGGGGCTCCGCCGCATGGCCCCGAGCTCTATCGGAGCTTCCGCTACGGTCCCTCGCTCGAGGTCTTTCGGCTCGACATGCGCAGCTATCGCGGGCCGAACAGCGCCAATCGTCAGACGCAGTCGGGGTCCGAGACGGCGCTTCCTCGGAGCGGACCAGGTCCGCTGGCTGAAGCAGGCGCTGCTCGCCTCGTCCGCCACCTGGAAGGTGATCGCCGCCGACATGCCGATCGGCCTGATCGTGCCCGACGGCGATACCGCCTTCGAAGCGATCGCCAACGGCGATGGCCCGCCGCTCGGGCGCGAGCTCGAGATGGCAGGCCTGCTCCGCTTCATTCGCGACGGCGAGATCAGGAACGTGGTCTGGCTGACCGCTGACGTGCACTACACGGCGGCCCACTACTACGATCCGGACAAGGCGCAGTTCCAGGAGTTCGCGCCGTTCTGGGAGTTCGTCTCGGGGCCGCTCAACGCCGGCACCTTCGGCCCGAACAAGCTCGACAACACCTTCGGGCCCAAGGTCGTGTTCCAGAAGGCGCCGCCCGAAGGAGAGGCGAACCTGGCGCCGTCGGCGGGTCTGCAGTTCTTTGGCCAGGTCGACATCGACGGTGCCAGCGAGGTCATGACCGTCACCCTCAAGGATCTCGCCGGCGCCAGCCTGTTCGTCCAGGAGCTGACGCCCGAAAGCTAGGCCAGCAACGCAATCGCTTAATTCACCGGTCAACGCCGGCCGGGGTCGACCCCATCCTGCCCGGTTAACCTTTTGGCAACGATTGGTTGCATCCGTGCTCGATGGTCCATGCGATCCTGGGAGTCCGTGCGCCGCAAATCCAGGGGCAGAGGCCGAGCACGACGCTCGACCGGACAGCATCGGCCTCGACCCGGCAATCGAGCGCTTCCGGATGCCCGGCTCAGGTTCGGGCCGGACATCGGTGAATCCATCGTCGGCGCCGAGGCCACTCTGAGCGAACCGGATCACTAAGAGACGTCGAGGGCGCAACGGATTATGAAGAGGCACGGGGCGTAGCTGGTCACGAAGATCGGCTGACGGAACCAGGCGGCACGGTCCGCGTGGCAGCCTCAGTTGCGGCCGGCTGCTCTGATAATGAGCGGCTCTTTGCTGCCTGGAAGCACCGGTTGAATAGGGCCGGGACGGTGGCCGCTCAACCGGTCCAACCATACTCGCTGTAGCCAACGCCCGCACGCCAGAGCGCGATCGCCTGGCGCACGTAGGGCACCATGTTGGACGGCAGACCGTCGAGCGGGAACCAGGCGAGCTGATCGCACTTGTTCGGCTCCTTGTTCAAGGGTTCGCCGCGCCAGCGCTCGGCCACGAAGAACAGACCGATCCGCTCGTCCCGGTCACAGCGATGGGTCACGTGGGCGAAGGTGAGATCGCCGATCCCGAGTTCGATGCCCGCCTCCTCGCCCGCCTCACGGCAGAGCGCCTGACGCGCCGTCTCGGCGCCGTCCATGTGGCCCGCGACCACGCTGTACTTGCCGTCCTGATAGCCGGTGTTGAACCGGCGCATCAGCAGGATGCGATCCCGCTCGATCAGGAGCAGATGCACTTCCGGGATCAATCTGAAGCGTTGCATGATGGTCTCGCCGTGGCCCCGACACTTCGCGACCGACGGACGGTTGCGCGCGACGCCCGATCGGTGCGACCTTGCCGCCGGTGTAGACCCTGATGCCCGGCAAGAGAAGGCGAGAGAGCAATGGACGCAGCGGCGCTCAAGGAATTGCAGTCTCCATTCAAGCAGCGCTACCAGGATGAGCCCGAGGCGGCGGTGATCACCCTCAAGGCGGAGGGCGAGATCGGCGAGGGCGTGACCTGCTCGGTCAAGACCGCGAAGGCCTTGGTCGAGGCGGGGCTGCACCCGGCGACCGGCGGCTCGGGCCTCCATGCCTGCTCGGGCGACATGCTGCTCGAGGCGCTCGCCGCCTGCGCCGGGGTCACGCTCAATGCGGTCGCGACCGCGCTCGAGATCCCGCTTCGCTCCGGGCGGGTGCGGGTCGAGGGCGATCTCGACTTCCGCGGCACGCTCGGCGTCGCCAGAGATGCGCCGGTCGGCTTCAAGGACATCCGCCTTCGCTTCGAACTCGACACCGATGCCTCGGAGGAGCAGCTCGCGACCCTGATGAAGCTGACCGAGCGCTACTGCGTCGTCTACCAGACGCTGCGCACGCCACCCGCGGTGCACCTGAGCCGGCAGGCTGTCTGAAAAGCCGAGGTGACCGGCCGCCGAGGCGCGGCCGCTCGAGCGCCTACCTAGAGCGGTCGGGCTGTATGCCGCTCGCTTCGATCTCGTCTTTCATCCTGCGGTTTTCTCGGCCCTTCTAAACACGGGGACAAGAAGCGAGGTTCGAGCCAGGTTGTCGCCAACACGAGAACGGCGCGAGTGCGCCGAGTCCTCTTGGTTGCACTTCTTGGCAGATCTGTTAGTAAGGACTGCTTGACTGAAGGAGGCATCAAAGTGCGTGACGCCCCAGATTACTCGAAGCTTGCCGAGATGACCGCGGAAATTGTCTCGGCCTACGTGTCCAATAACCCGGTCGCGGTTTCTGAGGTGTCGAGCGTGATCAATTCGGTCGCCGAGAACTTGGGGGCGCTGGCCGGCGAGGAGCCGCAGGCGCAGCCCGCCAAGCCCGAGCCCGCGGTGTCGGTGCGCCGCTCGGTCGGTCGGGATCAGATCACCTGCCTGGTCTGCGGCGGCAAACACAAGGTGCTCAAGCGCCACCTCGCCGTCGCCCACCAGCTCACCCCGCCGGAGTACCGCGAGCTGTTCGGGCTGAAGCGCGACTATCCGATGGCGGCACCAAGCTACGTCCAGGAGCGGGCCGAGATCGCCAGACGGATCGGCCTGGGCCGGCCGCGAAAGGCCGCCCCCGCCAAGCGGCCCAGGACGCCCAAGCCCGCCAAGTAGGCCGCCGATCCGAGCGCTTGGCGAGCGCTCGCGCAGCCGGCGGTTACGGTGGTGCCGCGGCTGGATTCGCGACCCATTTGAGGATGTGCTGGGCGATGGCGACCAGCTCGCCATGCTCGTTGCGGACTTCGATCTCGGCGCGCGAGCGGCGGCGCTCCGGCTCGGTCGCGGCGATTTTGTAGGTGACCGTGACCGTGTCGCCGATGAACACGGGAGCGAGAAAGCGGATCCGGTCGTAGCCGAGCGAGACCGGCGTCTCGCCCGATTGCGGTCGGCCAGCGTTCGCCTTCTCGATCATCAGGGTCGAGGTGGTCGACATGAAGCCTACGATCAGCACGCCGTGCGCGATCCGCTGGCCGTAGGCCGAGCGCTTCATGACCTCCTGGTTGACGTGGTTGGCGGAGAGATCGCCGGTGATGCCGGCGAAGAGGTAGACGTCGCTCTCGCCGATCGTTTTGGCGAACTGCACCTGATCGCCGACCTCGACATAGAAGCCGCTCATGGGCTCGTCTCCCCGCTCGCCGCCCCGCCCGGCGCATGCACAGCACCACTCGCCAGCAGCGCCTCGATCTCGCCGCCACCGTAGCCGAGCTCGCCGAGCACGGCCCGCGTGTCGGCGCCGATCTCGAGCGCCAGGTGGCGAAGCGGCGGCACCTCGCCGTCGTAGCGGTTCGGATGGTTGACCAGGATCGCCCGGCCGCGTCGGACCGGCACCTCGCGAAACACCTGATTATGGCGGATCTGCGGGTCGTCCGGGAGGTCGTCGTAATCGTACACGGGCTGATACCAGATCGCCTCGCGATCGAAGCTGGCGACCAGGTCGGCCAGGGGTCGCTCGGCCAGTTCGGCCGCGATGACCTCGGCGAGCAGGTCCCGGTCATCGTAGCGGTCGCGCCCAGCGAGTGCGGCCAGCCGCTCGCTACCGAGGGCGTGCGCTAGCTTGGCCGTATCGTTGATCGAGAGCGCCAGCCAGGCGTCGGCGCAGCGGTAGATGCCGTAGGGCGCCTCGTGGAACCAGGTCGCGAGGTTCTCGTTGCGGCTGAGCAGCCGGCGCCCGTCGGGCGACTGCAGCTGGCGGGTGAGGTAGATCGTGAGCGGCTCGGTCTGCAGATCGAGCCCGGCGTTCAGAAGGCTCGCCTCGACCCGCGTGCCCTCGCCGGTCTTGAGCTTCCTGACGTAGGCGCCGACGATGCCGAGCGCGAGCAGGGCGGCGCCGTGCTGATCGATCGCGGCGTGGCCGACCGCGGTCGGACGCCGATCGATGTGGCCGGTCACCGCGACCAGGCCGGAATAGGCCTGAATCAGGAGATCCTGGCCCGGGCGAGCGACCATCGGCCCCGATGGCCCGAAGCCAGTTGCAGACGCATAGATGATGTCGGGCTTCAGCGCCTTGACCCGCTCGTAGCCGAAGCCTAGCCGGTCCATCACCCCGGGGCGGAAGTTCTCCATGACCACGTCGGCGCTCGCGAGCAGCGCGATCGATCACCCCCTTGGCGTCCGGGTGCTTGAGGTCGACCGCGAGGCTCCGCTTGTTGCGGTTGGCGCAGAGGTAGAAGGCCGAGACGTCGTCGACGAAGGTCTTGGCGCCCGACCAGTAGCGCTCGTAGGCGCCCTTGGGCGGCTCGATCTTGATCACGTCGGCGCCCATGTCGGCCAGATACTGCGCCGCCGCCGGACCTTGCAGATAGTGGCAGAAGCTGACCACGCGCATCCCGTCCAGCACCGCTTGGATCCTCCTCCCTGCTTCGCCGGGCGCGGCGACCGTTGCAACCTAGGCAGCGCTCCGGCGCCCGGTCAAGCCGCGGTCAGCCTCATGGGGCCCGCTCTCAGGCGGTCCGGTTGTCAGGAATCACCCCGCCGGGTAAGGTCGCATGGTCGATCGCTCGCGGCTGAGGAGGGCGCCATGCCGAGGTTTACCGATTTTGAGCCCAAGGGCGTGATTCCCGCCTGTCTTCTGCCCTTCCACGAGGATTTCCGCATCGACGAGCCGGGCTACCGCAAGCATCTGCGCGATGTGGTCGGCGTGTCGGGCATCAGCGCGATCACGGTCAACGCGCACGCCTCGGAGGCCGCCTCGTGCAGCGATGACGAGCAGGCGCGCGTTCTCGATCTCACCGTGGACGAGGTCGGTGACCGCATCCCGGTGGTCAATGGCATCTACGCCGACGGCAGCCACTACGGCGCGCGGCTCGCGCGGATGGCCGAACGCGGCGGCGCGTCCTGCCTGCTCGTGTTCCCGCCCAACCCGATGGCGATGGGCGGGCAACTCCGCCCCGAGATGGCGCTTGCGCACTTCGAGACCATCGCCGCTGCGAGCGATCTGCCGATCATCCTGTTCCAGTATCCGATGGCCTCGGGCCTCGGCTATCCCTTCGAGACCCTGCTTCGCCTGCTCGAGGAGGTGCCGCAGATCCGCGCGATCAAGGACTGGTGCGCTGATCCGATGCTGCACGAGCGGCACGTCCGGACGCTGCAGAGTCTGGCGCGCCCGGTGACCGTGCTCTCGACCCACTCCGGCTGGCTGATGAGCTCGCTGGTCATGGGCTGCGGCGGCCTGCTCTCGGGTGCCGGCAGCGTGATCGCCGATCTGCAGGTGGCATTGTTCCAGGCGGTTCAGGCCAGGGACCTGGCGCGTGCCCAGGCGATCAACGACCGGCTCTATCCCTTGCAGCAGGCGTTCTACGCGCCGCCGTTTCTGGACATGCACAACCGGATGAAGGCGGCGCTGGTCCTGCTCGGCCGGTTGGAGCGCGCGGTGGTCCGCCCGCCGCTCGTGAAGCTCGGCGAAGCCGAGATCCAGCGCCTCAAGCAGGCGATCGCTGCGGCGCGCCTGGGCACCCGCGGCGCGCTCGACCTCGCCGCCTGACGCCGCGATGGCCCCAAGACTGGCTGCGGGGTTTCCGTGGTGACCAAAGTATGTCTCGCGGGTGCAACGGGCTGGGCGGGTTCGGAGCTTGCGCGCTCGATTGCGAAGACTGAGGATCTTGCCCTCGTCGCTGCCGTCTCGCGCCAGCACGCGGGCCGCGGCCTGGGTGAGGTGCTGGGTGAGCCGCGCCTCACCTGTCCCGTCTACCCCTCGGCAGAGGAGGCGCTCGCCAATCCCTGCGACGTCTTCGTCGAATACACCAAGCCGGACAGCGCCAGGACCAACATCCTGGCCGCACTCGAACGCGGCGCGCACGTCGTGGTGGGTACTTCAGGCCTCACCGAGCAAGATTACGCGGAGATCGACCTGGTCGCCCGCCAGCAGCATCGTGGAGTTCCTCGCCTGCGGCAACTTTGCCTTGACTGTCGTGTTGCTGCTAAAGTTTGCCGAGGCTGCGGCGAAACTGATTCCGCAGTGGGAGATTATCGACTACGCCCACGACGACAAGACCGACGCACCGAGCGGAACTGCCCTCGAACTCGCGGCCCGCTTATCCAAGGTGCGCCATCCCGAGCCGACGGTCCCGGTGGATCGCACCGTAGGGCTCCGGGAAGCCCGGGGCGCCACCGTATCGGCGTCCCAAATTCACTCCGTCCGTCTGCCCGGTTACGTCATCAGCGCCGAGATCATATTCGGAATGCCGGACCAGAAGCTGACAATACGTCACGACTCGGGGAGCAGCGCTCGCCCCTACGTTGATGGGGCTCTGCTTGCGATTCGCAAGGTATCGACGCTGGTTGGCGTTCACCGCGGTCTGGATACCGTGCTCGATCTCTGAAGGGTGGTGCGTCCGCGCAACGCTTGCCTCGGGCGGCGAATCACCGCAACATCGATCGAGCATCGGCACTGACGCACAGTGCCGGAGCGGTTGGGCCTGGGGCGCGTCGGGCGTCCGGAGCCAATCAACAACTCTTCAGGGAGTGCTAACATCATGGACCGACGAAATCTTCTCGCCGCCGCAGCCACGCTTGCCGTGGCCGCCGGGTTCGCGACTGCCGCTCCGGCGCAGGACGTGCGCGAGTTCAGCTTCGGTTACGACCAGCCCAAGACCACCGGCTACGGCTTTGCCGGCGACCTGTTCGAGAAGACCCTCGCCGAGCTCAGCGGCGGCACGATGAAGATCAACCAGTTCCCCGGCGCCCAGCTCGGCCAGGAGCCGGCGATGCTCGAGAAGCTGCGCGCCGGCGACATCGACTTCATCATCACCGCTTCGGCCAACGGCGCCACCGTGTCGCCGCAGCTGGGCGTCATGTCGCTGCATTTCCTGTTCATCGGCGAGGACCATCTCGTCAAGGCGGTCACGTCGCCCGAGCTCAACAAGGCGGTCAAGCAGCTGGTCGACGACACGGTCCAGGGCGCGCACGTGCTGACCATCATCACGCTTGGCCTGCGCAACATCTATTCCAAGCAGGAGGTCCACAGCGTCGCCGACATGAACGGCAAGAAGATCCGAGTGCAGGCGACCAAGACCGAGGATTCCTTCTTCCCGGCCTACGGCGCCCAGCCGGTACACATGCCGTTCGGCGAGGTCTACACCTCGCTCCAGACCGGGGTCGTCGACATGGCCGAGAACGGCGTCAATGTCTACCTCTCGAACAAGCACTACGAGGTCGCGCCGGTGATGTCGTTCACCCAGCACGAGGCCAACAACAACCTGATCTGGGTCAGCGACAAGACCTGGCAGAGCCTGTCCGACGAGCAGAAGGGCTGGGTCGAGCAGGCGGCCGCCACGGTCGGCCAGCAGGAGCCGCCCTACGCCCTCAAGCTCGAGGCGCAATCGGCCGAGAAGCTGAAGCAGATCGGCGTCAAGATCGTCGAGGACGTCGACAAGTCCGGCTTCATCGCGGTCGCGACCCCGATCCAGGATCAGCTCGCCAAGGAGCTCGGGCCCCAGGCGGTCGAGATCGTCGACATCATCCGCAACATCAAATAGGCGATCCCCGGCCTTCCGCCGCGTGACGGGGCAGGCGTGCGCCACGGCTCGCCCCCTCACGCGCCCTCGCCGATCGCGCGCGCCCGATGAGTGATCGTCGGCGGATCGTCCTCGAGCTCGATCGTCATCTCAAGTGGCGCGCCTTCGACCGGCTCGAGGCCCTGCTGATGGTGCTCTGCGGGATCGCGATCGCCGGCTTCACGATCTGCGTGGTCCTCGACGTCCTGACCCGCACGCTGCGCAGCCCCTGGCTCTGGCTGCAGGAGGTGACCTCGGCGTTCTTCATCTACGGCAGCTTCCTCGGTATGGCGGTCGCGACCCGACGCGCCGATCACCTCATGCTCTCGGCGATCAGCGAATCGATGACCAGGCGCGTACGGTTCGCGGTCGAGATCATCAACCGGCTGGTGATCCTGGCCTGCGGCCTCTGCATGGTCGGCTTCGGCTGGGAGAACTTCCTGCACGGCTTCGGCAGCTACCGCATGCCGTCGCTCACCCCGCTCGCCTGGTGGTACCTCGCGATCCCGATCGCCGGCGGCTTCATCTGCCTGTTCGCCTTCGAGCAGCTGATCAACGGCTGGCGGAACGGCTTCCCGGTGCGCGAGCGGGCGCTCGAGGACGAGGAGCACATCCTGTGATCCTCGATGCGGGCTGGGTGCTGTTCATCATGGCGAGCCTGTTCCTGGTGCTCGGCTACATCGGTGTGCCGGTCCCGTTCGCGCTGATGGCGGGCGTGTTCACCGCGACCATGCTGACGCCTGTGAGCCTGCTCTCGATGGTCGGCCAGCTGTTCGTCGGGCTCGACGTCGAGGCGCTGCTCGCGGTGCCGTTCTTCCTCCTGGTCGGCGAGCTGATGACCTCGGCCGACGTGACCCGACGGATGATCCAGCTCGCCCAGACCTTCGTCGGCCATTCGCGCGGCGGGCTTGCCCAGGTCGTGACTCTGTTCTCGATGTTCTTCGCCGGCATCTCGGGCAGCTCGACCGCGGATGTCGCCGTGCTCAGCCGGACGATCGCGCCCGAGATGGACCGGGAAGGCTACGACCGCGGCTTCACCGCGGCGCTGATCGCGTCCGCCTCGACCATCGCCAACCTGATCCCGCCCTCGATCATGGCGGTGGTCTATGGCGCGACCGGCAACGTCTCGATCGCCGGCCTGTTCCTGGGCGGGGTCGTGCCGGGGGTGCTGATCGGACTCGGCCTCATGGTCTACAGCTGGCTTTTCGGGCCGGTCGGCCTGCAGAAGCCGCGCGCGACGCTGCGCGAGATGGCGGTCGCCGCCCGCCACGCCACGCTGCCGATGATGATCCCGCTGATCATCATGGGCGGCATCCTCACCGGCTGGTTCACCCCGACCGAGGCTGGGATGGTCGCCGTCTGCTACATCATCCTGATCCTGATCCCGGCGCTTAGGCCTGCCCACATCAAGGTCCTGCCGCAGGATTTCATGCACGCCGGCCTGCTCTACGCGATCCCGATGGCCGCGGTCGCCGGCGCCTCCGCCTTCGGCTGGATGCTCGCTTATCTGCGCGGCCCCGACATGGTCTCGAATCTGATCGAGAGCACCGCCGGCACCGACCCGCGCATCATCCTGTTCCTCCTGGTCGTGCTGTTCGTGATCGTGGGCGACTTCATCGATGCGGTGCCGGCGATCATCATCTTCATGCCGATCGTCAACAAGCTCACCGATCTCGGCGACATCAATCCGGTGCACATGGGCGTGGTGATCATCACCACGCTGGTGTTCGGCCTGATCACCCCGCCCTACGGCCTCTCCCTGCTGATGGCGAGCAAGTTCTGCGACGTCCGCTTCACCACCGCGATGTATGCCTCGCTGCCGCTCTACCTCGTTTTCTTCGGCACGATCGCGGTCTGCATCTTCTTCCCCGACCTCGTCCTCTGGCTGCCCAAGCACGTGCTGCCCGAATCGGTCGGCTGCTTCAAAAATCCGACCGGCGCCGGCTACATCTGCCCTTAGCTCATGGGACCCGGCGCGCGGCCAGCTGCTCGCCAGCTGTCGCAGAATGCCTTAGTTAACTGGGGTCGACGGCATCGCGCCTGGCGGAAAAACGGGATAGCTGACATGAAGCTGACCAATTCCTCGCTCGCTGACCTTCCGAAGGACGTCGCCACCCCCGCCTATGACCGAACTCGGCTGAGAGCGGGGATCGTCCATATCGGGGTCGGGAACTTCCACCGCGCGCACATGGCGCTCTATACGGACGATCTGTTCGCCAAGGGCCTCGATCACGACTGGGCGATCCTCGGCGCCGGCGTCCGGCCCGCCGACGCTGCCATGCGCGACAAGCTCGAGGCCCAGAATTGGCTTACCACGGCGGTCGAGCTTGGGCCGGACTGGACGCGGGCACAGGTCGTGGGCTCGATGATAGGCTTCGTGCCGGTGGACGCCGGCAACCAGGCCTTGATCCGCGCGATGGCGGACCCTGCGATCCGGATCGTGAGCCTGACCGTGACCGAGGGCGGCTACTACATCGACCCCGCCACCCAACGGTTCGACGCCGGTCATCCCGATATCCGCCATGACGCGCAGAACCCCGACCGACCGGGGACGGCCTTCGGCGCCATCGTGGCCGCCCTCAAGGCACGCCGCGCCGCAGGGCAGGCGCCCTTCACGGCCCAGTCCTGCGACAACCTGCCCGGCAACGGCAATGTCCTGCGCGCAGCGGTGGTGACGCTCGCGCGCCTCACCGACCGCGACCTCGCCGACTGGATCGACCGCGAGGGGGCGTTTCCCAACTCCATGGTCGATCGAATCGTGCCCGCCACCGGGCCGAAGGAGCTGGCCCTGGTACGCGAGCGCTTCGGGATCGACGACGCGGCACCGGTCACGCACGAGCCCTTCCGGCAATGGGTGATCGAGGACCGCTTCTGCACGGGCCGGCCCCGCTGGGAAGAGGTGGGGGCTACCTTCACCGATCGGGTTCACGACTATGAGCGGATGAAGATCCGTATCCTGAACGGCGGTCACGCGGCGATCTGCTACCCGTCCGCCCTGCTCGGCCTCGAGGTCGTCTCGGAGGCCATGGCCGACGCGCGCATCCGGGGCTTCTTCCGCAAGGTGGAGGAAACCGAGATGGTTCCGCACGTCCATCCCGTGCCGGGAATGACGCCGCTCGCCTATCTCGACCTGATCGACGGCCGTTTCTCCAACCCCGCGATTGCCGACACGACCCGACGCCTCGGCTTCGATGGCTCGAACCGGCAGCCGAAGTTCATCCTGCCGGCGGTCGCGGACGGCCTCGCTGCCGGCACGCTGGTCGAGGGGCTGGCGCTCGTGTCGGCGGCCTGGTGCCGGTATTGCTGCGGGACCACCGACGCCGGCCAGCAGGTCGCGGACAACGATCCCGACTGGGCCAACCTGAAGGCGCGGGCGCTCGCGGCGCGGGACCGGCCCGAGCAGTGGCTCGGGATACGGCAGGTCTATGGCGATCTGGCCGGGAAGCCCCGGTTCGCAGACGCCTTCGCCCGCTGGCTGCGCCTGATCCACGCCGAAGGGACGGAGGCAGCGCTGGCCGCCTATGGGGGTTGAAGCACCAGGAACACGCTGGTCGCGCCCTTGTCGCTGATGAGCGTGCGGCAGCGTGTGCGCAATCAAGTCTCGGGAAAGCGAGTGACGTCGCCCTCGCGGAAGCGGGCGAAGCGGAACGGGTGGGGATCGACCAGCGGCGTCTCGCCGCTGGCAAGCTGGGCGGTGATGCAGCCGGCCGCCGGGCCAATGCCAAAGCCGTGGCCCGAGAAGCCGGTGGCGATGAACAGGCCCGGCAGTCCGTCGACTGGACCGAGCACGGGGATCTCATCGGGGGTGACGTCGATCAACCCGGCCCAGCGCTCGACCGGGCGGACTTCGCGAAGCTGGGGAAACAGCTCGACAGCGTCGCGCAGCACCTGGTTGAGAACGCCGTGGTCCGGGCGCGGGTCGAGCACGCGCGTCCGCTCGAACGGCGTCGGCCGGTCCGCCGTCCAGGATGCTGACATGGTGAGCTCGTCCAGGAAGGAGCGGCCAACCCGAAGCTTCATCTCGCCCCACCCCGCTCGCAGCGCCGGCAGGAAGGCGCGGAAATGGCGAAAGGCTGTGGGTGTGATGTCGAAGGTGACCGCACCGCTGCGTGCGAGCGTGTACCCGCCGTCCTGGCGCCGCCGAAAGGCCGCGCGCGAGGTGCCGACCGCAGTCTCGGTGATCACGGGCCCGGGCGTGGTGCGCTGGACCGAGGCCTTGACCTTGAGCTGGGGTAGATCCAGCCCGTGATGGCGAAGAAATAACGCCGACCAGGCGCCGGCTGCGAGCACCACCGCCGGAGACGCGACCCGGCTCCGTTCGGTGATCACACCCGCGACGCGGCCCGCCTCGATGTCAAGCGCGCGCACGGCGCAGCGCTCGTGGATGCTTGCTCCGAGCGTTTTGGCCGCGCGCGCGATCGCTTCGACCGCGGGGCCGGGCTCGGCGCGGGCGTCACTGGGCGTGAACAAGGCGCCCTTGAAGCGGCGCCCCTCCTGCCCGAGCAGCGCGTCGGTCTCCGCCGGCGAGAGCAGCCGTGTGTCGAGCTGGTGGGCCTCGGCATGGCGCAGCCACGCGGCGTGACGGGCGAGTTCGGACTCGGTCTCGGCGAGATAGGCGACCCCGCCCTTATGCCAGCCGACGTCCTCGCCGAGGTTCGCGGCGAGCTCCTCCCAGAGCCGGAGCGCAAGAATGCTCGCCTGCAGCTCGCGCGGGTCGCGGCCCTGCTTTCGAATCCAGCCCCAGTTGCGCGACGACTGCTCGCCGGCAATCCGGCCCTTCTCGCACAGGGTCACCGGGACGCCAGCCCGGGCCAGATAGTAGGCGCTCGCGACGCCCGCGATCCCGCCCCCGATCACCACGACCTCGGTCGCCTTCGGCAGCGTCTTCATCCACCTGCACCCGTCCGCAAGACAAAGAACCGGCACCGGATTGCTGCACGCTATTTGCCCGGCGTGTCTCGGCGCGTATCCATGGCCATCGTCGGGTGACCATGGATGTCCTGCGATGACGGATATCCTCGAAGTTCCCGCCGGCGAGTTCAAGACGCGCTGCCTCACGCTTGATCTTCACGGCCGCGGGCGCCCGTTCGATGCTGTCCATCTGCGAGCTGGAGTCTGCTCGATGCGAAGAGCCGGATCAGCCTGGACCTGCCCTGCCTTGCCTGGGTCCGCACCGCGCTCGATCGCTCCGGCGCGCTGACGTCACCACTCACGCCGGAGATCGCGGCCGTGAGCAACCAGCTGCCGGACCGGTTCCACAAGTCGATCACCTATTACGTCGCGAAGGGCCTCGTTCGCGCGCCCGCCTGCTGATCGGCTCGGTCACGCGCTCAAAGGCACGACGGATCGGGTCGTTCGGCGCTCCGTGATTGGCGAGCACGAATGGTATGGTCAGGAGCCGCCGCCGCGCCTAGCGTTGTCGCCGGGAACGACACGCAAGCTCTTTGGGGGGAGCGGGAGCATGAGCACGATCCGAGACGAGGTGCTGAAGGCGAACGCCGCCTATGCCGCGGGATTCGGCGACAAGGGCAAGCTTGCCATGCCGCCGGCGCGCCGCTTCGCGGTGCTGACCTGCATGGACGCGCGGCTCGATCCGGCGAAGTTCGCGGGGCTTGCCGAGGGCGACGCGCACGTCATCCGCAACGCCGGCGGGCGCGCCAGCGACGATGCGATCCGCTCGCTCGTGATCTCCTACAAGCTGCTCGGCACGCGCGAATGGTTCGTGATCCACCACAGCGACTGCGGCATGGAGACCTTCACCGACGACATAATGCGGGGCCTGCTCTCATCCAGCCTGGAGACCGCCTCGATCGGCGCCGATGGCTGGCGCGATACCGGTAAGGGCCCGGGCTCGACCGAAGGCGAGTTCATCGACTGGCTGACCATCGGCGACAACGCCAGGAGCGTGATCGCCGACGTGCGCCGCATCCGCAGCCATCCGCTGGTGCCGAAGTCCATTCCGATCTTTGGCTACATTTATGACGTCAAGACCGGCCGCCTGAACGAGGTGCCCGAGGCCACCGCCGGGGGCCGTGCGGGCTGAGCGCGCCTTGGCGAGGGCGATCGGATTCGCGGCGCGCGCGGTCGCCCTCGGGGGGCAGGAGCCGGCCCGGGGCGAAGAAACGCGAGCCCGACGATGGCCTTCGGCGGCGGCTGGCGTTGTGATCCTTTCTCCCTGGACCACTGGTTGCTTTGTGGGGTCGAGTAACCGGGCGCGACACCCTATATAGGGCTCACGATCACCTCCCATGCCGATGGCGGTGCCATGAGCCACGTCGAGCCCGTCGACCTCCTCGCCGACCTGATCGCCCGCGCCAGGAAGGCGGGCGGCGATGCTGTCGATGCCATGCTGGTCGAGAGCGCTGGGCAGAGCGCCACCTGGCGGCTCGGCAAGCTGGAGAAGGTCGAGCGTGAGGAGGGGACCGATCTGGGCCTGCGGGTCTTCCTCGGCCGGCGCCAGGCGATCGTTTCCACAGGCGACCTCGGCGCCGCCAGCCTCGAGCGCTTGATCGACAATGCGCTGGCGATAGCCAAAGCGGTGCCGGAGGACCGTTACGCCGGCCTCGCCGCACCCGAACAGATCGCACGGACGCTGCCCGAGCTCGACCTCGATGACGGCGAGGAGCCGAGCGCGGCAGCGCTTGCCGAGCTGGCCGCCGCGGCCGAGGATGCCGCGCGCGCGCACCCCAAGATCAGCAACTCCGAGGGCGCCGAGGCGAGCTGGACGCGCAGCCGCACGACGCTCCTCGCCAGCAACGGCTTCGCGGGCAGCGCGGCCCGTTCGCGCCACAGCCTGAGCGCAGCGGTCATCGCCTCCGCCAACGGCGCCATGGAGCGCGACTACGACTTCGCCACGGTGATCCGTGCGCGCGATCTGCCCGAGCCGGCCGAGATCGGCCGCCGTGCGGCCGAGCGGACGGCGCGCCGCCTGAACCCCCGCAAGGCCAGGAGCCAGAGCGTGCCGGTGGTGCTCGACCCGCGGGTCGCGGGCGGCCTGGTCCGCCACCTCGTCAGCGCGATCAGCGGCCCCGCGGTCGCGCGCGGCACGACCTTTCTCAAGGACAGGCTCGGCGAGCGGATCTTCGCGTCCGGCGTCACCATCACCGATGAGCCCCTGCGTCCGAACGGCCTGCGCTCGCGGACCTTCGATGCCGAGGGGATCGCGGTCGAGCGGCGCAAGCTGATCGATGACGGCGTGTTGACGACCTGGCTGCTGGACTGCGCCTCGGCCCGTCAGCTCGGGCTCGCGACCACCGGCCACGCCGCGCGCGCCGTGGGGTCGGCGCCCGCGCCGGCGCCGTCCAACGCCTATCTCGAGCCCGGCCGGGTGAGCGCCGAGGACCTCATGGCGGATATCAAGCAAGGCCTGTATGTCATCGAGATGCTCGGCATGGGGATCAACTATGTCACCGGAGATTACAGTCGCGGCGCCGCCGGCTTCTGGATCGAGGACGGCGCGCTCGGCTGGCCGGTCAGCGAAGTCACCATCGCCGGCAACCTCACCGACATGTTCAAGCGCGTGACTGCAGCCGACGATCTCGAATTCCGCTACGGCATCGACACGCCGACCTTGCGCATCGACGGCATGACCGTGGCCGGGCAGTGAGCGCCGGCGCGGATCTCGGCGTCGACCGGCAATTGCTGCGGCGGGCGGTCGCTGCGGCAGGGGCGCTGGCGCTCGAGCATTTTCGCGCCGATCCCGAGCACTGGTACAAGGCGCCGGGCCAGGTCGTCACCCACGCCGATCTCGCCGTCGACCGGCTGCTGCATGACATCCTGATCGGCGCCCGGCCCGAGGATGGCTGGCTGTCGGAGGAACGCCCCGACGACGGCTCGCGGCTGCGCCGGCGCCGGGCCTGGATGGTCGATCCGATCGACGGCACCCGAGCCTTCGCCGATCATCTGCCGGAGTTCGCGATCAGCGTTGCCCTCGTGGTCGAAGGTCAGCCGGTGCTCGGCGCCGTGTTCAATCCGGCGACCGAGGAGCGCTTCGAGGCCGAGCGCGGCGGCGGCGCGCGTCTGAACGGCCAGCGCCTCGCGGTGACCGGGCAGCGCGATCTGGCGGGCGCGCGGCTGCTCTCGAGCCGCACGGAGATGCACAAGCGCGACTGGCGATCGCTCATTCCCGAAGCGCACTTCTCCCCGGTCAGCTCGCTCGCCTACAAGCTGGCGCTGGTCGCGGCCGGTCGTTTCGACGGCCTGCTCGCACTCCGCCCGAGCCACGACTGGGACCTGGCTGCCGCGCTGCTCCTGGTCCACGAGGCGGGCGGGCGGATCAGCGAAGCGGACGGGACACCAATCGTTTTGAACAAGCCGACGCCCCGCCATGCCGGGCTGGTCGCGGCAGGGACCGCGGCCCTGCATCAGGCGCTCGTCGGTCGCCTGAAGACGGCCTGACCTCGGTCTTCGCACCCCCGCGGCGACCGCCCTGCGGATCACATTCGCGCGACGCTGCTGCGCCCGCGTATGGTGTCGCAACGGTCACAAGGCCGGACGACCTCGCCACCACGACTGGCCGCAGAGCAAGGCCGGCTGGCCGCGGACCGGAGCGGCCGGTCGATGGCCCAATCGTGTCCTTCTCGCAACAGTGGTTGGCGAAATTGCAACGCCCAGGGCCCGGCACCGGGACAGCCCGGGAATAATGGAGATAAGGTCTTGTTGGCGTTGACGGATAGGACAACTGGGGACGCGCGGCCGGCCGGGGGGCAGCCGGACAAGCAGACCCGGCTTATCGGGGAAGTTCGATGAGGGCGCCGTGTCGGACACCGAGCACCTGATCGCGGAGCAGATCCCGAGACTTCGGCGCTATGCGCGGGCTCTGATCGGCGATCCGATAAGGGCGGATGATCTGGTGCAGGAAGCCTTGCTGAGAGGTCTGTCGCGCAGCCACCTGTGGCAGCCGGGCACTGACATTCGCGCTTGGATGTTTACGATTCTGCACAACATTCACATCAACAATCAGCGCCAGCGGCGCACTCGCGCCGAATATCACGAACTGGTCGACGATCAACCCGAGTTGGCGACGCCGCCAACCCAGGAGCGGGGTCTTGAGATCCGTGACTTGGCGAGAGCCCTGCAGTTGCTGCCCGAACCCCAGCGACAGGTGGTCCTGCTCGTCGGGCTCGAGGGCATGAACTACAAGCATGTCGCCGCCGTCCTCGATATCCCCATCGGCACCGTCATGTCCCGGCTCCATCGTGGCCGCGAGGCTTTGCGCCGTCTGATGGCGTATGGGCCAGCGCCCCAGGCGTCGGAACAGGACCCCAAGATGCGCAGCATGCCATGACCACACGCCAGACATCGATCGACGAGGACGATTTCCAGGCCTTTGTCGATGGCCAGTTGCCGCCCGAGCGACGCCGGGCGGTGATGGCCTACCTCGCGACCCGCCCGGACGAGGCGGCGCGCATGGGTGACTATCGGACGCTGAGCGAAGGGCTGCATCTGGCCTACGACGAGGTGCTTTACGAGCCGCTGCCCAAGCGGCTGCGGGTCGAGCACTATCGCGGGCAGTCGTCCTGGACGTGGCGGCTGCGCGATTGGACCAGTATCGGCCGGTTCGGAGTGGTGGCGCGGTTCGCCGGCGTCGCCGGGCTCCTCGTGGCAAGCGCGCTCGGCGGCTGGGCACTCCATGACCGCTACATGAAGCCGGACGTCGAGACGCCGGCCATGAGCTTCGCGCGCCAGGCCGCCAACGCACACGTGCTGTTCGCATCGGACCTCCGCCATCCGGTCGAGTTCGGCGCCGATCAGCGCGACAACCTGTTGCTATGGCTGTCGGAGCGACTTGGCCAGACGCTGCACTCTCCGAATCTCCAGCAGCTGGGCTATACGCTGGTCGGCGGCCGTCTGCTGCCGGCGTCGAATCAGCCGGCTGCGCAGCTGATGTACGAGGATCCGAAAGCGCATCGGATCACGCTCTACATTCGCGCGCGTTGGGTCACGCCGGTAAGCGGCGCTCAGGAAGGCACGGTAAGCTTCACCACCGAAGACGGCGTGAGCATGGTCTATTGGATCGAAGGCACGCTCGCGTATGCGCTGATTGGCGAGATGGACCGCGAGCAACTGTTCAGCACGGCCAAGATCATTCAGCAGCAGATGGCTGTGCCGACCTTGCCGCCACCGACGCCCGATCAGACCGCGACGACCGAGAAAGGCGAGACCTGAGACCGGTCCGACGGGATTTTCTGACAGGCTGCCGAGCGCGGCCTGCCAAACTTTGATTGACACCTAGCACTGTGCGGGAATGCAGACCTGTCGAGCACCCGCCTCCCTGAGGCGCGGGCGCTCAGGCCGGTGCCCGGCTTGCCGGCCCCGCCCACTTCCCCATAGTAGCGGTTGCGGGCGGCCCCGGGGTGCGCAAGATGCCATCGCTCCTCGATCACTGTCACAGACTTGTCGCGCGCCAGATCGCGCCCGGCGCCGTTCTGCTGCAGGAGGGAGAACGCTCCGGCCGGTTGTTTGTCCTCGCCGAAGGCACGCTGGAGGTCTATCGGGGCGATGTCCAGGTTGCGCTCGTGAGCGAGCCGGGCGCGGTCTTCGGTGAAATGGCGGTGCTGCTCGACCAGCCCCACACCGCGAGCGTGCGTGCCGTGACGGAGGCCAAGGTCCATGTCGTCGAGGACGCATCGCAATTCCTGAACGCCAATCCAAATGTCCTGCTGCCGATCGCCACGCTCCTAGCCCGACGCCTGCAGAGCGCGACCACCTATCTGGTCAATCTCAAACACCAGTTTCAGGACCGGGAAGATCATTTGGGCATGGTCGACGAGGTGCTGGAATCGCTCACTCACCAGCAGGACGAGAACTTTCTCCCGGCAGCCGATCTGCCTGAGGAGCCATAGCGAGCAGCCACGGCGGTGGTTCGGCCATCGGAGCGAACGGGTGGGTCGGCGACTGGTTCAAGGGCGCGACCTCGGCGCCCGTCAGCGAGATCCAGTAGGCGTCCGGTGCCGCCAGATCGACCACCACATGCGATGGCAGCGGCCCAATCTGATGACCGGCATTGAAGACCCAGGTCCTGCCGATCCGATCCGCCCACGAGCCCTTGGACGTGAACGGCGACTGGTGCACGTGGCCGGACAGAACGACATCCGGCTGATACTGCTTGATCCAGCCGCGCAGCGCGGCGTCGCCGAACGATCGCTTGCCGTCCCAGCTGGTCGGCGAGCCCTGCGGGGGTGCGTGATGTACCCACAGCCACCGAGCCGGCCGGGTCGACGCGTCGCGGGCCAGATGGCGGGCGATCTCCGCACGCGTGCCGCTGCCGCCACCCCAGGGGCAGATCGTGAACAACGTATCGCCGATCAGACGGGAGTCGCCGTCGGTCAGCACGTCGTAGTGACGCGCTTTGGTGATCCACCGCGTGATCAGCTCCCCTCGGCTGTCGTAGCCGTCGAGATCGTGGTTGCCCGAGCAGATCAGCAACGGCGCGCGGTCGCGAATCCGGCGGAGATACTTTTGCACGACGATCGTCTGGGCGGGACGGTCGACCACGGAGAATGCATCGAGATGGTCGCCGGCGAGCACGACCACGTCGACATGAGCGGCCGCATTGACCACCCAGTCAAATTTGCGCAGATCATAGTGCAGGTCCGCGACCAGGAGGCACTTCAACGAAGGTTGCCTCCGTTTCGGGCGGCCGCTGCGTTACGGCGGGCGTGGCGGAACGGCATCGCGCGCACTTTCCTCCAAGAGCAAGAAACGAGATTCCCGTCTCTTCCTGGCAACCTTGCCCCCAGTCGCTAGCGCCAGGAGCCGGTGATTCACATCCGCAATCCTGCCAGATCCTGCGACCCAGACGATCCTTTTCCGTGCTCTGCTAGAGCTCGGTTCGCACCTGCCAGAGTTCGGGAAAGCAGCAGACGTCGAGGGCCCGCTTCAGGTAGCTCACGCCCGAGCTGCCGCCAGTGCCGGTCTTGTGGCCGATGATCCGCTCGACCGTGGTGACGTGGCGAAAGCGCCACTGCCGGAACCAGTCCTCGAGGTCGACCAGCTCCTCGGCCAGCTCGTAGAGATCCCAGTTGTGGGCGGCGTCGCGATAGACCGCCGCCCAGGCGTCGAGCACGCTCCGCTGCGGCCGGTGCGAGCGGCTCCAGTCGCGCTCCACGCATTCCGGCGCGATCGCGAAGCCGCGCCGTGCCAATAGCCGGATCACCTCATCGTAGAGGCTCGGCCGCTCCAGCTCGGCCGCGAGGGCGGCGTGCACGTCCGGCGTGTGCCGGTGCACGGTGAGCATCGCCCGCTGCCGGTTGCCGAGCAGGAACTCGACCATGCGGTACTGGTGCGACTGGAAGCCGGAGGCCGGCCCGAGCTTGTGCCGAAAGACGAGATAATCGGCCGGGGTCAAGGTAGAGAGCACGTCCCAGGACTGGATCATCTGGGCCTGAATCCGCGATACCCGCGCTAGCATCTTGAACGCCGGCTGCAGCTCGTCCGCGGCGATCCGCCCGCGCGCGCGCGCGCAACTCGTGGACCATCAGCTTCAGCCACAGCTCGCTCGCCTGATGGATGATGATGAACAGCATCTCGTCATGGCTGTTCGAGACCGGGCGCTGGCACGCGAGGAGATCATCGAGCGCCAGATAGCGACCATAGGTCAGGGCGTCGGCGAGCTCGGTGTGGACGCCGGGTTCCAGGACGTAGTCGGAGGGTTCGGTCATGTCACGGCGGCTCGCAGCTTGAATTCGGGGCGATCCCAGGTGCGCTCGGCCATGACCGCCTGCAGACGGGCGACCGCATCCCAGACATCGACGAAGCGGAGGTAAAGGGGTGCGAAGCCAAAGCGCAGCAGATCGGGCGCGCGAAAGTCGCCGATCACGCCGCGCGCGATCAACGCCTGCATGATCGGGTAGCCCTCGGGATGGCGGAAGGCGACCTGGGAGCCGCGCGCCGCCGGATCCCGCGGACTCGCCAACTCGAAGCCGAAGCCCGGCGCAGCGCTCCTCGACCAGCCTGAGGAAGCTCTCGGTCAGCCGCATCGACTTCGCGCGCAGCGCCTCCCGGTCGACCTCGAGGAGCAGATCGACCCCAACCTCGAGCGCTTTCAGGCTGAGGATCGCCGGCGTGCCGGCGAGGAACCGGGTGATGCCCGGCGCGGGCTCGTAGTCGGGCGCGAAGGCGAACGGCTCGCGGTGGCCGAACCAGCCGGCGAGCGGCTGGCGGGCCTGCTCCTGCCAGCGCTCGGCCACGAACAGGAAGGCCGGCGCGCCCGGCCCGCCGTTCAGATATTTGTAGCCGCAGCCGACCGCGAGATCGGCCCCGGCGGCGTTCAGCTCGACCGCGAGCGCGCCGGCGCTGTGCGCCAGATCCCAGAGCGCCAGCGCGCCGGCGTCATGCGCCGCCCGCGTGAGGTGCCCCATGTCGTGCATGCGCCCGCTGCGGTAGTCGACGTGGGTCAGCATCAGCAGCGCGGTCTCCGCGTCGAGCGCCGCTTCGCAGCTCGTCCGGCGCCGACCGCGCGGAGCTCGATCCGGTCGCCGAGCAGATCGCGCAGGACCCTGCGCGATGTAGAGGTCGGTCGGGAAGTTGCCCCGCTCCGAGACGATCACCCGCCGGCCCGGCCGCAGGTGCAAGGCGGCAGAGATCAACTTGAACAGATTGACCGAGATCGAATCGGCGACGATCACCTCATGGGGTTCGGCGCCGATCAGGCGGGCGATCTTGGCCCCGACCCGCTGCGGGAGATCGACCCAGCCGTGGCGGGTCCAGCTGGTGATCAGATCCTCGCCCCACTGGCGCCGCGTCACCTCGTCGAGGACCGCCGCGGTGGCCTTGGGCAGGGCGCCGAGCGAGTTGCCGTCCAGATAGATGACGCCGTCGGGCAACAGCGAACCGCTCACGCCAAGCCGCCAGCGGATCGGCGCCATCCAGCCGCTCGTACTCGGCACGCGAGCAAGCCTGGATCACCGCCATCTCGCACCTTGCCAATCCCGGCTCCCGGGCATCAGCCTGAGGGGCTGATTGCTATATCGGCGCGGCGAAAGGCGGTTACAATCTCCAGCGAGGCCGGTCTGGCTGGCGTCCGGCGAACACGCCCGCCGCCAGATTGACCGTCCTGAGTTGGTGCATATATTACGTCAGATCATACACATCAGGTGTAAAGATGCGGACCAATGTCGAGATCGACGACGAACTCATGGCCACGGCGTTGCGCGTCACGGGGCTGCGAACCAAACGCGCGGTGGTCGAGGCGGCGCTGCGCGCTCTAATCGATCGTCACAGTCGTCGCCAGCTCAAAGAGGCGTTTGGCCAATATCCCTGGGAGGGTGACCTCGAAGAGCTTCGCGACTGGTATGGCGACAGGCCGCGATGATCGTAGTCGACAGCTCGGTCTGGATCGATCACTTCAGCGGCCGAGCGACCGGGCAGACCGCACGGCTCGCGGAGCTTCTGGATAACGAGGATCTGCCGATCATCGTCGGTGACATCATCATGTATGAAATGCTTTGCGGTTTCCGCACGTCGAGCGCGGCGCTCGCGGTGAGGGGGTTACTGGAGCGGCGTCTGCTCGTGCCGATGCTCGGCTTTGATCTTGTCTATCGGGCGGTCGGCAACTATCGCGCGCTGCGCGCCAAAGGTGTCACGATCAAAGCCGCCGACATCTTCATCGGCACCTGGTGCCTCGAGAACGGGGTCGAGCTCCTGACCGCCGATCGCGACTTCCTTGCCATGCGCGACCACCTGGGCCTGCAGCTCGTTCAAGACACCTGATCCCGCAGGACCGCGATGACCGCATCGGACGACCGTCACCGGCCAAGGAACTCCGGGTCCAGGCTCTGCGGATCGATCCGCTGGGCAAAGGAGACGATCGGGATCAGCGGGCGGCCGTCGGTGGCGCGGCGGCCCTCGGCGCGCACCGGGTTGATGAACTCCCAGACGATCGCCCCATCCAGGGTCACCTCGAAGATCCGCCCGTTGACCTCGTCGGTGATCAGCGTGTTGCCGTTCGGCAGACGCTGCTCGGCGCCGCGCACCGCGCAGTCGAACGGGTGCTCGGCGGTCCCGGCATAGCTCCAGACGACGGCGGCGTTTGCGGGATCGATCTCGATGATCCGGGACTGGCCGCCGGGGCCATAGTGACCCTGGTTGTCGAACAGCAAGATGTCGCCGTTCGGCAGGAGATCTGGATCGTGCTGCGCGAGCCAGGAGCCACGCACCGCCCAGACGATCTCCTCGCGCTCGAGGTCGAGCACCGCGATCGTGTCGAGCTCGCGGAACGACAGCAGGACTTGGCCCTCGGTGCTGAACTTAAAGTGGCGGCCCGCCTCGCCCTCGATCACCTCGATCGCATTGGTGTGGATGTAGTCGCCCTTGACGTACCAGGCGAGACGCGAGAGCAGGCGCGAATAGGGTGATTTGATCAGCGCATCGATGACCGAGACTTTCTTCTCCGGTTTGCCCTCCGGCGACAGGACGACCACGAAATCGTCGATGCGGGGCACTTGCAGCTGGCTGAACTGCGGGTAGGTATTGACCCGGATTTCGTGAGTCAGCGCATAGATGCGGCCATCCGTACCGATGTCGATATCGTGATGGGTCTGCTGGAGATACTTCCAGATGACCTTCGAGTTCTTGTCGAGTTTGACCATGCCGTAGCCCCAGGGCGAATCGCCGGCCGCGACGTAGATCGCGAGCAGATCGCCATTCGGATAGAGCATGGCCTTGCGCCAATAGATGAACCCGTCGGGCTGCGGATGGCGGACCGCGGCGCTCTCGTCCCAGACCGCGCTGAACGGCAGGTGCCATTCGTGCACGACCTTGCCGTCCGCCGTGATCAGGAACGCGCCGGCCTCGTGGGCGGAGGTGTAGAGGGTGAGACCCGGATAGGTTCGCTCGGGATCGTGCAGGGTGACGCCCTTGGCCGCGGTTGGCTCGGGATACCAGAAATCGGTCTGATACGGGTCGAGCGACTCGGCGCGTTTTTCAAGCACCGCCTTGCCGCCGAGCCAGGCGTCGCGCAGCCAGGGGTAGGGCCAGGCCTCGGCAAGGACCACGAACGCACCGCCGATAAAGGCAAGCAGCGCGAGCGAGAGCAGGAAGACCGCGGTCGGCAGCCAGCGGGACATCATGTGGGGCAGGTCCTCAGAGCACGGGCAGGAGGCGGCGCAGGATCATCGCCGAGCTCGCCGCGACCTCGTCGACGAAGGCGGCGAAGTCGAAGCGCGATTCGGCGCCGGCGAGGTCGGAAAGGGCCCGGATCTCGAGCCAGGGGACGCCGAGCCGCTCGGCGACCTGGGCGAGCGCGCCGCCCTCCATCGCGACCGCCTGGGCATCGAACTCGCGGTGCAGCCGCATGCGGGTCGCCTCGCAGTGGATGAACTGATCGCCGGCGAGAATCGTGCCGTAGACCAGCCGCGGCCGCCGGCCCTCGCCGCCGGCCGCGGCGGCCGAGAGCGGCGGCAGGGCGAGGCCCTCGAGCCGGTCCTGGACCCGCTCAGGAGCGGCCGCGGTCGACCTCGTAGCCGAGCTCGCCGGTCGGGTTGAAGAACGGCACATGGCCGGCCTGATAGGGGTGCAGCCGCTCATTCTCGATCACACCGCAATCGTGCTGGAGTGCGCGCGGTCGCGATCACCACGTCGCCGATCGCGAGCTCCGGGTCGAGGCCGCCCGCGACCCCGCTGAACACCAGGACGCGGGCATCGAAGCGCGCGGCGAGCAGGGTCGCGACCGCCGCCGTGTTGACCTTGCCGATGCCGGCCTCGGCCAGGACCACGGCGTGCCCGTCGAGGCGCCCGAGATCGAAGCCGAAGGCGCCGATCTCGATCCGCTGATCGTGGTCGAGCGCCGCGCGCAGCTCGATCAGCTCCTGCGGGATCGCGCAGATCAGGCCGATCGGCCCCGGGCTCGCCATGCTCATTCCCCCTCCGGCTCCGGAGTCGCGCAGCGAGGTTTACGGCTCGCGCGCCGCCAACGCTATGGTTATCGCGGGCGCGGCGCGGCAAACTCCAAGGCCCGTATCGGGGGAGCCCATGGCCAGGCAGATCGCAGGCATCGACCACGCCATCATCGGCGTGCGCAATCTGGAGCAGGCGCGGGCCAGCTACGAGCAGCTGGGCTTCCAGGCGACGCCGCGCGGCCGGCACGTCGGCTGGGGGACCGCCAATTACTGCCTGATGTTCGCGAACGACTACCTGGAGCTGCTCGGGGATCGTCGATCCGGCGCAGTTCACCAACGATCTGGAGCCGTTTCTGGCCGAGCGCGAGGGGCTGCTCGCGGTGGCGCTGCGCAGCACCGATCGCGGCGGCGACCTACGAGGCCTGGCAGGAGGCGGGGCTCGCGCCGGCGGAGATCGCCGACGCTCGGCCGCCGGCTCGAGCCCGACCTCGAGCTGCGTTTCGCCAACGTCATGCTGGCGCCCGCGGCGACCGGCGGCGTGCGGCTGTTCGCCTGCGCGTCATCTGACGCCCGAGCCGATGCGGCAGGCCGGGCTGGCTGCGCCATCCCAACGGCGCCCACGGCATCGCCTCGCTGACCGTCGCGGTCGACGACCCCGGCGCCTTCTACGAGCCGATGGCGCAGGTGTTCGGCAGCATCTGCCTGACCGAGACCGACGACACGCTGGCCGTCCATACCGGCAACGGCGTGCTCCTGTTCGTGACGCCGGACGATCTCGACATGCTGCATCCGGAGCTCGAGGCGATCGCGACCGATGCCGCGCGATGAGCGCCGACCCTCGCCGCGCTCAGCCTCACGGTGCGCGATCTCGGCGGCGACCGCCGCCTGGCTCGACCAGCAGGACATCGCCTACCGGCGCGACAGCGGCGGCACCATCGGCGTGCCGCCGGAGCACACCCACGGCGTCATGCTCGAGTTCGTCGCGGCCGGTCCGCGACTGGCTGACGCATAGCCGCGACCCGTGCCGGCGTAAGGATTGACACTGGCGCGATCGGACCCCTAAGGTCTCTACTTCACAGTTGCTATTCGGGGGGAAACCCTCATGCGCGTAGTCATGGCTTCAGCGCTCCTGGCATTGACCGTCGGCGGCCCGGCGGCGTGGGCTCAGCAGCAAGGCGAACCGGCAAGCAGCGCGGGCTGCGGCGTCGGGTACCATGCTGTTCGAGGGCCAGAAGGGGCCCGTACCGCAGATCCTCGCCGTCACCACCAACGGCACCTCCGGCAACCAGACCTTCGGCATCACCTCGGGGACGCTCGGTTGCGAGAAGGACGGCGTGGTTCGCCCGCCGACCAAGGTCCACATGCTGTTGCTCTCGAGCCTCGACAATCTGGCCGGCGACGTCGCGCGCGGCGAGGGCGAGACGCTCGAATTCCCTGGCCTCGCTGATGGCCGTCGCGCCCGAGGACCAGGCGCGGTTCTCGCGACGTTGCAGCACAACTTCGTGCGCATCTTTCCGAGCGAGAACGTCACCGTCGACGAGGTCATCGCGTCGATGAACGCGGTGTTGGCCGAGGACGCGGTGCTGCAGCGCTACGTCATCGCCACCTGAGGCTCCGCCGGCCGCCGACGCTCGGCGGCGGCGCAAGCTCGGAGCGTCGTCGCGACCCTGGTCGCCGGCTGGGCGCTGGTCTGCGGCGCAGGCTGCGGCGCGCCGGCTGGCTATCTGGACGAGCTGATCGCGCGCGCCCGCGCCGAGCGCCTGGCGACGCGGCGGGAATGGCTCGATCTCGGCCACTATCGACCGCGTCTGCTGGGCTCCGGCCAGGTCAGCCTGATCGACAGCCCGGGCTTCTTCAACGCGCCGAACGGCAAGGTCGATCCGGAGGCCGAGCTCGAGGCGACCTCTGGCGGCGTTCTTCGCCGAGCCGGCTGCCGGCGGCGGGACGCAGCATCCGCAGTGCGCCTTTCCGGCCCGCTACCGGTGGCTGAAGGCGGCGCTCCGCTTCGATCCGGCCCGGCTGCCGGAGCGGCCCTGTCCCCGCTTCGACGACGTGGCTCGCGGCGATCGACGCCGAGCGCGTCACGCTGATCTTCCCGGCGGCCTACATGAACAACCCGTCGTCGATGTTCGGCCACACGCTCCTGCGCTTCGACCGGGCCGGTCAGGATGAGAAGACCCGGCTCCTGTCCTATGCGGTCAACTACGGCGCCGTCACCGGCAACGACAACGGCCTGCTGTTCGCGGTCTATGGCCTGACCGGCGGCTATCCCGGCACCTATTCGGTCATGCCCTACTATCAGCTGGTCCGCCAATACACCGATTTCGAAAATCGCGACATCTGGGAATACCAGTTGAATCTGACGCCGGCCGAGGTGCGCCGGCTTCTGGAGCATCTCTGGGAGCTGCGCGAGCAATACGCCGATTACTACTTCTTCGACGAGAACTGCTCCTACCAGCTGCTGTTCCTGCTCGACGTGGCGCGGCCCGGGCTGCGCCTGGCCGACCGTTTCCCGGTGTATGCGATCCCGGTCGACACGGTGCGGGCGGTCGTGCGCCAGGACGACCTGCTGGTCGCGCGCGGTGTTCCGCCCGTCCAGCCGGACCCGGATCGAGCATGGTCTTGGCGCGCTCACGCCCGCCGAGCGGCAGCTGGTGCATCGGCTCGCCGACGGCGCGCTGGCGCCCGACGGCGCCGGAGCTCGAGCGCCTCGCGCCGGCGCGCCGCGCCGCGGTGCTGGAGCTCGCCGCCGAGTTCGTGACCTACCGGATGCGGACCGGCGAGCAGACGCGCGAGCAGGCCGCCGGTCTGGCCTGGCGGCTGCTCGCCGCGCGCAGCCGGATCGCGGTCGCGGCCAGCACGCCGCCGGTGCCGGAGCCGGCGGTCCGGCCCGATCAGGGCCACGGCTCGGCGCGCCTCGCGCTCGGCCTCGGCGCGCGCGACGGCCGGTTCTTCCAGTCGCTGAGCGTGCGCCCGGGCTATCATGCGCTGAGCGATCCCGCCGCCGGCTACGTCCCGGGCGCGGAGATCGATTTCCTCGACCTCGGGCTTCGTCACTACGAGGGCGACGCGCTCCGACCTTGGACTCGCTGACCCTGGTCGGCATCCGCTCGATCGCGCCCCGCAACGAGCTGTTCAAGCCGATCTCCTGGGAGCTCGGCGGCGGCCTCGAGCGCTTCCGGCGGGACGGAAACGACGAGAAGGGCGCTCTGGTCGGAACGCTCTGGGCGGGCGCGGGCGAGGCGGTCGCGCTCGGCGAGCGCGGCCTTGCCAGCCTGATGGGCGAGGCCGATCTGTTCGCCGGACCCGACTGCTCCGAAGACCTGCTTTGCCGCCCTCGGCCCGGCGCTGACGCTGATCTGGCCGATCACCGACCGCTGGACGGTGCAGCTCGACGGCCGCCTGCAGGCGCTGCTGGGCGAGGAGATCACCGACCGGTTCGATGCCGGCCTCGGCCAGACCCTGGAGCTCACCGCCAACCTCGCGCTCAAGCTCGACCTCCTGGTGGAGAAGGACCGCGGCGGCCCGCAGACCGAATGGTCGACCTCGCTGCACTGGTACTTCTGAGCCGCCGGCTGTCGGGTCTGGCTCGTGCTGGCGCTCGGGCTCGCCGGCTGTACCGGCCTCGTCTTCCAGCCGATGCGCGAGCTGGTCCTGACCCCCGACGAGATCGGCCTCGCCTATCGCGACGTCGAGTTCACCACGGCCGATGGCGTGCGCCTGGACGGCTGGTTCCTGCCCGCGCGCGCGCCGCGGCAGGGCAGCGTCCTGTTCCTGCACGGCAACGCCGAGAACATCAGCACCCACATCGCGAGCGTCGCCTGGCTGCCGGGCGCCGGCTTCGACGTGCTCCTGTTCGACTACCGCGGCTACGGCAGCTCGGCCGGCGAGCCCAGCCTCGATGGCCTGCAGCTGGATTTCCAGGCGGCCCTGCGAGACGCTGCTCGCCATGCCCGAGGTCGATCCGGAGCGGATCGTCGTGTTCGGTCAGAGCCTCGGCGGCGCGCTCGCGATCACCGCGCTCGCCGCCTCGCCGGACAGGAGCAAGGTGCGGGCGCTGGTGGTCGAGGGCGCGTTCACGAGCCTGCGGGCGCTCGCCCGGGAGAAGCTCGCGGGCTTCTGGCCGACCTGGCCGCTGCAATGGCCGCTCAGCCTGACCATCGACGACCGCTATCGGCCGATCGACGTGATCGGCGAGCTCGCGCCGCTGCCGATCCTGATCATCCAGGGCGAGGCCGATCAGGTCGTTCCGAGCCATCACGGGATCGCGCTGTTCGAGGCGGCGCGGCGAGCCGAAGCAGTTGTGGCTGCTGCCGGGCACCGGCCACATCCAGGCGTTCGCGCGGCTCGAGAACCGGCGGCGGCTTCGGGCCTACCTCGATGACGGTCCTCGCTACAGCGCGCCCACTGCCTGCAGCGCGGCCCGCACCTCGCGCCGTCCGGCGCCGTCGAGCGCGGCCTGCGGCGGCAGAGGATCGCCGACCGCGAAGCCCTGGAGCTCAAGCCCGCCCTTGATGCAGGCGGCGAGCGCGTATCTCGCGAACAGCTGGTTGAGCCGCCAGAGCTCGCGCTGCAGCGTCGATCGCCTCAGTCCAGCGCCCGGCCCGGCAGAGCTCGTACAGCCGGACGCTCTGGCGCGGGATCAGGCAGGCGGGCCCGGCCATCCAGCCCTTGCCGCCGAGCAGCATGACGCAGGCCGGGACGTGGGCGGAAGCGCTGAAGATGCCGAGCCGGTCGCCGACCCGGTTCATGATCGAGAGCAGGCGCCCGGTATTGGTCGAGGCGTCCTTCAGGTAGCGGATGTTTTCCACGGTCGGCGAGCCGCTCGATCGCGCCGAGCGAGAGGTCGCTGCGCTGGAACTGCGGGTTGGTGTAGAGCACGACCGGGCAGGCGACCGCTTCGGCGATGGCTCGGAAATAGGCGACCACGCCATCCTCCGGAACCGGGAAATAGGCCTCGAGGATCGCGAGGATGCCGGCACAGCCCAGGCGCTCGAGCTCGGCCGCCTGGCGGACCGCCTCGGCCGTGGTGGTCGCCGCGACGCCTGCGACCACCGGCACGCGGCCGGCGGCCGCCTCGAGCGTGACCTCGACCACGCGCTGCTTCTGCGCCCAGTCGAGATAGGCGAATTCGCCGGTCGAGCCGAGCGGCGTCAGGCCGTGGACGCCGGCCGCGATCAGATGCTCGCAAAGCCGCGCCAGCACCTCGTCCTTGACCCGGCCGGCCTCATCGATGGGCGAGACCAGGTACGGAAAGACGCCCTGAAATCCGGTCGTGCTCATCGCCGCCTCCGCTGTCGTCCGCGCGGAGCGATCGAAGGCCAGCGCTGCCGCGGGGTCAAGCCGCGGGGCGGGAATCCGGCTGGGCCGGCACCAGCGAAGTCGCCCTGGCGATCGAGCCGGCCGCCGGCCAGCAGGCGCTCGACCTCGGCCTCGATCAGGGCGCGCAGCCGGCGTGCTGGTCGCCTGGAACCCGAGCAGCCGGCCGACCTGGGTCGCGATCTCGCTGCGGGTGGCGCCGTAGTGGGCGCCCGCGACCTCGAGGATCGCGGCCCGGATCTCCGCCGGCGGCAGCACCTCCGGCCGGCGCAGCGTCGCAGCCCGGACTGCGGCTGCGATCGCGGACCGCCGGCGTCGCTCCGAGCAGCGCAGTAGAAGCGCTCGTCGCGGGTGATCCGCTGCTGCCGCACCGCCCGGGCAAGGCCGCGCTGACCGCCTCGACGATCCGCCGGCCGGTGCGCTCGAGGCCGGCGAGCCGCGTCACCCGGCGGGCGATCTCGTCGCCGTGCACCGGGCCCTCGACCGCGACGATCCGGACCACCACCTCGGCCATCCGTCGGGCGGCAGGCGATGCGGCTCGAGCGCGCCGGCGAGCTCGAACTCGGCCTCGACATAGGGCTCGGCGCGCGGGCCGGCTCGCTCGACGTCGGCCGCCGCACCATCGCGCGCACCGGCTGCCTCGACGCCTCATCGGCCTCGTCGTCGACGAAGGCCGCTCGCTTCGAGGCTCTCGTCGCGTGCCGCCCAGCGGGCCCTGGCGTCCTCGAGCGCGGCCGCGAGCCGGCGCAGCTCGGCCACCGGGATCGTGCAGCCAGTCGGTGCTCCAGATCCGATGCAGGATCCAGCCCTGGTCCTCCAGCACCTGCTGGCGCAGCCGGTCGCGATCGCGCGCCCAGAGCGCGCTGTGGTAGGCGCGCCGTCGCACTCGATGCCGAGCAGATGGCGGCCCGGGCGGCCGGGATCGCGGACCGCCAGATCGACGAAGAAGCCGGCGACGCCGATCTGGCCGTCGACCTGGTGGCCGAGCCCGGTCGAGACGCGCGCGCGACCTCGGCCTCGAACGGCGAGTCGAAGCCGCGTCCGCTCGACCTGGGCGATGCCGAGCACGCCGGTCGCGGCATAGGCGAGGAAGGTCTTGAGGACCGCGACGCCGCGGCCGCGGGCGCGCTCGAGATCGATGTCGTCGGCGGTGATCGAGGCGAACACCTCGAGCCGCTGCGCGGGCGCGGGTGATCAGGACGTTGAGGCGGCGCTCGCCGCCCTCGTGGTTGAGCGGGCCGAAGCTCATCGCCAGATAGCCGCTCGGATCGCGCCCGTAGCCGACCGAGATCAGGATCACGTCGCGCTCGTCGCCCTGGATGGTCTCGAGGTTCTTGACGAAGAACGGCTCGGCGTCGGGCGGCAGCGAAGAACTCGCGCACCTCGGGCGGCTCGTCGCGCCAGAGATGCTCGAGCTGAGCGAGGATCGCATCGCGCTGGCGGAGCGAGAAGCAGCCGACGCCGAGCGAGAGCTCCGGGCTGGTGCGGGCATGCGCGATCACCGCCCGCGCGACCGCCTCGGCCTCGCGCCGGTTGATGCCGCTGCCGCCGCGCTCGAAGCTGCCCTCGGCGACGTGGCGGAACACCAGCCCCAGGCGCTGGTGGCTGGCGAACGGGCTCGGCACGATGTGCAGGCGGTCGTCGTAGAACTCGCGATTGGAGACCGCGATCAGGCTCGGATGGCGCGAGCGATAGTGCCAGCGCAGCATGCGCTGCGGCCATGCCGGCGGCCGCGCAGGCGCCGAGGATGCTCTCGAGATCGCCGGTCGGCAGGCCGTCCCGTCGTCCGTCCGCGTCGTCGGGCGGGCCAGTCGTCGTCGCCGGCGGCCGGCCTTGAAGAACGGGCTCGGCGGCAACTGGCGCTGATCGCCGACCACGACCATCTGGCGGCTCCTGGCGATCGCGCCGAAGGCGTCGACCGGCTCGACCTGGCTCGCCTCGTCGATCACCAGCAGGTCGAAGCGCAGGGCGCCCGGCGCCAGGAATTCGGCGACCGAGAGCGGGCTCATCATGAAGACCGGCTTGATCGCCTGGATCGGCTGGCCGGCGCGCGCGAGCAGCTGGCGGATCGGCAGATGGCGGCGCTTCTTGGCGAACTCGCGCTCGAGCAGGCCGAGCTGGCCGATCTCGCCGCCGCGCTTGGGCAGGCGGGCGTGATGGGCGCGCCGCGACCTCGCGACGCGCGATCTGGATGCGCTCGCGATCGAGCTCCCGGAAGCGCTCGATCAGCCGCTCCTGCTCGGGGCCGGCGAAGGCGGCGAGCGCCGGCTCGGCCTCGAACGCCTGGCGCAGCTGCGCCTCGTAATAGGCCTGATCGAAGGCGTCGAGCGCGCGCTCGGCGGCGAGGCTGCCATGGTGCAGCTGCTAGGCGAGCCCCGACAGGCCGAGCGCGACCGCCTGCCGCTTCTGGGTCGCAGTAGCCGATCCAGAGCTGGAGCGCGCCCGGCTGCGCGGCCCAGCCCTCGAGACGCTCGAGCATGCGATCGAGCGCCAGCGCCTCGATCCGGGGCTCGCCGAACGCCTCGGCCAAGATCGAGCTGCAGGCGCTCGACCAGCTCGCGCCAGCCGGCGTTGACCGCTTCGAGCAGCCGCGCGCTGTGCTCGGCCAGCAGGATCGCTGGCTCGCGATCGCCGACCTCGGCCAGGAGCCGCAGCAGATGGGGCAGCAGCGCCGGATCGGACAGATTGCGCCGCCAGGCGAGGACCGCGCCGAGCTTCTGCCAGTCGGAGCGCTCGCCCGCCCAGAGCCGGCCGAACGCGGCCTGACCGAGCGCGTCGCTGTCGAGCGATGTGCTGCGCGAGTAAGCTGCGCGCCGATCAGGCGATCGAGCAGGGCAAGCTGGCGCGCCGATCCCGACGGCGGTGTCGCCTTCGCGATGCCGCGCAGCGTCGCGCGGGCGCGCCGGTAGGCGCGACTTGAGACCGCGCCACCAGACGCCGCCATAGGCGGCGAGGTCGCGCCGCGTGGCGGCAAGGTCGCACGACCAGGCCGCTTCGGTGACGATGGGCGTCGAGCTCGGCGCGGGCCGCCCCCAAGGATTGGCCCGCCTCGACCAACAGCTTGGACCGCCAGTCCCTGGTGCTCCCAGACCGCGCCGCGCAGGGCCTCGGCGTCGACGTCCGCCGGCAGCTCGGCCAGGCTGGCGCAGGCCATCGATCAGGCGCCCAAGCCGCTCGGGCGTCGGCGTGGCGGGGCGCATGCCGAGCCATTCCTGCAGCTTGGCTGCCGCCTTGAGCAGCAGCGCTGTCGGCTCGCGCAGCGCGCCGATCGCCTGGGCGAGCGCCTGGCGATCGCTCGGCAAAAGCGCGCTCAGGCCGACGCCCCGCCAGAGATGCTCGGCCGGCGTGCCGAGCTCGGCGACTCGGGCGGCCAGGGCGCGCAGCTGTTGCCGGCGCTCGCGCATCTCGGCGCGGCGCCAGTGGGTCGCGCCCGGGAGCTTGACCGCCGGGGGCGCCGCCGCGCGGCCGTTCAGCCCGGCCAGATGCCCGATCGCCTCGAACGGGGCTGACACCGGCGCTGCCGCCCGGCCGGTGGAGCACCTCCGCGTATTGGTTGAGACGCGCGCGAGCAGCTGCGAGTTCGTCGCAGAGGTCGGCGGGATCGCCCTGCCGGGGGGCGCCCAGCTGCAGGGTCCGCTCCAGCTCCTCGAGGAAGCTTCGCTTGTTAGCACGCCGGCTGTGCAGCTCCTGGCAGAGGTCGCCGAGGCCGATCTGATCGAGCCGCCGCTTGACCACCTCGAGGGCGGCCATCTTCTCGGCCACGAACAGCACCGTCTTGCCGGCGTGCACCGCGGCCGCGATCAGATTGGCGATGGTCTGCGACTTGCCGGTGCCCGGCGGGCCCTGGACGAGAAGATTGGCGCCGGCGCGCGCGGCCTCGATCGCCAGCGTCTGCGAGGCGTCGGCATCGAGCACGTGGCGGAGCGAGCGCGGCGGCAACAACTCATCGAGCGGCTGCTCGTCCGGTCCGTCGTTGGGCTCGGCCCGAAAGCCTTCGGTCAACAGTGCCCGCAGGAGCGGCCGCTGATCCAGCGCCGTCTCGGCCGGCCAGGTTGCCGGATCGAGGTCGCGATACATCAGGAGCTTGGTGAACGAGAACAGGCCGAGCACGATGTCGTCGCGGCGGACCCGAAAGCGGGGCTCCGCCTGCACTGCGTCGGCGACCAGGCGCAGATAGACGCCCGGATCGAGGCGCTCGGCCGGGTCGATCTCCGGCAGGGTGAGCGCGAACTCCTGGCGGAGCTTCTCGACCAGCGAGAGGTTGGTCGCGATCTCCTCGTCGGCGAACCAGAGGCGAAAGCGCTCGACGGCGCCGCCTCGCTCGAGGCGGACCGGGAGCAAAAGCAGCGGGGCATGGCGGGGCTGGTCCGAGGTCGGTGTCTCGTACCATTCGAGGAAGCCGAGCGCCAGGTAGAGGGCGTTGACGCCGCGCTCCTCGTAGTGGGTGCGCGCGTCGTAGTAGAGGCGGAGCAGCCGGCCCTGGAGCCGCTCGGCGCCGCGCTCGGTCTGCAGCCAGCAGATCCTGGTGGTGCGGCAGTGTCAGATCGTTGCCGGCCGGCTCGGCGGGCGGGGGCAGATCGTCGAACAGGTCGCTGCCCAGGCTCTCCGTCTGGTAAGGGACCCGGCGCGCGCGAAAGCCGAGGGCCTTGCCGTCCTCGACCAGGAGCCGGAACACGCTGTCGCTACGCTCGTCGACGACCTCGATCGTGCTCGAGCGCGATCGATGGCGGGGCGTGTTCAGCAATCGATTGCGCCCCGAAAGATCGAGGAGCTCGCTGCGCGCCTGCGTCAAAATCCGTCCGACGTCGCTCATCGCGTCCACGGGCCGCTCGCCCTGGTGCACCGGGGTCGACGGAGGATTCGCCAAGGTCATGCCCTGAGGTCCGGGCATCCCGAAGGGTTGGATTGCCGGGTCGAGCCCGGCAATGACGAGCGAGTCATGCGAATACGCCGACCTTAGCAACCCCTAGCATAATGTCATTGGCAGCCTATACAACGCTGGTCGATAAAGTGCAACCGTAGTGGAGGAAGCCGACGCAACTATCTGATCATGTGCCGATCCGGCATGGCGACCGCCTCCGGGATCGTGGTCAGCCGCGCGTTGCGATCTCGATCAGATTGCCGTCCGGATCGCGCAGATAGATCGAGGTGATCGGACCGGCGGCGCCGGTGCGCGCCACCGGCCCCTCGATTACCGGATGGCCGAGTCCTTCGAGATGACGAGCAATCTCAGCGAGCGGCTGCTCGGTTAGAAAACAGAGATCGGCCGAGCCCGGCGTCGGCCGCGCGGCCTTGGGCTCGAACTCCCGCCCGGCGAGATGCAGGTTGATTTTCTGCGGGCCGAAATGCAGCGCCTTTCGCCCCGCGCCGAACCCCCGCAGCTCCATGCCCAGCCCGTCGACGTAGAACCGCACCGTCGCGTCCAGATCGCGGACGGTCAGCACCAGATGGTCCAGGCTTGTGATCATTATTGCGCCCATTTCGTAACGCTTGATACGGATATTGCCATCGGCCTCCTCTCGCTTCACCAAGTATTCGAGGGCCAGGAGAGCCGCGGTTCCGTTCTTCTCTCAGTTGGTCAGCCATTCCGATAAATATAGCTGTAGGCGTTGATCGCCGGCACGCCGCCAAGATGGGCGTAGAGCACTCTCGATCCTGCCGGGAAATAGCCTTTGCGGACAAGGTCGATCATGCCCTGCATGGACTTACCCTCGTATACCGGGTCGGTCATCATGCCTTCGGTTCGAGCCACGAGGCGGATCGCGTCGTTGGTCTCGGCAGAGGGAACGCCGTAGGCCGGATAGGCGTAGTCTTCGATGAGAACGAGGTCGTCCTCGGTGATCTCGCGACCGAGCTCCGCGAGATCGGCCGTATTGCGCGCGATCGCGAGCACCTGGGCCCTGGTCTGCTCCCCTGTTCCGGACGCATCGATGCCGATCACGTTGCGCGACCGGCCGTACTTGGCGAAGCCGACCAGCATGCCGGCATGCGTCCAGCCGGTCACGGTGCAGACGATGACGTAGTCGAATTTGACCCCGAGTTCCCGCTCCTGCGCGCGCACCTCCTCGGCAAATCCGACGAAGCCGAGACCGCCATACTTGTGCGCCGAGGCACCGGCAGGAATCGCATATGGCTTGCCGCCTTTGGCTTTAACGTCCTCCAGGGCACGCTCCCAGCTCTCGCGGATGCCGATGTCGAAGCCTTCGTCGACCAGCTCGATCTCGGCACCCATCACGCGGCTCATCAGGATGTTGCCGACGCGGTCATAGACGGCATCCTGGAAGGGGACCCAGCTCTCCTGCACCAAGCGGCACTTCATGCCGAGCTTCGCTGCGACCGCCGCGACCTGGCGCGTATGGTTCGACTGCACGCCGCCGATCGTCACGAGCGTGTCGGCATTGGACGCGAGGGCATCGGGGATGATGTACTCGAGCTTGCGAATCTTGTTGCCGCCGAACGCCAAGCCCGAGTTGCAGTCCTCGCGCTTGGCATAGATCTCGACAGAGCCGCCCAGATGCTCCGACAGACGGTTGAGCCTTTCGATCGGCGTCGGGCCGAACGTGAGCGGGTAGCGCTCGAACTTCTCCAGCATCGCGGTTCTCCCGGTCGGATATGAGCTAACAAGGGCTGAAAAGCACACTCAGGGCCTGCACAATATGCAACGGAACCCCGTCCTCGAAATCCGCAACCGGAAGGGCAACGCTGCCCTGCGTGCCGAAGGACCCGCGGCTGTCTACGCGGCCGTGGCCCTCCGGCACACAAGTCGCTTCCTGATGTCCTACCGGACCCCGAGCTTTTCCGACGCCATCTTCGTCCCCACGACGCGCGACTTGATCTTCTGAAAAGCGATGTCACGCGCGACATCCGGCGAGCCGTGCTTCGGCTTGACGTCGATGCTGAAGGGCGAGAAGCCACAGTCGTCGGTCGAGCCGAGGCGCTCCTTCGGAATGTGTTTCGACGCCAGCACGAGGTCGTCGCAGACTTCCTGCGCCGTCTCGACCCGCGGATTCTGCGGGTTGATCACGCCGATGAAGCAGACCTGCCGGACGCCATTGGCATCCGCCCGGCTGTACTGGCCAATCAGCTTGTAGACCCGCTCCTTGTCGGGCTCGCTCGCGAGCTGCATCAGGAAGTAGCCGGCGTTCATCTTGAACATGCTGGGCAGCAGCTCGGCGTAGTCGACATCCGCGCTGTGGGTCGCGTCGCAGTCGCCGCCCGGGCAGGTGTGGATGCCGATGTTCTTCCGTTCCTCGGCCGAGAACCGGTCGATGACGCGGTTATTAAGCTCGATGAACTGGCCGAGCATGTGCCGGCCGGTCCAGGGGTTGCGGGGATCGTTGCGACAGGCGAGCCGCCCCTCGGTGAAGTCGATCGAGACACGAGCGGCCCCGGTCGCGAAGCATTTGCGGATGTCCTTCTCGCACTCGTCGCAGAGATCGCTCAGGAACTGCTCGCGCGAGTAGCCCGGCACTTCGCCGTCGAGCGGGTAGAGCAGAGCCAGCATCGAGGGCGCGATCACCGCCTGCTTCATCGGCTTGGTCGCCATCTTGATCGACTTGGCGAGATAGTCGGCGGCGTAGGTCTTGTACTTGAACGGACCGCCGGTCAGGCGCGGCAGCTGGCGGTGATGACCGTCGGTGAAGATCGCGAAGTACTGGCCGTCGGCCGCAAGGTTCGGCGCGAGGCCGGTCCCGGCCAGGGTATCGGTCAGCGGATAGGTGGCGAAGCTCGATACGCGCTGCTCGCCGTCGGAGACGATCGGCGCCCCCGTCGCCTCCATCCGCTTGATCGAGTCGAGGCAGGCGGCATCCTGCTCGGCCTCCAGCTCCGCGTGGCTGATCTTGCCGGCGTCGTAGGCCGCAAAGGCCGCCTGAAGCTTGGCTGGCCGCGGTAGCGAGCCGACGGGTTCGGTCGGAATCGGCATGGTCGTACCTCCCAGATTTTGGCCGAGACTTGCCAGGTGAGATCGTCTTGCGCAAATGATCGTGGCTCAGCACCGCGCTGGAGGCAACCTCCTCCGCCACAATTATCTGCCGGTTCAGGCCTGTGCGATTTCCCGAGTGGCTATCCGCCGCCGAACTCGATCTCGTCCATGTCGTCGTCCGAGTAGCCGAAATGGTGGCCGATCTCGTGGATCAGGGTGTTCCTGACGATGTCAGCGAGCGCCGCGCCGGTTTCGCACCAGTAGTCGAGCAGCGGGCGGCGATAGAGGAAGATCATGTCGACGTTTTGGCGCGGCGGCGCGAACTCGGAGCTGTGGCCGACCGGCACGCCGTGATAAAGGCCGAGCAGATCGAACGGGCTCTCGAGGCCCATCTCGTCGAGGGTGGCATCGTCGGGAAAATCCTGAACGCGGATTACCACGCCCCGGACGTGGCCACGAAACGGCTCGGGCAGCTCGGCCAGCACCTTGCGCCCGATCCGCTCGATGTCGAGCGCCGAGGGCGGTCCCGCCTCGGCCTTGTCGGACCAGTCACTCCGACCCATCGTTTAATCTCAACCCAGGCAGCACTCAGGGAGATGCGCCATGGCGACCTGCGAGAAGCTCACCGGCCTCGCCCGCGAACAGGCGATCGCCGAGCTCGATGGCTGGCATGAGGTGGCCGGCCGCGACGCGATCGGCAAGACCTTCGCCTTCGGGGACTTCAGCACCGCCTTCGGCTTCATGACCCGGGTCGCCCTCCAGGCCGAGAAGATGAACCACCACCCGGAGTGGTTCAACGTCTACAAGACCGTCCAGGTCACCCTGTCAACCCACGACGTCGGCGGCCTGACCGAACGCGACGTCAAGCTCGCCAAAGTCATGGACGCCATCGCGCGCGGATGACCGCAGCGGGCCTTTGCGGCTGCTTCGGTTGCCGCGGTCAATGTCGGCCGCCGATCGGGCAGCCGGCCAGGCGCTCCAGAAAGACCTGCCTGGTCGAGATCATTTGATCGCCCAGGTCGTCCACGGTGCAGGTAGGTGCGGTGTACTCGCCACAGCCGGCGAGCCACAGCGGCGATAACAAAAGGAGTATGGTCGTCAGACGCAGCACGGCCGACTTCATGCGGGCAACCTCGCGGCGGCGTGTCAATTTCAGGTTGCTTTTGCCGGCGCACACTGTGGCCGCTCGGCAATCTCGGGGCAACCGCCTATCTCGCCTACTGCGGCGCCATGCGGAGAGCGCCGTCGAGGCGGATCACCTCGCCGTTCAGCATCGGATTGTCGATGATGTGGCGGACCAGGGCGGCGTATTCGGCCGGACGCCCTAGGCGCTTCGGGAACGGCACGCTCGCCGCGAGCGACTGCTGGACCGGCTCGAGCAGCCCCCGGAGCATCGGCGTCTCGAAGAGGCCGGGCGCGATGGTCAGGACGCGGATGCCGTGCCAGGCGAGCTCGCGCGCCGCGGGCAAGGTGAGCGCCGCGATCCCGCCCTTGGACGAGGCGTAGGCCGCCTGGCCGATCTGGCCCTCGAAGGCGGCGACCGAGGCGGTGTTGACGATCACACCGCGCTCGCCCTCCGCCAGCGGCTTGAGCGCCGCCATGTCGGCGGCCGCGAGACGGAGCACATTGAAGCTGCCGATCAGGTTGACGCGGATGACGCGGGCGAAGTCCTCGAGCGGCATCGGCCCGCCCTTGCCGACGATCCGCCCGGCCGGAGCGATGCCGGCGCAGCTGACCAGGATTCGCGCCGGGCCGTGCGCAGCGCGGGCCGAAGCGAGCGCCTGCTCGGCGCTCTCGCCATCGGCGACGTCGCAGGCGAGGCCGAGACCGCCGAGCCGCGCCGCCGCTTCGGCGACCCGGGCGCCGTCGAGGTCGAGGAGTGCTACCCGCGCTCCCGCGCCGCTCAGCATCTCGGCGGTCGCCAGCCCCAGGCCCGACGCCGCACCCGTGACGATCGCGGCTTCGCCCCTGATCTGCATGCTCACCTCCCCCCAATTCCCGTTCCGGACCGGTGATAACGCCGATCCACACCCGGCGCCAGGGTGGGCTTGCCAGCGACATCGGAAATGCCCAGCTATGGTCGCATGGACGCAGGTCGTGAGATGCCGTTCGGTCCGCTCCCGGTCGCCTACCGGCCGCCGGACGAGCGCCGCTTCTGGGCCAAGCTCAGGCGCGTGCTGGCGCGCATCCCCTTCGCCGAGGATCTGGTCGCGGCCTACTACTGCGCCCTCGATCCGACCACGCCGGTCTACGTGCGCGTGGTGCTGTTCGGCGCGCTCGCCTACTTCGTCCTGCCGGTCGACATGGTGCCGGATTTTCTGGCCGGGCTCGGTTTCACCGACGACGCCTCGGTGCTCGCCGCCGCGCTCGCTGCGGTCGGTCGCCACCTGGAGCCGCGGCACCGGGCCAAGGCCCGCGAGAGCCTCGAGCGTCTCGCCGGCTGAGCTGGCGGACGCTCTGTCGCGCCAAACCCGCGCTTCAGCGCGAAAGCCGCGAATTTCTACTCTCGCTGCTCTGGCTTTATGACGGCCAGATTGCCCTCGCTGGGCCGGGCGCAGCTCCATGGCGGGGGGAGCCGGCGGCGCGCCCGGATGGAATTCACAGCCGATTCGGGGCCTCGACCCTATATGAGCGCCACCATATGTGCTTAAATCGTAGGCAGGCGCGAGGCGGAGGACAGGCCCGATGGCAACCCGGCTGGAGGACAGGAAGCACGAGCTGCTCGAGCAGGTGGTCGACCGGCTGCACGGCCGGCTGAGCGAGCCGCAAGCTGATCTCGCTGAGGCGTTCCTGCGCCACTACTACCGCACCGTGTCGCCGAACGAGCTCCTCGAGCGCGACCCGCTCGACCTGTACGGCGCCGCGCTCGCCCATCTGCGCTTCGGCGAGCACCGCGAGGCGGGCCACGCCAAGATCCGCGTCTACAATCCACAGATCGAGCAGCACGGCTGGCAGTCGACCCACAGCGTGGTCGAGGTGGTCAACGACGACATGCCGTTCCTGGTCAATTCGGTCAGCATGGCGCTGAACCGGCTCGGCCTTTTGATCCACCTGACCATCCACCCGGTGATCCCGGTCAAGCGCGCCGCCGACGGCACGCTCGCCGAGTTTCTGGAATCGCCCGAAGGCGACGGCGGACAGGCGCGCTTCGAATCGTTCATGCACTTCGAGATCGACCGGCAGAGCGACCCCGAGCGGCTCGACGCGATCCGCGCCGACCTCGAGACGGCACTCGGCGATGTGCGCGCCGCGGTCGAGGACTGGCGCACGATGATGGGCAAGGTCGAGCAGGCGCTCGCCGACCTGAAGCCAGCGGCGCGCTCGATGGATCCCGAGGAGCTGGCCGAAGTCGAGGCGTTCCTGCGCTGGATCGCCGACAATCACTTCACTTTTCTCGGCTACGGCTGCTACGAGCTGATCCGCGACCGGGACGGCGACCAGCTCAAACAAATCGAGGGCTCGGCGCTCGGCCTGCTACGCCGCCAGCCGAGCGGCACCGCGACCTCGCGCAGCTTCTCAGCCCTGCCCCCCGAAGTGCGCAAGCAGGCGCGCATGCCGGTCCCGCTGATGATCACCAAGGCGAATGCGCGCTCGACTGTGCATCGGCCGGTGTACCTCGACTACATCGGCGTTCGCCGCTTCGACGCCAAAGGCAAGGTGCTGGGCGAGCACCGCTTCCTCGGGCTGTTCACCTCGGCTGCCTACAACCGCAATCCGCGCGATATCCCGCTCCTGCGCCGCAAGGTCGCCGGAGTGATCGCGCGTGCCGGCCTGGCGCCCGCCAGCCACTCGGGCAAGGCGCTCGCCAACATCCTGGAGACCTACCCGCGTGACGAGCTGTTCCAGATTGCCGAGGCCGACCTGTTCGAGATCCTGCAGGAGATCCTGCATCTCCAGGAGCGCCAGCAGATCCGCCTGTTCCTGCGCAAGGATGCGTTCGCACGCTTCGTGTCCTGCATGATCTACGTGCCACGCGAGCGCTACAACACCGAGATCCGGCGCAAGTTCCAGGACATCCTGCTGGAGGCGTTGAACGGCACCGAGGCCGAGTTCCAGGCGCATATCTCGGAGTTCATCCTGGCCCGGATCCAGTTCATCGTGCGCACCCCGGGGGGCATCCCGCCCAGGATCGAGCCCGCCGAGATCGAGGCCCGTCTGGTCCAGGCCGCGCGTTCCTGGAGCGACGTGCTGCGCGAGGCCCTGATCGACGCCCACGGCGAGGAAGAGGGTAACCGGCTGCTTCGCGCCTACGCCGACGCGATCCCTGTCGGTTATCAGGAGCAGGTGCCGGCGCGGGCCGCGGTGCCCGATGTCGATCGGCTCGACCGGCTGGCGAGGGGCGAGACCGATCTGACGATGTCCCTCTACCGGCCGCTCGAACAGGAGGAGGGGCAGCTCTGCTTCAAGCTCGCGCGCGGTGGCGAGGGCATTGCTCTCTCGGATGTCCTGCCGGTGCTCGAGAACATGGGCCTGCGGGTGCTGCAGGAGCAGCTTTACGAATTCGCAACGCGCGCCGGGGCGAGCTTCTGGATGCACGATTTCCGCCTGGAGGCGCTCGATGCGGACGATCTCGAGCCTGATCGGGTGGAGCGGGACTTTCGAGACGCCTTCGCACGGGTCTGGCGCGGCGAAGCGGAGAACGACGGCTTCAATCAGCTGATCCTGCGGGCCGGGCTGAACTGGCGCCAGGTGATGGTCCTGCGCGCCTACTGCAAGTACCTGCTCCAGATCGGCATTCCGTTCAGCCAGGCTTACATGGAGCAGACGCTGGCCCAGAACCCTGCTCTTGCACGCCAGCTCGCCGAGCTGTTCGAGACGCGCTTCGATCCGGCCGGTCCCGAGGATCGCACGGCCCAGCTCGGCGCGCTGGAGGCTCAGTTCCGGGCTGATCTCGACGGCGTCGCCAACCTCGACCAGGACCGCATCCTGCGGCGCTATCTGCGCCTGATGCTGGCGACGCTGCGCACCAACTACTACCAGCCGGGGCCCGACGGCGCGCCCTACAAGCCCTATCTGTCGCTCAAGATCGACCCGGCGGCGGTGCCCGACATGCCGCTGCCGCGCCCGGCCTTCGAGATCTTCGTCTATGCGCCGCGCACCGAGGCCGTCCATCTGCGCGGCGGCAAGGTCGCCCGGGGCGGCATCCGCTGGTCGGATCGCCGCGAAGACTTCCGCACCGAAGTCCTCGGCCTGATGAAGGCCCAGATGGTCAAGAACGGCGTCATCGTGCCGGTGGGGGCCAAGGGTGGTTTCGTCGTCAAGCGGCCGCCGCGCGGCGGTGACCGCGCCGCCCTGCAGGCGGAAGTGGTCGAGTGCTATCGGACCCTGATGCGCGGCATGCTGGATCTGACCGACAATCGGGTCGGCGACCGGATCGTGACGCGCGAACGCATAGTCCGCTACGACGACGACGATCCCTATCTGGTCGTCGCCGCGGACAAGGGCACGGCGACCTTCTCTGACATCGCTAACGCGATCAGCAAGGAGTACGGCCACTGGCTGGGCGACGCCTTCGCGTCCGGCGGCTCGGCCGGGTACGACCACAAGGGCATGGGCATCACCGCCCGCGGGGCCTGGGAATCGGTCAAGCGCCACTTCCTCGAGCTGGGCAAGGACTGCCAGAGCGAGCCGTTCACCGCAATCGGCGTCGGCGACATGTCGGGCGACGTCTTCGGCAACGGCATGCTGCTGTCCGAGCAGATCAAACTGATCGCTGCCTTCGATCACCGGCACGTCTTCATCGATCCGGACCCCGATCCCGCCCTCAGCTATGCCGAGCGCAAGCGCCTGTTCGAGCTGCCACGTTCGAGCTGGGACGACTACGACCGCGCCCGGCTGAGCCCGGGCGGCGGCGTCTACCCGCGCAGCGTCAAATCGATCAAACTCTCGGCGCAGGCGCGCCAAGCCCTCGCGACCGAGACCGAGGAGTTCACCCCACAGGAGCTGATCCGGACGATCCTGCTCGCTCCGGTCGAGCTGTTCTGGAACGGCGGCATCGGCACCTACGTCAAGGCGGCCGCCGAGCGCCATGCCGACGCCTTCGATCGCGCCAACGACGCCGTCCGGGTCGACGCCGAGCAGTTGCGCTGCAAGATCGTCGCCGAGGGCGGCAATCTCGGTCTGACCCAGAAGGCACGCATCGCCTTTGCTCAGAAGGGCGGTCGGATCAACACCGACTTCATCGACAACTCTGCCGGTGTCGACTGCTCGGACCACGAGGTCAACATCAAGATTCTGCTCGGCGCCGTGGTCGATGCCGGCGACATGACCATGAAGCAGCGCGACCGGCTGCTGGCCCAGATGACCGACGAGGTCGGTCAGCTGGTGCTGCGCAACAACGTCCTGCAGGTGCAGGCGATCTCGCTCGCCCAGGCGCGGCCGAGCGAGCTCCTGGACAGCCAGACGGCCTTCATCCGACGGCTGGAGGCGGGCGGACGGCTCAATCGCGAGCTCGAGGTCCTGCCCGACGACGAGGCGCTCGCCCAGCGCCGGCAACTTGGTCAGGGGCTGTACCGCCCCGAGGTGGCGGTGCTGCTCGCTTATGCCAAGATGGCCCTCTATGACGAGCTGCTGGCGTCCGACCTGCCCGATGACGCCTACCTTCTTCGGGATCTGGTCAAGTATTTTCCGCGGCCGTTGCGCAAGCGCTTCCGCGCGCAGATCTCCGAGCACCGGCTGCGCCGCGAGATCACGGCGACCCTGGTCGCCAACAGCCTGGTCAATCGCGGGCTCGGCGAGTTCGTCGGCGAGCTGAGCGATCGCACCGGACGGCCCGCCTCGTCGATCGCCCGCGCCTATATCGTGGCGCGCGACGCCTTTGCTCTGGTGCCGCTGGTCGGCGCGCTGGAAGGGTTGGCCGGGCAGGTCGGCGCCGAACATCAGGTCACGCTCTTCGGCGAGGCGCGTCAATCGCTCGCCCGGGGCACCTATTGGTTCCTGCGCAACCTGCCGGCGCCGATCAATATCCGCTCGGCGGTCGATCGCTTCGCGCCGGGCATCGCCAACCTGCTCTACAAGCTGGACTTAGTACTCGCCGAGGGCGACCTTCAGCGCTTCGGGGAGGTGATCGAGACCTACGTCAGCCGGGGGGTCGAAGCTGGACTGGCGCGGCGCATCGCCGGACTGCCTTATCTGTTCCCGGCGTGCGAGGTGGTCGCCGTGGCCGACGAGGTCGGTACCGAGGTGGTGACCGCGGCCAGCACCTACTTCGCGCTCGACGCCCAACTGCGCCTTGGCCGGCTCCTCGACATCCTGGAGAAGACCAAGCCGCGCAATCATTGGGAGCGCCTCGCCTTGATCGGGCTGCTCGAGGATCTGCTGCAGCAGCATCGCCGCCTCACCGTGCAGGCCTTCGGCAGCCGGCGGATCGGGCCGCAGATCGAGCCCGCCGCCTTGCAGAGCACGATCGCCGAATGGCTCAGCACGGAGGTGACCGGGTTCGCGCGCTGGCAGCGCCTGCTGACCGATCTCGATACCCAGCCGACGATCGATCTGGCCATGCTGTCAGTCGCCGTGCGCTCGCTCAGCGGACTGGACGCCGGCGAGGCCAGCGCCGCCGCCTAGGCGATCGTCCGGGTCTCGGCCGGCCGCCATGTCTTTCACGACCAGCCGAACGCGGCGTCTCGCCCGCGCGCTTCAGGGCACTTCGGCCAGCGAACGGATTGCGGAGCGTTGACGTTGAGCGTTCGCGACCCGACAAGGGCAAGAAAGGGTCGCGTCGCCCCCGGCGGGCGGGCGTACGCGTGACCGACGTTGAGGCCCGCGAGCGCCGTCTGAGCTCATGATCGGCGCGGTCTGGCGACAGCTCACCGACAGCCCGATCTTCGTGCTCGGCATCATGCTGGTGCTGGGCGCGGCGGCCGGTCGCGTGACCCGGCTGATCCGGATGCCATCGATCACCGGGCAAATCCTGGTCGGCATTGCGCTCGGCCCGCAACTGTTGGGCGTCATCGATACCTCGATGCTGCCGCAGCTGCACAGCTTCTCGACGGTTGCGATCGCCGTCATTGCCTTCCGAATCGGCAGCGGATTCGATCGCGCCCTGCTGCAAAACCTGGGCCCGAAGATCGTCGGCCTCACGGTCGGCCAGTTTCTCGGCGCGTTCGTTCTGGTATTGATCACGATGCGGGTGCTGCGCCTGGACTGGTCCTACGTCTTCCTGCTCGCCGCCATCGCGATCTCGACCGCGCCGACGACCACGGCCGCGCTCGTTCGCGATGCGCAGGTGCGCGGCCCTTTCATCAACTATCTGCTCGGAATCATCGCCTTGAACGACACCCTCGCGGTGATAGCGTTCAGCGTGATATCGACCGCAGTCGCCGACCGACTGCTCCCGACGCATGCCGACGCGCCCATCGTTGCTACTGCGTTTCGGACCTTTGGGACCGAGCTCCTGGCACTCGGGGTCGGTGGCGGTATCGGCGCCGCCTTCGCCTGGGTACTACGGCTGGCCAGCCGGCACCGGGAGCTCGGCGAGCCAAGCCTCGAGCTGCTGCTGCTCGGCTTTGGCCTGGTCGCGGTTGGCAGCGCTGCGGCGACCTCGCTGTCCTTTCTGCTGGTGCCTCTGGCCTTCGGCCTGATGGTGGCAAACACCCTGCCGGACCACGAAACCGAGCGCGTTCGAAATCTCCTCGGCGCGTATGTGGAACCTCTGTTCGTCGTGTTCTTCGTTCTTGCCGGCGCGCATCTGCCGCTCGCCGATGCGCACGGCCTGCACACGATCGGCCTCGCGTTCGCTTATGTGACGAGCCGGTTCGCCGGCAAGTATCTCGGCACCCGTCTCGCCGCCCGCAGCCTTGGCCTCGCGGGTGGCACCGAGCGGTATCTCGGACTGAGTCTTGCCATCCAGGGCGGCTTGGTGCTCGGCCTGATCCTTGCTTATCGCGGCTCACCGTCGGTGGCCGCGTTGACGCCCACCGCGCATCAGTCGATCGAGGCGATGACTGCGGTGGTTCTGCTCGGCGTCCTGTTGACGCAGCTCGCCGGCCCGCCGATCGTGCGTCTGGCGCTGCAGCTCGGGGCCGCCGAAGGCGAGCGGCCCCGAGCGCAATGAGAGACTGCACCCAGCCCAGGAATCGATGCCCCCTGACGCCGACAGGCCCGGCTTTCTGCGGGAGATTGCCAAGACCTCCGGGCGCGGCTATGGTCGCCACCCTCGATGGTCCCGAAACGGCTTCGCGAGTTGAACGAACTCTACGGCATCGGCGATTTTTGGACAGGTCGCCCCGCGGCTGGGGTGACCTCTGTCGGGGTGGAGGGCGCGTCCGGGTTGGCGCTGACCGAGCGGCGTCGAGAATGTTGGCTAAAACGACCAGGAACGAGCGGGTCGGGCGCCTGCTGGGGATAGCGAATGAGCCAAGTCAACGTCACGCAAACCAAGGAAACCGAGCTTTTCTTTCGGCAGTGGCTGCGCTCGCCCAAGTCGATGGGCGCGGTCATTCCGTCGTCGCGGGCGCTGGCGCGCGCGGTCACGCGCGAGGTTGCCTGGCGGCCCGGTCAGGTGGTGGTCGAGCTCGGGGCCGGCACGGGCGCGATCTCGCAGGGCTTGATGGACTCGGGCCTGCCGCCTGAGGCCCTGATGATGATCGAGCTCGACCGGCCGCTGTATGAGTATCTGCGTGAGCGCTTCCCTGCCGTGCGGGTCATCAATGGCGACGCCACCCGGCTGGTCGACATCCTTCGTCAACAGGGGGTCGAGCAGGTTGGTACGGTGATCTCGGGGATTCCCATGGTCACCATGCCGCTTGGCTTCCAGCGCGCGATCGTGGAGCAGAGCTTCGCGGCCCTCGGCCCGGAGGGCTGCCTGCTGCAGTATTCCTACTCGCCCGTGGTGCCGATTCCGGCGAAGAAGCTCGGCGTCGAGGCCAGGCTGGTCAAGGTCGTGATGCGCAACCTGCCGCCGGCGACCGTCTGGCGGTTCCGGCGGCGGCGCGCAAATGGTGCCACCAATCGCAGGGCCGGCGCCCGCATCTGAGCGCTGCGCGCATTCCATCTCAACTGGGGTCGGCGGCCCGTCGGCGACCCGCCTTTGGCGGGGGCTGATGCGCGGGTTCCTGCGCTTATCGATCGTCGGGGATCTGACTGGAGGCGCTACCGGCAGGCTCCTGCGCGAACAAGTCTTGCCCCAGTTCCGCTGGCTGCTCGTGGCGGCCCTCTGTATGGGGCTGTTCGCCGCGGCGACGGCGGGTCAGGCCTGGATCATGGAGCCGGCGCTCGATCGCGTGTTCCTGGAGCATGACCGCGCGATGCTCCTCCTGGTGCCGCTGGCGGTCATCGGGCTGGCTCTGCTCAAGGCGGCTGTCGGTTATGGGCAGGCGGTGGTCATGGCCCGGGTCGGGCAGCGCGTGATCGCCGACCTGCAGCGGCGCCTGTTCGACCATCTGATTCGCGCTGACCTCGCCTACGTCGCCGAGCGTGGGCCGGGTCCCCTGCTCTCGCGCCTGATCTACGACACGCAGCAGCTCCGTATCGCCGTGTCCTCGGCGTTGACCACGGCCGTCCGCGACGGCTTGACGCTGCTGTTCCTGCTCGGACTGATGTTCCATCAGGATTGGCGGCTCGCTGCTCTGGCGACGATCGGATTTCCGATGGCGTTCTGGCCGGTCAACCGGCTCGGCCGACGGATGCGCGAGATCTCGCGTCAAGGTCAGGGGCACATGTCAAAGCTGACCGCCCGGCTCGAGCAGGTCTTCTCGGGCGCCCGCCAGGTCAAGGCGGACAACCGCGAAGATGACGAATCGACCCGCACCGCCTCGCTGATCGAGCAGCAGTTCAGATACAACCTCAAGGCCTCGCGGGTCAGCGCGTTCACGGGGCCGATCATGGAGGTACTCGGCGGCCTTGCGATCGCGGCGGTGGTCCTCTACGGCGGCTGGCAGGTGTTGGCCGGCCAGACCACGCCCGGCGCCCTCTTCGCGTTCATCGCGGCACTGCTGTTCGCCTATCGGCCGTTGCGGGCGCTGGCGGCTCTGCTCACCGATGTCCAGGTGGGTGTGGCGGCGGCGGAGCGGATCTATGGCCTGCTCGACCGCGAGCCCCTGATCCGTGACCGGCCGGCGGCAATGCCGCTCACAATCGGCACTGGCGAGATCCACTTCACCGGGGTCCGGTTCGGCTATCGACCGATCCGGCCGGCGCTCCGTGGTGTCGATCTGTTGATCCCGGCCGGCCAGACGGTCGCCCTGGTCGGACCCTCGGGCGCCGGCAAATCGACCATGCTCAACCTGATCCTGCGGTTCTATGACGTCGACGAAGGTGCAGTCCTGATCGATGGCCAGGATGTACGGGGGATCACGCTCGCCAGTCTGCGCGGCGCGATCGCCCTGGTCAGTCAGGAGGTCGACCTGTTCGACGACACGGTGCGCGCCAACATCGCCTACGGCCGGCCGGGAGCCGACGAGGCGGAGGTGGTGGCGGCCGCCAAAGGGGCGGCCGCGCATGAGTTCATCCGTGCGCTGCCAGATGGCTACGACACGATGATCGGGCCGAGCGGCACCAGCCTTTCCGGCGGCCAGCGGCAACGGCTCGGCATTGCCCGGGCGATGTTGAAGGACGCGCCGATCCTGCTGCTCGACGAGGCAACGTCCGCCTTGGACAGCGAAGCGGAGCGCGTCGTGCAGATGGCGCTGCGCCGGCTGATGCAGGGGCGCACCACGGTGGTCATCGCGCATCGACTGTCGACTGTGATCGGCGCCGACCTGATCGCAGTGGTTGAGGAGGGCCGGGTGGTCGACACCGGCACGCACCAAGCGCTGCTCGCGCGGGGCGGCAGCTACTCCCGGCTCTACCAACAGCAGTTCGCGGATCAGCTGGCGACGCTCGGCGACCCGGTCTCGGCGGCGCTCGGCCTGCAACCCGTCTGACCATGCCGCGGCCGCAGCGAATACCCCTTCGCGGCGGATTCGCTCTGTCGACTCTCTACCGCAGCGCGACCCAGCTCGGCGCACCGCTGATCGAGGCGGCTCTGAAGCGGCGCGCGGCACGAGCCAAGAAGGATCCAGCCCGCCTGCCGGAGCGACTCGGGTAGGCGAGCGCCACGCGGCCCGCGGGTCCGCTGCTCTGGCTGCACGCCGCGAGCGGCGGCGAGTCGCTCGCGACCGCGTGCTGGGCGCTTATGCCGCAGCCGACGCCGGTGCCGGAACTCGTGATCACGGATGACGACTTCCAGAACCCGCAACTCGTCCAGGATCTCGCCTTTCTGGTGGTTGACGGCGCTCATGGCTTGGGAACCGGCGCCTGCTGCCCGCCGGGCCGCTCCGGGAACCGATTGGGGACGGCATCGGCCGGGCCTCGGCGATCATCCGGATCGGCGCCGATCGGGTCGGCCTTGAGGCCCTCCTGCCGGCAGAGCTGCCGTGCATCGAGGCCGAATTGCGGCTCGCTGCCAGCGCGCCCGACGTCGCCGGCTGTCGGATCCTCGCCTTTGCGGGAATTGGCCGGCCGGAGAAGCTGTTTACCACTCTGATCGAGGCCGGTGCGGGGGTGATCGAGCGACGGGTCTTCCCGACCATCATCGGCATCGCCGCGCCGAGATCGAGCGGCTGCTGGCAAGGGCCGCGCAGCCCGGCGCGCTCTGCGTCACGACGACCAAGGGATTGCGTGCGGCTGCCGGTCGAGCTGCGCGCCCGGATTACCGCCCTCCCGGTGGTCGTGCGCTGGCAAACGCCGACGGTGCTCGATCGCCAGCTTGAGCGTGCGCTATGATCACGGCCGTTCACTTGTGATGAAGCAGTTCCTAATTTACCTGTTTCTAAACTATTGTTAACTTGCTCGCTGGCGCGATCCGCCGGAACCTCCAATCGGCTGATCCGTTTCACACCTAGCGGCGTACCAGGATCAAGGTGCGCCGGAGCCCGAGCCGCAGGTCGAGCTGATCCGCAAGCGGGTCGGCGGCCCTGGGCGGAGAGGGGCATGAGGATGGCTTTCGTGGATACGCCCGCTGGCTTCAAACTCGATCGCGAGTTCATCCGGCTGTCGATGAGCACCGCGCTGCTCTCGCGCGAGCGCGAGATGATGCTGGCGCGTCTCTGGCGAGACCAGAACGACGAGGCCGCTCTTCACGAGTTAGTGATGGCGTACATGAGGCTCGTGGTGAGCACCGCGTCCCGCTTCCGCAACTACGGTCTGCCGATGGCGGATCTCGTCCAGGAGGGGGCAACCGGGCTGATGCAGGCGGCGGCGCGCTTCGAGCCCGAGCGCGAGGTGCGCTTTTCGACCTATGCGGCGTGGTGGATCCGTTCGGCCATGCAGGATTACATCCTGCGCAACTGGTCGGTCGTGCGCACCGGGACCACGGCAGCGCAGAAGGCGCTGTTCTTCAATCTGCGCCGCCTGCGCGCCAAGATCGACGATGGCTCGGGCGGTCAGCTCGATGAGGACGGTCGCGCGTTCGTCGCGGCCGAGCTCTCGGTCAATGTCGACGACGTGCGCGCCATGGAAATGCGCCTCTCGGGCGGCGATCAGTCGCTCAATGCGACGATTAGCCCGACCGGCGAGGACGAATGGCAGGATTTCCTGCCCGACGATCGTCCTTCTCCGGAAGAGACCGTGATGTTCGCCCGCGACAACCACACGCGCTCGCTCTGGCTGGCCCAGGCGCTGGCCGAGCTGTCCGACCGCGAGCAAACCATCATCAAGGAGCGCCGCCTGCGCGACGATGCCCGCACGCTCGAGGATCTCGGTCGCGATCTCGGGATCAGCAAGGAACGCGTGCGCCAGATCGAGCATCGCGCGCTCGAGAAGTTGAAGAGCTCGCTCCAGCAGCGCAGCATCGACCCCGACGATACCCGGCCGCTCGTCTGATCGGTCGGCCGGGGCCAAGCGCCGCGAGCTCTGGACAAACGCCGGGCGCGTGAACACCCTGACGCGCCATGGCGCGCTCCGCCTGCTCACAGAACGACGGTGACCCGCCGCCGCTGATCGCGGGCGGCGGGCATGCCGGTCTCTTGCTAGCGCTGGCGCTCGATCGCGCCGGCATTCCGGTCACCTTGATCGAGGCCCAGCCGACTCCCGAAGTGCTCGAGGCGCCGTTCGACGGCCGTGCGCTGGCTCTGATGTACGGCTCAAAGCGGGTCTTCGATGCCCTTGGTCTCTGGCCGGCGTTAGCCGACGCGGCCGAGCCCGTCTGGGGCGTGCGCGTCGAGGACCAGAGCAGCGGCGCGAGGGTCGCTTACGAGGCGCTCGAGGTCGGCCGCCATCCGTTCGGCTACGGCATCGAAAACCGGGTTCTGCGCGCGCGGCTCCTGGCCGCGGCCCTGGCGCGATCAGGCATCGACCTGGTGGCGCCGGCTCGGCTTGCGCGCATCGAGCGCGGCGCGCGAGACCTGATCGCCACTCTCGCTGACGGGCGGCGGATCGCAACCGGGCTGCTGATCGGCGCCGACGGACGCGGCTCTCAGGTGCGCGAGCTGGCCGGCCTCGGCGTCGACCGCTGGAGTTATCCCCAGAGCGCGCTCACCTTCGCGCTGCGCCATGAGCGCTCGCATGGGGGACGGGTACGCGAATATCTGCGCCCGCCAGGACCACTTGCCCTGCTGCCGCTCGAGCGCGATCTGTGCGCGGTGACCTGGATCGAGCGGCAGGCCGTGGCCGAGCGGCTGCTCGGGCTGGATCCGGATCGGCTGCTGGCGGAGCTCTGCGAGCGGATTGGCGACCAGCTCACCCCGATCGGGATCTGTGGCCGCCCGATCGGCCATGCCTTGGGCGCGCATCGCGCCAGACGGTTCGTCGGGCCGCGCGTGGCGCTGGTCGGCGACGCCGCCCACGGCGTGCATCCAATCCACGCCCAGGGGTTCAATCTTGGCGTCCGCGACGTCGCCGCGCTGGCCGAGGTTCTGGTCGAAGCCCGGCGCCAGGGGCTGGACCTCGGCAGCGGCGAGATCCTGATCCGCTACGATCGCTGGCGACGCAACGATACGCGGCTGGTGCTCGGGCTGACCGATGGCCTCAACCGGCTGTTCTCGAGCGACCTGGCGCCGGCCCGCCTGATCCGCGGCGTGGGCCTCAGCGCCCTCGGCTGGCTGGCACCACTGCGCCATCTCGCCATGCGCCGCGGCATGGGGCTGGCCGGCGACCTGCCCAAGCTCGCCCGCGGCGACGCCCTGTAATGTAACGTTCAGCACCGGCTGAAGGACGGGTGGCCGCCGGCTCGCGGACTCCGCATCGGGCGCGCCGAGGGGAATTGGCTGCGACGGGCCGGTGCCGTCGATGCAACAGTTGAAACAATCCCGAATATCGCGACATCAGCCTGAAACTTGGGCGGGCTGCGGCTGTCATCCTGCAGATCGACCGTCGAACAGAAGGGGCCTGACAATGACCCGCCTGCTACTCACCGTGATCCTCGCCCTCGCAGCCGTCAGCGTCGTCGCGATTACCGCGGGTGCCGATCGCGGAGCCGGCCGCGAACTCCCGTCAGATCGAGCGGACCCACGAGCCCGGAGCCCGACAGGCGGCTGCGCACCTGTCGAAGCGGCTGCCCGGATGACGATGACCATGCTCGCCGGCCGCAGGGTCTGATCGCAACCTTAAGGGCGCGTCCGCAAAGCCCTCGTCCCTGACGGCAACGCACTTCATCCGCCGCCACCCGCCGCGACGGTATCCGCCCAGCGTACGATTGACGCTGTGCCATCGGCTCGCCAAATTCGTGTCAGCAGGCGGCCATGAGCAGCAGCGAGATTCGGTCGATCTTTCCGGACGATGCCGGGCCGACGAACGCGGCCGATGGCGGCGCGTCCACGCGCCCGCGCGCCGGGCTGATCGGCGCGGCCCTCATCCAGAAGCACGTCGCCACGCTACCGAACCGGCCCGGCGTCTATCGGATGCTCGACGCCAAGGGCGAGGTGCTCTATGTCGGCAAGGCGAAGTCGCTCAGGAAGCGCGTCCCCGCGTACACCAAGCCGGCGGCGCTGAGCGCACGGCTCCAGCGCATGGTGGCACTGACCCGCGGCCTCGAGGTCGTGACCACGGCGAACGACGTCGAAGCGTTGCTGCTCGAATGCAACCTGATCAAGCGCCATCGGCCGCCCTACAACATCGTCCTGCGCGACGACAAGTCGTTCCCCTACATCTACGTTGGCAAGATCACCGCCGCGCAGCCCTTTCCGCGCATCGGCCGGCACCGGGGCGCCAAGCGCAAGGACTGCGACTATTTCGGACCGTTCGCGTCGTCGGGCGCGGTCAACGAGACCCTCGGCGCGCTGCTCCGGGCGTTCCCGATCCGCTCCTGCCCGGACAGCATCTTCGAGAACCGCACGCGGCCCTGCCTGCAATACCAGATCAAGCGCTGCACGGCACCCTGCGTCGGCCGCATCGGCCCGCCCGAGTACGCCCGCCTGGTCGAGCAGACGCGGGAGTTCCTGGCCGGCCGGAGCGGGGCCATACAGACCCAGCTGCAGACCGAAATGGCCACGGCCGCCGAGCAACTTGAATTCGAGCAGGCGGCCGCGATCCGCGACCGGCTGAAGGCGCTCGCCCACATCACCTCGCGCCAGGGCATCAACGTCGCCTCAGTCGACGATGCCGACGTGATTGCACTTGCGCGCGAAGGCGGCCAAGCCTGCGTTCAGGTGTTCTTCTATCGGAGCGGACGGAACTACGGCAATCGGGCCTACTATCCGAGCCACGCCCAGGAGGCCGAACCGGCGGAGCTGCTTGAGGCTTTTCTCGGCCAGTTCTACAGCGAGCGAGCGCCACCCAAACTGATTCTACTGAGCCATCCGCCGGCATCGCAGCCGTTGCTGGCCGAGGCGCTCACTCTGCGCGCCGGGCGCAAGGTGCAGCTGCTCTGCCCGCAGCGTGGTGAGCGCCGTCAGCTGATCCTGCAGGCCGAGACCAACGCCCGTCACGCGCTCGCCCGCAGGTTGGCCGAGAGCAGCGCCCAGGGCAAGCTGCTGCGCCGCCTCGCCGAGCGGCTCGATCTGGCGGACGTGCCGACCCGGGTCGAGGTGTACGACAACAGCCACATCATGGGTACCGACGCCATCGGCGCCTTCATCGTCGCCGGCCCCGAAGGACTGAATAAATCGGCTTATCGGAAGTTTACCATCAGGGACCAGGACCTGACGCCCGGCGACGACTTCGCGATGATGCGCGAGGTGCTGCGACGTCGGTTCACCCGGCTGCAGAGGGAGGATCCGGAGCGGCAGAGCGGTCAATGGCCTGATCTGGTGGTCATCGATGGTGGATCCGGCCAGCTTTCGGCGGCTTTCGATGCGCTCGCGGGTTCTGGGGTGATGGGCATGTCGGTCGTGGCGATCGCCAAGGGGCCCGATCGTGATGCCGGGCGCGAGACCCTGTATCTGCCAGAGCGGCGCCCGTTCAAGCTGGACCCGCGCGATCCGGTTCTCTATTTTATCCAGCGCCTGCGCGACGAGGCGCACCGGTTCGTGATCGCCGGCCACCGCCTGAAACGCGGCAAGGCCGTCGGGCGCTCGGCGCTCGATCGCGTCCCGGGCGTCGGTGCGCGGCGGAAGAAGGCACTGCTCAGCCATTTCGGCTCGGTGCGCGCGATCGAGACCGCCGGACTGCTCGACCTCGAACGTGTGCCGGGCATTAATCGGGCGGTTGCCAAGGCCGTCTACGATGCCTTTCACGACGGCAGCTGAGGACGCCGCCTGATGCTGACCAACCCGCCGAACCTGCTCACCGGCTCCCGGATCGCTGCGATCCCGGCCTTGGTGGCGGCGTTCTACATCCCGGGCGACTTCGGCAAGTGGGCGACCTGCGCGATCTTCACGATCGCCGCGATCACCGACTTCTTCGACGGCTATCTGGCGCGCAGCTGGTCGATGCAGTCGCCGCTCGGCCGCATGCTCGATCCGATCGCCGACAAGCTGCTGGTCGGGGCGGCGATCCTGATGCTGGTTCACTTCGGGCGCGCGCCGATCCTGCCGGCGCTGGTGATCCTCTGCCGCGAGATCCTGGTCTCGGGCCTGCGCGAGTTCCTGGCCGAGGTCCGGGTCGGGCTGCCGGTCTCGCGCCTCGCCAAGTGGAAGACCGGCGTGCAGATGACCGCGATCGGCTTCCTTCTGGCCGGCTCGGCCGCACCCTGGTGGCTGTTCGCCGATCAGGTCGGCCTGTACGGGCTCTGGCTGGCCGCGGTCCTGACGTTGATCACGGGCTTCGACTACCTCTATGTGGGGCTGCGCCATTCGACCGCGCCGCGCCCCGTCAAGCGCTCGGGCACCCGGCCCGCGACCGCACCCTAGTCCGGCGCCGTCGGGGGGCGATGACTTGGCGCGCCGGGCAGCCTGACGAGCGCCTTACGCCCGGTCGGCTTCGACACTACATCTGACGGCAGGCGCTCCGGTTCAGCGAGAGTTGCAGCATGCGCATTCTCTATTTTGCCTGGCTGCGGACCAAGACCGGCATGGCGAGCGAGGACGTCTTGCCGCCGGCCGAGATAACGACGGTCGGCCAACTGATGGAGTGGCTCGCGGGAGAGCGGCCGGGTTTCGCCGAGGCTCTGGCGATGTCGGGCGTGGTCCGGGCGGCGGTCAACCAGGATTACGCTCAGCCGGGTGATCCGGTGCGGCCGGGCGACGAGGTAGCCTTCTTTCCGCCGGTGACCGGCGGCTGAACGGCCGCGCGGCATGATCGCAGCATGATCAAAGTCCAGGAGGCGCCGTTCGACGTCGGGGCTGAGCTCGCCGCCTTCACCCGCGGGCGCAGCGACATCGGCGCGGTCGCGAGCTTCCTCGGCCTGGTCCGGGACCGCGCCGGCGATCGGCCGATCGCCGCCATGACCCTCGAGCACTATCCCGGCATGACCGAGAAGAAGCTCGCCGAGATCGAGGCCGAGGCGCTAGCGCGCTGGTCGCTGCAGGCGAGCCTGATCGTGCACCGCTATGGGCGCATGCTGCCCGGCGAGCCGATCGTGCTGGTGGCGACCGCCGCCTCGCATCGGGCGGCGGCGCTCGAGGCCTGCGCTTTCCTGATCGACTGGCTGAAGACCAAGGCGCCGTTCTGGAAGCTCGAGGATGGCCCGGACGGAGAGCCGCTGGGTCGAAGCCCGTGCCACGGACGACGCCGCCGCTGCCCGCTGGGGAGGCTGAGGGGGCGCCGATCCGCGATTGGCCGCGGCATCGTGGCGCGGGCCAGAAGGATTGCCCGGTCTGGCTTCGGATCTAGGTCGGGAATCAAGCGGCCGCCAAATCGTCATCCTCATCGTCCGGAGGGCTCGAGCGATGCACGAGATGCCCCGAAGGACCAACCGCGCCGTCTGGTCCGACCCATGTCGGCGGTTCTTCCTTCTCCTGAGCTTGCTGCCGATCTCGTTTGGCGCCGCCGGTTGGCTCGGCTTCAACTTTTCGCGGCCAGGCCTGTTCGTGGCCGTGGTTCTGTGGTTCCTGGTGGTGGTCGTCGTGGCCTTACCGTGGCTGCTCTCGAAGCTCCTGAGCCGCGGGCAGGAACGCCAGGAGGACGTCGGGCTGCTCGGCTGGCTCGAAGGTTACATGGACATCGCGACGGGTCGCATGGAGGCCAAGCAATTCGCCATCCAGGTGCTGATCGCGCCGGCCGCCGCCGTGATCGGGCTGACCCTGATCGCCGTGGTGCACGCCCTGGTGACCTGAGCTCGGGCGGAGCGGGGGTCGGCTCAGACTCCGCTTGATCCGATGGCTTGGCAGATCAGAGCGCGACCGGCTCGAACGCCGCCTCGCCCGGCGGGCCGGCCGCAAACTTCATCCGCGGCGGACCGAGCGACGGCAGGGCGACCAGCGAGCTGCAGATCGTGCCGTAGTCGTTCTCGGTGACGATCGCCATCGCATTGCGGGGGTCGTCGTCGGGGCTGGTCCGATCGGCCAGTAGCTCGATCCAGGCATCCCAGTCGTCGCGCTCGGGATCGGGCACCGGGGCGCCGCGGAAGCGCGGCAGGAAGTGGCTGATGCGCGCCGACGCCGGATCGTTCAGCTCGCGCGCTGTGAGCATCGAGAGGCCCTCGGGAATTGGCTGGCAGCTCAGGGCCGAGGTGCGACCCTGCCCAGGCGGTCCGACGCCCGGCAGCTGGATCGGGTCGACCTCGCGCCAAGTGCCGCTTCGGGTGCGAAAGCCGAAGCTCGGCAGGATGCCGGCGTGACGCAGCCAGTAGGCGTGGTGAGCATCGGCGATCACCAGGTTGAACGGGCGATAGGCCTCTGGATCGAGATCGCTGAGGGCCGCCGCGGCGGCATCCGCGTCGGCGTGGTCGAGGGCTTCGAGCACGAGTTCGCCGCGCGAGCGTTTGCCGCTCGCCGGGCCGAGCGATCCGATCCGGTTCAGGATCGCCGCGACCACACCGTGATCATTGATCCCTAGCCAGCTGCCGCCGGCCAGCTCGTCGAGCCCGGCGACCACGTCGGCCCGATCCGGCCAATGCCGCGCCGGCGGGCGCCAGGGCCGGCTGCGGAGCTCGTCGCGATTGGCAGCCAGGAGCAGAGGCCATGGCGACGCCGGACGCCGCAGGAGAACCACCGTGCACATCGCTTTCCGCTCCCGATCGGGCTCGCTAGCCTGATCGCTCGAGCGCCATTATATTGCCTGTGAATAGCCGGTGCTCAATTCCAAACAACCCTGCGAGGCCAGGATGACTGCCTTCGATGACCGCGAACGCACGGAAGAGACCCGCTTCAAGCATGATCAGGAGCTGGCCTTCAAGGCCCGCAACCGCGGCAACAAGATCTTCGGGCTGTGGGTTGCCGAACGGCTCGGTCTGAGCGGCGAGGCCGCCTCGAGCTACGCCAAGGACGTGGTGATGGCGGATTTCGAGGCACCGGGCGACGCCGATATCTTTACCAAGGTCAAGGCGGATCTCGCGGCCAAGTCGATCGAAATCAGCGATCACCTTCTGGAAAAGCATCTGCTCGAGTTCCGCGAGATCGCCGCCAAGCAGATCAAGACCGAGTAGTCGGAGAAGCCGCGTGCGATGGGCAAGGCCAAGGAAGTGAAGGCCGAGTTGCCGCCCCGGCCAGCTGTGTGCGCTGCGCGCCGCCCGCCCGACGCGCCCGAACCCGAGCGGCCAGCGCGGCCGGCCGTGCCGGAGATCGGCGGGCCGAAAGGCCCGGAGCCGACCCGCTACGGCGACTGGGAGAAGGGCGGCCGGTGCATTGACTTTTGACGAGCGCGCGCGGCGCCGCCTGACGGGCACCCGGCGCCGGGAGCGATGGCGAGAGTAGACCGCGGCGACGGCTCGCTCGTCCCGGTTGGGAGCGACGCGGCGGCTCTGTCGTCATCAGGCATCGCGCTGCTGGTCACGCTCACCATTACCTGGGGCCTTAACTGGCCGATGATGAAGCTGGCCCTTCAGGAGGTGCAGCCCTGGGCATTCCGCTCGCTCTGCCTCATGATCGGAGGTAGCGCGTTGCTCGCGCTCACCCGGGCGAGTGGCGGGCCGGTCCGCTTTCCCATCGAGCGCCTGGCGCCCCTGGCGTTGGTTGCGCTGTTCAACATCACCGGCTGGCATCTCTTTTCGGCCTATGCTCTCCTCAACACAGGCTCGGGGCGGGCGGCGATCATCGGCTACACGATGCCGCTCTGGGCTTCGATGCTGAGTGTGTTCGTTCTCGGCACGCGCCCCACCCTCCGCCAACTCGCCGCGCTGCTGCTGGGCATGGCCGGGCTGCTTCTGCTGATTACCAGGGATCTTGCCCTGGTGGGCGGCTCGCCGGTTGGCGCTCTGCTGATGCTCGGCGCGGCGCTCAGCTGGGCGGTTGGCACGGTACTGGTCAAGAAGTTCGCCTGGGGTGACATGCCGGTCACGGCGCTCACCGGCTGGCAGCAACTGATCGGCGGCGTGCCGATCGTGGTCGGCTGGTGGCTGCTGGAGCCGCTGCCCGATCTGGGGCGGCTGAGCCTGCCGGCGGCGATCGGTCTGAGCTATGCGATATTCGTCGCGATGATCTTCTCCCACACCGCGTACTTCAAGCTGGTCAGCCTGCTGCCCGCGCATGTCGCCGCGATCAGCGTCCTCGCCGTCCCGGTGGTCGGCGTGGTCAGCTCGGCCTGGCTGCTTGCCGAACCGGCTGGCCCCGCGGAGGTGACTGCGCTGGCGCTAGTGGTGGGCGGCCTCTTCCTGTTGATCCGACCGGCGGGCCGATGAGATCCGCGGCCCGTCGCTCGCTGGGCGCGCCGCTCCGTTGGCGCCAATCATCCCGGCGCAGGATTCGCGGAGCAGGAACCAGCCGAACAGCGTATTGGTGACCAGGTAGCGGCGCCACAACCGGCGCGGTTCGGACAACACCCGGAACAGCCACTCCAGCCCCGCACGCCGCATCCATGTGGGCGCCTCGGGCAGCCGGCCGGTCGCAATGCTGAATGCCTGACCGACGCCGATCAGGACCGCATCCAGATGCGGCTGATAGGCATGCATCCAGAACTCCTGCTTGGGGCAGCCGAGGCCGACGAAGATCAGCCGGGCGCCCGACCCTCGGATGCGCTCGACGGTTGCCGGATCGACCGCGGGCTGTCTTGGCAGGATCGGCGGAGCCTCGGCGCCTGCGATCGCGAGCCCGGGCACGCGGCGTAGCAGGACCGGTCGAAACTCGTTCATCAGCTCTTGATCGCCGCCGTAAAAGTACACCGGCAGGCGCTCGGCGGCCGCGGCCTCGCACAGCTTGATCAGCAGGTCCGGTCCGCGCACCTGCTGGGCCTGCGGAAAGCCGTGTCGACGCAGCTGCCAGACCAGCGGCCTACCGTCGCTTACCACGAGCGCGGCGCGCTCGAGTGCGTCGCGCAACCCCGCATCGCGACGGGCTTCCACCAGCATGTGCACATTGGCCACGCAGACATGGCCGCCCTCGCCACGGCGTGCCATACGGATGAGCTCCTGGCACACACTCGCCATGGTGCACGCGGCAACCGGCAGGCCGATCACCTGGCCCCATTCGAGCCCGGGTGGCGGTGTCGATCCCGCCGGCAGGGCCATTGTTCCGACTTGCCTCACCGCGGCGTTCCTCGTTTCAGACGGCGCTCTCTCCTACTAATCTACGCTCAGAGCAATCGAGTGACTAGTCCGACGAAGCTCTTCTACTTTTGGTATATTGAGAATTGAGTGCCATCGCGCCTGGTCCCCAAGCTCCTCAGATGTCAAGAAGTTCGAGCTCGCTGAGCGGGCTTGGCGAGCACCAGGATCTTCGACATATGCGCCCGCTCGACGTGGACTATCTGCAGGCCCGCTCCAGCGAAAAGGGCCGTGAGATCATGGCGGACGAAGTCGGCATAGTAGGGCTCGTGGTAGGCAAGCGGGAACAGTTCGAGGAGGCCATCAAACTTTGGCTCTTCACCGAGCTGAAACGAATCGACGAAGACCAGACGCCCGCCCGGGCGCATCACGCGGCTCATCTCCGTCGCCACCTGGCGACGCACCGCGCGTGGCAGCTCGTGAAACAGATAGACGCAGGTGACCAGGCCGAAGGTCGCGTCGGCGAACGGCAGCGCCTCGGCCCCGCCCTCGATCAGCCCCACCCAGGACCAGCGGGCAAGCTCGCGCTCGGCATGGCGGAGGTAGGGCGCGCTGAGATCGATGCCGGTGACCGGAAGGCGGGGGAAATTGCGCTTGATCAGGGCGAGAAAGCGGCCGGTCCCGCAGGCGACGTCGAGCAGGCGCTCGCATCGGATCCGGCGCCCGCGCAGATAATCGGCGATCGGCAGCAGTGCCTGCCGGCGCATCACGTCGGCGCCGCCATTGAACAGGACCTCGACCTGGAAATCGTACAGCGCCGCCGAGTGCTCGCTCAGATAGCCGTCGGTTTGGTAGTGAAAATTCCGGAGATAGTAGTCGGGATAGGCCGCCTCTACGCTGCCCGCGTTTTCGCTGAGGTCGCTCTGGATCTGCTCGCGCCGGCGCCGGTCGATGGCGCCGAGATCGGCGAAGAAGCGCAGACTGCGGGCGAGCGCCGGCAGCGGATTGCCGAGCGGATCCGGCGGGCGCCGGTAATGGCCCGCCTCGATGTTGGCCCGATCGCGCCGCAGGAGCCGAAGCAGATCGGCCATCATCTCGGCCTGCGTCGGCAACGCACCCTCGACCTCGACCGGCTCGAGAAGCGCCGGCGCGAGCCTTCCGGCCAGCTGCGCGTGCCCGTAGAACCAGGCCAAGCGCGCCGCCTGGCCGAGATCGTACGCCAGCCGCTCGATGGCATTCATTCGCGCTTCCACACTCGCCCGACCATCAAGACATGGTCGACGGCTCTCTGCTTGACCAGCGGAGTCTCGTCGCGCCGGACGACTGCTGCTAGATCTCGGGCATGCTGCTGCCCGTCGTCCACCATCCGGCCTACGTCGCGCCCATGCCGGCGGGCCATCGTTTTCCGATGGGCAAGTTCGGGCGCTTGATGGCCCTCCTGCTCCGGGACGGCGTGGTCGCGCCCGAGCAGGTGCGCACTCCGGAGCCCGCGCCGCCGGCATGGCTCGGACTTCGCGCACAGCGCCGGCTACGTCGCCGCGGTTCTGAACCAGACCCTCGATCTGGCGGCGATCCGTCGAATCGGTCTGCCGATCACGGCCGAGGTCGCCCGGCGCGCGTGCGCGGCGAACGGCGGCACGGTGCTGACCGCGCGGCTGGCGCTCGAGCATGGGTTAGCCTGCAACACCGCGGGCGGCAGCCATCACGCCTTTTCGACCCATGGGGCCGGCTTCTGCGTGTTCAACGATGTCGCGGTCGCCGCCCGCGTGCTGCTCGCCGAGAGCCGGATTGAACGGGCGCTGGTGGTTGATCTCGACGTTCACCAGGGCGATGGCACCGCGGCGATCTTTGCGGCCGACCCGCGCGTCTTCACGTTCTCGATGCACTGCCGGACCAACTTTCCGCTGCGCAAGCAGACGAGCGATCTCGATCTGGCGCTCGAGGCCGGGACTCGAGGACGAGGCCTATCTGGCGCTGCTGGCCGACCATCTGCCGGGGCTACTGCAAGACGTGCGCCCGGATCTCGTATTCTACAACGCGGGCGTCGATCCGCACGTCGACGACCGGCTCGGCCGTCTGGCTCTGAGCGAAGACGGGCTCTGGCGGCGCGAGCGCCTGGTCCTCGCGACCTGCCTTGCGGCCGGCATCCCGGTGGCCGGCGTGGTCGGCGGCGGCTACGCGCCCGATCCCGATCAGCTCGCGCGGCTGCACGCCATTCTGCCGCGGGTCGCCAGCGAGCTGTTCCGCCAGCCCTGAGCCGGACGCGCCTTCACGCCTCAATCGAGGCGCCGCCGCGGCGCCTCGATGGCGCTTCACCTCGGATCCCTACCGCATGGTCGAGACCGGGCAACTCGCCGCGGGGGCGGTGGCTTGTCAGGGATCGGCGCTTCGCCTAGGTTCGCCCGGGCGCGCGGAGGGGTGGTCCGCCGGCAGGCCCGGCAGCCGTCCGCCAACAGGTCAGAAAAGGAAGACCGAAGCGATGTCGGGTGTCGATTGGGTTCTCTACGCTCTGGTTGTGGCCTGCGCCGGGGTCGGCCTCGCCTATGGCATCACCACCCGGAGCCAGGTCCTGGCCGAGCCGCAGGGCTCGGCGCGCATGCGCGAGATCGCCGGCGCCGTCCAGGAAGGCGCCATGGCCTATCTGAACCGCCAGTACATGACGATCGCGGCGGTCGGCGTGGTGGTGTTCATCCTGCTCTGGATCTTCCTCGGCTTCCGGGTCGGTCTCGGCTTCCTGATCGGCGCCACGCTCTCGGGCTCGACCGGCTACATCGGCATGAACGTCTCGGTCCGGGCCAACGTGCGGACGGCCGAGGCGGCGCGGCGCGGGCTCGGCCGCGCGCTCGACATAGCGTTTCGCGCCGGAGCGATCACCGGGCTGCTCGTGGTCTCGCTCGGTCTGCTCGGCGTGTCGGTCTACTACGGCATCCTCCTGCTGCTCGGCTTCGACACGCGCTCGATCCTCGAGGCGCTGGTCGGCCTCTCGTTCGGCGCGTCGCTGATCTCGATCTTCGCCCGGCTCGGCGGTGGCATCTTCACCAAGGGCGCCGACGTCGGCGCCGATCTGGTCGGCAAGATCGAAGCCGGCATCCCCGAGGACGATCCGCGCAACCCGGCCGTGATCGCCGATAACGTCGGCGACAATGTCGGCGACTGCGCCGGCATGGCGGCCGATCTGTTCGAGACCTACGCCGTGACCGTGGTCGCCACGATGCTGCTGGGGGCGATCTTCTTCACCGGCTCGGCCCAGGCGACGCTGATGCTGTTCCCGCTCCTGGTCGGCGGTGTCTGCCTGCTCGGCTCGGTCGCCGGCACCTTCCTGGTCAAGCTCGGGCCCTCGCGCAACATCATGGCAGCGCTCTACAAGGGCTTTCTCGGCGCGGCGATCTTCTCGGCGATCGTCCTGATCCCGATCACGCTGCTATTTCTCGGCAGCCGCACGGTCTACGAGGGCGGCGGGGCGAGCTTCACCGGCTGGGGCGTCTACGGCTGCACCCTGGTCGGTCTGCTGGTGACCGGCTGCCTGATGTGGATCACCGACTACTACACCGGCACGACGCACCGCCCGGTGCAGAAGATCGCCCAGGCCTCGACCACGGGCCACGCGACCAACATCATCCAGGGGCTCGCGGTGTCGATGGAGGCGACTGCGCTGCCGGTCCTGGTGATCTGCGCCGGCATCCTGCTCGCCTATCTCTCGGCCGGCCTCTACGGCATCGCGGTCGCGGCCACGACCATGCTGGCGCTGACCGGCCTCGTGGTCTCGCTCGACGCTTACGGGCCGGTCACCGACAACGCGGGCGGAATCGCCGAGATGGCCGATCTGCCGGCCGCGGTGCGCAACACCACCGACGCCCTCGATGCCGTCGGCAACACGACCAAGGCGGTGACCAAAGGCTACGCGATCGGCTCGGCGGCGCTCGCCGCCCTGGTGCTGTTCGCGGCCTATACCGAGGATCTCCGCTACTACTTTCCGAACCTCGAGGTGCGCTTCGTCCTGTCCGATCCGTTCGTCCTGATCGGGCTGTTCATCGGCGGCCTCCTGCCGTACCTGTTCGGCTCGCTCGCGATGCAGGCGGTCGGCCGTTCGGCCTCGGCCATCGTGCTCGAGGTGCGCCGTCAGTTCCGCGAGATCCCGGGCATCATGGAGGGCACCGCCAAGCCCGACTACTCGACCGCGGTCGACCTCCTGACCAAGGCCGCGATCAAGGAAATGATCCTGCCCTCGCTGCTGCCGGTGCTGGCGCCGATCGTGGTCTATTCCGTGGTCAGCCTGATCGGCGGCCGGGCGGCCGGCTTCGCCTCGCTCGGGGCGATGCTGCTCGGCACCATCGTGACCGGCATCTTCGTCGCGATCTCGATGACCTCGGGCGGCGGCGCCTGGGACAACGGCAAGAAGTTCATCGAGGACGGCCACTACGGCGGCAAGGGCTCCGAGGCGCACAAGGCCGCCGTGACCGGCGACACCGTCGGCGATCCCTACAAGGACACCGCCGGCCCGGCCATCAACCCGATGATCAAGATCATCAACATCGTCGCCCTCCTGATTCTCGCCGCCCTCGGCCACGGCTGACCGGCCGGCGGCCGGGGGCCGAACTTGCGCCAGATGTGCCATCAGCGCACACTTCTGACGCATAAATGCGCCACTTATGCGCCACTTATGCGCCAGTCATGCGCCACCGATCGGTCGGTTTGCGCCAGCCATGCGCCGTTGCTTCGGCGATCGACCTGATCCGCCGCCACACACGGCATCGATCCGGCCCTATGACCTGCATTCGCCCCGCATTTGGTGCGAACGCACTACAAAAGCTCTTAGTTGTCGAGCCAGTTGCGGGGTGTCATTTTCCGGTTGGATCGATGACCCGAATGGGCGCCCATGCCCGATGCGATCAAAGCGCTCGCCAAGGCCGCGGTCACCGCGCTGCTCAAGTCCGACCCGAGCGCGATCGCGATCGCCGGCGGCGCTGAGGCGGTCAACTGGCTGATCGATCGCTTCTCCGGCAAGGAGACAACCGCCTACGACCGGCTGATCGGCACCGTCACCACCGAGCTCGAACGGCTGCCGACGCACGAGTTCGGCGGCCCCAAGACTAAGACCGCGGCGCTCGGCAACGCCACCGCGCTGTTCGAGGCGCAGGGTCTCAGCGCGAGCGATCTGGTCGAGCTGAACCTCGAGCCCGAGCGCGCGACCCAAGAGCTTCTCCGACGCGGCGCGGCCATGCTGGCGACCGCCGGCGAGCCGGTGGCGGAGCTGGTGCGCAGGCAGATCGTGCCGGCGATCTACCGCGGCCTGCTCCAGGACCCGCAGCACGTCGACACGCTGAAGCCCGCGATCTTCCAGTCCCTGCTCGCCCAGCGCGACGCTATCGGCCGGCTCGAGGGCGATCTCGGCCGCGCGCTCCAGCTGATGACCGGCTGGTGGCTGGTGACGGACCCCAGGCGCCGCTGGCCACCCCGAAGGCACGATGCCGCCGTGCTGCGCGCCGAGTATCAGGTGGTCGACTTCCACGCCGAGCGGCAGCCCGAGCTGGAGGCGTTGCAGGCGTGGTGCGCAAACGACCAGCCGGTCGGCGTGCAGCTCATCACCGGCCCCGGCGGCACCGGCAAGACACGGCTCGCGATCCAGCTCCTGGGCGCGCTGGGGCCGAACTGGCGGGCGGGCTTCCTCCACCGGCGGGCCGAAGAGGTCACGCCCTTCGCGCTCGATGGCGTGTTCGCCGACCCGCGACCGCTGCTGCTGGTCGTCGACTACGCCGAGACCCGGCGGCCCGTGGTCGAGAGGATTCTCGGGCATCTGCGCAGCCAAGGGGCGCCGAACAAGGTTCGAGTCTTGCTGCTCGCCCGCGCGGCGGTCGACTGGTGGCAGGCGTTGCAGACCGGAGACGGCGAGGTGCGCGACCTGCTCGCCGAGCACACGCCGGCCGAGCTGCCACTCACCCGAATCGCCGACAGCCCGGAGCTTCGCGTCCATGTGTTCGGACAAGCTCTTGCCGATTACGCCAGGGTGGTCGGCACCGAGCCCCCTGACCTGGCCGGGATCGACCTTGGCGCAGGCCATTTCGCCACGACGCTGTTTCTGCACATCGCGGCGCTCGCTGCGCTCGAAGGTGCGGTGCCACAAGGCGAGCAGGCGCTGCTCGACTGGGCGCTCGACCGCGAACGGGCGCTCTGGCTGGAACGCCAAGATGACGACCCGGCCCGCGCGAGCGCCTTCGCCCAGGCCGCCGCGCTCCTGACCCTCGCCGGCGGAGCGGCGGACGGGGAATCGGCGCTCGACACCTTCAGGCGCTGGCCACGGCTCAAGGCCAAGGGCGACGACGCGCTGTTCGGCATGTTCGACCTCCTGGGCGAGCTGTACCCGCAGGACGATGGCGCGACCGGCGTCCGTCCGGATCTTCTGGGTGAGCATCTGGTGGATCAGGAGCTGAGCCGGATGCCCGCCCTGCTTGGTGCGGCCCTCGCCGGGCCACCAGAGGCGCCGCTCACCGTCCTCACCCGCCTCGCCAAGCGGCGGCCGGCGGCGCAGCGCTGGCTGGAGCAGGCGTTTGCGCAGGATCTGCAGCGCCTGGCCGAGCCTGCGATGCAGATCGCGATCGAGACCGGCGATCCGCTCGGGCCGGTCCTGGCCAACGAGCTGGAGCAGCGGACCGAGGCGGGTGATTTCCTCGACTACGATCAACTTCAGCGCCTGGAAAGCGCTATCCCCGAGCAGACCGTCGCGCTGCGCGAAGTGGGCGCGGCGACCATGGCGCAGATGCGGGCTGTGCTCGGCCGGATTCCCCAACCCTGGGCGAAAGAGGCCAAGGTCGAGGCCGCCCGCGTCTCGAACAACCTGGCCAACAGGCTGAGCGTTCTCGGGCGGCGCGAGGCGGCGCTCGAGGCCGCCGAGGAGGCCGCGAACCTCTACCGCGAGCTGGCGCGGGCCCGGCCCGACGCCTTCACGCCTTACCTCGCCGGGTCCCTGAACAACCTGGCCAACGTGCTGAGCGAGCTCGGGCGGCGCGAGGCGGCGCTCGAGGCCGCCGAGGAGGCCGCGAACCTCTACCGCGAGCTGGCCCGGGCCCGGCCCGACGCCTTCACGCCCGATCTGGCGATGTCCCTCAACACCCTGGCCCCCATGTTGAGCGAGCTCGGGCGGCGCGAGGCAGCGCTCCAGGCCGCCGAGGAGGCGGTTGCCTTACGCCGCGAGCTGGCGCGGGCGCGGCCCGACGCCTTCACGCCTTACCTCGCCATGTCCCTGAACAACCTGGCCAACGTGCAGAGCGATCTTGGGCGGCGCGAGGCGGCGCTCCAGGCCGCCGAGGAGGCCGCGAACCTCTACCGCGAGCTGGTCCGGGCCCGGCCCGACGCCTTCACCCCCGATCTGGCGATGTCCCTCAACAACCTGGCCAACAGGCTGAGCGAGCTCGGGCGGCGCGAGGCGGCGCTCGAGGCCGCCGAGGAGGCCTCGAACCTCTACCGCGAGCTGGCCCGGGCCCGGCCCGACGCCTTCACCCCCGATCTGGCGATGTCCCTCAACACCCTGGCCCCCATGTTGAGCGAGCTCGGGCGGCGCGAGGCGGCGCTCCAGGCCGCCGAGGAGGCCGTCCGTCTGTACCGCGAGCTGGCGCGGGCGCGGCCCGACGCCTTCACGCCCTACCTCGCCATGTCCCTGAACAACCTGGCCAACAGGCTGAGCGAGCTCGGGCGGTGGGAGGCAGCGCTCCGGGCCGCCGAGGAGGCGATCCGGACGCTGCGGCCACCGTTCCTCGCCCTGCCGGTAGCCCATGCCTCGTGGATGAGAGCGATCGTGTGGAATTACGTGCAGCACTGCCAGAACGTCGGCCGTGAGCCGGATGCCGAGCTGCTCGGGCCGATCGCCAAGGCATTCCAGCAGATGCAGGAGGATCGCGGGCCGGGGAAGTAGGAACTCGGAAACTCTCAATCGAGCGGGCTCCGGGACTCGCAGGCGTGACCGCTAAAGCTAAGAGCCAAAGCCGGCGCCACCCGCAGGGCCAGCCTTGACCCGCGCCGCCGCACCGGCCACCCTCACCGACCACGACCGCTTTGACCTGACACCGTTGCCGAGACCTCCGATGGCAGCGCTGATTCCTTACGAGTTCGAGACCGAGCGGCTGCGGCTGCGCCAGCTGCGGGCGGCCGATCTGGATGCGCTCGCGCGCCTGAACGCCGATGCTCGCTTCATGCGCTACCTCGGGCCGGTCATGAGCCGCGACGACAGCTGGCGCCAGCTCGCCATGCTGCTCGGCCACTGGCAGCTGCGCGGCTACGGCCCCTGGGCGGTCGAGCTGAGACGGACGCGCGCGTTCATCGGCCGGCTCGGGCTCTATTATCCCGAGGGCTGGCCCGGGCTCGAGGTCGGCTGGGCGCTCGACCCCGACTACTGGGGCCAGGGCCTGGCGACCGAGGGCGGCCGGGCCGCGCTCGACCTCGCCGTCTCGGCGCTCCGCGCCCAGCGGGTCGTGAGCGTGATCCATCCCGAGAACGTCGCTTCGATCCGGCTCGCGGAGCGGCTCGGCCTCCGCTTCGACCACCGCTGCGAGCTACGCGGCGTCACGGTCGCGATCTACACGCTCGAGCGCCTCCCCGCCACGGCGACCTGAGGCTGCCTACCGATCCGCCTTCGCCAGGGTCACCCTCGCGCGTGTTCCTTGCTGCTTCCCTGCTCGGCCACTGGCAGCTGCGCGGCTAAGCGGTCGAGCTGAATTGCACGGGCACATTCGTCGGCCGGCTCGGGCTTTAGTACCCCGGAGGTCCGCCCGAGGTCGACTGGCCCGGGCGTTTCTTGGCGCCCTGATCGGTGGGGTTGAAGCGGCCGATATTGCCGAGGAACTGCTGGAATACGTTCATCTCCTTGCCCGAGGTCGGCGTCTCGCGATCGACCAGGGCGACCTCGTGGGCGTCCCCGAGGCCGCGCCGCTCGACGCTCTGCACCACGCCGCCGCCGTCGAAGGCGACGGCGATCACGCTTTGATCGATCACGTGGTCCTGATAGAACGACTTCCGCTCGGTCCGCTGGCTGACGTAGTACCAGAGCGAATCGTCGAAGGTGGCGAGCGACGACGGCGACCCGAGCAGCTGCGTGACCTCGTCGCGCGTGGTTCGGCCCGGTTGGATCTGGGCGAGCGCCGCTTCGTCGACGTGATAGCCGTGCGTGGTGATGTCCGGCGCGCAGGCGAGGAGCGCGGGCGCGAGGACGCCGAGGAGCAGTGCTGAGAGGGCGGTTCTTGGCATCGTTCCGATCCCTGACTGGCGCACGAAACCTTGGCCGCGCCGAGACCTTAGCAGATGAGCCAGCGGCAACAAGCCCGACGCGACGGAAATGGGCTCCGGGCGTGGGCGGAGCAGTTGTGCCCGCGCGATCGCGCCAAGGATGCGCGCCGCCGCGCCGCGCATCGACTCTACTGCACATTGGTGAATCAGGCACGAACGCCGCGCTTCTTTGCCGAGCTCGGCGTGCCCGACACGCCCGAAGGGCGCTTCGAGATGATCGGCCTGCACGCCGCGCTGCTGCTGCGCCGGCTGCGCGCCGAGGGCGCTGCGGGCCGTGACGCTCGGCCAGGCGCTGTTCGATCTGATGTTCGCCGACCTGGACGCCAGCCTGCGCGAGCTCGGCGTCGGCGACCTCTCGGTCGGCCGGCACGTCAAGCGCTACGCGGGTTATTTCTACGCCCGCCTGGGGGCGCTCGACGAGGCGCTGGCGGCGGGCGATCCCGCCGGGCTTCGGCCGATGCTCGAGGCCAACGTCTACCGCGGCGGGCGCGAGCCGACCGCCGAGCAGGTCGCTCGGCTGGCCGACCACCTGATGGTGGTCGAGCGGGCGTTGGCCGGGCAGGCCGCCGATCGCCTGCTGCGCGGCGAGGTGGCGTTCACGGACGGTTGACGCGTGCCGATGCGCGCACGCGCGCGCCAGCACCCGGGCTATTGCGCGCGGCGGCGCGGGCCCCATATCAAGCGGCACGAGCCCGTTTCGCGAGCAGGGCCGGCGCGGCTTCGGTCGGGCCGCGGGCTCGTGACCAGGCGTCGGGGTGGCGGATCTGAAGACGTTGGCCGGAGCGATGTCGAGATTACCCTTTTCGGATGTGCTTGATGTGCTGCCGCCTTGCTGGTCGGGAGGATGGCGGCATGGAGCGATTTCGGGCCTGTTTTGGGGATCTGGCGGACCCGCGCACCGGCAATGCCCAGCGCCACGATCTGTTGGAGATCGTGCTGATCGCGTTGGCGGCCACCCTGTGCGGCGCCGCAGGTTGCGTTGACATGGCCCTGTTCGGGCGCGCCAAGGAGGCGTTGCTGCGGCGTTTTCTGCGCCTGGAAGGCGGCATTCCGAGCCACGACACCTTCTCGCGGATCTTCCGGCTGCTCGACCCGGTCGCCTTCGAGGCCAGCTTCGGCCGCTTCGTTGCCGCCTTCGCCGCCGAGGCCGGCAACGGCGGGGTGGTTGCGGTCGACGGCAAGACCGCCCGGCGCAGCTTCGACCGCCAGCGCGGGCGCCGGCCGCTGCACCTGGTGAGCGCCTGGGCGGTCGAACAGCGGCTGGTGCTGGGCCAGCAGAAGGTCGCCGGCGCCAGCAACGAGATCGAGGCCCTGCCTGAGCTGCTGGCGCTGCTCGCCCTCGAGGGCCGCATCGTGACCGCCGACGCAATGCACTGCCAGAAAGCGACCGCCGCGGCCATCCTGGAACGCGGCGGCGACTATTGTCTGGCCCTAAAGGGCAATCAGGCGGCGCTGTACGAGGACGTGCGCCTGTGGCTGGACGATCCTGCGACCCCGGTCGACGACACCTGCCAGACGGTCGACGGCGACCACGGTCGGATCGAGACCCGCCGCGCCGTGGTCGCTCACGACGTCGCCTGGCTGGTCAAACGGCATAGCTTTCCTGGCCTTGCCGCGGTCGCCAGGGTCACCGCCACGCGCGAGATCGCCAGCAAGACGACCACCGCCACGCGCTACTACCTGCTCTCCAAGCCCCTTGCTGCCGCCCGTCTCGCCGAGGTGGTGCGCGTCCACTGGCAGATCGAGAACCGGCTCCATTGGGTGCTCGACGTGGTGATGGACGAGGACGGCTCCCGCGCCCGCAAGGACCACGCCCCAGAGAACCTCGCCCGACTGCGCCGCTTCGTCCTCAACCTGCTGCGCGCCAATCCCGACCATGGCTCCACCCGCGGCAAGATCAAACGCGCCGGCTGGGACGACGCCTTCCTCCTCCAAATCCTCGCCGCAGCCTAATGCGATTCCTTTGCTTCGGGTGCAAGGGCATTGACCCCCTGAGGCCTTGGCCGTACCTTGACCGCCGCTTTTTCGCCAGATCCTGGTCGCCTCGGCGCGGGAGTTGACGTGTGCCGCAAGGGAACGAGTTCTCCCGCCCAGTCGTGATCGAGCCGTGGCCGGAAGGTGGCATCGACGTTGAGTTGTGCGCCGAGCCGCAGGAGCGTCGGGCGCTCGCTCGCCGCTTCGATCTTCCCGAAGTCGCTTCGCTGCACGCGAGCGGGCGGCTGGAACGGGTTGAGGGGAGCGGCGAGATTCGGTTTCGCGGCCGGCTCGAGGCGGAGGTCGTCCAGACCTGCGTGGTCAGCCTCGAGCCCGTCCCGGCGACCATCGTCGAGCTGTTCGAGCGGCGCTATCGCCGGATCGACGCCGCGGCAGTCGGCACCGGGGCGGGTGGCGCGAGGCGTGCCGCTCGAGGTCGCGTGGGCCGACGAGGACGAAGCCGAGCCGGTGGTTGGCCGGACGATCGACCTCGGCGAGGCGCTCGCCGAAGAGCTCGCCCTGGCACTCGATCCCTACCCGCGCGTCCCGGGCGCCGAGGCCCTGGTGGCCGGCTATCTGGGACCCCACGCCAGCTTCGGTTCCACCGGGTCGCGGGCGCGCCCGTTCGCAACACTCGCGCAGCTCAAGGAGAAGCGCGCCGGCTGATCGGCCGGCACGCCAGCCAAGGTCGAGAGAGTCATGGCCGTTCCGAAGAAGAAAGTATCGAAATCCAGGCGCGACATGCGCCGCTCGCACCATCGTTTGCGGCCCGTCAACCTGGTCGAATGCGCCAATTGCGGCGAGCTGAAGCTGCCGCACCACATTTGCCAGGCGTGCGGTTACTACAACGGTCGCGAGGTCATTGCGCGGGTTGCGGACAGCGCCGCTGGCTGAGCGGTCTGCGCCCGTGCGCCTGACCATCGCTCTCGACGCCATGGGCGGCGATCATGCGCCGCAGGTCGTGATCGCGGGCGCTGACATGGCGCGGGAGCGTTTTCCGGGTCTGAGATTTCTGCTGTTTGGCGATCAGGCGCGACTCACCCCCTTGCTCGGGGGGCGGCGCGAGCTGGCGGCCCGATGCGTGGTCGAGCACACGCCGGATCACGTCGGCGCCGAGGCCAAGCCGTCGCATGTGCTGCGTCAAGGCCGCAACACCAGCATGCGACTCGCGATCGATGCGGTCAAAGAGGGGCGGGCCGGCGCCGCGGTCTCGGCCGGCAACACCGGCGCCCTCATGGCGCTCGCCAAGTTCGTGCTCAAGACCCTGCCGGGCATCGAGCGGCCGGCGATCGCCTCGCTCGTGCCGACCCGGCGCAGCGAGGCGGTGTTCCTCGACCTTGGCGCCAACGCCGAGTGCAGCGCTGCCAATCTGGTCCAGTTCGCGGTGATGGGCGAGGTCTTCGCGCGCGCCGTGCTGGGCTTCGCCAAGCCGACGGTCGGTCTGCTGAACATCGGCACCGAGGAGGTCAAGGGGCACGACAGGATCCGCGCCGCGGCCGCGGCGCTCCGCGCCAGCGATCTGCCGATCGAGTTCCACGGCTTCGTCGAAGGCAGCGATCTGTCCAGTGGTAAGGTCGACGTCGTGGTCACCGATGGCTTCACCGGCAACGTCGCCCTCAAGGTCTGCGAGGGCACGGTCGGATTGTACTCGCAGTTTCTACGCGAGGCGTTCAGGAGCTCGATTCTGGCCAAGCTCGGCTATGCGCTGGCCAAGCCGGCTCTGGAGCGGGTCCGCCAGCGGCTCGACCCGAGGCGCTACAACGGCGCCATGTTCCTCGGCCTGAACGGTATCGTGGTGAAGAGCCACGGCGGCACCGACGCGCTGGGCTTCGCCAATGCGATCGGGGTCGCGGTCGATCTGGCGCAGCAGGGGACCAACGAGCGGATCACGGCCGAGCTGAACCGTCTGGAGGAGGTGGCAATCCGCGGCGGGCACGCGCGGGCGTCTTGACGATGATCCGGGCCAAGGTGATCGGCAGCGGCGCCTACCTGCCGGCCAGGGTGGTGAGCAACGACGAACTGGCCCGCACCGTCGATACCAGCGATGCCTGGATCGTCGAGCGCACCGGCATCCGCCAGCGCCACATCGCGGCCGAAGGCGAGCTGACCTCGGACCTCGCGACCGCGGCCGCGCGCGGCGCGCTCGAGAGCGCCGGGATCGGGCCGGATCGGGTCGATCTGATCGTGCTCGCGACCTCGACCCCGGATCACACATTTCCGGCCTGCGCGACCGCGGTGCAACGCAAGCTCGGCGCGTTGCGGGCGGTCGCTTTCGATCTGCAGGCCGTGTGCAGCGGCTTCGTCTACGGCCTGGCGGTCGCCGACAAGTTCCTGATCACCGGCGAGGCCACGACGGCCCTGGTGATCGGCAGCGAGACCTTTTCGCGCCTGCTCGACTGGAGCGATCGCTCGACCTGCGTGCTGTTCGGCGACGGCGCCGGCGCGATCGTGCTGCGCGCCGAGCCGGGTACGGGGACCGTGTTCGACCGCGGCGTGCTCGCAACCCACCTCGGCTCCGACGGGCGGCACTATGACGATCTCTACGTCGATGGCGGTCCGTCCTCCACCGGCACGACGGGGCATGTCCGGATGAACGGCCGCGAGGTCTTTCGCCAGGCGGTCCAGACCCTGACCGTGGCGAGCCAGCGGGTGCTCGAGGCGGCCGGGCTGACCGTCGACGATCTCGACTGGATGGTGCCCCATCAGGCCAATCGGCGGATCCTCGATGGCGTCGCCCGCCGGCTCGGCCTGAGCGAAGAGCGGGTGATGATCACGGTCGATCGCCATGCCAACACGTCGGCGGCATCGATCCCGCTGGCCCTGGCGGACGCCGCGGCCGCAGGCCGTCTGCGGCCGGATCAACTGTTGATCATGAATGCCATGGGTGGCGGCTTTACCTGGGGCGCAGCGCTCGTGCGCTGGTAGATCGGGCCGGCTCAATTCCGAGAGTGCCGTGGCGCAATTCGAGACGGGGCCTTCGTCTGTTGACGGAAGCCGCTGAAACGGTTAGATTTTTTGCTTGGAGTTTTAAAGAGGTCGCAGGGGATGAAAGGCAGGACCCTGACCAGGGCACAGCTTGCCGAAGCGGTTTATCAAGAAGTGGGCTTATCGCGCAGCGAATCCGCCGAGCTGGTCGATTCGATCCTGAATGAGATCGGTGAATCCCTGATCAGCGACGGCGTCGTCAAGATCTCGTCGTTCGGCACCTTCTCGGTGCGCAGCAAAGGGCGGCGGATCGGTCGCAATCCGAAGACGGGTGAGGAGGTGCCGATCCTGCCGCGTCGGGTGCTGGTGTTCCGTCCATCGCAGTTGCTGAAGGACCGCATCAACGGCCATGGCGGCGAGATTGCGGACGAGGAGGACGAATGATGGCCAGCTCGGCGGAAGGCGGGATCGAGGCGACGGCACGGGCGCGCGCCGGCATGCGTGCCGGTAAGTCCGCGGCCGCGTTTCGAACGATCAGCGAGGTGGCGGGCGAACTCGACGTCGCGCAGCACGTGCTCCGCTTCTGGGAGAGCAAGTTCCCGCAGGTCCGCCCGCTCAAGCGGGGTGGCGGCCGGCGCTACTATCGACCCGAGGACGTCGATCTGCTGCGCCAGATCCGCTCGCTCCTGTACGAGCAGGGCTATACCATCAAGGGCGCGCAGAAGCTGCTCAAAGGTCAGCGGCGTCCGGGCGGCGACAGCGCCGACAACGGTTCTTCAGGCGATCTGATCGAGCAGTCCGGCCGAGGCGGCCGCGGACCCGGAGGTCGACAGCGTCGCCGTCGAGCTGACGCCCGAGATGCGTACCCGGTTGGTGCGGCTGCGCGACCAGCTGGCCGCCTTGCGCCAGGTCTTGCGCGATGCCGCCGGCTGACGGCGTTGTGGCGATCGTTCCAAACCTCTATAAGATTGCGTGATCCCGATCGACCGATCATCGGGCTCCAGCCGGTCGGAGCGTAGCGCAGCCTGGTAGCGCATCAGTCTGGGGGACTGGGGGTCGCCGGTTCAAATCCGGCCGCTCCGACCACTATTTTCCATCGAGTTACGAGACCCGGTTGAGAGCATGCACGAGCTCTCCGCCAGCCAGCTGGGCCAAAGCTCTGGGTCATCGAGGCCGACCGATGAACGCTTGCTTTTGCTATGTCACGGCGGGCTCCCGCGATGAGGCGCTGGCCATCGGGCGCGCCTTGGTCGAAGAGCGGCTCGCGGCCTGCGCGAACGTGCTCGATGGCATGACGTCCATCTACTGGTGGCAGGACAAGCTCGAGCAGGCGCAAGAAGCGGTTCTGATCGCCAAGACGCGCACAGAACTGTTTCCCGCTCTCAGTGCCCGGGTGCAACAACTGCACAGTTACGACTGTCCTTGCGTCGTGGCGCTGCCGATCGCCGATGGCAATCCCGACTATCTCGCCTGGATCGTCGCCGAGACCCGGGCGCCCTGAGGTCTCGGGCTGGCGCTCTCGGCCGTTTTCTGATAAACCTCAGGTTGATGCAGGCGTTTTCATCGAGGCGATGAGGTGGCGGTCGCGGCGCTCGCGGCGCGCACGCTGCTTGGTCTGCTCGACGTCGTGCTGCCGCCCCGCTGCCTCGCCTGCGGCGCCGCGGTCGAGGCGCAGGGGCGGCTCTGCGCCGGCTGCTGGCGCTCGCTGACCTTTCTTGCCCCGCCGCACTGCCGGACCTGCGGCTACCCGCTGCCCCATGCCGTGCCCGAAGCGCCGCTCTGCGGCAGCTGCGCCGTCGAGCCGCCGGCCTACGATCGGGCGCGGGCCGTGCTACGCTACGATGAAGGCGCGCGCGCGCTGATCCTCGCCTTCAAGCACGCCGACCGGACCGACACCGCGCCGGCGTTCGGCCGCTGGCTGGCGCGGGCGGGCGCTGAACTCCTGGCCGACGCCGATCTGATCGCGCCGGTCCCTCTGCATCGCTGGCGCCTGCTCAAGCGGGGCTACAACCAGGCTGCGGTGCTGGCGCGGGCGCTGGCGCGCGAGAGCGGTGTGGCGATGGTCCCCGATCTCCTGCAACGGCGGCGCGCAACGCGCTCCCAGCAGGGGCTCGGCGCTCAGGCGCGCCTCGCCAACATCACCGCCGGCGCCTTCCGGCCGCACCCCTGGCACAGCCGCCGGATCGCCGACCGGAAACTGCTCCTGGTCGACGACGTCATGACCACGGGCGCCACGGTCGGCGCCTGCGCGCAGGTGCTGCGTCGGGCGGGTGCCGCGCGGGTCGATGTGCTGACGCTTGCTCGAGTGGTGCGCGACGCTTCCAAACCCATATGATGGGCGCGCTCGGAAAGGAGGGGGCCGGCGGCGGACTGGTCGAGGGTGCAGTGCGGACATGGCCGCGATCGAGATCTTCACGACCCCGCTTTGCCCTTATTGCTGGCGAGCCAAGCGCCTGCTCGAGAAGAAGGGGGTCACGTTCATCGAGATCGATCTCTGGCAGGCAGCCGGGGCGGCGCGCCGAGATGGTCGAGCGGGCGGGCGGACGGGCGTACGGTGCCGCAGCTCTTCATCGACGGCCGGGCCATCGGCGGCTCGGACGAGCTGCTCGCGCTCGAGGCCACGGGTGAGCTGGACGGTTTGCTCGGCCGGACCTGATCAGCATCGGTCGCGCCCTTGCGCCTCGTGCGGTCAGACCCTAGTTCTGAATGAGTAGAACAGCGCTGAGCAGTCAGTGAGTCGGGCGCGATGATCCTGTTTGACCTGCGATGCTCGCAGGGCCACGCCTTCGAGGCCTGGTTCCGCGACGGCGCGACCTACGATCAGCAGGCCGCTGCCGGTGCGATCACCTGCGCGATCTGCGGCGACGGCAAGGTCGCCAAGGCGCTGATGGCGCCGGCGGTCAATCGGCGCTCGCCATCGCGCGAGGACGACCAGGGTCCACGCCGGGAGCCAGGCGAGGCGGCGACCACCGAAGGTCGCCCCGGCGGGCCGGCCACCGCGCCGAAGCTCGATCCGGAGCGGGCGGCGGCCGCAATGCGCGCCTTGCGCGAGGTCCAGGCGCACATCGAGAAGAACTTCGACCACGTCGGGCCGCGCTTCGCCGAGGAGGCGCGCAAGATGCACTACGGCGAGGCCGACAAGCGCAGCATCTATGGCGAAGCGACCAAGGTCGAGGCCGAGGAGTTGCGCGACGAGGGCATCTCAGGTCGGCCAGATCCCCTGGCTGCCGCGCCACGACGGCTGAGCGCGAGCGGGCCCGCCGTCAGTCGCGGACCGCGAACAGCATGTAGTTGACGGCGGGATCGCCGCTGAGACGGAAGCGATCGCGCAGCGGATCGTAGCTGACGCCGCTCAGATCGACGATCGTCAGGCCGCACCGGCGGAGCGCGCGGGCGGCTTCCGACGGGCGCACGAAGCGGGACCAGCGATGCGTGCCGCGTGGCAGCCAACCGAGCAGGTATTCCGCTGCAACAATGCCTAAGGCGAAAGATTTGATCGTGCGATTGAGCGTGGCGAGGACCAGCCCGCCGCCGGGGCGGACCAGTCGCCCGCAGGCGTCCAGGAACCCGGCCGGGTCGGCGACATGCTCGACCACCTCCATGACACATACCAGGTCGAAGGTCGTCCCCTCGGCGGCCAGCTGCTCCGCTGAGATCTCCCGGTAGTCGATCGAAAGAGTCGCGCGCCTCGGCGTGGCGGCGCGCGACCGCCAGATTGGCGGGCTCGAGGTCGATCCCGGTGACCGCGGCGCCGAGCCGGGCGAGCGGCTCGGACAGCAGGCCGCCGCCGCAGCCGACATCGAGCGCCTCGAGCCCGGCGAGGGGGCGATCGCCGAGCGGGTCGCGGTCGAAGCGGGCGCAGATTCGATCGCGCAGATAGGCGAGCCGGGTCGGGTTCAGCCTGTGCAGCGCCGCCATCGGCCCCGTCTCGTCCCACCAGTGGCCGGCGAGGGCGGCGAAGCGCCTGAGCTCATCGGGGTCGGCGCTGCTGGCCGGGCGGACGCGATCGGGCGCGGGCATCGGGCTCCTGTCGGGCGCGATGGCCAGGGTTGCTTCGCTCTGAGCGGCCGACTATGTACACGCCACCTGCCATTGGCCAGTGCCTGCGGTCGAGCAGCGTCTGGTGGCAGGCTCCGCTCGGCTCGGAGGTCCGCGCGTTGGCACTGGTGGTGCAAAAATTCGGTGGCACTTCGGTGGCCGATCTGGCGCGGATTTCGAGCAGTCGCCGAGCGGATCCGGGCCGCCCGGCAAGCGGGCGATCGGATCGCCGTGGTCGTCTCCGCCATGGCCGGGACGACCGATCAGCTGATCGGATGGGTCGTCGAGCTCGGCGGCCCGGGCTACGATCGGGCCGAGCACGACGTGGTCGTCGCCGCGGGCGAGCAGATCACCTCTGGCCTGCTCGCGCTGGCGCTGCAGGCGCGTGGGCGTGCCGGCGCGCTCCTTTCTCGGCTGGCAGTTACCCTTGGAGACGGACGCCGGTCACGGGCGAGCCCGGATCAAGGCGCTCGACGCCGCGAAGCTGCATGCCGCGCTCGATCAAGGCCAGGTCGCCGTCCTGGCAGGCTTTCAGGGCGTCGGCCCGAATGCTCGGATCAGCACGCTCGGCCGTGGCGGCTCCGACACCTCGGCGGTCGCTCTCGCGGCGGCGCTTTCTGCCGATCGTTGTGATATCTTCACCGACGTCGACGGGGTCTACACCACCGACCCTCGGATCGTCGCCAAGGCGCGCAAGCTGGAGCGGGTCACCTATGAAGAGATGCTCGAGATGGCCTCCCAGGGGGCCAAGGTGCTCGCCACCCGTTCGGTCGCGCTCGCGATGCAGCACGGCGTGCGCATTCAGGTCCTCTCGAGCTTCGAGGCGCGCCCCGGCACCCTGGTGGTGGACGAGAGCGAAATCGTGGAACAGCAGATCGTAAGCGGCATCGCCTACAGCCGCGACGAGGCCAAGATCACGCTGGTCGGCGTCGCCGACCGCCCTGGCGTCGCCGCGACCATCTTCGGCCCGCTGGCCGAGGCCAACATCAATGTCGACATGATCGTGCAGAGCGTGTCCGCCGACGGCGAGACGACGGACCTGACGTTCACGGTCGGCCGCGCCGATCTCGAGCGCACGACGGCCGCGCTCGAGGCGATGCGCGAGCAGCTCGGCTGCCGGCGTATCCGCGCCGACGGCGAGGTCGTCAAGATCTCGGTGATCGGGGTCGGCATGCGTTCGCACGCGGGCACCGCGCACGTCATGTTCCGAACCCTGGCCGAGCGCGGCATCAACATCCAGGCGATCTCGACGTCGGAGATCAAGATCAGCATTCTGATCGACGAGGCCTATACCGAGCTGGCGCTGCGCACCCTGCACACGGCGTACGGCCTCGATGCCGCCTGAGCCGGAGATCGCCCTCGGCCGCCGCCGGCTCGAAAGATTGTGGCGGGCCGGAACAGAATTCCTCGGCTGTTCGTTATCACTCATGGGCGGCGCGATGACCTGGGTCTCGGAGCGCCGTCTGGTCTCGGCGATCTCCAACGCCGGCGGCTTCGGAGTCATCGCCTGCGGCGCGATGGCACCCGAGCAGCTCGGCGCCGAGATCGCCGCCACCCGGGCGCTGACCGATCGCCCGTTCGGGGTCAATCTGATCATCATGCATCCGAAGCTCGATCAGCTGATCGACGTCTGTCTCGAGCATCGGGTCAGCCACATCGTGCTCGCGGGGGGGCTGCCGAGCCGCGCGGCGATGGTTCGGGTCAAGGCAGGTGGCGCCAAGCTGCTGTGCTTCGCGCCGAGCCTCGGCGTCGCCCGGCGGCTCGTACGCACGGGCGCCGATGCTCTGATCATCGAGGGCATGGAGGCCGGTGGCCACATCGGCCCGGTTGCGACCAGCGTGCTGGCCCAGGAGATTCTGCCGCACCTTCGGGAGGTGCCGGTGTTCGTCGCGGGCGGCATCGGCCACGGCGAGGCGATCGCGGCCTATCTTCGCATGGGCGCGGCCGGCTGCCAGATGGGTACGCGTTTCGTCTGCGCCTGCGAGTCGATCGCCCATCCCGCGTTCAAACAGGCCTTCATCCGGGCGAACGCCAGGGACGCGGTGCCTTCGGTCCAGGTCGATCCAGAGTTCAAGGTAATTCCGGTGCGCGCGCTCGCGAACCGGGCGACCCGCCTGTTCATCGAGAAGCAGCTGGACGTGATCGGCCAATTTCGTCGCGGTGAACTGAGTTTCGATGACGCCTCGCTCGCGATCGAGCATTTCTGGGCCGGTGCGCTGCGCCGCGCGGTAATCGAGGGCGATGTCGAGAACGGCTCGTTGATGGCCGGACAGAGCGTTGGCCTGATCAGCAAGGTGCAACCGCTCGCCGAGATCCTCGAGGAACTGGTCGGACAGGCGGTGGCTGCGCTCGGCCGCGAGGACGCGGCGCTCGGGCAACCACTTGCGGAGGCCGCCGAGTGACGATGGTCACGCCAGGCCCGGTCGTGCCGGTGCCGCCCTCGGTCGAGCGTCGGGGCGACGAGCTCAGCGCCGCGCGACGTCTGCTACGCCGGCTGGTCGAGGTGATGGCGGCGCCGGTCAGCCCGCAGGAGCGCCTCGACCGCATGGTCCGCATGATCGCCGCCGACATCGTCGCCGAGGTGTGCTCGGCCTACGTGTTGCGCGCGCGGCGAATATCTCGAGCTGTTCGCCACCGAGGGCCTGCGCCGGAGCGCGGTCCATCTGACCCGGCTGCGGATCGGCGAGGGGCTGGTCGGCCTGATCGCGGCGCAGGGCTCGGTGATCAATCTGCCCGATGCCCAAAGCCATCCCGACTTCGCCTACCGGCCCGAGACCGGCGAGGAGATCTACCACTCCTTCCTCGGCGTGCCGATCGTGCACGGCGGCCGCGTGATCGGCGTGCTGGTAATCCAAAATCGCACCCGGCGGCACTATTCCGACGAAGAGGTCGAGGCGCTCCAGATCATCGCCACCGTATTCGCCGAGATGTTCGCCTCGGGCGGCCTGATCGACCCCAGCCAGTTTCCGACCGACTTCGGCCGCGGCGCCCGGACGGAGCGGCTCGAGGGGATTCATCTGGTCGGCGGCGTCGCTATGGGCAGTGCCGTGCTGCATCAGTTGCGCATCGAGGTCACCCGCCTGGTCGCCGAGAACCCGGAGAGTGAGGCGGCGCGCCTCGAGCAGGCGATCGCCGGCCTGCGGGCGTCGGTCGACGAACTCCTGCTGCTGCCCGAAGTCGCCGACGGCGAGCACCGCGAGGTCCTCGAAGCCTACCGGATGTTCGCCCACGACGCCGGCTGGCGGCGGAGCATGCGCGAGGCGATCCGCACAGGCCTGACCGCCGAGGCGGCGGTCCGCCGGGTCCAGGAGGAGACCCGCCTGCGCATGGCGCAGGTGTCGGATGCCTACCTCAAGGAGCGCTTGCACGATCTCGATGCCCTGGCTGACCGGCTGCTGGCTTACCTCACGGGCCGCAGCCGACTGCACGATCCGGCGGTCCTGCCGAAAGAGTTCATCCTGGTCGCACGTACGCTCGGGCCGACCGAGCTGCTCGACTATGGACCTGGCCGGCTGCGCGGCGTGATCCTCGAGGAGGGCTCGCCGACCGCGCATGTGACGATCATTGCCCGCGCCCTCGAGATTCCGGTGGTCGGCCGGGTGCGCGGCGCGATGACCCGGATCGAGCCGGGCGATCGGCTGGCGCTTGACGGCGACAACGGCCAGATCTTCGTCCGGCCCGGCGAGGACATCGAGCTCGCCTTCGCCCGCGCGCTCGCCGATCGGGCCGAGCGGCGGCGGGTCTATGCCGGTCTGCGCGACCAGCCGGCGGTCACCGCCGACGGCATTCGCGTCGGTCTGCATCTGAACGCCGCGTTCCTGATCGATTTGGCAGCCCTCGAGGCGACCGCAGCCGACGGCATCGGTCTCTACCGCACCGAGCTCGCCTTCATGGCGCGCGACGGCTTTCCCGATGTCGAGACCCAGACCGATCTCTATTGCAAGGTGCGCGAGCTGGCTGGCGACAAGCCGGTGGTCTTCCGCACCCTCGACGTGGGCAGCGACAAACATCTGCCCTACTGGACCTTCCCGTCGGAAGAGAACCCGGCGATGGGCTGGCGCGCGATGCGCATGGTGCTCGATCGGCCGGTGATCCTGCGCACGCAACTCCGGGCGCTGATCAAGAGCGCCGGCGGCCGGCCGCTCGACGTCATGTTTCCGATGGTCGCCGAGGTTGCCGAACTCACCGCCGCCCGGCAGCTTCTCGCCATGGAGCTGGAACGCGCCGAGCAAAGGGGGCAGGCCATGCCGAGCCGGCTCCGGGTCGGCGCCATGCTCGAGGTGCCCGCCCTGCTCTGGCAGCTGGCGGCGCTCCTGCCCCGGGTCGATTTCATCTCGATCGGCAGCAACGATCTGATGCAGTTTCTGTTCGCCTGCGATCGGGGCAATCCGGAGCTGGTCGGCCGCTACGACGTGCTCTCGCCGCCGGTGCTCTCGTTCCTGCGCGAGCTGGTCGCGCGCTGCCGCGAAGCCGGGGTCACGCTGTCGATCTGCGGCGAGATGGCGTCGCGCCCGCTCGAGGCCATGACGCTCCTCGGCCTCGGCGTGCGCCAGCTGTCGGTCACGCCGGCCGCGGTCGGCCCGATCAAGGCGATGCTGCGCTCGCTGCGCTGTGGTCGTCTCGCGCGCTATCTCGAGCAGCTGTACGATTTACCGGACCACAGCGTCCGTGTTAGACTGCGCCACTACGCGCTTGATCACGGCGTGCAACTGCATGTCTGAGATGGGCCGCAGTTTGCACGCCGGTGTCGGGGGAGCGGGCGATCCGGTCCTTCACTCGAAGGCTGGAGCGGGCTGTCCGACCGGGCCGGGCACCGACCAGGGCGGCGTTCGCGCAAGGTATGCTTGGCACGACGACTGACGATCAAGACCACGCTCGACCCCGCCGAGGCCTTGATGCGCGAGGTTGGCGCGCAGCTGCGCCAGGTGCGCCTGGAGCGGGGCGAGGGGCTCGACGACGTCGCCCAGCATCTGCGCATCAAGTCGACCTATCTGTTCGGCATCGAGCAGGGTGATCTGTCGATGATGCCCGGGCGCACCTACGCCCTCGGGTTCCTGCGCAGCTACGCCGACTACCTCGGCTTCGACGGCAGCGATCTGATCACCCAGATCAAATCGACGGTCGCCGATCTCACGGACAAGACCCGCCTGCGCATCCGCACGCCGCTGCCCGAAAGCCGACTGCCGAAGACGCCGCTCCTGGTCCTGTCGCTGGTCGCGATTGCTGGGATCTATGCCGGCTGGTCGTATCTCCATCACGGCGGGCAGAGCGATGATCGAGACGGTGGCCGAGGTGCCGGGCAATCTTCGCACCTTTGCCCTCGATGCCGTGCGGGGCGACAGTCGGCCGAGCGGCGGAGCGTCGGTGACCGTGGCGCCAGAGCCGGCCGTCCAAGCGGATCAGGTCGGCGCCAACGTATCGGTCGAGCCGCCTCCGACCACCTCCGGCGACTCGGCCGCCGAGGCGCCGCCGGCTTCCGCGGGGCGCGCGACGCCACCCGAGGCTGGCCCGCCCGTGGCCCAGACATTGGCGCGAGCGAACCCGCCCGGGCCATCCGGCACAGTTGTGCAACCCTCGCCCGCGACCCCCGGGCCTGCCGAGCCCGAGCAGCAGATCGGAGCCGGTGGGGGAGCAGGGCCGGCCACGCTGCCGGAAGCCGGCCGGCCCGAAGCCGGCGCCTCACAGACTGCCGGCGTGAACGTCTCTCCACAGCCCGGCTCGCCGCCGGCTGACGCCGTGCTGCCGGCGCTCGGGCCGCCCCTCTACGATCACCCCCGGGCGAAGGCCAGCGAGCCGGCAAATGGCGCTTCGGGCGCGGTCGATGTGTCCAGTCAGGCCGCGCAGTCGGGAGGAAGCGGGACGAACCCGCCGGACGCGAAGCAGGTTCTGGCCCGGCTGGTGCCTCCGGCCGCGAGCGGCGGCACGGCCGCGCCGCAGGTGTTCGAGGCGGAGAATACCGACGCCCGGGTCATCCTGCGCGCGCATGACACCAGCTGGATCCGGGTGGACAGCGCCAGCGGCGACTACCTGCGCTCGCACACCTTGCAGCCAGGCGATGTCTTTCTGGTGCCGAACCGCTCCGATCTGGCGCTCTGGACCGGTAACGCGGGCGGTCTCGATGTGATCGTCGACGGCACGACCCTGCCGCCGCTCGGCGGCGACGGCTCGGTGCTCCGCGACGTGTCGCTGGATCCGGAGCGCCTGCGCGCCCGCCTGGTGCCGGAAAAGACGCGTAAGAGACAGGGCCCATTCGTGCTCGACCTTGGCGAGGCCGCGCAGGAGGAGCTGGCGGAAGCCGCGGGCCTGCTTGATCTGGCCGAAGACCGGCTCGACGATCTGCTTGCGCAAGCGATAGCGGCTGCGAAGCCGGGGCGCCGCGGCGGTGAGCTCGCCGCGCCGTGGCCGCTGGGGCCACGGCGGGTGGCGGCCGGTGGCCGTGGCGTTGCCGGCCGGTGGCGATGTAGGCGTGGAGATCGCGCTCATGGAGGGCGGCGAGATTGGCCTCCGAGCAGTAGCCGGCGTCGGCGGAGAGTTCTTGGGGCGCGGCCGGTGATGGCCTGGACGACATCGAGCAGCGGCGTGAGCTGACCCTGTCGCTGACGTTGATGAGATCGTGGGCGACGATGATCTGGGTTTGCCGTCGACCGCGCCTGGGCGTTGTAACCCTGGATGAAGCCGTCCTTGGTCTTGATGATCCGGCTGTGGGGATCGGTGAAGTTGCGTTGCGCTTTGCGGCGGGCCTTGGCGGAGTCTGTGCTGCGGCCGCGCGGCGCCCGGCGGGCGGCGCCCCGGCGGCCGGCGCCCGCCTCGGCGCCAGTATCGCCGCGGTCGGTGGCGTCTCGTCATGGCGGTCGCTGCAGGCCGGCTGCGGCCTGCGCCTCGGCCTCCAGCGCCGCCTTGGCTTCGCGGATCTTCGCCAGGCGCGCGGCCTTGTCCGCACCCACGCCGGCAGCTCGTCGCCGCGCCGCTCCAACCGAGCGCGGCGTCGTCGGCCGCGTCCGCCGCCTCGGCCGCCGCAGCCAGCCCGCCACCTCGGCCGCCAGCGCGCTCCGCCTGAACCATGCGGCCGTAGCTCATCGCCTTGTGCTTGGACGCGTTGGCCTTGATCCTGGTGCCGTCGAGCGCACGTGGCCGAGCTTCACCAAGCCCGCCTGGCGGCACAAGGTCAGCACTTGGACGAACAGAGCGCCGAGCGCCTGCAGATGGCGCTCCGGAAATCGCTGATGGTGCGGAAGTCCGGCCGCTGCAGGCCGGTCACCGCCATGACGTCGACGCGCTCCTCGCAGGCCACGGCGATCCGGCGCGAGGCGTAGAGCCCCGGCTGTAGGCATACAGCAGCAGCGCCGTCATCATCGCCGGATGATACGGCGGCTGGCCCCGCTCCTCGGGGTAGGCGCCGAAGATCGCCGACAGGTCCAGCGTCTCGCGCACCAGATCGCGGATCAGATGCGCCGCATGCCAGGCGGCCACGAAGTCATGGACCGACGGCGGCAGCAGCCAGCCTGATCCACGTCCCAAGCACGAAAGGTCTTGCCCATGCGCCTTAAATCACGCCAACACGTACTGATCTAGCCACCCGATCGCGCGGCTGGTATCGCCCGGCAAACGCCGTATGATGCGCCCGCCAGCCTGCCACTGCCGGACAGTCATGGAGCGAGCATGGTCGCACTGAGCGAGATCACGCGGCATAAGACGCACGCCGTGCGCGTGGGCGACGTCGTCGTCGGCGGCGACGCGCCGGTCGTCGTGCAGTCGATGACCAACACCGACACCGCCGACGTCGACGCCACGACCCGTCAGGTGATCGAGCTCGCCGATGCCGGCTCCGAGATCGTGCGCGTGACGGTCAACACCGACGCGGCGGCCGAGGCGGTGCCGCGGATTCGCGACCGGCTCTGGCTGCGGGGTTACCAGGTTCCCCTGGTCGGCGACTTCCACTATCACGGCCATCTGTTCCTCACCCGCCACCCGGACTGCGCGGCCGCCCTGGCCAAGTTGCGCATCAATCCCGGCAACGTCGGCTTCGGTGCCAAACGCGACCGTCAGTTCGAGATGATGATCGAGGCGGCGTTGCGCCACGAGAAGCCGGTCAGGATCGGCGTCAACTGGGGCAGTCTCGACGCCGAGCTGTCGACCCGGATGATGGACGACAATGCGCGGCTGCCCGAGCCGCAGTCGGCTGACGCGGTGCTGCGCGAGGCGCTGGTCGTCTCGGCGCTGGCGAGCGCAGCCAGGGCCGAGGAGATCGGCCTGCCGGCGGACCGGATCGTGATCTCGGCCAAGGTCAGCCGGGTGCAGGATCTGATCGCAGTCTATCGCGAGCTCGCGCGCCGCTCGCGCTTATGCCCTGCATCTCGGGCTGACCGAGGCCGGGATCGGCGCCAAGGGCATCGTCGCGACCACGGCGGCGCTGGCGATCCTGCTCCAGGAGGGCATCGGCGACACCATCCGCGCCTCGCTCACGCCGCGGCCGGGCGAAGCGCGCACCCAGGAAGTGATCGTCTGTCAGGAGCTGCTGCAGAGCCTGGGGCTCCGCTCCTTCGCGCCGCAGGTCGCCGCCTGCCCCGGCTGCGGCCGCACCACCAGCACTTACTTCCAGGAGCTCGCGGACCGCATCCAGGGCTATCTGCGCGATCAGATGCCGATCTGGAAGCAGCACTATCCCGGCGTCGAGGCGCTGAACGTCGCGGTCATGGGCTGTATCGTCAACGGCCCGGGCGAGAGCAAGCACGCCGACGTCGGCATCAGCCTGCCTGGCACCGGCGAGAGCCCGGCCGCGCCGGTGTTCATCGACGGCAAGAAGGCGCTGACGCTGAGAGGCGAGCGGATTGCCGAGGAATTCCAGGCGATCGTCGCCGACTACGTCGAGCGTCGTTACGGCGGGGCGGCCGAGAACTCCGTGGCCGAGAAGAAAAGCGCCTGAGGACTGACGCACGAATTGCGCCGAATCCCGCGGGCAGCGCGGGCGCCGTGCGTTTTGCATTCCGCGTCCGAAATTGCGATAAGCCCTGACCAGCCCGGCCCGATCATCGCCCACAAGCCAGCATCCGAGCATGAGCGCGCTTCGCCCCGTCCGCGGCACCCACGACATCGTCGGCGAGGATGCGTTGCGCCATCGCCGGGTGGTGGAGACCGGCCGCGAGGTCGCGGCGCGCTACGGCTACGCCGAGATCGCGCTGCCGGTGTTCGAGTTCACCGAGGTATTCGCGCGCACGCTCGGCGAGACCTCGGACATCGTCACCAAGGAGATGTACACTTTCGAGGATCGAGGCGGCGAGCGGATCACGCTCCGGCCCGAGTTCACCGCCGGGGTCGCGCGGGCGCTGATCTCGGGCGCGCTCGGCCAAAGCCTGCCGATCCGCCTGTTCATGAGTGGCCCGGTGTTTCGCTACGAGCGGCCGCAGAAGGGGCGGCTCAGGCAGTTTCACCAGATCGACGTCGAGGTTCTGGGAGCGGCCGAGCCCGAGGCCGACGTCGAGGTGATTGCGGTCGGCCGGCGCATTCTCGAGGCGCTCGGGCTTGGCGCCAAGGTGACGCTCGAGTTGAACACGCTCGGCGACCCCGAGAGCCGGCGTGCCTATCGCGACCGGCTGGTCGATTACCTGCAGGCCTGGCGCGAGCGTCTGTCCGAGGACAGCCGGCTTCGCCTCGAGCGCAATCCGCTTCGGATTCTCGACAGCAAAGACGCCGGCGACCGCGAGATCCTGAAGGATGCACCGGTCCTCAGCGAAAGCCTGAATGACGCCTCGCGCGCCTTCTTCGACCGCGTGCTCGCCGGTCTCGACACGCTCGGCATCGCGTACGAGATCAACCCGCGCCTGGTGCGCGGGCTGGACTATTACACCCACACCGCGTTCGAGTTCACGACCGCGCAGCTCGGCGCCCAGGGTGCGGTGCTCGCAGGCGGCCGCTACGACGGCCTGGTCGCGACCATGGGCGGTCCGGACACGCCCGGCACCGGCTGGGCGGCGGGAGTCGAGCGCCTCGCCATGCTGCTCGACGAGACGCCCACGCTGCCGCGGCCGATCGCCCTGGTTCCGGTTGGCGATCGAACCGAGGCCGAGGCGCTCCGCCTTGCGGACGAGCTGCGCTCGACCGGCGCCATCGTCGAGATGGACTTTCGCGGCAAGGTCGGCCAGCGCCTCAAGCGTGCCGTGCAGCGTCGGGCCCGCTTCGCCATCCTGCTCGGTGAGGACGAGCTGGCCCGGGGCACGGTCGTGCTGCGCGATCTCGATCGGGGCGAGCAGGAGGAGGTCGCGCGGGAACAGCTCTTGGAGCGCCTGCTTGTGTGATGGTGCCCCTCGGGCCACATTTGCGCCATGGCTGCTGACCAGAGATCGGGCTTCGAGGGCAAGCTCGACGGGATCCTGAACCGACGCGACGAGCTTGGTCGCCTGATGGCCAGCACGTCGGGTGAAGGCTATAAGGCGCTCGCCAAGGAGTTTGCCGAGCTGGAAGGGATTGCGAACTCGATCCAGGCTCTGCGCGCGACCCGGGCCGAAATCTCGAGTCTCGAGGAGCTGCTCGGCGATCCCGGGCTCGACGCCGAGATGCGCGCTCTCGCCGGGGACGAGCTCGCGGTCCTCGAAGAGCGCATTCCGCAACTCGAGCAGGCGGTCAAGCTCGCCCTGCTGCCTCGCGACGAGGCTGACGACAAGAGCGCGATCCTGGAAATCCGCGCCGGCACCGGGGGTGAGGAGGCGGCCCTCTTCGCCGGCGATCTGTATCGCATGTACCAGCGCTACGCCGAGCTGCACGGCTGGCGCTTCGAGCCGATGTCGGCGAGCGACACCGGGCTCGGCGGGCTGAAGGAAGCGATCGTCGCGATCAAGGGCCGGGGCGCTTTCGCGCGGCTCAAGTACGAGGCGGGCGTGCATCGGGTCCAGCGGGTGCCGGTCACGGAGGCGTCGGGCCGGATTCACACCTCGGCCGCGACCGTGGCGGTGCTGCCCGAGGCCGAGGAGGTCGACGTCAAGATCGACGAGAACGATCTGCGGATCGACGTCTATCGCTCGAGCGGCCCCGGGGGACAGTCGGTCAACACGACCGACAGCGCGGTCCGGATCACCCATGTGCCGAGCGGCATCGTGGTCACGCAGCAGGACGAGAAATCGCAGCACAAGAACAAGGCCAAGGCGCTCAGGGTCCTGCGGGCCCGTCTGTACGAGCGCGAGCGGGCGGCACGCGACGCCGCGCGGGCGGCCAACCGGCGCGGCCAAGTCGGCTCGGGCGATCGCTCCGAGCGCATCCGCACCTACAACTTCCCGCAGGGCCGCTGCACCGATCACCGGATCAACCTGACCCTCTACAAACTCGAGAGGGTGCTGAACGGCGAAGCGCTCGACGAGCTGATCGACGCGCTGATCGCCGAGGATCAGGCGGCCCATCTGGCCGAAGCTTCCTGACCGACCGGTCGGCCTGAGAAGGTCTCGACGATTCGTACGTGGTCCTAATCGGCGGCTTCGGGCACCGCGCTCGCGGCGCTCCGCTCGCGCCGCGCGACCAGAGCTTCGATCGACTTCGGCGCCGGGCCGCCGGTCGCCCAGTCGAGCAGCGCCGCAGTGTGCACGATCGGCAGCGCGGTACCGGTCGCGATCTGAGTCATGCAGCCGATGTTGCCGGTCGCGATGAGGTCGGGGTGCAGTCGCTCGATGTTGGCGATCTTGCGATCGCGGAGCCGGGTCGCGATTACAGGCTGGAGGATGTTGTAGGTCCCGGCCGAGCCGCAGCAGAGATGCCCTTCGGGCACGTCCTTGACCGTGAAGCCCGCCTCGCTCAGGAGCTTTTTGGGTTCGAGGCGGATCTGCTGGCCGTGCTGCATCGAGCAGGCCGAGTGGTAGGCCACCACCAGATCGGGCACGCGCACCGGCGGCCGCAGCCCGATCTCGTCCATGAACTCGGTGATGTCCTTGGTAATCTCGCTGATCCGGGCGGCCTTGTCGGCGTAGGCCGGGTCGGTGCGCAGCATGAAGCCGTAGTCCTTGACCGTGGTGCCGCAGCCCGAGGCGTTGATGATCACGGCGTCCAGCCCCGGCCCCTGGAGCTCGCGCCACCAGGCATCGATGTTGGCCCTGGCGGCGGCGAGCGCCGGCCGCTCCTTGCCCATGTGATGGGCGAGCGCGCCGCAGCAGCCAGCGCCTGCGGTGACCACGACCTCGACCCCGTGGCGGGTGAGCAGATGGATCGTGGTCTCGTTGATCTCCGGCGCCAGGACCCGCTGCGCGCAGCCGTTCAGGAGTGCGACGCGCGCCCGTCGCGGGCCCTCGGCCTTGAACACCTGCGCTCGATCAACTGGCGAGGGTGACGGAATCGCGACCGGAGCGAGACGGATCATCGCCCCAAGCGGCCCCGGCAGCCGGCGTGCGAGCGGACGGGCGCACCAGGCGCCGAGCAGAGCGAGGCGAAAAAGGAACGGCCGTGGCAGCACGATTGCGAGCATGCTGCGCAACAGCCGATCGGGCAGCGGTCGGGTGTAGGTCGCCTCGATGTGCCGGCGCGCGTGGTCCACCAGGTGCATGTAGTGAACGCCCGAGGGGCAGGTGGTCATGCAGGCGAGGCAGGACAGGCAGCGATCGATGTGCTTGACCACGTTCTCGCTGGCCGGCCGGTCGTTCTCCAGCATGTCCTTGATCAGGTAGATCCGCCCGCGCGGACTGTCGAGCTCGTCGCCCAGGAGCACGTAGGTCGGGCAGGTCGCGGTGCAGAAGCCGCAATGCACGCAATGGCGCAGAATCTTCTCGGACTCCGCGACGTGCGGATCGCTCAGCTGCTCGGCTGAAAAGTTGGTCTGCATCGCCCGCTACCTGCCGAACATCGAACCCCACGATCTCTACCTGGTCAGGGCTGGGCTGCCCCGCTCACGACGACTCCCAGCATTGAGATAGGCTGGCGATCTCGCAAGTTATCCGCCGAACACTGGCGGCTGGTCTGATAAGAGCCGGCATGTCTCACGTCACTGCTTGTCGGACGTCTGTCCCGAGGGGGCGAGGGGTGGGCTGGCGGGCTTCGAAACCGCTGGAACGCCCGACCCACCTTGCGGCGGACGCATGGTCTGTAATGGAGCGGTCGGGTGGACGCCCTCCCTGACTGTCAGACGCGGACCGTCGGAAGAGTTACCTTCAGATTCGGTCATCGCGTGTCTCCGCTGGCTTGGAAGAGTTCTATGAACTCGTAGTCGCTGGGACGCAGTACCAACCCCTGGGTGGCGGGGACTTTTTGCGCAAAGCGTCCGACCTCGTCCAGCTTCCAGAGCTCTTCCAGATATAGATGGCCCGAGTTGGGGTACAAGCTCGCATAAGATTTTTCTGCGTACCGCCCCCCTATTCGACGGCCATCCTTGAGATGAACAATGATCCAGGACGGCTGCCTTCTTGTAAAGAAATCATCCCAGGCGGTCTTGTGTCTTCGCAGAATGATGTTCTTTCGTTCTAATAATCTGAACAACAAAAGAAGAATCATGGCCCAAGCGATTGGGGCGACAAGGAAAATTAATATTACAAGAGCATATGTGACGAACGGATGCAATGCAGCAAATTCTGGTTTCGCGACTAGAATAATTGGCCAAAATAACAATGCGAAATTTACAAGGCCAAAGGCAATAGCCTCAAGAACATTGTCTTTCAGGATGATCGGCTCTACCGGATGAAAGGCGCCATACGCCTTCATCGATATGAAGCCAGGGACCAGGAGCGAGATGATGATCACGAGCTTCGATGCCGAGAACCCATCCATCTGCGGTTAGCCCTCCGGGCCTGCCATAAAAGTCTCGATGCGAACGCAGGGCGACTTCGTCTCGCCAAGGGCAACGTTGTCAAGCCGATCCATCATGTTGAAAGCGTAGCAGGCATGCTGCAAGAGCACCTCCAACCCGCGCACCCGGGAAAACCACCGACTTGCTTGGACCACGCTTGCGTGCAATTTCGGCACTCAGTCCAGGCGCAGGATCGCGAGCG
>CAWFGZ010000006.1:5000-100156 GCA_963815435.1 uncultured Alphaproteobacteria bacterium
CGTGAGGCGAAGGCGCAGCGAAAGCGAGTTTGAACAGGGCGCAAAGTCAGAAGGAGCAGACCCGAAACCGGGTGAGCTAGCCATGGGCAGGCTGAAGGTGCGGTGACACGCACTGGAGGGCCGCACCCACCACTGTTGAAAAAGTGGGGGATGACCTGTGGCTAGGGGTGAAAGGCCAAGCAAACCCGGAGATAGCTGGTTCTCCGCGAAAGCTATTTTGGTAGCGCGTCGCGCCAAGACCTTCGGGGGTAGAGCACTGGTTGGGCTAGGGGGGCGCGAGCCTTACCAAACCTAGCCAAACTCCGAATACCGAAGTGTTCATGCGCGGCAGGCAGACGGCGGGTGCGAAGATCCGTCGTCGAGAGGGGAACAGCCCAGACCGCCAGCTAAGGTCCCCAAGTCATGGCTAAGTGGCAAAGGATGTGGGACGGCCTAAACAACCAGGAGGTTGGCTTAGAAGCAGCCATCCTTGAAAGAAAGCGTAACAGCTCACTGGTCTAACAGCGGTCCTGCGCCGAAGATGTAGCGGGGCTCAAGCCATGCACCGAAGCTGCGGGGTTCAGAGGACAGATGACAGATGACAGAGGACAGACAAGGACGACTACCGCCTGTGGCGACGTTTGAAGATCTCGAGGTGTTCAAGCGGGCGTAGCGGTTGTCGTTGGAAGTCCACCGTCGAAGTCTCGAATTGCCGGCTGATGGAGCAGCGGGCGCTGGCGGACCAGATCCGCCGTGCCAGCAAGTCGATCTGCGCCAATCTGGCCGAAGGGTTCGGCCGGCAGGGCGTGTCCACCGCCGAGTTCCGCGCTATCGTCATGATGGCCATGGGGTCGGCGGACGAGATGCGGCTGTGGTGCCGCTACTGTCTCGACCTCGGCTATATCGACGAGGCGACATGGCAGGCGTGGCGACAGGAGTACCGCGAGATCGCGCAGATGCTGCAGGGCTTGCACCGCAGCTGGCGCTAGGCGCTTCTGTCATCTGTCGTCTGTCATCTGTCCTCTGAACCGGTAGCGGAGCGTTCCGTAGGCCGGTGAAGGCGGCCCGTGAGGGCCGCTGGAGGTATCGGAAGTGCGCATGCTGACATGAGTAGCGATCAACAGGGTGTAAGACCCTGTCGCCGGAAGTCCAAGGGTTCCTGCGCCAGGCTAATCCGCGCAGGGTGAGCCGGCCCCTAAGGCGAGGGCGAAAGCCGTAGCCGATGGCAACCAGGTTAATAGTCCTGGGCCCGCTGGTGGTGACGGCCCCCAACCGTCGTTCGAGCTTATCGGATTGCTCGGGCGGCCGCGGGGGTCCAGGAAATAGCCCCAGCAACATGGACCGTACCCCAAACCGACACAGGTGGACTGGTTGAGCATACCCAGGCGCTTGAGAGAACGGTGTTGAAGGAACTCGGCAACTTGCCCCCGTAACTTCGGGATAAGGGGGACCTCGCTCTTGGGCAACCAGGGCGGGGTGGCACAGACCAGGGGGTGGCGACTGTTTACTAAAAACACAGGGCTCTGCGAAGTCGCAAGACGCCGTATAGGGTCCGACGCCTGCCCGGTGCCGGAAGGTTAAGGGGAGGGGTGCAAGCTCCGAACCGAAGCCCCGGTAAACGGCGGCCGTAACTATAACGGTCCTAAGGTAGCGAAATTCCTTGTCGGGTAAGTTCCGACCTGCACGAATGGCGTAACGGTCTCCCCGCTGTCTCCAACACCGACTCAGCGAAATTGAACTGCCCGTGAAGATGCGGGCGACCCGCGGTCAGACGGAAAGACCCCGTGCACCTTTACTACAGCTTTGCACTGGCAGCAGGCCGACCCTGTGTAGGATAGGTGGGAGCCAGCGAAGGGCGGGCGCCAGCTCGTCCGGAGGCAACCTTGAAATACCACCCTTGGTCAGTCTGCTGTCTCACCGCGGCCCGTCGAACCGGGCCCGGGACCCTGCATGGCGGGTAGTTTGACTGGGGCGGTCGCCTCCCAAAGAGTAACGGAGGCGCGCGATGGTGGGCTCAGGCTGGTCGGCAACCAGCCGTTGCGTGCAAGGGCACAAGCCCGCCTGACTGCGAGGCCGACGGGCCGAGCAGAGACGAAAGTCGGCCCTAGTGATCCGGTGGTCCCACGTGGACGGGCCATCGCTCAACGGATAAAAGGTACGCCGGGGATAACAGGCTGATCGCCCCCAAGAGTCCAGATCGACGGGGCGGTTTGGCACCTCGATGTCGGCTCATCACATCCTGGGGCTGAAGCCGGTCCCAAGGGTTCGGCTGTTCGCCGATTAAAGTGGTACGTGAGCTGGGTTTAGAACGTCGTGAGACAGTTCGGTCCCTATCTGCCGTGGGTGTATGAGACTTGCGAGGCCCTGCCCCTAGTACGAGAGGACCGGGGTGGACGAACCTCTGGTGGACCGGTTGTGGCGCCAGCCGCACCGCCGGGTAGCTACGTTCGGCCGGGATAACCGCTGAGAGCATCTAAGCGGGAAACCCGCCTCAAAACCAGGTCTCGTCGAGAGCCGTGGTCGACCACCACGTCGATAGGCCGCAGGTCGAAGCGCGGTAACGCGTGCAGCCGAGCGGTCCTAATCGCTCGAAACGAGCTCCTTACGCTCAGCCCCAAGCGCGCTGTGGCACGCGCTCGGGGCTTCGCATCCGAAGGCCAGATCAGATGACAGACGACAGACGACAGAAAGTGCAGCGGCGGCCCGCGCGGGTCGGCGTCCCACCTTCTGATCTCTGCGCTCTGTTCTCTGTCCTCTGAACCCCATGCCCATACGCTTCACGACTCCGAAGGTCAGAGCGCAAGACTCGGACGCCGCGGCCAAGCCCCGGCGCCATCTGTCTTCTGTCTCTGTCTCTGGCCTCTGGCCTTGAACGCCTGGCTCGACCTGGTGATCACAGCGTGCGGGCCCCACCCGATCCCATTCCGAACTCGGCCGTGAAACCGCACCGCGCCCAGGGTACTGCCCTCTCAAGGGTGGGAGAGCGGGTCGTCGCCAGGTCTAGCGAGGCGTTCAAGGCCAGAGGTCGGAGATCAGACCTCGAGATCGGCGCGCCGGCGGCCAGGCTCCTGCCTTCGCTCCGCTGCCCCTCTGCCTTCCCCTCGTCACGACTCGCTTCCACGCTCGGAGGCCCAGACCTTCTCCTCCCTGGTCTGGCCTCTGATCTCTGATCTTGCTGTCGGCTATCGCGCGTTGCGCTACTTGAGCCGGTTTGGATTCTTGCTGCCGGCTATCGCGCCTTGCGCTACTTGAGCCGGTTTGGGATTCTTGCTGCCGGCTATCGCGCCTTGCGCTACTTGAGCCGGTTTGGGATCTTGCTGCCGGCTATCGCGCCTTGCGCTACTTGAGCCGGTCTTACGCGGGGTGGAGCAGCCCGGTAGCTCGTCAGGCTCATAACCTGAAGGTCGTGGGTTCAAATCCCACCCCCGCAACCACCCCTCTGCACGCCGAGCCCAACGCCTTGGCGCCGTGCGCATCTCCGGCGTTGTGCGCGCCGGACCGGGAGCCGCGGCACGGATCGACCAGGCGCCTCATCATGCCGAGCCCGCAGCCTCCTCGAGGCGTTGGTCCGCGGTGAGCAGCTCGAGCCCTTCGATCTGCCGCCGCGCCAGGACGAAGGTCGCCAGATGCAGCGCATCCAGCGTGCGCAGCTGCCTGCTCGGGCGCCAGCAGCGCCGCGAGATCGCAGACCGCCGGGCTCAGCTCCCACAGCTCGCATCGATTCCAAAGCCATCCAGCTCGCGCCGCGCGTCGGCGAGCCGGCGCTCGGGCACGCCGCCCTGGAGCCGGACCCGGAGCAGGGCACGCGCCGATTCGACCAGTGCGAGGCGCGAGGTCACGAGCACCGGTGCGGCGGCGATCCGCCGCTCGATCTCCGGCGTCGTGCCCTGACTCGAGGGTCGCCCGCAAGGCCACCGAGGTATCCAGGTAGAGGGCCGCGGCCGAGGCCATGACGCCGTTCAGGAGCGCTCCTGGCGCAGCGCGTCGAGCAACGTCTGCGCGGTGCCGGCGGGCAGCCCGAGACCGCGGCTCCGCCAAGCCCAGTCGCCCTTCGGCTGGCCGGCCCGGCTGATCTCGCCGGCCGCGGCGAGCGCCTCCAGGCGTTCCTCGAGCGCGCTCGGCGATCGGCGCCCGGCGGCGCGCCGGGCGCAGCTCGGCCACCACCTCGTCGCGCTCGGTGACCAGCACCGTCTCGCCCGCCTTGGCGAGGCGCAGGTACTCGGACAGCCGCGCCTTCAGTTGCTTGATGCCGACCACTTTCATGGCCCGAGGTAGTCCCCGGTGGTCACCTGGTCAATCGCCCCCGCCGTGACGATCGCCGCGGTGAGACGCACAAAGGCCGAGGATACCGCCCAGCCGGCCCGATCTCTCGGCCGCGGTCCGGAACCTCCCACTTCGAAATTATCCCTCACGTGGCTTCGCCGACTCGAGGCCCAGACCTCCCCGTGCCGCGGTCTGTTCACCTGATCGCTGAATCTCGGTTCCCTGGTCTTCAGCGGCGGTGGAGCAGCCTCAACGGTACGCTCGTCAAGGCGCTCATAACCTGAAGGTCGTGGGTTCAAATCCCACCCCCGCAACCACCTCCACGCCGCCAGTTCACCACCCCGCAACGGGGCCATGCTGTGTCGGCTGCCCGACAAGATGGCTTGCGAAAAGTCCTCGTATCTCTCGACACGGGCGGCCCAAACGGCGCAGGCTCTGTCCGCCGACCACTGGTTTAAGGTGGCGATCGCGCCTTGATGCCCGCCGGAAAGGTGGCCACAGTCCGGCGGTGCGGCGGATTGTTGGCCCCGACCACACGACCGCAAGCTACACTGCGTCACTTCGGAGCCGTGGGGCGAGCGGTGGAGATGGCATTGCAGCAGGCAAGGCCGGCAGAGAAGGCGCGACCGGATACAGGGGTCCGATCAGCCTTCGTGGCACGCTTTGCGGGCCGACGAAGTTTTCCTGCATCTGGCGAGCGAGCGAGGTGGTCTCGCCGCCGACGAAGCGCGGCGGCGGCTCGAGCGCGATGGTCCGAACCGCCTGCCAGCGGCCGAAGGTAGCGGGGCCGCTGCGACGGTTCCTGGCGCAGTTCGAGAACCTGTTGATCTACGTCCTGATCGCCGCCGCGGCGGTGACGGCGGCCCTCGGGCACTGGGTCGACACCGGCGTGATCCTGGCGGTGGTCCTCGTCAACGCCGTGCTCGGCTTCCTCCAGGAGGGCAAGGCGGAGCGGGCGCTCGACGCGATCCGGGAGATGCTGTCGCCGCAGGCCATCGTGATCCGCGACCGGCGGCGCAGGATGGTCCCGGCCGAGGAACTGGTGCCGGGCGACATCGTCTTCCTGCAGTCCGGCGACAAGGTGCCGGCCGACCTCCGCCTCGTTCAGGTCAAGTCGCTGCAGGTCCAGGAGGCGGTGCTGACCGGTGAGTCGGTCGCGGTCGAGAAGGACGATCGCACCGGTCGACCTGGAGGCGCCGCTGGGCGATCGCTCCTCGCATGGCGTACTCCGGCACGCTGGTCAGCCACGGCCAGGGCCTCGGCGTGGTGGTCGCGACCGGAGCGGACACCGAGATCGGCCGCATCAGCGGCCTGGTCTGCGGCGGTCGAGCGGCTGACCACGCCGCTGCTCCGCCAGATGGCCCGCTTCGCGCCGCTGGCTGACCGCGGCCATCCTCGGCGTCGCGGCGCTGACCTTCGTCTTCGGCGTTGCTGGTCCGCGACTACACCGCGAGCGAGATGTTCATGGCCGCCGTCGGCCTCGCGGTCGCGGCGATCCCCGAGGGCCTGCCGGCGATCCTGACGATAACGCTCGCCATCGGCGTGCGAGCGCATGGCGCGCCGCAACGCCATCATCCGCCGCCTGCCGGCGGTCGAGACGCTGGGCTCGGTCACGGTCATCTGCTCCGACAAGACCGGAACCCTGACCCAGAACGAGATGACCGTGCGGGCGTCGCCACCGCCCAGCACGTCTTCGAGGTGAGCGGGGTCGGCTACGACCCGCACGGCGGCTTCACCCTCGCCGGCGCGGGACGCTGGAGCCGGAGCAGCCGGCCGCTGCTCGCCGAGATGGTTCGTGCGGGCGTGCTCTGCAACGAGGCGACGCTCCGCCGGGCGGACGGCGATGGGCGCTGGGTGGTCGACGGCGACCCGATGGAGGGCGCGCTGGTCGCGGTCGGCGCTCAAGGCCGGCCTGGAGCCGGACCTCGAGCGCGAGCGCGTATCCGCGCACGCGACGTCATCCCGTTCGAGTCCGAGCACCGCTTCATGGCGACCCTGCACCACGACCACGAAGGCCGGGGCTTCATCTACGTCAAGGGCGCGCCGGAGCGGGTGCTCGCGATGTGCGTCCGCGAGCGCGCCGGCGACGGCGACCGGCCGCTGGAGCGGCCTACTGGCATCGGCGCGTCGAGGAGCTGGCGGCGCGCGGCCAGCGGGTGCTGGCGGTCGCCCGCCGGGACGACGGCCACCGACCACCGCGATCTTCGCTTCGACGACGTCGAGGGCGGGCTTGACCCTGCTCGGCCTGTTCGGGCTTCATCGACCCGCCGCGCGACGAGGCGATCGAGGCCATCGCCGCCTGCCGGTCGGCCGGCATCCGGGTCAAGATGATCACCGGCGACCACGCCGCGCACCGCCGCGCGCGATCGCCGGCCAGCTCGGCGCTGGCGAACGACGCGAGGTGGTCACCGGGGCCGGAGCTCGACGCGCTCGACGACGCGGCCTGCGCCGGCTGGTCGCCGCAGGTCGACGTCTTCGCCCGGGCCAGCCCGGAGCACAAGCTGCGCCTGGTCGAGGCGCTGCAGGCCGAGGGTGGCGTCGTCGCGATGACCGGCGACGGCGTCAACGACGCGCCGGCGCTGAAGCGCGCCGACGTCGGCGTGGCCATGGGCAGCAAGGGCACCGAGGCGGCCAAGGAGGCGGCCGAGATGGTGCTCGCCGACGACAACTTCGCCTCGATCGCGCACGCGGTGGAGGAAGGGCGCACCGTCTACGACAACCTGAAGAAGGCGATCCTGTTCCTGCTTCCGGCCAACGGCGGCGAGGCGCTGACGTCTGATCGCGGCGATCCTGCTCGGCACGGCCCTGCCGATCACGCCGCTGCAGATCCTGTGGATCAACATGGTCACCGCGGTCGACACTGGCCATGGCGCTCGCCTTCGAGCCGGCCGAGCCGGGCGTGATGACGCGCCCGCCGCGCCGGCTGGACGAGCCGGTCCTGTCGCGGTTCCTGCTTGTGGCGGATCGCCTTCGTGTCGCTACTGTTTCTGGCGGGATCTTCGGCGTCTTCCTGTGGGCGCGGGCCCAGGGGGTCGACATCGAGAAGGCGCAGACCATGGCGGTCAACACGCTCGTCGCCATGGAGGTGTTCTACCTGTTCAACGTCCGCTACCTCGGCGTGCCATCGCTGACGCTCCGCGGCGTGGTCGGCACGCGGGCGGTGCTGATTGCGATCACCCTCGTCACCGTCCTGCAGTTCGTCTTCACCTACGCCCCGTTCATGCACGGGCTTTTCGGCGCCCGGCCGCTCAGCATCCCCGAGGGTGCGCTGGCGGTCGCAGTCGGCGTCGCCGGCTTCGCGGTGATCGAGATCGAGAAGGCGATCCGCCGCCGCCTCGCCCGGATAGCCTGTTAGGATGGGGACCCATCCGACCAACCACTGTTGCCGTCGATGCTGACTAATGTAGTTCGTCCGCTAGACCAACCATGGGCAACATCTCGATTGTGGCGAAGGGATCGTCCGTCCCAGGCATGTGATATTTCGTGGGCGCAGAACTGGAGGCCTCGCGCTTGGGCATTGATCTCGATCGGGCGTTGCACCACGCGCTCATCTCCAGTTTGATGTGCTGCAATGCGCTCCGCGGGGAGAAGGGCAAACGTGCCGGGAGGCTGAGACCCCGATGGAGCGATCACGTCGTAGCTTGGCGCTCTGCCCCCAGGTAGGCAGGTCTCGTGCGGAGGTGAGGCATGAAGAATCTCTTACTGGCAACCGACCTCTCGTCGCGTGCGGAGCGCGCTCTCACCCGTGCGGTTCTCCTGGCCCGGCAACATCAGGCCGAGTTGCGGGTCCTGAACGTCGTCGAAGGCGACCGGCCCGTAAATCTCGTTGAGGCAGAGCGGGCCGAGGCGGAGAGGGTTGTCGCCGGACGCCTCCAGACCGCGGCCGGCGACGCCAGGCCGTCGATCTCGATCAGCGTCGCCACGGGTAAGCCCTTCGTCGAAATTCTGCGGGAGGCGGCGGCGTGGCCGGCCGATCTAATCGTGATCGGCATGCATCAGGCCGACGTTCTGCAGGACGCGTTTCGCGGTACGACGGCGGAGCGGATCATCCGTCTGGGGCACATCCCTACCCTTGTCGTGAGGAAGGACGCGGCAGAGGACTATCGGTGCGCTGTCATCGGGATCGACTTCTCGTTGCACGCACTGCGCGCGGCGCAATGCGCTTTCCGCCTAGCGCCCATGGCCGAGTTCCATTTGGTCCACAGCTTCCTGTCGCCCTTCCCCCACTTCCTCTTAGGCGATGCCCGAGCAGAGGCCCGGGAGGTGCACACGCAGGCCATGGATCGCGCGGTTAACGAAGAGCTTACGGCCTTCCTGGCCCGCTTCGGCGATCAAGCGCCGCCGGTGAACCGGCTCGTCGTCAACGGCATGGCGCAAGAGGTGCTGTTGGCCACCGCCGGCCACCTTAACGCGGACCTCCTCGTGGCCGGGACCCATGGGCGCTCAGGCATTGCTCACGCGGTACTCGGCAGTGTGGCCGAGGATCTGCTTGGCCAAGCTCCCTGTGACGTCCTGGTCGCCAAGGCCTGGTAGCCTGGTACCGGTGCAGATGGTCAGGTTATCCATGGTGGGAGGCTGGTGGGGAGCCAATGACTGGATGAGGAGCAAGTGGTGCAGCTTTTCGCCGAGGCCTCCGTCCTCGGCCCTCCCGCGGCGTGTCGTAACAGGGTGGATGGGCTCCCGTTGACTGACCTGATGGAGGCATCTGGAGGCGGCCGGACATCACGGTCGGCCGTAAGATCCGAGATCAGCCCGTGAAATGGAGAGCGCCGTCGAGTAGAGGCGTTTTCGATCGCGAATTTTGGGCCAGAACGCCGCCGTAAGATGGCAGATCATGCCGAAAATGCCAAAGTAATATGTGGATCGAATATTTGCATTTACCTTGGAAATTACTCACACTGTCGCATCGCTTGGCGCATTTCTGCGCCACCATGAACCAAAAGTGACGCATCGTCATCTTGAGCCTCACAAGTAACGTCGGAGGTGAGGCAAGGCTCCTGGAGGCAGGCTGGAGGCTGCCTCCAGCGCTGGAGAGCGGCGTTGAAATCCCTGGCTTTTTCCAGGCGCTGACCTTGCGCCGACATTGATCCGGCATCAGCCTCCACTCAATCCTCCATCGATATCAGCGCTGGAGGCCACGATGGAGGCTGCACTTTCGTCGCCTCGCCATCCCCGGCCGGCGGCCGGCTCAGTCGCGCGGGCCCTGCTCGTCGACGATGCGCAGAGGTACTGGCCCGTAGTCGGTCTTGCCGCGCGGCCCTGCTCGTCGAGCCGGGCGGCGTCGGTGGTGGCCAGGTCAGCGCCGCTTCGACTCACCAGCGCCCATTGCCGGGGCGCATCAGTCGCTCGGGCAGCCGGATCGGAAAGCGGGCCCGGATCTCGGCATCGATCGCCGGGCTAATGTGGCGCGGGTAGTGCGCAGCGAGGATGTCCTTGGTGCGAGCCCGCGCGCGGTCCAGAACGTCGGCGCGAGCCCTGCTCGAGCCACTCCTTGGGACTGCGCCGGCAGCCGACCTCGGGATAGAGGTATTCCGCCTGCATCAGCGCGAGAGTCTGGCCGTGGCCGAGGAAGTGACCGGGGCCGCCGATGCAGACCTCGCGCATCGCCTCGATCGACAGGCTGTCCTCGGTCACCTCGATGCCGCGCACGGTGCGCAGGACGGCACCGAGCAGGTCGTTGTCGATGACGAAGCTCTCGAAGCAGCAGCCGAGCAGGCTCGCGTGCATGCCGGCCGAACTCGTAGATCAGATTGGCGCCGGCCTGGGCGGCGAGCAGATTGGTGTACCCCTTCTCGTAGCCGGCCTGGGCGTCGGGCAGCTTGGCATCGGTCATGCCCGCGGGCAGGCCGCCCGGCAGGTCGTAGAACTGGGCCATCTGGGCGCAGGCGGCGCTGAGCACGGCCTGCTCGCCGCTGCCGCCGCTCATCGCCCCGGTGCGCAGATCCGAGACGAACGGCCAGGGGCCGAAGATCGCAGGGTGGCCGGGCGCGATCAGGTTGACGTAGACGAGGCCGGCCAGCACTTCCGCAACCTCCTGCACGACGGCGCCGGCGAGCGCGGCCGGGCTGGTTGCGCCCGCCTGCCCCGCCGCCAGCAGCAGGATCGGCATGCCCGCGCGCACGGCGACCTCGAGACAGCGGCAGGCATCGGTCGCGAACTTGAGCGGCGGCACGACGAAGCAGCAGGACATGCTCAAGAACGGCCGCGCCCGCCAGCGATCCTCGCCGCCGGCGATCAGGTGCAGCATCGCGACCGCCTCGTCGACGTGCTCGGGCTGCACGAAGCTGGTGCCGACGTGCTTGGAGGTGCCGGCGAGGCAGGCGTAAGCGGTGTTGAGGTCGAGCTCGCGCGGATCGGTGCAGATCGCGGGTCACCACGGGGCGCTGGAAGAAGTGGACGTGATCGAGCCGATCGACCAGACGCGCGAGGTCGTAGAGATCGGCAAGCGTCGACTCGCGGTAGGTGCGCCGCACCGGATCGACCATGTGCACCGCCGCGCCCGCGGTGCCGAAATAGACCTTGGTATCCCAGGGCTCGAGATCGTGCTTCGGATCGGCGGCATGGCAGCACGAAGCGCCGGCCCGCTCCCGCCAGCACGTCCTCGACCAGCGCGCGCGGCAGGCGCAGGCGGCCATCCGCGCCGAGCGTCCCGCCGGCGGTGGTGATCAGTTCGACGCAGGAGGGGATCGGATCGGCGAGGCCGATCTGCTCGAGCACGTCGAGCGCGGCGCGATGGATCCTCGTGACCTCGGCGTCGCTCAGCGCCCGATAGCGGCCGCCGGCGAGGCCGGGTCGCACCGCCCGCTCGTCCTCCGCGATCGGCTGGGCACGCAGCTCCCGCCTCGCCTCACGTCCGCCCCGTCGCCGCTGGACAACCGCCTGCTCGACCATCGCGCCCTCGCTCGTCCCCACGGTCACCGTCGATGAATCGGTCGGGCTCGGCCCCGGCGACACGACATGACATTTGATCTTGCGTTGTTCCCTCGTCGCGGGCAAGTCACCCGTAACGTTGCGGAGAGGCGCCTTTGCGGCTCGTTCACACCGCCGACTGGCAGATCGGCAAGGTCTTTCGATTCGTCGACGACGCCACGATGGGGGTGCTGCAGGAGGCGCGCCTGGAGGCGATCTCGACCATCGGCCGGCTGGCGCTGGAGCGAGAGGCGCCGCTGGTGCTGGTCGCCGGCGACGTCTACGACGTCGCCACGGCCGAAGACCGCACCCTCGGCCAGCCGATCGAGCGGATGCGGGCATTCTCCGGCGTACAGTGGCACCTCATTCCGGGCAACCACGACCCGCATCAGCCGGGCGGGCCCTGGGATCGCGTGCTGCGGCGCGGTCTGCCGGACAACGTCCATGTGCACCTCGAGCCCGCGCCGGTCGCCTTGGCCGGCGGCAGGGCCCAGCTGCTTGCGGCCCCGCTCGCCCGCCGCCGGCTGCTGGGCGATCCGACCGCCTGGATGGATCGGGCCGCGACGCCCGAGGCGGCGATCCGAATCGGGCTCGCGCATGGCTCGATCAGCGCCTTCGGCTCCGATGCGCGGAGCCAGCCCAACCTGATCGATCCGGCCCGGCCCGAGCGCGCCGGCCTCGGCTATCTGGCGCTCGGCGACTGGCACGGCATGAAGCGGATCGGGCCGCGCTGCTGGTATTCGGGCACCCCTGAGGTGGACGAGTTCGGCGTAGTCGAGGGCGGCCATGCGTTGCTCGTAGAGCTTGCGGCGGAGGGCGGCCCGCCCGAGGTCACGCCGCTCGTGACCGGACGCTTTCAGTGGCGCGAGGAGGCGGTGCAGATTCACGGCGACGACGAGATCGAGGTCCTGACGGCCGCGCCTTCGCGCCTTGTGCGCCGATCCCGCCCGGCTTCTGGTCGACCTCTCGATCGAGGGCACCCTGTCGCTCGCCGGTCGCGAGCGACTCGGGCGCGCACTGGACGACTTGCGCTCCGCGCTCCGCTTCCTCCGGCTCAACGACAGCGGGCTCTATCTCGACCCCTCGGGCGACGATCTGGATGCGATCGCCCACGGCGGCTTCGTGCGCGTCGCCGCCGAGCGCCTTCGAGCCATGGCCGACGATCCGGACGAGCCGGCGCGCGAGATCGCCGCGCGCGCACTCCTTCGCCTGTACACCGAGCATCGCAAGCTCGCGGCGACATGAAGCTTCGCGCCCTCGAGCTCGAGCAGTTCCGCAAGTTCGACCGCCCGGTTCGGGTCGCCGGCATGGCCGACGGCCTGAACCTCGTCGTCGGCCCCAACGAGATGGGCAAGTCGACCCTGTTCGCTGCCTTGCAGGCCGTCCTGTTCGAACGCCACCGCTCCCAGGCGCAGACGATCAAGAGCTTCCAGCCGGCAGGCACACGAGGGGGCATCGCCGCGGGTCGCCCTCGACTTCGAGATCGAGGGGGCGCGCTACCGGATCGAGAAGCGCTTTCTCAGGCGTGGGGGCGCCGAGCTCGCGCTGCCCGATGGCCGGCATCTCCATGGCGAGGCGGCCGAGGAGGCGCTCGAGGTCCTCCTCGGCGGCGGCCAGAGCGGCGCACGGCGCGGCGCGGCCGAGGCCTCGGGCGCCTGGAGCATTCTCTGGGTCGGCCAGGGGCAGTCCTTCGCCCTACCTGAGGTCGCGCCGGGCGCGCACGCTACGTTGCAGACCGCTCTCGATGCCGAGGTGGGCGAGGTGCTGGGCGGCGATCGAGGCGCAGCGCTGATCACGGCCCTCGATCAGGCTTTGCGCGAGCTGGTCTACCGGCGCGGCCAGCCCCGAGGCCGATACCGCGAGGCGACCGAAGAGCTGGCGCGCCTGCAGCAGGAAATCGAGCGTCTCGCGGAGGATCGGGGCGAGCTCGAGCACGATCTGGCCGCTCTGGACAACGCTCAGATCGACTTCGAGCGCCTGCGCGCCGAGCGGGCCGTCGGACGCGAGGAGGCGGAGCTGGCCGAGCTGACGGCGCGACGCGACCGGCTCGAGGTCGGGCGCGCCGAACTCCGAGAGGCGGAGGCGGACCTCAAGGCAAAGCGGGCCGACCTGGCGACAGCGGAGTCTGCCCGGACCAGGCGCCAGGCACTGACGGAGGGACCTGGCCAAGGCGGACACCGAGCTTGCCCAGGCAACGGTCGCCGCGAGCGAAGCGGAAGTTGCCGCGGAGGCTGCTGCGCGCCTCGCCGGCGAGCAGGCGAGCAAGGTGCAGCGCTTGCAGGCCACGCTCGAGGCGGCCGAAACCCATCTGCGCGGTCTCCAGCGTCTGGCCCAGGCGATCCGACAGCGCGATGACGGCCGGGCGGCGCTGCGCGCGGCGGCGAGCGAGGTGACCCTGGAGCTCGAGCCGCAGGCTCTCTCCCGGGTGCGCCTCGACGGCCGACCGCTCGGCGAGCCGAGCCGCTCGCTCCGGATTGTCGATCCGCTCACGATCGGGATCGAGGGGATCGGTCGGATCGCGATCCGCCCTGTGGTCCCCGACCGCAAGCGTCTGCAAAGCAGCCTCAAGGAGGCCGAGGGGCGAATCGCCCGCGAGCTCGAGGCGCTCGGGCTGCGCCCGCCGGGTCCGAGGGCCCGCCAGCTGGAGTTTGATCTGGCGGCGAACATTCGGCTTACCGGCAAGGCTGGCGGGCTCGGGTCCACCGCTGCGGACGCGCCATCATGGCCGGAGGCGGCGGCGGTCGAGACCGCTCTCGGCGAGGCGGAGCAGCAGATCGATGGCCTGCTGGCGGAGCTGCGCCCGGCGCGGCGCGAGCTGGACCTGTCGCTCGAGGCCCGCCACCGGCAAGGTGCCGTGAGGGCGCAGGCGCTGGCCCGCCGCGAGCAGGCGGCAGGGCGTCTCGAGCGGCTCCGCGCCGAGTTGAGCGAAGCCGAGGGTGCGGCGGCCGAGATCGATCTTGCCGCCCGCAGCGCGGAGCTGCGCGGTCAGATCGCTCTCGCCGAGCAGCGCCTGCGCCAGCTGCACGAACAGGCGCCGCGGGAATCGATCGAGGATCTCGAGCGGCGCGTCGTTGAGCTGCGCCAGGCCGTGGATCGCCGCGCCGAAGCACTGAAGCAGCGCGAGATCGCCGTCGAGCGGCTCAAGGAGCGCATTCAGGTGCTCTCGGGCGGCGGCCTGGACGAGCGCCTCGCGACCGCCCGGCGGCGCGCCGACGAACTGGAGCAGGAGTGCGCCAAGTATCGGCGCGACGTCGAGGCGCTGGAGTTGCTGCTCCGCGTACTGCAGGACGCCGAGCGCGACGCCAAGGAGCGCTACGTCGGGCCGCTGGTGCGGCGGATCCGGCCCTACCTGGAAGCGCTCTTTCCCGGCTCCGATCTCGAGGTCGACGAGGCGTTCCGCATCACCGCGGTCGCCCGGAGCGGCGCAGTCGAGCCGTTCGAGCGGTTGAGCGAAGGTACGCGCGAGCAGATCGCCGTGCTGACCCGCCTCGCCTTCGCCGAGCTGCTCGCGGATCAGGGGCGTCCCGCCGTGGTCGTCCTCGACGACGCGCTCGTGTTCTCGGACGATCGGCGCATCGAGCAGATGTTCGCGATCCTGGCCCGCGCTGCCGCGAAACTCCAGATCATTGTCCTGACCTGCCGCGAGCGGGTCTTCCAGGGCCTTGCCGCCCATCGGCTCCGCCTGGAACAGGTGCAGACCGCGGGAGTGCGTTGATGTCCGTCTCGGATCGCCGGGCCGCGATCGCACGCTCAGGGCTCGGCGCCCTGATCCTGCTTTGGGCGGGCGTGCTGATCGGAGTTCTCGTTCCTCGCGGCGCCCGCCAAGTTCGGGGCGGCGAGCCTCAGCCTCCCGGTCGCGATGGACGTCGGCCGGCAGGAGTTTGGCGTCCTCAATCTCGTAGAGATCGGCTTTGCGATCGTCACCTTGGCGCTCGCCACGCTCGCCCGGCCATCGCGCCCGGTCTGGCTCGGGCTCGGGATCGCTGCTCTGATCGTCGCCTTGCAGGCGCTCTGGCTGCTGCCGGTGCTCGATGCCCGCGCCGAGACGATCATTCAGGGCGGGACGCCGCCGCCCGCACTCTGGCACGCGCTGTACATCGTCGCCGAGTTTCTGAAGTTGCTCGCGCTCCTCGCCGCCGGCTGGCTCGCGCTCTGGACGAGACGTCAGCCCGACCCATCGCGACCGCCGGAAATCGGATAGTCAGGCCGCGGCGCGCGGCGGGGCGCGATCCACCTTGGCCAGCGCCGCAAGCAGGACCTCGGGTCCGGCACCGGGGCGGTGCGCGGCTTCGGACAGATGGCGGCGCCAGGCACGCGCGCCCGCAAGACCATTGAACAGGCCGAGAATGTGCCGGGTGATCGACCTGGAGAGGCGTGCCTTCGACCAGTTCGCGCTCGACGTAGGGGAGGAGACGCTGAATGATCTCGGTCCGCTCCGGGATCGGCTCAGCGAAGCCATGGAGGACGCGCACCCATTCGGCGAGGCCGTAGGGGTTCTGGTAGGCCTCTCGACCGAGCATCACGCCATCGACATGCGCGAGCTGGTCGCGCGCCTGAGCGAGCGTGCGGATGCCGCCGTTCGCGATCACCTCGAGTTGCGGGAAGTCAAGCTTGACCTGGTGCACGAGATCGTAGCGAAGCGGCGGGATTTCGCGGTTTTCTTTCGGGCTGAGGCCGGAGAGCCAGGCCTTGCGCGCATGGACGATGACCGTCCGGCAACCGGCCGCGGCGATGGCTTCGACGAAGCGCTTGAGAAAGTCGTAGTCGTCGTGCTCGTCGATCCCGATCCGGGTCTTGACCGTAACCGGGAGGCCGACCGCGCTTCTGCATGGCCCCGACAGAGCTGCGCGACCAACTCGGGCTCGGCCATCAGACAGGCGCCGAAGCGGGCGCTCTGGACACGATCCGAAGGGCAGCCGACGTTCAGGTTGATCTCGTCGTAGCCCCACTGCTCGCCGAACTCGGCCGCGCGGGCGAGCTCCGACGGATCAGAGCCGCCCAGCTGGAGCGCTACGGGATGCTCGGCCGGGTCGAAGCGGAGAACCCGCGCCCGATCGCCCCTCAGGATGGCGCCGGTCGGGATCATCTCGGTGTAGAGCAGCGGTTGCCGCGCGATCAGCCGCAGGAAGTAGCGGCAGTGCCGATCGGTCCAGTCCATCATCGGCGCGACCGACAGGCGGCGATCCGGCGCAGTCATCGAGTTCGTTCTCGGCTTCACTTTCTCGGCAACGACCATCAGAACATGGTCCCGGAACGGCGAAGGTGTAAGGGTGTCGGATCATGGTCAAGGGGTTGTGGAACTACGCGATCAAAGTTGTCGACCTCGAGACGGCAACCGCATTCTACGTCGATGTCCTGGGCGCGGAGCTGCGCATTCGCAGCGAGGTGCTTGGCTCCACCTATGTCTTGCTTCGCCTAGGCGGGACGCGGGTCATCCTGTTCGACAAGGCGCCCTATGAGGACCTCCTGGGCGGGACGCTGCCGCCCGGCTTCCTGCACGATGTCTACGAAGTCGACGACTTCGACGCCCAGATCTCTCGGCTGCGGGCATCTGGGGTGAGGTTCATCATGGAACCGCGGGTGATCGAGGTCGCGTTCGGCAGGCGGCGGATCGCGTTCTTCGAGACGCCCGATGGCGTGCGCACCGAAGTCATGCAGATCCTCGAGGACACCACCACGGCCTGACAACGGCATCGCCCTGCAAGGGCCGAACGCCCGCTCTATGAGCTTTCCTGGCTGCCCCGCAGCGGCCGCCACGGGTAGAGGCGCGGCAACAGGATGGTGAGTAGCGTCGCGGCCGCGAAGGCGAGAGCCGAGCCGACGACGAGATGCGTGAAGTCGTCCGGCCGGACCATGCCGAGCGAGACGATCACCAGGAGGATCGGCAGGTCGAGGAAGTGGGTGAACGTCGGCACCTGCTCGCCGCGCGCCCGCTCGAGCTCCGTCGTGAAGCGGCCCTCGGCCAGGGCCGCCCTGGTCAGCCGGCGCATGCGCATGAAATAGAGCCGCGTGACCGTGTTGCCCTCGACGAATTCGAACGCGAACAGCCCGACCATGCCGACCAGCCAGGGCACCTGGAGAAACTCCCAGCCGCCATAGAAGTCGACGATCATCCAGGTGCCGGAAGCAAGCAGGAGCAGGGCACCGGGCACGACCAGGCCGTCGTAGAACACCGCGATGTTGCGGATCGCTTCGGCAAACAACGCGAGGTCGTCCGCCAGCTGGCGTGAGCGCAGATCGGCCAGGAACACGCCGATCAGCCCGGCGCCCATCAGCACTACGCCGATCACATGGCCAAGGCGCAGCAGCTCGTAGGTCACCGTTCTTCGTTATCCGGCCGCGCGCCGTGGCGCCTCGGCCGCGATCGTTGGAGGGCCAAAATCCGATCGGCTCAACCGACCTCGTCCTCGGCGATGATCCAGGGCTCCTCGAGCGCCGCCTCCTGCCACTCGAGAAACGCCGGCCAGGCCAGCACGGCATCGACATAGGCACGTAGAGACCGGATCGAGCTCGACGCCGTAGGTGCGAAAGCGGGTCGCGACCGGCGCGTACATGGCATCGGCGGCTGAAGCGCGCCCGAACAGGAATGGGCCCTCGGCGCCAAAGCGGCGCCGGCAGTCGGCCCAGATCGCGCTGATCCGTGCAATGTCATCGGCGACACCCGGGCCGCGGCCTTTGCCGGGCAGCGACTTGCGCAGGTTCATCGGCATGTGGTTGCGAAGCGGCGCGAAGCCCGCGTGCATCTCTGCGGCGATCGAGCGGGCGAGCGCGCGGGCGTCGGCTTCAGCCGGCCATAAACCCGCTGCCGGGCGCTGCTCGGCCAGATATTCGATGATCGCCAGCGAGTCCCAGACGACCCGCCCGCCGTGCTTCAGCACCGGCACCTTGCCGGCCGGCGAATGGTCGAGCAGGGCCGCGCGTGAGCCGGGCTCCGAGAGCCGCACCAAGCTCCTCGTCGAAGGCGATGCCGGCAAGGCGCGCCGCCAGCCAGCCGCGCAGCGACCAGGACGAGTAGTTCTTGTTGCCGACGACCAGGGTGAACTCGGCCACGGCTGGTCAGCCCTCCTCGTCCGGCCGCGGCTCCAGCTCGAGCGCCGCCGAGTTCATGCAATAGCGCTGGCCGGTCGGCTCCGGCCCGTCCGGGAAGACATGGCCGAGATGGGCGTCGCAGCGGCTGCACAGCACCTCGGTCCGGGTTATGAAGAGACTGCGATCGGTCTCGGTCGCCACCGCGTCCTCGTCGATCGGCGCATAGAAGCTCGGCCACCCGGTGCCGGAATCGAACTTGGTCTCGGCATCGAACAGAGGCTGGCCGCAGCATACGCAGCGATAGACGCCCGGCATCTTGGTCGCGTGATATTCACCGGCGAACGGCCGCTCGGTGCCCTTGTGCCGGGCGATGCGATACTGCTCGCGGGTCAGCTGGCGACGCCATTCGGCGTCCGACTTGACGACTTTCTCGACCATCACCGGCGTCCTTCCCTTGCAACGCGGCAAGCCTTTGCCGCTGGCATAGACGTCGGCGTAGCGGTCGTAAAGATCGCAGACCCGAGAAGAGCCAGTCGAGAGCAGGAGTCGGTATCGCCTCGCGCGGCGCTCCTCGCCCTATCCCGAACATCTGCCTCGGGTGGTCGCTGCCGGTTGGCGACCAGGAGTCACCCGAAAGCCCGGTGGGACCACCCACTTCTCGCTCCCCGTATCACTTCGCCCCGGCTTCGGCCGGGGCATTTTCTGTCGGCGGGGCCCCGAACTCGAAGACTTCTTGACGCGCGCCGATACAGTCGCAAACCGAACCAACGTCTGTAAGAACGATCGCACCTTCGGCGGAGTTCGATCCGGACCGCGTCAACGTGCAGGCTCGCCGGGCCCGACGGCGCGGCCAGTATCTGACCGCTCGATCACTTTTGCCGGCGTCCACCGAGCGCGGCGTCTGGCCCGTCGCTCGGCCGCCGATTCCCGGTCGTAGCTGACCGGGACGGCACCTTGCGCGAAGAAGCCGGGCGTCGCCAGCACGTTGACGTTGATGATGGCGTAGGTAGTCCCGGCATCCGCCATGAGCGCGCCGACGTAGACGCCGCAGGTCCGACAGATCAGAAACTCGGCGATGCCGAGACCGAAACGGTAGCGGTTCAGCTGCGAAGGGTCGTGGACGACGAACTCGACCCGCCCCTGCGGATCGGAAATGGTGCGCGAACCATGGCGGCGGCAGAAGGAACAGCCGCACGCGCGCACGGTCAGTTCGCCCGGCTGCCGTCGCGTCTCGAAGGTCAGCTCCAGAGCGCCGCAGTGGCAGCCGCCGGTCAGCCGCGACGGCTCGCGCGGGGCTGCCGCCCCGTCAGGCTCAGCCGTCGGCATCGTCGCCCCAGCATGCGATGACGCAGTAAAGACGCTCGCCGGTCGAGTCCATGACCTCCTCCGCCAATGGGCGGCCATTGTGCCGCCATTGTGGGGCCATTGTAGAGAGCCACCGCCCGATGCCAACCGTTCTCGCCGCACTTGTGCTTGGCGAGGTTACCTTGTGATCAAGCAAAAACAAAAACCACACCGGCAACGTCTACTTAATCACGTTCATGTAAAACGTGCCAATACCGGTAATCGGCAGAGGTGCTATGGAGGGTCTCATCATGACCGAAATCCAGCGGAATCTCGACCAGAAGGTGCCAAATCCGCCTCATCTGGCAATTTCGGGCAAAATCGCCGCGTCACTGCCGGAATCGGTGCGCAATGAACTGGCGGGCATGCCAGAGGACAAACAGGAAGAGTTCCTCAGAGCTTTTCAGCGCCGATCGGCCAGCCTCGTGATGGCGTATCTGTCGTCGCTGATCTATTGCCACTACGGCCTGCTCGGCCGCTGGGCGATGACCGGTTGGATGTGGCTGTCGCTGTTCGTAGCCAGCACACTCGGCTTCATCTGGTGGCTGATCGACCTGGTGCGCATACCGGAGATGGTGCGCGAGCACAATCACCGCATCGCCGCCGACATCTTGCGCCAACTGAATCCGCCGAGCGACCCCGCGCCGCTGGCGGGGGCGTGACTGTCCGCCCGGCGCCCGAACCTTGTGCGGCAGCCGCTCAGCGATCGAACAGCGCGATCAGGGTGAGCGGGATGATGACCACGTCGGTATCGGGCGCACGAACAGCGCGCCGATGAACTGGACGTTGACCTTGGTCACTTCCCAGTCGGCGGCGGTGGCGATCGAGCGGGCGGGGATCAGGCGACCATCACCGGCACTCATGCGAAGGTCATATCGGTGGGAGAGCCTGCGATCGAAGGCAGCCGTGCGCTGCTCACGATCGACGCCGACTTCGCCCGCTTCAGGTACATTCGCCCGCGTCGCTCGCTGGCGTAAAGGATCGCACCGGAACCGAAGCCGCCAACGGCTCACGCTCGCCCCGAAGATCGGCGCGGAACGCCCGCCATCGGCGCGGCATGCAGTACCAGAGGCCATGCACGTCGCGGGCGCCGAGGAGGCCGATCAGGACGATTCCGTGTCGTGGCGCGCGCCATAGCGCGAGCTCCTGGTCGGTGCGGCACGGTCCATCGCGCTTGCGCCGCCCGCCGTGCTCGATTGTGGCCAACGGGCTGTCAACCTGGCCTTCCGTAGTTGACCGCCTCTCGTCCGGAGGGGTGGCCGAGTGGCTGAAGGCGACGTTCCACCGAGTCCGGTGGCAATTCCGGTGGCAAGACGGCTCAGAGATGGCAGCTGCGCCTGGTATGATGAACCGCGCGCGGCGCTGCCGGCGACTGTCGCTGAGGAATTGCTGGCGCTCGAGCGTGAGCTGGCCACGACCCGGCGCAGCGAGCGGCGGCCGAGAGCCGGCGCGCGTGGCACCTCGCCGATGAGCTGAGGGTGAAGAGCGCGCCCTCGAAGCCAGAGCCGGGGGCACTCTGCGGCAATTAGCGGAAGAAGCGCTCGCGATAGTGTTCAACAAAAGCACGATCAGTTAAGCCGACTGCGCCTGCGACGACACGCTGCTACTCGGCCAGATGCCGCGAAACGGTTTTCGTCTCGCCGATGAGGCCGCGCGGGCGCAACACCAGCACGGCGGCGAGCACGACGCCGATGATGACGATCTGAAGCGCCGCCGCCCGTGCCTGATATACGGCGGGGACCAGAGCGCTCAGCCCGGCGCCGGTGACGCTCCACAGACCCCACACGACGAGCGCGCCGAGAAGCGCGCCCCGATTGTTTCCCGACCCGCCGATGATCAGCATCGCCCAGACCTGGAAGGTGATGGCCGAGGCATAGTTCTCGGGCGCGATGAAGCCGATGAACTGGGCCTGGATGGCGCCCGCCAGGCCCATGATGGCGGAACCCAGCGCAAAGGCCTGCAGCCGCAAGCGGTTGGCGTCCTTGCCAAGCGAGATCGCGGCTGCCTCGTCCTCGCGGAGGGCGCGCAGTACTCGTCCCCAGGGCCCCCGGATCAGCCGCTCGAGGGCGATGTAGACCGAGGCGGTCACCGCCCCGACCAGAGCGAGATTGGCCAGGTTGAACTCGATCGGCCGTTCCGCGAGGCCGCCGAACGGCCGCGGAATGAACCCGATTCCGAACGGGCCGCCGGTCAGGGCCTCGGCATTGAGGGCGACGAGCTGGATGGTGATCGCGATGCCGAAGGTGGTGATCGCGAGATAATCGGCACGCAGCCGCAGGGTGATCGCGCCGATCGCGGCGCCCGCCAACCCCGAGATGGCCGGAGCCACGATCCAGCCGGTCCAGATCGGCAGGCCGAAGCCGCCAAGCCTGCCCGCGAGGTCCGGCGTTGTCAGCAAGGCCGAAGCATAGGCGCCAATCGCGACGAAACCGGCAACCCCGACATTGAAGAGACCGGTCTGGCCCCACTGCAGATTGAGGCCGAGGCAGATGATGCCGTAGCTCAGGGCCGTGACGAGGAAGAACGCCGCGTAGCTGAGGAGATCGAGGATCATTCGCGTGCCCCGAACAGACCGGTGGGCTTGATCAGGAGCACCGCGATGAGAATGAGAAAGGCTATGGCGGCGCGATAGGCCGCGCCGACGACCAGCACGGCAACCGCCTCCGAGACGCCTACGATCAAGCCGCCGATGACCGCCCCCGGCACGCTGCCGATGCCGCCGAGGATCGCCGCGGCGAAGAGCGGCAGCAACAGGTCGAAGCCCATGAACGGCCGGATCTGAATGGTAATGCCGAGCATGACCCCGGCCGCGCATGCCAATGCGCCGCCGATCATCCATGTCGCCCGGACGACCCGGTCGACGTCGACGCCGGCGACGCGGGCAAGAAGCGGATTTTCCGAAACCGCACGCATTGCCCGGCCGATGGCGCTCAGGGCCATGAAGCGCTCCATCCCGACAACGATCGTCGCGGTCATCGCCAGAAGGAAGATCTGGTCAGGCGTGAGTTTGATCCCGAGGCCGAGCGGCAGCGCCATCTGGATCTCGCGTGAAAAATAGGCAGGCTTGGAGGTGAAGATGAACTCGAGGAGGCTGCGCAGCGCCATGGATGCGCCGAAGCTCGCCATCACCATCACGATGGCATTGCCGCGACTGCGCAGTTTCGAAAACAACAGGCGGTCGAGGCCGAGTGCGAGCAGGCCCGTGAGCAGCGCCGCGACGATCCCTGCGATGACGACCGGCCAGCCGAAGGAGAGGGGGCCGATGGTGTCCGCAACGCCGCCGAGCATCACGCCGACTGCGCCGGCCAGGACGAGGGTGATATAGGTGCCCCAGGCGAGGAATTCGCCGTGGGCAAAATTGGCGAAACCCAGGATCGAATACGTCAGCGTGACACCGATCGCCCCGAGCCCGATGAGCGCGCCCATGATCAAGCCATCGGCGAGGAACTGGAGGTTCACGCCGCGCCCTCCAGTGGCTTGGCTCCCAGGTAGAGCCGGCCGATCGAAGGATCGCGCGCGATGTCCGCCGCCGTTCCTTCGTGGGCGCTGCGCCCCTCCACGAGGATGAGGGCGCGATCGGCCAGCGCCAGCGCAGCCCTGGCATTCTGTTCGACGATCAGGATCGTGATGCCGGTGGCCCGGATCTCGGCGAGCTTGGCGAACACCTGCGCCAGCATTTTCGGAGACAGTCCGGCGGAAGCCTCATCGAGTATCAAGAGGCGCGGCTTTGCGATCAGCGCCCGCGCCACCGCGAGCATCTGGCGCTGCCCGCCTGACAGGCGGCCCGCCGCGAGATGGCTCTGCCGGGCAAGGTCGGGAAACAGCGCGAGCATCGCCGCGATCTGGCCAGCCCGCGCGGATCTGGGCAGAAGATCGGCGGCGAGGCGCAGATTGTCGGCAATCGACATTAGGGTGAAGACGTTCTCGGTCTGAGGCACGAAGCCCAAGCCGCTGCGCACGAGCAGATGCGCGTTGGTCGTCGTGATGTCTTTTCCGTCGAGCGCGACGGTTCCGCCGAATTTCGGAACCAGGCCCGCGATCGCCTTGATCAGGGTCGATTTGCCGGCGCCATTCGGTCCGAGGATGGTGACGATCTCGCCCGCCCCGATCCGAAAGCTGATGCCCCGTACGATCGGAGCACCGGCTTCGTAACCCGCCCGCAGTTCATCGACGGCGAGGATCACCGAACTCATGGCACTGCGCCGCCCAGATAGGCATCGATCACTCGAGGATCGGCGATGGCCTTGGCAGGCGTTCCCTCGAACAGCACCCGTCCCGCCGACATCACCACCACATGACGGCACAGCCGCGCTACCAGGTCCATGTTGTGCTCGATGATGAGGAAGGCCGCGCCCTGCCGATTGATTTCGGCGATCCGTTCGATGATCGACCCGAGCAGCGCCGGATTTACCCCGGCGCCCGGCTCGTCGAGGAGGATGATACGGGGGTCGGCCATCAGCACGCGACCCAGCTCCAGCAGTTTCCGCTGGCCGCCGGAGAGCACCCGCGCGGGTTGCCTCGCCAGCCGCTCTAGGCCGAGAAACTCCAGCAGCGTCATCGCCTTTTCAGCATTGAGGCGTTCCTCACGCCCGACGCGGGCAGGCCATATCCAGTTGGGCAGGATGCGCTCGCCCGTTTGGTTCTGCGCCGCGGTCAGCAGGTTCTCCAGGAGCGTCATCTCGGCGAACGGACGCGGGATTTGGAAGGTCCGGCTAAGCCCTCGCGCGATGCGTCGATACGGCCTTGTCCGCGGTGATGTCCGACGCCTTCGAGCCGAATTTCGCCGCTCGTCGGTCGAAAGCTGCCCGCGATCAGGTTGAACAGCGTCGTCTTGCCGGCGCCGTTCGGACCGATCAGGCCTACGATCTCGCCTTTCGCCACGCTGAGCGACACATCGGCAACCACCGTGGCGCCGCCGAAGCGCTTCGTGACCGATCGGACTTCGAGCACACCTCTTCCCCACCAAGGCTGGCCGCTGTTATCATTCCTCCTGCCGCGCTGCCAGCCCTCGACGCAAGGACGCGATCACCATGGCCGCTGTCCCGGATGCCAGTTTCGAGCTCTACGATCTGCGGGTGGAAGTCGTCGCCCCCGCAGGGGCCAAGCTGTATTGCGGCGCCAGGCCAGGCGATCACTTTGAACTCAGGGGCGAGATGCTGCATTTGCCGTCCGGGCAGGGCTTTTCGATCTATTCTCTCGCTGCGGTACTGCCGCTGCTCGCCGCGAAACAGCGCATCACCGATCCCCATGACTGGATGTCGACCGACGCCGAGGTTGCCTGCCCGGACCCCAACTGCCCCAGCAGGTTGCGCATCACCCGGCTCGGCAAACGAACCTTCAGCCACGCCCAGACCACCGCGGTCGCCCTGAACCGGGAATCGGGCGCTTGAGCCGGAGCGAGCATCTGCAGCTTCGCCCAGGTTACGAGATATCGCGGGTCATCCGCGGCGGCTGGCAGCTCGCCGGCGGCCACGGTCCGATCGACCGGCAGACCGCCATTGCCGATCTCGCAGCCTCTTTCGCCGCCGGGATCTCAACCTTCGACTGCGCCGACATCTATACCGGCGTTGAGGAGCTCATCGGCGAGTTCCGCAGCGGCTACCGAAACAGTCACGGAGCCGAGGCGCTTTCCGGCCTGAAGGTCCACACCAAATTCGTGCCCGATCTCGACATCCTGCCGGTGATCTCCAAAGCGCACGTGCGCGCGGTGATCGACCGGTCACTGCGCCGGCTCGGGATGGAACGGCTCGATCTCGTGCAGTTGCACTGGTGGGACTATGCCCTTCCGGGCTGTGTGGAGACGGCGCTGTGGCTGAAGGAGTTGCAGCAGGAAGGCAAGATCAACCTGCTCGGCGGCACCAATTTCGACACGCCGCACACGAGCGAGCTACTCGCCGCGGGCGTGCCACTGGTCAGCATGCAGGTGCAATACTCGCTGCTCGACGCACGCCCCGAGCATGGGCTGGTCGGGCTTTGCCGGGAGCGCAACATTCATCTCCTTTGCTACGGCTCGGTGGCGGGCGGCTTTCTCAGCGATCGATGGCTTGGATGCGCTGAGCCCGCACCCCCGTTCGAGAACCGCTCGCTCACCAAGTACAAACTGATCATCGACGACTTCGGCGGCTGGGCGCTGCTCCAGAAGCTGTTGCAAAGGCTGCGGAACGTGGCCGACCGGCACGGGGTGGATATCGCCACGATTGCCAGCCGTGCCGTCCTCGATCGGCCGCAGGTGGCCGCAGTCATCGTCGGTGCGCGTGGCGGCAGCCATCTGCCGGCAAACCTGGCGATCATGGGATTGCGCCTCACTGCGGCCGACCGTGCCGAGATCGACGCGGTGCTGGCAGAGCGCCGCGGGCCGGAAGGCGATACTTTCAGCCTCGAACGCGACCGGGCTGGGCGCCATGGCTCGATCATGAAGTACAATCTCAATAAGCAGGCATCATGACCCGCTGGCGACCGCCGCGACCCACGAGGTCGAGGCCCTTCACGCCGCCTTCGTGGAACTGTTCACCGGTCGTTCGAGCGATCTCGGCCGATGCGCCGCGGCCCTTGCCGCGGACTTCGAAATGGTGACGCCTGAGGGCGCATGCCTTGGCCGCGAAGCGGTCCTCGCCGGACTTCGGACGGCCCGCGCGGGCGCCGATTTCCGGATCGAGATCTCCGCCATCCGTCCGATCTGGGATCGCGGTGATTGGGTATTGCTCCAGTATGTTGAGCAACAGTATCGTGAGGGCAGGACGACCCGGCGCCGATCGACGGCCCTGTTCGGGGCTCGTGCCGAGGCGCCGTGCGGAGTTGTCTGGCGATACCTGCATGAAACCTGGATGCCGAATGCCGGGTCATGAACGGGGAATGTGCCCCCCAAGAGGAAGTTCAGGGAGTCCACCATGAAGCGTGTTACGTTGGCGGTGGCCGCGCTTGCAGCCATCATGGCTGCGCCCGGCGCAAGTCCGGCCGCGGATTGCGACATCACGGTCGGTCTCGTGATGGAACTGACCGGGCCGGCGGGTGAGTACGGCCAGGCGGGCGCCAAATCCGTCGAGATGGCATTCCGCGACATCAATGAGGCGGGCGGCGTGATCGATGGCTGCAAGCTCCTGACCGACACGCGCAATTCGCAGAGCCAGGGCAACGTCGCCGTCGACGTGGCGACGCAGCTGGTTCAGGTCAAGAAGGTCCCGGTTGTCATCGGCGGCATCATCTCATCGGTCTCGATCCCGATCCTCACCTCGGTGACGGGCCCCGCCAAGGTCGTTCAGGTTTCGCCCGCCTCCTCATCGCCGACGTTGACCGCGCTGGGCCGCGACGGCAAGACCAACGGGGTCTTCTTCCGCACCATAACCTCGGACGCGCTGCAGGGCGTGGCGGCGGCCAAATACGCTCTTGACCAAGGGTTCAAGAAGCTAGCCGTCATCCACGTCAACAACGATTTCGGCGTGAACATGGTCAAGGAGTTCTCCAAGGCCTACAAGGCGATGGGCGGCGAGATCATCTCGGTCACTCCCTACAACGAGAAGCAACCGAGCTATCAGGCCGAGGTCACCGCCGCCATGGCCGGCAGCCCGGACGGCCTGTATCTCATCAGCTATCCGGTCGACGGCGCCACGATTGCGCGGCAATGGATCTCGCAAGGCGGCCCGCCCAAGTTCCTCCTGAACGATGGCATGAACAGCACCGACTTCATCGCCAATGTCGGAGCGAAATATCTCGAGGATGCCTATGGCACCTCCTCGGGCACCAATCCGACGCCGTCCACCGACTACTTCATGAAGAACTACAAGGACTTCTCCGGCATCGAGCCGTCGAACCCGGCGGCCGACCGCTCGTATGATGCAGGCGCGATCGTCGGTCTCGCCATCGCCCAGGCCGGCAAGGCGGATTCGGCGGCGATCAAGGATGCGATCCGGAAGGTGCTCGATCCCGAGGGCGAGGTCATCCATGCCGGCAAGGACGAATTCGCCAAGGCGCTCCAGCTGATCAAGGACGGCAAGCCAATCAAATACGAAGGTGTCATCGGCCCGGTCTCCTTCGATGAGTATGGCGACATCACCGGCCCGTTCCGCCTGTGGCGGATCCAGAATGGCGAGGTCATCACGGTCGGCGAGATGACGACTGCCGACGTCGACGCCATCAAGGCGAAGATCGGCAACTGATCCATCGCAACTTGCGAAGCGGAGAAGCCGCCGCGCCAGGGCGGAGTCTCCGCTTCGCCAGAACTTCGCCATGAAGCAAAAGCCCGCGCGGATCTTGCTTGCCCCCGGCCTCGAGATCAGCCGTCTGGTGACCGGCCTCTGGCAGATCGCCGACATGGAAAAGAATGGGCGGAAACTCGATCTCGACGCTCTGGCGCGAGAGCTGGCGATCTATGCCGAGGCAGGCTTCGACAGCTTCGACATGGCCGACCACTATGGCAGTGCAGAAGACGTTGCCGGCCGGTTCAACGCCCTTCGGCGCAGCGGCGAGGTCGCGCTCGCGCATCCGGTCATCCTGACCAAATGGTGTCCGAAACCCGGTCCGATAGATCGCGATGTCGCACGCTCCGCTGTCGCGTCTGCGCAGCGGCGCCTGCAGACGCGCAAGATCGATCTGATGCAGTTCCACTGGTGGGCGTTCCAGCACCCGGGCTGGATCGACGCCTTGAAGGAGCTTGCCGAACTTCGGCGGGAAGGCGCCATAGCCCATATCGGCACCACCAATTTCGACACCGATCATCTGCGCCTGCTGATCGATCACGGCATTCCGATCGCGGCAAATCAGGTCTGTTTCTCCCTGCTCGATCGCCGCGCGGCCGGCGCGATGACCGAGCTGTGCGTCCGATCGGGCGTGCGCCTCCTCGCCTATGGCACGCTCGCAGGCGGGCTCCTCACCGAAAAATGGTACGGCAAGCCGCGGCCGGCCGAGCGCGATATCGCCGACTGGAGCACGATGAAGTATCTCCGCTTTGTCGATCAGATCGGCGGCTGGAATGTCTTGCAGAGACTCCTCGAGGCTATCGCGCAGGTGGCTGGCAAGCATCGCGTGTCGATGGGAAATGTAGCGACGCGCTGGGTTCTGGATCAGGAGGCGGTTGCCGCCGTGATCATCGGCGCAAGACTGGGAGAGCGGGAACATCGCGCCGACAATCTCAAGGTTTTCACTTTCACGCTCGATGAGGAAGATCGCGGCATCATCGACGAGGCGCTGTCTCTCACGACCGCGATCCCCGGCGATTGCGGCGATGAATACCGTCGTCCACCCTTTCTGACTGCATCGGGCGATTTGAGCCACCATCTGGAGGGCTTTCCGCAAGTCTATTCCGCTGAAACGGTGCCCGGAAAGCCCGGACGATTGCGGCTTGACACCGGCAGCGTCTGGGAGTCGCTTGCCGGGTACAGCCGCGCCGTGCGCGTGGGCGATCGCATTCTGGTGAGCGGAACGACGGCCACCCATGGTGCCGGCGAAGTGATCGCACCGGGTCGGGCCGATAGCCAGGCAGTCTTCATTCTCGACAAGATCCGGGCCAGCATCGAGAGCCTGGGCGGTACCATGGAAGACGTCGTACGCACCCGCATCTACCTGCGCGATCAGAGCCACTGGGAAGAAGTCTCGAGGGTCCATGGCCGTGTGCTGGGCCATGTGCGCCCGGCCAACACGCTGGTCGAGGCCTCGGCGCTGGTCGGCGGCTATGAGGTGGAAATCGAGGCGGAGGCCATCGTTGGATAGTCTTATTTGGCCCTGACCCAGACGATCGGGCCCAACGTCACGCGATATGACCAGCCCGCTCTCCAGCTGCACTTTGGCGGTGGTCGGAGTTGTGTTGGTGGGCGCGATCGCACTGAGCCGCGCCTCGCGGGAGGCGGTGGCAAGCACCTCGAGCAGCGACCGAGGTCATCCTCGCCTCGCTGACCGGCGTCGTCAGGATCTCATCTTTGCTGAAGGGCAAGAAACTTACCGGTTGAGATTGACTCGTCCAGGTCTCCGGCCCTTTAGTGCGGGTCGGATCGCCCGGCTTCGGGCGCACCAAGGAGGGGGTGATCACGCTCCGATCGAGCGACGGTTGCCGCAGGCTAAAGTACCAACGCGCCAAACGCAGCAGCCCACAACGCTACCTGGTCTGGAGCTGCGGGAAAAAGGGCTCGTTTGATGACGACCGAAGCGAACCGGGCGCGCGACGATCGGCGGCGAGGGCGACATAGTTGACCTCGAGGCCCTGGCCGCCCTGCTTCGCGCAGCCTGAACGGAAGGGATGCGAGAGAGCCGCACCGGGAAAGGAGTAAGACCATGCAACTTGGAATGATCGGCCTCGGTCGGATGGGAGCGAACATGGTGCGGCGCCTGATGCGCGACGGCCATGAGTGCGTGGTCTTCGACGTCAGCGCTGATGCCGTGAAGGCGCTGGCCGGCGAGGGCGCGGTAGGTGCGACGTCGATGGCTGACTTCGTCGGCAAGCTGAGCGAAACCGCGCGCGGCCTGGATGATGGTGCCCGCGGCCGTGGTCGACGCGACGCTGGAGCAGCTCGTCCCTCTGCTGCAGGCCGGCGACATCGTCGTCGACGGCGGCAACTCCTACTACCGGGACGACATCGAGCGCGCCAAGCGGCTGGAGCCCAAGGGCATCGACTACGTCGACGTCGGCACCAGCGGCGGAGTCTGGGGGCTCGAGCGCGGTTTCTGCCAGATGATCGGCGGACCGGACCGGGCGGTCCAGCATCTCGATGCCGTCTTCGCCTCGCTTGCGCCCAAGGTCGAGTCGGCACCGCGCACGCCCGGGCGCGACAAGGTCGGCGGCACGGCCGAGCACGGCTATCTGCATTGCGGGCCGCACTGGCGCCGGGCACTTCGTCAAGATGGTCCACAACGGGGTCGAGTACGGGGTCATGGCCGCCTATGCCGAGGGCCTGAACATCCTCAAGAACGCCAACGCCGGAAACAAGCCGCGCGAGATCGACGCCGAGACCACCCCGCTGCGCGATCCCGACTACTACAAATACGATCTCAATATATCGGACGTGGCCGAGCTGTGGCGCCGCGGCAGCGTGATCGGCTCGTGGCTGCTCGATCTGCTCGCGGATGCGCTGCTGGAGGATCCGCAGCTCTCCAAGTTCGAGGGTCGCGTGTCGGATTCCGGCGAGGGGCGCTGGACCATCATGGCCGCGATCGACGAGGGGGTTCCGGCCCACGTCCTGTCGTCCGCGCTCTACGAGCGCTTCGGCTCGCGGGGCAACGCGGAATTTGCCGACAAGCTGATGTCGGCCATGCGCTACGAGTTCGGCGGTCACCTCGAGAAGCACGGGTCGTAGGTCGAGGTGGGGGATCGGTCATGACGGAGCCCAGATCGGATGCCTTCGTGCTGTTCGGCGCGACCGGGGATCTGGCCCACAAGAAGACGTTTGCCGCGCTGTACGACATGGTCCGGCGCGGCCAGCTCAAGGAACCGGTGATCGGGGTGGCGTTCGAGGACTGGACCGTGGACAAGCTGCGCGAGCGCGCCCGCGACGGTATCGAGCACGCCGAAGGCGGCGTCGACGACAAGGTCTTCTCGCGGCTTGCCAAGCTCCTTCGCTACGTCGGCGGCGACTATCGCGACCCTGCGACGTTCGAGAAGCTGCGCGAGACGCTCGACGGCAGCCAGCACCCGCTCCACTACCTTGCCATCCCGCCCGGCATGTTCGAGACCGTGGTGCAGGGCCTCGAGCAGTCCGGCAGCTCGCAGGGTGCCCGTCTGATGGTCGAGAAGCCATTCGGCCGCGACGTCGCTTCGGCGCGCTGGCTCAACCGCGTGCTCCATATCGTGTTCGACGAAAGCGCGATCTTCCGGATCGACCACTACCTGGGCAAGGAGGCGGTGCAGAACCTCCTGTACTTCCGCTTCGCCAATACCTTTCTCGAGCCGATCTGGAATCGCAACTACGTGGAGAGCGTGCAGATCACCATGGCCGAAGACTTCGGCGTGGAAGGCCGGGGCAAGTTTTACGAAGAAGTGGGCGCGATCCGCGACGTCGTGCAGAACCACATGCTGAACATCGTCGCGATTCTGGCGATGGAGCCGCCGGCAGGCGAGATCGAGCGTTCGATTCTCGAGAAGAAGGTCGAGGTACTGCGCGCGATCCGGCCCCTCGACGAGGAGAACGTCGTGCGCGGCCAGTTCAAGGGCTATATCGATGAGCCCGGCGTAGCCCAGAACTCCCAGGTCGAGACCTTCGCCGCCGTGCGCCTGCATATCAATTCCTGGCGCTGGCGGGGGGTGCCGTTCTACATCCGCGCCGGCAAGAATTTGCCCGTGCACGTCACCGAGGTCGTTGTCGCGCCTGCGTGAGCCGCCGCTCGACGTATTCAGCGAGAAGCTGGAGGGGGCCACCAACTATGTGCGCTTCCGCCTCAGCCCCGACGTCACGATCGCGGTCGGCTCGCGCTCGAAGAAGCCGGGCGAGGGTATGGTCGGGAACCACGTCGAGCTGATGGCGTGCGAATCGACCAAGGACGAGATGTCGCCTTACGAGCGCCTGATTGGCGACGCCATGGACGGCGACGAGACGCTGTTTACCCGCGAGGATTCGGTGGACGTGGCCTGGCAGATCGTGCAGCCGATCCTCAAGAACACCAAACCGGTGCAACGCTACGAGCCGGGAACCTGGGGCCCGGCGGCGGCTCAAGGCGCGTTCGCGCCGCCGCACGGCTGGATCGATCCGGCATGACGAAGTCGGGCGCGGCGCCAGCAACGAGCGGAGCGACGGGCGCTATGACCGCGCAACAGCCTCAGCTCTGGCTCTTCCGCCACGGCGAGACCGAGTGGAGCCTGAATGGCCAGCATACGGGCCGCACCGATCTGCCGCTCACGGCCGCTGGCCGGCGCCGGGCGCAGGCGATCGGTCGGCGCTTGTCCGGCCGGCCGTTTGCCCTGGTCCTGAGCAGTCCGCTTGCTCGTGCGGTCGAGACGTGTCGCCTCGCGGGCTATGGCGACGTCGCCAGACTCACCGACGACCTCATGGAATGGGATTACGGCGACTACGAAGGTCGCCGCACGGCCGACATCCAACAGGAGCGGCCGGGGTGGCTGCTTTGGCGCGACGGCGTGCCGGGCGGCGAGACGATCGAGCAGGTCGGCGCGCGCGCCCGGAGCGTGATCGAGACTGCGAATGCGGCCGATGGCGACGTCGCTCTGTTCGCTCACGGTCACGTGCTGAGGGTACTGGCCGCCTGCTGGCTTGTCCTGCCGCCGCACGCCGGGCAGCTGTTCGCGCTCGGCACCGCCGCGGTCAGCGTGCTCGGCTACGAGCGTGACGACCACGTGATCGTCAGATGGAACCAGGACAGCCACCTGATCGACGTAGGTAGAGAATGAAGATCCAAGTGCTCATCGATGCCGAAGCCGTCGCCAAAGCCGGGGCGGCGGTTCTCGCTGAAGCCGCGCGCTCCGCCGTGGCGACACGCGGCAAGTGTACGCTCGCGCTGAGCGGCGGCCGAACGCCATGGGTGATGCTGCGCGCGCTCCAGGACCAGGACCTGCCATGGCAGGACGTCAGGGTCCTGCAGGTCGACGAGCGCGTAGCGCCCGCGAACAGCGCTGATCGCAATCTCAAGCACTTGCGTGACAGCCTGCTGAGAGGCGCGCCCTTGCCGCCGGACAACCTTTATCCGATGCCGGTCGAACAGACCGACCTCGCGGCGGCCGCGGCCAGCTACGCCCGAACTCTCGAGACCCTGGCCGGCACGCCGCCGGTGCTCGACCTGGTCCATCTCGGCCTTGGCCCCGACGGCCATACAGCGTCCTTGGTGCCGAACGACCCGGTGCTCGAAGTGATGGATGCCTGGGTCGGAATAACGGAGGCCTATCAGCAGCATCGGCGCATGACGCTGACCTATCCGGTGCTGAACCGTGCTCGCGTCATCCTGTTCGTTGTCACGGGCGAGGAGAAGGCCGATGCGCTGTCGCGACTTGCCGAACACGACCAGAGCATCCCCGCCGGCCGGATCGAGAACGCGAACGTGACGGTGCTGGCCGATCGGGCCGCCGCGGCGCGGCTCGATGCGGCGGCGCAAAGCTAGCGCCTCGTGCTCCTCCGCGGCCTTGGGTGGCGCAGCTCTTAGCCGCGAAAGAGGGCCAAGGTCATGAAGGTTCTCGTGATCGACCTCGGCGGCACGCACGTCAAGATCATGGCCACCGGGCACGGCAAGGAGCGTAAGGCCGAATCGGGACCGGGGATGTCAGCGCGAGACATGGTGAAAACCGTGCTTGATCTTGCCGGGCACTGGAAGTTCAAGGCCGTTTCCATGGGCTATCCGGGTCCGGTCGTGCACGGCAAGCCGGTGTTGGAGCCGAAGCATCTGGCGCCGGGTTGGGTGGGGTTCGACTTCGCAAGCGCTTTTTCCCGCCCGGTGAAGATCGTCAACGACGCCCTGATGCAGGCGGTCGGCAGCTACGAAGGGGGCCGAATGCTGTTCCTTGGTCTCGGCACCGGGCTCGGCTCGGCGATGATCGTCGGAAATGTTGCGCAACCAATGGAACTGGCGCATCTGCCCTACAAGGACGGGCGCACCTTCGAGGACTATCTCGGCGAGGCAGCGCTCGAGCGGGCGGGGCAGGAAGCGTGGCAGAAGGAGGTTGCCGCGGTGGTCGCCCGGCTGCAGGCCGCCTTGGAACCCGAATACGTGGTCCTTGGCGGCGGCAACGTCCAACTCCTCGACAAGCTGCCGCCCGGCTGCCGGCGCGGCGACAACAAGAACGCGTTCGCGGGCGGTTTTCGCCTCTGGGGCGACGACGCGGTGAAAATTTGATGTCTCCTGTCGGATGTTGTCTCGCAGCTGGGCGATCGCGCTCCTGTAGTCCTTGCTACGGAGGATGAACGAGCCCGAGACGAAAGAGGCCTGCCCCGCTGCCGCCGTCGACCTCGATCGGGATGTCCCGCCCCGCCTCCGGGGTTCGCTGCCTGATCTGTTCGAGCATCACCAACGGCTGGCGGTGTAATGGGCACCTTGTTTCCCTTGGCTCGCCTCGCCCGGCGCGGTAGAGTTCTCTCCCGATTGTCCAGGTTCAGCTCTATCGCTGGCCTATCTGTCGCCGACCACGACGCAACACCTGCACGCTCGGGGAGCGGCTCAAGGACTGCCCTCAAGGTTCTCAATGGCTTCTTGCAGCGCGCGGCCCGAGCCCCCGAACCGGCCGGAGTCGACACCATGAAGGCAACCGCACTGCTCCACGACCTGGGTCAGAGTCTCTGGCTCGACAACATCACCCGTGACCTGCTGACCAGCGGCACGCTCAAGCGCTACATCGACGAGCTTTCCGTCACCGGGCTCACCTCCAACCCGACGATCTTCGATCACGCCATCAAGAACAGCACCACCTATGACGCCGCGATCGCGAAGAAAGTCGAGCAGGGCCGGTCGGGCGAGGATCTGTTCTTCGATCTGGCGCTGGAAGATCTCAGCCGGGCCGCTGACCTGTTTCGACCGATCCATGACCGGACCGACGGCGTGGACGGATGGGTGTCGCTGGAAGTGTCGCCGCTCCTGGCCCACGATACCGCGAGCACCCTAGCCGCGGCCAAGGATCTGCACCGGCGGGCAGGCAGACCCAACCTCCTGATCAAGATCCCCGGCACCAAAGAGGGGCTCCCGGCGATCGAAGAGGCGATTTTCGCGGGGATTCCGATCAACGTGACGCTGCTGTTCTCCCGCGAGCACTACGTGGCGGCGGCCGAGGCATTCCTGCGCGGCATCGAACGGCGCATCGCCGCCGGGCTCCCGCCTAAGGTCGGCTCGGTCGCCTCGGTGTTCATCAGCCGCTGGGACGTGGCCGTCGTTGGCAAGGTGCCGGATGCGCCGCGCGACCAGCTCGGCATCGCCGTGGCCAAGCGCACCTATGCGGCCTATCAGACGCTCCTCGATTCGCCGCGCTGGCAGCGCGCCTACAATGCCGGCGCGCGCCCGCAACGCCTCCTTTGGGCCAGCACCGGAACCAAGGACCCTAAGGCTTCCGACGTCCTCTACGTCAAGGCGCTGGCCGCGCCGTTTACGGTGAACACGATGCCCGAGGGCACCTTGAACGCCCTTGCTGATCATGGCGAGCTCGGCGCGATTCTCCCGGCAGACGGCGGCGACTGCGAGCAGGTGCTGAGCGAGTTTGCCAAGGCTGGCGTGGACGTGGATGCCCTGGCCGCCCGGCTTCAGGACGAAGGCGCCAAATCGTTCGTCAACTCCTGGAACGAGCTGATGGCGTGCATCCAGTCCAAGAGCTCGGCGATCAAAAGGGCCAGCTGACCCCAGGCGACTACCCCTGACGGCGCACGGCTTCGCCGCGCCCAAAGGGCACCAACCACGCGACGAGGACACCGCCATGAAGTTCGAGCCATTACGCCGGCGCCCGGCCTGGAGCGCTCTCGAGGCCCATCACGAGCAGGTCAAAGGGCTTCATCTGCGGCAGCTGTTCGCCGACGATCCGCGGCGCGGCGAGCGGATGACCGCCGAGGGCGCCGGCGTCTTGCTCGACTACTCGAAGAACCGGATCACCGACCAGACCCTCCCGCTTCTTGTGCAGCTGGCCGAGGAGTCCGGTCTGCGTGCGCGGATCGATGCCATGTTCCGCGGTGAGAAGATCAACGTCTCGGAGGAGCGGGCCGTCCTGCATGTCGCCCTGCGCGCGCCGAAAGGGGCGTCCATCGTCGTGGACGGCGAGAACGTGGTGCCCAAGGTGCACGACGTGCTCGACCAAATGGCGCACTTCTCCGATCGCGTGCGCGGCGGGGCGTGGACGGGTCACACCGGAAAGCGCATCCGCAACATCGTCAACATCGGCATCGGAGGCTCGGACCTCGGGCCGGTGATGGCGTACGAGGCGCTCAGGCACTACACCGAGCGCGCCATGACCTTCCGTTTCGTCTCCAACATCGATGGCACCGATTTCGCGGAGGCGGTGCGCGACCTCGACCCGGCCGAGACGCTCTTCATCATCGCCTCGAAAACCTTCACCACCTTGGAGACGATGACCAACGCGCACTCGGCCCGCGACTGGTCGCTCGCGGGTCTGGGAGGCGATCAGGCATCGGTCGCCAGGCACTTCGTCGCGGTCTCGACCAATGCCGCGGAAGTCGCGAAGTTCGGCATCGACACCGACAACATGTTCGGCTTCTGGGACTGGGTCGGCGGCCGCTATTCGATGGACTCGGCGATCGGTCTCTCGACGATGCTCGCGGTCGGTCCGGCCAACTTCCGCGCCATGCTGGATGGCTTCCATCAGATGGACGAGCATTTCCGCACCGAGCCGCTCGAGCGCAATCTGCCGGTACTCATGGGTCTGCTCTCGATCTGGTACAATGACTTCTTCGGTGCGCAGACCGTCGCGGTGCTGCCGTACGAGCAGTACCTGAAGCGCTTCCCGGCCTACCTGCAGCAGCTGACCATGGAGAGCAACGGCAAGCACGTCACGCTCGACGGCGCCGAGGTCGACTACCAGACCGGCCCGATCTACTGGGGCGAGCCGGGAACCAACGGCCAGCATTCCTTCTACCAGTTGATCCACCAGGGAACCCGGCTCATTCCCGCGGACTTCATCGCGTTCGCCCGCACCCTGAACCCGCTCGGCCGGCATCACGACATGCTGCTGGCGAACGTGTTCGCACAGACCGAGGCGCTCGCTTTCGGCAAGACGGCGGAGCAGGTCGAGGCCGAGGGAACGCCGGCGTGGCTCGTGCCGCATCGCGTGTTCGCGGGCAACCGGCCGTCCAACACGATTCTGATGGACGAGCTGACGCCGGGCGCGCTTGGAAAACTGGTTGCGCTGTACGAGCACAACGTCTTCACCCAGGCGGCCATCTGGCACATCAACTCGTTCGACCAGTGGGGGGTCGAGCTGGGCAAGGTTCTGGCTCAGCGTATCATCCCCGAGCTCGAGAGCCGCGCCGAGCCGGAGCTCGGCCACGACAGCTCGACCAACAACCTGATCCGCCGGTATCGCAGGCTGAAGGAGGCCACGCCATGACCCGGGGTTTCGAGAAGCCGCTCTATGTCCTCCCGTTCGACCACCGGGGGTCTTTCCAGACCAAGATGTTCGGCTGGGAGAACCCGCTCACCCCGGAGCAGACGGCCGAGATCGCCGCCGCCAAGCGGGTGATCTACGACGGCTTCAACGCTGCGGTCGCCTCCGGGGTGCCCAAGGACAAAGCCGGCATCCTGGTGGACGAGCAGTTCGGCGCGGCCATTCTTCGCGATGCCAGAGCCGATGGCTACGCCACCGCGTGCCCGGCCGAGAAGAGCGGGCAGGACGAGTTCGACTTCGAATACGGCGAAGACTACGCCCGGCACATCGAGGCCTTCGACCCGACCTTCTCCAAGGTCCTGGTGCGCTACAATCCCGAAGGCGACAAGAGCTTGAACCGGAAGCAGGCGGAACGCCTGCGCCAGCTCTCCGACTACCTGCAGGAGAGGGGCCGCAGCCGGTTCATGTTCGAGCTGCTGGTCCCGGCAGAGAAAGCGCAGCTGGAGCGCGCCAGGGGGGACAAGCACGTCTACGACCTGGAGATGCGCCCGCAGCTGATGCTCCGGGCGATCGAAGAGCTGCAGGATGCGCAGGTAGAGGCTGACGTCTGGAAGATCGAGGGCCTCGATCGCCGTGACGATTGCGAAAAGATAGTGGCCGTCGCCCGCCGGGGCGGCCGCGACGACGTCGGCTGCATCGTCCTGGGCCGCGGCGAGGACGACCGGAAGGTGCGCGAATGGCTGACCACGGCGGCCGCAGTCCGGGGCTTCATCGGCTTTGCTGTCGGTCGCACCGTTTTTTGGGAACCGCTGGTCGACTGGCGGGGGAAGAAGACCACGCGCGAGGCCGCCGTGGCCGAGATCGCCCGACGTTACCGTGAGTTCGTGGACATTTTCGAGAACGCTGGCGCGGCATAGTTCGTTGGTGTCGTGGTCGATCAGGCTGGTCCCGGCGTTCGCCACCTGCCGGCGCAGCTCCGTCCTGAGGCCGCGGCCGGCATCGCGAGTGCCGCTGGTGACCGCATATTCAATGGCGCGCAGCGGACTTCACCCCTCGCTCGGCTCCTGCCGTTCATCTGCCTGGCGCCGAGCGTCGCCGAGGTGACCTGGAAACGCGACGAAGGGGATGCCTCACGCCGAGATGCGCGGCGCTTCGCCCGGCGCGGGCGTATAGGGGTAGCTGCCCATCCGGCGCACGACCTCGGCCCCGCCGAGCTCCGCGACCCGCCGCTCCTGGTCGGCGAACGCCCGCGCCGTGACCTCGGCCGGGTCGCAGATCGCCCGCAGGCGCCGCAGCCCCTCAGCGATCACCGCCTCGTGGCTCGCCTCGCAGGCCAGATCCCGCGTCTCTCCGGGATCGGCTTCGAGGTCGTACAGCTGCGGTCGGTAGCCATGGTAGTGGACGTATTTCCAGCGGTCGAAGCGAACCATGAAGATGCCGGTGATCGAGGCGAAGGCGTGATACTCGCTGAACACCGTGCGCGCGGGGTCCTTGCCCCGGGCGAGGCGAAGAAGGGAGCGGCCAGGCAGGTCGTGGTCAGCCGGCTGCGGCGGTACGCCGACTGCCTCGAGGATGGTCGGAAAGCCGTCGACCAGCGAGACCAGTGTCCTGACGCGCCTGCCGACCGGGACGCCCGGCCCGCGCATGATCAGGGGCACCCCGACCGCCTCCTCGTACATGTTCGACTTGCCCCAGAAGGTGCGGGTGCCGATGTTGTCGCCGTGGTCGCTGGTATAGACGACGAGCGTGTCCTCGCCGAGGCCGCTCGCCTCGAGGGCGCCGAGGACCGCGCCGATGTTGTGGTCGAGAAACGAGACCATGCCGTAGTACGCCGCGATCGCGATGCGGACGTGGGTCTCGTCCCGGAAATGGTCCTCGTAGTCCTGGACCTCGCGCAGCTTGCGCAGCACCGGATGATCGGGGAACTCGTGGGGCGCGCGCAGGCGCGGCAAGGGCAGGCTCTCGAGCGGATAGAGGTTGTAGAACTCCGGCGGGGCGACCAGCGGAAAGTGCGGGCAGACGAAGGACACGAAGAGACACCACGGCCTGTCGTTCCTGTGCCGGGCCGCGTCCTGGAGCCAGGCGATAGCGGCATCGCGGATCTGGCGGTCGTAGGCGAGGTAGGTCGAGTCCCCGGAACCGGCATCGCCCGCGAGCTGCGCCGTGCTGATGCGCTTGGGCGGGTCTTTGCGCAGCATTCCCTGCACGTCGCCCTTACCGTCGAGCACGTGGAGCGGCAGGATCTCGTCGTCGAAGCCGTTCGGATCCTCGCTGCCGCGGTAGTGCAGCTTGCCGATCGCATCGCAGCGGTGCCCGTGCTCGTGCAACCGATGGCCGAAGGACGGCGGGGTGCCCGTATAGGGAAAGGCGTTGTCCCAGTAGCCGATCTCGTGGACGTAGCGGCCTGTGGCGAAGCTCGCCCGGCTCGGCACGCAGATCGGGCAGTTGGCGTAGGCGTTCTCGAACAGGGTGCCTTCGGCGGCCAGCCGATCGAGATTGGACGTCTTGACGATCTCGTTGCCGTACCCGCCGAGCACGCGACGGCTGTGCTCGTCCGACATGATGAAGAGAACGTTGTTCCCCGCCATTTCCTGGGTCTCCAAAGAGGGGTTGGTCGGTCGGGCGACGGGTGCTGCCTGAATTCAAGCGGATTCCTGAGGCGGCGTCGGCATCGCGACGCACTCCTCGATCGGGATCGTCAGCTGCACCTTGCTGCCGACGTCCAGGACCACGTGGCGGTCGGCCTGGACGCGGAGCAGGAGCCCGCCCGCTTCGATCTGGTAGTCGACGATGCTGCCGAGGAACGTGGCCTCGACCACGCTGCCGTCGAGGCGGTTGCCCGGTCCCTCCGGCGCCCCGAGCCGCACCGATTCCGGCCGGATCGCAAGGGTGACTTCGCGGGTTGGACTTCCGCCGTCCGCGGACTCGATCGCCGCGAGCACGTGGTCGCCGACGCGGACGCGCACCTGCCCGTCCCCGCGTTCGACGATTTCGCCGGGGAGCCGGTTCACGATTCCCATGAAGTTGGCGACGAACAGATTGGCCGGGCGCTCGTAGATCGCTCGCGGCGGGCCGTACTGCTGGAGCACGCCCTGGTGAAACACGGCGATCCGGTCCGACAGCGCCATCGCTTCCGCCTGGTCGTGGGTGACGTAGACGAAGGTGATGCCGGTGTCCCGCTGTAGGCTCTTGAGCTCGCCGCGCATGCGCTCGCGCAGCTTGGCGTCCAGGTTCGAGAGCGGCTCGTCGAGCAGCAGGATCGAGGGCTCGACCACCAGCGAGCGGGCCAGCGCCACCCGCTGCTGCTGGCCGCCGCTCAGCTGCGCCGGGTGCCTTCCCTCGAGTCCCTCAGGCCGACCGCCGCCAGCACCCGAGCCACCCGCTGGCCGATCTCGGCACGTCCGACGCGCGCGACCTTGAGGCCGAAGGCCACGTTGTCGAACACGCTCATGTGCGGCCAGATGGCGTAGTTCTGGAAGACCATGCCCATCCGGCGCCGCTCGGGCGGGATCGTGGTCTGCGGCGAGGAGAGCAGTTGGCCGGCGACCCGGATCTCGCCGCCGTCGGGCACGAGAAAACCCGCAAGCAGGCGCAGGGTCGTCGTCTTGCCGCAGCCCGACGGACCCAGAAGGGTCACGAACTCCTTTTCTTCGATCTCGAGGCTCATGTCCTTCAGGACGTGATGACGCCCGAAGCTCTTGTTCAGTCCCTCGACGACGATGTGCGCCATCCGCCGTCTCCTAGGGGACCGGCACGTCGGTCGCCACCCGGGCGTCGTAGCGACCTGCCAGCCAGTTGAGCGTCAGGCTCACTGCCAAGATGACCGCCAGCATGAAGACCGCGAGCGCCGCCACGACCTCGAGCTGGCCGAGATCGTTTAGGCGGAAGATCGCGACCGCGATCGTCTCGGTACCGGCCGTGTAGAGCAGGATGGTGGCGCTGAGCTCGCTCAGCGCCGGGATGAAGACCAGAAGAAACGCGACCATCAGACCGGGCCGGGCGATCGGCAGGAGCACGAGGCGGATCGTCTGAAACCACGTGGCCCCCGTGATCCGCGCCGCTTCTTCCAGGGCCGGATCGGACTGCCGCAGCGTGGCGTTGGCGCTGCGCACCGCCAGCGGGATGAAGCGGGCGACGTAGGCCACCAGGAGAATCCAGATCGTGCCGTAGAGCACGAGCGGCCGGCGGATGAAGGCCAGCAGAATGCCCACCGCCATGACCGTGCCGGGCAGTCCGAGGGGCACGATCGCGAGATAGTCCAGAAGGCGCCGGCCGCGCAGCCGGGTGCGCAGGTCTACGTAGGCGATCGCGAGGCCGAGTACGACGGTGATCAGCGCAGCACCGGTCGCGAGCTTGAAGCTGTTGACGATGCCGCGGACCGCAATCTGATCTTCGAGCACCGCCGACCGGAAGTGAGCGAGGGTCATGTTGTCGGGCGTGAGGGGCGCGATCCAGCTCTTGCTGAAGGCCGCCGCCACGAGGACCGCGACCGGCGCCACCGCGCTGAAGAACACGACCAGCAGGCAGAAGGCGAGCAGCGGCCACCGCCACGGGCCCAGCCGCATGCGCCGGGTGCGCACGCCCCGGCCGGTCACGGTGACGAACGATCGGCGCTCGAGATAGCCGCGTTGGATGACAAGCCCCGCGACGGTCAGGAGCACGAGGATCAGCGAGAGCGCGGAGGCGTCGCCCCAACGCGGCGGGTAGCTGCCGAGGAGACCGTAGATCCGGGTCGGCAGGAAGACGATCTGGGCAGGCAGCCCCAGGAACGCCTGCGGCCCGAACAGGGCCATCGAATCGATCGCCGCCAGCAACGCGCCGCCGGTGATCGCAGGAGCCACGAGCGGCAGGGTGATGCGGCGAGTGATCGTCCAGCGGCCGGCCCCCAGCACTTGCGCCGATTCCTCGAGCGCGGCATCGACCGACTGCAGCGCTGTGTAGGTGAGGAAATACGTGAAGGCGAAGACGTGGATGCCGATGACGAAGATGATTCCGCCCATGCTGAAGACGTTGAACGGTCCCGTCTCCAGTCCCAGCAACCACCGCAACGCCCGGTTGAAGTGTCCGGCATCGGGCCCGAGCAGGATGATGTAGGCGAGCGCCGTGAGGTACGGTGGCGTGACGTAGGACAGGGCCACCAGCGCGTGAACCGAGCGGCGCAGCGGCATGTCGCTGCGCGCCGCGGCCCAGGCAAGGGGCACGCCGAGCACGACGCTGAGGAGCCCGGTCCCGAGCGCCAGCACCAGGGTGTTCGTGAGCGGCTCGAAGTTCTGCGCCCGCGTGTAGACGCGCACGAAGTGGTCGAGGCCGATCTCGTTCGGCAGGCCGAGCGCTCCCAGCAGCAGCCACAGGAGCGGGTAGCCGACTAGCGCCAGGAGGACGACGACGGCGGCGCCCAGGACGAGGCCGCCGCCGTGGACGATCGACCCGCTCACGATGGACGGCGCTCTCCCCCGGGCGGCCACGAGAGACGCGGCGCGGCGGCGGCGCCCGGGCGGCCGCCGCTGATCACCGCTCGCTCAGACGCCCCACTCGCCACCGAAGATGTCAGCCATCCGCTCCAGGATGTGGCTGCGATTCGCCTGGTATTCCCCGTAGTCCAGCACTAGCAACTTGAGGTCGCTCAAGGGCGGGCTACCCTTGGGCGGCGCCAGGTCCGTGCGGCTCGAGTATTTGCCGCCGGCGACCAGTAGCGCCTGCCCCTCGTCGCCCATCCACCAGTCGTAGAACAGCATCGCCGCGTTCGGGCGCGACGAGCCTTCGATCAGACCGACCGCCCCGAGCTCAGTCGGCACGCCCTCGACCGGGTAGACGAAGTCGGTGGGCTTCCCCTGGAGCTTGGAGCGCCATGCGATGTTGTCGTTGGTCGCGAACGCGGCGCCCCGCTCGCCGCTCTCCAGCACCTGGGTGACGAGCTGCGGGGTCTGCACCCGCAATGGTTCGTTCGCCGCCAGCTTCTCGAGCAGCTCCCAGCCGAAATGCTGGGCGAGGGTGTAGAGGCGCGGCGCGCCGTCGCCGTTGCTGCTGCTGAAGAACACGAGACGGCCACGGTACTCCGGCGCGGTCAGATCCTGCCAGGCCGCGGGCGGGTTCGCTCCCATCTCGTGCGTGTTGTACTGGATGACCGCCTGGGTCAGCCGATCGGCGACCCAGTAATCGTCGGGGTCGCGCAGATCGACGGGCACCGTCTTGGTCGCCGGCGAACCGTACGGCTTGAGGATGCCGCGCTCCTTCATCAACATCAGCGCCGCGACGTCCGAAGCATCGACGATGTCGGTCTGCAGCCGGCCGGCATCCGCTTCCGCGAGCACCTTCGAGGTGACGTCGGCCGAGCCGCCGCGGAAGTACTCGACCTTGATCCCGTATTTCTCGGTGAACGAGGCGATGATCGAATCGACGATCTTGGTGTCGAGGCTCGTGTAGAGGGTCACCGGGCCCTCGGCACGGGCCTGCTCAAGATCGATCGTTCCCGCGGCCTCCTGCGCGCGCAAAGTGGGAGCGAGCGCCGCAGTCGCGGCACCGCCAAGGAGACCACCCAGCACTCTACGACGTCCCAGCTTAAGCATGTGCGCGATCCCCGATTGAGCGCCGCCTTGCCGGCGGCGGCTTTGTCCTGACGGCCCCATCTTGACAGGAGCCCAGGCGCTCGATCAAGACCCAACCGGAACGTAGCCGATATCCCCAGGGTATCGCTCGCGTGGCTCTGAAGGCCACTGAGTACTTTCTCGCCGTAGCCGAACATGACCGCCCTGCGCGACGCCGCGGCCGGTCTCGGGATCAGCCACCCTCGGGCCCCCAAAGTGTCTGATACGGATACCTGGCTCCATCTGCCCCCGGTCCTCCAGCGCAGGACCGATGAAACGCATGAACAACCGCCGCCCTGAATCCGGTGCTCGGTTTGGCTCCCGCCACAACATCCGGCCAAGAATCACGTTTCGCCCTTGTCCGCCAGCGGTTTTTCGAGATTTCCAAGAGGCTATATTGCCGATAGGCGGAAAGCCGGGAATACTGCGGCATATCAGGATTTTGAGGAACAACGGGAGAGGCAACATGCTGCCCACAATCGGACGCTCGGCCGTATGCCGGCGCCTATCCGGGGTCGTCGCAATCCCCGCCGTGATTTGGGCGGCGGCCATGGCTCCGACGGCGGTCGGTGCGACGTCGCTCAACGCGCTGATCTGGTGCGACCACGCCGATCCGGAGCTGCTCAGGCCGTTCGAGGAAGCCAACGACGTCACCGTCAATGTCAAGGAATACGAGGGCACCGGTGCCGGCCTGGCCATCGTCGAGCAGTCCCGGCCCGGCGACTGGGACGTGATGGTGATCGACTCCATCGACGTCCGCCGCGGCGTCGAGAAGGGCCTGTTCGCGCCGCTGCCGGAAGACCACCTGCCGATCGCGGACCTGTATCCGCAGGTGCGGCTGGACCAGTTCACGATGGCCGGCGGCAAGCGCTACGGCGTGACCGAGAAATTCGGTTACAACAGCATCGGCTTCAACAAGGACAAGGTCGATGTCACGGACATGCAGACCCTGACCTCCCTGTCCGATCCGAAATACAAGGGCCGGATAGCGATCTACGACTACTACCTGCCGGTAATCGGCATGGCCGCCCTTGCGACCGGCAGGAAGACGGCTGCTCTCACCGCCGACGACCTCCCCGCCATCAAGGACGTGCTTCTGAAGTGGAAGGCCAATGCCCGCCTCGTCGGCGAGGTCACTGCCAGCCAGACCGCGCTGGCCACTGGCGAAGCCGACATCCTCGTCGGCGGGGGCGAATGGGTCACCGCCGTGCTCGCTAAGGAGAACCCCGCGCTCGACTTCGCGATCCCGAAGGAGGGTGGCATTCTGTGGTCGCAGTCGCTCGCCATGTTCGCCAACAGCGAGAACAAGGAACTGGCGCTGAAGTTCATCCAGTACATCATGAGCCCGGAGGGCCAGGCCCGCCTCGCGACCTCGTCGTGCTACTGGGGCATGCCGGCGAACAGGAAGGCCGCGCTCACCGACGAGCAGAAAGCCGTGCTGCGCTACGACGAGCAGCCCGAGTTTCTTGAGCGTGCTCAGCTCTATCCCGCACCCGACGCGGCCCTCGACAAGAAGATGCAGGACGTCTGGACCGACATGCTGCAGGCCCAATGATCACGGCCGATGCGGCCGGCGCGGCCCGGGCGACCGCAGGACGCCGAGGCGATGGCGGCCGGGCGCGCCGTGCAGCGATGGGCGCCGTGGGCCTATGTCGGCCCGGCCCTCGTCTGGACGGTCGCGTTCTTCATCCTGCCGTTCCTGGTGATGGTCTGGGTGAGCCTGACTGTTCACGGCACCGGCGACGGCCCGACCCTTTCGAACTACACGCAGTTCTTCGCCAATGAGAGCTACTGGCGGGCGCTGGTCGCCTCGCTCGAGGTGACCATCGTCGTCACCCTCGTCTCGGTCGTCCTTGCCTATCCTTTCGCCTGGTTCCTGGCCGAGATCATGCCGGAGCGCTGGCAGCGCCTCGGCCTGATCCTCGCCGTTCTGCCGTTCTGGACGTCCTATGTCGTGCGCTCCTACAGTTGGCTCCTGGTGTTGGCCGAGAACGGCGTCGTCAATAATGCCCTGGTCGGCCTTGGCCTGCTCGCCGAGCCCGTCCAGATGGCGAATACGCGCTTCGCGACCGTCACGGGCTTCGTTCATTTCTTCGTCATGCTGCTGACCTTGACCATTTTCGCCAATCTCAAGCAGCTGTCCCCGAGCTACCGCAAGGCCGCCGCCGACCTGGGCGCGAACGGCCTTCAGACCTTCCTGTACGTGGTCCTGCCCCTGACGCTTCCCGGCATCATGGTTGGCGCCTTTCTCACATTCGTTCTGGCGATCGGCGACTACATCACCCCGCAGATCCTCGGCGGCAATAATGAGCTGCTGATGCCCCAGCTGATCATGATGCAGATCGGCCGGCGCGGCGACTTCCCCTTGGCCTCCGCGCTGGCGGTCATCCTGATGGCGGCGGTGACCCTCGTCTATCTCGCCTGCGCCCGCTGGCTCAAGATCGAGAGGGCATAAACCGTGACGAGGAAGGCGCTCACGATCCTCACCGCTGGTTACGCACTGGCAGTCTACGCGTTCATCTTCCTGCCGGTCGCGGTCCTGGTGCTGTTCTCGTTCCAGGGAAGCCTGTTTCCCGTGCCGCCCTTCACGGGACCGTCACTCCGCTGGTACGATGCCGTTTTTGATGATCGCAGGCTGACCGCCGGCCTCGTCAACTCCATCATGGTTGCGATTCTGTCGTCCCTGGTCGCGGTCCTCCTCGGCTTCCTGTCGGCCTACGGTTTGGCCCGCTTCCGCCTGCCCGGCGCCGCGGCGTTGCGTACGCTCGTCACCGCCCCCCTGATGGTCAGCTACCTGATCATCGGCATGGGCCTTCTCATTCTGTTCAACGCGATGGGCGTCGCCAAGTCGCTCATGGCCGCGGGCATCGGCCACGTCGTAATCAACCTACCGCTGTGCTTCGCGATCATCTACTCCCAGATGGGTGACCATCAGCTGTACGCCGAGCGCGCGGCCCGCGACCTTGGCGCGGGCAGCTGGCAGGTGCTCGCGCTCGTGCTCGCACCGATGCTCTGGCCGGCCCTGTTCGCGAGCTTCTTCCTGGCCATGACCTTCTCGTGGGACGAGTTCGTGATCGCCTTTCTGCTCACCCGATTTGAAACCACGCTGCCGGTGGAGATCTGGGGTCTTCTGAGATCCGGCCTCAATCCGAAGACCAATGCCGTCGGCTCCTTGGTCTTCGGCGTGTCGATCATCCTTGTCCTCATTCTCGAGCTCGCAGTTCTCCGGAAGCCGCGGCAGTGACCGAGCCGCTGGTCGAGATTCAGGCCGTCTCCCACAGCTTCGGCGCAGTCCGGGTGCTGGACAAGATCTCGCTCGAGATCGCGCCTGCCAGCTATGCCGTGCTGCTCGGCCCCTCCGGATCGGGCAAGACCACGCTCCTGTCCATCCTGGGCGGCTTCCTCGTGCCAAGCGAGGGTCGCGTTCTGATCGCCGGCGTCGACTGCACGACCGTGCCCCCCGCCAGGCGCCCCACGACCACGGTCTTTCAGGACTACGCCCTGTTTCCCCATATGAGCATCAGGGCCAATGTCGGCTTCGGGCTGATGGTGAAGGGCGTCGCTCGGGCGGAGCGCCACCGCGCCGCCCATGATGCCCTTGCGCTGGTCGGGCTCGAGCAGGTCGGGAACCGCAAGCCCCACGAGCTTTCCGGCGGCCAGCGCCAGCGCGTGGCCCTTGCCCGCGCGCTCGTGGTCGAGCCGGCGGTGTTGCTTCTCGACGAGCCCCTGGGCGCACTCGACCTCAAGCTCCGTCGCCAGATGCAGGACGAGCTCAAGGCCATCCAGAAACGCGTCGGCACCGCCTTCGTCCACGTCACCCACGACCAGGAGGAGGCCATGGCGCTCGCCGATCTCTGCGTGGTCATGAGCGACGGCCGGATCGAGGATAAGGGCCCGCCCGAGCGGGTCTACCGGCGTCCGCGCACCCGTTTCACCGCCACCTTCATGGGCGAGAGCACGATCGTTCCGGGCCGCGTCATCGCCCGGGTTGCTCCGCAGCCGCCTAATGCCAATCGATCAGTCGACGACATCTTCGTCGCCATCCGCCCCGAGAGCATCGGCGTGGGCGCCCCGCCCGACGATCATGTCCGCCTTGGCGCCGGCACCGTGAGCGATCTCGTCTTTCAGGGCGGCTTCAAGCGGGCCAGCATCACCTCCGAGGGCGATCCGGGGCTGACCTTCACTGTCCACGTCCCCGTTGCCAGGCCACTCGCGGTCGGCGAGCGCGTGGAGCTGCATTGCAGCCGGGACGACATTATCCCGCTCGAGGAGTAAGCTGAACGGGTTTCCCCGGATGAACAACATGGCGTCATCGCGCGGTGGGTTGCGGCTCTCGTCGGGCTTGGCGGGCTCGGGGGTCAGAACCTGACCGTGATGCTTTTGGAGAACCGCGATGACGCAGTATGTTGGTTTGGCTGTCTCCCTCAAGATGACAGCGCTGTGGGTGGTCGACCACGACGGGGGGGTGCTCGCCGAGGGCAAGGTGGCGAGCGAGCCCGAGGCGCTGGCTGATTGGCTGGGGGCGCATGCTCCCGAGGCATGCCGGATCGGGATGGAGACCGGCCGGCTCTCGGTCTGGCTCTGGAACGAGCTCAAGGAGCGTGGCCTGCCGGTGCACGTGATCGATGCCCGCCACGCCAAAGCCGGCCTGGCGCTGCAGGCCAGCAAGACCGATCGCAACGACGCCCGAGGGCTCGCGCAGATCATGCGCACCGGCTGGTTCAAGGAGGTCCGGGTGAAGTCCAAGGCAGCGCACCTGCTGCGCGCCCTGCTGGCCAGCCGTGGGATGCTCGTGGCCACGCGGCGCGATCTCGAGAGCCAGCTCCGCGGCCTGCTCAAGACCTTTGGCCTCGTTCTCGGCACCGCCCGGCGTGGCCGCTTCGAGGTCCGGCTGCGCGACCTGCTGACCGCAGAGCCCGGCCTGTCGCGTCTCGTCGATCCCCTGCTCGAGGCACGTCGCACGATCATCGAGCAGATCGAGCATTACGACCGGCAGCTCCTCGCCATCGCACGGCACCATGCGGCGGTTCGTCGCTTGATGACCGTGCCTGGTGTCGGACCGGTGACGGCGATCGCCTTCGCGGCGGCGATCGACGATCCGACCCGGTTTCGCCGTTCCCGGCAGGTCGGCGCCTACCTTGGCCTGACGCCGGGCCGATACCAGTCGGGCGAGGTCGATCGCCCAGGCCACATCTCCAAGGCGGGGGATGGCCTGACCCGCACGCTGCTGTTCGAGGCCGCGAACGCTCTCCTGACCCGCAGCCGCAAACCTTGCGCGCTCAAGGCCTGGGCCGAAGCCATCGCCGCCCGCTGCGGCCGCAAGAAGGCCAAGGTGGCCCTGGCAAGACGGCTTGCCGTGCTCCTGCATCGTCTGTGGAGCGACCAGGCTACGTTCCGCGCGGACATCGTGCAGACGGCAGCGGCCTGACCGCCCTGCTGCCCTGAGGTCCCAGCCGGGACGATGGCGCGAGCGCGTTCGAGCTATGGAGTGGACACGCAAAGCTGCGATGCCGTGAACAACATGGAACCGCTCAACCCATCCGACGCCATGATGATGCCGGCTGCCATGCCGAGCTCGGAGAGAACCTTGATCCTGGCCCGGGTCCGCAGGTTGAGCTTGCGCCGCACCGCGCGATTAGAGAACCTTCAGAGCAATCACACATAGAGGGGCGGCTCTCCTAATTCGTAAATCGTGGGATTGCAGGAAGAAGCATTCGGTTGCCCAACCGAGCGGACCGGCCCTGCCGCGGGACGGACAGACCTCGTGATCTATGGCGGCGGGGTTCCATGCAGCCCGCCGGAGCTGATCAAGGATCGGCTTCCGTGGATACACCCTTTCGGACTGCCATAGTGCCACAAGGCACGGATTCCTTAGGTCCCTCGGTCTTTTGAACCGCCACAACCGAATCGTTTGTGGCACTTCGAAAATCGCCTTGACCCAAGAGTGCGCGCGGTCGGCGGACCATCGCGCTTTCGCTATCGGTCGTGGAGGTTCTCCAGGATCACCGGCTCGCGCAGCTCGAGGAGCGCATGCAGCTCGGTCTTGGTCGAAGCGAGAACGATCTCGTCTTCGCCCGCCTCGACGGCGCGCCCTTCGCTCCGGACACCTTCACCGGATGGTTCGCGCGAATCGCGAAGCGGGCAGGCGTGAAGATCAGCCTGCACGCTCTGCGCCATACGCATATCACCGAGCTGTTGCGGGCGAACCTTCACCCGAAGGTGACGTCGGCACGCGCCGGTCATAGCTCGGTCAGATTTACTCTCGACCGCTCCAGCCACGTGCTCTCAGGCTTGCAGGAGGACGCGGCGATGCGTATAGATGCCGCGCTCCGCAAGGTCCTTGTCAGGCGAAGCGGTGGCATTCGGGTGGCAGATCCCGATTTCGATGCGAGGGCCGAGCTCCTAAGTGGTTGATCCGGCAAGGCCGGAGGGGTGGCCGAGTGGCTGAAGGCGACGGTTTGCTAAACCGTTATACGGTGATAAACCGTATCGTGGGTTCGAATCCCATCCCCTCCGCCAGCGTACACGACCAAGCTATTGTTATAAATAAGAGTTTTGCGAGACATCGTGGTCGGTCCCACATTCATACCAACACGCCGCGCCGCCCGCCCCCATGGGACTTTGGAACGCTCCCCTGCCGACGGTGATCGACGCCATCCTCGACTATGGTGTCGTGCTGACTGTCGACGGCAATGGGGTCGATGGCGCAGCAACCGCGCGCTTGCGCGCACACCAGCGCCAAGCTGAGGGTGATCGGACGACGAGCCGGGGAGCAGGTCCATGGCCAGCGTGACGCCCGCGAGCAGCGCTGCGGACCGGCGGGCGGGCCCGGTTCACTGGCTGTGGCCTCGACGCTACGCGATCCTGAGTTTCGTTGCGGCCTTTGGCCTGTGGGAAGCCGCTGTCCGCATCTTCAACGTCGCCCCTTATCTGCTGCCACCCCCTTCGACGGTGGTGATCGAGCTGACGGCGCGCTGGCCCCGGGTGCTGGACGGCGCGATGATCACCACCCAGGAGATCCTGGCCGGCTATCTGCTGGCGGTTGTGGTGAGCGTGCCCCTGGCGCTTGTGATCGCCTATTCCCGAGCCTGCGAATCGACGCTCTACCCGTTGATCGTGTTCCTCCAGATCGTGCCCAAGATCGCGATCGCGCCGCTGTTCATCATCTGGTTCGGCTTCGGCTTCACCTCGAAGCTCCTGCTCGTGTTCCTGCTCTCGTTTTTTCCGATCGTGGTCAGTAGCATCGCCGGCTTCAAATCGCTCGATCCCGACGTCATGGACCTCGCCCGCTCGACCGGGGCGAGCGAATGGCTGATGTTCCGAAAGATCCGCTTGCCGCAGGCCTTGCCCAGCATCTTCACGGGCTTGAAGGTCGGGGCGGCGCTCGCGGCGACCGCCGCCGTGGTCGCGGAGTTTGTGGCCTCGAACCGGGGCCTCGGCTATCTGCTGCTGGAGTACAACGGTAACCTGGAGATGGCGATGGTGTTCGCCGTGGTCCTGGTCCTCAGCGCGATCGGCCTGCTGGTCTATTACGCGGTCGAGCTTCTGGAGAAGCTCGCGATTCCATGGCACGTTTCCCACCGCGGCGCTGCCGAGGTGAGCGTGGTATGATGTCGTCATCGGTTTCGAACCCCAAGAAGCAGCACGGGAGGCTATCAATGACCAAAGTGTTACGACTGGCGCTCCTTGCCACCGCCCTGTTCGCGGCCAACAGTACGCAGCCTGTGCGCGCGGCCGACGACGCCACGCTGGTCCTGAACTGGTACCTCGGCGGCCTGCACACGCCGTTCTACTTGGGCAAGGAGCGAGGCTACTACGAGGACGAGGACATTAACCTCACTATCCAGGAAGGGCGCGGCTCGGCGGTTGCGGCCCAGGTGGTCGCCTCTGGCGACGCCGACTTTGGCATGTCCGATGCAGCCTGATGCTGGCCGGGTCCAAAGGTCTGCCGATCAAGGCCGTGATGTCGCTGCTCAATACCTCGGGCTTTGGTGTGATCTCGCTCGCCGAGACCGGAATCAAGAGAATCGATGACCAGTATTTTCTGATCGAGGCACAAGGGCACGAGCCGGCGGCTCTGCGCTTTGCCGACCTCGGCGTCAACACGGTTGGCATCACGGTGGCACCCGCGAGAGCACGATCGCCGAGCGGCCGGACCTGGTCAAGCGCTTCGTCCGGGCTTCGGTGCGGTCGTGGCAAGCCGCGCTCGAGGGTCCCGAAGCGGCGGTCGATGCCGCGCTCAAGGTGAAGCCCAGCCTCGATCGCAAATCAACCCTCAAGCAGCTCAAGGTCGACCTCGACCTGCTGTTGTCGCCGAACACGGAGAACCGGGGCATCGGCTATGGCGCGCCAGAAGACTGGGAGCACACCAAGGAGCTGCTGACCCAGTACCGCGATCTCAAGACCGACCGGGAAGCAACCTCGTTCTACACCAATGAATTTCTGCCACAGTGAGGGCCCGGACCGGGCAAGCCAGCAGGCCCGCGCCGGCGAGCGGCGCCGGCGTGGGCGGGGCGCGCGCGACCAGCATCGAAATCGAGGGGCTTACCAAGGTCTTCCAGCGCGGCGAACTCGAGACCCACGCGCTCGCCGGCATCGACCTTCAGGTCGCGACCGGCGAGTTCCTCGCCGTGGTTGGTCCCTCGGGCTGCGGCAAGAGCACCCTGCTCCGCCTGATTGCCGGCCTGATCCCGCCGAGCCAGGGCCGGATCGCGATCGATGGGCGCAGCGTGATCGGACCAGAGACCCGGCTTGGCATCGTCTTTCAGAAACCGATCCTGCTCGAATGGCGCACAGTGCTCGGCAATGTCCTCCTCCAGGCCGAGATGCGCCGGCTCGATGCCGGCTCGAGCGGGCCCGCCGCCTGCTGTCCGCGGTCGGCCTCGAGGATTTCGAGAACCGCTATCCGCATGAGCTTTCCGGTGGCATGCAGCAGCGAGCCGCGATCGTACGAGCCCTGATCCACGATCCACCCCTCCTGCTCATGGACGAACCGTTCGGAGCACTCGACGCGCTGACCCGCGAGCAGATGCGGATCGACCTTGAGGAGCTCTGGCTGAGCACGCAAAAGACGGTCGTCTTCATCACCCACAGCATCGACGAGGCGGTCCTGCTCGCCGATCGGGTCATGGTGATGTCACCGCGGCCGGGCCGGATCGAGCGGATCATCGACGTCGGCCTGCCGCGGCCACGCGGACTGGAGGCGCGCGGGCTCGGCAAGTTCGACGAGGCGGTTGTCGCGATCACCGAGATCTTCCTCGCCCGCGGGGTGCTCCACAGCGGCTCGCGAGGCTCAAAGCTGCTTCAGCCCGAGGAGGCTTGAACCATGGCGCACCGGAAGCGCTCGATCGCCAAAGCTGCGGGAGGGGGATGATGGCACTGTTGGGCAAGGGGGCCCTGGTGATCTGGCACGATCCGGCGCCGGAGGCGGAGAGCGACTACAATGAGTGGCACTCCAAGGAGCACATGTTGGAGCGGGTCGGCGTGCCCGGCTTTCGCCGCGGCCAGCGCGCCGTCGCGATCAGTGGCGCACCGAAGTATTTCAACTTCTACGAGGTCGACGACATCGCGACGCTGGATTCGAAGGCATACCTTGATCGCCTGAACGACCCGACGCCTTGGACGCGACGCCTGGTACCGAACATCCATAACAACAGTCGCACGCTGTGCCGGGTGACAGCGAGCTTCGGCGCCGGCGGAGTTCCGGCATTCTGGACCATGATCCTGATATCCCCGGCGGCAGACCGGGCAGAAGAGCTGCGAACCTGGCTCGCCGACGAGGTCTTGCCGAAGCTGGTCGAGCGGCCGGGTATCCTCGGCGCCCACCTGGTCGAGGGCGAGCGCTCAACCAGTGGCACCGACACCGTCGAAAAGCAGCTACGCGGCGGCGGCAACGAGTTCGTCGACTGGGTGGTTCTGATCGGTGGCTACGACGGCGACCTGTTGGCGGGGATCCGTTCGGATGCGCTCTCGCACGGGAATTTCGCCAGAAACGGAGCCGCCTCGAGCAGCGTCCGTGGCATCTACCGGCTCGTGCACTGCGTCACGGAGGCGGATCTGCCCGCCTAGCTCGCGTCGCCTCCTTCCATGCCGCGATGTCTTGCTGTGGTGACACCAGCAGCGTAGGGGTCTCGTGCAGGTGTCGGGACACGATCCAGGGATACGACGGCGTCATGGCGGCAAGCAGCGCAAGCGCGGCGGCAGGGGCACGGATCGCGGGCACGGCGGTACTGCCAATTCTTCTTGCGGTCAGTGCGGGGCACTTCCTCAACGACACCATGCAGTCGGCGCTGCTGTCGATCTATCCGTTGATCAAGAAGCCGCTGGCGCTCGATTTCGTGCAGATCGGGATCATCACGCTGGCCTTCCAGCTGACCGCCTCGATCCTGCAACCGATGATCGGGCTTTACACCGACAAGCACCCGCAGCCGTTCTCGCTGGCGTTCGGGATGGCCTCGACCTTCGTCGGTATGCTGGTGCTGTCGGTGGCCGGCGGCTTCGCCGCCATGCTGCTGGCCGCGGCCTTGATCGGCATCGGCAGCTCGGTGTTCCACCCCGAGGCGTCGCGTGTGGCGCGGCTCGCTGCCGGTGGTCGCTACGGCTTTGCCCAGTCGGTGTTTCAGGTCGGCGGCAATGGCGGGCAGGCGATCAGCCCGCTGCTGGTGGCGCTGCTGGTGATCCCCAACGGTCAGCTCTACATCGCCTGGTTCGCGCTCGCGGCAGTGATTGGCATCGGGATCCTCAGCCGGGTCGGTCTCTGGTACCGCGACCATCTGGCGCTGCGGCGGAGCGGCGGAGCGGTCGCTGCCCTGTCGCCGGTCGGGCGCAACCGGGTGATCACCGCGGTCGCGATCCTGTTGGCGCTGACCTTCTCCAAGAACTTCTATACGGCGGCCTTCGCCTCCTACTACACCTTCTTCATGATCCATCGCTTCGCGGTTTCGGTCGGCAGCGCCCAGATCCACCTGTTTCTGTTCCTGGGTGCGGTGGCAGTGGGCACGCTGATCGGCGGCCCGATCGGCGATCGGATCGGCCGCAAGCCGATCTTGTGGATCTCGATCCTGGGCGTGCTGCCGCTGAGCCTGGCGCTGCCGTTCGTCAACCTGTTCTGGACCGACGTTTTGGCGGTGCTGATCGGCTTGACCCTGGCCTCGGCCTTTCCGGCCATCGTCGTCTACGCCCAACAGCTGCTGCCGGGCCGCGTCGGTATGATCGGCGGCCTGTTCTTCGGCTTCGCGTTCGGCATGGGTGGCATCGGTGCCGTCCTGATCGGCTGGCTGGCTGACACCCGGGGCATCGAGTGGGCATTCCGGCTTTGCGCGCTACTGCCGGCGGCCGGCCTCCTGGTGGTGTTCCTGCCCAATCTCGACGAAAAGCGGGCTTAGCTGATCACACCGCTTCGCCACCGGGGCGCACCTCGGCGATCGTCGCCGTCAGCGGTTTGATCAGTTCGTGAGCGCGACGACGGCCGGATGCGGCTCGAGGCCAGGGTGATCGTCGCTGAAACTGGCCAGCGCTCTCCGCGGTCTTCTCGGTGCCTGTCGATCGCGGCGTTGATCATCCAGCGACCTTCGCGCGCCATCTGCACCCGCCGTCAAATGCCGCACCGGCTCCGGACCTTCGCTATGACCCGCACTGGCATCCTCGGACCTTCCGCTCGGGCGTCCGTTCCTGGCCTCCTGGCACGCTCCTTCGCGTGGGCTCAGGCGGGGCCGCACCGCCGGCGCACACGCGCCCTTGCCGCGCGAAAGGTTTTTTGTATAGTGCCGGCCAAGTCGGATCGGGGGTTCGGTCGTGCCGGACCCTCCCTTCCTGCATGAGCGTTGGCAAGGGAGTTGGCAGCCGCATGCGCTGTTACGAGCATACCTTCATCGCGCGCCAGGATCTGTCGCCGCAACAGGCGCAGGCGCTGGCGGAGACCTATAGCGGGGTGATCACCGAGCAGGGCGGCGAGGTGACCAAGAACGAGTACTGGGGCCTGCGCAACCTCGCCTATCGGATCAGGAAGAACCGCAAGGGCCACTATATGCACCTGAACGTGCGGGCAACGGCGGCCGCGATCGACGAGCTCGAGCGCCAGGAGCGACTGAGCGACGACGTCATCCGCTATCTGACCGTACGGGTCGAGGAGCTGGACGACTCACCCTCGATCGTCATGCAGGTGCGCTCCTCGCGCGAGGACCGCTCCCGTCGATCGCACGACGACGGTCCGCGTCGCTCGCACGACGAGGGTCCGCGCCGCTCGCCCGACGACGGCCCGCGCCGCTCACACGAAGACGGCCCGCGGCGCGGCCACGAAGATGGCCCGCGGCGCCCCCAGGAAGGCGAGCGCGGCCGGCGATCCGCGGCGGTGTCGGCGGAGAGCACGTCCGAGGAGCCGGCCGACGATGCCGCCGGCGACCCGCCCGCCGACGCCGAATGAGGACTGGAGACTAGCATGGCAGATTCGGATTCGCCCTCCGGCGGCTCGAGTTTCGGCTCGGGCGAGGGACGGTCGCACCACCACCACCGATCGGGGGAGCCGCCGACGATCACGATCCGACGGCCGTTCTTCCGTCGGCGCAAGACCAGCCCGTTCGCCGTCAAGGACGCGCCCAAGATCGACTACAAGGACGTCAAGCTTCTGCAGCGCTTCGTCTCCGAGCGCGGCAAGATCGTGCCGCGGCGGATCACGGCGGTGACCGCCAAAGAGCAACGGTCGCTGGCCCAGGCCATCCGGCGGGCGCGGCTGCTGGCGCTGCTGCCGTTCCTCATCAGCTGAGCGAGCGGGTGAAGGCCGTGGTTCGCCACGGCACCTCATGCCCCAGGCCATCGCAATCGCCACTCTCGCCGGGCTGATCAGCGGCGCTCTGTTCCTGTCGCTCTTGAGCGGCCTGCCTGGCATGGCACTGCTGGCCTATTTCATGCAATTGCCGCTGCTGTTCGTCGGCCTGACGCTCGGGCTCACGGCCTCGGTGATCGCGGTCGCGAGCGCGATTTCGGTGAGCGGGCTGATCGCCGGCCTCATGGCCGCCCTGATGTTCGCGCTGGCGCAGGCGATTCCCGCCCTGGTCGTGGTTCGCCAGGCGCTGCTCTCTCGTCGGCAGGGGACGGTCGTCGAGTGGTACCCGCCGGGGCCGTTGCTGGCCCAGCTCGCTGTGCTCGCCGTGGTCGGCATCGCGGTCGCTTTCTTTATGCTGCTGGGCGAGCCGGGAGGCCTGCAGGGCGCGATCGCGGCCTTTCTCACCTCGGTCCTGGCCGAGCTCGGGGCGATCCAGGTCGAGGCGTCGGTGACGCCCGCGCTCGACCGCTGGACCTTCCTGTTCCCGGGGTTGATGGCGGCATCCTGGCTGGTCATGGTCGCGATCAACGGCGCGCTCGCGCAGGCGCTTGCGGTGCGTCTCGGGTGGAACCGCCGGCCGAGCCCGCATCTGAGCGAGCTCGAGCTGCCGGGCTGGCTGTGGCCCACGATCGGGGTCGCCGCGCTGCTCGCCCTGCTCGGCGACAGCGGCGCCGGTTTCCTCGGCCGCACGTCGCTGATCGTGCTGGTCGTGCCCTATGTGTTCCTCGGCCTCGCGGTGATCCATGCGCTCGCCCGGCGCTGGTCGCATCCGGGCCCTGCGCTGGCCGCGATCTATGGCGGCATCCTGCTGCTGGGCTGGCCGCTGCTGGCCGTCCTGCTGCTCGGCTTCGTCGAAGATTGGGCGCATCTGCGCCAGCGGTACCTTTAGTTCCGGAGGATCGTCACCATGCAGATCGTTCTGCTCGAGCGCATCGAGAAGCTCGGCCAGATGGGCGACATCGTGGCCGTGAGAGACGGCTACGGGCGCAACTACCTGATTCCGCACGGCAAGGCGCTGCGCGCGACCAAGGCGAATCTCGCCGAGTTCGAGCGCCGCCGGGTCCAGCTCGAGGCCGCCAATCTGCAACGCAAGGACGAGGCGAGCGCGGCCGCGGTCAAGATCGACGGCCGCTCGGTGGTGGTCCTGCGCCAGGCGGGCGAAGGCGCTCAGCTGTACGGTTCGGTCAACGCCCGCGACATCGCGGCCGCCTTCACCGAGGACGGCGTAACCCTCGACCGCCGCCAGGTCCGTCTGGACAGCCCGCTCAAGGCGCTCGGCATCCATCAGGTACGGGTCGCACTCCATCCCGAGGTCCACGTCACCGTCTCGGTCAACGTCGCCCGCACCAGGGAGGAAGCCGAGATCCAGGCCAATCCCGAGCGCGCGGCCGCGGCCGCGGCCGCCGAGGCCGCCGAACGCGCCGCCGAGCAGGCCGAAGCGGAAGCGGCAGCCGCGGCTGCCGAGGAGGCGCTGTCCTCGACCGTCTAGCGCGCCCGCGCGGGCGGGCGCCCCGGGACGTCGCCGATCCGCTCGGCGCGCCGTCTCTCTTTCGCGCTGCAAAAAGAGCTGGCCTGTCCGGCGCGTTCTGCTCTAGGTTCAAGCCCTGAGTGATGCGTCTTACAGGAGCCCCGTGGGGCGATGGTTGAAGTTCGAGCGAAGAAGAGCGAGCCCGGTGAGAAGGTGGCGGTGGTCAAGAAATATGCCAATCGCCGACTGTACAACACCGCCACGAGCAGCTACGTCACCCTCGACGATCTCGGCAAGATGGTCCGCGCCGGCGAGCATTTCGTCGTCTATGACGCCAAGACCCACGAGGACCTGACCCGCTCGATCCTGACCCAGATCATCCTCGAGGAGGACAGCAAGGGGCGGAACCTCCTGCCGATCAACTTCCTCCGCCAGCTGATCAGCTTCTACGACGACAGCCTGCGCGCCTTCCTGCCGCGGTATCTCGAGGTGAGCATGGAGAACTTCGCGCGCAATCAGGAGCAGATCAGGAGCTACATCGAGGGCACGCTGGGCCGCTTCTTTCCGATGGGGCCGTTCGAGGAGATGGCGCGCCAGAACATGGCCCTGTTCCAGCGCGCCGCCACCATGTTCCAGCCGCTGCCGTTGACCGGCGAGGAGGAGAAGGCGGCCGCCGCGGGCGCCGAGCCGAGCCCGGCCGGCGGAGCCCAGAGCGCGACCGGATCGCAACCGGAGGCGACGACCGGGACATCTCAGGAAATCAAACAGTTGAACGAAAAAATTGAAGCTCTTGAGAAACAGCTCGGCGACCTCGTCGCGACCGACAGCAAGAGCACCAGCGCATCTGATTGATCGCGCGGAGGAACCTGCTGCTCGAGTTGATGACGAGCAGCCCGCAGCAGCGCGACCACAGGTCCGCCCGTCGCCGCGGCGGGTGATTTACGACAGCGACACGGCGCGTTGACGCGCTGGACGCGGGCGGCCGACCGAACTATCGGAGCGCAGCCCCTGCCGGCTCACTCGAACACGAAGCGGCGGCCGACGGCACAGGGGACGACGACTTCGTCGCCGAACGTCTGGAGCAGTGCGCTCACGGCGCGCCAGCCCGTGCAGTGACCCGGCATGATCCTCTCGAGGCCGAGGCTGCGCAGGTCGCGCACCGTGTCAGGGATGATCGGCTCCGTGGCCCCGGAGAGGTGAAATCCGCCCATCACGCCGTGGAGCGGCACCGGCGCGAACGTGTCGCGGGCGGACTTCAGGACGTTGACCATCCCGGCGTGCGAGCAGGCGGAGAACACCAGGATGCCCCGGTCGCGGAGGTGCACCGCCAGGTAGCGCTCGTCCATGATCAGCGGATCGGGCGCCCAATCGGCCTCCGGAGAGGTTCGCGACAGGTGGCCCGGCAGGCCCTTCTCGAAGGCGGTCACCCGCGGGATCTCGCCGCTCAGGTAGAAGCAGCCGTCATGCAGCAGGCGCGGCGCCGGCGAGTTCACGACCGTCGCGCCGTGCGCCGCCAGCTCGTCCGGCTTGGGCAGGTCCATGAACGACACCACGATGCCGTCAGGGAAGCGAAGCGCGCGCTGCACGAACATGCCTGGATTGACGTGGACGCCGATCTCCCTGCCGCCATTCGCGCCGCCGATCAGCTCCAGCGCCTTGAGAATCCCGCCGCCGTGCTCCCAGTGCCCATGCGAGAGCACGACGTTATCGATCGCGGCGAAGTCCACCCGCATGCGGTCGCCGTTGCGCTCCACCGCATAGGCTTCCGGACCGGTGTCGAACAGCAGGGTGTGCCTGGCCTCGCCAGCGGTCGCGGTGATCACGAGCGCGAGGCCGAAGTGCGCGCAGCAGAGGCAGGAGCCGCCGAGGCAGGTGACCCCGGACCGGGCCAGATTGACGAACTCGTTGGTCACTCCCGCCGGCACGGTCGAGAAGAATCGGTCACGTTGTCCACGAGCACCGCGACCTCGAGCTTGTCGAGCGGCTGCAGTCGGCTCGCGAGGGTGTCATCCGGCGCCGCAGCCATGGGTGAGCCTCCCGCGCGCTCCTTCAATCACCCGCCACCGTGCCACCGAGTTGGCCGACGCGCAAACACCGCTCGCGCAGCTGTGGAGCACCCGCGCCTCGCCGTGCTCTGGACATCCTCTGCTGCAGTCGCTTCCATAGTGCCGCAGAGACATCGGGAGGCGGGCGATGAAGGTGGGCGAGGCGATTGCCGAGATCCTCAGGCGCGAAGGGGTCGAGATCATCTTCGGCTATCCGGTCAACCACGTGCTCGAGTTCGCCGCGCGCGCCGGCATCCGGCCGATCATCGTCCGCCAGGAGCGGATCGGCCTGCACATGGCGGACGCCATGTCGCGCCTCACCAGCGGCCAGAAGATCGGCGTCTTCGCGATGCAGCACGGCCCCGGCGCCGAGAACGCCTTCGGCGGCGTCGCCCAGGCCTACGGCGAGGCGGCGCCGATCCTGGTCCTGCCCCAGGGCTATGCCCGCCGCCTCGCCCACGTCGCGCCGAACTTCAACTCCGTCCTCAACATGCGCCACATCACCAAGTCGGCCGAGCCGATCACCGCGGGCGCGGAGATCCCGAACATCTTCCGGCGCGCCTTCACGCGCCTCAAGAGCGGCCGGGGCGGCCCGGTCCTGATCGAGATCCCGAACGACATCTACGACGAAGAGGTGCCCGAGCCGCTCGCCTACCGGCCCGCCGCCATGCCGCGGCTCGGCCCCGATCCCGAGGCGGTGCGCGCCGTCGCGAGGCGTTTGGCGGAGGCCAAGCGGCTCGTGATCTACGCCGGCCAGGGGGTGCACTATGCGCGCGCCTGGGCTGAGCTGAAGCACTTGGCCGAGCTCCTCGCCGCACCGGTCGCGACGAGCCTCGGTGGCAAGAGCGCCTTTCCCGAGAACCACCCGCTGGCGCTCGGCTCGGGCGGCAACGCCATCCCGGCGCCGGTGCATCACTTCCTCCAGGAGGCCGATCTGATCTTCGGCATCGGCTGCAGCTTCACCAGGACCAACTTCGGCGTCGACATGCCGGCCGGCAAGGCGATCATCCACGCCACCCTCGATCCGATGGACGTCAACAAGGACGTCGCCTGCGAGATGGCCCTGCTCGGCGATGCCAGGCTGATCCTGGACGCGCTCCTGCGCGAAGTTCAGCCGATGGTCGTCGACCATCGGGACCCCGCCCCGGTCGCCGAGGAGATCAGGGCGGTGCGCGAGCCCTGGCTCGCCGAGTGGCTGCCCAGGCTCACCTCGAACGAGACGCCCCTTAGCCCCTACCGCGTGCTCTGGGACCTCGCGCACACGGTCGACCTCGACAACACGATCATCACCCACGATGCCGGCAGCCCGCGCGATCAGCTCTCGCCGTTCTGGATCTCGAGGGCGCCGCTCTCCTACATCGGCTGGGGCAAGACCACGCAGCTCGGCTACGGCCTCGGCCTCGCCATGGGGGCGAAGCTCGTGCATCCCGAGAAGCTCTGCATCAACGTCTGGGGCGATGCCGCGATCGGCTTCACCGGCATGGACGTCGAGACCGCGGTCCGCGAGCGGATCCCGATCCTCTCGATTCTCTTGAACAACTTCTGCATGGCGATCGAGCTCAAGGTGCTGCCGGTCGCGACCGAGCGCTACCGCGCGACCGACATCTCGGGCGACTACGCGGCCATGGCGCGCGCCTTTGGCGCCTACGGCGAGCGCATCACCGAGCCGGCCGAGATCGTCTCGGCGATCACGCGCGGCATCGCGGTGACCGAGCAGGGCCAGCCGGCGCTGCTCGAGTTCATTACTTCCAAGGAGGTCGAGGTCTCGAAGTTCAAGTAGCGCGCCCCGAGGGCCACCGATCAGCGCTCGGCCGCGCAGCGTGCCATCTGCAAGCGGTGCACGAAGCTGCCGAGCCAGGCGGTCAGCATGCCGGGCAGTGCCAGCACCAGGGCGAATACGAGCGCGAGCGGCCAGAGGTTGAGACCGCTGCCCGCGAGCAACAGGGTGCAGATCGAGTGGGTCGCCAGCATGTCGAGGCTCCAGCGCCAGGTCCGCACCGGGCAGAGATAGCCGAGGAGGCCGGCAACCAGGTAGCAGACGGGCAGGCCGAAGCACCAGTAGGGCGCCGTGTCCATCGCCTCGCGCCCGAAAGCGCGTGTCATGTCGCCGCTTGCGAGGCCATCGATGGCCAGCGTGCCGAGATAGGTCAGAAGGCCTGTGGCCACCGTCAGCGCGTGGCAGAGCGGCGCGCGCGTGCTGGGCATGGCTTGCGAGTTCCGAGCTGGTCCTGCGCGGTCATGCTGCCGCGCGTGCTTTACCGATGGGTTAGCGAGCCGCCGCCGGGAGCTCTACGGTGCTCGACGGACCGCCGGCCGCTCGGGTGGGTCGATCAAGAGTGCCCCGAGGATCGCGTTGAGGCGCTGTCGGCCGGCGCCGGTCGCGGCGAGGCGGCCGCCAGCCAGCCTGAGCCAGCCGTCTTCGAGCAGCCGTGCCAGCGCCTCCGCATCGAGGATCTGCCCGAGCGGCCTGCCGGCGATCGCCTCCAGGCGGGCAAGGTCGATGCCTTCGGCGAGGCGCAGGCCCATGACCAGCGTCTCCTCGACCTGCTCCTCGATCGCGAGCGTCTTTCGCATGCGCTCGCCCGAGCCTTGCCCCTCCACCCGCTCGAGCCAGGCCTTGGGCAGGCGCCAGGCTTCGATCGCGACGCGGGCGCCGTCCAGGTTGAGGCGGCCGTGCGCGCCGGGGCCGATGCCGAGCCACTCGCCCGAGCGCCAGTAGACGAGATTGTGCCGGCATTCCTCGCTCGGGCGGGCATGGTTCGAGATCTCGTAGGCGAGAAGGCCGGCTGCCCCGAGCCGGTCCTGGGTCAGCTCGTAGAGATCGGCCTCGAGGTCGTCGTCGGGCAGCGCGAGCGCGCCAGTCCGGTGCAGGAGATCGAAGCGCGTACCGGGCTCGATGGTCAGCTGATAGAGGCTGAGATGGCCGCCCGCATGCTCGAGCGCGCGCTCGAGCTCGGCCGCCCATGCCTGGACGCTCTGGCCGGGGCGGGCGTAGATCAGGTCGAACGAGAACCGCCGGAACAGCCTTGCGGCCAAGTCGACCGCCGCGAGCGCCTCGCCCGCCGTGTGCTCGCGCCCGAGGAACCGGAGCGCCCCGTCATCGAGCGCCTGGACGCCGAGCGAAACGCGGTTCACCCCGGCCGCCCGGAAGCCGGCGAGGCGCTCCGCTTCGACCGAGGTCGGGTTGGCCTCGAGCGTGATCTCGAGATCCTCGGCGGGCGCGAAGCAGGTGATCGCACGCTCGATCACCGTGGCGACGGTCGCGGGCGCCATCAGCGAAGGCGTACCGCCGCCGAAAAAGATCGAGGCGAGGGGCCGCGAACCGATCTCGCTTGCTGAGCGCTCGATCTCGGCAACCAGCGCGCGCGTCCAGCGACCGTCGTCGACCTCTGGCGCGACGTGGCTGTTGAAGTCGCAGTAGGGACACTTCGCCCGACAGAACGGCCAGTGGACGTAGAGTCCGAAGCCGGCCTCGGCCGGAGCCGGCGTGCGAACCCCCTGCGAATTCGGCGGATCTGCCATCGCGATCACGCGCCTTGGCTTATCAGGGGCCTCTGCCATATCACAAGCTGGTCGAGCGAAAGAGGGGGAAGCGCACGTGGTGGATCAGATCAAGGTCCTGGGCATTGCCGGCAGTCTCAGGCAAGGCTCGTACAACAAGGCGGCGCTCCGGGCCGCGATCGAGCTGGCGCCCGCCGGGATGAGCATCGAGCCCTTCGACATCGCCTCCATCCAGCCCTACAACGAGGACGTCAAGCAGCGGGGCTTCCCGCCGGCAGAGCAGTCGTTGCGGGAGAAGATCCGCGCCGCCGACGCGCTCCTCATCGTCACGCCGGAGTACAACCGCTCGATTCCGGGGGTGCTCAAGAACGCCATCGACTGGGCCTCGCGCCCGCCCGATCAGCCGTTCGACGGCAAGCCGATCGCGATTTTCGGCGCGAGCCCGGGCGCGCTCGGCACGGCGCTGGCCCAGTTCGACCTGCGCAAATGCGTCGGGGTGCTGAACGCGCTGGTGATGACCACGCCGAGCGTGATGATTGCCCAGGCGGCGCAGAAGTTCGACGATCAGGGCCGCCTGACCGATCCGACGACGCGCGAATTGATCGGCAAACTGCTCGTCTCGCTCGCTGACTGGACCCGCCGTCAGGCCCGGGCGCACGGCCGACGACGGGCGGATCGGATCACGAAGCGGAGGCTCCGCCATGACTGACGCCGCAGAAGCCGGTGAGATGCTGCTCACCATCTTCCTGAAGCACCGGCAGAGCATGAACCTGGCGGAGATCAATCAGAAGCTCGAGCAGACCGGCTTCTGGCAGAAGTTCCCGCCGGAGGGCGTCGAGGTCGTCTCCTGGTACGTGATGATGGGCATCGGCCAAGTCGTCACCCTCAGGCTGCCGGCCGGGCGGCTGCGCGAGGTCAATCTAGCGATCGAGCAGAACGCCTGGGGCGCGTTCGAGACCGAGTTCTACCCGACCTACGACTTCCGCCCGGTCTGGCAGGCGATCAAGAGCCGCGCCGGCTCGTCCTGAAGCTCTCCTCTCGCCAACCCGGCGCTTCGGAGTCGAGACCAATGCTGAAACCGCGTCAGGCCGTGCCGCCGCTCGAGGTCGCCACGCTCGATGGCAAGCTCTGGAAGCTCGCCGAGCAGCGGCCGGAAGCCTTCACAATGGCGGTGTTCTACCGCGGCCTGCACTGCCCGGTCTGCGCGCGCTACGTCAAAGGCCTCGCCGACATGCAGATCGAGTTCGCCGGGCGCGGGATCGAGGTGATCGCGCTCAGCACCGATGATCACGCGCGCGCCGAGCGGGCGCGGCACGAGTGGCAGCTCGGCGATCTCCGCATCGGCTACGGTCTCACGATCGAGCAAGCGCGCGCCTGGGGCCTCTACATCTCCAACTCGCGCGGCGTGACCTCGGTCGGGATCGAGGAGCCCAAACAGTTCAACGAGCCGGGTCTGTTCCTGATCCGCCCCGATGGCAGCCTCTACATGGCCGCGGTCCAGTCGGTGCCGTTCGCGCGGCCGCAGTTCGACGAGGTCCTGAAGGCGCTCGACTTCATCAAGGCCCGCGACTACCCGCCGCGGGGCGGCGCCTGAGCCCTCAGGCCCGCATGGCGGCAAGCTAGCCTGCCGCCACCGCGCGGTCGGCGACCAGGCAGCCATCCTGCCAGAACTGCTCGACCCTTGCCGTGCTCAAGATGACCGTGCCCCAGTCTCAGCCGACTTCTGGCGAACTCGGCCAGCATCCTCGCGTGCGTATCGGTGCCCCGTTCGAAGCATTTCAGCTCGAACTTCTCGTTCGGAGAATGCACGCGGTCGTCTTTGAGGCCAAAGCCGACCAGGAGGGTGTCCATGCCGAGGCGACGCCTGATCGCCTCGACGGCGGGGATCGAGCCGCCGACGCCGATCATCAACGGGCGACGATGAAAGACGTCCTCGAGCGCGCGCACCGCAGCCCCAAGGAACGGCGAGCTGCCCGGCAGGCGGCTCGCCGGCGCGCGGGCGAGCGGAGTGACGTCCCAGCGGCAGTCGGGCGGCGTGCGCGCATCGAGGAACTGTTTGAGACTGGCCAGGACGCTATCCGGGCTCTGGTCGGGCACCAGCCGGCAGCTCAGCTTCGCCGATGCGAAGGCGGGGATCACGGTCTTGGCGCCGGGCCCGGTGTAGCCGCCCTTGATCCCGTTGAGGTCGCAGGTCGGCCGCGACCAGACCCGCTCGAGCGTCGAGCGGCCGGCCTCGCCATGGGGTGCCCGGACGCCGGCGCTCGCGAGAAATTCGGCCTCGTCAAACCGCAGCGCCGCCCACTGGCGCGCCACATCGGCCGGCAGCTCGCGAACGTCGTCGTAGAAGCCCGGGATCTGGACGCGACCCTCGGCATCGTGCAACTGCCCGAGCACCCGGCAGAGCACATTCAGGGGGTTCGGTACCGCCCCACCGTACATGCCCGAATGCAGATCGTGCGAGGGGCCCGACAGCTTGAGCTCGACGTACAGCATGCCGCGCAGCATGGTCGTGATCGCTGGCGTGTCGATGTCCCACATGCCGGTGTCGGAGACGACGCAGACCTCCGCCTTCAGCTCCTCGCCATGAGCTTCCAGGAACGCTTCGAGACTCGGGCTGCCGGATTCCTCCTCGCCCTCGAGGAACACACTGACCCTGACCGGCAGCGTGCCATGGACCTGATGCCAGGCGCGCAGCGCCTCCAGCCAGGTCAGCACCTGGCCTTTGTCGTCGACGGCGCCCCGCGCGACCATTCGCGGCCCGCGCTGCGTCTCGACGATGGTCGGCTCGAACGGCGGGCTCTGCCAGAGCTCCAGCGGCTCGGCCGGCTGCACGTCGTAATGGCCGTAGTAAAGGATGTGCGGCCTGCCGTTGCCGCCCGGTCCGGGGTGGTGCGCCACGACCATCGGCTGGCCGGCGGTGTCGCGGAGCGAGGCTTCGAAGCCGCTCTCGCGCAGGTTGTCGACGAGCCACTCGGCGGCCCGGCGGGTATCGCCCCTGTGGGCGGGATCGGTGCCGATGCTCGGGATCCGCAGCAGCTCCTTCCAGCGCTCGATCGCCCGATCGCGATTGCGATCGAGATGGGTCAGAACGGGTTCGAGCGGCAGCGACATGGCGGGACCTCGGTGAGCAGAATGGCGGGCGAGGGGAGGGGCCCGCCTTGCCACGCCAGCGAACACGAAGCGCGGCCGCGAGGCAAGCCGCACGCGGCCGTGACCGGCGGCGGAGCGCGTGCGAGCGGCACCGTAGCAGCCGGTCCTGGCATCGGTCGGCAGCGTCGCGGGTCGACAGCGGAGTATGCCGCGACCAGCTAGCATCGGCCGCCGAGAGGCACTACATTACGGTCGTGCGCAGGACATCGACCATGACCCAACGCATCGCCAAATTCCGCATTGGCCAGGTGGTTAAGCATCGCATGTTCCCGTTTCGCGGTGTGATTTTCGATGTCGATCCGGAGTTCAGCAACACCGAGGAATGGTACGAGGCGATCCCTGAGGACATCCGCCCCGCCAAGGATCAGCCGTTTTATCACCTGCTGGCCGAGAACGCGGAGGCCTACTACGTCGCCTATGTCTCGGAGCAGAACCTGATCAACGACGACTTCGGCGACCCGGTCGAGCACCCGCAGCTCGGCGAGGTGTTCGAGCTCAAGGACGGTCACTACGTCGGCCGCGGGGTTATGAAGCCGCACTGAGGCGCCGCGGGCGCACCGCAGCGCTCCGATCTCCCGTCACCGGCACGAAAGACCAGCAGCGCAATCGAGCCTTCCAGTCACCCTGAGTGTGCTCGGATGTGGGGCAGGACACGACCCGCGCGTGGTGCAGGGCGCCCGGTCCATTTTCGCCCGCCCCCGCCCGTCGCGTCCGCTGCGCGGCGGCGTCGATAACCCGATAAGTTGACCGGTGTTGGTAGCACATGGAGTTGACCGCTGTTGTGGTGGGGCTGTGGGCCTGCTAGGCAAGCCAGAGGCTTGGCCATAGATCCAGAGGGCCGGCTTCCCCAGCGGGGGCCAGGCGGCCAGCGGCGCATCGTGGTCCAGGAGTGTGCCGTCGGCCTGTCAGCGGCCGGTGCGGGGCAGGGAGTGCGTCATGTCCGGAAAGGGCCTCTTGGAACGGCTCAGCAAAGGGCCAGTGATCTGTGCCGAGGGCTATCTGTTCGAGCTGGAGCGACGGGGCTACCTCCAGGCTGGACCGTACGTGCCCGAGGTCGTGCTCGATGCTCCCGAGGCGGTGCGCCAGCTGCATCGCGAGTTCGTGCGCGCCGGCTCCGACGTGGTCGAGGCGTTCACCTATTACGGCCACCGCGAGAAGCTCAAAGTGATCGGCAAGGAGGACATCCTCGAACCGCTCAATCGCGAGGCGCTGCGCATCGCGAAGGAGGTCGCGGACGAGAGCGGCGCGCTGCTTGCCGGCGATCTCTCCAACACCAACGCCTACGATCCGGACGACCCGCAGTCCTTGCGTCTGGTGCGCCAGGCGTTCGAGGAGCAGGTGGGCTGGGCCGTCGATGCGGAGGTCGACTTCATCATCGGCGAGACCTACAGCTGGCTCGGCGAGATCATGATGGCGCTCGAGATCATCAAGACATCAGGCAAGCCGGCGGTCATGACCATCGCCATGCATCAGGAGGGGATCATGCGCGAGGGGCTCCCGGTGCACGAGGCGTGCCGGCGCCTGGAGGATGCCGGCGCCGACGTGGTCGGGCTGAACTGCTCGCGCGGGCCTGCGACCATGCTGCCGGCGATCGAGCAGATCAGGAAGTCGGTGTTTTGCCATGTGGCGGCGCTGCCCGTGCCCTATCGCACCACGCCGGAGCAGCCGACCTTCCAATCGCTGAAGGACCCGGCCTGCCACTGCCTTCCGGAGGGGCGGCCGTTTCCCGTAGCGCTCGATCCCTTCACCTGCAATCGTTACGAGATCGCGGAGTTCGCGAAGGCCGCGTACGCCATGGACGTGCGCTATCTCGGGGTGTGTTGCGGCGCCGGCCCGCATCACATTCGCGCGCTCGCCGAGGCGCTCGGGCGCCACCCGCCGGCCAGCCGCTATTCGCCCGACATGTCACGTCACTCGTATTTCGGCACCGATCCCAAGATCACGGCCGAGAACCGGGAATACGCGGCGCGGCTATAGGCCAAGACGATCATTCGGCGCGACGGCGCCACGACTGGCGCCCGCCGAGGATCGCCTCGGCGATGTCCTCGATGCATCGTTGATCCCGGCTCAAAGCGCCAGATACTCGCGCCGGATCTCTCCTTTGGTGATACCGGTCTTCTTGACCTCGACCGGGAGTTCGATCTCGCGCATGATCTGCGGCGCCAGACCCTCGCAGCGCCGGTCCAGGAGCAGGAGGGCGAGGTGGCGCGCGAGCGCGCAGGCGCCGTGGAGGCCGCCACAGCCTTTGCCATCCCGATGGCGATCCAGATCTGACCAGCAGGGAAGCCGTGCAGCTCGACCAGCGAGCGACCGGAGCTGCTCGATCCGATTTTGCCACCCTCGGCGGCCCACCCCGCGGCCAGGCCCGGAACCTCGGGGTTGCCGGACATCCCGGTCCAGCGGCCGGTCAGCCGCGGCGCTGACCGGTCATCTCCAGAACCTCGACCCCGCCTGCCTTGCCCTTGCCGAAGGTGAACTGGCGGCCGGCAAAGCCGGTGCACTCGCGGCCCTGACCTTGGTCCCGACCGCGGTCGTTCTTCGACCGGTCGCGGTAGAAATAGCGGACATCCACCACCAGGCGATGGGGCTCGTTCTCCACCACCCGGACTTGGGTCAGCCCGTCGATGTAGGGCGTCGGGCAATAGCCGTACTCTTCGGTCGCATGCGCCGCGTAGTAGCGCGTCATTGCCTGCTCGAGCGCTGCGGGTTCGGCGAAGCTGGTGTCCGGCAGCCGGGAGGCAGCGCAGCCGGCGATCAGAACGCTGACCAGCGCCAGGCAAAGCAGCGGCATCGACATCGTTCCTCCTTCACCTCCCGCGCGCCAGCGGCCGTCCGCCTCGGCGTTGCTGGCTCGCCCTGACGCTGGGATCTGGCATCGAACTTCACGCATCTATCAAGGGACTGCAATATAAGGGAATGTAACAAACGGAGGCCAGGCCGCCGCGATCCCGCGGTGACTGCGGCGTCCGGTCGCGGCGGGGTCTTAGCGGTCTCTGGCCGGCTCGGCCCCGGAAGCAGATGCGACACCCTTCGCTGCCGTCAGGCGCGATGGAGCCAAGCGGATCGGGCATTTTCGGTATTGCTGCAGCGCGCGGTTGCATTGTTAGGATGCCGGCCGCGCACGGGTTGCTCCCCTTGGCAGTACCGAGACGTGATCCGGCAGCCACCGGGCGATGTGCCGGCCTTGGCTGCAGGCCTATGCGCGCGATGACCACGAGGCAAGCAATGAGCGCGTCTCCGCCACGGATCCTTGGTCGGCATGCTGATCGACGCCAACGAGTTCGGGGACAATTCGCAAATCGAGTGTGATATTTGCATCGCCGGATCGGGACCAGCTGGCATCACGATCGCCAGCGAACTCGCGAGCACGGGATTGCAGGTATGCCTGGTCGAAAGCGGTGGCTTGTCTGCCGAGACCGCGCCGCCGCTCTCGAGCGTCGCCGAGCAGCTCGGCCTCGCGGTGGATCTGGAGCAGCATTTCTTCGGCGGCGCGAGTAACCGATGGGGCGGCGTGCTTGGCCGGTGGTTCCGCGTCAAGCCGCTGGATCCCATCGACTTCGAGGCGCGTCCCGTGGGTCGATAATAGTGGCTGGCCATTTTCGCTCGAGGAACTGAGGCCGTTTTTGGAGCGTGCGGCCACTATTTTCAAAGTGACGTCTCTAAGGAATTTTGACGTTGCAATCCCATCATAATCATCTTGTTCATGAGTTTCACAACTCAGAGTTGAAGACGGCGATCTTCCAAATGATAAGACCAATTCGCTTTGGCAAAGAATATCGCGAATTGCTCACAAATCGAGCAATATCCGAACCTATATTCACGGAAAGGTCATCGAAATCGAAGAAGACCCGAACGATCCCGTCATCCGTTATTTCAGGATCGCCACCCATAGCGGGCGAACCTACCGGATAGCTGCGCGGCACTTCGTCCTGGCGTGTGGTGGCCTCGAGACGCCACGGCTGCTCCTGGTTTCGAGACGCAAGATGGCTTGCGGCGTCGGCAACGAGCGCGATTTGGTCGGGCGCTACTACATGCAACACCCCAAAGGGCTGCATGGCATGGCCGTGCTCAAGCGGGAATCTCTGCGTGCGCCACTCTATACGCGGGGGTATCTGGACCACGACGCGAAGATCTGCGGCGGCATCTCCTTCAGCGAGGAGTTTCAGCGCCGAGAAGGAGAACTCAATCACTGCATCATGTTGCTTCCGATCCTATCGCTTTCGGAGAGTCATGCCTCTCAGGCGTACCGCGCGGTACACCAATCATGGCATGGATCCGGCCACAACTCTGGCGGGTATCGCGAGCTGCGGGACATCGCCAAATTCATGGCATCTGTTCTCAAGCGCGCCATCAAGGGTACCGGTGTGCAGCACGATGTTCAGTGTTCTGAACCACATGGAGCAGATACCCAAGCCGGAGAGCCGGCTGGACCTCTCGGAACGGAAGGACCGCTTCGGTGTCAATCAGTTGCGGATCGATTGGCGAATCGATCCCCTGGAGAAGGCATCCCTTTGTCGCCTGCACAAGCTCGTGCAGGCGCGGCTCGCGTCCCACTGCGGAGGGAGGCTCGAAAGCCAGCTCGACCCGCTCGCCGACGATTGGCCGGTCTCGCAGGACTCCGCACATCACCTTGGCGCGACCCGTATGCACGCCGACCCGAGGCGAGGCGTTGTCGATCCGCAGTGCCGGGTCCATAGCGTCCGGAATCTGTTTATTGCTGGAAACTCGATCTTTCCGACCAGTGGCTACGCGAATCCGACCTTGACCGTGGTCGCCCTGGCGATCCGTCTCGCAGATCATCTCAAGGGCCTGTTCAGAACCAATGGTGGGCCGCCTTAGGGCAAAGCTCATCGCTGCTCGGACGACGGGCGTCAGGCGGATCAGGCGCTCCGAGGTGCCTCCGAGCTGACCGGCTTCGAACTGTCAAGCAGATGTCATACGCAGCCGCGATCGACACCATCGATCAGGATCAGTGGCATCGCCTGCTGCAGGAATTCGACGATGCCAACATATTTCAGAGCTGGACATACGGCGCAGCCCGCTGGGCGAGAAGAATCTCAGCCATGCCGTGATCACGCAGGGCGACGACGTCATCGGCTTGGCACAGGCCGTTTTGCTGGGCGCGCCACTGTTCGGCAAAGTTCTGGCCTACGTCATCTTCGGCCCGGTCTGGCAGCGGCACGGTTCCGCGCCGCGCTTCGAGGCTCTGGCGAACACGATCGCCGCCCTTCGCGCAGAATATACGATGCGACGGCGTTTGTGTCTGCGTTTTCGTTGGTGGGACCACGGCGCTTCCGATGATGTTCGGACAATCCTTCAGGACGGCGTTATCTGGCAAGAAACCAAACCTCTCCAAGCAAGTTGCATTCTAGATCTGTCTCGATCGGAAAATCAGCTACGTGCCGCCATGGATAAGAAATGGCGTGCCAACCTACGCAAGTCGAAACGATGTAGTCTGACGGTTTCGCAGCAAAACAACTCTGATGGTGTCGGTATATTAATCGAACTGTACCGACAAATGCACGAGCGTAAACATTTCCAATACGATCATCGCGGCGTCTGGGCTGATCACTATCATCGTTTTTCAACTGAATTGAGACCGAGGAATTTTGTCTGTTGACAAGATAGGGTGCCCTTAGCCTGCGCTATGGTATCTGCGATCGGCAATCGCGCGTTCTATTTGCATGATGCCAACGGGAACGCCGGGCTAGAGGCTCGACCGGGCCATTTCCTGCAATGGGCGATTGTCCGCTGGCTCAAGGAGCACGGGACGGTGTCGCTGGTATGATCTCGGGGGCGAGGTCGAACTCCCGGCGTCCGACAATTCAAGAAAGGCCTCGTCGGCGGCAAGGCACCGGAAATTCCCATGATCGAATTCCAGGCGTGCGCGAGCCACCTGTCGGCCGCCATTGTTGCGGCGGGCAGCCGGCTGTACGAAGCGCGGCGCACGAGCAGAGAGCAATTTGAACGGCTGCGCCGGCGACGATAGGTCGTGTCAATTCCTGGCCAGCCTCATCGGAACGCGGGTTCGTCGAAGCTGCGGAGCTTGCGGGAATGGAGGGCGTCGGGCCCGATCTCATCGCGCAGGATGCGGATCGCCTCGAGGCCGATCTCGAGGTGCTGGTTGATCCGCTCGCGATAGAAGGTGTTGGCCATGCCGCGCAGCTTGAGCTCGCCGTGCAGGGGCTTGTCGGAGACGCAGAGCAGAGTGCCGTAGGGCACCCGGAAGCGAAAGCCGTTGGCCGCGACCGTCGCGCTCTCCATGTCGACCGCGATCGCGCGCTGCTGGTTCAAGCGCTCGAACAGCTCATCGTAGCGCAGCTCCCAATTGCGATTGTTGGTGGTCGCGACCGTGCCGGTCCGCATCCGGGTCTTGACGTCGGCGCCGGTCAGGCCGGTGACGTTGAGCACCGCCTGCTGCAGCGCGACCTGGACCTCGGCGATCGGCGGCACGGCGACGTTGAGCGGCAGGTCCTGGTCGAGCACGTGGTCCTCGCGGGCATAGGCGTGGGCCAGGACGTAGTCGCCGAGGCGCTGGCTGCGGCGCAGGCCGGCGCAATGGCCGAGCATCAACCAGCAGTGCGGCCGCAGCACCGCGAGATGGTCGGTGATCGTGCGTGCGTTCGACGGCCCGATGCCGATGTTGACCATGGTGACGCCGGTCCGGCCCGGGCGGGTGAGATGGTAGGCCGGCATCTGCGGCAGGTGGCGCGGCCTGCGCCCCTCCGCCGGCCGGTCGCTCAGCCGACGGTTGGGCGTGACCACGTTGCCCGGCTCGACGAAGCTCAGGTAAGCGTCGCCCTCGGCGATCGCGCGCTCGGCATAGTCGATGAAGTGATCGACGTAGCGCTGGTAGTTGGTCAAGAGGATGAAGCGCTGGACGTGCTCGGGCGCGGTCGCGGTGTAGTGGTGCAGGCGCTCGAGCGAGTAGTCGACCCGCTCGGCGGTGAACAGCGCGAGCGGCTTGGGCTCGCCCGGCTGCGGCCGGAAGGTGCCGTTGGCGATCGCGTCGTCGATCAGGCTCATGTCGGGCAGCGGGAAGGCGCTCTCCAACGCCCTCACGCGGTCGTGGCGAATGTCCGCGGTGCTCTCCTCGATCACGAACGGCAGCGGCATCCGCCGGTCGCTGATCCCGACCACCACGGGCACGCCGTGATGCGCCAGCAGGAGGCCGATCTGGTGCTGATAGTACTCGTCCGAACAGGTCGGGGCGGGTCAGCGTCGTCCCGTAGAGGCCCGGATCGTGCAGGGCGCCGAACGACAGCCGAGCGTCGAGGTTCAGCGATTCGCGTGCGACGTGGATGCCCAGGTACGGATAGAAGGCGTCGACCGGGCCCTCGAGCGCCTCGCCCTCGGTGAATCGGGCGAAGGCGGCCCGCAGGATCAGGGCGCCCTTGTCGTAGATCTTGGCGACGCGCGCGAGCGCGGCCTCGGCGTCGACGAACGCTTCGAGCCCGCTGACACCCGCGGCGCGGAAAGCTGCGAATAACGGATCGGACATCGGTTGCCTGCACTTGGCCATCGTCCATATCTACCACAAACCTGGTTCGAGATGGCGTACTTCCGAAGGCGCGCGATCGGTCTACCGACGAGCAACTGGAGTGACACGCGAGCTGAGGGATTTGGTCGCACCGCGAGGGCCGAGGAGGGCCCTTGGGCACGGGCGGAGAGGGTTGCTGAACTCGTCACGGTCCAACCGCAGTCGACGGAATCGTGCCATGCTTCGCCCGGTCCTCGCTTCAGGGTTGACCCTGTTTCTCAGCGCGGCCGTGGCAGGTGCACCGGCCGAGCGCCAGGTTGACGCGGGGCGCCTCGGCGTCCTTCCGGTCGTCCTGCCCAAGGGCGAGATCGAGGGATTGGTCTTCCTGTTTTCGGATCGAACCGGCTGGACCAGCGATCTTGGCCGGGCCGCCCGGCGGCTGAGCGAGCTCGGCGCCGCGGTCCTGGAGGTCGATCTGCCGGCCTATCTCGCCAGGCTGCGGCAGAGCAACGATCGCGACTGCCACTATCTCATCTCCGAGATCGAGGACACCAGCAAGCGCCTGCAGCGTGAGCTCGGTCTGGCGCAATACCGATCGCCGATCCTGGCCGGGACCGGCATGGGCTCGGCGCTGGCTTACGCGGCGCTCGCCCAGGCGCCGGCTGCTACCGTCGCCGGAGCGGCGAGCGATGGTCTGGTGACCCGGCTCGACACACGGCTGCCACTTTGTCCGGGTGCGCCGTCGACGCCGGCCAGTACCGGCTTCGACTACGGCCCGAAATCCGACCTGCCCGGCTGGTGGCGCATCGCTGCCCCGGCAGGCCAGAAGGCCGCTGCGGACAAGTTCGCCGCGGATATCCGCGAGGCGCGTGTCGTCGAGGTGCCCGAGGGCGCCGATTTGCCGGCGCGCCTCGCTCTGCTGATCGCCGCGGCGTTGGGCAACGCTCAGCAAAACGCGTCGTCGGTCGAGGGCCTGCCGCTGGTCGAGCTGGCCGCCGACGGACCGGGCGATCTGATGGCCGTGTTCTATTCCGGCGATGGCGGCTGGCGCGATCTCGACAAGCAGATCGGCGGCATCCTCGCCGCGCATGGCATCGCCACCATCGGCGTCGACAGCCTCCGTTATTTCTGGACCAAGAAGACGCCGCAACAGGTCGCCGATGATCTCGCCGCGATCCTGCAGCACTATCGCGCCAAGTGGGGCCGTGAGCAGGTGATCCTGCTCGGCTATTCGTTCGGCGCGGGCATCCTGCCGTTCGCGGTCAACCGCCTGCCCGCCGAGGATCGGGCCATGATCCGGCAGATCTCCATGCTCGGGCTCGATAAGATGACCCAGTTCGAGTTCCACGTGACCAACTGGCTGGGAGGCGGGGGCGGTGCGGATGCACGGCCGGTGCTGCCCGAGGTGTCGAGGCTGGACCCGGGCACCTTGCAATGCTTCTACGGTAAGGAGGAGCGTGATACCGCCTGCACCGCGCCGGAGTTCGACCGGGCCGAGCGGATCGAGACCGGAGGTGGCCATCACTTCGATGGCGACTATGCCGCGCTCGCCGAAAAGATCATGACCGGCGCCGCGCAGCGCAGTCGGCGCTAGCCGAGGAACCGCTTTCGTGCGCGATGCGGTGGCACCAGCGGAGCGGCGGGCGGTCGCGACGCCTCCGATCGAGGTTGCGGCCGTAGAGGAAAGCCGAGACGCCCTCGAGCAGCCCCTCTACCAGCGTCTTGGCCGCTGGCTGCCTCACCTGATCAGCCTGGTTCTCTTCGCCCTTGCCATCTGGGCAATTCACCGGCAGCTCGCCTCCTTTCGACCGGCCGATCTGCTGGCCCGGCTGACCGCGATCCCGGCGCATGCGATCGTTCTGGCCCTGCTCACCGCGGCGCTCGGCTACGCCACGCTCACTCTGTTCGATCCTCTGGCGTTGTATTACCTGGGCAAGCGGCTGGCCTACCGGCGTACGGCGCTCGCATCCTTCACCGGCTACGCGTTCAGCCACAATCTGGGCTTGAGCTGGCTCTCCGGCGGCGCGGTCCGTTACCGCCTTTACAGCGTCTGGGGCCTCTCTTCGCTGGAAATCGGCGTCGTCCTCGCCTTCAATACCGTCACGACCTTTCTAGGCCTCGGTAGCATCCTCGCGCTCGCCTGCCTCGGTGAGCCGGCCGAGGTCGCCAGCATGGTTCACCTTCCCGCAGCGCTCGTGATGGCCATCGGCCTCGCGCTCGCGGCCGCGGTCGCCGGTTACCTGGCGTTGTGCGCGAGCAGACGGGCGCCGATCTCGGTAGCGGGGTGGCGATCGACTCTGCCGCGGCCGGCCGTGGCCGCCGCCCAGATCAGCTTGTCGCTGCTCGACTGGGGGCTCGCCGCGGCGGTCCTCTATTGTCTGCTACCTCCCGAGCTGCCACTCGGCTTTCTGTCCTTTGTCGGCGTGTTCGGGCTTGCCAATCTCGGCGGGCTGATCAGCAACGTGCCGGGCGGCTTCGGCGTCTTCGAGGCGGCGGTCCTGCTCGCGGTCCCGGACAGCGGCACCTCGGCGGCGGTCGCCGCGGCGCTGATCGCCTACCGTCTGATCTACTACATTCTGCCGCTGGTTCTGGCCGTGCTGCTGCTCGCCGCTCATCAGCTCCTAGCGACCGGCGAGGTCGCCCGCCGCGTCGGTGACTGGGCCCTCGTGCTGGCCCCGAACCTGTTCGCGCTCATGGTCTTTACCGCCGGCATCATGCTGCTCGCGTCGAGCGCGGCGCCGAGCATCACCGAGCGCATGGAGGTGCTCACTGACGTCGTGCCGCTCGGCGTGATCGAAATCTCGCATTTCTTCGCCAGCATCGCTGGGCTCCTGCTCCTGCTCGTCGCGTGGGGACTGCGCCAGCGCCTCGACGGCGCGTACCTTGCCACGCTCGCGATTCTGGCAGCCAGCATCATCTTGAGCCTGCTGCGAGGGCTCCATGTCGAGCAGGCAGTGATCCTGGCGCTGACTTTGGTCGCGCTGGCGCCCTGTCGGCCGGCTTTCTACCGGAAAGCGGCGCTGCTCTCCGAGCGCTTTTCGTCCGCCTGGCTGCTCGCGGTCGCGGCCGTCCTCCTTGGCGTGCTCTGGCTCGGCTTCTTCACCCATCGCCACATCGAGTACAGCAACGATCTGTGGTGGCGCTTCGTAGTCGAGCAGGATGCGCCCCGCTTTCTCAGGGCGACCGCCGGAGCAATCACCTTGTTTCTGCTGATCGGCGCAGGCCAGCTGCTGCGAGCGAGCCACCGGCCGTCCCTGCAGCCTGGCGATGTCGCACGGGCGCGCGCGGTCATCGCCGCGGCCCCGACCGCGCCGGTGACCGCGAACCTCGCGCTACTCGGCGACAAACATTTTCTGTTCAGCGAGAGCGGCCAGAGTTTCATCATGTTTGGCATGCGCGGCGGCAGCTGGATCGCCATGGGCGAGCCAGTCGGGCCGGCCGAGGAGCGGCTGGAGATCCTCTGGCAGTTCCGGGAGCTGTGCGATCGCTACGGCGCCTGGCCTGCCTTCTACAATGTCACCGCCAGCAGCCTGCCACAGTTTCTGGAACTCGGTCTCACCTTCCAGAAGCTCGGCGAAGAGGGACTGGTATTGTTGGACGGCTTCTCGATCGATGGCCTGAAGCACAAGGGCCTTCGTTACACGTTTCGGCACCTCCGCCGCGAGGGTTGCCGTTTCGAGCTGGTACCGGCCGAAAACGTGCCCGCCGTCATCGAGACGCTGGCGGCGATCTCGGCCGAATGGCTGAATTTCAAGAACGTTCGCGAGAAGAGCTTTTCACTCGGCCGATTCGACCCAGACTATGTGTGCAATTTTCCGATCGGGGTGGTGCGCGTTGGCGAGCGGATCGTTGCTTTCGCCAGCCTTTGGAGCGGCGGCGGCCGCAGCGAGGTGTCGGTCGATCTCATGCGCCACGTCAAGGATGCGCCCAACAGCATCATGGAGTATCTGTTCCTCGAGCTGATGTTGTGGGCCAAGGAGCAGGGCTACCAGCGCTTCACCCTCGGCATGGTGCCGCTGGCCGGGCTCGAGCGCCGGCGGCTGGCGCCGCTCTGGAGCCAGGCGGGCGCCTTTCTGTTCCGCTACGGCGAGCATTTCTACAACTTTCAGGGCCTGTTGCGCTTCAAGGCGAAGTTCGACCCGGTCTGGGAGCCGCGTTACCTGGCGGCACCGGGCGGCTTTGCCCTGCCGCGCATACTCGGCGACGTGGCCCTTCTGATCAGCGGCGGGGTGACGGGTCTGGTGACCAAGTGAGCCGGCGCCCGGCGCCGGCTCCGGAGCGACAGCCAGGTGCCATGTCGACAGCGGCGAGCGCGGGGCGCGCCCGCCGCGATCTTCGGCCGCCGTTAGGCCAACGCTAATTCAATCGCGCTATGCCCCCAGCCGCCGGCGCGGTCGGGCGCGATTCAGGCGCCGCCGCTCCGCAACAACATCGATCACGGCATTCTGGAGACTCGGGCATGCGCAAGAGGACCTATCTGGCGCTCGGCTGCCTTCTGCTGGCCGGCTGCACGACCCAAGCCGACGGCACCCAGTCAGTCAACAAGACCGCGGTCGGCGCGACCGTGGGCGCGCTCGCCGGCGGTGTGCTCGGCAATCGCCTCGACAAGGGCAACTGGACGCGCGGCACTATCATCGGCGCCGCGGCGGGCGCGGCCGCGGGCGGTGGCCTCGGTTACATGATGGATCGCCAGGAGGCGGAGCTGCGCGAGCAGCTGGCGAGCGAGCGGGCGCAGCACGCGGTGGAGATCCAGCGGGTGCGCGACGACCTCCTGAAGCTGACGCTCGCCAACGAGGTCTCGTTCGACGTCAACAGCGCGACCGTCAAGCCGACGTTCAAGCCCAGCCTGGCCAAGGTCGCCGAGGTGCTGAAGAGCTACGACAGCCAGATGACGGTCGTCGGTCACACCAATTCAACCGGCTCCGAGAGCTACAATCAGCAGCTGTCGGAGCGCCGCGCCGAGGCGGTGCGGGCCGAGCTGATCCGGGACGGCGTCCCGGCCGAACGGCTCTCGGCGATGGGTCGCGGCGAGGACGAGCCCCGCGCCGACAATTCGACCAGCACCGGGCGGGCGCAGAACCGCCGGGTCGAGATCCTGGTCCAGAGCACTGCATAGTCGCAGAAGAGGCGGCCCTCCTGCACGGGGCCGCCTCCTCTCACGGCGGCGCGCCATGTCTCGGGCCGTCGCCCCGGCCAACCAAAACTGAGCGAATCCAGGAACCGACGATCGCCTGATACGTTACAGCCGGGGCGGCGGGGTGACGCCCGCCCAGATTGCGTGAGGCCGGCAGCGCAACGACTCATCCCAGACGTCATCCAAAATGACAAAGATTTCATACTACGGCAAGATCTGGGTCATTTCACCTCGCTACATCGGAAGCAGACTTAACCACGGTCGAATCGGGCGCTTCCTCCGGTCGCATTCCGGTTACCCCACCCGATCCTGACAAGGAGACTGCCATGGACTTGCGTGCATTCCCCAACGAGGCGGCTCGGCGAGTCCGGCGGCCGCTGCGTGTCACCGCGATCGCCCTGTCCTCGGTCGCCGCGATCGCCCTGCTGGCCGGGATGAATTCGAGCCAGTCGAGCCAGGCGGCGCCGGCGACGCCGGCCTATGGTACCCCCGCTACCCCCTGGACCGGTTATGCCGATCTGATCGAGCAGGTCATGCCGAGCGTCGTGGCCATCACCGCCACCCGTACCACGAGCAATCATCTGGTCGCCAATCAGCCAGGTCCGCAGGAGTTCCACCAGCAGGGTCCGGGCTGGCAGGAGTTCGGGCAAGGCCAGGGGAGCCCCAACGACGAAATGATGAAGCGCTTCATGCAGCGCTTCTTTGGCCAGCAGTTTGGCCAGCAGATGCCGCCGTTCGCCCAGCCGACGCCGCCGGAGGCGCAGGTGGCGATGGGTTCCGGCTTCGTCATCGACAAGGAAGGTCGGATCGTCACCAACTACCACGTGGTCGATGGCGCCGAGGAGGTGACCGTCACCTTCCATGACGGTAAGGAGGTGACCGGCAAGGTAATCGGTAAGGACCCGGCCACGGATCTCGCTCTGGTCAAGGTCGACACCGACCCTGCAGAGCTGCACCCGGTCACGTTTGCCAATTCGAGCAAGGTGCGCGTTGGCGACCCGGTGATCGCGATCGGCAGCCCGTTTGGGCTCGGCGGCACCGTCACCGCCGGCATCGTCTCGGCCGAGCATCGGGTGATCGGCGCCGGCCGCTACGACGACTTCCTGCAGATCGACGCGCCGATCAATCGCGGCAATTCCGGCGGTCCGACCTTCGACGCCAGGGGTGAGGTGATCGGCGTCAACACGCTGATCCAGAGCCCAAGCGGCGGCAACGTCGGGATCGGCTTTGCGATCCCCGCGAACATCGTCAAGGATGTGGTGACGCAGATCGAGACCAACGGCACGGTCGAGCGCGGCTGGCTCGGCGTGCACATCCAGGGGATTGATCAGGATCTCGCTTCGGGCCTCGGTCTGCCGAGCGACAAGGGCGCTCTGGTCGCCGACGTGACCGAAGGCAGCCCGGCAGCCAAGGCCGGCTTCAAGCAGGGCGACGTGATCCTGAAGTTCGACGGCAAACCGGTCGAGCGGCTGACCGATCTGACCCGGATGGTGGCCGACGTCAAGCCCGGCAACGAGGCGAAGGTCGTGCTCTGGCGCGACGGCCAGGAGCAGACGGTCAACGTCCAGATCGCCCAGATGCCGAGCGAGGATCAGGTCGTTGCCTCGGCCGAGCAGCCTTCGCAGGACGTGAATACGCCCAAGCTCGGCGTCATGCTCGCCAAGCTTACTCCAGAGACCCGCAGTTCCCTCAATCTGCCGGAGGACGCCAAGGGCGTCGTCGTGACCGACGTGCAGCCTGGCAGTCCGGCGGCCGAAAAGGGTCTGCAACCCGGTGACCTGATCGTCCAGGCCGACCACAAGCAGGTCAGCGATCCCAGCATGGTCGCTAGTGCCGTGCGCGACGCTGCCAAGCGCGGTGACGAGGCGATCCTGCTTCTCGTCCAGCGCGACGGCCAGGACCGCTTCGTGGCGATCCGGCTGGCGCGCGCCTGAGAGGCCTCCCGAGGGAGGGGGGCCGGGGGCCGGCGGCTTGCCGCCGGCCCCTTTTTCATTGGCTGACTGCGAAGGGTTTGACGATGTGCGCGGCAGCTACTGGTTGGAGCGGCCATTCAACGGCCAGGAGCGCCAAGCGATCGACACCGCGCGGCAACGGTGCGATAACGCCAACCATCCGCATTCGAGCGAGGCGAACCGTGCGCTGCCCGAGCTGCGGCTTCGATAGCCCGGAAGGGGTGAGGTTCTGCACCCAATGCCGGGGGCCGGCCGAGCGCCGCGCAGCACTGACCGAAGCAGAAGCCCTACTTGCGGCCGGCTCGGTGAGCCATAAATCTTTGTCGTTCGACCGTGAGGTGATCGAAACGGCTCTGCATCGCGCTGACGATGACGCTGCCGAGCGGTACGCCGACGCGCTCGACGTCTACACTCGTGTCGAGCCCTTGCACGGGGCCGATTTCATCGTCGGACGTGGCCGCGTCCTGGCTGCCCGCGGGCGCGGCGCGGCGACGTTCGGCGAGCTCGCCGAGCCGCGTACCGAGATCCGCAGCATCGGCTGGCAGGCCGTGCTACCATCGCTTGAGGCTGCCCCCGCAGCCGAGCAGCCGGGCCTCGCCGCGGCATGAGCTACGAAGGCCAGAGGTTTGCAATGCGCATTCTGGTGATCGAAGACGACGCCGACACCGCCGAGTACCTGGCCAAGGGCCTGCGCGAGAGCGGTCACAATGCCGATGTCGCGGCCGACGGACGCGAGGGGCTGCTCAAGGCGGCTGCAGACCCCTTCGACGTGCTGGTGGTCGATCGGATGCTGCCGGGGGTGGATGGCCTCAGCCTGGTGCGCCATCTGCGCGCGACCGGCCAGACGACGCCGGTCCTGTTCCTGTCGGCGCTCGGCGAGGTCGACGACCGGGTCCAGGGCCTGCGCGCTGGCGGCGACGACTACCTGGTCAAGCCGTACGCTTTCTCCGAGCTGCTGGCGCGCGTCGAGAACCTCGGCCGCCGCCAGCGCGGCCCGCTGGTCGCCACCCGGCTCAAGGTCGGCGATCTGGAGCTGGATCTGCTCAGCCGGGCGGTGACCCGGGCGGGCCAGACGATCGACCTGCAGCCGCGCGAGTTCCAGCTGCTCGAGGCGCTGATGCGTCATCCCGGCCAGGTGATGACCCGCACCATGCTGCTGGAGAAAGTCTGGGACTATCACTTCGATCCCCAGACCAACGTGATCGACGTTCACATCAGTCGCCTGCGCCACAAGATCGATCGCGGCTTCGAGCCGCCGCTGATCCACACGGTGCGCGGCGCCGGGTATTGTCTGCGTGCGCCTGATACGGCTGCTTGAAACCTCGACCTTTCGGTTGGCGCTGATCTATCTCGCCCTGTTCGGCGTCTCGGCGCTCGCCCTGCTAGGCTTTCTCTATGTCGCGACCGCCGGGGTGCTCGAGCGCCAGACCCAGGACACCATCCAGGCCGAGATAACGGGTCTGGCCGAGCAATACCGCGCCGAAGGGCTGGTCCGCCTCAAGGATGTGATCGAGGTGCGTAGCGCCGCCCATCCGCAGCGCGCCAGCATCTATCTCCTGGTCGATCCGCTCGGCCGGAGGATCGCTGGCAATCTCGATCGCTGGCCTGATGTGAAGCCTAAAGCCGACGGCTGGTTGACCTTCACGGTCGAGGTGCGGGGCGAGGGGGCCGATGCCGAGCGCCGGCGGGCGCGGGCGGAAAGCTTCGACCTGGCGGGCGGCTTCCGCCTCCTGGTCGGCCGCGAGGTCGAGGACCGCCTGCAGATCCAGTCCCTGATCAAGCAGGGCATTGGTTGGGGGCTGGCGCTGACCTTGCTGCTCGGCCTCGCCGGCGGTTTCGCGATGAGCCGCGGCATGCTGCACCGGGTCGACGAGATCAATCGGACCACCCGCCAGATCATGGCGGGCGAGCTCGGCCAGCGGATCGCGCTCAGCGGCTCGCGCGACGAGTTCGACCAGCTCGCCGCCAACGTGAATGCCATGCTGGATCAGATCGAGCGGCTGCTCTGGGGCATGCGTCAGGTCACCGACAACATCGCCCATGATCTACGGACACCACTCAACCGCATGCGCAGCCGCATCGAGGTTGCGCTGCTCGGCGAGCCGGATCGCACCAGCAGCCGCGCCGTGCTCGAAGCGACCCTGGCCGATGCCGAGGCGATGATCGGTACCTTCAATGCCCTCCTCGAGATCGCCCGCGCCGAAGCCGGCAGTGAGCGGGCGGCGTTCGAGTCGGTCGATCTCGCGGCGCTGACCCAGGACCTCGCCGAGCTCTATGGTCCTCTCGCCGAAGACAAGCAGGTGTCGTTCGAGCGGATCTGCCCGTCCGGTGCGCGCGTGCGCGCCAACCGGCAGCTGCTGGCTCAGGCGCTCGCCAACCTCCTGGACAACGCCATCAAATACACCCCGCCGGGTGGCGCAGTCTGCCTGCGTATCCAAGACGGCGCGTCCGGCGCCGCGATCACCGTCGCCGACACCGGACCGGGCATTCCCGAGGCCGATCGAGAGCGTGTGCTCGAGCGCTTCGTCCGGCTCGACGCTACCCGTTCGACCCCTGGCAACGGGCTGGGCCTCAGTCTGGTCAACGCGGTGGCCAGGCTGCACGGCGCGCGGCTGACGCTTGGCGGCAACCACCCGGGGTTGGCGGTCCGATTGGACTTCGATTCGATGGCGATGCAGCCGCCACAAATCGCCGCCGCGCCGATGGAATTGCTCCGGCCCGAAAAGCTGATTCCGTACGAGCAGCATGGGCGCCCGCCCGGCCGCGAGCCGCCAGACGCCGAGCGCCCGCAGAAGGTCGGCGCTCAGGCGGGCTAGCAAGGCTGATCCGTTCGTTGCGAGATCCGATCATCACTTGAGAGCCCGAGCAACCACGCGGCGCCGTAGCGACCAAGTCACTTGACCGTGCGCCGCTTGCCCGGGCGCGCGTCCTTTGCGACAAGTCGACCGGGTGAGGCGAAGGGACTTTCCCGGGCGATGTCGGTGGCACCAACGCGCGGCCTGACCTTGATCCTGGGCGGCGCTCGCTCTGGCAAGAGCCCGGAGGGCGAGCGGCTGGTCCTCGACAGCGGCCTCGAGCCGGTCTACCTGGCTACGGCGGAGGCTCTGGACGAGGAGATGGCGAGGCGCATCGCCGAGCATCGGGCCCGGCGCCACCCCGCCTGGCGCACCGTCGAGGAGCCACTCGATCTGGTCGGCGCGCTGCTCGGAGAGTGCCGCCCCGGCCGCGCGGTTCTGGTGGACTGCCTGACGCTCTGGCTGACCAATCTCATGGTCAAGGGGCGACCGGTGCGGGCGGACATGGCGCGCCTGGTCGAGCTCCTGCCGACGCTGCCCGGCGCGCTGGTCCTGGTCTCGAACGAGGTCGGGCAAGGCGTCGTGCCCGCCGACGCCATGGCGCGCTCGTTCATCGATCACGCCGGCTGGCTGCATCAAAGGATTGCCGAGCGGGCCGATGCCGTGGTCTTCATGACCGCGGGCCTCGCCCGGCGCCTCAAGTGAACCGGATCACCCCATGCCCCTCTATGCCAAGATCCCGACCACGGTGTTCACCGGCTTTCTCGGTGCCGGCAAGACCAGCCTGATCCAGAACCTGCTCCGGCAGCGCCACGGCCGGCGGATCGCGTTGATCATCAACGAGTTCGGCGACATTGGCATCGATCGCGAGTTGCTGCTCGGCTGTGGTGATGGCGCGTGCACCGAGGACGACATCGTCGAGCTGGCAAACGGCTGCATCTGCTGCACCGTGGCTGACGATTTCGTGCCGACCATGCAGAAGCTGCTCGCGCGCGATCTGCCGCCCGAGCACATCGTGATCGAGACCTCGGGTCTCGCCCTGCCCAAACCCCTGATCAAGGCGTTCAACTGGCCGGAGATTCGCACTCGGGTGACGGTCGATGGCGTGATCGCCGTAGTCGATGCGGCCGCGGTGCGCGACGGCCTGTTCACCGTCGATCCCGAGGCGCTCGCGGCGCAGCGCGCGGCCGATCCGGCGCTCGATCACGAGAGCCCGCTGGAAGAGCTGTTCGAAGAGCAGCTGGCGGCCGCCGATCTGGTCGTTCTCAACAAGGCCGATCTCCTTGCCGACGAGGACTGGCGCGCGGTCGACGCACGGGTCCGCGAGGAGCTCCGCTCAGGCGTGCGGGTCGTCCGCGGCGCCCACGCCGCGATCCCGGCGGACGTGCTGCTCGGCCTCGGCGCGGCGGCCGAGAGCGATCTGGACGCCCGACGCTCCCATCACGACAACGGCGAGGATCACGAGCACGACGAATTCCTGAGCTTCCACCTCGCGCTCCCGGCGCTCGATGACGTCGATCGGTTCGTCGCCCGGCTGAGGGGCGTGATCGCCGATCACCCGATTCTGCGGGTCAAGGGGTTCCTTGCGGTGGCCGACCGGCCGATGCGCCTGGTCCTGCAAGGCGTCGGTGATCGGATCCAGCACCATTTCGATCGCGCCTGGCGCGCAAGCGAGCCACGCGAGGGCCGGCTGGTCGTGATCGGCGAGCGCGGCCTCGACCCGCGCTCGGTCGAGGCGGCCCTGGCCGGCTAGCCCGAGCCGTGCACCTCCTCAGCGCGCAGTCGGTCACGCCCGAGACCGCAGGCGAGGCGATCGATCTCGGCCAGACGCCAGGCGACATCGTCATCCTGTCGGCGGCCGATACCGAGCTCGCCTGCCTCGCGGCGGCCGAAGCCCGCCGGCCGGAGGGCGCGCCCAGCCTCCGCCTCGCCAATCTGCTCCAGCTCGGCCATCCGCTCTCGGTCGACCTCTATGTCGAGCGGGTGGTCGCCAGGGCGAAGCTGGTCGTGCTCCGCCTCCTGGGCGGCCGCAGCTACTGGCCCTATGGCCTCGAGCAGGTGGCGGCGGCGTGTCGCGCAAGCGGAAGCCTGCTCGCCGCGCTGCCGGGCGACGATCAGCCGGACCCCGAGCTTGCCGCCTGGTCCACTCTGTCGCCCGAGGCCTGCCATCGCCTCTGGCAGTACGGCGTCCATGGCGGCCTCGATAACGCCGCGCAGCTTCTGGCCTATGCGGCGTGTCTGTTCGGCCGCGAGGAGCCATGGCACGAGCCCGCGCCGCTGCTCCGCGCCGGGCTGTACTGGCCGGGCATCAGCCGTCCGTCCCTCGACGATCTGGAGCGACGCTGGCAGCCCGGCCGACCCGCGGCCGCCCTGGTGTTCTACCGCGCCCTGGTTCAGGCGGGCGATCTCGCGGCGATCGACGCCCTGATCGAAGCGCTCGATGGCGCCGGTCTCAATCCGCTGCCGGTCTTCACCGCCAGCCTGAAGGACCCGGTTGCGGCGCCACTGGTGCGCCAGCTGCTCGCCGAGGCGGCGCCCGCGGTGGTCCTGAACGCGACCGGCTTTGCCGTCTCCAGCCCCGGTGAGCGCCGCCCGACGCCGCTCGACGAGCCTGGCCGCGCGGTCTTGCAGCTGGTGTTTGCGGGCGGCAGCGAGGCCGCCTGGCGCGAGGGCACACGCGGCCTCTCGCCCCGCGATCTGGCGATGAACGTGGCGCTCCCCGAGATCGATGGCCGGGTCCTCGCCCGCGCCGTCGCCTTCAAGAGCCCGCAGCGCTTCGACCAGCGGACCGAGACCCAGATCGTCGGCTTCGCGCCGCTGCCCGACCGTGTCCGTTTTTTCGGCCGGGCTCGCCGCGGCCTGGGCGCGCCTCGCCGGGACGCCCGTGGCCTCGCGCCGGATCGGGATCGTGCTCGCCAACTACCCCAATCGGGATGGCCGCATCGCCAATGGCGTCGGCCTCGACACACCGGCCAGCACAGTGCGCCTGCTCGACGCCTTGCGCGACGCGGGCTATCGGATCGATCGCGTACCGGCCGACGGCCAGAGCCTGGTCGAAGCGCTCCTCGCCGGCGTCACCAACGATCTCGAACGGCGCGAGCGCCGTCATGTCCGGGTTCGCCTAGCGCTTCCAGATTATCTGAAGTTCTTCACTCAACTATCGACCAAGTTCAGAAACTTGGTTACCGAGCGGTGGGGCGAGCCGGCCGCCGATCCGCATGTCGTGGACGACGGCTTCGCGCTGGCGCTGCTGCCGCTCGGCAACGTCGTCGTGGGGCATCCAACCGGCGCGCGGCTATCACATCGATCCGGCCGCCAGCTATCACGATCCGGCTCTGCCGCCGCCGCACGGCTATCTGGCCTTCTACGCCTGGCTGCGCCGGAACTTCGATGCCCACGCCCTGATCCACATGGGCAAGCACGGCAATCTCGAATGGCTGCCGGGCAAGGCGCTCGCTCTGTCGGAAGATTGCCTGCCCGAGGCCGCATTCGGGCCGCTGCCCCACGTCTACCCGTTCATCGTCAACGATCCGGGCGAGGGCAGCCAGGCCAAGCGGCGCGCCGCCGCGGTGATCGTCGATCACCTGACGCCGCCCTTGACCCGCGCCGAGTTCTATGGGCCGCTCCGCGAGCTCGAGCGTCTGGTCGACGAGTACTACGACGCCGCCGGCGTCGACCCGCGCCGCACGTCTTATCTGCGCGACGAGATCCTGGCGCTGAGCCGGCGGCTCGGCCTGGATCGCGACCTCGGCATCGATCCGCGCGACAGCGCCGGGCAGGCGCTGACCAAGCTCGACAATCATCTCTGCGAGCTCAAGGAGTTGCAGATCCGGGATGGCCTGCACGTGTTCGGTACGGCGCCCCCGGGCGATCAGCTGAGCGACCTCCTGGTCGCCCTGGTGCGGGTGCCGCGGGGCTCGGGCGAGGGCGGCGATGCCTCGCTGCTCCGGGCGCTCGCGCGCGATCTCGATCTCGATGGCTTCGACCCGCTCGACTGCGCCATGGCCGCGCCCTGGCAGGGCGACAGGCCGGAGATCCTGCGCGGTCTGAGCGATCAGCCCTGGCGCACCAACGGCGACACACTCGAGCGCCTGGAGCTCTGCGCGCGCGACCTGGTCGCCGGCCGAACTCGCCCCCGATCCCGGCTGGTGCGCCACGCGTGCGGTCGTGGAGCAGATCGAGAGCCGCATCCTCCCGGCCGTGCTGGCGAGTGGCCGGGCGGAAATCGAAGGCGTCCTGAAGGCCCTCGATGGCCGTTTCGTCGAGCCGGGGCCGAGTGGTGCCCCGACGCGCGGGCGGCTCGATGTGCTGCCGACCGGGCGGAATTTCTTCTCGATCGACAGCCGCGCCGTGCCGACGCCCGCGGCCTGGCACTCTGGGCTGGAAGTCCGCGGCGCTGCTGATCGAGCGCTACGTCCAGGAGCAGGGCGAATGGCCGCGCGCGGTCGCGCTCTCCGCCTGGGGCACGGCCAACATGCGCACGGGCGGTGATGACATCGCCCAGGCGCTCGCCCTGATCGGCGCGCGCCCGCTCTGGGATGGCGCCTCGCACCGGGTGACCGGAACCGAGATCCTGCCGCCCGGCCTCCTCGATCGGCCGCGGGTCGACGTGACCCTGCGCGTCTCGGGCTTCTTCCGCGACGCCTTTCCGGCCCAGATCGAGCTGTTCGACCAGGCGGTCGGCGCGATCGCGGCGCTCGACGAGCCGGACGAGCTGAACCCGATCGCGGCGCGGGTGCGCGCCGATCAGGCCGCCCTCGCGGCGCAGGGCATCGCCCCGGACGAGGCGCGCCGGCGCGCCAGCTATCGCGTCTTCGGCTCGAAACCGGGCGCCTATGGCGCGGGCCTGCAGGCGCTGATCGACGAGCGCGGCTGGCAGAGCGATGCCGACCTCGCCCGCGCCTACATCGCCTGGGGCGGCTACGCCTATGGCGCCCGAGCCGACGGCGTCGCCGAGCACCGGCTGTTCGAGCGCCGACTGGCCGCGGTCGAGCTGGTGCTGCACAATCAGGACAACCGCGAGCACGACCTCCTCGACAGCGACGACTACTACCAGTTCGAGGGCGGCCTCACCGCCGCCGTGCGCGAGCTTTCGGGCGAGCAGCCCGCCATCTACCACAACGACCATTCGCGCCCCGAAACGCCGCGCATCAGCAGCCTGAAGGAGGAGATCGGGCGGATCATGCGCGCCCGCGCGGTCAATCCCAAATGGCTCGCGGGCGTCATGCGCCACGGCTACAAGGGCGCCTTCGAGATCGCCGCGACGGTCGACTATCTGTTCGCCTTCGCCGCCACGGCGCGGGTGGTCGAGGACCATCACTTCGACGCGCTGTTCGAGGCCTACCTCGCCGACGACCGGGTGCGCGAGTTCATCGCCGGAGGCCAACCCCGGCAGCGCTCAAGGAGATCGCCGAGCGCTTCCAGGAGGCGATCGAGCGCGGCCTCTGGCGCCCCGCCCGCAACAGCGCGCACCGCGAGATCGAGCGTTTGCGCCACGGTCATGAGCCAGATCGCCCTTCGATGACGACCTGATACCAAGCGCGGAAAGTCCGAACTTTCGCGCTTGGTCTGCGCGCCCGGGTTGGCGGCGCGCGCCTGGCTCCCAGGGCCGATCTCGGTGGTCGGCCCGGAGCGGCGCGGGGCTCGCCCCGCGAAGGTGAAGACTTCGCGGGCCCGGTATGAGGCGGTTCGCCTTGCGGCCCAGGGCGTGCTAGCTTCCGCCAAGCGGCGACGGAGAGGCAGGATGGCGCGAGCCGCGGACAAGCTCTGGACGCTCGAGGAGTTCCTGGCGTTCGACGACGGCACCCCGACCAGCTATCAGCTGTTCGAGGGCCGGATCGTCGCCATGAACCCACCGCTTCGGGGACGCGCGGTCTTGACCGCTCGACTGGTTCGGATGATCGCCGGCCAGTTGCAGCCGCCCTGCGAGGTTGCTGCCGAGGCGGGCATCGTCCCGGTCAACCGCCGGCACAGCTGGTACAAGGCGGACCTGATCGTCACCTGCACGCCAGGTAACTTCAAGGATCAGTTCATCGCCGAGCCGGTGCTCGTGATCGAGGTCCTCTCACCCTCGACCAGCGCGAGCGACTTCAACCGTAAGCTCCCGGACTACCAGCAGATTCCATCGATGCGCGACATTCTTCTGGTGTCGGGCATGGAGCGGCTGATCCGGCATTGGACCGGCACCTCGAACGGTTGGACCGAGCATGGACATCGGCGCGGCCACCATCCGACTGACCGGGCTGCCGGTCACTTTCACGATCAGCGAGCTCTACGACGGTGTGCTGCCCGGGTGAGGAGGCGCCCCATGACCACGAGCGAAGTCGAGATCAACCAGGCCCATCGCGAGAAGATGGCCAAAATCAAGGCCGTGAAGGATCGGATTTATGCATCGAAGACGATCGAGAAGGGCCTCCTGATCGTCCACACCGGCACGGGCAAGGGCAAGAGCACGGCCGCCTGGGGCCTGGCGATGCGCGCTCTCGGCCACGGCCTCAAGATCGGCGTGGTGCAGTTCGTCAAGGGCCGGCGCGACACCGGCGAGCGGGAATTTCTCCAGCGTTTTCCGGACCTTGTCGACATGAAGGTGATGGGCGAGGGCTTCACCTGGGAGACCCAGGACCGGGCGCGCGACATCGCCGCCGCGCGCAGCGCCTGGGACGAGGCGAGGCGCATGCTCGCCGACCCGACCCTGCATCTGGTGATCCTGGACGAGCTCAACATCGTGCTGCGCAAGGACTATTTGCCCCTTGCCGAGGTGATCGAGGGCCTCCTCGCCAAGCGGCCCGAGCTGCACGTCGTGGTCACCGGCCGCAACGCCAAAAAGGAATTGATCGAGGCGGCCGATCTGGTGACCGAGATGACCCTGGTCAAGCACCCCTTCGCTCAGGCGTCAAAGCTCAGCTCGGTATCAATACTGAGCGCCCCGCCGGCATCCGGGGCTGGTGATCGGGGCGGGGCGGATTCGGGTCAAAGGCCCGCTGTGTATCGCCGAGCCGGAGCTCGTCCGCCTCGCCCTGAAGAGAAGTCGCCGCCCGGACGTCGTCGACGCCAAGGGGCGGATAGCTCGCGACGATCTCCTCCGCGCTCAGTCCCGCGGCGAGGTTGTCGAGGACGACCGCGACCGGAATCCGCGTGCCCTTGATGCAGGCCTGACCGTGGCAGACGGCCGGATCGACTCGTATGCGCTCTGGCCATTCCATCGCGGTCGTCCCGTGCCGGTCCACGATCATCCGCCATCCTTGCCCCGAGTTTCTCCAGCATCGCCTCGACGACAACGCGGAGCCCCGGCAGGTCGTCGCGGACCACGGCCCAGATGATTGCATGATCGACCAGCCGATAACCATGGCGCAGAACGTTGCCGATGCCGGCGATGTTCCGCCACGGCACCTCCGGATGCCCCGCCTTGCGCTTCGCCGGGATGTGCCCGAGGCCTCGGACACCATCTCGATGCGCAGGCGCTTGACGCCCTGGTTCACCAGCGCATTCGCCAGATAGTCCTCGAAGCTCATGCCGGTGGTAAAGTTCTCTGCTTCGGCGATCGCGTCGCGGATGTCCTCGAGGCGCGACAGCAGGTCGGCGTGAGCCATCAGAACACCTCGAGCACATCCCTCTCGATGCGTTGGCGGACTTGCGGGGCCGCGCCTGCTCGAGGCTCGTGCCGATTTCGACCTGCGGCCGACCAGATCACCAAGAAAGTACTGGAGGCCGACGAGATCGATCAGCGAAAACTTCGCGCCGCTCTCGATGTCCGCGAGCAGATCGACGTCGCCTTCGGGCCCGGCCTCGCCGCGCGCCATCGAGCCGAACAGGCAGAGCCGCGTCACCCCCCGGGCACGGATCTCCGCCTCGTGCGCGCGCAGCACGCGCAGCACCCGCTCGCGCTCGGCGAGCGCCCCGTCGGTGAGGGTCTGAATCTCGGTGGCCATGGCGATGAGCATGGTGCCACAGACGGGCCGCCGGCGTCGAGCGGGCAGGGCAGCGGCGGGCGCGCCAGGCGAGGCGAAAAGACCCGTGGGGCCCAGTGATCGGGTTAGAGATTTCAGCCATAGCTGCCTCGGTGGCCGGGATTTTTGCCGGAAGGGTACACCGGCTTGTCGCGCGCCGCGCATGGTCGCGAATGATGCCACAGGCGTGGATGTAGATCTTCAGACGCGCGTTACGTGTATCCGCAACATTACTCGAGCGGGCGCACGGTTATCGCGCGCTTTCAGCGAAATCAGTTGCGCTATTTCGCAAGGAGCACCATATGTGCCTCGCATCGAGCACCAAGGAGCTGCACTATGTCCGAAACAGTGGAGGGAATTGCTCACTTTCCGGGAGTTGCCGAGGCCAACGATCGCCGTGCACGGTTCGTCAGGTTGGCAGAGAGCCGCACCGCCAAGGCGATGAAGGCCATTCGGGTCATCGGGAATTTGGGCAACAGGTCGCAGTATGAATTCGACGAGCGCGATGTGAAAAAGATCATCGCGGCATTGAACGCTGAGGTGGATCAGCTAAAGAGCAGGTTGGCCGAAGCTGACCGGAAAAAAACGGTTGAGTTCAAGCTCTAGGCCCGAGCTGACCTTAGAGGACAGGGGAACTGGTATGGCGCAAGAGTATGCGGCCCTAACGCTGTGTCGCAGTCTGCTGGAAGCCGACACTGAGCAAGCCGTCATCGCTATCCTGCTGGAAGCGGGATACTGGAACCGGTCTGAGGTATGGCGATTTTACGGTGACGTGGAGAACAATTGGGCGCAGAGCGGCAATCAGCAAAGCCTTGGGGCAGCCTGCGCTGGCGGAGAAGGTCGTCAACGCGGTCGATGCACGGCTCATGGGCGAGTGCCTTGCCCGCCGGATCGATCCCACAAGCGAAAGAGTCCGCGCTCGATCCGGTAAAAGCGGTGGCTTGGTTCTTCGATGACAGCTCGGGCGAGAAGATGGCGACCGGCGGGTACGTCGAAGACTGGCCCTCTGAGAAGATCCGTTCCGTTGCCGGGGGAATCACGCTCTGCGCCACAGGAACCCGCCCCGATACGCTAAGCCTGACCATCAGTGACAACGGCGAAGGCCAGACGCCCAGGCGGTTGCCCGACACTATTTTGTCGCTGAACAAAAGCAACAAATTGTATATCCCGTTCGTACAAGGCCAATTCAATCAAGGCGGAACTGGTGCGCTTCGCTTCTGTGGGCGGAATAACATTCAGCTGGTCATCAGCCGTCGTAATCCTGCCATCCTGAATACCAGCTGCAACGAAAACGACCTCGAATGGGGATTTGATGCGATTGTTCGCCGGGAGCGGCCTGTCGATGGCAAGCGTCGGAATTCGGTTTATACCTACTTGGCGCCGTGCGATATACTCGAGTTGAAAGACCACCATCACGGAAAAATTCTGTCCTTTAGAGCAGATCAATTCGGCATATTTCCCGACAAGGAGGGGCCTTATTCGCGTACTGCCGAATTTGGAACCTGTATAAAGTTATACGAATACCAGTACATCGGCGAAAAATCCAACATTCTTCGAGGTAAGAGTCTCCCTGAGCCGCCTGGACCTCCTGGGCTGCCCGAGATCGCTCTTCCGGGCGCGCATGTATGCACTACAGGCGCGATAAGAGGGGTAACCTTCATGGGCCTGGAAGCCGCGAGAACAACCTTGTTCGGCCTGCGGCGCCGGCTCTTGGGCAGTGAGAATGTCGAGCAGGGGTTCCCGCTGTCAATTCCCTTCAGCCCTGACGTGACAGCAAAGCTTGTCGCTCATCGTTTTGCTTTCAAGCGGGCCGGCTCCTTGCGGGATCGAGAAGATGACGAGAACGACGCTGAGGGCCAGGCGAAGAAAAGGCTTGGCGGACTGCGGGGTTATCGGGAAGAGGGAGGGCATAGTTTTCGTCCGAAATGGACAGACTTCAGGGAAGTCTCCCCGAAGGATTTCTTTCGACGCGACAGTTTGAAGATGAAGCCTTTGGCCGATGACCTGCTGGTGTTCGTCGACTGCGATGAACTCAAGCGTACACTGTGCGGGAAGACCTCTTCATGCCAAGCCGCGACCGCCTAGCTGACATCGATTTCAAGCTTAGGCTCATCGATGCCCTTGAGCAGGCGCTGCGAACGGCCGAGCCGTTGAAGGCCCTGCGCAACCGGCGACAACAGGAAAACGTGGCTGAACGCCTGAAAGATGATCGGCCACTGGCCGATGTGCTACAGATGCTCATCAGAAGCTCGCCTAACCTCACGGCGCTGTTGGAACTCGGACAGCGAATTTCGACCCCGTTCTTCACAAAGCCAACAGGCGGAGACGATCTAGCCCCGTACCGCGGTGAGGTTTACCCGACCTACTTCAAGACGAAGGGCGTCGGCTACGGCGCGCTTTACAAGCGTTCCTGCCCCATCAATCAGCGCATGCGGCTGACCTTCGAAACCGACGCACGGGACGATTATTTCACACGCAGGATCGAGCGCGGTCGATTCTATCTAGTCTGGCGCGATCGGGAGGGTCGTCCGGCCGGCCGAAACCTGCACAAGGCGGACCCAGGCGCGCCCCGCTCGCCCGTCCGCACCATCACGAGCGCCATCTGGACCTCACCGGGTTCGGCGGCGGTGGGCCGGCTCTGCGGCCGCGCACTGACATAGATCAGATCGCCCGGATGCATCAGCCCGCCCGCGGCGCGGAAAAGTCCCGTCGGCTACCTCCGAGGGCGTCGGTGGTGCCATAGCCCCAGACTTGAAAGGGGTACGACCCCGGCACGAAAAAGGCCTCCTGCAGATCGGAGGGGC
>CAWFGZ010000007.1:0-82651 GCA_963815435.1 uncultured Alphaproteobacteria bacterium
AAGCGCGCTTCGTGCTCGTCGTCGGGGTCGAGAAGATGACCGACCTGCCGGGGCCCGAGATCGCCAGGGCGCTGCTCTCGGCCGCCTATCTCAAGGAGGAGGGCGCGATCGAAGGCGGCTTCGCCGGCGTGTTCGGCCAGATCGCCCAGCGCTATTTCCAGAGATACGGCGATCAGAGCGACGCCCTCGCCACCATCGCGGCCAAGAACCACAAGAACGGCTGCGCCAATCCGCTCGCTCAGATGCACAAGGATCTGGGCTTCGAGTTTTGTCGCCGGGTCTCCGACAAGAACCCCCTGGTCGCCGGGCCCTTGAAGCGGACCGACTGCTCGCTGGTCTCGGACGGCGCCGCCGCGCTCGTGCTCACCGACGTCGAGACCGCGCTTTCGATGGACAAGGCTGTGATCTTCCGCGCCGCGGTGCAGGTCAACGACTTCCTGCCAATGAGCCGGCGTGACATCACGCTGTTCGAGGGCTGCTCGGAAGCCTGGCAAAGAGCCTTAAGATACGCTCGCATCGAATTGAAAGATATAGATTTCGTTGAGAGTCACGACTGCTTCACCATTGCCGAGCTGATCGAGTACGAGGCGATGGGCCTGACCGGGCGCGGGGAGGGCGCGCGCGCTGCGCTCGAGGGCTGGACCCAGAAGGACGGCAGGCTGCCGGTCAATCCCTCGGGCGGGCTCAAGGCCAAGGGGCATCCGATTGGCGCGACCGGCGTTTCGATGCACGTGCTCACGGCGATGCAGCTGACCGGCCGGGCCGGCGACATGCAGATCCCCGGCGCCCGGCTCGGCGGCCTCTACAACATGGGCGGCGCCGCGGTCGCCAACTACGTGTCGATCCTCGAGCCGCTGCGTTAAGCGGCCTCGACAGGCGACGGTGGTCTTGCTCGCCTCCGGTGGCGTCGCGCGCCCGTTTCGGGCGCGGGTCGGGGTCGCGGCGGTCTTCTTCCTGAATGGCTTTGGCTACGGCAGCTGGGTGCCGCGGATCGCAGAGATCAAGACGCGCCTCGACCTCAGTGACGGACAGCTCGGCCTCGCGCTGTTCATGGCCGCGGTCGGCGCGTTGATCGCCATGCCGTTCGCCGGCGCGGCCGCACACCGCATCGGTAGCCGCGTCGCGACGGCGGCGACGGTGGTGCTGTTCGGGCTCGCTCTGCCTTTGCTCGCGCTCGCCCCAGGCTGGCTCGCGCTCAGCTCTGCGCTGTTGCTCCTGGGCGCCGCGGTCGGCGCGCTCGACGTTTCCATGAACTCCCAGGGCGTCGCTGTTGAGAAGCACTACTGGCGGCCGATCATGTCGTCGCTGCACGGCATGTTCAGCCTCGGCGCCATGACGGGGGCCGGGGCCGCCGGCCTGATCGCGGGGGCCGAGATCGCGCTCCTGCCGCATTTCATCGGGGTCGGCGCTCTGGTCGCGCTGATCGGCCTCGCCGCCTGCCGTCCGATGCTGCCGGCATCGGCGGAAGCGGGCGCGGCCGGGCCAGGCTTTGCATGGCCGTCGGCGGCCATCCTGCTGCCTGGCATCGTGGCGCTTGCGGGCCTCTTGTCCGAGGGCGCCATGGCCGACTGGAGCTCGGTCTATCTCAACGCAAGCCTCGGCGCCGGAACGACCATGGCGGCCGTGGCCTTCGCCGCCTTCTCTCTGATGATGGCCGCCGGGCGCTTCAGCGGCGACCGGCTGGTCGCGCGCCTTGGTGGCGATCGGGTGGTCCGGGCCGGCGGCGCGCTCGCCGCGATCGGCCTCGGTCTCACGCTCGCGATCGGCCACCGGTACCTCGCGGTGATCGGCTTCGGCCTGGTCGGGGCCGGCCTCTCCTGCGTGTTTCCGGTGGTGTTGTCGTCCGCGGCGCGAACGCCGGACCTGCCGCCAAGCACCGCGATCGCCGCGGTCTGCACGCTCGGCTATCTCGGCTTCCTCATAGGTCCGACCGCGATCGGCGGCCTCGCCGAGCTGATCGGCCTGCCCGGGGCGCTCGGCCTGGTCGTGCTGCTCTGCGCCCTGATCGCCGCGCTCGGCAGCCGGGCACCCCATGCCGAGGTGGCACGTGCGACCTCAGCCTGACCCAAGTCCGAGCGTCAGCCGGCCGTAGCTGACCGCGCGGCGTGGGACGTCGATCGTGGCCAGGTCCTCGCCGATCACGACCGGGCCGGCGAAGTCGGCCGCGACCTCGCGCAACAGTGCCTGCCGGTCGAACTCGACCGGGACGAAGTGGTTGAGGAGCAGCAGCCTCGCGCCGGCCCGGCTTGCGACCTTGCCGACCTCGCTCGAGAGGGTGTGATAGGCGGCGACGTTGGCGAGGCCTTGGTCGGCGCGCCCGCCGCGTCGCGCCAGCATCTCCTGGTGGATGAAGCATTCGTGGACCAGGAGATCGACGTGCCCGGCCCAACGCACCAGATTGTCGCAGACCGTGGTGTCGCCCGAGAACGCGACCCGGCCCTCTGCGCTCTCGAACAGAAAGCCGAAGGCCGGCGTGAGCGGGCGGTGATCGACCTCGAAGGCGCTGATCCTGAACCCCTCGGCGTCCCAGATCGTGCCTTCCGCGAACTCGACGATCTCGAGCTCGAGGGCCGCGATCGAGGGCCGGCACTCCCAGGCGATCCGCTGCTCGCGCTCGCGCTGCCAGAGCGCCATGGTCTCTTCCGCGAAACGGCGCGTGCCGGGCGGGCCAAAGATCCGCTGCGGCCGATCGCGCCCCTGATGCCAGCTCGAGACGATCAGCTGATAAAGATCGACCGCGTGGTCGGAGTGCAGGTGAGTCAGCAGGACGGCATCGAGCGCGGCGCCGGAGCTCGAGGCCGCGACCAGCCGTTGGGTGACGCCCGAGCCGCAGTCGACGAGGAAGGTCAGCGCGCCCGAGCGGACCAGGCTCGCCGGTCCGAACCGGTGAGCGTGGATCTGCGGACAGCCTGTGCCAAGGAGCGTGACCAGCATGGGCGCCATCCTAGCACGAGCGCGACGGATCGCGCCGGAGCCGAACTCGACCTTGGAATCGAGATCGTCCTGATCCGCTGATCAGCCGGCAGCGCTGACCTTCAGCCGTGCCGGATCGCGATCGTCTTGAGGGTCGAGAAGCCGTAGAGCGCCTCGAAGCCCTTCTCGCGGCCGAAGCCCGAGCCCTTCATGCCGCCGAACGGCAGCTCGACGCCGCCGCCGGCGCCATAGTTGTTGACGAACACCTGACCGGCCCTGATCAGGCGAGCGAGGCGCAGCTGGCGCGCGCCGTCCTGGGTCCACACCCCGGCGACCAGCCCGTAGGGCGTGCCGTTGGCGATCCGGAGCGCATCGGCCTCGTCCTTGAAGCGAAGCGCAACCAGCACCGGGCCGAAAATCTCCTCCTGCGCCAGCAGGTGATCGGGCGGCACGTCGCCAAGGAGGGTCGGCTTGACGTAGAAGCCGCCTTCCGGGGTGTTGGGCGCGATCTTGCCTTCAGCGAGCAGCAGCAGGCGATCGGCGTGCGCCCGCCTCAGATACTCTTCGACCCGCTCCTTCTGCCCGGCGTTGATCAGCGGCCCGCAGTCGAGGTCGCGCTCGGCCGGGCCGATGTCGAGCATGTGAAAACGCTCGGTGATCTTCTCGATCACCTCACCGTAGACCGTCTCCTCGACCAGGAGCCGCGAGCCGGCCGAGCAGGTCTGGCCGGCGTTCTGGATCGCGGCGTTGACGATGAACGGGAGGGCCTGGTCGAGCTCGGCGTCGGCGAATACCACTTGGGGTGACTTGCCGCCCAGCTCCAGGGTCACCGGAGCGCCGTGGGTGGCGGCCGCCCGCTGGACCAGACGGCCGACCTCGCGCGAGCCGGTGAAGGACACGTGGTCGATGTCGGCATGTGCGGCGAGGGCCGTGCCCGCCTCCTCGCCGTAGCCGGTGACGATGTTGAGAACGCCGGCGGGCAGCCCTGCTTCGAGCGCCAGGCGGCCGACCTCGAGCGCGCTGAGCGAGGCGTCCTCGCCCGGCTTGAGCACGCAGGCGTTGCCCATGGCGAGCGCTGCGCCGACGCTCCGCCCGAGGATCTGCATCGGATAGTTCCAGGGGATGATATGACCGGTGACGCCGTGCGGCTCGCGCAGCGTCAGCACGGTGTAGCCGGACTGATAGGGAATGGTCTGGCCGTGGACCTTGTCGGCGGCGCCGCCATAGAACTCGAAATAGCGGGCCAGGGCCAGCGCATCGGCCCGCGCCTGACGAAGCGGCTTGCCGACGTCGCGCGCCTCCAGCAAGGCGAGCTGATCGGCCTGCTCGAGGACCAGCTGGCCGAGCCGGGCGAGGATCCGGCCGCGCTCGAACGCGGCCATCCGGCCCCAGTCGGCCTCGAGCGCGGCGCGCGCCGCCTTGACCGCGGCATCGATGTCCGCCTCGGTGCCGCGTGCGAGCTCGCCGAAGCGGACGCCATCGCTCGGGTTCACGACCGGGATGGTCTCGCCGCCGGCCGCCTCGCGCCAGCTGCCGTCGACCAGAATCTGCCCTTCGATCATCGCGCTCCGGCTCCTTTCTCACCCGTCGGCTCGATCAGGCCGCGGACCCACATCCTCGACGCGGGCGGCGCGAGATCGAGCAGCGCCCTTCTGTCGGCCCGCGGCGGTCAGGTCAAGGCGGATCACCCGCGGGGACAGTCCCGCTTTGATAAGCCCTTGCGGTATCGCGATTTTCTTCGGCGCCGCCGGCATTCCTGTCGCCGTTGGTCCGTGTGTCAAGCCAGCTTGGGCGAGCTGCCGAACCCGCGCGCCCCGGACGGCGCCCGCGAGCCGGGCTGGATCACGCGAGCTCGACCCCGAGCAGGCGGAGGGTTGCCGCCGCCATGACCTTGGCCGATGCGACCAGATCGTCGATCAGCACGTATTCGTCCGGCTGATGGGCCAGCTCGAGGATGCCCGGGCCATAGGCGACGCAGTCCTCGAGCTTGCCGATCCGATAGATGTGCTTCTGATCGTAAGTGCCTGGCGAAGCGACCAGTTCAGCCGACTTGTCGAGCACTCGTTGAATTTCCGCGCCGAGCGCGCGCACGACCGGCGCATCACGTGGCGTCATGCTGGGCAGGACTTCCATGATGTCCTCGATGCGGTAGCTGAAGTGGGGCCGCTCGCGCTGCAGCTGGTCGAGGATGCTGGTGATCTCGGCCTTGACCGCCGTCAGATCCTCCTCGAGCAGGAAGCGGCGGTCGATCACCAGGCGGCATCGGTCGGCAACCAGCGAGCTGGGCAGACCGTCGAAATCTTCGGCAAGGCCGCCGTGGATCGCGTTCATGTTCAGGGTCGACCGCCGCGCCTGCGGCGGGACGACCGGCATCGCGGTCTGTCTGGTCGCAAGCTTGGGCATCAGATGGCGCTCGATCCGGTTCAGGAAGGCGCCCATGTGGCGGATCGCGCAGTCGCCGAGAAACGGCATCGAGCCGTGGGCGATCCGGCCGAAGGTCTCGATCTCGGCCCACCAGACGCCGCGATGGCCGATGCAGATGCGATCGACGTCGAGCGGCTCCGGGATGATCACGTGGTCGACGCGCGGCCGCGAGAACCAGCCCCGCTCGGCAAGCCAGGCGACACCGGCGTAGCCGCCCAATTCTTCGTCGACCGTGCCCGAAAACTCGACCGCACCCGGAAAGCTCACACCGGTTTCGATGATGCTCTCGAGCGCGACCACCGCGGCGGCGATTCCGCCCTTCATGTCACAGGCACCGCGGCCGTACAGCCGTCCTTCGCGCACCACGCCGGCGAATGGATTGAGGCTCCAGCCGTGCCCCGGCTCGACCACGTCGATGTGGCCGTTGAAATGCACGCAGGGCCCAGGCATGCGCCCCTCGTGTCGGGCGATCAGATTGAGCCTGGGATAGCGCTCGCTGTCGCCGATCGCCCCTTCGGCGCGCAGGTAGGTCACCTCGAAGCCGCTCTGTCGGAGTCGCTCGCCGAGGTGACGCGCACAGATCTCGTACGCATCGCCGGGCGGATTGACGGTCGGGATCCGCACCAGCTCGCGGGTGAGCTCGATCAGCGCCTCCCGCTGATCTTCGATGCGCGCGAACAGCGCCTCCAGCATATCACTCAGCCTCTGCTGCCAATGCTAGAGCGGCCGGAAGAGGTGTCAATCCAAGGCCGCAGGCGCCTGCCTGTCGCCAATCCACCCCGCGAGCGGCCAGCCCGAGTTCGCCTTGGCCAGCCTTTCCGACTAGCTTGACCCGCAGCGGGTCTGCCACCCAGGCGAGATGAGCATGGTGACCGCAGCGGACGTGGGAGGGGACGAGGCGACAGACACCGCACCGCCACAGGGCCTGTTCCGCTATGTCTGGCGCGAGAGCCGATCTCACCAGCTCGGCCTCTGCGCGCTGGCGGCGGTCGTATTCCCCCTCACCATGGCGCCGCTCGAGTTGCAGCGGCGGATCATCGACCACGCGATCGGCGGCGGGGATCTGCGGCTGCTCGGCCTGCTGGGCGGCGCCTATCTGGTGGTCGTGCTGCTGCAGGGCAGCCTCAAGTACCTGCTGCGCTTCTATCGCGGGGTGGTCAGCGAGCGGGCGATCCGCCGGCTGCGGCAGAAGCTGTTTGGAACCGAGCCCGAGCGCTCCGGCGCCGACGGGGATGACGGCAGGGGACGGACGGTCGCGATCGTTGCGGCCGAGGTCGAGCGCGTTGGCGGCTTCGTCGGCGAGAGCCTGTCGGAGCCGACCCTTCAGGTCGGCATCTTTCTCAGCGTCCTCGGCTACATGCTGTTCGTCGAGCCGACGATCGCGATCGTCAGCCTGGGGTTCTTCCTGCCGCAGCTGATCTTCGTGCCGGTGCTGCAACGGGCGGTAAATCGCCGTGCCCGGCGCAAGATCCAGCTGATGCGCGAGGTCGGCGAGCTGATCGTCGAGCCGCGCAACGACCGCACCGCCCGGTACCGGGACCGCCTGGACCGGATCTACGGTGTGCGCGTTCAGTACTTCGGCTACAAGTTCCTGATCAAATTCCTCAACAACCTCATGAATCACCTGGCGCCGCTCAGCGTTCTCATGGTCGGGGGCTATCTCGTGATCGCGGGCGCGACCACGGTCGGCACCCTGGTCGCGTTCATCTCCGGCTTCCAGCGTCTGGCCGACCCGTCGCGCGAGCTCCTGGTGTACTATCGGCTCGCGGCCGAGACTCAGGTTCTGTATCGGCTGATCGCCAAACGGCTCACGGCCTGAAGCGAGCCGGGCTCAATCGGCGGCAGGAGTCCGGCCCGCGCCCTCGGCACGACCCGTCGTGCGCCGCCCGCGGCCGCCATTGGCTCCGGTGTGCCCCCGCCCATCCGGCCGCAGCCACTTCTCGTTCTGCAGGTAGAAGTCCTTGCCGGCGCGGTAGCCCGCCTGGAACAGCGTCGTCAGATTGCCATACGACCAGTCGAGCATGTTCGGCAGATGATCCTCGGGAATCTGCCGCTCGAAGTTGATCCGGCGCAGCTTCTCCCTGGCGCCCGGCACTTTCAGCTCGAACAGCTTGATATCGTCTTTGGCGATCTCGACCAGGGGCACGATGATCGACATCACCCAGGCATCATACAGATCGCGAGGCGGACGCAGCAGCTTGTCGCTGCCCAGCACGTCGAACACCAGGATCTTGTCAATCGAGCTCAGCTTTCTGGCGAGGCGTTCGCGGCGCCCCAGGGCACGGGCCCGCTCGGGATCGTCGCGAACGCTCCGCAACTCCGCCGCCTGCGGCATGAACTGACGCTGCTCCTCCGCGAGCCCCGGCGCACCGGCGACAGCGACGGATTTCTTCGGGGCGATGATATGCTCGAGCCCCTTCAGCTCCTTTTGAAAGATCGTCGCCTGTGCTTCGTCGTAGTTCAGGAGGCCCTTCAGATTGAGCGTGTCCATCGCCGAGCCTTCGATGTAGAAGTCGCCCTCGAGCTCCCAGGGCGCGTAGATGAAGGGGAAGGCGAGGGCGGCGCGGAAGTGCGAGGGCGTGATCTCCTCCTTCGGGAAGATCCGCATCTGTCGTTCGCGCAGATTCCAGGCGTTGATCAGAAACTCGGGACCGAAGTCTCTGAGAGCCTCGAAATCGACGAACTTCTCGAGCCATGGCGCCGCCTGACAGAGACCCTTGCTGTCGGGACCCAGGCTCGACGGCGAGAAGGTCGCGAACATCAGAGCGAACCAGTCCCTGACGAAGCGTTCCTCGCTGGTCGTCTGCGGCAGCAGGTCCAGAAACGGCCACACCGCCTTGGTATAGGCATCGGCCCAGGTGCCGGGCTTATAGAAGACCTTGAAGTTTACCGGAAAGCGTTTGTAGATCGTGTCATGGACGCCCATGTTCACCGTGGCTTTCAGAGCCTCGCGCCGGTCGCCGCCGAGCGGGGCCGCGTACAGCAGCCCGACCAGCATGCCGGCTCCGGACGTCGAGACGACGCTGAACTCGACGTTTTCCTCGTCGAGGGCGAGCAGGGCGCCGGCCATTAGGGTCAGAGTGGGCGCGCCGCCGCCCAATACCAATGCCGTATTCATGCCATCCTCCCGATCCCACGCCGATGCGCCAAGTCAGAGCGAACCTGCGCATCGCTCCGACCTCCGCCAGTTACTCCCAGGTTGTTTGGCACTCCCTGATTCAATCCGAAAAGCGACCATGACACAGCTCATCGACCTCCGGCAATATGCGCGATCGGGTCGGTTCGTCACCCGGCAAAGGTGGCCGTCCAGCTAGCTGACCAGCTCGGCCCGCAACCGTTCGATCCAGCGCCGGCCCGCCCCGATGCCCATGTCTTCGAACATCCGGCCGGCCTGCGAGCACGCCTCCCGCGCCCGCTCCAGCTCGCTCTTCGCGGCGAACAGGTACCCAAGCGCGAGGCGTGACCAGGCGAGATCGAACAGGCACTCGCGCCGCTCCTGGATCTCGACTGCGCTTCGAATCTCGGCCTCGGCCTGCTCGACTCGCGGCGGCTGCAGGGCAAGAAGGGCCTCGGCATGAATCCGGAGTGCAATCGAACGGCTCCATGCCTGGGCGGTCTCGGTTGCGATCTCGAGCGCCTCCGAGCTCTGCCGGAGTGCCTCGCCGATCTCGCCCTGGAGCAGGCGGAGCTTGGCATTGAAAGCTTGAAAGGCGCCCCGATGGAAAGTGGTGCCGATCTTGTCGCCAAGCTCGAGACAGCGCTTCAAGTCGACCTCGGCCGCATCCTGATTGGCGGCCAGCAGATGGCCCTGCCCGCGCCAGCCGTGGGTCAGGTACTGGCGGAAGATGTCGCCTGACTTGTGGCAGAGGTCGAGCGCTTCCTCGAACTCCGGCGCCGCGGCGTCGACATCGCCGTGCCAGCCCCGGACCACGCCGGAAAAGAACAGACAGGCGGCCTGGGTGGGCAGATGCTCGATCCTGCGGCCGAGCTTGATGCCGTGGGCCGCCGCTTCGAAGGCCTTGTCGAAATCGCCATGCATGCCGTAGGCGAAGGCGAGCACGCCCGACATGGCCGCTTCCTCGATCCGATTGCCGAGCCGGCGCATCTGCTCCACGTTGCGCGCGGAATAGTGAATGGCGTCGCGCGCTTCGCCGCGCAGGCAGTGGATCCGGCCCATGAGATTGACTGGATCGGCGGTGAACTTGTCGGCGCCGCCCAGACCCTCGGCGATCATCAGTGCCTTGCCGGCGAACTCGACCGCGTGGTCGAAACGCCCGAGGACGTAATTGATCCGGCCGATCCAGTACTGGATCCGGCAGAGCGAATCGTGATCGGCGATCGCCTCAGCCAGGGAGAAGACCTGTTCGAGGTTCCTGAGATCCTGCTCGTAGTGGGTCCGGTTCTGGGCGACGCTGGCCAGTCGGAGGACGGCTTCGATCTGCGCGCGCCAGGCGTCCTCCTGCGGCGGCAGAGAGCGGGCGAGATCGAGCGCTTCCTGAAAGCTGGCCCGCGCCTCGGTCGCTGCATATCGACTCGCGGCCGCATCGCCGGCCCGTATCGCGTAGGGAAAGGCCCGCGCCGGCAGCGCCGCCTCACGAAAGTGATGGGCGAGCAGCTCCGGTCGCGCCTCGGCCGTCTCGGCGAAGCGGCTTTCCAAGGTTTCGCCGATCTGCCGGTGAAGTTCGTGGCGCTTGCTGCGCAACAGGCTGCTGTAGGCGGCCTCCTGGACCAGGGCGTGCTTGAACTCGTAGATGACATCGGGCGGCGCCCCGCGGCGATAGATCAGCTCGGCCTCGACCAGCTGGTCGAGGGCATCCTTCAATGCCACCTGGTCGAGCGGGGACACGGCGGCCAGCAGCTCGTAACTGAACACGCGGCCGAGCGTCGCCGCCAGATGCGCGACGTCCTTGACGCCGGCGAGGCGATCGAGCCGCGCCATCAGCGAGTCGTGCAGGGATTCGGGAATCGACAGCAACGGCAGCGGACCGGTCAAACGGAACCCGTCAGCCGTGGCCTCGAGGGCGCTCAACTCGAGCATCGTCTTGGTGAGCTCCTCGACATAAAGGGGCACGCCGTCGGTCCGGGTAACGATATGGTCGAGGACCTCGGCCGGCAGCTTCCGGCCGCGGGTGACCTTGTCGACCAGCGCCGCCGCCTGGCGGTGGCTGAGGTGGGAGAGGGAGAGCGACGTGATGTGGGGAAAGCCGGTCCAGGGCGGCGTGAAACTGGGCCGGTAGGCGATCAGCAGCAAGACCGGCATCCGTTGGATGCGATCGATCACCAGATGGAACAGCTCGCTCGACGTGGCGTCGATCCAGTGTGCGTCCTCGAGCAGGATCAACAGGGGGCGCGTGGCGAGGCCCTTCAGCTGCTCGAGCAGAGCCTCGAGGGTCAACGCCTTCTTTCGTTCGGGCGCGACGTCGAGCGGTGGATAGCGCTCGCCAGTCGGGATCGAGAGCAGCGGCGCCAGCAGGGCCGCCGTGCGGGCGACTTGGTCGGTGCCACGACCGAGCAACGCCTCCAGCTTGTCCAGTTTGACCTCGGGCGAGTTGCTCTTCTTCAGATCCGCCGCCCGCTCCAGCTGGTCGAGCACGGGATGCAGGGCGCTGTGAACGTAGAACGGCGAGCAATAGTAGCGTAGCACCGAGACCTGCTCGCGCCGCACGAGATCCCGAAAAGCCTGGATGATGCGCGATTTGCCGATGCCAGGCTCGCCGGTCAGCAGGACCACCTGGCCTTCGCCAGCTTTGGCGTCCTCCCAGCGCGAAAGCAGCAGGCGGATCTCCTCGTCGCGGCCGACCAGTGGCGTGAGACCCCGAATGGCGGTCGCCTCGAAGCGGCTGGGCGCTCCGGTCGCTTCGCGAACCCGGAAGACGGCGACCGGCTCGTCGATTCCTCTGATCGCATGAGGACCGAGTTCCTCGAACACGAACAGACCCTCGGCCAGCCTGCGCGTCCTCTCGCCAACGACGACCGCTCCGGGCTCGGCCACCGACTGCAACCGCGCCGCCACGTTCGGCGTCTCGCCGACGACTGCCATCTCATCGCGAAACTCGCCGGTGCCGATGTCGCCGACCACCACCACGCCGGTGTTGATGCCGACCCGAACGCTGACGCTGACCCCGAGGTCGGTCAGCTCGTCGTCCAGTTGCCTGATCGCCTCGACGATCTCGAGACCGGCCCGGATCGCGCGGTGGGCATCGTCCTCGTGCGCTTTCGGATAGCCGAAGTAAGCTAGGATACCGTCGCCGATGTAGTGGCCGATATGGCCTTCGAAACGTGCGATGACCTCGGCGCAGCTTTCCTGGTAACGACGCATGATTTCGTGCAGATCTTCGGGATCGAGCCGCGCCGAGAGCGCGGTCGAGCCAACCATGTCGCAAAACACCACCGTGAGCTGCCGGCGTTCAGCGCCATGGCCGGAGCGAGCGGTCTCGGGCGGCCGAGGCTCGCTCGACGCGGCGGTGGATCTGGAAGCGTTCGGCTCCGCCAGCGTCAGCGACGCAATCGCGCGCATCAAACGCTTGCGATCGCCAAGCGACACCCCGAGCCGGAGGAGATCCTGCTCGCTGAGATCGGCAAGGACGTCGAGATCGATGTCGTTCTCGGTGAAAGTATCGGCGTATCGGCCAAGGCCGAGGCCCTCGAGCCACGCGCCGATGTCAGCCATACCAGCCTCCGCGCTCATCCCGGGAGCTTTTTTTGCAGAGAGCGTCGGCACTCGCGACTCCGACGCCAGTCTGTGATCCAAGCATAGATTGCACAGGCCGTCACGCCGCTTGCACCCGATGGCAGCGCCGCCCCTCTGCCAGTGGCCGGCCCGATGCCGGGCAGCGCGGAGCTCACGAGCGAACGGTTTGTCTCCATGACCTCGGCGGGCTATTTCGAGTCGTGACGTAGGTTTACCCGCGAAAAATGCCAGTTCGGTGCTTACCGCGACCGCCCACGCCGGCGCGATTGTGGTCAGAACGTCCGAGCATGAGGTCCACGACCTCCTGGTGCGTGCCAGGACCGAGTAACCGAAGTGGGGCCTGCCCAAGGGTCGCATCGAGCCCGGCGAGACCCTGGAACAGGCCGCGTTGCGCGAGACCCGCGAGGAGGCGCGCGCGGAAGGCGAGGTGATGGCGTTTGTTGGCACCAGCGACGGCCCAGGTCGCCACGGCACGAAGCGGGTCGCCTACTTTCTGGTCGCGTACGTCAGGTCGGTGCCGGTGCAGGAAGATCGTCCAACCCGCTGGTGCAGCTGCGAGGATGCCTGCCGTCTGTTGATCGTCGCTCGAGACATCCTCGATCGAGCGCACGCCCGACTGCGCGACCAGTCGTACCAGTGGCGATGACGGCGGCGGCGCAATCGGCAAGCCCCGACTTGTCGCAGAGCAGATCTGCACCCGCCTCACACGGTGAATTTGCTTGCGCCGATGGGGGGTGCTAAGCACGCCCGCCAGGTCACGACGGGGTGAGGGTCCGCCGGTGCAGGAAATTCTCGATCAGCTCGACGCCAAGCGCCACGCGGCCCGCATGGGTGGCGGCGCGCGCCGCATCGCGGCCCAGCACAAGCGCGGCAAGCTCTCCGCGCGCGAGCGCGCGCTGCTGCTCCTCGATCCCGACTCCTTTCAGGAGATCGACATGTTCGTCGAGCATCGCTGCGTCGATTTCGGCATGGCGGAGCAGCGGGTGCCAGGCGACGGGGTGGTGACCGGCTACGGCACGATCAACGGTCGCCTGGTGTTCGTGTTCAGCCAGGATTTCACGGTGTTCGGCGGGGCGCTCTCCGAAGCACACGCCGAGAAGATCTGCAAGATCATGGACCACGCGATCCGGGTCGGCGCGCCGGTGATCGGCATCAACGATTCGGGCGGGGCTCGGATTCAGGAGGGCGTCGCCAGCCTCGCAGGCTACGCCGACGTCTTCCAGCGCAACGTGCTCGCTTCGGGCGTCGTGCCGCAGATCAGCGTGATCATGGGTCCCTGCGCGGGCGGCGCCGTGTATTCGCCGGCGATGACTGATCTGATCTTCATGGTGCGCGATACCGCCTACATGTTCGTGACCGGACCGGACGTGGTCAGGACCGTCACGCAGGAGGAGGTGACCCACGAGCAACTCGGCGGTGCCTCGACCCATACCCAGCGCTCGGGCGTCGCCGATCTCGCCTTCGACAACGACGTTCAGGCGCTCGCCGAGGTGCGGCGCTGCATCGACTTCCTGCCGGTGAGCAATCGCGATCAGCCGCCGACCCGGCCGACCGAGGATCCGGCCGAGCGCCTCGAGCCGTCGCTCGACACCCTGGTCCCGAGCAACCCGAACAAGCCTTATGACATGAAGGAGCTGATCGAGAAGGTCGTCGACGAGGGCGATTTCTTCGAGCTCAAAGCGGATTACGCCAGAAACATCATCATTGGCTTCGGCCGGATCGAAGGCTCTACGGTCGGTATCGTGGCCAACCAGCCGATGGTGCTCGCGGGCTGTCTCGACATCGACAGCTCACGCAAGGCGGCGCGCTTCGTACGCTTTTGCGATTGCTTCAACATCCCGATCCTGACCTTCGTCGACGTGCCGGGGTTCCTGCCCGGGACCGCGCAGGAATACGGCGGCATCATCACCCATGGCTCGAAGCTGCTCTACGCCTTCGCCGAGGCGACCGTGCCCAAGATCACGGTGATCACCCGCAAGGCCTACGGCGGCGCTTACGACGTCATGAGCTCCAAGCACCTGCGCGGCGACGTCAACTACGCCTGGCCGACCGCCGAGATCGCGGTCATGGGGCCGAAGGGCGCGGTCGAGATCATCTTCCGCGCCGATCTCAAGGATCCCGCCAAGATCGAGGCGCGCACCGAGGAGTATCGTACGCGCTTCGCCAACCCGTTCGTCGCTGCCTCGCGCGGCTTCATCGACGACGTGATCATGCCGCACGGCACGCGCCGTCGACTCTGTCACGGGCTGCGCTGGCTGAGGACCAAGCGGCTCGAGAACCCTTGGAAGAAGCACGGCAACATCCCGCTCTGAGGGCTTGCACTGCCGGTCGGTCAAATCTATCTAGTCAGACTAGACAGCGGGAGCCCTCAGATGCCGTGGCAATTGCAGGAGGCCAAAGCCAGGTTCAGCGAGCTGGTGCAAAAGGCGCTCGACGAAGGGCCACAGACCGTGACCCGCCGGGGCCAGCCCGCGGTCGTGGTGCTGTCCGCCGAGCAATTCGAGCTTATGAAGAAGCGGCAGATCAGCCTGAAGGAACTCTTAGCGATGGTGTCGCTCGAGGAACTCGACCTCGAGCGACACAAGGACCTGCCGCGTGAGACCAACCTTTGAGATACCTCGTCGACACCAACGTGGTCTCGGAGATCGGCAAGGGCGATCGATGTGACCGGAACGTCGCCACCTGGTATGCTGCAGTTGAACCGGACGCGCTTGCTCTCAGCGTACTGGTGATCGGCGAAATCCGAGCCGGGATCGAGCGTCTTCGCACTCGAGATCTCCGCCGAGCCCGTTTCTTCGAGCGGTGGCTTCTGTTGGTCGTCGATCTGTTCGCGGACCGCACCGTCGGCATCGACCGCAGGATCGCGGAAAGCTGGGGACGGTTGAACTCGCGTACTCGACTGCCCACCGTGGACGGTCTGATGGCAGCAACGGCCCTGGAGCACCACCTCGTCGTTGTAACCAGGAACGAACGAGACTTCGCCCGAGCCGGCGTGAGCTATCTGAACCCCTTCGATCCGATCCACTGAACCGGCATGACAGGTGGCCATGACCACCGTCCGTGTCGCGACCTTCGCGGGGCCGGGTGCGCCACCGCTGATCCGCAAGGTGCCGCGACCCAAGGTGCCGGCGAAGGCCGCGCTCATCCAGATCGGCGCCTGCGGCGTCTGCGGCACCGATCTGCACATTCTGAGGGCGCATGAGTGGAAGCCCCGGTACCAGATGCAGGGTGTGCGACGCCATCGGGAAGGCCGTGCGATGCGCACGGTCAAGTCGACGATCCTGCTCCGAGGAGCTTGGCTGATCGGCCCTGGCCCGGCAGCCAGCGGTCTCTTCCGCGCCCGGCCTGGCGGCCAGGTTGTCGAGCACGAGGGGCATCACCCCGCCTCAGAGGGGGCCTGGGCTTCAGCAATTGGCACAGGCCCTGCTCAGAGAGGTTCGGTCTCGGGGACACACAGTCGGTTCTATAGCTGAAACAGACCGCCGGGCAGCCGCAGTCTCAACCTGCCTGTCCGGTTCATGCGCAGAAGCAGCCGTGGTGGCGGATGACGTGAGACGGCCGGTTTTAGCCTATGGGGCGGACTCGGGCCGCCCAAAGACCGACCACACCTTCGACCTTGTCCATCCGTTACTTGAGCGCGGCTGCGAATTGAGGCGCAGCAGTTCTGCGGCTCGACCACCTTTGGCCTGACCGCCGGTGCGCTCATGGCGATGACGCCGATTAGCGATCCTGCAACAGAGTTTGTTACCTGTTCCGCGAAGCCTCGACCTTCGCGGTGCGCGCCAGCCGCCCACCAACCCAGGCGCGCGCGAACCAAGAGGGTAGGTCAAGTTCTTCTGCGCTTGGTATACGAGCTATCCGGTAATGCCGGCGAGGTCAGGGACGTGCTCGGCAGCAGAACTGCGCAAACGGTGGCAATGATGCCGCCCACGCCCATGAGCGCGAACGCCCAGCCCCATGCCCGGCCCGGAGCGGCCCGATCGAGGACGGCGCCAAAGGCGGCCGGGGCCGCAGCGCCGATGCCAATGCCGAGGATCGAACGGATCGCCAGCGCACGCCCCAGGCAGGCGGCCGGCACCGCCTCGCTCATCGCGGTCGACAGCACCGAGGAATCGCCCAGAGCCGTGAAGCCGTAGAGTGCGGCGAACGCCAGTACCAGCGCCGGCGACAGGTGACCGGACCAACCGAAGCCGAACGAGCAGAGCGCCCCGATCCCGGCCATGAGTATCAGCACCGTCCGCCGACCATAGCGATCCGAGGTCCGCCCCATCGTGACCGATGCCAGGAAGCCCGACAGATGCAGCGCGATGGCAATTGCGATGCCGAGCCCGATCGCGCTCGACCCGACGCCGTCTCGGGCGAGCCGATCGCCGAGGCTTGCGATCAGAAACGCCGGCACCCACGCCCACATGCCAAACAGCTCCCAGCAATGACCGATATAGCCCAAAGTCAGGAGCAACGAGCGACGTTCCCTGAGCAGGGTGAGCTGCCGGGTCGCCTGTGCCAGTTTGCCGGCGACGCGGTTGGCGACTTGGACCGCAGCAAAGCTGCCGAAGACCGCGCCGACCACGGTCCCGAGCGCGCAGACGACGAACGCGGTTCGGTAGTCGAACAGCGCGATCAGACCGAGCGCCAGGCTGATCGAGCCGACATAGCCGGCCGACATGCCAGCCAGGACCCAACCGACGCCGGTACCGCGCCGGGCGGGCGGCAACTGTTGTGCGACCAGCATGATCGCCGGCGTGTAGGAGCCGCCCTGGGTGAATCCGACCAGACCGTACAGCCAGAGCGCCGCCCCGTAGGAGCGCGCAAGCACCGCAAAAGCCAGCGCGGCAGCGGCGCCCAACCAGCACGACCAGACGAACATGCGCTTGGCGCCAATGTGATCGGCTAGCCAGGAGGTGAGGAACAGCGAGACGCCGAAGCCGGCGGTGAAGCAGGTCTGCACCAGCCCGGCCTCCGCTCCCGTCATCGCCCATTCACGCGTCAGGGTCGGCAGGCTCGCGGCATAGGTCATGAAGATCAAACTCACGAACGCGCGGCTGAGAGTCGAGCGCGCCGAGCCACGAGCCCTCGTTGAGGGCAGGGCTTTCGATCGCCGCGTGGCCAACCGGTTCGTCGCTTTTGACCATAGCGTTCCCATAGGCGATGCGTACCCCAGCGAGGCGAATCCAATCCCGCCTCGGCAACATCGAGCGGAAGCCTTGCGCTGTCGCTCGTTCCTGGAACTTTTTATATTATACCCCTCCTCGAAAGCCTTTACCTTGCCGAGGAGCGCATACTCAGTCCCGCGGGGCCGTCACCTCTCCGCTGGGCGCCGATCACGAAGAGAACGTTGCACCCGGCGACCCCTCGGCACCGGCGGCGACAACCGGCCTCTCGGCCGCGAGTTGACGCGAATGCGTCGAACCGCATGCGCGCCGCGCAAGAAATCTGAAAGAGATGAACTTTCTGGCGCTGTTGCGCCGAAGCGGCCGCCCAACTACGATGCCTTCCGGCCTTGGGAGCGCTGCGAAGGGGGGCTGCCGTGTGGAATATCCTCGCAGGTCTGGGCGCGGCGGTGGGCCGGTTCGGCGGCGGGAGGTCGGCCAGGTTACAGCGGCGACGTGCTGCGGCGGGTCCGAGCGCGAGCCGAATGGACCCTCACCTGGGCGACAGCGGTCCCGCACTTCGCCACAGCGCCGCTCGCTCGGCTGCGCAAATCGGTCAGGCACGCAGGTCGACGCGAAAGCGTCCCGCATGACCGCAGGTCCCCAAGATGTCAATTGACCGGTCGGCATTGCCACCTCTTCGATCCTATCAATCCTGGATAGCCAACGAGACCCTTGAAGACTATTCCCTTCGTTTCGCGGCCAAGTCATTCCGCAAATGGTCCCCGACGGTGATCGCCCAAACGGCGATCGGCGGAACTTCGTTTCTTGCCCTGGAAGCGATCGGTGGCGCTATCACTTTGAGTTATGGCTTTGCCAATGCTTTTCCTGCTATAGTCATTGCATCGTTGTTCATTTTCATTGTCAGCTTGCCCATAGCTTATTATTCGAGTAAATACAAGATTGACATGGATTTGCTTACCCGTGGCGCCGGCTTCGGTTACATCGGTTCTACGATTACTTCGCTGACTTATGCAACTTTCACTTTCATCTTCTTCGCACTTGAGGGCGCGATTATGGCTCAGGCACTCAAGATCTATTTCGACGTCCCGCTGGTAGTGGGATACGTCATTTCCTCACTGGTTATCATCCCGATCACCTTCATGGGCGTCACGATGATCAGCCGGCTGCAGTTGATCACCCAGCCTGTCTGGCTTCTGATGTTGATCACACCGTTCGTCTTCATCCTCGTCGAACAGCCCGAGGTTCTCCACGACTGGGTCGCCTTCAGCGCCGCCGATCATGGCGAGCGAGGCTTCAACTATCTCGCCTTCGGCGCCGCGATCGGCGTCCTCTGCTCGCTGGTAATCCAGATCGGTGAGCAGGTCGACTATCTGAGATTTCTTCCGGACCGAAGCGCAAGCAGCAGGACTGCTTGGTGGTTGGCGGTCATCTTGGCCGGTCCGGGCTGGATCATCATCGGGGGGCTCAAGATCCTCGGCGGCAGCCTGCTGGCGGTGCTCGCGGTCAATGCCGGCTTGCCGCGATCCACTGCCCTCGAGCCGGTTCACATGTATATCAAGGCTTACGAACACGTCACCAGCAGCCCCGAGCTGGTGCTCGCCGCCGCCACTTTTTTCGTCATCATCTCGCAAGTCAAGATCAACGTGACGAACGCCTATGCCGGCTCACTCGCCTGGTCCAACTTCTTCTCACGGGTGACGCATTACCATCCTGGACGGGTGGTCTGGCTCGTCTTCAATATTTTGATCGCACTGCTGCTCATGCTGCTTGGGATCTTCGAGACGCTGGAGTTCGTTCTTGCCGTCTATTCCAGCATCGCGATCGCCTGGATCGGCGCCATCTTTGCCGACCTTGCGGTCCTCAAGCCGCTCGGAGTTAGCCCGTCGTTTGTCGAGTTCAAACGCGCTCATCTGCACAACATCAACCCGGTCGGCTGCGGCGGGATGGCCGTGGCCTCGATCATCTCGATTGCCTGCTTCATGGGCATGTTCGGCAAGGTGCTCCAGGCTTACTCCGCGCCGCTCTCATTCGGTATCGCCTTCGTGGTCGCGATCGCGATCGGCATCCTCACCAAGGGACGCTATTATCTGGCGCGGCCGCCCGCGGCCGCCTTCACCGGTCACGGTACCGGAACTGCGCGCTGCGACATCTGCGTGCACACCTACGAGCACGAGGACATGGCCTACTGCACCTTTTACGAGCGCCCGATCTGCTCGCTGTGTTGCAGCCTCGACGCGCACTGTCACGACGTCTGCAAGGCCTCTCCTCGCGACCTCGAGGCCTCGCGGTCGCGCTACGCCGGTCGCTCGTTCGCGGACAAGATCGCTCCGCACATGGGCCAACGGCTCGCGAAAGTTGGCGCTGTTCTCTTGGCCCTTGCCGTGGTGACCGGCGCGTGTTTCCTGCTCACCTATCGCATGGTCGATCTCGGCGCCGATCCGTTGCCGCCGGACAACGCCAACGTGCTGTGGCGCGTCTATGTCGCAATGCTGCCGCTGCTCGCCGTCGGTGCTTGGTGGATCGTCCTCGCTCACGAGAGTCGGGAACTCGCCGAACGCGACCTGGTGACCTCCCTGGAGCAGCTGCGTCAGGCGCAGCATGAGCTCGCCCAGAGCGAGCGTCTGGCGGCCATCGGCCAGATCACCGCGACCGTCAGCCACGAGCTGCGCAATCCGCTCGGCACCCTGGTCTCCTCGGTCGAGGTGCTCCGGCGTTTTCTCGACCAGTCCAACGCGCCGGCCCGGGGCGAGCTTGAGCGCATCCAGCGCAACGTCTGGCGCTGCGCGCGGATCATCGAGGATCTGCTCGACTTTTCCCGCAAGAATGAGGTGACGCTGACGCCAGTCGCCATCGCCAGCTGGATCGAGCACCAGCTCGCGGAGCAGCAGGGACTCGACGGGGTGCAGGTGCGCTTGGACCTTACGCCCGGCTTAATCGTTCGCGCCGACCACGAGCGGCTGCGTCAGGCCTTCGTCAACGTGCTGCAGAATGCGATCCAAGCGATCGAGGCGCGTCAGCCCGCCGGCGGCGGTGAATTGGCTATAAGCACAAGGGTTGAGGGCGATGCATTGGTGTTGTCGTTGAGCGACAACGGATGCGGCATGTCGCCGGAGGTCAGCGCGCGGATGTTCGATCCGCTATTCAGCACGAAAGCTTTCGGCGTCGGCCTCGGGATGCCGCTCGTCAAACGGATCGTCGAGCAGCACCGGGGCCGGGTCTCCGTCGAGAGCGAACTCGGGAAAGGCACCACAGTGGTCATGAGCCTACCACTCCGCATGAAGAATTTGGATGCCTAGCAGCGGGGTTCGACATGCAGCGGCCAATCGACATTAAGGTGAGGACTCGCCGCAGCGGCGACGAGGACAATACCGATTCCCCCGATGCGCGCCGGATTCTGCTTGTTGACGACGATCGGGACTTCGCCGACAGTCTTGCTTCGTTGCTGAAACTCGAGGGTTACCAAGTGGATGTCGCCTATTCGTTTGAGGAGGCGATCGAGACGACGGCACGCCGTCCAGCGCGGGTCGCGCTCGTCGACATCCGTTTGGGACACAGAAACGGGGTCGAGTTGGTGCGCGAACTGCGCCGCCGCAGCCCGGATCTCATTGCCGTGATGGTCACCGCCTATGCGACCATCGAGGCGACGATCGGGGCGTTGCAGGCCGGCGCCTACGATTACCTGTGCAAGCCCTTCCACACCGATGACCTGCTCGCGACCGTCGAGCGCTGCTTCGAGCGTCAGCGGCTCCAAGCGGACCGGGTCCGCGCTGTGGCCGCCCTGCAGGCCCGCAATCGCGATCTCGAAGCTCTGAATGCACGCCTCACGCGCGTGCTAGCGAGTGTGCGCGATCTCTCGCGCGCCGACAACGTGGCCGCGGCGGGATCCACCCTGCTCGCGATCGTCATCGACGAACTGGCGGCCGCGGGTGGCGTGTTCTACCTGCGGGAGAGCGACGTGCTGCGACGCCAGGACCGGTCGAGCGTGGGCTACGAGCCGGCCCTCAAGCTGCCGCCAGCGCCCGGTACCCTCCTCGCCGAGGCCGTCGACCTTCGCCGCCCCGCCGTGCGCGACGCGAGCGAATGGCGCCTGGGGCTGACGCCCCCGGGTGTTGGCGCGGTGCTGGCGCTACCGCTCGTCGACGGCGATGACGTCATGGGTGTCATTGTCGTCCACGCGAATGCAGGCAGGCGGTTTAGCAATCAGGACATAGAGGTCGCGCAGCTTCTGGCTTCGTTCGGTGCGGCGATCATGCGCGTGGCGCAGGTGAGCGACCGGCTCGCAAGGAGCGAGGAGCGGCTGCGCTATGTCGTCGACAATTCTCCCTCTGCCATTTCACTGACGGATCTGCAGGGGTTCCCTCTCCTCAGCAATGAGCGGTTTCTCGAGTGGTTTCCTGACGGCGTGCCGAATAGTGCCGTCGGCACCGCGGGCGGAGCGTCCGGCTTTCCTGCGGACGACCCGGACGCGATGTCGGACCGGTCAGTGATTGCGCTCGGCCGTGCGACTACACGCGAGATAGAGGTGGCGCCTGTCGAGGGCACGTGCCGCCACCTTCTCGTGACCCGATTTCCCGTGTTCGACGGCGCTGGTCGGCCGATCGGCGTCGGCACGATCGGCACTGATGTGACCGAGCGCTTTCTCGCCGAGGAGCGTCTGCGTCAGGCGCAGCGGATGGAAGCGATGGGTCAGCTCACGGGCGGCGTAGCCCATGATTTCAACAACCTGCTCGCGGTGGTACTCGGCAATCTGCGGCTGATCGAGGAGGAAAGCCGCGCTCGACCGGAGTTGCTCGAGCTGATCGAAGATGCCCTCGACGCCACCCGAAGCGGCGTCGAGCTGACCAAGCGACTCCTCGCCTTCGGTCGTGCTCAGCCGTTGCATCCCGAGGTGACCGACATCCGGGACCTGGTCCTGACCATGTCCCGGCTACTGGGGCGGACGCTGGGCGAGGGAATTACGATCCAGCTTACCCTCGCCCCAGATCTCTGGAGCGTCCAGATCGACCGCAGCCAGCTCGAGGCGAGCCTTCTCAACCTTGCCATCAACGCGCGCGACGCCATGGTAGCTAACGGCAAGCTCGAGCTCGCCGTGCGCAATTTCGTGTTGGATGCCGGCGCCAATCCGGGGGGCGCCCTGGACTCCAGGCCCGGTCGCTACGTCGCCCTTTCTGTGACCGACGATGGCGTCGGCATGACCGCAGATGCGCATGAGCGGGCCATCCAGCCGTTTTTCACGACCAAGCTGGCGGGGCAGGGCAGCGGCCTCGGCCTGAGCATGGTCTACGGCTTCGTCAGGCAGTCGGGCGGGGATCTGACCATCGAAAGCGAGCTTGGCCACGGGACCACCGTGACCCTCTACTTCCCGGCGATACCGGCCGGCGAGGCCGGACCGGCGGAGGCCTCGGTAAGCGCAGTGCCGGGTGGCCAGGGCGAGCGCGTCCTGCTGGTTGAGGATCAACCCCAGGTTCGCCTCCTGCTGAAGCGGCAGCTGACCCGCTTGGGCTATTCGGTGGTGGACGTCCCCAACGCACGATCGGCGCTCGCCCGCCTCGCCGAGGCGCCTGACGTGGACGTGCTTCTCACTGACGTCGTGCTGCCTGGTGAGATGAACGGCGTGCAGCTGTGCGAGACGGCCCTCACCCGCCTCCCGACGCTCGGCGTCATCCTCACGACCGGCTACGCCGCCGACGTGCTGGCGGAATGCTCCGGGCCGGTGGCTGCTGCGAACATTCTGCCCAAGCCGGTCAATTCCGACGTACTCGCGCGCTCCCTTCGAGCGGTCCTCGAACGCCGCGCGCGCGAGACTCGGCAGCAGCCTTCCAAAACCGTGGCTCAATCGCTCGACGGCGAGAACATGTAGCCCACGCCGCGCACCGTCTTGATAAGGCACGTCGCGCGCGCGTCGTCGCGGATCTTGCGCCGGACCTTGCCGATCAGGACGTCGATGCTCCTGTCGTAAGGCGCGCAGTGTCGATTGGCGACGATGTCGAGGATCTGGTCACGCGACAGGACGCGGCCGGGCCGACGGGCGAGTGCGGCGAGGACCTCAAACTCCCGGCTGGTGAGGTCGACGGGCTCCATCTCGGGCGAGTACAGCTCGCGCCGTCCCAAATCCAGCCGCCAGCCACGGAAGGTGAGCGTGCTCGAAGGAGGCGACGCTGGATCTGCTCCATTGGGCTCGACGCGCACGCCGACGCGGCGCAGAACGGTGCGAATGCGCGCCAGCAGCTCGCGTGGCTCGAAGGGCTTGGTGACATAGTCGTCGGCGCCGATCTCGAGGCAGACCACCTTGTCGATCGTGGCACTCTTACCAGAGAGCACGATTAGTGGGGTCTCGTACTGGCCGCGGAGGCGACGCGCCAGGGTCATGCCGTCCTCGCCGCGCGGAAAGCGCAGATCGAGGATGATCAGATCAAACAACAAATCGGCAACCGCACGCAACATCGCCTGCCCATCATGGGCGGCAGCGATCGCATAGCCTTCGTTCGACAGGAAGCGGGCCAGGAACCCGCAGAGCCTCCGATCGTCATCGACCACAAGGATGCGCAACGGCTGGCCGGAGGGCTGCGCCCGAATCGATCCGGATCGCGGTGATGGTCGCATCCTTACGGTCCGCCAGCCACACCGTGCTCCTCTGAGAGACCATGGGCTTCGGAGGCCGGCAGGTCCTCACCGGATGCAGGCACCCCTGCAGATCCTCATGCTCGACCAGACGCGCCGAGATGGCAACGGCAGAATTTTAGCCGCTTACAAAAAATTACAATTCGCCGGGTCCGACGAATCACTGCGGTTACAGGGCGCACCTAATGTGTTGACGCGCATGATGGCCGGCTGGGTTCCCGGCGAACAGCAGCGCGCGGGCGGCCTCCACCGAGCGGCTGCCATGCTCAAGCGAGAGGGAGAGCTTTCCATGGCGAAGACAGCGTTCCGCGCTGAAATGAACAAGTGGCCGGAAGATCAGGCGGTCAAGACCCACAACCGCTGGCATCCGGACGTTCCCTTCGTGCAAATGTTCAAGCCCGGCGATGAGTTTCGGGTCGAGTGCTATGACTGGACCGGCGGGCAGATCAAGAACGACGAGTCCGCCAATGATATCCGCGACGTTGACCTGTCCAAGGTGCACTATCTCAGTGGCCCGTTCGGCGTCCAGGGGGCGGAGCCCGGCGACCTGCTGGTGGTCGACATCAACGACATCGGCTGGCTCCAGGATTCCCAGTGGGGGTTCACCGGCATCTTCGCCTTCGAGAATGGTGGCGGCTTCCTCGACAAGCATTTCCCGAAGGCGCGCAAGGCGTGCTGGGATTTCCACGGGGTTTACACCAGCTCGCGCCACGTCCCGGGCGTGCGTTTCCCCGGTATGATCCATCCGGGTCTGATCGGCACGCTGCCCTCGGCGGATCTGCTGAAGAAGTGGAACGAGCGCGAAGAGAAGTTGTGGCGAACCAATCCGAGCCGGGTTCCGCCTCTTGCCACCATGCCGGACGGGGTGGCGGGAACCACGACCGCGCTCATGGGCCAGATGACCGGCGCGGCGCGTGACGCGGCCGCCAAGGTGGGCGCGCGCACCGTGCCTGGCCGTGAGCATGGCGGCAATTGCGACATCAAGAACCTGTCGCGCGGCTCGCGGGTCTACTTCCCGGTCTATGTAAAGGGCGGCGGCCTTTCGATGGGCGACATTCACTGGTCGCAGGGCGATGGCGAAATCACCTTCTGCGGCGCCATCGAGATGGCCGGTTGGATCGACATCGGGGTCGATGTCATCAAGGGCGGGGTCGCGAAGTACGGCATCACCAACCCGATCTTCCGGCCGAGCCCGGTCCAACCGAACTACACGGACTACCTGATCTTCGAGGGCGTGTGCGTCGATGAGCACACGGGCGAGCAGCACTATCTCGACGCGACTGTCGCGTATCGCCGCGCCTGCCTGAACGCGATCGAATACCTGAAGAAGTTCGGCTACACCGGCGAGCAGGCTTACGTGATCCTGGGCACGGCGCCCGTGGAGGGCCGGATCAGCGGCATCGTCGACATCCCGAACGCCTGCTGCACCCTCGCGATTCCGACTGGAATTTTTGACTTCGATATCCGGCCGAACGCCTCGGGCCCGACCAAGGCGGTCTCCGGCGTCGACGTGGCCGCCACGAGCTGAGCGGAATGGTAACCGGGGAGGCCAATCGGCTTCCCCGGCAATTCACTATGCGGTTCGCTCGAGCGACCGCGCCGCTCAGTGGTCTTGCGGGGAGGAAACGGCGATGTTGGGTTTGGCATTGTTCTGGGTTGGCGCCGTTCTCTGTTTGAACGGCCTGTGGGTGCTGGGTAAGGTCGGCGACAATGAAATAGCCGTCATCGATGTCTTTGTCGGCATCGTGACCGGAGCGGTGTCCTTCTATCTTGCCTTCTTCGTTGGCGATCCGGCCTCCATCTCAGCAGCGGCCTTTACGCTTCTCTTTACGTTCACGTACTTCTGGGTTGCCTGGAACAGGTGGAACGGCGCCGACGGCCGCGGCCTGGGATGGTTTTGCCTTTTCGTCGCCATCACGACAGTGCCGATTTTCCTCGATACGTTCGCCAAAGCAACGACCACTTGGGACGTCTGGTTCGGCATTTGCTGGGTTTCGTGGGGTGTCCTATGGTTCCTGTTCTTCCTGATACTCGCGTTAAAGCGCACCGAACTCGCTAGAGCAACGGGGGTAATCTGCACTGCTCAGGGAATTTATACTGGTTGGATACCGGGCTATCTGCTTCTGACCGGAAACATGCCTGGAGTGGCGCCGCCAGCCCCCCCGCCGGGGACCACGGGCTTCCTGGTGTCGCCGGCGCTCGAACCCTCGCAACTCGCAGATCTCGGCAGCGGTCTGCTAAGGTTCGTTGGCCTTGGATAGAGAGGACGCCCTCCATGCCACTCTATGACTACCACTGCCCGGATTGTGGCGGTTTCCGGGCCTGGCGGTCCATGACCGAGGCGCGGGATCCGACCGATTGCCCGAGCTGCAACAGACCCGCCCTGCGCGCCATGGTGGCGCCTAATCTTGCGCTGATGGCGCCCAATCGGCGGGTCGCTCATCAGCGCAACGAGAAGAGCGCCAACGAGCCACGCGTCGTGTCCACAAGTGAACCACATCAGAATAACGCGGCCGGCCACGCGCATCACCGGCACCATGGGCACGGCCACGGCCACAAGCACGCAGTCGGCAGCCGCCCCTGGATGATCGGCCACTGAGGATGGCAATGGCACCGCGTGGTTGTCGGCACTATCAATTCGATCGCTGAGTGACGCGTCCCTGCGTGTCCAATCGTCTTGGGCATGACCGAGCTGAAGTCCGGCTGAAGGGCGCTGCAAGATGTCGGTGTCCGAACTGCAGGCGGTAGCGGGGGGCGGGATAGTCGGTGCGGTCGCCCGCTACCTGGTCTACGTCGCGGTCGGCCAGCTTCTCGGTGCAGACTTCCCCTATGCCACGCTGATCGTCAACGTCGTCGGCTCCTTCGCCATGGGCGTGTTGGTCGAGACCATGGCGCTGGTCTGGAGCACGTCGACCGAAATGCGCCTGTTCCTGACCACCGGCATGCTCGGGGCGTTCACGACGTTTTCCACCTTCTCCCTGGATTTTGCCGTCCTGTACGAGCGCCGGGATTTCGCGCTCTGCGCGCTCTACGCAATCGCCTCGTTCCTCCTCTCGGTTGGCGCCCTGTTCGCCGGCCTGCACCTGATGCGCCGGCTGCTGCCCGTGGCCAGCCTCTAGCTGTCGGAGCGAAGGACTTGCGCGTCGCCCCAATCACCGCAGCCATAACCAGGCTCGGCTTGATTGACGGTGACCGAGCGCCAACTTGTGATGAGAGAATCCCCGAAGGCAGGTTCGGCGTTGTCGTCGATCAAGAGCGTTCTCGTCTATCTGGACCCCAAGGCGAACGTGCAAGGCGTCCTTGATGTCGCCCTCGAGTTGACCCGGCGGCACATGGCGCACATCGTTGGCTTATGTCGCGGGCCCGAAGCTGCCGCGGCAGTCGCACTTGCAGAAGAACTCAGACTTCTCGAGCAGAGATTTCGCGAGCAGGCGATGCAAGTGCAGCTATCGCATACGTGGGCCCATGTAGAGGGTGACCAGGAGGCAATCATCGCCCTGGAGTCGCGCACTCACGACATGTTGGTCCTAGGTCAGGCCGATCCGAGCGAGCGTCGATTGTGGCCGCAGGTCCACCACCTGCTCGAGAGCGCGCTGATCAAGAGCGGCCACCCGCTGATCGCGGTGCCCCACCGAGGATCGTTCTCGAACGTCGGTGAGCGGGTCCTGGTCGCATGGAACGGCGCGCGTGAGGCCGCCCGGGCGGTCGAGGACGCTATGGCCATCCTGGAGAAGGCAAAAGAGGTGATCGTGCTCACCGTCGACGACCGCTCCGGTGACGCGATGTCGGTCGATCGCCTCGTGGTACTCCTCGAGCGCCACGGTGTGAACGTGTCGGCCCAAGGCGCCCGAACCTCCGGCCGTACAATCGGCGACGTGTTGCTGTCCAAGACGCGGGAACTGCGCTGTGACCTTCTGGTGATGGGTGGATATGGCCATTCCCCACTCCGCGAGCATCTGTTCGGCGGTGCGACCTACTTCGTTCTGGAGCACATGAACATTCCGGTCCTGCTGTCGCATTGACTGCGGCTCAGCGCATTACGGCGCGGCACGATCCCGGTTGCTCTCCTTCGAGTGGTGGGCGAGGTTGTCCTGCGCCCCCCAGTTCCGCGGAACGAGGCCGCGATCACCCGCCTGGTCGGCGCCATCCTCTTGGAGCAGAACGACGAGTGGGCCGTACAGCGGGCCCGCTACATGACCCTGGAAACGATCGCACCCTTGCGCGATGATCCCACCCTCATGCTGTCCGCCGCGGCCGCATGACCAAGAGCGGCCCGACCCGCCACGGAGATCCCGGCCGCCCAGCTCCTACACCACGTGTCGGGACACGACCGGAGCTGATGAAAAAATCCGCTCCAATTTCCGAAGCGGACCAGGAGTGCCCGAAAGGCTGGACCGATGGCGAATGCGACAGGTGGCGCATATTTGCGTCACTTTGCGTCACTCTTGCGACCAAAAAGACGCTGAAGTCGCCGCTTTTCGACCGTTTTTTGGCCCAAAATCGGTGGTCGAATCGCCAAAGTGGCGAAAAAGTCTGCCGCCGCAAAGGTTTGGGCCGAGTCTACAGATGCTACAAAAGTGACGCATTGTGGCGCATCAGTGTCCGATCGCCCGCCGCCCAAAATTCGCGTCAGCGGCCAGAAAATTCGGAGAAAATCCGAAAATTCGCCCGCCCGGCACCCGGGACAATCCGCCAAGTGCTTGGAAAATAGCCGGAATTCATTTTCTCTGCCCGGGTCTGAAGCTCGCCCAGGCCTGAGCGTCACCATTTCGGCGCCAGCCATCCTCGAGCGCGCCCCAACACCGTCCGAGCCGGCCTCTCCTCACTTCGTCCCGTCCACCCCCGACATAGCCGAGACGCCGAGGTACGCAGCCGACGCGTTGCGCGAGCGCGAGTTGTCCCTAACAGGCCCGTGAAGCACCGGAGGCGACCGGCTCGAGCCGATTCCCCGTCAACGTCCTGAGGACGTCGTCGCATCCTTGCATATATTCCTACCAAATGGTAGCATGATCTCTTCGGAATTCGGCGCCTCGCCGAGACCGCCGCGCACAAACCAGCAAGGACCGCCCGCCCCATGCGCCGGGACGACGCGGTCAGCGCCGGAATGCTGGCCAGCCGCCGCAACGGCGCCCGGTCGCAAGGACCCAGAACCGCAGCCGGTCGGGCACGCTCCAGAGCGAACTGGTCGCGCGCATCGCGACCGCCGCCGGTCGGGCGAGGCGGGGCGACCGGCCCGAGGCGGCGCTCCCGGGCTGCCGTCTCGGCCCCGGCGCCCCGAATGGCGGCGGCGGGCAGGCCGCGCTCGGCCTCGGGCTGATGCGCGATGGCAATGGCTCGCGTGCGCTCGAGACCTTGGTCCGCTACCGCGGCTCGGTGCTCGCCGAGCTGCGCGCCGCGACCAAACAAACCCGAGAAGTCATGGCAAAACAATGCCTTGGCTCTCGGTCCGAAGAATGGATCGGGGTCACAGCGTGCCGATCCGGGCACCCGCGAGGTGATATGGCAACAAATTCCCGGGCACCCGGTCGCGCCGGCGGGTAAGGTGACGAAATCCATAGCCCGGGCGTAGTTGTCTCCCGCTCGGCGGCTCCGTAGATTGGGCGGGCAAGGTCGATCGAAGGACCACTCGGATGTTCGCAAAGATCCTGATCGCCAATCGCGGCGAGATCGCGTGCCGGGTGATCCGGACCTGCCGCCGGCTGGGCATCAAGACCGTGGCGATCTGCTCAGAGGCGGACCTCGACGCGCCACATGTGCGGATGGCCGACGAGGCGATCCCGATTGGCCCGCCACCGGCGACCGAGAGCTACCTCCGGATCGACGGGATCGTCGCCGCAGCGCGCCGGAGCGGCGCCGAGGCGGTCCACCCCGGCTACGGCTTTCTGGCCGAGAACGCGGTCTTCGCCGAGGCACTCGAGGCCGAGGGCATCACCTTCATTGGCCCACCGGCCGGCGCGATCCGGTTGATGGGCGACAAGATCGAATCCAAGCGGCTCGCGAAAGAGGCCGGGGTCAACGTCATCCCGGGACATCCCGAAGCGATCCGGGAGCCAAAGCTCGCGGCGCGCATCGCGAAGACGATCGGCTTCCCGGTGATGATCAAGGCGGCCGCGGGCGGCGGCGGCAAGGGCATGCGCATCGCGCTCGGCGAGCGCGACCTGGGCGAGGCACTCGAACGCGCGCAGAGCGAAGCCCGCTCGTCTTTCGGCGACGATCGGGTGTTCCTCGAGAAATTCATCCGCGAGCCGCGTCACATCGAGATCCAGGTTCTGGGCGATCGCCAGGGTCACGTCGTCCATCTGGGCGAGCGCGAATGCTCGATTCAGCGCCGGCATCAGAAGGTCATCGAGGAGGCGCCGAGCCCGCTGCTCGACGAGGCGACCCGCCGGGCGATGGGCGCCGAGGCAGTGACGCTCGCCCGCGCCGCCGGCTATCACTCGGCCGGAACGGTCGAGTTCATCGTCGACACCGAGCGTCGCTTCTACTTCCTCGAGATGAACACCCGCCTCCAGGTCGAGCACCCGGTAACCGAACTGGTGACCGGCCTCGATCTGGTCGAGCGGATGGTCCGGATCGCCGCGGGCGAGCCCCTCGGCTTCACCCAGGATCAGGTGCCGTCGAACGGTTGGGCGATCGAGGCTCGGGTCTACGCCGAGGATCCGGCGCGCGGCTTTCTGCCCTCGACCGGGCGGCTGAAGCGCTACGTCGAGCCGGCGGGGGCGGGGATTCGGGTCGATTCGGGCGTGATCGAGGGCAGCGAGATCTCGATCTTCTACGACCCCATGATCGCCAAGGTCTGCGCCCACGGCGCCAATCGGAGCGAGGCGATCGCGCGCTTGGGAGCCGCGCTCGACGCCTTCTACATCCGCGGCCTCAGCCACAACATCACCTTCGTCACCGCGCTCCTCAATCATCGCCGCTTCCGCGACGGGCGTCTCTCGACCGACTTCATCGCCGCCGAGTTCGGCGAGCGCTTCGACGGGGTGCCGCCGTCCGATGCCACCCGCACCGGGCTCGCCGCGGTGGCGGTCGGGCTGCGTCTGCTCCAGGCGCAGCGCGATGGCCGGATCTCCGGTCAGTTGCCCGGCTGGCGGCCGGTGATCCCAAGCGACTGGGTGGTCCGGCTGGGCGAGGAGAACATCGAGGTCCATGCCGAGCTGGAACCGCCGCTGTTCATCATCGATGTCGGCGATATCCGCCACGAGCTGGTGCTTGAGTGGCGCCCCGGTCAGCCGCTTGCTCGCGCCACCATGGAAGGCCAGACCGCGGTCATTCAGGTCGACCCCTGCGCCGAAGGTTTTCGCCTCAGCCATGGCGGGGTCGAGGTGCAGGCACTGATCCGCACCCGCGAGGCGGCCGAGTTCGCGGCGCGGGTGCCGTTCAAGCCGCCGCCCGACAGCTCGGCATTCCTCACCTCGCCGATGCCGGGCCTGATCCTTAGCATCGCCGTGACGCCGGGCGACGCGGTCAAGGCCGGGCAGGAGCTGGTCGTGCTCGAGGCGATGAAGATGGAGAACGTGCTGCGCGCCGAGCGGGACGGCGTGGTCCGGGAGATCCGGATCGAGCCGGGCGACACGGTCGCTGCCGACGAGGTGCTGCTCGCGTTCGCGTGAGGGGGCGGGCTCGGGGTCGGCCCCGACTTCCACGCTGCCGTGTCACGTGGTCGTCAGCCTGGGGGATTGTGATGAAGCTTCCGCTCGAAGGCGGTTGTCTCTGCGGCGACGTTCGCTACCGGATCAGCGCCGCACCGCGCGATGCCGCCTATTGCCACTGCCGGATGTGCCAGCGCTCGGCGGGCGCGCCCGTGGTGGCGTGGCTGACCATGGCGAGCGACGCCTTCGCCTGGACGCGGGGCGAGCCGGCCGTCTATCGCTCCTCGCCGAAGGCCGAGCGCCTCTTCTGCCCGACCTGCGGCACCCAGCTCGTCTTCCGCGAGCCGGCCGAGCCCGAATACCTGGACGTGACCCTGGCGAGCCTCGACGATCCCGCGGCCGTTCGCCCGAGCTACCACATCTGGACCGCGAGCCGGATCCCCTGGTTCGACACCGAGGACGACCTGCCGCGCCACCCGGAGCGCGGCCCCGACGTCTGGAGCTGATGTGGGGGTACACCCGGCGAGCTGATCGGACGCGCCGCTCCGCGCCTTGCGATCAGTTATCGTTCCGCCTGAGAAAGTCCTGGATCGTCTTGCCGCGCTCGGGACGGAAGGCTTCGTCCAGGACTTCGAGCTGCGCCATGCGATCCAGCCGGAAGGAGCGAAAGTCCTGGCGTAGCTCGCACCAAGCGGCGAGCAGCCAGGCCGGGCCGTAGAACGAGAGCGCGAGCGGCCGCACCACGCGAGCGGTTGCCCGTTCCTCGCCGTCCCGATAGTGAAAATGGACCTTGCGCCGACGCCGGAGCGCCCAGCGCAGCTCGCCCGGATCGACGGTGATCGGGTGAGCGAAGTGCTCGGCGGGCGCGAGCAGCGCGGTCTCCGCCATGTGCTGGCGCAGGCGCTCCGGGATCACCGCCTCGACCTTGGCGATCACGTTGCCGGCTGCCTCGGCGAGCTTGGCATCGGTCCACGAACTCGACGATCCGGGCGCCCAGCACCAGCGCCTCGATCTCATGCTCGTCGAACATCAGCGGCGGCAGATCGAAGCCCTGCCGTAAGGCGTAGCCGACCCCCGCCTCGCCCTCGATCGGCACGCGGCTCGCCATCAGATCGCGCACGTCCCGGTAGATCGTCCGCTCTGAGACCTCGAGCTTCTCGGCCAGATCCCGGGCACGGACCAGCTTCTGCCGACGCATCAGCTGGATGATCTCGAACAGGCGATCGGCGCGGCGCATGGGCTCCTCGCTTGGCGTCGGAACCTAGGCTCAGAACCCTAGGCGAACTCTCCTGACACCATGCTGTCAGGAGAGGACAGCTACAAACAAGATCCAACCAACGCAATGCTTGAGGAGCCTTCCGATGTCGACGATTTTCCAGCTGAGATCGGCCCAGGCGCCCCTGGTGACCGCTCGGCCAAGCCTGGACGGTGCTCCCACGCTACCCGAGGGCCGGTCGTGGTTGAACGCTCTGAAGCGAGCGTCCAAGCTCATCCTGAGCTGGCACGAGCGGGCCCGCCAGCGGCATCATCTCGAGTACCTCAGCGATCACATGCTGCGCGACATCGGCCTGACCCGGGCCGACGTACTGGCCGAGGTGACCAAGCCGTTCTGGCAACGCTAGACTCTGGGTTCGCTGAGACCCCGGCGACGATGATGGGGCTGTACTACGACCACATCTCGCTGTTTCGCTGGCGCTGGCGGCATACGGCGCCAGCGCCAGCCTGACGGCACGCTATCTGCACCGGGAAGGTCAAGGACGTGCCGCAACAACGAAGTCGTTTAGGAACTTCCGCGTCAGCACCTCCACGAGACTGCTGGCCTCGCCCGTCGAGATGACGAAGGCTCCCGGACCGCCGATGACCTGTTGCCGGTAGTAGTCGAGCACGAGCGGATCGGCGCCGAGGACGACGCCATTCACCGTGCCTCCCGTCGCGATGAAGCGTTCACGAGCGACGCCGGCGTCCTCGCCCACATTGTCTTCGCCGTTCCCGATGATGTTGACGATGGCACGATCCGTGACATAGGGCGCCGTCGAAATCATCTCGCCCGCACGGTCGATGGCCTGCGAGAGGTCGGTCAATCGGCCGGCGTAGAACGCTCCATTCGCTCGCGCTTCCGTCTCGAGGTTGACTCGAAGACGGGCTTCGATCTCGTGGGCGACCGCCGCCGCATCCGCCTCCGAAGCGATGACCGCCCACGGCACGACCATCGGAAACTGACCGTGATGCCAGGCGAACACCGCAAACCCGATGCGGCCATGTCGCCCGCCTTTGATTGCCGCGAGGACCTCGGGGGAGCGGATCGCACGCGCCATGCCCTCGATCTCGAGCTGCATGTCGTCCGCACCGATCGAGTCGGAGATATCGAGGCCGGTGACGATGTTGGCATCGGTCACCATGTCGTCCGCGAGACCCACGTTGGCGCAGAGCAGCGCCGAGCCAAGGGCGAGCATTTCGAATCCTGTCATTCGCGTCACGGCTGCTCTCCTTTTCGTCGTCGCGTAACGGTGGGCTTGGCGGAGATTGAAACCCGCACGCGCGAAATCCCCGTGAACTCCCCGTGACGCCGCTTGGCTCGCCGCGCAAAATGCGCGTAAACTAACGTTGCGACGCGTTGCGCCGAGTGGACGCGACATGGATACGTCGACCCGACCGCGATTGAGGGTGCGGATGCTCGGGGGCTTCGAGCTGACGGGCGCGGCTGGCGGTGATCTGACGCCTCCCCGAAGGAAGCTCCGGGCGCTCGTCGCCTTGCTGGCGCTAGCGCCAGCGGCCGGCTGGTCACGGGAGCAATTGACCGCGCTGCTGTGGGACGGTCGCGACGAAGAGCAGGCGCGCGGCAGCCTGCGGCAGGCGCTCGCCGAACTACGTCGCATCCTGGGCGTTTCGGCGCTCTTGAGCGACCGGGAGATGGCTGCTTTCGACCCGACCGTCGTGAGCGTCGACGCCGTCGAGTTCGCGCGGCTGGCGGCGGCCGGGGAGCTCGTGCGGGCAGCGGCGCTCTACCGCGGCGAGCTCCTTGAAGGCGTCAGCCTGCCCAATTCCGGCTTCGCCGACTGGCTCCTGGTCGAGCGGACGCGCCTGCAGGATCTCGCCGTTGGCGTGCTCGCGCGGCTGCTGGGCACGCAGTCGGGCGAAGTCGCGATCGAAACGGCAGAGCGGCTGCTGCAGCTCGATCCGACGCGCGAGGAGGCCCACCGTGCGCTGATGCGGCTTTACGCGGCGCGGGGCGATCGATCGCAGGCGCTGCGGCAGTACCAGACCTGTCGCGACGTCCTGCAGCGAGACCTCGACGTCGAGCCGGAGCCGGAGACCGAGCGGCTCTACAAGGAGATTCAATCGTCAACACGATGTGCGGCAGCTGTAGAGAGGCAGCCGCCGGGGAACGTCGAGGCCGAAAGCGACATCGCTGCGGACGCGACACCACGTAGATGGCTCGCGCCGACCTCACGCTGGGCCCGCTTGGGCGCCGCAGCTGCCCTGGCGCTCGTACTGACGGTCGTGGGAGCATGGTGGCTCTGGCCGCACGCGTCGCCAAGCGCCAAGCCCGTCGTCGCCGTGCTGCCGTTTGACAGTCTCTCCGATGATGCGGCCACGCGCCGGCTGGCCGACGGCCTCACCGAGGAAGTCATCACCGATCTCGCGCGCTTCCCCGAGTTTGGCGTGATCGCCCGCGATTCGACCAAGATTTACGAGGGCAAGCCGGTGGACGCGCGCGCGATCGGCGCCGCGCTCCAGGTCGGTTTTGTGGTCGAGGGCTTGATCCAAAGAGATGCCGACCGCATTCGGATTACGGCGCAGCTCGTCGAAGCCAGGACCGGCAGGAATTTGTGGTCGGAACGATGGGACCGCCCCGACAAGGATATCTTCGCTGTTCAAACAGAAATCTCCGAGCAGATCGCCAACCGTCTCGGCGGCGGCGCCGGCCTGGTCCAGGAGGCCGGGCGGATCGCCGCGCATCGCAAGCCGCCCGGCAGTCTGACCGCCTATGAATTCTACCTCTTGGGCACGGAGAAGCTCGAGCAGATCAACCGTGCAGACGTGGAGGAGGCCATCAGACTGCTCGACCGCGCCGTCGGGATTGACCCCGCGTTCGCCCGCGCCTGGGTCGAGCTTTACCACTCACACTCCGTGCTCGCCGGCTTCGGCGTTGAGCCGGAAAAGAACAACCGGATTGCCGCCGATGCCGCCGCGCGTGCGGTCAGGCTGGACCCCAGTGATGCCGAGGCCCACGCCGTTTTCGGCTGGAGTATCGGCGATCGGGGTGATCTCGTGGGCGCCAAGGCGGAGCTCGACACTGCCTTGAGCCTGGCGCCGGGCGCGGCCGAAATCCTGACCTTCTACAGCGCTTGGGCGTCGACCTTCGGCGAGCCGGATCGGGGCGCGGACATGGTCGATCAGGTGATTCGCCTCAATCCGAACTACCCGATGTGGAGCGCCAAGCCGTTCTCTTATGCGTACTTCACGGCGGGACGTTACGAAGATGCGCTCAGCATGATCGATCGCCTGACCCCAGCCAATTACTCGCGCTGGACATGGGCGCTGCGCCCCGGTGCGCTTGCGGCCTTGGGCAGATTCGAGGAGGCGAAGACCTGGGTCCAGAAGGCGCTCGAACGCCACCCGGATCTGACCATCGAAGGCATCGCCAACGAGCCCGGCTTCAGTGACGCCGAGCATCAGCGCTTCATCGACACCATGCGGCTTGCCGGCTTCCCGCCCTGCGCCAAGCCCGAGGCTTTGGCGAAGATCGAGAAGCCCTCCCGCCTGCCGGAATGCGAGTCGCAACGGTCGGAATAGTCATCAGACCTCAGATCGTTCACTCGGGGAGCCCTGGCGCGCGAAGGCTGTTGGCCAGTCGCTGCAAGCGATGGTCTTCTTTGTAGGGTTGGCCCGCGACGTATCTGTGCGTCGAGAATGTCGGATCGGTCGCGACAATTTCCTGGGCTATCTGCCGCGCTTCCTGCGCCTAGCCGGCCAGCACGTAGTCGCTGCATAGGATCAGCCGCGGCTCGAGATCGCCGGGGCTGAGCCGGATGCCGTGCCTGGCGGCGGTGATCGACTGTCCCACCTCACCGCTCTCCCGGTAGGCGGCAGCCAGCAGAGGCATGTACCAGGGCGGGTAGACGGGCGTGATCCGGATCGCCTCCTTGAGCTTCGTGACGGCCTCTGCCGAGCGGCCGCAATAGTGCAGCACATTGGCGAGATAGGCGTTCGCGGTCGGGCAATTCGGGCGCAGCTCGAGAGCCCTGTAGCAGTTGGCGAGCGCTTCATCGTGGCGCCGCTTCAGAAGGCCGATCGCAGCCAGGACGACATGGGCCAGGCCATTGGAGTGCGTGTGCTTGACGGCTCTCTCCGCCCGCCGGGCGGCCTCAGTCAGAGAACGCTCTTTCGAGTCCGTCCAGTCTCTGAATGCGTCGACCCAGTGGGTGAAGCACAGATAGGCCGGCCCGACCGCCGAGTCCGGCTGCAAGCGGGCGACATGCTCAAACATCTCCCGCGCCGCGGCATTGTCGTTCTTGGTTCCCGCGTAGAACCGGCTGAGGCCCCGATAGAAGAAATCGAGGGCCTCGAGGCTCTTCAGCGTGCTGTGCAGGAGCCATTTCTCGCCGCTGGCCAGCTTGAGGTCGAGCGCCTTCAGGGGCCTCTGCGGTAATCTCGTCCTGGACCGCGAGACCGTCACCGAGAACCCGGTCGTACTGCTCGGCCCAGACGATCTGTCGGGCGATAACGTCGGTCAGTTCCACGGTCGTGCGGATGCGCTGGCCGGATCGCCGCACCGCCCCCTCGAGCACGTAGCGAACGCCCATCTGGCGCCCCGCGTCCGCGGCGGAGATCTCGGCATTGAGATAGCCGGCCGTGGTGTTCGGCGCGATGAGGAACAGACCCGATGCTTTGACGAGCGCGGCCTGGATATCGAGCCGGAGACCATCAGCCAGGTAGTCCTCTGCCGGATCGCCGCTCAGATTGGCAAAAGGCATGATGGCGATCGATGGCTTCTGCGGGAGTGGCAGGGACTCGCAGCTGGCAAAGAAATCCGCATATGGGAAATCGGCTTCGGCGCAGCGGATCCGGAAGGTGCGGATTGGCTCCGCAACGTTCTTGAACCGCTGATCGCCAAGATCCTCGAAGCGAAGATGGAGGCGGTTCTTGACGTGACCAAAGACGCTGCCGGAAATACAGACCGTGCCCGGATCAGCGAACGCCTCCAGCCGCGCCGCCACATTCACGCCCTCGCCCAGGATGTCATCGCCATCGACCATCACCTCGTCGAGGTTGATGCCCATACGGAATTCGATGCGCTGCTCGCGGGGCACATCGCGGTTGCGCTCGGCCATGCCTTGCTGAATCGCCACGGCGCATTCGACCGCGGCGACCACGCTCGGGAACTCGACCAGCGCGCCATCGCCGCTCGTGCTCACGAGGCGACCGCCACGCTTGGCGATCTCGCGATCGACGATCTCCTCGCGGTGGGTCTTCAGCGCCGCAAGGGTAGCCGCTTCATTCCGCCCCATGAGGCGGCAGTAGCCAACGACGTCCAGTGCCAGAATCGCAGCGAGGCGGCGTTCCATGACTCGATCAGGATGCCGCTTGGCGGTTGCCCGAAAGGAGCGCGTCATCGATTTCCCGCGCCCGGACCGCGGCCGCTCGAGTGCTGATCCGCTCAAAGTAGCGCTCGAACGCCGGGCGCTTCTCGATCGTGCCGAAGCTCATCCCCCAGCCGATGTGCGCGCCGACGTAGACGTCGGCGGCGGTGAAGCGGTCGCCGACCAGATACTCGTGCCCGGAGAGCGCCGTCTCGAGCGCCGAGATCACATCCTCGAGGCTGCCATAGCCGACCATTCGCGTGCGCTCGGCAGGCACCTCGACACCGAGTGCCTGGTTGGCCGTGGCCGCTTCGACCGGACCGGCCGCGAAGAACATCCAGCGATAGTACGGCCCGCGCAACCGGCCGCCTGGCGGCGGTGCGAGCCCGGCACCCGGGAACGCATCGGCCAGATAACAGCAAATTGCGGCCGCCTCGGTAATCACCGTATCGCCGTGGCGCAGCGCCGGCACTTTGCCCATGGGGTTGACGGCGAGGTACTCGGGCGACTTCACCGTCGTGCCGTATTCGAGCAGCTCGGTGCGATAGGGTTGGCGGACCTCCTCGAGCATCCAGCGCACGATGCGGCCGCGCGACATCGGGTTCGTGTAGAAGACCAGCTCGTCCGCCATGTCGACCGTCCTTCTGTGCTCCGCCTTGGCCGTCAGGACCTTGTGCGCCATGGGTCGTAGGTGCCGATGTTCCAAAGGTGCCCCTCGGGATCACGACAGGAAAGCCCGCGTCCGCCGTAGTCCTAGTCCTTGATCTCGATGACGATCTCGGCGTCGGCCGCTTTCGCGCGGTGGTACACCGTGCTGCTCATGCCTCCCTCCATGCGGCTGCGGGCACAGATTTCGCCCAAGACTCGCGCGCGGCGCCCGAGGCCGACACGGAGACGCTACCATGCAATGTCGGAATTCGGCTACCGAGGGTCGTAGCGGCCGCAGCCGGCAGGAGGTTCGGCTCCGCCACGCTGGCATCGCGATGGGCAGGCGCTCGCGGAAATCCGGCAGCCTCGGAGCAGACGAGCGCGCCGGCGACGCCGGATCACCAGAAGAGTACTCCTTTGGGACTGACGGCATGAGAGCTAACAGATTGTTTCGTCACGACTTCTCGGGCTCGTTTGGTCGTGGCGCGGGGCGGCGGTAGGATCGCGGGCGAGGCGTCTTGCGCAGCGCTCTCGGGGACCTCGCGCGCCTTCGCGCTGGAGCAGCTGAGCGCCCCGGAGCGGCGCGCAGCTCGGCGAGCACCGAGCCACGATAGCGCACGAGCGTCTCGAGCGCGCGCGGGCCATTGCCGTCCCGCATCAGCCCGAATGCCGAGCGCGGCTTGCGCCTCGCCGGCATTCGCGGCATCGGGACCGAGATGGCAGCCGAGCAGCGCGGCCTCGAGGCGGTCGCCGCGCCTCGCCCGCCGGGCCGCGGTCACAATGCGCGCGACCAGCTTGGTCCGGAACGGGCGCCGTCGCGCCGGCGTGCGTTCGCCATGGCCGGCGCCGCACAGGCCCTCGACCTACAGTGCCATCAGCCGCTCGGCGACGAAGCCGATCATCTCGCGCAGCAGATCGATGTCCGAACCTTTTTCCAGCAGTGCGCGAAGGGCGATCCTGTGGGTGGTCATCGTGGTGTCCTTTCCGGTGTGGTCCAAGTTCGGCAAACCGACCCTACCGGAGCTCCATGATGACCGCCTCATCACCCAGACGCGCCTTCGCCAGACTCGTTGACGGTCGCTCGGCGCGCTGCGCTCAGCCGGCGCTCCTACGCCACGTCTCGGGACACCAACGCACGAACCAGCAGGACGGCTCGAGATCTATCCTGCTCCCCGTTTGAAGGGGACTTGAGCTAGGGGAGTCGAGCGTGGCTGTCTCGATCTGGGGGGACAGCCATGAAGCGACGCAAGTGGAAGCCGGAGCAGAAGGCGCTGATCGTGCTCGAAGGGCTGAAAGGCCGATCGGCGAGCTGTGCGCCGAGCACGAGATGAGCCAGGCCAAGAACTACCAGTGGCGCGACCAGTTCCTCGCCGACGCTGCGAAAGCGTTCGAGCCAGCCCGCTACGTCGACGGCCTGGTGATCAACCAGAAGCGCGTCGACGGCCTCATGAAAGCGGCCGACCTGCTGGTGCGGCCGAACCCCAAACCGCGGGCCAGGCGCAAGGCCGACACCAAAAAGCCCAAGCCGAGCCGCCCCAACGAGTGGTGGGGCATCGACATGACCAAGGTCATGATCGAGGGCTTCGGCTGGGTCTATCTGGTGATCGTGCTCGACTGGCACACCAGGAAGGTGGTCGGCCACCATGCGGGGGCTGCAGGCGCGCGCCTGGCACTGGCTGCTGGCTTTGAACCGGGCCGTGAACCGCCAGTTCCCGGGCGGCATCGAGGGTGAGCGGCCGAACCTGATGGCCGACAATGGCTGCCGAGCCGACCTCGCTCGCCTTCATGCGCGCCTGCGCTGGCATGAGCATCCGCCAGGCCTTCACGAGTTACAGCAACCCCAAGGGCAACGCCGATACCGAGCGGTTCCTCAGGACGCTCAAGGAGGAGCTGGTCTGGCTCCGTGAGTGGACCAGCCCGGCCGCCTTCTTCGCCGCGCTCGACTCGCTGGCTCGCCGACTACAACGCCACCTATCTCCATTCGGCGCTCGGCTGCCGCGCGCCGAATGCGGTCGAAGCCGAGCATCTCGGCCACGCCACTCCCTTAGCTGAAGCTTGCTAAACGGGGAGCAGTACACCCGTCATGTTTTTTCCACATACACGGCCAGTCGAGGAAGTGTCGAAGCGTTTGATAGCCAGTTCGTAGAGGTCGCGCGTACGACTCGTATCTTAACGAATTTGCTGCAATGAGCGGTCTAACCTAGACGGGCGATCCAACTTCAGATCAACCTCGGGAGCGCCCTGGTACTGCTCGACGAAAGTTTGCAGCGGTTTCTGCCTCCGCTCTACGAGATCCACCTCGGATCGGGCAGCTGGGATCCGCTGCTCGACGAAATCAAGGAGTATCTGAAAGCCCGCGGCGTTGCGCTGGTATCTCATGATTTCGCGTGTAACCTAGGGTCAATTCACAGCGCTAGTGGCTACGATCGAAAGTATGTGCAATTGTATGCGCCGTACTACGCTGTTCAGAATGCGTGGTTGAGCGACGAGCGAAATTACCGGCCATCCGGAAGAATTCACCTCGGCGAGGATCTCGTGCCGGAGTATCGGCTGGTCGCCACCAAATTCTACAATGAGTGGCTACAGCCACAGGATCTGCATCACCGGCTTTGCGCGGTGCTCTATCGGGAGCAGGCGAAGGTCGTGTTTCTCGAGGCCATGCGGCCGCGGGCTTGGCCTGGCTTCGACAGCGACGACATCAAACGTTGCCGCTTACTGCTCCCACATCTGCAGCGCGCGTTACGCATGCAGCACCGCCTGTCAGAGCTGGAGGTCGAGAGAGACGCCGCGTTCGACGCCCTCGACCACCTGCCCTGGGGTGTCATGGTGGTCGACAATCAAGGCCGGCGTGTGATCGCCAATCGGCGGGCCCAGGAGATCCTGGTGGCCGGCGACGGCTTGACGGTTCGTGGCGACGCCTTGCGGGCCGTGCTGGCAAACGAAAGTGCCCGGCTCGGTCGCCTGCTGAGCCACGCGGTCAATCAAACCGCCGATCAGCCGCCAGCCCATGGCGGCGCACTCTCGATCACCCGCCCCTCCGGGGCCCATCCCCTGAGCGTCATGGTCGTTCCCTTGCGCACCAAGCCGCAAGGGCTTCGCGATCGCGCGCCCGCCGCCGCCGTCTTCGTCAGCGACCCGGATATACGGCTCGAAAGCAGCGAACAGCACTCGTGGGCTGTACGCCCTGACGTTGGTCGAAGCACGGCTGGCCGCTTGGTTGTCGCAAGGTAAATCAGTCAGCGAGGCGGCCGAAGCGATGGGCATCACCGTAAATACCGCCCGCGCCTATCTGAAACGCGTCTATGACAAGACCGGAGTTCGGCGCCAACCCGAACTCGTACGCCTTTTGCTCCTCAGCGTACCCGGACTAAGCCAAGACAGTCAGCACACAGAGTAGAGCCACGCTGTAGCGGTCTACGGTTTTGAGACACCGCGTTGATGTTTATGCCGCGGTAGTGAGGGTGCCGAGGTGCTCGGCGCGGATCTGGGCTGGGGTTCGATAGCCGTGTCGCTCGACGATCCAGGTCCGGTTGTAGGTGTCCTTGAAGGCGTGGAGGGCCTGACGCAGCTCCTTGATGGTGGCGAAACGGCGGACCCACAGCAGGTTCTCCTTCAGCGTCCGGATGAAGCGCTCGACGCAGCCGTTGCCCTCGGGCTCGCGTAAAAGGCGGGCGAGCTCACGATGCCGAGGAAGGCGAGTTCGGCCTGGAAGTCATCGGCGACGAACTGACTGCCGTGGTCGTGGCGCAGCTCGAGGCCGCTCGCGATGTCCTCGGCGAAGGCGCCGAAGCAGGAGCGCACGCTCTGCCGGATCGGCTCGAGCGCCTCGAAGCGGGTGGCCCGGCGCGACGCGTGAACGCCGAGACACTCAGTCGAGCAATGGTCGACGGTGACGAAGATCGAGGCCTGGCCCTGGCCGGTCATGGTGGACGTGAGATCGGTGCCCCACATCACGTCGATCTGTTCGGTTCGGATCGTGCCGCCGTGGGCCTTGGGGCCGCGCGGCCGGCCGACGCGCCCTGGGGCCTGCAGCCCATGCTCGCGGGTCAGGCGCAGGACGCGGCGTTTGGAGGTGCGAATGCCGGCGAAGCGCAGCCGCGCCCAGAGCTTGCGATAGCCCTCGCCATGGAACGGGCTCGCGGCGAGTACGCTACGGATCGTCTCGACCAGGGCTTCGTCCGGCATCGGCCCGACCGGACCCGGCCGACACCGCGGGCGCGAGACGTCAGGGCGGCGATGGCGGTACACTGCGGCCCGCGACGTGCCCCAGACCCGGGTCACCCGCAGCAGGCCGTAAGGTCGGTTCGTGGAGGGCGAGACCATACCGCTCATCGTCTCGACCTCCGGCGGGCCAAAGGGCGGCCACCCTCCATCCGCCCAATCTTCGCCTCGAGCAACTCGGTCGTCATCGTCAGCTCACCGACCTTCTCCTTGAGACGCCCGATCTCATGGTCACGCGCATCGCTCGGACGGCTCTTGAGCGGCTCAAAAAAAAACGCCTCACGCCAGCCGCTCAGCTCCGCCGCGGTGACCCCGAGTTCGCGCGAAACCAGCTCCAGGTCCTCGCCGCGCAGCAGCCTCAGGACAGCGCTCTGCTTGCGCTTCGCCGACATCCGCCGGCGGCCCCACGCCAGTCGCTTCCCGCCGGCGCTGGCCCGGCCTCGCCAGCGTGATGGGCGCGCTCTGCCGGGCCCGCGCCCCGCGTCGTCTTTGCCTCCATGTCCACCTCCTTGCTCCTTCATTAAGCGCAAGGCGGTGTCTCAGCTATCTGTAGACCGGCGGAACGCCTCGGAGTCGTGGGCCAAACTTCCTCGAGTGCTGAAATTCTTCCGGACTGGGTACTGCCGTTGCGGGGCCAATCCCGAGCCGGCACTCGACGTAGAGTTGAGGTTCGAGCGCCTTCGGCTGGCTGGGCTCGAGGTCCGCGACGGGCAGGCCCCGCTAACGCTCGGCGCCGCGGATCATGGCGTCTTCGATCTGGCTTCCAAGACGGCCTTCTCGCCGAACGCGTTGGGGACGATCTGGAGGCGCCGGCCTTCCTCGAGAAACAGCCGCTCCAGGGGATTCCAGGCTCTGACCGGCCATGCGGCCAATTTCAACTAAATTTTTTATAAATTACACCCATTCGGGAGTATCCCGGCAGGCCAAAGTAGCCAAGTTCAGCGACAAATGTGGTCCTCTAAACGGCCGACCAAGAAGAGGACATCGGCTGCGCGATTCGCGACGTCACCAAACCAGGTGAACGACCTTCGGCCACACGTTTGGCTGGTGTCACCGCAGGCAAGGAAGCGTCGCGAGGTTCAGCAGCAGAACCGAGATGGGGAATCTGTCGTGAGCATGATCAACATCGTTCTGGTGGGCACGAATACTCTTTTCCGTCAGGGTTTGCGCAGCTTGCTCGACCCGTCTCAGTTCGCGGTTGTGGGCGAGGCCCGTGATCTCGCCAGCTTGAAGGCACTTCTCCAAGACGGCCTGGTCCCCGATTTGGTGGTGGCCGACCTGGACGGCAGCCAGGAAAACGATCTCGAGAGCTTACCTGGCATCCGCGCCAGCTATGAGAATATCCGGATCGTCGTTCTGGCGAATAAGCTTTGCTTAGCGCAGATGGTGCGTTTCCTGAAGGCCGGGGCCGACGGGTACCTGGTCAACGAGCTGTCCGCGGAAGCGTTCTCACTGTCGCTTCTCCTGGTCACAAAGGGGGAGAGGACGCTGCCGAGCGCGCTTGCAAGGATGCTCGCCAAGGAGTCCGGCAGCGCGAGCAACGGTGCCTCGAGCACGGCACAAAGGCACCTTACTGAGCGGGAAAAGCAGATCCTGAAGTGTCTGCTGAACGCGTACAGCAACAAGCACATTGCACGCGCGCTGAACATCTCCGAAGGCACCGTGAAGGTGCATCTGAAGAGCCTCATGAAAAAAATCGCTGTCGGAAATCGGACCCAAGCGGCGCTGTGGGCCCGCAACAATGGCATTGAGAGCGGACACCTGACGGAGAACGGACACCTGATGAGTAACGGACACTTCATGGCAGGCTGACCGGGTCTGCTGCATGGACGACCAACAGCCGCCGCAGCCGAAGCCCTAACCACGCGACGTTTGAAAAGGGATATTCGAGATGGCCGGGGACCTGACTGTCCGGCGTGGTGGCTGGCAGGTGAAGAACGTCAGAGGCCAGGCGGTTGGCCCTCATGCGCTTCCGACCATGGCCGACACCGGCGAGGTGGACCTGCGCGGGTTCCTTCGCACGGTCTATCGCGGGAAATGGATCCTGATTCTGACCATGGCCGCGAGCATGGGCGCGACGTTGTATTGGATGCTGCACGCCGTGCCTCTCTACAGCGCCGACGTTCTGATTGTCATCGAAGCCCGTCCGTCGAGCATCGTAAGGGTCGACCAGGCGGTCCAAGATATCAGCGCCGACACTGCAAAGGTCGACACGGAAGTCGCGGTCTTGCAATCCCGAGGCTTGGCCGCCAGGGTCGTACGCGACCTCGGGCTCGACAAGGATCCGGAATTCGCTTCCACGGCCTCGGCTGGCGCCGATGTGGCGCGCGGTGCTACGGGCGAGGCAGCGTCGAGCGATGCCTCCCCGGCGAAGATATATCCAAGCTCGCTGATCCCCGCGATCGCGGACGCTATGCAGAGAGCCCGATCCTTTATCACCAGCGCATGGGCCCGCGCCAACGGCCGTAGCGCCCAGAACGTCGATGCGATGGCAGCAGAGGAGGTGCCGGACGCCGACGCTGTGGGAGCAGCGGATGCACGTGAAGCGGCTGCGCTGCTCAATCGATTTCTCAGTCGGCTCTCGGTCGAACCGGAAGGTCAGTCGCGCCTTATCCGCGTCAGTTTTAGCTCGACGAATCCGGCCAAGGCGGCTCTGATCGCCAACAAGGTCGTTGACGAGTACATCCAGAGCCAGTTGGAGACCAAGAGCGAAGGTGCCCGGCATACCGCGGAATGGCTCGAAATGCGCTTGGGCGAGCTTGGCGACACCGTGCGGTCGCTTGAACAGAGCGTCGAGCAGCAGCGCCAGGACAGCGGAAGCAACGCGAAAAACGTCGTGTCGCAACGGCTGGCACAGCTCAACATGCAGCTGGTGGAGGCCCAGGCCGCTTCAGCAGGGGCCGGAGCGCGCTATGAGCAGGTGCGAAAGGTCCTGGAGAGCGGGGGCAACCTGGATGCTCTCCCCGCCATCATCGCCTCTTCGAGTATCCAAGCGCTTCGCTCCAAGCGTGCCGAGCTGATCGGGAATCTATCCCAACTGGAGACGACCTATGGCCCGAAGCATCCTCGGATCATTTCCATTCAAGCCGAGATCGCCGAGGTCGAGCGGCGGGTAAATCGCGAAATCGACAACACGCTGGCGGGCCTGCGCAACGAGATGGAAAGCGCCAAAATCCACGAGGCGAGACTGCGCAGTGATCTCGAGGCCGTGAGCAATGAGATGATTCGCCTGGACCAGGCCGACGCGTCGATCGGCCAAGTGGCCCAGCGTCTGGGCGCGAACCAAGATCTCTATCAGAATTTGCTCAAGCGATATACCGAGGCGGTGGCGCTGCGGGACAACCAGCAGCCGGATGCCCGCATCGTGTCGCCCGCGCAAATACCCCTTCGCCCTTCCTACCCGAATGTCCCGAGGGTGACTGCGCTGGCCTTTATCGGCTCGGCAGCGCTCGCGGTCTTCTTGTTGGTCGTTACCGAGCGCCTTCGCCAGAAGCTTGGCACCGTGGAGGACGTCGAGCGTCACCTCGGGTTGCGGGTCATCGGCACAATTCCGGATCTGCCACGGCTGCGGCGCCTGGTGTCGGGTCCCCGCGATTACATCCAGCGCGAGCCGCTGTCCGAATTCGGTGGGGCCTTCCAGCGGCTGCGGGCGCTTCTCACCCTGAGGAACAATCGCGTGATGCCCCGCACCGTGCTCGTCACGTCTTGCACCGGTGGGGAAGGCAAGACGACCATTTCTGTTTGCCTTGGCATCGCAAGCATATCGTCGAGGCAAAAGGTGTTGCTCGTCGACTGCGATTTCCATCGGCCCCAGGTGCATCGAATGCTCGACGTGAGAAACAACAAGGGACTGACCGACATCCTCAAGGGCACCGCAACGCTGGAGGAAGCCATCATTCAAGCGGTTGGATCCAGCCTGTCAATCCTGACCGTCGGCCGCTCACCCGCTGGTGCTATCGATCTCTTGAATTCCGCACGGATGGAAGCGCTTCTGGCTGAGCTCAAGCGGATCTTCGACATCATTATCCTCAACTCTGCCCCCGTTCAGGTGTCGAACGCGTTGATCCTCGGCGGCTTGGCCGAGAAGACCATCTTCGTGACCCGTCGCCAATGGACGATGCGCCGCGAAGCATCCTACGCCGTCAAACAGCTACAGCTCTATGGCGCGGATATTGCCGGAGTGGTGTTCAACCGAGCGGGCCCAGGGACCAAGTACGCGCCTTAGGCGGACCGGGCGACCGCGAGCAACTCGCGGACCGAGGGAGCGGACCACCGACTGTCGGACGTCACCCTTAGTCAATTCGACATCTCGAGCCACCATTCAATCCGCATGCGGATCGGCATGGCCGACGAGGCCGAGCACCCCGGCGCGGTCAACATCTTGTGCCGCGGCTCCGGCAACCATGATCAGGACATCCCGATGCGCATCTACCTGCGCGATGGTGCCTGAGGTCGCCGGGAAGCGCTTGCTTTCGGAAAACCGAATCAAAATTTTCTGATATATATCAGCAAGTTTATTGACCAACCGCTGGTCGCGCGGTAGCTTGGTGCCGGAATCAGGGACCATCTGCTAACAACCGTCGGGAGGCGACCATGCGCATCCTGCAGACCGTTGCGCTCGTGGGGAGCGCAATGCTGGCGGCCTTTGGCGCGCAGGCGCAAGGCACCATCTCCAATCTTCCCCGCGATCAGACCATCATCATCGAGAACCCCGAAGGGACAATCAAGAATCCCGGTTGGTTCAACTATTGGGCGGTCAATGCCGGGGGCCGCTCGACCGGTCTGCAGCAGCTGGCCATGGACACCTTCTGGTACATCGATCCCGACTACGGCATCGACGGCGTCTGGGACAACTCGCTCGCCGCCGAAAAGCCGATCTACAATGCCGACTTCACCGAGATGACCGTCAAGCTCCGGCCCGGCATCTATTGGAGCGACGGGGTCGAATTCACCGCCGCCGACGTCGTTTACACGATCGAGACCCACCTCAAGACCGACGGCCTCTACTGGAGCGCGCCGGTCCAGATCAACGTCGCCTCGGTCAGCGCACCCGATCCCTACACCGTGGTGTTCAAGCTCAAGAAGCCGAACTCGCGCTTCCACGCGCTGTTCACGGTGCGCTGGAACGCGATGTGGATGATGCCCAAGCACGTCTTCGAGACCGCGGGCGATCCGCGCAAGTTCGACTTCAACCCACCGGTCTCGCTCGGGGCCTACGTGCTGCACAGCTACGACCCGAATGGCAAGTGGTTCATCTGGCAAAAGCGCGACGACTGGCAACGCACGACGGTCGCCCGCTTCGGCGAGCCGGGCCCGAAATACGCCGCCTACATCGACCCCGGCCCGCCCGACAAGCGGGTGATCCTCCAGCTCAACCACCAGCTCGACATCATCCACGACACCTCGCCCGAGGGCATGCTCACCCTCGCCAAGCAGTCGAAGTCGTCGCACGGCTGGTTCAAAGGCTTCCCCTACGCCCACCCCGATCCGACCCTGCCGGCAGTGATCTTCAACGACCAGCTCGAGATGTTCAAGAGCCGGGACGTCCGCTGGGCGCTGGCGTTGCTGATCGACATCAAGGCGGTGTCGATGGCGTCCTATCGGGGCGCGGCGACCATCTCGGCGATCGGGATCCCGCCGACCGGGACGCATCCGAAATACTATCACGAGCCGCTCGAGGACTGGCTGAAGAACTTCGAGATCGACACCGGCAAGCGGAAGATCAAGCCCTATGATCCGACCGTCGGCCAACAGATCGCCGACATGCTCAGGCCCTCGATGGGCGATGCGATCCCCTCTGACCCCAAGGCGATCGCGACCGCGTTCGGACGCGGCTGGTGGAAGCCGAACCCGGAGGCAGCGGCCGAATTGCTCGAGAAGGCGGGCTTCAGTAAGCGGGGCAACGCCTGGTACAAGCCGGATGGCACGCCCTTCACGATCAAGATCGCGGTCGAGGGCGACGCGCGCCCGGTGATGACCCGGGCCGGCTCGATGATCGCCCAGCAATGGCGCCAGTTCGGCATCGATGCCAGCGACCAGCGTCGCCGAAGGAACCTTGCTCCAGCGCCGCGCCGCCGGCGATTTCGACGCTATCATGACCTGGAGCGTCGAGACCTGGGGCGGCCATCCGGACCTCTCGTTCTTCCTCGACAGCTGGCATTCGCAGTTCCTGGCCAAGCCCGGCGAGGTGCAGCCGCCGCGCAACTGGCAGCGCTGGTCGAACCCCGAGCTCGACAAGATCATCGAGGAGATCCGCACCATCGACTTCGACGATCCGCGCGGCATCGAGCTCGGCCAGGAGTACGTCAAGCTGGTCACCCGCGAGATGCCGACAATCCCCTTGATGTCCTACAACGTGTTCACGGTCATGGACGAGACCTACTGGACCGGCTACCCCTCGGCGGAGACCGACCCCTACACCGATCCGGTGCCGAACTGGGCGAACACCAAGTACATGTTCGTCAAGCTCAAGCCGCACAAGATGGCCCAAAACTAGGCGACGCGGCGCCGGGTTCTGGTTCCAGGCGGGCGGCGGCCGGGCCGATCGGTCGCCTCCTGCCTCGCGGGTCGGGGATCGCATGCAGGGCTACCTGGCTTACGTCGGCAAGCGGCTGGTCCAGTTCGTCCTGGTGATCTTCATCGGCATCAACATCGCCTTCTTCGTGACCCACATGACGCCGATCGACCCAGTCGAACAGTCGGTCGCGGCCGCGACCTCGTTCGGCAGCACGAGCCCCGAGGCGGTCAACATGCTGCGCCAGTCGCTGCGCGCGCTCTACGGCCTCGAGGGCGGTATCTTCGACCAGTATTTCACGTTCTGGGGGCGCGTACTCAAGGCCGACTTCGGGCCGTCGCTCTCCGCCTTCCCGACGCCGGTTTCGTTCCTGATCTGGAACGCCTTGCCCTGGACCGTGGGCCTGCTGCTGGTCGCGACCCTGATCGCCTGGGGGCTCGGCAACCTTCTGGGCGGGCTCGCGGGCTACTACCGGGACAGCCGCATCCTGCGCGCGCTCGGCGTGATCGCGATGGGCTTCCATCCGATCCCCTACTACATCGTGGCCTTCGTCCTTCTGATCGTGTTCGGCTATCTCTGGCCGGTGCTGCCGATCAGCGGCGGCTACCAGATGAACATGACCCGCGGCCTCAGCCTCGAGTTCGTGCTCAGCATCCTCAAGCACTCGATCCTGCCGGCGCTGTCGTTGGTCCTGGTCGGCGTCGGCGGCTGGTTCATGGGCATGCGCGCCCTGGTCTCGAACATCGTGACCGAGGACTACGTCGTCTACGCTGAATACGGCGGCGTCGACCGCAACCGCATCCTCACGTCCTACGTCATGCGCAACGCGCTGGTGCCGCAGGTCACCGGCCTCGCGCATCTCGCTCGGCGCGATCTTCAATGGCGCGATCATCACCGAGCAGGTGTTCGGCTATCCCGGCATCGGCACGCTGCTGATCGACGCCGTACATGCCGGCGACTACAGCCTGGTGCTCGGCGTCACCACGGTCTCGATCGTCGCCGTCTCGACCGCCGTGCTGCTGATCGACCTCCTGTATCCGCTGATCGATCCGCGGGTCAAGCTCGGCTGAGCGATGCTCGCCATTCTGCGCGACCTGCTCCGCTACAATCGCGAGTTCGCCTGCGGTGCCGTACTCCTGGCATTCGTCCTGATCATCGCGGGCCTGTCGTTCTTCTCGCCCTACGCGCCCAACGATGTTTATCTCGTGCCGCCGGACGTGCCGCCGTCCTGGGCCTACCCGCTCGGCACCACCTCGCGCGGCCAGGACACCTTCTGGCAGCTGACCTTCGCGATCCGCAACACGCTCGCCTTCGGCTTCTCGGTCGCGCTCTTGAGCCGCATCCTCTCGCTGATCATCGGCCTCTTGTCCGGCTATCTCGGCGGCGCGGTCGACCGGGTGCTGATGTCGATTAACGACACCTTCATCGTCATCCCGCTGTTCCCGATCCTGGTGCTGTTCTACTTCGTGATGCGCGACGACATGACGCTGGGCACTGCTCGCCCTGGTCATGGCCGGGCTGGGCTGGGCCTACGACGCCCGGCTGATCCGTTCGGTCACCATGAGCCTCAGGACCCGCGAGTTCACCGAGAACAGCATCTTTTCTGGCATGACCACGCGCCAGATCGTCATGCAGGAGCACCTGCCGTATGTGCTGCCGATCGTGTTCTCGACCACCATGAACAACATCAACTGGTCGATCGGCCTCGAGGTGACCCTTTCGGTGCTCGGCTTCACCAACATCAACACGCCGACCATCGGCGTGCATGATCTATTGGGCGAACCAGCACACCGCCATGGTCGCGGGCATCTGGTGGTGGATCTTCTTCCCGGTGGCGCTGGTGGTGATCACCTTCATCGCGCTGTTCCTGCTCGCAGTCTCGATGAACGAATACATCGACCCGCGAAGCCGCCTCGCGCGCATGGGCGGCGCCGTCTGATGGCGGCGCAGTCCCTGGCGATGAGCGAGCGACCCGGCCCGACTCGCGCCCGAGCAGTGCTCGAGGTCGAGGATCTGCGCGCCTACTATCAGATGCGCTACTTCGGCATCGAACGCGAGGTGCGGGCAGTCGACGACATCTCGCTCGAGATCCGGCCGAACGAGATCTATGGCCTGGCGGGCGAATTCGAGCTGCGGCAAGACCACGCTGATCCGGACCATCGCGGGCGCAATCCGGCCGCCGCTCAACGTCGCTGGCGGGCACGGTCCGGTTCGAGTTCAAGGATCGCCGCCTCAGCGTCTACGAGGCGAGCCTGGCCGAACTCGCGGAGATTCGCTGGAAGCATCTCTCCTACATCATGCAGGGTTCGATGAGCGTCCTGAACCCGGTCCGGCGATCAGGCACTCCTTCGTCGATTTCGCCTTCCGGCACATCGGCCAGCCGATGCCGGCGTTTCGCGAGATCGTCAGCGAGCATCTCGCGCGCATGCGTCTGCAGCCCGCCGTCCTCGAGGCCTATCCGCACGAGCTCTCGGGTGGCATGCGTCAGCGGGTGACGATCGCGCTCGCTACCGTCTGCCGGCCCGAGTTCATCATCGCCGACGAGCCGACGACGCGCTCGACGTGGTCGTGCAGAAGGGCGTGCTGGCATGATCCGCGAGGTCCAGCGGAGATGGGCTCATCGCTCCTGTTCGTAACCCACGACCTCGCGGTCCATGCCAACCTGACCGACCGGCTCGGCATCATGTATGCCGGGCGGCTGGTCGAGGAGGGCCGGACGGCGGATCTCTTCCGGGAGCCGCTGCACCCCTACACCCGGCATCTGATTGCGAGCCTGCCGCGGATCGGCGATGCCGCGCCCAAGCAGGGGCTGGAGGGCGCGCCGCCCAACCTCGCCGAGCCGCCGCCCGGCTGCCGCTTCCATCCGCGCTGCCCGCTCGCGATGGCGGTCTGCCGGCAGGAGAGCCCGCCGCTCGTGTCGGTCGGCCCGGAGCGCCGGGTCGCCTGCTTCGCGGTGACGTCGGCGGCCGCAGCGTGAGCGCGCGCCTTCTCGAGGTCGAGCACGTCAGCAAAGACCTATGCGATGGGCGGCATCCTGTCCCGCCGGCGGTTCAACGCGGTCGACGACGTCAGCTTCACCCTCGAGGCGGGTCGGCCCGAGATCTTCACTATCATCGGCGAATTGGGCAGCGGCAAGACCACGCTCGCCCGCATGATCCTCAACATGGTGGCGCCAAGCGCCGGCGTGATCCGCTTCCGAGGCAGCGATCTGGGAGCGATCCGCGGGCGCCGCGAGCAGCTCGCTTTCATGCAGAAGGCGCAGCCGATCTTCCAGAACCCGTTCGAAGCCTTCAATCCCGTTGAAGCGCATCGACCGCTACCTGTTCATGACCGCGCGGCGCTTCACGGATGCGCGCACCACGGCCGAGATCGAGGCCCGCGCTGACCGGGCGCTCGGCCAAGGTCGGGCTGTCGCTCGCCGAGGTCAAGCGTCGCTTCCCGCACGAGCTCTCGGGCGGCCAGCTGCAGCGGGTCGCGGTTGCCCGGGCGCTGATCTCGAGCCCTCGCTGATCGTCGCGGACGAGCCGGTCTCAATGGTCGACGCCTCGCTCCGAATGGCGATCGTCAACCTGTTCAAGGCGTTACGGGATGATCTAAGGTATCGATCGTCTACATCACTCACGATCTCGCGACCGCATACTACATCAGCGACCGCATCATCATCATGCGCAAGGGCAAGGTGGTGGAGAGTGGCGACGCCCGCACCGTGCTGACCGCCCCCAGCACCCGTACTCGATCCTGCTCAAGAACTCGGTGCTTCAGCCTGACCCGGCCGGCCGGAGCGCGCTCCGGGCGCGAGCGTCTCGCTCGACGAAGCCGAGAGCCTCCCAACCGCTTAGACGGAGACTGCCGCCCATGCGTACCGTGACCGTGCTGCTCGATCGCGATTTCGCCATCGGGGCCACCGATCGGCGCCTGTTCGGCGCTTTCGTCGAGCATCTGGGGCGCTGCGTCTATGGCGGCATCTTCGAGCCGGGCCATCCCACAGCAGACGAGCGCGGCTTCCGGCGCGACGTCCTGGCGCTGGTCCGCGAGCTGGCGCCGACCATCATGCGTTATCCCGGCGGCAACTTCGTCTCCGGCTACAACTGGGAGGACGGCGTCGGGCCGCAGGTGGAGCGGCCGAAGCGCCTCGACCTCGCCTGGATGTCGACCGAGCCGAACAATTTCGGCACCAACGAATTCATCGACTGGTGCCGCGCGGCCGAAGTCGAGCCGATGATGGCGGTCAATCTTGGCACCCGCGGCCCCGACGCGGCCCGCCAACCTGGTCGAATACTGCAACCATCCGGGCGGCACCGCGCTCTCGGATCTCCGCCGCGCGCATGGCTGGGAGCAGCCGCACGGCGTCAAGTTCTGGTGCCTCGGCAACGAGATGGACGGGCCCTGGCAGATGGGGGCGAAGACGCCGGTCGAATGTGCCCGGGTCGCGACCGAGGCCGCCAAGATGATGAAGTGGGTCGATCCGACGATCGAACTGGCAGCCTGCGGCTCGTCCGGGCGTAACATGCCGACCTTCGGGCTCTGGGAGGATGTCGTGCTCGAGCATAGTTTCGACCATGTCGAGTACATTTCGCTGCACACCTATCTCAACAATTATGCGGGTGACACACCGGCGTTCCTGGCCAGCCCCGACCTCATGGACAGCTTCATCGACGAGGTGGTCGCGATCGCCGATGCGGTCGCGGCGCGCCGGCGCTCTCCAAGCGCATCATGCTGAGCTTCGACGAGTGGAACGTCTGGTATCGCACCCGCCGCAACCGGCAGGAGCGGGTCCGCCGGGCTGGCCGGTGGCGCCGCCGATCCTCGAGGAAATCTACACCATGCAGGATGCGCTCGCCTTCGGCGGCGCCTGCATCTCCCTCCTCAACCACGCCGATCGGGTCAAGGCCGCCTGCCTCGCCCAGCTGGTCAACGCGATCGCGCCGATCATGACCGAGACCGGCGGTCCGGCCTGGCGCCAGACCATCTTTTTTCCGTTCGCCCAGATGAGCCACCTCGGCCGCGGCAGGGTGCTCCGCACGCAGAGCGACGTGCCCACCTACGCCGCCAGCTATTACGATCCGCGCGGCGCCGAGGAGCAGCGCTATCCGCTGCCCGCGGTACCTTATCTCAAGTTCGCGGCGGTGCACGACGAGGCGGCCGGCGCGCTCACGCTCTTCGTGCTCAACCGGCACCTCGAAGAGGAGCTGCCGCTGGACCTGCGCGCCAAGGGCTTCGAACGTCTCGAGCTGGAGCAGGCGCTCGAGTTGCGTGACGACGATCTCCAGGCGACCAATGCCAAGGACGCGCCGGAGCGGGTCAAGCCGGCGCCGCTCGGGGCCGTGGCGGTCGAGGGCGAGCGGCTGCGCGCGACGCTGGCGCCGGCCTCCTGGAACGTCATCCGCTTGGCCTCTGCAAGTTGACAGCCTATGAGCACGAGCCCTTACCGGGCTGCTAGTCGTCGCACTGTGCTTCAGGCCTGGCGGGAGCGGGCCCAGAGGTCGACTCCGGCGTCGATGGCGTGGCGGTCGATCTCGACCAGCTCCTCGACCGAGAAGCGGGGGTTCGAGAGCGCCCGCACGCGTCCTCGATCTGCGCGGTACTGCTCGCGCCGATCAGGACGGAGGTGATGCGGCGGTCCTTGAGCACCCAGGCGAGCGCCATCTGCGCGAGCGTCTGGCCGCGGCGCCTGGCGATGCCATCGAGGCTTCGGATTCGGGCCAGATTGTCCTCGCTGAGGAATTCCCGGCGGAGTGCCCCGCCGCGGGCGACCCGCGAGTCCTCGGGAATGCCGTCAAGATACTTGTCCGACAGCATGCCCTGAGCGAGTGGCGAGAAAGCGATGCAGCCGATGCCTTCGCGCTCGAGGACATCGAGAAGACCTCCCTCCACCCAGCGGTTGATCATCGAATACGACGGCTGGTGGATCAGGCAGGGCGTGCCGAGCGCGCGCAGGATCCTCGCCGCCTCGGCCGTCGACTCCGCCGAGTAGGAGGAGATGCCGACATAGAGCGCCTTGCCCGAGCGGACCGCCTGATCGAGCGCGCCCATGGTCTCCTCGAGCGGTGTCTCAGGGTCGAAGCGGTGTGAATAGAAGATGTCGACGTAGTCGAGGCCCATGCGGCGCAGGCTCTGATCGAGGCTGGCGAGCAGGTATTTGCGCGAGCCCCACTCGCCATAGGGCCCCGGCCACATTTCGTAGCCGGCCTTGGTCGAGATGACGATCTCGTCGCGGTGGCCTTTCAGGTCGCTCGCCAGCATGCGGCCGAAGCTTTCCTCGGCCGAGCCGGGCGGCGGGCCGTAGTTGTTGGCGAGGTCGAAATGGGTGATGCCGAGATCGAATGCCCGGCGGATCATTGCGCGGCCGGTCTCGAAGCGCTCGAGCCGCCGAAGTTGTGCCAGAGGCCGAGCGAAAGCGCCGGCAGCTTCAGGCCGCTCCGGCCACAGCGGTTATGCACCATCGCCTCGTACCGGCTGGCAGCAGGCAGCCAGGTCATGATCACCTCCTCGATTTCGTCGACGGCGCTATTGCGGGAAAGGCCTCGTCGCCGCTGCCGGGTTGCACCGCGGGACCGCGCATTTGAGCCACTTTCCGCCCCGCACACAATCTTCATAGCTGACGCCGAGGCGGCCTTGTCGCCCGAGCCTTTTCTCAGCTGCCGCGACCGGCGCGCCCGCCGCTGGACGTCGCCGAGCACGAGCGACGTCTTCGGCGCCCACCCTCGTCCAACGCTGCCTCACTCGAACCAGCCAGAAAAGACTGAAACAAACGGGGTAGCCCGCCGACATCATGGCGAAACATCCAGGTCTTATTTCGATCCTCCAGCAGATGCGATCAGTCGCGCCTGGGCATGTGGATCGACATCAATGACGTCGAGACATCGTCACGCGATCGACTTTGCCGGTTCGGCGCTCTCGCTTCCCACGATCGGTGGTGGCGCCGACCAGTCTGCGCTGGCTACGCGAGCTGACGACAGTCTGCCAGCCCAGCTCAGTTCCCTGCTGACCGCGCTCGCGGCGTCGCCGTATCGACGGCGGCTCGGCCTGCTGGCGGCCGGGATCGTCCTGGTGATCTGCGCCAATTCGGTTGGCCAGGTCTGGCTCAACGCCTGGCAGGGTGGCTTCTTCGACACGATCGAGCACCGTGACCTGGCAGGTTTCGGCGGCCAGCTTCTGGTATTTGGCCAGATCGTCAGCGCCTTGCTGGCGCTGGTCGTGGCGCAGACCTGGCTGAAGGAGATGTTCCAGGTCAGGCTGCGCGAATGGCTGACCCACGACCTGCTCGATCATTGACTGGCGCCAAAGCGCGCCTATCTCCTGGCCCAGGCCGGCGAGATCGGAGCCAATCCCGACCAGCGTGTTCGGGAAGATACACGGCATCTCGTCGAGCTCTCGACCGACCTCGCGCCCTGTTACAGGCCTCGCTGCTCCTCCTCAGCTTCGCCGGCGTGCTCTGGGTGCTCTCAGCGGCAGTTGTGTTCACGGTCGGCGGTCGCAGCCTGACAATCCCGGGCTACATGGTCTGGTGTGCGCTCGCTTACTCCATAGGCGGTTCCTGGCTCGCGTGGCGGGTCGGTCGCCCGCTGATCGCCCTAAACGCTACGCGCTACGCCCGTGAGGCGGAACTCCGCCTTGCCTTGGCCCGCGTCAATGAGAATGCCGAGGGCATCGCTCTCCATGGCAGCGAAGCGCAGGAGCGGCAGATGCTCGACCGAACGGTCGGTCGCGTCGCAATTGTCATGCGCGAGTTGGCGAGCGGCCTGGCCCGGTTGACCTGGGTGACCTCGGGTTACGGCTGGCTCGCCCTGGTCACGCCGATCCTGGTTGTAGCACCGGGCTACTTCAGCGGCGGCCTGTCCTTTGGCGGGCTGGTCATGGTGATCGGTGCGTTCAACCAGGTGCAGCAGGCGCTCCGCTGGTTCGTCGACAACTTTTCGCGGATCGCCGACTGGCGGGCGACCCTGCTGCGCGTCGTCGCGCTGCGCGAGGCCCTGAGGGCACCCGACCCGACCGGGCGGGACCCGGGTCGGATCTTGCTGGCTGACGAGGCGGGCGAACGTTTCGCGCTGGACAATCTGAGCCTCGCCCTCGCCGAGACTCGAGCGCAGCGCGACCGTCGGCGAGGGCGAGCGCGTACAAATCGTCGTCGAGCATGGTTCGGACAGGAGCGCCCTCTTTCGTGCGCTCGCCGGCCTTTGGCCCTGGGCTGCCGGGACCATCCATCTGCCGCCGCGCAATGCCATGGCGTACATGCCGCCGCGGCCCTATTTCCCCCTGGGTACGCTTCGCGCGGGCGTCAGCTATCCCGCGGCGCCCCAGGGCTTCGATCATCTCGCGGTGGCGAGCGCGGTCGAGCGGGTCGGGCTTGGCCATCTGCTGCCCTCGCTCGATTGCGAGGAGCACTGGGATCAGAGACTGTCCCTGGAGGAGCAGCAGCGCCTCGCCTTCGCCCGCTTGCTTCTACATCGGCCGCGCTGGGTTCTTCTGGACGACGCGCTCGGCGCGCTCGACGAGGACCAGCGGCAGTTCGTGCTGTCGATGTTCGAGGACGAACTGGCCGCCACGGCGGTGGTCAATATCGGACGCAGTCCGGCACGGAGCGGCTTCTACGATCGCACGCTACGATTGCGCCGCCTCGACGAGACCGCTACTCTTGTGGCTCTCAGGCCGTGTGGGGGCCGGGCACAGCCGCGCGCGATCCGTGCCTTGGTCCGGCCGATCCGAGCAAGCGCATAGCGCCCGCGCCAATCGTCAAACTCAGATCCGCGCCGCCGGCGTCCGAGAGCGCGGCCGTGTCGCGAGGTCGCCGGATGCGTCAACTCGCGGCGCCGGAGGCAAGCTCGATCAGATTGCCGTCCTTGAGCACGTACGACTCACGCCGACTGCCCGAAGGGCAGCATTCCGGGTCGCCCGGCTGCCGAACCTGAAACAGCACCACGATCCTTCCGTCAGCAATGCGCTCGATGTCGCTGGCACGCGCGTCCCCGCCAGGTCCGCCCAGGTAAGTCCTGGCGGCCGGGCGGAAGGTGCTGCCGTCGAAGCGATACGCCACCAGAAACTGGGCCGTCTCGGTGGCCTCGGTCCGGTAGATCATCAGGACGGCGGCGTCGTTGATGCCGTCCCGATCGAGGTCGCCGAGTGCGGCGCTCTGGACCTGGAACCTGGCGCCGGGTGAAGCGGTGAGCTCGTCCAGCCGTTTCAGATCACGCGCAAGGGCCTCATCGAGGTTCGTCCGGTCGGCGTCGGCCGGCGGCGGCGCCGTCTCGCGCGGGGGCGGGGCGGAAGCAGGGGCAGAAGCAGGGCTCGACTGCGTCGTGCTGGTCGCCGGGGCAGGGGCAGGCACGGGGACCCGCGCAGGAGCAGGTGCGGGAGTAGGGGTCGACTGCGCCGCGCTGGTCGGCGGAGCAATCTTTGCGCAGCTCCAGCCGCCCTCCTCCAGCCGCTGCACCAGGTCACGCGTTCGTTCGATGCAGAAGCCGAAATCGTGATCCGCTGTCCAGATCGCCTCGCCGTTGGCGGCCTGCCTGGCATCGCGCCAGTAGACCACCTGACACGGCACGCGGCTCGCCGCGTCGGCGGACTGCAACTCGACCCGCCGCTCCTCCTGCCCGTGCCGGCAGGTAAAGGCCTCCTCAGTCGCGGCCCGACTGCCGACCGGCCAAGCCGCGGCCAGCAGGCCGAGGACCAGGAACGTCATGGGTCGGTGCATCGTAGGCCTGCCCCCCCGCAACCATTGATCACGAGCTTAGCGGATCGACCGACCGGCGCAATGCGGGACCCACGCTCTGAAAAGGACTTTGCCGGCGGCCTCGTTAAGCCCGAGTTTAGCTTAGGCGTGGCCCGCACGCTGAGCCTGTGGCGGGCACGGCCGGCGTTGCGAGGCCATCGCGTCGGTCGGCCGCGAGCGCTGCCGAATCGCGCTCCTCCGGCTTGCCGAAACCGCCGCCGCCCGGGGTGTGGACGATCAGACGCCGACCCGCCGGGATCTCCCGATAGCCCTTGCCGGCAAGCGGGCTGCCGTCATCCAGCGTCAGGCGGCCCAGAGGCCGAACGCGCCCCATCGCGCGCCTCGATCTCGATGATCTGGCCGTGGCCGCCGCGGCTGCGGCCGGCGCGGCCCGAATCCGGGCGAAGCTCACGCCGGCGGTAGAGGAGCAGCGATATCTGCTCGGTGATCTGGACCGGCGTGCCGCGCACGCCCGAGGGGTAGGCGGTCGCCGACAGGCCATCGGACAGAGGCTTGGCACCGGTGCCGCCATTGTGCACCGCATTGACCATGAAGCGTCGGGCGTTGGCATGCGCGGCCGCGGTGCCGCCCCAGGGTTAAGGTCCAGAGGCAGGACGTGCCCTCGGCCGGGGTCGGTTCGGGGTCGCCTGCTCGAGACAGCCAAACACGACGTCCGGCAGCATCTGCCGATCACGTGGCGGGTCGCGACCGGGCTGGCATAGGGGGCGTTGAGGGTGCAGCCCTCGGGCCCGCTCACCCGAAAACGCGCTGAGCGAGCCGGCATTGTTCGGCACCTCGGGCGCGATCGCACGGGCAAGGCCAAAGCAGGTGTATGCCTCGCAATAGGTCTTGGCGATGTTGATCCCAAAGCGCGAGACCGGCGAGGTCCCGGCATAGTCGACCTCGATGCCGTCGTCGGCCATGGTCAGCGCGGCGACCAGCTCGATCGGCTGATCGTAGCCGTCGAGCGTCATCCGGTTGCGCCGGGTTCCCCTCGGTAGCTCGCGCACCCGCTCCAGGACCGCCGCGCGCGAGCGCCCGATGATGTGCTCGGCCAGATCGTCCAGCCGCTCGAGACCGAACTAGGCCATCATCGCGCACAGGCGCTCGCAGTCGGTCTCGTTGCAGGCGGCGAGCGAATAGACGTCGCCCTCGGCCTCGACCAGGGGTGACCAGGACGAAGTCGTGCAGATGCCCGGTGCCCATCCAGGGGCCGTTGCTGATGTAGACATCGCCTGGCTGCATCTGCTCGAGCGGGAAGTGGGCGATGAAATGGCCGACCGATCTGGCCATCGAGTTGACATGGCCGGGCGTGCCGGTAACCGCCTGCGCCAGCATTCGCCCCTGCAGATCGATACACCTGCGGACAGATCGCCACACTCGCGCACGATCGGGCTGAAGGCTGTCCGGAGCAAGTGGTCGCCCGCTCCTCGACGACCGCGATCAGCCGATTCCACATCACTTGTCGGCGGAGATCGGCGAGGGTCCGATTGATGGTGACCCCTTGATGGCCCGGCGCTTAAGCCAGAGGTGGCCGTGCTTGGCCAGGGCGGCGTGTGGCCGGGCGTAGTTGTAATGGGCGAGCCAGGGAGCGAGCGCGGCGGTGCGCTCGCTCGAGGTCGCAAAGGGCCGTGCATAGGCCCATTCGCGCCGGCGGGTCTGGATGAAGCGCTCGGCCTTGCCGTTGGTCCGCGCCGTGTGCGGCCTGGTGCGCAGGTGGCGCAGCGCGAGCCCGCCGCAGGCCTGGCGCCAGTGGTGGCTCCGGTAGGCCGAGCCATTGTCGGTCATGACCCGCTCGACCCCGCCTCTCCCCCCCCCCGCGCGCCCTGGCCAGCGAACCAGGCGACCGCGCGTTCGAGGAACCGCACCGCGCTGGTCTTGCGCTCGTCCGGCAGCACCTCGCTGTAGGCCAGGCGCGAGGCGTCGTCGATGCAGACGTGCACGGCCTCCCAACCGGCCCCGCGCCTTCTGTCTCGTCGGTTGCCGGTGATCCGATGGCCGAGCGCCGCGATGCGCCCGAGCTTCTTGGTGTCAATGTGGAGCAGCTCGCGCGGCCGTTCGCGCTCGCCCGGCACCTGGTGTTGACAGCGCTTGAGCGCTGAACGCCGATTGACCAGCGCCGCCGTCCCGCCGGTGCGATAGCGCGCGAGCCAGCGGTAGGTCTGCCGCTCCGACAGCCCGGCCGCGCCGGCCGCCGCGCCGACCGTCCAGCCGTGCTCGGTGATCCGCCGCACCAACCGGCGTCGACCTTGGGGCGTCAAACGGGTCTTGTGTTCGCCCGGGCGATCTCCCGCTCAGCGCTGCACCTGTGGCAAGCCGCAGCCTGAACGGGCGCCCCCGGATGAACAAACCTTCATAGCAACGACACCTAGCGCGCGGGCGCCCATATCTCCGATCTGCTAGGCCATGCTCCGCCTCGAAAGTCTCGAGCGCCTGGACCACGAACCCGGAGCAGGGGCGCTCTTGTCTCGTCGGGCCGCCAGCGCCGGCGTCAAGGTCTTCCGCAACGCCTTGCGATGGTGTCTGATGGCGGGGTGTGAGGCAGCGACGGGGCGCTCGGGGAGATCGACGGATCGCACCAAGCTGAGGAGGCAAAGACGCATGCGAGCTCGATCACTGCTGACGGCGGGTGCGCTCGCGGCCGGACTTGCGTTCGGCGCCGGCACCGCCCAGGCCGAGGGCGAGCTCTTCATTTATGTCCCGTCGAACACCATTCCGTCGGAGCTAGTCCAAAAATTCGAACAGGATACCGCGATCAAAGTCACCGTCGATGGATACGAGTCCGACGCGACCATGCTCGCGAAACTGCGAGCGGGTGGCGCCGGCTACGACGTCGTGGTAGCCGCCGACACCCTGGTCAAGAATATGCTCGACGAAGGCTTGGCGGGGGAGATCGACGCTCGCGAGATGCCGAACTTCAAGAATGTGGTGCCGCCGCACGACAGCCCGCCGTTCGATCCGGAGCGCAAGTACTCGGTGCCCTATCTCTGGGGTACGACCGGCTTCAGCTACGATTCCGCCCGCGTACCGGACGGCGAGCTCGACGACAGCTGGCGCTCGTTCTTCGAGCCAATGTCGGCCTGGCAGGGTCAGATCGCGGTCTTGAACGACGAGATCGCGGTCTACAACGCGGCCGCCTACTATCTCGGCGTCGACAAATGCACGGAAAACCCTGAAGACGCGCAAAAGATCCTGGCAGTGCTCCGGCGGCAGAAGCCCTACGTTGCGACGTACCAGTCGAGCGGTACCATCGAGCGGATGGTCGCAGGCAAAGTGATCGTACATATGCAGGGCAACGCCGACGCGTACCGCACCAAGCTTCGGCTGCCCTCGGTGGTTTATGTCTATCCTCGCGAGGGCGTCGATGTCTGGAGCGACAATCTGCTCATGCCCAACGGCGCGCCGAATGTCGACAATGCCAAGACCTTCCTTAACTGGATAATGGCGCCCGAGAACGTTGCCATGGCAAGCAATTTCGCGGGCTACATGAACGCAATCGAAGGCTCGGGCGAATTTCTGGACGAGGCGCTGGCCGATGATCCGGCTATCAACATGCCGGCCGAGTACGCCAGTCGCCTGGTGCCAGCTGTCGACTGCAACGCCGCGGCGCGCGAGCTGCGCGATCAGGTCTGGACGCGGGTCAGGAAGTAGCCGACCGGCGCGCCGGCAGTGGGACCAGAGCTGCTCGGGACCGCCGGCGACCTGCCGCTCGGGCAGAGCGGATGTCTGAAGAAGGGTTCCCGCAGGATGAAGACGGTCTTCAGCGAGCGGCACCGGCTCCAGGCCGGCTGGGCCGAGCTGATCGACGGTAGGCTGTTGCCGTGCTACCGGCAGATCGGGGACTACCAGCCTGATGCGCTGGTCGTCTCGCTCGGCGTCGATACATTCAAGGACGACCCGATCGCCTGCTTCGGGCTCGAGAGCGACGACTTCCTCGCCGTCGGAGCTCGGATCGCGCGTTTCGGGCTGCCGACGCTGTCCGTCATGGAAGGCGGCTACGCGATCGCGGCGCTCGGCATCAACCCAGTCAACCTCCTCTCGGGCTTCGAGCAGGCCGCCTGACGATGTCACCGCTGGGCGCCGGTATGGATCCGCTCGTCTTCTTCCTTGTGCTCGCGGCCGCACTGCTGCACGCGAGCTGGAACGCGCTGGTCAAGGTCGGCGGCGATCCGTTTCTGCGCCTCGGGGTAGTGACCGCGGTCGGGGGACTGTGCACGCTGCCCTTCCTTAGCGTGGTAGCGCTGCCCGATCGCGCGAGCTGGCTGTACCTGTTCGGCTCGATCGTGATCCATCACGCCTATTACCTGGCGCTCGCCTACGGCTATCGCTTCGGCGATCTGTCGCATGTCTATCCGGTTGCCCGCGGCATCGCACCGCCGCTGGTGGCATTGGTCGCCTGGGGGTTTGCCGCCGAGAGCCCGGGTGCGCTCGGTTTCGTGGCGATCCTGGCGATCTCGGGCGAAATCGTGAGCCTCGCCTTCACCGATGATGGCCGGCTCGCCTCGCTAAAGCCGCTCGGATTTGCCCTCGCGACCGGGGTGACGATCGCCGGCTACACGCTTTGCGACGGTCTTGGAGGGCGAACGGCGGGCGACGTGTTCGGCTACATCGCTTGGTTGTTCGTGATCGACGCCGTGCCGTTCAGTTTGATCGTCGCGTACCGCTATCGGAAGCGCCTCGGCGTAGCTCTGGCGCGCGCCTGGCGGCCGGCGGCGCTCGGCGGCGTGCTGTCGATAGCCGCCTATGGTCTGGTGATCTGGGCGATGAGCCGGACGCCGATGGCCCAGGTTTCGGCGTTGCGCGAGACCAGCGTGATCATGGCGGCGCTGATCGGTACGCGGTTGCTGCATGAGCCCTTCGGCACCCGGCGCGTGATCGCTGCGGGTCTGGTCGCCGCGGGCGTCGTGCTCCTGCAGATCAGCCGAGTGGTGTGAGGGCTCTCGTTGATTTCTCGAGCTTTGGTGACTATAGTCATGACCATGGACATGGAGACCGACGTCACCCATGCGCACGATCAAGGCATCGGAGTTCAAGGCCAAGTGCCTGAAGCTCATGGACGAGGTCGCCGAGACGGGTGAGCCGCTGGTGATCACGAAGAACGGTGAGCCAATCGCACAGCTCAGTCCTGTAGTGAAGCGGCCAAAGAGCCTTTGGGGGGCCCATAAGGGGCTCATCGAGATCAAAGGCGACATCATTTCGCCGATCGACGTCGACTGGGAGGCCGACCTCTGATCCTCCTGGACACGCACAGCCTGGTCTGGCTCGACCAGGCAAACCCGGCTATCGGTGGGGCTGCGAGAAACACGGCAGATCAGGCGCTGCATTCGGGCAGGCTCGCCGTGTCCGCGATGACGTTCTGGGAGGTGGCCATGCTCTCGGCTAAGGGGCGGCTGGGCATCCGGGCCGCGCCGGCGCCGTGGCGTCGCGATTTGCTGACGAAGTGGGGGCTGCTCGAATATCCGGTCACGGGTGAGATTGCGATCGCCGCCGTCGAGTTGAGCAGCTTTCACGCCGATCCGATCGATCGTCTGATCGTCGCGACCGCGCAGGGTCATGGTGCCCGGCTGCTCACCGCCGACCGACAGATCCTCGCCTGGCCCGGTCGCCTCGACCGGCAGGACGCGCGCGTTTAGTCTTCCACCAATGGCGGCCGGGCCACCCTGAGTGCGCCAGGCGATCCTACCGATCCGCGCAAGATGACCCGCCCGTTCAGTCATTGGCTGCTTCTGCTTGCGCTGGTCGCCATGTGGGGCAGCGCCTTCATGATGGTCGGCATCGCGGTGCGTGGCTTCGCGCCGGCGACGCTGGTCGCCATCCGGCTGGCGATGGCCGCGGTCCTGCTGAGCGGCGTGGCCCTTCTTCTGGGTCAACGGTTTCCTGCCGGCCGTCGCTTTTGGCTGTTCAGCCTGGCGATCGCGCTCGTTGGCAACTGCGCGCCCTTCTGGCTGATCAGTTTCGGCCAGCAGCGGATCGACAGCGGCCTCGCCGGCATTCTCATGGGCATCATGCCGCTCGCCACCATGATGCTGGCGCATTTCTTCGTTCGTGGCGAGCGCCTGAACGCAACCAAAATTTCCGGCTTCCTGCTCGGATTCGTCGGGCTGGTGGTCCTGATGGGTCCGGAGGCGCTCAGAGGTCTGCGCGGCGATGGATCTGAGCTCACTCATCAGCTGGCCGTCCTAGGTGGTGCGCTCTGCTACGCGATCAACACCATCATCGCCCGCCATCGGCCACCGGCCGAGCCGCTGATCGCCGCTGCGGGTGTGATGGTGACCGGTAGTCTGGTCATGCTGCCGATCGGCGGACCGGCGGCGGCGGAGCAACTGGCTGGAGCGTCGGCCGCGCCGCTCGCCGCGGTGATCGGCCTAGGGGTCATCGCCACCGCGGCCGGCACGGTGGTATTTCTGAACCTGGTCACGGTCGCCGGCCCGAGCTTCACCTCGCTGATCAACTACCTGATCCCGGTCTGGGCGCTTGTGGTGGGCACTATCGTGCTGGGCGAAAAGCCGGCGCCCACGGCGTTGCTCGCCTTGATACTGATCCTGGGCGGCATCGGCCTGAGCGAGGTCGGCAATCGACGGATGCTCAGGGTAGATGCGGGCCGGAACGCCTGAGAGGGCCAAGCGGCGCCGCTGACGCTGATGCCGCCAAGGCAGGCGCGGACCAAGAGATTAGCGTCGGACGATGTTCCGAAGTTGGTCGGAGTGCGCGGATTTCGAACCGCGGGCCCCCGCCTCCCGAAGACGGTGCTCTACCAGGCTGAGCTACACTCCGACCCAAAGGCGGGCTGTATATAACCCGTTCCGCCCCGGGGAGCAATGCGCGGCTCGCGCGCTCAGTAGGCCCGCTCCAGGCAGAAATCGACCAGATCGAGCATCGCGTGCTTGGCTGCGCAGGGGGCAAAGCCGTCGAGCCTCTGGCGCGCCGCCTCGCCATAGGTGCCGGCCCGGGCCAAGCTCTCGGCGAGCGCGCCGTGCCGCTCCAGAAGCTCGATCGCCCGCGCCAGATCACCCTCGCGCTGCTCGCTCTGCTCGAGCGTGCGCCGCCAGAACCGGCGCTCAGCCGCCGAGCCGCGTTGGAACGCCAGAACCACCGGCAGCGTGATCTTGCCGTCGCGAAAATCGTCGCCGACGCTCTTGCCGAGCACGACTTCGCGTGCGCTGTAGTCGAGCACATCGTCGATCAGCTGAAACGCGATGCCGAGGTTTTCGCCATAGCTGCGCAGCGCTTCGGCGTCGCGGGGCGGCCGCTCGGCGACCACGGCGCCGATCTCCGCGGCGGCTGCGAACAACGTCGCCGTCTTGGCGGTTACGACCTCGAGATAGGTCGCCTCGATCGTTTCGGGATCGTTCGTGGTCATCAGCTGGGCGACTTCGCCCTCGGCGATCACGGCCGAAGCGTTGGCAAGGATCTCCAGCACCCTTAACGAGCCGTCCTCGACCATCAGCTGGAAGGCGCGCGAGAACAGAAAATCGCCGACCAGCACGCTCGGCTTGTTGCCCCAGATGGCGTTGGCGGTCGCGAGACCGCGACGCAGCTCGCTCTCGTCGACAACGTCATCATGCAACAGGGTCGCGGTGTGGATGAACTCCACGGCCGCCGCAAGGCGAATGTGGCGCTCACCTTGATAACCGCAGAGCTGTGCCGCGATCAGGGTTAGCATCGGCCGCACACGCTTGCCGCCGGCGGCGACGAGGTGCCCGGCGACCTCCGGGATTAGGCTGATCGGGCTGGCGAGGCGCGCGACGATCAGTTGGTTGACCCGGCGCATGTCGGCCTCGACCAGAGCTTGGACAGGCTCGAGCTTGCTACGCTCAGGCGGTGGTTGCAGTTGCGGACTCGCGCCGCTCAAGTCGATGCCCTCCCGAAGCGACGCCACGCGCGCATCGAGCCCCTTGCTATCAGGGCTCACGGTGCAATGCAAACTTGGCTGAGCGATCGTGGTCAATATAGGATGACGCCACGATGCGTGAACTGCTGCGCAGCAACGATCTCGTCTATCTCTCGTGGGCCCAGGCGATTCTGGGCGCCGAGGGCATCGGCTGCATGCTCCTCGACGACCATGTGAGCGGCGTCGAGGGCAGCATCGGCGCAATCCCTCGACGGCTGATGGTCGAGGAAGCTCTGCTCGAGGAGGCTCGGCGTCTCCTCCGGCAGGCGGAAGACGACCTCGTTGGCCGCTGAGCACCTGACCGAAGACTACCTGCTCGGCGGCCGGGTGCGCTTCAGCCAGCCGGCGCACGGCTACCGGAGTGCGATCGATCCGGTGTTCCTGGCGGCGGCCGTGCCCGCAGCGCCCGGCGAGCGGGTCCTGGATGCCGGCAGTGGCACCGGCGCCGCGAGCCTCTGCCTGGCCGCGCGCGTGCCGGAATGTTGGATCGTCGGCCTCGAGGTGCAGCGCGAGCTGCACCGGCTGGCGAGCCGCAACGCCGCACAGAACGACTTCGGCCCACGGGTCGAGATGATCGAGGGCGATGTCGATCGACCGCCGCCACGGCTGCCCGGAGCGAGCTTCGATCATGTGATGACCAATCCGCCCCACCTGAGCGCGGCGGCGGCGACCGTCTCGTCGCTTGGACAGCTGGCCATCGCACACGTCGAGCACGAGCTGGAGCTCGCCGGCTGGCTGACCGCATGCCTTCGGCTGTTGCGGCCGGCCGGCTTTCTCACGCTGATTCATCGAGCCGATCGGATCGGCGACATCCTGGTGGCGCTGATGGGCAAGGTTGGCGATCTCGTGATCTTTCCGCTCTGGCCGGGACCCGACCAGCAGCCGGCAAAACGCCTGCTGCTGCAGGGGCGCAAAGGCTCACGCGGGCCGCTGCGGTTGGCGCGCGGCTTGGTGCTGCACCGCCAGGACGGCGGTTTCAGTGCCGCGGCTGAAGCCATCCTGCGCTACGGCCAAGCGCTCGATCTGCGGGCTCCTCGTGGGCGGCTGACAGATGGTTGATCGATGGTTCACACCCTGGCTGGATCGAGTCCGCCTATTGCGGCCGCGAGTTCCGGTGGTGCCGGTCGTGCGCCTGATTGGCGTCATCGGCGGACCGTCGCTGCGCGGGGTCGGCCTAACGCTGAACGGGGTCAATCCGGCGCTCGAGCGCGCCTTCAAGATCCGCGGCGCCAAGGCGGTCGCGCTCTCGATCAACTCACCGGGTGGCTCGCCCGTGCAGTCGGCACTGATCGCGGAACGGATCCGGGCGCTTGCGGCCGAGAAGAAGCTGCCTGTGCTGGCCTTCATCGAGGACGTGGGTGCGTCGGGCGGTTACTGGCTGGCGCTCGCTGCCGACGAGATCTTCGCCGACCCGAGCTCGATCGTTGGCAGCATCGGGGTAATCCACGCGAGCTTCGGCTTTACCGCCGCGATCGAGCGGGTCGGCATCGAGCGCCGCCTGCACACCGCCGGCGCCAAGAAGTCGCTCCTGGATCCATTCCGACCGCAGGATCCAGACGACGTCGCGCGCCTCAATACGATCCTGCAGGAGCTCCACATCGGTTTTAGAGCCATGGTTCGCGAACGTCGCGGCGAGCGGCTAGAGGGGAGCGATGCCGATCTGTTCGAGGGTCAGATCTGGACCGGTCGGCGTGCCCTCGAGCTCGGTCTGATCGACGGGTTGGGTGCCCTGCACAGCGTGCTGAAGGCCCGCTTCGGCGACAAGGTCAAAATGCCCCAGATCAGCGCCGCCCGACCCTGGTGGCAGCGTCGGCTCGGCATCGGCTGCGCCACGCTCGAGCCACGGGCGCTCGTCGACGGCGTCCTGGACTGCCTCGCCGAGCGCGCGCTCTGGGCCCGCTTCGGGCTCTGACTACCCTATGATCCATGCGATGAGGGAGCAAGGTCCTCGACTTCCGGCGTGATGGCGACGATGCTGATAAGCGATGGCCAGCACTGCACCGGTCGCTCCGACGGCGGGGGGCAGCTCAAGGAACGGGGTGTCCGTGCGCCGGGGAGTAGGGTAGGGGAGAGGCGAGTGTTTGCCCTTTCGCTCAGCAAGCTGCTATTCACGATTCTGGTCGTGGTTGCCGTGTGGAAGGGGTTCGCCCTGATCGGGCGCCTCGCCCGCGAGCGCGAGGCAGACGCGGTCGGCCGCCGCCCGAGTGGCCACCGCAGGACGCCGTCCCGCCGCACCATCGAGCTGGTCGAATGCCCACGCTGCGGCGCCTATTTCGACCCGAGCGAAGGCTGCAAGTGCAACGAGCATCGCGCCTGAGCTCGATCCGGGCTATCCTTGACCGAGTGCGGGCCTCTGGGTATTTTTCGCGCGCCCGGCTCCTCTGTCGAATTGACCCACGGTGAGCGCAAACCGCCCGGCGAGCTTTCAAGACCTGATCCTGCTCCTGCAGCGGTTTTGGGGCGACCAGGGCTGTGTTCTGCTCCAGCCTTACGACATGGAGGTCGGCGCCGGCACTCTTCATCCCGCGACCGCGCTTCGGGCGTTGGGCCCGGAACCCTGGCGCGCAGCCTACGTCCAGCCGTCGCGGCGGCCGACCGACGGCCGCTATGGCGAGAACCCGAATCGCCTCCAGCACTACTACCAGTTTCAGGTAATGTTGAAACCATCCCCGGACGATCTGCTGTCGCAGTACCTCGACAGCCTCGAGGCAATCGGCATCGACCCGCTGGCGCACGACATCCGCTTCGTCGAGGACGACTGGGAGAGCCCGACGCTGGGCGCCTGGGGCCTGGGCTGGGAGGTGTGGTGCGACGGTATGGAAATCACCCAGTTCACCTACTTTCAGCAGGTCGGCGGGTTCGATTGCCAGCCGGTCTCGGGTGAGCTGACCTATGGTCTCGAACGCTTGGCGATGTATGTCCAGGGGATCGAGAACGTGTTCGATCTTGACTTCAACGGCCGCGGCTGCACCTACGGCGAGCTGTTCCTGCAGGCGGAGCGGGAGTACTCGACGTTCAACTTCGAGGCCGCCGACACCGCACATCTGTCTGCGCACTTTGCCGACGCCGAAGCCGAGTGCCAGAGCCTGCTGGGGCATGAACCGCCGCTTGCCCTGCCGGCCTACGATCAGTGTCTCAAAGCGAGCCATCTGTTCAATCTTCTGGACGCCCGGGGCGTCATCAGCGTCACCGAACGTGCCGCTTACATCGGCCGGGTGCGCGCCCTGGCCCGGGCGTGCTGCGAGGCCTGGCTGCGCGCCCGCGGTCATCTCGCCGCCCAGCCGGCGGCCGCCTGATCGATGCCCGAGCTGCTACTTGAACTGCTGTCCGAGGAGATCCCGGCGTCCTTTCAGGCGAGAGCTGCGGCCGATCTCGGCGAACTGGTCGGCCGGGCTCTGAAGGATGCCGAGCTGCCATACGACACCCTCGCCACCTATGCGACGCCGCGCCGCCTCGCACTCTTGGTGCGCGACCTCGCCGCCAAGCAAGCCGACATCTCGATCGAGAAGCGCGGTCCCCGGGTCGACGCGCCGCACGCGGCGCTCGAGGGCTTCATCGCCTCGCTCGGCGTGACCGAGTACCTGCTCGAGGAAAGGGACGACAAGAGAGGCCGGGTGCACGTGGCGCGCTACCGCCGGATCGGCAAGCCGGCGGCCGAAGTCCTGGTGCCATTGCTCGGGGCACTCCTGGTCCGCTTCCCCTGGCCGAAATCGATGCGCTGGGGCGAGCACACGATTCGCTGGGTGCGCCCCCTCCACGGTATCCTTTGCCTGCTCGACGGCGAGGTCGTGCCGGTCACCTTCGGCCCGCTCAGCGCCGGCAGGACCACCCTCGGACATCGCTTTCTCGCGCCCGGGCCGATCGACGTCCGCAATTTCCAGGACTACCGGCAGAAGTTGGCGGCAGCCTACGTGCAGCTCGACGGCCCGGAGCGCCAGTACGAGATCATGAATGAAGCCGAGCGGCTGGCCAATGCGGAAAACCTCCGCGTGCGGGCTGATCCAGCGCTCTTCGTCGAGCTTGCGGGGCTGGTCGAATGGCCGGTCGTGCTAATCGGCCGGATCGACCGACGCTTCATGACGTTGCCCGAGGAGGTGCTTGGAACCTCGATGCGCCGGCACCAGAGATACCTGGCCCTGGTGGATCTTGAGGGTCGGCTCGCACCGCGTTTTCTGATGGTTGCCAACCTGGCGGCCAAGGATGGCGGCAAGGCGATCGTCGCGGGCAATGAGCGCGTCCTGCGGGCGCGTCTCTGGGACGCGCAGTTCTTTTGGGATCAGGACCTAAAGCGACCGCTGGCGAGCCGCGTTCCGGAGCTCGATCGCGTGGTTTTCCACGCCCGGCTCGGCTCGCTCGGCGCAAAGGTGGCGCGCCTCCAGGCTCTCACGGCCTGGCTCGCCCAGCGGGTGCCGGAGGTCAGACTCGAGCACGCCGCGCGAGCGGCGCTGCTGTGCAAGGCCGATCTGGTCAGCGGCATGGTCGGCGAGTTCCCGGAACTCCAGGGGACCATGGGCCGTTACTACGCGCTGCACGACCTCGAGCACCCTGAAGTGGCGACCGCCATCGCCGAACACTACGCGCCGCAAGGCCCGAACGACCGCTGCCCGAGGGCGTCGGTCAGCGTCACCCTCGCCCTGGCCGACCGGCTCGATACGCTGGCCGGCTTCTTCGCGGTTGGCGAGAAACCGACCGGTTCGAAGGACCCGTTCGCACTGCGCCGCGCCGCCCTCGGCGTGATCCGCCTGATCCTGGAGAACCGTCTCCGGTTGCCGCTTCGGCCAGCATTCCGTGAGGCGCTTTCCGGGCACGGCGAGCAGTTGGCGGGCGTCGATGCAGGTGCCCTGGCCACCGAGTTGCTGGACTTTTTCGCCGATCGCCTCAAGGTGCACCTGCGCAGCGTCGGGGTGCGACACGATCTGATCAGCGCCGTGTTCGCGGCCGCCGAAGAGGACGATCTGATCCGTCTGCTCGCCAAGGTCGAGGCTCTCCGCGCCTTCCTTGCGACCGACGACGGGGCCAATCTGCTGACTGCGCATCGCCGCGCCAGCAACATCGTGCGGATCGAGGAGAAGCGTGACGGGCGCTCCTATGCCGGCCAGCCCGACGGCCAGCGGCTGGAGGCCAAAGAGGAGCAGATGCTGTACTTCCGCTTGATGACCGTCGGCGGCGACATCGCAGGCGCGCTCGAGCGGGAGGACTTCGCCGAGGCCATGGTCGCGCTTGCCCGGCTCCGGCAGCCGGTCGACGCGTTCTTCGACCAGGTCACGGTCAATACGGAGGACCGGGCGCTACGCGAGAATCGGCTATATCTTCTTGATCAGATTCGCTCCGCGCTGGGCGCCGTCGCCGATTTCTCCCTGATCGAAGACACCGTAGCGGAAAACAGCAATCGCCGGGTGGCATGATGGAAAAGTGGGTCTACAGCTTCGGTGCGGCCGAGGCGGAAGGTCGAGCGGACATGCGCGATCTGCTTGGCGGCAAGGGGGCCAATCTGGCCGAGATGAGCCGGCTGGGACTGCCGGTGCCGCCCGGCTGCACGATTACGACCGAGGTCTGTCGCTACTACTACCGGCACGATCAGCGCTATCCCGATAGCTTGGCCGATCAGGTGGCGGTCGCGCTGCGCAAAATCGAACACAGCCTCGACGCTCGGCTCGGGGATCCGGAGCGGCCGCTCCTGGTCTCGGTCCGCTCGGGTGCGCCGCTGTCGATGCCAGGGATGATGGACACGGTGCTCAACCTCGGTCTGGACGACCGTACGGTGCAGGGACTGGCGGCCGGCACCGGCAACGCGCGCTTCGCCTACGACAGCTATCGCCGCTTCATTCAGATGTATGGCGACGTCGTGCTCGGCGTCGATCACTATCTGTTCGAAGACCAGCTTGACGAGGTCAAACAGGAACACGGCTATCAGTTCGACACCGATCTCACCGGGGACGATCTGCTTCGCCTGATCGAGGCCTATCAGGCGATCGCTCGGGAGCAGACGGGGACACCGTTCCCGCAGGACGTGCACGAGCAGCTCTGGGGCGCGATCGGCGCGGTGTTTCGCTCCTGGATGACGCCGCGCGCGGTCACCTACCGGCGTCTGCACGGCATCGACGAGAACATGGGCACCGCGGTCAACATCCAGACCATGGTGTTCGGCAATCAGGGCGAGGACAGCGCGACCGGCGTGGCGTTCACCCGCGATCCCTCCAGTGGAGAGAAGGGCTACTACGGCGAGTTTTTGGTCAATGCCCAGGGCGAGGACGTGGTGGCCGGCATCCGCACGCCCCAGCCTCTGACGGTAGCGATGAAGAACGCCACGGGCGGCGCGTTGCCGGCAATGGAAGAAGTGATGCCCGAATCCTACGCGCAACTGACCCAGGTATTCGATCGACTCGAGGCCCATTACCGCGACATGCAGGACATCGAGTTCACGGTGCAGAAGGGACGCCTTTGGATCCTGCAGACCCGCAACGGCAAACGGACCACGCACGCCGCCATCAAGGTCGCCGTCGACATGGCCAAGGAGGGCGTGATCGACCGCGACGAGGCGGTCGCCCGGATCGAACCCGCCTCGCTCGAGCAGCTCCTGCACCCGACTCTCGATCCCAATGCGCCGCGCGATGTCATTGCCAAAGGGCTGCCCGCGTCGCCGGGCGCCGTGTCCGGCAAGGTCGTGTTCAACGCGGACGATGCGGAGCGCTTGGGGACCATGGGCGAGGCCGTCATCCTGGTGCGGATCGAGACCTCGCCCGAGGACATCCACGGCATGCATGCCGCCAAGGGCATCCTCACCTCACGCGGCGGCATGACCAGCCATGCCGCGGTGGTCGCGCGCGGCATGGGCAAGCCCTGCGTCTGCGCCGCCGCTGATCTGGCGATCGACTATCGGCGCGAGCGCTTCACGGCCGGTGCGCGCGAGGTCGCGGCCGGCGACGTGATCACCGTCGACGGCAGCGCCGGCACGGTCATGATCGGCGCCGTCCCGACCGTCGATCCCAAACTGTCGGGCGACTTTGCCATCCTGATGAGCTGGGCCGACGAGCGCCGACGCCTCAAGGTCCGGACCAACGCCGAGACCCCGGTCGACGCGCGCACGGCGCGCAAGTTCGGCGCCGAGGGCATCGGGCTCTGCCGCACCGAGCACATGTTCTTCGACGACGAGCGGATCGTTGCGATGCGCGAGATGATCCTGGCCGGCGAGGTCGACGGTAGGCGCGCGGCGCTGGCCAAGATCCTGCCCATGCAGCGCCAGGACTTCGTCGAGCTGTTTGAGATCATGGCCGGCCTGCCAGTCACCATCCGCCTCCTGGATCCGCCCCTGCACGAGTTCCTGCCGCATGAGCCAGAGGAGATCGATGCGGTCGCCAAAGCGTCGGGGGTGGACGCCGCCACTCTCAGGCGGCGGGCCGCCGAGCTGCGGGAAGCGAACCCGATGCTCGGACTGCGCGGCTGTCGCCTCGGCGTCCTGTTCCCGGAAATCTACGAGATGCAGGCGCGCGCGATCTTCGAGGCCGCGATCGCGGTGGCCGCGAAGTCCGGCCAGACCGTGGTACCGGAGATCATGGTGCCGCTGGTCGGCGTCGCGCGCGAGCTGGCCCTGATCAAGGCCGAGATCGATGCCGTCGCCCAGGAGGTCATGGCCGAGAGCGCTATCCGTCTGGACTACCAAGTGGGCACCATGATCGAGGTGCCGCGCGCCGCGCTGTGCGCCGAAGACATCGCTCAGCATGCCCAGTTCTTCAGCTTCGGGACCAATGATCTGACCCAGATGACGCTCGGCCTGTCGCGCGACGATTCGGCCAAGTTCATGGAGCACTATCTGCAACATCACATCTTTGACGCCGATCCCTTCACGACCTTGGACATTGCGGGCGTCGGCACGCTGCTCGAGTGGGCCTGCGAGCGCGGTCGCCGGGGCCGCGCGGACCTCAAGCTCGGCATCTGCGGCGAACATGGCGGCGATCCGGCGACGATAGCGTTCTGCGCGAAGGTCGGGCTCGACTACGTCTCCTGCTCGCCCTATCGGGTGCCGATCGCCCGTCTAGCGGCGGCGCAGGCGGCCCTGGGCGCGCCCAGCCGGATGGCCAGCACGGTTTGAGTGGCCGCTCCAGGACGTCGCCGCTCGAGGCGCTGCGCACCGGCGGCAAGCGCGCGATGGCGATGGCGCTGTCGCGGCTCGAGGCCGCGGCCGGTGAACCGCAGACACTGACTCTTCTCGACGTCGCTTACGCCGGCGCGCGAGCGCATGTCGTGGGGCTGACGGGCGCGCCCGGGGTCGGCAAGTCGACCCTGCTGTCGCGCCTGCTTCGGACCTGTCGCGAGCGGGACCAGACGGTCGGCGTAATCGCCGTTGATCCGTCCTCGGGCCGCAGTGGCGGCGCTCTGCTGGGTGATCGCGCCCGGCTGCAGGCCGATCCCGAAGACCAGGGCATCTTTGTCCGCTCGATGGCGGCGCGGGGCCGGCTCGGCGGGCTCGCCGCCCTGACGCCGGCCGCCATGGTGCTGATGCGGGCGGTCTACGACCTGGTGATCGTCGAGACGGTGGGTGTCGGCCAGTCGGAGACCGAAGTGGCGTCAGTGAGCGACACGGTCGTGTTCTGTGTCCAACCCGGCTCGGGCGACAGCCTGCAGTACATGAAAGCCGGCATTGCCGAGATCCCGGATCTCGTCGTGGTCACCAAGGCCGACCTCGGCCCGGTCGCGCTGAGAGCGAAGAGCGATGTCGAGGCGGCACTCCAGCTGTCGCCGGGCCACGCCGACGGCTGGTCGATACCTGTCCTCCTGGTGAGCGGCCTGGACGGCCGGGGCGTCGCCGAATTGGTGGACGTGCTGGCCCGACGCAGTGCCTTCCTTGGCGCCGAGGGTCGGCTCGAGCAAAAGCGTCAGGCCCAGGTCGAGGCGTGGCTGAACGATGCGCTCCGCGATGAGTTCGGCCGCCATGGGCTCGCGCGCGCCGCTCGGCTGTTCGAAAATCGAGAGGCAGCCCCCGGCCGGTCGCCGTTTCGCCGTCTGCGAGAGGTCGCGCGGGCGCTGCGCACCGAGCATGCGAGCAGCCGTCTCGAGTGGCAGATCGGCGACTGAGCTTGCCTGCGCGGCTCAGAACCTGGCCCAGTCAGGCTTGACCGGGATCACCTCGGTTTCGCCTGCGAGCAGTGGTGCATTGTTTTCACCCGCCGCCGGGATCTGATCCAAGCGGAGCAGGGCGAGACCCTGGCCGTTGACGCTCGAGCGCATCTCGCCCGCCTCACGCTGGCCACGGCGGATGATGGTGCCCGGCTCGGGGCTGGCGCCCTTCAGGATCACCGGCATCAGCCGCTTGCGCACCAGCCCGCGATACTTCATCCGCGCCGTGAGTTCCTGGCCGACGAAGCAACCCTTGGCGAAATCGACGCCGTTCAGCTCCTCGAAGCCGCTCTCGAGCAGGGTCGATTTCTCGACCACCAGGTCGCGCGCGCCATCGGGCACGCCGAGGCTGATCCGCGCCCGCTCGTAGGCGGCGGCCTCGAGAGGAGCGAAACCGTCGGCCTCGAGCGTGGCGGCAATGAGGTCGGGCGACAGCAGCGCTCGTACGCCCAGCTGTGGCAGCCGCGGATCGACGAAGAGGAGGCCCTCCGCCAGCGACCGGCAAGCGCCGGCGCGATCAGCCAAGCCTACTCTAGCCGCCACGCCCTCGCCGAGCAGAGCCGCGACCGCGTAGCACCCCCTCGCATCCTCAAGCTCGACCTTAGCGCGGAGCTTGTAGAGCATCAGACGGCGAAGCAGTTGCTCCACACGCTCGCGTTCGGTCTCGAGCAGCAGCGCACCCGCCTGCTCGGCAACCATGAAGTCAAACAGAAACTTTCCCTGCGGTGTCAACAACGCCCCGTAACCGGCTTGTTCAGGAGCGATTTTCTCGACATTGCTACTGATCAGACCCTGGAGGAAGGGGCGCGCGTCAGCGCCGCGCAGCGCGATCACCCCGCGCGCGGGCAAGAGGACGTATCCGCTCGCAGACATCTCGGTGGTTCGGTCCGTCGCCATCGCCGTCTAGAGTTGGTCATGCCGGGGCGGCAGGCAAGGGGCCACTTGGCCGGCCCGCCAGGGTTGCGACCGCGATCGCGGTTGCAACCTTCTGTTTGCCTTGGCAATGGTATGGCGCGTTGACTTCTGTGAAAACCAGTGAGGCTTAGTCTCCATCGAATGGCCGCTGAGAACGAGCGGCTCTGTAAGGTGCCGGCTGAGCTCAAGGAGGCGAGGGGTGGCGCGCTCGCGCTGGTGAGCGGTCGCTCGGTCCGGCAGCTTGACGAGCTGATCTCGCTGCCCCGTCTGAGCGCCGCCGGCCTGCCGGCCTCGAGCGCCGCAAATCTGTGCTCGAAGGTAGCGCGCGCCAAGCCCGATCCGGAAGGTGTTCGAGCAGCCCTGTCGGCGCTTGAGCGCGCCGATCGACACCCGGGTGAGCTCCTGGGGGACGAGGGTCTGATGCTCGCCTTGCACTACTGCAAGGCACCCGAGCATCGGGCCGCCACCGCAGCCGCGGCCGAAGCGGCGGTCGCCGTCTGCGAGGGCGCCCTCGTGCTGCGGGAAGGCAAAACGGTAATCGAACCGAAACCTCCTGGCTGCGACAAAGGGCAGGCGATCGCCGCGTTCATGCGCGAGCGTCCGTTCGCTGGCCGGCGGGTCGTCTTCGCTGGAACCGACGAGGCCGGCCCTCGGCGTCGTCAACGACCTGGGCGGAACTACGATCCGCATCGGTTTGGAAGACCGCCCGACCGCCGTCGTCTAGGGCCACGAGGACTTGAGCGCCATGCAGACCTGGCAGGTCGATCTGCTCCCCGCGAGCTTGATGCCGGACGATGCGCGCCGATGACCTCTCTCGATCTTGGCATCGTCGGCAACTGCACCATCAGCGCGTTGATCGACCCGATGGGGACGATCGTGTGGAGCTGTTTTCCGCGCTTCGACGGCGATCCGCTGTTCTGCAGGCTGCTCGACGACGGCGAGGAGCACGGCTACTACAGCGTCGAGCTCGAAGGGCTGGCCGAGACCGAGCAGTCCTACCTCCCGAACACCGCGGTCCTGATCACGCGGCTCACCGACGGCGATGGCGACGGCGTCGAGATCACCGACTTCGCGCCGCGGTTCCTTCAGTTCGGCCGCATCTTTCGCCCGACCACGCTGATGCGCATCGTGCGGCCATTCGGCGAAACCCCGCGCATCCGGATCCGCCTGCGCCCGGTGTTCCACTACGGCAGCCACACACCCGAGATCACCCGCGGCAGCAATCATATCCGCTACGTCGGGCCCGACAGCAGCCTTCGCCTGACCACCAACGCGCCGCTGACCTATCTGCTCGACGAGACGGCGTTCATCCTCGAGGATCAGGTGGTCCTGTTGCTCGGGCCGGACGAGTCGCTGCGCGGGCCGATCATCGAGACCGGAAGGGAGTTTCTCGAGCAGACCGTTGCCTATTGGCGCACCCTGACGATGCGCCTTTCGGTCCCGTTCGAGTGGCAGGAGGCGGTGATTCGCGCCGCTATCACACTCAAGCTCTGCAGCTTCGAGGAGACCGGCGCGATCGTCGCGGCGATGACCACCTCGATCCCGGAGATCGACGGCAGCGGCCGCAATTGGGACTATCGCTTCTGCTGGCTCCGCGACGCCTACTTCGTCGTGCGCACCCTCAACCGGCTCGGTGACATTGAGACGATGGAGGATTTCCTCGCCTACATCAGCAACATCGTCGGTAGCAGCCAGGACGGCCGTCTGCAGCCGGTCTACGGTATCGGGTTGGAGGCGAGACTGGCCGAACGGCAGATCGACAGTCTCAAGGGCTATCGGCGCAACCGCCCGGTCCGGATCGGCAACCAGGCCTACGAGCACGACCAGCATGACGGCTATGGCTCGGTCCTGCTCGCCGCGACCCAGGCGTTCTTCGACCAGCGCCTTCGGCAGCCGGCCGGCGAGCACACCTTCCATCGTCTGGAGACGATCGGCGATCAGGCGTTTGTCCTGCACGACGCGCCGGACGCGGGCATCTGGGAATTTCGCAGCCAGGCGCGCGTGCACACCCATTCGAGCGTCATGTGTTGGGCCGCCTGCGATCGACTGGCGCGCATCGCCAGCCATCTGAAGCTCGTGGATCGGGCTACGCATTGGCAGACCCGCGCCGATCAGGTTCGTGAGACCGTCCTGCGCGCGGCCTGGAACCCGTCGCTTGGCAGCTTCGCGGCGTCGTTTGGCGGCGACGACATCGACGCGAGCCTGCTCCTGATGCATGAGGTTGGCTTCATCCGCCCGGACGACGGACGCTTCGTCGGCACCGTCGCCGCCATCGAGCGTCAGTTGCGGCGCGGGCCGCATCTGTTCCGCTACGTCAAAGAGGACGACTTCGGCCGGCCTGAAAACGCCTTTATCGTATGCACGTTCTGGTATATCGATGTTCTGATCGCGCAGGGTCGGCGCACCGAGGCGCGGGAGTTGTTCGAGAACATGCTTGCTTGCCGCAATCACCTCGGCCTACTGTCCGAGGACATTGACCCCAAGAGCGGCGAACTTTGGGGCAATTTCCCGCAGACCTACTCGCTTGTGGGTCTGATCAACTGTGCAATGAAGCTGAGCAGAACCTGGGAGGACGTCGTCTGAGGCGTCGCGAGCGGAGATAGTGAGCCGCCTGATCATCGTATCCAACCGCGTCACGCCAATCTCGGGTAGCAAAGCGGCCACCGCGGGAGGTCTGGCGGTAGGCGTACTGGCGGCGTTGCGCGAGAGCGGCGGCATCTGGTTCGGCTGGAGCGGCGAGACGATCGAGGCCGGCGCGCCGATGCCCAAGGTATTCCGCACCGGCAACATCACTTACATCACGATTGACCTGCAGCAGACCGACTTCGATCGCTACTACGGCGGCTTTTCCAATCGCGCGCTCTGGCCGCTGTTCCACTACCGGCTCGACCTCTCGAGCTTCGATCGCGAATGGTACATCGGCTATCGACGAGTGAACCAACTGTTCGCGGAGGAACTCTACCCCTACCTGCGGGACGACGATCTGATCTGGGTCCACGACTACCAGCTGATCCCTCTCGGCGAGGAGTTGCGGCAACTGGGAATCCACGGACGGATCGGCTTTTTCCTGCACATTCCCTTCCCGTCGACCGAGGTCTATGTCGCCCTGCCGTGGCACGACCGCCTCGCTCCAGGCGCTGAGACGCCTACGATCTGGTCGGCTTTCAGACCAGCAACGATCTGCGCAATTTCCACGACTATCTCTACCGGGAGGGGGTTGGCTACGCCCTCGCCGACGGTCTCGTTCATGCCTTTGGCCGCACCATCCGGGCGCAGGATTTCCCGATCGGAATTGACACCGAGGACTTCGCCAAGATGGCGACCTCGGCGGAGGCGGTGCGGGCCAGCCAGCGCCTGGCGCGCAGCCTCCTCGGGCGCAAGCTGATCATCGGTGTCGACCGGCTGGACTACACCAAGGGCATTACCGAGCGCCTGCGGGCGTATGAGACTCTGCTCCAGAACTACCCGCGCCAGCGGGGGCAGGTCACCTTCGTTCAGATCTCGGCGCCGTCACGAGAAGAGGTGCCGGAATACCTCGAGATGCGTCGCCAGGTCGAGGCGACGTCGGGGCGGATCAACGGTCGCTTCAGTGAATTCGACTGGATGCCGCTGCGCTACCTTAATCGCAGCTTCAGCCGGCGCACGCTCTCCGGCTTCTTTCGGCTATCGCGAATTGGCCTGGTCACGCCGTTGCGTGACGGCATGAATTGGTCGCCAAGGAGTATGTCGCGGCGCAGTCAGAGGATGATCCCGGCGTTCTGGTCCTGTCGCGCTTCGCTGGCGCCGCCGATGAGTTGGACGGTGCGGTGGTCGTCAATCCGTACGATACCGAAGCGGTCGCCGAGGCGATGCATCTCGGCCTGATCATGCCGTTGGATGAGCGCCAGGACCGCTGGCGCCGGCTGCTCGCACAGGTCAAGCAACGCGACGTCGTCTACTGGCGGCAGAGCTTCGTCAAGGCGCTGACGCAGGAAATCCCACCAACCGATTGAAACAGAGGGCATGATGTCTCCTCATCCGGTCTTGGGGGGCAGGACCGGCGGGGGTGCTGCGTAGAGCTCGACCTGGACCGAGCGGGTGCCAAGACGGTACGCTCCCGGGTGTCGCGTGGTCGTGCCATTGACCGGCTCGCCCTGTTGCAGTCGACCCTGCAGCCGGGCGATCTGTTCGTGCAAGCCTCGCGAGTAGGGCAGGGCATAGGCACGGGGTGGCGCGCTTGCCGCGCCGTCGGCGTCGGCGGCGACAGCCACAGATAGATCGCGCCCGAGGACCGGCCACCCCGATCGGGTTCTTGAACGAGCGCGCCATGCAGCTGGAAGCGGGCGGGAGGTGAGAGCCTCGGCCGGCCAGCCCAGCATGGCTTCGAGGGCCAGATATCCGGCCGCGAGGAAGGCGATGGTGATCGCGATCGCCCATGCCTTGATCGGCCAGCGCCAAGCGCTCCTGAGGTTGAGGCTGAGCAGCAAGACCGCGAGCACCAAATAGCACGCCGCAAGACCGACGATAGCGGCGGTCATGAATCGGCCCCCGCAGCACCCCGCCGCCAGGCGACGTAGCGGCACGATCGACTTGGGCAGCTGGTTGACGTCGATCACCCGGCCGTCTCCGCCGACCAGGAAACGGACCGCGGTCCGTTCGTCGCCCTGCTCGGTCAGCGCGACCGGTCCGTAAAACACCAGCTGGACGCTCGGGTTCAGCTTCTCGACCTTGACCGTTGCCGGGACCGGCCCCGCGCCCGCAGCCCGATAGAGATGCAGGTTGACGACGTATTCCCCGGGCACGATGCCGCGAATTGAGACGGTTTCCTGATTGATCGGATTGATCAACCCGACGACCCGCCACTTCGATCGCGTCGTTGAGCTGGCCGAGATCGTCGCGATCGAGGTGCATGAGGCCGGCTTCACGGCTGCGAAACCAGACCAGCTCGCCCAGAGGATCCTCGACGTAAAGGTCGACGTCTTCGAGACGGCCGTCAGGCCAGTTCAGCGTGATCAGGAACTCCGCCTTCGGATCAATGGCGCCGCTCCTGGCAACCGGATTGATCAGAAGGAACGCCAGCACGAACATGACGACGAAGCCGAGCAGCGCGTTGAACAGGAGATCGGTGAAGCTCGACGCCGATATGATCAGGCCGTCGCATCGCATCGCCCCCGCTCGATCGCCGGCAGGACGTAGATCTCGGTCAGCTGGGTGGTCCGCCGCAGCAGCTCCCGAACGGCACCGTCGAGCAGGAAGCCCTGAATCTTCAGCAGCATGCCCCCGATCAGGCCGGCGAGCGTGGTGTAGAGCGCCACCGCCATGCCGCCGCTCATCGCTCCGAGCGCTGCCCGGATCGCACTCTCGTCCGCGGCGTGGAGCCCGCTGATCGGCGCGAGCATGAAAATAAAGCCGATCACCGTGCCGAGCAGGCCGAGCAGAGCAGCAGATCGGCCACGAACCAGCCAAGCTCATGCCCAGACCGCAGCTCGGCCTCGAAACTGTCGAGCAGGAGCCCCTGGTCGACCATCGCTCTCGTGGCGGTGTTGCGGGCTTTGGTCTGAAGGTTTCGAATGTACTGGGAGACGCAACCGTCTGGAAACACGCGGTCCGACGTCCACGCGTCCTGGCCGGGTGCGGCAATCACCGCCGCGACCTCGTCGAAATGATTGAACGTCCGCGAGAGCTCGAGCACGTGCCAGCTACCGCGTCCGGCCACCGCCA